>CANMZT010000081.1 GCA_947502405.1 uncultured Algibacter sp. | reverse complement strand
ACATCAATGTACCAGCAGACTACAGTCAGATTTATGTATTAACTTCAGGAACAGGCTTAGTAATAGAAAACGTAAGTTCTACACCAGAGTTCACGGTAGAAGGTTCAGGATTATATACGATTCATACCTTAGTTTATGATGGAAGAGAAGATAGTGCAAACTTCTTAGATTTAGGTATTGTAGAAATAGGCATTACTACTGG
>CANMZT010000080.1 GCA_947502405.1 uncultured Algibacter sp. | reverse complement strand
TGTCTGTAGTTGGATCACTATCTGGATCAAACTGATCGCTTGCTGTGATCTGTGCTACATTGGTGTACTCGCCTACTACTCCTATTGGTGCGTTTACCGTAGCTTCATAGGTGACTACCGTAGTACCGTTGTTGGCGGCTACCGTTAAGCCTGTCCATGTTGCTGTGTTGCCTGCTCCTGTACCGCCATCATTTACTGTGGTTAG
>CANMZT010000079.1 GCA_947502405.1 uncultured Algibacter sp. | reverse complement strand
ACGACAACCACTACAACGGTAACAATACCAGCAGGAAGTACAAGTGTAGATGTTGTGATACCAATTATCGATGACACTATTGGAGAGCCAAGTGAAGTTTTCACAGTAGATGGTACTGTAACGAGTGGCAACACCAGTAATACAGATCCAAGTGGCACCGTAACGATTACAGATAATGATCCAGTAACGGTAACTATTGGAGATGT
>CANMZT010000078.1 GCA_947502405.1 uncultured Algibacter sp. | reverse complement strand
GCGCCTGTGTCAGTCAATGTGACTGCTTCTGGATGTTCCGTAGACTTAGCTGATGTAAACTTAGGTACGCCTACCGTAGATGATAACTGTACTACAACGACCGTGACCAACGATGCGCCAGCTACATTCCCATTAGGGGATACTACTGTGACTTGGACCGTTACTGATGGTTCGGGTAATACAGCAACCTGTACACAAGTCGTGACT
>CANMZT010000077.1 GCA_947502405.1 uncultured Algibacter sp. | reverse complement strand
AATTTGTGGCGTCCAGAACCAGACTACATTACCCAGGGAAAAGAGATAATTTCATTGCTTCAGATGTATTTAAAGCACTCTACAGGTTTGAAGAATAAATTACATGCCTTGGAGAATTTACACGATAGGCTCACAAAAGTTATCACATCGATAAAGCGTCAGTTGCGAAATTTGAAAAAAGAATGTCAGCAGCTAGAGGCTGAATTAT
>CANMZT010000076.1 GCA_947502405.1 uncultured Algibacter sp. | reverse complement strand
ACCTGTGTTGCTGCGTTTCCTGCGGCATCACTTACATCATAGGTTATTAAATAAGTGCCGCCTGTGTTGGTATCTACACTTCCGCCTACTACTATATTCGCGGTAAGATCACCATCTAGATTATCAGTTGCTGTTGCTCCTTGCTCTGTGTAAGTATCACCTACATTCAAATCGATGGTTGCATCGCCATTTAACGTAATTACTGGTGC
>CANMZT010000075.1 GCA_947502405.1 uncultured Algibacter sp. | reverse complement strand
ACCTTAGTTTATGATGGAAGAGAAGATAGTGCAAACTTCTTAGATTTAGGTATTGTAGAAATAGGCATTACTACTGGAGTAGATGTACTAAACTTAGTAACAGAAGCAGGCCTTTGTGCATCATTAGATGCAGCGGGTGCGCCAGTAACGGTAGAAGCATGTTCAGCAGATGCAGGAACAATTACAGCAGATGCAGACACGGTAGTATTAAC
>CANMZT010000074.1 GCA_947502405.1 uncultured Algibacter sp. | reverse complement strand
GTTACCGAACCAAAGAATGTATCAGAATCGTTATCCACACCGATGTACCAAGTTTGACCAGGGAACTCATCCGCATCATTATCATCACAGTCATCCGTAGCAGGAGCTGTTAATGAATATCCAGCAGGCTGCTCACAGGCAGTTACTGAAGTTACCGAACCAAAGAAAGTATCAGAATCGTTATCCACACCGATGTACCAAGTTTGACCAGGGAA
>CANMZT010000073.1 GCA_947502405.1 uncultured Algibacter sp. | reverse complement strand
TATCGATGTGATAACTTTTGTGCGCCTATCGTGTAAATTCTCCAAGGCATGTAATTTATTCTTCAAACCTGTAGATTCCTTTAAATACATCTGAAGCAATGAAATTATCTCTTTTCTCTGGGTAATGTAGTCTGGTTCTGGAGGCCACAAATTAAGCGCTTGTTCACAACCATAGCTATAAATCATAAATGCGTCACTCTTATCCGTTTTTAAACGCCTT
>CANMZT010000072.1 GCA_947502405.1 uncultured Algibacter sp. | reverse complement strand
CACAAGTCGTGACTATTGTTGATGATATAGACCCAACGTTTGTGAATTGTGCGGCGCCTGTATCAGTCAATGTGACTACTTCCGGATGTTCCGTAGACTTAGCTGATGTAAACTTAGGTACGCCTACCGTAGATGATAATTGTACCACAACGACCGTGACTAATGATGCGCCGGCTACATTCCCATTAGGGGATACTACCGTGACTTGGACCGTGACTGATGG
>CANMZT010000071.1 GCA_947502405.1 uncultured Algibacter sp. | reverse complement strand
GATGAGTTCCCTGGTCAAACTTGGTACATCGGTGTGGATAATGATTCTGATACATTCTTCGGAAGTGTAACTTCAGTAACTGCTTGTGAGCAGCCTGCTGGATATTCTTTAACAGCGCCTACTGCGGATGATTGTGATGATAATGATGCTGATGAGTTCCCTGGTCAAACTTGGTACATCGGTGTGGATAACGATTCTGATACTTTCTTTGGTTCGGTAACTTCAGT
>CANMZT010000070.1 GCA_947502405.1 uncultured Algibacter sp. | reverse complement strand
TGTACTACAACGACCGTGACTAATGATGCGCCGGCTACATTCCCATTAGGGGATACTACCGTGACTTGGACCGTTACTGATGGTTCGGGTAATACCGCTACGTGTTCGCAAGTCGTGACTATTGTTGATGATATAGACCCAACGTTTGTTTCGTGTGCGGCGCCTGTGTCAGTCAATGTGACTGCTTCTGGATGTTCCGTAGACTTAGCTGATGTAAACTTAGGTACGCC
>CANMZT010000069.1 GCA_947502405.1 uncultured Algibacter sp. | reverse complement strand
TGTGCTGGTAACTCTGCAGAATGGGCTTATATTTATACTATCGATACACCAACTTTCAGTATAGCTGACGCTAGTGGTGCTGAAACTGTAGATTGTATTGCTGATGCAGATGGTTCTGGTATAGTTTTACCAACTGTTACTAATGCTTGTGGTGATACTTTAACTGCTTCTGCTCCTGTTATTACAGATAGTCCTGATCCATTAACTTGTGAAGGTACTAGAACATATACTTATACA
>CANMZT010000068.1 GCA_947502405.1 uncultured Algibacter sp. | reverse complement strand
CTGAATACCGTCTAATTACTTTGTCATTTTTGTACATAATGTTTAAAATTATGTAGCCTTTATTCAGGACGGGTCAGGGGTTCGTTTAACGGTCTCGACTATGAGTAGTTGCGTGGTTTAGCGTTAAACTGCAAGTACGCACCAAGCTGAAAATCCGCAAGGATTTTCAGAAGTAGGCGAGAACAAGCAATTACTTATAGCCATCCTAAGTTTGTTATTTATAAATTTAGAGTTATA
>CANMZT010000067.1 GCA_947502405.1 uncultured Algibacter sp. | reverse complement strand
CTGAATACCGTCTAATTACTTTGTCATTTTTGTACATAATGTTTAAAATTATGTAGCCTTTATTCAGGACGGGTCAACATTACTGGCAACGGTTTAGGCTATGAGTAGTTGCGTGGTTTAGCACTTAACTTAGCAAGTATGCACCAAACTGAAAATCCGCGAGGATTTTCAGAAGTAGGCGAGAACAAGCAATTACTTATAGCCATCCTAAGTTTGTTATTTATAAATTTAGAGTTAT
>CANMZT010000066.1 GCA_947502405.1 uncultured Algibacter sp. | reverse complement strand
TATACAACAACCACTACAACGGTAACAATACCAGCAGGAAGCACAAGTGTTGATGTTAGTATTCCAATTACAGATGATGCGATTAGTGAATCTCCAGAAGACTTTACAGTAGATGGTACCGTAACAAGTGGTAACACGATTAATACAGATCCAAGTGGCACCGTAACGATTACAGATAATGATTCTGTTAATGTGACCATAGGCGATATTACAGTAGATGAAGGAGACGGTATAGCAACAGTTCC
>CANMZT010000065.1 GCA_947502405.1 uncultured Algibacter sp. | reverse complement strand
TTATCATCACAGTCATCCGCAGTAGGCGCTGTTAATGAATATCCAGCAGGCTGCTCACAAGCAGTCACTGAAGTTACACTTCCAAAGAATGTATCAGAATCGTTATCCACACCAATGTACCAAGTTTGACCAGGGAACTCATCCGCATCGTTATCATCACAGTCATCCGTAGCAGGTGCCGTCAATGAATATCCAGCAGGCTGCTCACAAGCAGTTACTGAAGTTACACTTCCAAAGAATGTATCAGAATCGTT
>CANMZT010000064.1 GCA_947502405.1 uncultured Algibacter sp. | reverse complement strand
ACAGATCCAAGTGGCACCGTAACGATTACAGATAATGATCCAGTAACGGTAACTATTGGAGATGTTACTGTCGATGAGGGGGATGGCACTGCAACTGTACCAGTGAGTATCGATGTCCCAAGTTCCGTAGATACGGTAGTAGATATCGTCACCACTACAGGAACAGCAGGCACTGCCGATTATACAACAACCACTACAACGGTAACAATACCAGCAGGAAGCACAAGTGTTGATGTTAGTATTCCAATTACAGATGA
>CANMZT010000063.1 GCA_947502405.1 uncultured Algibacter sp. | reverse complement strand
GAGATAACAGTTTTGAGATACGAATTACAGAATTGGATAACCTAGATGAGGGTCAAGAGGTTTATTTACGAGATAACCTAACAGGAACTTATTTTGATTTAACCCAAGATTTAGGCTATAATTTTTCGTCATCACAAGGGATATTCAATGAAAGGTTTGAGATTGTATTCCAAGGAGAGCAGCAGAGTTTAAGTACAGAGGAGTCAGCGATTACAGAAAACTTTATGTATTTCAAGAACAGGAACAACACGTTTTATGT
>CANMZT010000062.1 GCA_947502405.1 uncultured Algibacter sp. | reverse complement strand
CCCTGTCCATGTGGCTGTATTACCTGAGGCTATACCCGCATTGTTTACTGTTCCTAAGGTGTAACCTAGTGGTAAAACATCTTCTACGGATACACCTGTTGCTGCGTCTGGTCCGTCATTGGTAATTACTAATTCAAACACTAGGGTATCGCCTACGTTTGGTGTGGCACTACCTGAGGCTAAGCCTTTGGCAATACTTAAATCTGCCTGCGCTGGGGCTATGGTAAGTTCATCCTCGTCATCATCATCGCCGTTGCCATCGCC
>CANMZT010000061.1 GCA_947502405.1 uncultured Algibacter sp. | reverse complement strand
TCTATATCATCAACAATAGTTATGACTTGTGTACAGGTAGCGGTATTACCCGAACCATCAGTAACGGTCCAAGTCACAGTAGTATCCCCTAATGGGAATGTAGCAGGCGCATCGTTAGTAACCGTGGTTGTAGTACAGTTATCATCTACGGTAGGCGTACCTAAGTTTACATCAGCTATGTCTACGGAACATCCAGTTGCAGTCACATTGACTGATACAGGCGCCGCACAATTCACAAACGTTGGGTCTATATCATCAACAATAGTCACGACTTGTG
>CANMZT010000060.1 GCA_947502405.1 uncultured Algibacter sp. | reverse complement strand
CATCCAGAAGCAGTCACATTGACTGACACAGGTGCCGCACACGAAACAAACGTTGGGTCTATATCATCAACAATAGTGACAACTTGGGTACACGTAGCGGTATTACCCGAACCATCAGTAACGGTCCAAGTCACGGTAGTATCCCCTAATGGGAATGTAGCTGGCGCATCATTAGTCACGGTCGTTGTAGTACAGTTATCATCCACGGTAGGCGTACCTAAGTTTACATCAGCTAAGTCTACGGAACATCCAGAAGCAGTCACATTGACTGACACAGGCGCCGCACA
>CANMZT010000059.1 GCA_947502405.1 uncultured Algibacter sp. | reverse complement strand
GATAATGATTCTGATACATTCTTCGGAAGTGTAACTTCAGTAACTGCTTGTGAGCAGCCTGCTGGATATTCATTAACGGCTCCTGCTACGGATGACTGTGATGATAATGATGCTGATGAGTTTCCTGGTCAAACTTGGTACATCGGTGTGGATAATGATTCTGATACATTCTTCGGAAGTGTAACTTCAGTGACTGCTTGTGAGCAGCCTGCTGGATATTCATTAACAGCTCCTACTACGGATGATTGTGATGATAATGATGCGGATGAGTTCCCTGGTCAAACTTGGTACATCGGTGTGGATAATGATTCT
>CANMZT010000058.1 GCA_947502405.1 uncultured Algibacter sp. | reverse complement strand
AGTGTAGTAAATCCATTAGTTATTAAGCGCTATGTACAAATGAAGTTAAGGCGTTTAAAAACGGATAAGAGTGACGCATTTATGATTTATAGCTATGGTTGTGAACAAGCGCTTAATTTGTGGCGTCCAGAACCAGACTACATTACCCAGGGAAAAGAGATAATTTCATTGCTTCAGATGTATTTAAAGCAATCTACAGGTTTGAAGAATAAATTACATGCCTTGGAGAATTTACACGATAGGCGCACAAAAGTTATCACATCGATAAAGCGTCAGTTGCGAAATTTGAAAAAAGAATGTCAGCAGCTAGAG
>CANMZT010000057.1 GCA_947502405.1 uncultured Algibacter sp. | reverse complement strand
ACCGATGCGCCGTTAGCTATACTGGCTATAGTCCAATCGATCTGGTTGCCTGTGGCTATACCGCCATTGTCTATATTAGTTATAGCACTATATCCTGATGGTACTACATCGCTTGCGCTTACGTTGGTAGCAGTATCTGGACCGTTGTTAGTTATTGTCACCTCAAAGGTTACCGTATCCCCTACGTTTGGTGTTGTACTGCTTGTCGCTGATATCCCTTTGGCTAATACTAAATCGGCTTGCGCTGGTACTACCGTTTCGCCATCTTCATCATCTTCACTTTGGTCGCCATCATCATTATCTGGTGTACTGTC
>CANMZT010000056.1 GCA_947502405.1 uncultured Algibacter sp. | reverse complement strand
TAATCCATTAACTTGTGAAGGTACTAGAACATATACTTATACATTTACTGATTGTGCTGGTAACTCTGCAGAATGGGCTTATATTTATACTATCGATACACCAACTTTCAGTATAGCTGACGCTAGTGGTGCTGAAACTGTAGATTGTATTGCTGATGCAGATGGTTCTGGTATTGTATTACCAACTGTTACTAATGTATGTGGTGATACTGTAGCTGCTTCTGCTCCTGTTATTACAGATAGTCCTGATCCATTAACTTGTGAAGGTACTAGAACATATACTTATACATTTACTGATTGTGCTGGTAACTCTGCAGAATGGGCT
>CANMZT010000055.1 GCA_947502405.1 uncultured Algibacter sp. | reverse complement strand
GATGGCGACCAGAGTGAAGATGATGAAGATACCTTTACCATCACGCCACAAACATCAGACCTTAGCATTGCCAAGGCAGTAAGCGATGCGACACCAAACGTAGGTGATGTGGTAACGTTTACCATAACGTTAAGCAATACGGGAACGGTAGTTGCTACAGGGGTATCAGTACAAGATGTCGTACCAGTAGGCTACAGTAATATAGCAGCGATCAGCGGTACGGGTACAGAAACAACAACCAATCAAGTAGATTGGACAGGACTAACAGTACCAGTAGGTACAGATACGGTGACTTTAACCTTTGATGCTACGGTAGAAGTCCCAACGGG
>CANMZT010000054.1 GCA_947502405.1 uncultured Algibacter sp. | reverse complement strand
ACATTTACGTATACAGACTGTGCAGGTAATGAATCTGTGTACATCTATACATACACTATCGATTTACAACCATTTATCTTACCTGTAAATGGTGTTGAAACCGTTGATAACTTAGCAGATGCTGTTGAGCCTACACCACCTTCAGTTAATGATAACTGTGGTAATGCAATTACACCTTCTGCTCCAACTGTAACTGATACACCAGATTGTCAAGGATCAGTTGTTTATACATTTACATATACCGATTGTGCTGGGAATACCGCTAATTGGACATATACCTATACCATAGAACTTGCACCATTCACTGTTCCTGCTAATGATGGTACTACAGTAGAATG
>CANMZT010000053.1 GCA_947502405.1 uncultured Algibacter sp. | reverse complement strand
GGTGCGCCAGTAACGGTAGAAGCATGTTCAGCAGATGCAGGAACAATTACAGCAGATGCAGACACGGTAGTATTAACAGCAGGAAGCGCAATGATAAGTGCTACACCAGATGGTAATATTAATGTACCAGCAGACTACAGTCAGATTTATGTATTGACTTCAGGAACAGGTTTAGTAATTGAAAACGTAAGTGCTACACCAGAGTTCACGGTAGAAGGAGCAGGCTTATATACGATTCATACTTTAGTTTATGATGGAAGAGAAGATAGTGCAAACTTCTTAGATTTAGGCATTGTAGAGTTAGGCGTAACAACAGGCGTAGATGTATTAAACTTAGTAGGTGCCACAGGAATCTGTGCCTC
>CANMZT010000052.1 GCA_947502405.1 uncultured Algibacter sp. | reverse complement strand
CATTCTACTGTAGTACCATCATTAGCAGGAACAGTGAATGGTGCAAGTTCTATGGTATAGGTATATGTCCAATTAGCTGTATTTCCAGCACAATCGGTATATGTAAATGTATAAACAACTGATCCTTGACAATCTGGTGTGTCAGTTACAGTTGGAGCAGAAGGTGTAATTGCATTACCACAGTTATCATTAACTGAAGGTGGTGTAGGCTCAACTGCATCTGCTAAGTTATCAACGGTTTCTACACCATTAGCAGGTAAAATAAATGGTTGTAAATCGATAGTGTAAACAAAATCCCATTCTGCAGAGTTACCAGCACAATCAGTAAATGTATAAGTATATGTTCTAGTACCTTCACAAGTTAATGGATTA
>CANMZT010000051.1 GCA_947502405.1 uncultured Algibacter sp. | reverse complement strand
GCCACAATGCGGTCAAATAGTGCCTTGCATTGTGGGTTGTGCACACATGCTGTAAAACTACACATGAACAAATGGTTCCTTACTAATCCATCTCCTGTTTTACTTATATGCGACCTTCCTCTTATAGAACTTCCAGAACTTCGCTCATTAGGCGCCAAGCCCAAAAATGAGGACAACTGCTTGTAGCTTGTGAAACCTTCAAAACAACTTGTGGTTAGCATTAGCAATATAGCAGTCTTATCGCCTATTCCTGGAATGGTCTTTATCCTAGAGAACATAGATGCTTCGTTAGCCTTTATTAAAGCAGATAATTCAGCCTCTAGCTGCTGACATTCTTTTTTCAAATTTCGCAACTGACGCTTTATCGATGTGATAACTTTTGTGCGCCTATCGT
>CANMZT010000050.1 GCA_947502405.1 uncultured Algibacter sp. | reverse complement strand
GAAGACAATGCAGATGGAGATAACGATCCAACAACAGGAGGCGACGACGATGATGAAGATACATTCAACATCGTACCGCAAACAGCAGATTTATCGCTAGATAAAACGGTAGTAGATAATAACGGCGCTCCAGTAAATGTAGGTGATGTACTAACCTTTAGCATAGCAATATCAAATGGAGGTACAACAGCAGGTACAGGAGTAAGCATTGGTGATATTTTACCAATCGGTTATAGTCTAGTTGCAGGCAGTATTGATAACGGCGGTATATTTAACGCAGGCGATACCACAATCACATGGAATAACTTAAACGTACCATTAGCAGGTACCACGGTAAGCTACCAAGTAACCGTAAACGCACCAACAGGGGCAGCAGGCGAGTATAACAACGTAGCCGAAGTTACAGG
>CANMZT010000049.1 GCA_947502405.1 uncultured Algibacter sp. | reverse complement strand
TATATTTATATCTAATGTAACAATACATCCAAATTCTGACTCTATAGTATATACTCCTGATTGCGATAACGCTACATCTCCTAAATTATAATCATCACCTACCTCAGTACCATCTGGTAATGTTATAGTAAGATCTACTCCATTTGGTAAACCACTTAAGATAACCTCATCGCCTACCTCTACATTTATAACATCTGACCCACTTAACCACTCACCATTTATTCTATATTCTTGAATCAACGGATTTGATACACATGCTGAATTATCTGTTATTGTAACAGCTAACGTTTTTACACAGCCAAACTCTGACTCAAAAGTGTATAATCCAGACTGAGACGCTGTAACACTTCCCATATCGTAATCACCTGTTTCTACAGTTTCATCTGGTAAGGTAATTGTAAATCCATCATTTTGAACAATACCTAATACCAGAGTATCTCCCTCTGCCATAGTAATCTGTTCTAAACCACTTCCTGAAACACCATTGATAGTATATTCTATA
>CANMZT010000048.1 GCA_947502405.1 uncultured Algibacter sp. | reverse complement strand
ATAGCCATCCTAAGTTTGTTATTTATAAATTTAGAGTTATAATCAAAAGAACAAAAGAGCAGAGTAAGGTTACTATAGCCATAGGAACTTCAGATTCCGTCAACAATGCCAATCCCTGCTCTTTTACTACTTCAATACGTTTAGTTCATTAGGTCTTTCAAGAACCTGTTTTTAGGATGTTGTATATCAAGTAGCCTGTTCTTTAAAAAAAATCTTATGAATAAAAATACAACGATTTTTGGGATTGACATCAGTAAAGATGTTTTTGATGTTTACAACAGTGGTTTTGGTCATTGTCAATTTAAGAATACCAAGACAGGTATCAGAGCTTTTATAAAAGAATTACCTCAAGATTCAGTTTGCGTTATGGAGGCCACAGGTAGCTATCATTATCGGCTAGCCCTTGGTTTGTATGAAAGCGAGATAGCCCTTAGTGTAGTAAATCCATTAGTTATTAAGCGCTATGTACAAATGAAGTTAAGGCGTTTAAAAACGGATAAGAGTGACGC
>CANMZT010000047.1 GCA_947502405.1 uncultured Algibacter sp. | reverse complement strand
GCTACATTCCCATTAGGGGATACTACCGTGACTTGGACCGTGACTGATGGTTCGGGTAATACAGCAACCTGTGCACAAGTCGTGACTATTGTTGATGATATAGACCCAACGTTTGTTTCGTGTGCGGCACCTGTGTCAATCAATGTGACTGCTTCTGGATGTTCCGTAGATTTAGCTGATGTAAACTTAGATACGCCTACCGTGGATGATAACTGTACTACAACCACGGTTACTAACGATGCGCCAGCTACATTCCCATTAGGGGATACTACCGTGACTTGGACCGTTACTGATGGTTCGGGTAATACCGCTACCTGTACACAAGTCATAACTATTGTTGATGATATAGACCCAACGTTTATTTCGTGTGCAGCGCCTGTATCAGTCAATGTGACTGCTTCTGGGTGTTCCGTAGACTTAGCTGATGTAAACTTAGGTACGCCTACCGTGGATGATAATTGTACTACAACGACCGTGACTAATGATGCGCCGGCTACATTCCCATTAGGGGATACTACCGTGACTTGGACCGT
>CANMZT010000046.1 GCA_947502405.1 uncultured Algibacter sp. | reverse complement strand
GTTACCACAGGAGCAGTAGGCTGTGTAGCATCTGCAATACATTCCACTGTAGACCCCGCATTAGCTGGAACCACAGGAGCAGTAGTTACATCGATAGTGTATGTATAGATGTACACAGATTCATTACCTGCACAGTCTGTATAAGTGAATGTATAAATTTTATCACCTTCACATACAGGGTCAGTGTTTTCAGTAATTACTGGTGTAATATCGTTACCACATACATCGGTTACCACAGGAGCAGTAGGCTGTGTAGCATCCGCAATACATTCCACTGTAGACCCCGCATTAGCCGGAACCACAGGGTTAGTAATAATATCAATAGTATAGGTATATACCCAAACACCAGTATTCCCAGCACAATCGGTATATGTAAAAGTGTAAACTTTATCGCCTTCACAAGCAGGATCCGCGTTTTCAGTCATCACAGGAATAACATCATCACCATTAGCATCTACAATAGTAGGAGGTGTTGGTGGTGTTGCGTCCGCAATACATTCTACTGTAGTACCATCATTAGCAGGAACAGTGAATGGTGCAAGTTCTATGGTATAGGTATATGTCCAATTAGC
>CANMZT010000045.1 GCA_947502405.1 uncultured Algibacter sp. | reverse complement strand
AACGTTTCTGTATAAGCTTTGTTGCGGATTTGTCAAGCTAAAAGTAAGTAAATAATTATGGATTAGAAAGTTCGCGAGAACTTTCCCAAGTAAGCCAAAAGCTAGCAATACAGTTTATACCTTGTTGTGCCTAGTTTTTTATCCATTCAATATCTAATACGTCTCGAAATTGATTCAAGCTATGTTTTGAAAATCTTGAAAAAAAGAACCAAATTCCGATAAATCTAATCATAAGCATTTGTCCAATTATTGATAAAATCATTAATGGTTCAAATTTTTCTCCACCAAGTTTTATTATCATAATTATTCCAACAATAGGAATCAAGTATATAATTCCAAATATTATTTTGAACCCTTTGTTAATTTCAACATTTACAATTCCATTTTCAGAGTTAATTCGACCAGATAAAACACAAAAAGCTCCCTTTCCAATTTTTGAGGAAACAATCCTAAATTCATTTCCAGATATTTTTCCTCTGAATGTTTTGTCAGTCCATTGAGAAGTCAAATAATTAGATTTTTCAGTCCTTCTTTTTAATCGGTCAAGAGTTTCTTCTTTCTGTCCAATTAGATTAAATTCATATTTTTTAGTTGGGAAAAAGTTCATTTCTCAAATTAGGCACAAC
>CANMZT010000044.1 GCA_947502405.1 uncultured Algibacter sp. | reverse complement strand
TATACAACAACCACTAC
Organism: uncultured Algibacter sp.; assembly: GCA_947502405.1. GTDB lineage: Bacteria > Bacteroidota > Bacteroidia > Flavobacteriales > Flavobacteriaceae > Algibacter_B. Next base: position 747 of record CANMZT010000044.1, on the reverse strand, counting down.
AACGGTAACAATACCAGCAGGAAGCACAAGTGTTGATGTTAGTATTCCAATTACAGATGACACAATAGATGAGTCAAATGAGGAGTTCACAGTAGATGGAACTGTCACTAGTGGTAACACAGTTAATACAGACCCTAGTGGTACAGTAACAATAGTAGATAATGATGATTCTTTACCAGTTGCTAACAATGATGGCGGAACGACAGATCCGGGAGTAGATGTGATTATTGATATAACCGATAATGATACAGATTCAAATGGAACAATAGATAATTTAAGTATAGATTTAGATCCAAATACTCCAGGACAACAAAGTATATTTACTGTACCTAATGAAGGGACATTCACAGATAATGGAGACGGAACAGTAACATTTAGTCCAGCACCAGGTTACACAAATGGAACAACAGTAATCACTTATACTGTAAATGATAATGATGGAAATCCATCAAATGAAGCGACTATAACAGTTGTAGTTCCATTATGTACTTCAACTGTTGATACAGATGGAGATGGTTTAACAGACTGTGAAGAAACCACAGGAATAGACGATCCAAGTACACCGGAGGATCCAACAACATTCCCAGGCGGACCAACAAGTGATCCAAACAATCCATGTGATCCAGGTACTGCAATGGGGGATTTATTAAATCCAATATGGACAAATGCCGATTGTGATGGCGATGGTGTAACCAATGGCGATGAATTAACACCACCAGATGGAGAAGCACCAACGAATCCGAATGA
>CANMZT010000043.1 GCA_947502405.1 uncultured Algibacter sp. | reverse complement strand
CAATCAGCTGCTAAATATGCTGCGCCTAAAGCTAAGGTTACATCTGATGATACAAAATCACATGGATCATTCGGATTTGTTGGTGTTTCTCCATCCAGAGGTGTTAATTCATCTCCATTGGTTACGCCATCGCCATCACAATCGGCTGCTAAATATGCTGCCCCTAAAGCTAAGGTTACATCTGATGATACAAAATCACATGGATCATTCGGATTTGTTGGTGCTTCTCCATCTGGTGGTGTTAATTCATCGCCATTGGTTACACCATCGCCATCACAATCAGCTGCTAAATATGCTGCGCCTAAAGCTAAGGTTACATCTGATGATACAAAATCACATGGATCATTCGGATTTGTTGGTGTTTCTCCATCCAGAGGTGTTAATTCATCTCCATTGGTTACGCCATCGCCATCACAATCGGCTGCTAAATATGCTGCCCCTAAAGCTAAGGTTACATCTGATGATACAAAATCACATGGATCATTCGGATTTGTTGGTGCTTCTCCATCTGGTGGTGTTAATTCATCTCCATTGGTTACACCATCGCCATCACAATCGGCTGCTAAATATGCTGCCCCTAAAGCTAAGGTTACATCTGATGATACAAAATCACATGGATCATTCGGATTCGTTGGTGCTTCTCCATCTGGTGGTGTTAATTCATCGCCATTGGTTACACCATCGCCATCACAATCAGCTGCTAAATATGCTGCGCCTAAAGCTAAGGTTACATCTGATGATACAAAATCACATGGATCATTCGGATTTGTTGGTGCTTCTCCATCTGGTGGTGTTAATTCATCTCCATTGGTTACACCATCGCCATCACAATCGGCTGCTAAATATGCTGCCCCTAGGGCTAAGGTTACATCTGATGATACAAAATCACATGG
>CANMZT010000042.1 GCA_947502405.1 uncultured Algibacter sp. | reverse complement strand
CGGATTACCTTATGATGAAAACTTTGTTTCAAAATTAGCTTAAAATTGCTTGTTTTTTAACTCAGTTCTTTGTTGTAAGTAGTGTTTTATTCAATTATTTCTTTTCTATACAATATTCTTTCAGCATTTCTCTTGCGTCGTTATCGCCTAGTTTTGCTGATTTTATAAAATGTTGACATGCATTAATCGAATCTTTTTTTCCAATATATGCTTCACCAATATAGTAATAGCAATCCTTTTTATTATTGTTGGATTTAATCGATTTATTCAAGTCAGAAATGGCATTATCAAACTTTTCTATTTCTAAATATTCTATACCACGTTCAAAATATATTTCGCAATCCAGTTTATTATAGTTATTGTCACTATCAAATCGGTTATAGTCGATGTTTGTTTGAAACGCCATTGGAGTGCCGTTTGAAATTTCAAAACTATCTAGAGAGCCTTTTGTTTTAAGAGCTTTTGTGTAAAATAAAATAGCTTGATTATGTTCCTCTAGCATACTATAACTATTTCCAATATTGAAAAGTACTACTGTATTATCAGGGTCAAATTCAAGTATTTTTTTATAGTCAACAATACCTTCTTTCACTAATCCTAATCTCGTTTTATAAGTACCTCTATTTAGCAAAGCAGCTCTAAAATTTTCTTGTTTATCTATAGCTTTATCTAATAATTGAATGGCTAATTTTAAATCGCCCTTCTGTTTCATTTCTAAAGAAGCGTTGTAGTATTCAGCAGCACTTCTGAAGTCACAGGAGTTTAAAAAAAATATGATTATTGATATGTAAATTAGGTTCTTCGACATTACTTACAACGGTAACGTATAAGAATAGTAGCGGATTTTTACGCACTAACTTTTCAGTTTAACACAGACCTTTTTTATATTTATTTGCTTTCGATTTAGCTATTAAACCGCTATTATTTTTATACATCTTAACTTAGCAATTCACTAAATTTCATATTTAATCATAAAGAACCAAAGAGAGGAATAAGGTTATGATATACGCA
>CANMZT010000041.1 GCA_947502405.1 uncultured Algibacter sp. | reverse complement strand
GGAAAAATATTAAGACGTCAAGAAGGGCAATCAAACCCTTATAGATATAACTATTGGTCATCCCCAGTTGGAAGCACTGGTGCAAGCAGTTTAACAGATAACAATGCGGCAACCAATAATACCAATAATTCAGCCTTTAGTTTAGATATGCTCAAGGACGGATCAGGCTCAACATGTATGTTCACCTCAAATTATACAGGTAGTGGAAGCATTAGTACCTATTGGTTATATACGTTTATCAACGGAAAAACGTATTGGGATTGGGCGTGGATTTCTCCAAGCACCCCATTAAGTCCAGGAGTAGGTTATACTCAAAAGGGAACAGGTTCAGGAGGTTCAGAGCAACAATACATATTTGAGGGTAAGCCCAATAACGGTACTATTTTAGTAGATGTAGAAGATGTAGGCGGTCCAGGTTCTGTGGCTAACCACACAAAAACAGAATATTTATTAGGTAATCCTTACCCATCAGCATTAGATGTGCATAAGTTTATAGATGATAATGCAGGTGTTATAGACGGCACCTTACAGTTATGGCAACAATGGGGAGGCGATTCACATAATCTTAGCGAGTACGAAGGCGGTTATGCCCAAGTAAACAAACTAGGATCCACACGCGCTTACCAATTTGTTAGCTTTTATGGTGCCCACAATGGTAATCAAGATGGTACTATTGTACCAACAAGATACCTGCCAGTAGGCCAAGGATTTATAGCAGAGATTATAGCAGATGGACAAGTTGAGTTTAACAACAGCCAGCGTATATTCATCAAGGAGTCAGATGCCGATGGGACTTATGATAATGGATCCACCTTTTCAAAGTCAGAAGGCGGAAATAAAAAAGGGAAGTCATCTTCAACAAGTTCAAAAGGTAGTACAGAAACAGAATCTGATAGTATGCAGAGGATACGACTTGAGCTTAACTCAGTTACAGGACCACAGACCACAAGAGAACTGTTGTTAGGTTTTAGTGATTATACAACCGATGGGTTTGATTATGGCTATGATGCGAAAAACACAGAGACCAGCAATAATGATTTCAACTTAGAGTTGGAAGGTCAGAATATGAATATGCAAGCCTATTCGTCTATTACACCAGATAAAGTTGT
>CANMZT010000040.1 GCA_947502405.1 uncultured Algibacter sp. | reverse complement strand
TAATAGCTGTTTGTAACAAACTAATTAAACAAGCTTTTGCTATCGCAAAATCAGGTCTATGTTATGATCCAGAGTATTCAGTAAAATAATTAAAAAAACACTTGGATTTTAGCTTAGTTCATTGTTGTAGCCAGTTTTTTTATTCAATTAATATTTTTTTCGAAACTATTTCTCCTAAACTATCAATTACATAAATAGCTTTAAGCTCCTTTTTTTCTGTGTAAACTTTCATTTCCCCAATGGGTTTGTCGATATTCCATTTCCCTTCAGTTCTTAAAGTTCCGTTTTTATCATATTCTCTATACAAACCTTTCATTTTTCCATTCTCAAAATTATTCTGGTTGGCAACATTTCCATTTTCCCAGTAAGTAGTCATAAAACCGTGTTTTTCTCCATTTAGCACACTTCCTTTATTCATAAGTTGCCCATTCTCGTAATAGTTTTTGAGTAATCCATTTCCAATTCCATCGACAAAATTCATTTCTTGGTCTAAATTTCCACTTTCGTAGAAGTAACTCCACATTCCATTTTCTTTGCCTTTTTTATAATCGCCTTTTGAAGCTATTTTACCATTCTTAAAATATTGTTCCCAATATCCACTTTTCTTATTTTCTTTAAATTCTCCTTTTGACATTAACTCTCCGCTTTCGTGATAAAATTTCCAATCTCCTTCTTGAATCGGATTATCTAATGGTCCTTTGATAGGTCCTTCACTCATTATATTTCCGTTTTCGAAATATAATTTAGCAGTCCCTTTGATTATGTCTCCAACCTTGAAAGTCGTTCTTTCTTCTTTCAGAATTTTATTTTCTTTATCGTAATAGAGTTTCAAATTAGTCATATTTGCTTTGTCACTTAAATCAAACTGACAGGAAAAGAAAAGGATTGATGTTAAAATGAAGATTGTTTTTTTCATTGATGATTTTCTCAAATTGGCTACAACGGTTGGTGTAAGGATAGTTGCGTGATTAAGCCACTAACTTAACAAAAATGGAACGAACCAGAGGAAAATCCGCAGGATTTTCCGAGTAGGCAAGAACCGAGCAATTATTTTTACACGTCTTAAGTTTATAATCTATTAAATTTAAGCATTAATCAGAAAGAACAAAAGAGCGTAATAAGGTTACTATACACGGTG
>CANMZT010000039.1 GCA_947502405.1 uncultured Algibacter sp. | reverse complement strand
CTTAAGTTTATAATCTATTAAATTTAAGCATTAATCAGAAAGAACAAAAGAGCGTAATAAGGTTACTATACACGGTGAAGCTTAAGACTTCGACAACATTGATAATCCACGCTCTTTTACTACTTAAACTTCGTTCAGTTCTGTGAGACCTAGATCTCGTTTTCAAGTTGTTGAAATGTGAGTAGCATTGTTCTTTGCAAATTTCAAGTTGTTATGACTAAAGATAGAAAAATTTATGGTATTGACATTAGTAAAAATGTGTTTGATATCTATAGTAAATCGAAAGGACACTTTCAATTAAAAAATGATGAATCGGGATTTAAATCACTACTAAAAAAGTTACCAACAACTGCTTTAGTAGTTATGGAAGCCACAGGCTACTATCATTACAGGTTGGCACAGTTTCTTTATAAGAATGGTGTAGAGGTTTCAGTGGTAAATCCATTATCAGTAAAGCGTTTTATCCAGATGAAATTAGCAAAAGTAAAAACAGATAAGAGTGATGCTAAATCCATTTATGAGTACGGTACTGTAAATGAAGTTCCATTGTATAATGGATTGACAGATGTACAAGCGGAGTGTTTGCAACTCTTTAGGTTACTGGATAGTTACGTAAAAAAGAGTACAGCAACAAAGAACAAACTACATGGAGAAGATGCATTAGGTACACCATCAAAAACGGTTTGTAGTTCTTTAAAACGAGACTTAAACCATTTAAAGAAAGAGATTTTAATTTTAGAGAAACGACTACTGGAATTAGTAAAACAAGACCATCAAGAACAATTAACCTTGTTACAGACTATACCAGGAATTGGATTAAAAACAGCGTTATTTTTAATTGTAGTTACTGATGGCTTTAAGAAATTTGAAACCGCATCACAGCTATGTAGTTATGTTGGTATTACACCAACCATTCGGGAGTCAGGAAGTAGTGTAAGAGGACGAAGTAGAATAAGTAAAGTAGGAAACAAGAAGTTAAGGAATTTAGTATTTTTGGCAGCCTTTTCTGCATATAAATACAATAAAGCATGCAAAGCATTATTTGATAGAATTGTAGCTAAAGGAAAGAGTAAAAAACTAGCATTAATAGCAGTAGCAAATAAGTTATTAAAACAGGCTTTTGCTATTGCAAAAAGCGGATTACCTTATGATGAAAACTTTGTTTCAAAATTAGCTTAAAATTGCTTGTTTTTTAACTCAGTTCTTTGTTGT
>CANMZT010000038.1 GCA_947502405.1 uncultured Algibacter sp. | reverse complement strand
AACAAAGAACTGAGGTAAAAAACAAGTAAAAATTATTATTTTATTACCAATGTACTTCTAAACTCAGAACTATAAGGTATTCCATTTTTAACTATAGAAAAAGCCTGCTTTAGTAGTTTGTTACAAACTGCTATTAAAGCCAGTTTTTTGCTTTTTCCCTTGGCTACTATTCTATCAAATAAATCTTTACAAGCTCTATTATATTTACAGGCATTAAAACTGCACATAAATAATAAGTTCCTAAGTTTTGGATTACCCATTTTACTCATTCTTGGCCGTCCTTTTACACTACTTCCAGACTGTCTGATTATTGGCGTGATTCCTGCATAACTACAAAGCTCTTTTGCGCTTTCAAAACGGTTAAACCCATCCGTAAAAACCAATAGCATCAATGCTGTCTTACTTCCTATCCCTGGTATACTTTTTAACAAGGTCAAGGAGTTTTGATACTCTGCTTTTACATTCTTTTCCAACTTAGTCTCTAAAAGCTCAATCTCCTTTTTTAAACTTTTTAATTGTCTATTTAAAGAGCGTAACACTTCTTTCGATGGAATTCCCAAGACTGTTTCTCCATGGATTTTATTTTTAATCTGGGTACTTTGTTTACTATAAATACTAAGTAAACGAGATAATTGCAAACTCTCTTGTTGCGTTTTAGATTGCCCAAACCATAACTTTGGTGCTCGGTCTTTTCCATAAAGCTGAATCATCTTGGAATCGCTCTTATCTGTCTTCACTTTAGATAATTCCATTTGAATGTAACGCTTAATCTTTAATGGGTTTACGATACTAACCTTGAAACCATGATCTAATAGAAAATAGGACAAACGCACATGATAATAACCTGTAGCTTCCATAACACAAACCGTATTGTTGTCTAATAATTTTATTAACTTTTTAAAGCCACTTAGACTGTTTTTAAATTGATAATAATTACGAGTATCATCGCATACATCAAAGACATCTTTACTAATGTCTAAACCAAAATATTTTATATCTTTAGTCATATGAAAAAAGGATTGTAAAGAGCCAATCTACTGGGAATTCAACAACTTAAAATCGAAGTCTGACGCTTCATAGAACTGAACGAATTTAACGTAGATAAGAGAGGGGATTATCAATGTTGACGAAGTCCTTGCTTCTGCGTATATCATAACCTTATTCCTCTCTTTGGTTCTTTATGATTAAATATGAAATTTAGTGAATTGCTAAGTTAAGA
>CANMZT010000037.1 GCA_947502405.1 uncultured Algibacter sp. | reverse complement strand
TGACCCGTCCTGAATAAAGGCTACATAATTTTAAACATTATGTACAAAAATGACAAAGTAATTAGACGGTATTCAGAATCTTTTAAACTCAAAATTTTAGACGAACTTACCACCGGAAAACTAAACAAATATCAATTGGGCAAGGCCTACGGAATCAACTCCTCTACCATCAATGAATGGATCAAGAAGTACAACCGCAAAGACCTTATGAACACTAGAGTGACAGTGAAAACAAAAGACGAGATAACACGCATAAAACAGCTGCAAAAAGAGATTGAGCAACTAAAAAAACTGTTGCTTAAAAAGGATATGGACGCCCTTATGGATGAATCCTATCTTGAAGTGGCCGCAGAACAACTGGGCTACAAATCAGTTCTTGAGCTTAAAAAAAAACTAAATATAAAGCCTTAATAAAAACTAGAGAAAAGTCTAAGGGATTTGCTTCTTTAACTACTGTAACCGCCTGTTTTGGACTTAAACGTGATGCTTACTACAAATACAAACGTAGAGAAGACAAACGTTTTGAGATAGAGAAAAAAGTGGTAGCTATAGTCAAGAACAGACGCAAATCCCTGCCTAGAGAAGGCGTGAGAAAACTTTGTAAATCTTTAGAAAAAGAGTTTAAAAACACCAACATAAAAATAGGCAGGGACACCTTGTTCAACATTCTTAGAAAACACAATATGCTTACACTTAGAAAGAAATACAGCTCTAGAACTACAAACTCATTCCACAGGTTCTACAAGTACAAAAACATTATTAAAGACCTAAAAGTCAATAGACCAAATCAAGTATGGGTTAGTGATATTACCTACGTCAGAACGATGAAAGGGTTCTGCTACCTGGCCTTAATAACGGATATGTACAGTCGTAAAATTGTGGGTTATGATATTAGTGACAGCCTAGAACTGAAAGGTTGTGAGAGAGCTTTGAGCAAGGCTTTGCACAAAGCTAAAAACACTGACGACCTCATTCATCATTCAGACAGAGGAATACAGTATTGTAGCAATGCTTACACGCAAATTTTAAGGAGAAACAACATTAGAATCAGTATGACCGAGGACAACCACTGCTACGAAAACGCAATAGCAGAACGTGTAAATGGCATATTAAAGGACGAATTTTATCTCGACCAAACCTTTGATAGCCTACAACACGCTAAGCGTGCAGCAAAAAATGCAATTAATCTATACAACGAAATAAGATTACATTTATCTTTAGACTATAAAACGCCGAATATGGTATATAAATTAACAGCGTAAATCAATTATTAACCTGTAGCCATATTTCAGGACTAGACA
>CANMZT010000036.1 GCA_947502405.1 uncultured Algibacter sp. | reverse complement strand
CTGAATACCGTCTAATTACTTTGTCATTTTTGTACATAATGTTTAAAATTATGTAGCCTTTATTCAGGACGGGTCAAGCTTACACACAACGGTCTCGGCTATGAGTAGTTGCGTGGTTTAGCACTTAACTTAGCAAGTACACACCAAACTGAAAATCCGCGAGGATTTTCAGAAGTAAGCGAGAACAAGCAATTACTTATAGCCATTGTTGTGTGTAGTTATTTTAGTTTTTCTAATTTTTTATTCAGCTCAACCAATTCAGATTCATCTATTTTTACTTTAAAAACTCTTTCAAATTCAGATAAATGCTTTTTAATATTTGGTGAATTTTCAAATAGTTTCCAAATATCAGTTACTCCTCTAAATCGATTAATTACTTTTCTATCTTTATACCATTCAAACATTTTTTTTGCTCCCTTACCAGCAATTTTTCCAACGTTCAAATCCTCTATCATTTCTGACGTGTCTCCAGAATCAAAAGCGTCATCAATAGCTTTTTCATAATTTGATTCCTCAGCTACTTCCCAAAACTGATATAGTAATCTTTTATCCTCCGAATACTTCTTATTAAATACTGACCAAAATTCGTTTAATTCATCAATAGCATCAAGCTGTTCTTTGATTGTATCCGCATCATTGATTCTTTTTTCGTAATCAACAACAGATTGTCTCAATTTAGAGAAATCTGCTCTTAGTTGTAGAATTTTGCTTGGAATATCAGATATGCTTTTGCATTGAGAAAGTAAAATAGTAACTAATGGTGGAACAGTTTGGTGTTGGATTCCAAAATATTGATTGACTAGTTTTTGTTTGTTTTTGAAACTATCAGTCAACTGTGTTATTATTTCCCTACTTATTCCTCTATTTTTAACGTCATTTATTTGAAACTGGTAGCTATAAAAAGGCAACGTAGCCTGAACGTTTGAATGTTCAGTGACATCACATAGTTTTTTGAAAAATTTATCTGGTGCATTTGTACTTTCAGTGGCTACATAACCATCATCTACTCTTCCAATATTTAAGTATTTGAAATTGTAGCTATTGTCATTAATGGAAGGTATTATCAAATACTTTTTCCTAGTATCTTCCGTATTTAAACCGTTATTGATGTAATGTTCAATTCTCTCTTGATAGCTTGTTGGATTTTCAGGGTCAAATTTGCCTAAACTAACTACTTGTCCAATATTATTTCCAATTCCTCCGATTGCCATCAGATTTTTGGATTGAGTAAGTAATTCCAATATAGGTCTCCCATTTGGAAACATTGCTTTAGAGACAATCTGAAAGTGTTTAGCTTCCTGTCCAGAAATATAAAAATTGCTATTTAGTACAAAAGCTTCTAAAAATGCATTTAATGAGTAAATAAAAATAGAGTTTGGTTTTCCATATTCCCCAATTACATAGTCAAGTTCATCAAGTAAATTAATACTGATGTAAGTTGAATTATATTCTAAATTTACATTGTTCATTTAATTACACACAACGGTATTGTGTATGATTTCGTTGCGTGGTTTAAGCACTAAAGTTAGCAAATTAATCACAGATAGAAAGTCCGCAAGGACTTTCGTAAGTAGGCTATAACTAGCAATGAATTATACACGGCTTAAGTTTATAATCTATTAAATTTAAGCATTAATCAGAAAGAACAAAAGAGCGTAATAAGGTTACTATACAC
>CANMZT010000035.1 GCA_947502405.1 uncultured Algibacter sp. | reverse complement strand
TCGCGAACTTTCTAATCCATAATTATTTACTTACTTTTAGCTTGACAAATCCGCAACAAAGCTTATACAGAAACGTTACCTGCAATTATGAAAAACATTCTGCTAATCATTTTTATTTGCCTTTTAAACCAACTTTCTGCTCAAGAAAAAGTCGGAATGAAAGACTTATATGTTGAAAATGATTTGACCTATAAAGTTGCGGACGATAAATTGTTTTCTGGACAAGCCCAAAATGTTCGGAAAAATGGACATTTAGTTTACGAGGAATATTTTGACAATGGAAAGTTGACTAAATCTATCACATATTACAACGGAACTGAAAAACCAACGCCTGCAAGAGAAACGGAATATTATTCGGATACTCAAACAAAACGCAAGGAAACGAATTACGGACTCGACAAACCGACAACTGAATATAAGCACTTCGATAAAAGCGGAAAGAAGACTTTAATTGAGCAGTACGAAAATGACAAACTGATTTATAGGTGTGAATATCAAAAAAACAAAAAACACGGAATTGAATACTGTCTGAACAACGACGGAACTGAAATGCGGATTGAATATCGGAACGGTAAAAAAGTTAAGAAAAAATAACAGCAGGTAACAATGTATAACCGCAATTACGGCGGATTCGACTACGTCCGAATCCACTCGGAATTGCTAACGTCTGTGCCAAACCGAAAATTAACGTATATTAACCCGTAACTGACGGTTATACGAGACCGATGGTATGTAATTGCCTGCGGCACGTAGAATCGCGTTTTACAAACGCTTCCCTTCTACTAATTACATACCATCGCCCACTGTTTGTCGCACCTCGCCAATTTTGTGTATATTTAGTCGAGTCTACGAGAACTCCACACGAAACTACACACATCAGCGTGTATAGCGAATGAGGCGCAACAATGGCTATCCGTGAGGCGCGCCTCACTACGCCATACACAGTGGGCGTTGTAAGTAATGTGATGAACGAAACGGAAAATAGAACATTAGAAGAATTATTCTCTGCTTATTCAAAAGGGCAAAGACATTTTATGAATTGGGATTTTGATGAAGACCTTTCAGTAAAAGGAATGGATTTGTCTGGAATATTTTTCGAGAAATGTTTTCTTTTCTTGGATTTTAGAGAAGCGAAATTAAATGGAGCGAAATTTTTGAATTGTAATATAAAAACAGCTGACTTTAGAAATTCTGATTTGAGAAATGCTACAATTAAGAACTGTTCTGTTGAGTCAACTATGTTTAAAGGAGCAAAAACGGACAATCTGACTTTCCAAGAAAACTATTGTTACGGAAATACGGTTGACCAAAATGATTTTGAGGAATTATTTAAAGATTCCGATGAATTTTATACCAGAGTTAGAATTACTAATGGATTTCCAAATGGACACGGAATTGGTAATATTTTAACTGGACATATAATTCAGGGAGAAATAAAACTTAACGATTTGCTTCTGACGAGTAATGGAACTGAAATCCCAATCGTTGAAGTTGAATTTATGAATATGGTGCCTAAACGACAGGATTTTGCGATTACTATTCCCAGAGAATTTGACAATGCAGAGAATTGGGGAAAACTATTTGGAACTGAATTTAAAATAAAAAACACTACTTACAACAATGAACTAAGCTAAAATCCAAGTGTTTTTTTAATTATTTTACTGCATACTCTGGATCATAACATAGACCTGAT
>CANMZT010000034.1 GCA_947502405.1 uncultured Algibacter sp. | reverse complement strand
TATAGTAACCTTACTCTGCTCTTTTGTTCTTTTGATTATAACTCTAAATTTATAAATAACAAACTTAGGATGGCTATCCGTGAGGCGCGCCTCACTACGCCATACACAGTGGGCGTTGTGTGCAATTTGAAAAACAGAACTCAACATTGAAAATTAGAATAACAATTATATTTTTAGTTTGCTTAATAAGCGTTGGATTGGACAAAACCGAAAGGAAAGAGACTATGGATATTATAAATCTCTAAATCTAGGAATTGGATATAACTACAGTTTTGGAGACCACAATGAAAGAAACTTTCATCTTCTTGATATCGGAATTATAAAGCAAACTATGGAGGACTCCACGAAGGCGGATTTCAATATGGAATCGGAACTGAAATTGGACTGAATACAGAAAAGTTTATCATTGGACCTAAAATAATTGGAGTTATGAATCTAATGAGAATAGCAATTGGAGCGGAATTAGTAACATACACGGACTTTGACAATTGGACTTTAAGACTTGTTCCTTTCATTGGGATTGGTGGTGAAAAAGGTAGACTAATCATAAACCCACACGTTATTCTGACTAATAAAAAATTTCGACCAGTTAACGAAGGTCTTTTAAATTTCATCTATAACCTGAATTTAAAAAGAAAAAAAATAGAAAAAACTGCACCTAACAAAGTGTAAAAATAATTGCTTGGTTCTTGCCTACTCGGAAAATCCTACGGATTTTCCTCTGATTCGTTCCATTTTTAGTAAGTTAGTTGCTTAATCACGCAACTATCCTTACACAAACCGTTAGCACCAATTTAAAATGAAAAACAACAAATTAATTTTCTATGCCCTATTTCTTTTAAACTCTTGTTTCATTTTTTCTCAAGTCCAAATAGGACAAGATATTGACGGAGTTGCTAATAACGAATTTTTTGGGTCATCTTTGTCTATTTCTTCAAATGGAAATATTGTAGCTATAGGAACTCCGTATAATAACGAAGTTGATTTTGGAGCTGGACAAGTAAGAGTATACTCTTTTAATGGAAGCCAATGGATACAATTAGGTCAAGATATCAATGGTACTGAATCAGGTGATAATTTTGGAGTATCCGTATCATTATCAAGTGATGGAAATCGTTTAGCTATTGGTGCAATTGGTAATTTAGGTGCTCCAACTAATAAAAAAGGGAAAGTACAAATATATGACTTAATCAATGGAACTTGGACACAAGTTGGTTTGGACATTGTAGGGAAAAATGATGGTGACCGATTAGGAATATCTGTCTCTTTATCAGAGAATGGTATTCGTTTAGCTGCTGGAGCTCAAAAAAACGACGATAACGGCGAAGATTCTGGTCATGTTAGAACATATGAGCTTATAAGTGGGAACTGGTCTCAAATTGGACAAGATTTAAATGGAGAAGATATCTTTAATGATTTTGGATATTCAGTTTCACTATCTGGAGATGGTAATCGTATAGCTGTAGGTGCTTTACATAATGATGATAATGGGGTTGATGCTGGACAAGTTAAAATATTTGAATATAATGGGAGTAATTGGGTGCAAATAGGTACTAATCTTGTAGGGCAAGGTAATTATGACTTTTTTGGAGTTTCAGTTGCATTAGACCATAATGGGTCAAGATTAATTGTAGGTGCTGATGAAGTTAATAATGGCTATGGTTATGCTAACGTTTATGATTATAGCGAGAGTACTTGGACTCAAGTTGGGAGTTCTATTATTGCTGAAAATGACCAAGATAGGTTTGGTCACTCTGTTTCTATTAATGGTAATGGGTCTAATATTGTAATTGGTGCTCCATGGAATGATGGAAACGGAAATAGTTCAGGACATACTAGAATCTATTCTTATGTTAACAATAATTGGTTACAATTGGGTGGTGATATTGATGGAGAATATGAAGGAGATTGGTCTGGTCGCCATATATCAGTATCTAAAAACGCTAATATGGTTGCGATATCAGGAGACTGGAATGATGATAATGGAAATAACTCTGGACATGTAAGAATCTATGATTTTAGTTCGGCTTTATCAATTGATGATATAAATAATGAAAAGAGTATTACCTTCTTTCCTAATCCAGTTAAAGAAAAGCTAAATATTAATTTATCATTTTTTCAAACGGAAAGGGCTAAGTTCCAAGTTTACGATATCACCGGTAGAATTATTAAAATTGGATACTTGAAAGAAGAACATATTAATTTTTCTGACATTCCTAATGGTATATATGTGCTTAAAGTATCAGTAAATCATATAAATATCATAAAATCTATAGTAAAAAAATAAACAGGTGCTAACAATGAACTAAGCTAAAATCCAAGTGTTTTTTTAATTATTTTACTGCATACTCTGGATCATAACATAGACCT
>CANMZT010000033.1 GCA_947502405.1 uncultured Algibacter sp. | reverse complement strand
AAAACGCCGAATATGGTATATAAATTAACAGCGTAAATCAATTATTAACCTGTAGCCATATTTCAGGACTAGACATGCTAAACCAACCGCTAATCAAATGAATAACTTCGGAGGAAATTGGACTGAAGCCAAAATAGAAATACTTGTTGAATATGCGAAAGCGTATCTAACAATAATGAACAACTTTGCAGATAGATTTGATTGGAAACTGCTCTATTTTGACGGATTTGCAGGTAGTGGATTTATTAAAAAGGGAAATGATGAAAATCAAAAAATAATAATTGGTGCTACAAAACGGATTTTAGATATTGATGAACCAAGACCTTTTGATAGATATTATTTTGTTGAAAAGGAGATCGAGAAAGCAGACGAATTAATAGAAAAAGTAGTAAAGAACTACAAACACAAAACAATTAACGTTGTTAATACAGATTGTAACGAGAAAATACAATCAATGTCGGAATTTCTTAAAACTCAAAAAGGAAAAAAGTATAGAGTTTTGGCTTATATAGACCCTTGTGGAATGCAAGTAAATTGGAAATCTTTAGTTGCTCTTCAAGAATTGAAAGTTGATGCTTGGATATTAGTACCAACTGGAATGGGTGTAAACAGATTATTAAAAAAAGATGGTCGTATTTCTGACGCGTGGATAGAAAGATTGGAGACATTTCTAGGAATGCCAAAAAAAGAGATCCTTGATTATTTTTACTCTCAAACAATTATACCTACTTTATTTGGAGACGAAGTAGTAACAAGTAAAGAAGATAAAGCAATAGAAAGGTCAGCTGAACTATATCAGAAAAGGCTAAAAGAATTATTTAAATTCGTTACAAATCCATATATTCTCAAAAATAAGTCTAACTCAACAATGTTTCATTTTTATATGGTTTCAAATAACAAAACCGCTCAAAAAATTGCAAACGAGATAATAGAAAAATATAACACCTCAAATTAAATGGCACAATCAAACATAGAATGGACAGAAATGACTTGGAACCCTACAACAGGTTGTTCCAAAGTATCGCAAGGGTGTAAATTCTGTTATGCAGAAATTATGTCTAAACGCTTAAAAGCTATGGGTGTTGAGAAATACAAAGATAATTTTAAGGTTAGAACTCACGAGAAAGAATTGAAAACACCTTACACTTGGAAAAAAGCTAAAATTGTTTTTGTGAATTCTATGAGCGATTTATTTCATGAAGACATTCCTTTAGAGTTTATTAAAAAAGTGTTTAAAGTAATGAACGAAAATCCACGTCACGTTTTTCAAGTATTGACAAAGCGTGCTGAAAGGCTTTTGGAAGTTCACGAAGAATTAAAATGGTCGCACAATATTTGGATGGGAGTTTCAGTCGAGGAACAGAAAGTTAAAAATAGAATTGACTTTTTAAGAAAAACTAATGCAAGAGTGAAATTTTTATCACTTGAGCCATTAATTGGTCCTTTGCCAAATCTAAGTTTAAATAAAATCGATTGGGTAATTGTAGGTGGAGAAAGCGGACATACACCAAGACCGATGGATGCTGAATGGGTAATTAACATACAAGAACAATGTGAAAAGGCGGATGTTGCATTTTTCTTTAAACAATGGGGTGGAAAAAATAAAAAGAAAAATGGTCGAGAACTTAATGGACGAACCTACGATGAAATGCCTGAAATTGAATTACAACATAGTGTCTAAAGATTAAAACCAGTTGCCAACAAGCTAAAAAACGAAATGCCTAAAACAGACGACATAGATTTACAAGCTGCTATTTCTGTTCTTGTGGGAAAATTTGTAACTATAGACAATGTTTATATTTTCGGTTCGAGAAGATATAAAACAGAAAGTACAAGGTCAGATATAGATTTACTTTTAACGACCACAAATAGAATAAAACATTCTGACTTAAGAGACCATACATTAGAAAATTGTACAGCATTAGATTTGTTTTTATTAGATGACAATAAAGCTGTTAGTATTGCGAATGAAAGTTATATTGATGATGAAAATCAATCCAAACTGCTTAAAAAATTGAATGCAGTTAAATTATATGAAAGAGGAATTGGATTCACTGAAGAAATAAAAGATTTTGCCATCTTACAATTAGATAGTCGAGTTAATCATAAATTATCGACTTTACCCAATTTACCTCATGATGCCTATGAAATTCAAGCTTTAATAAAATATTTTAAAGCTGCTGACAGGAAAGGACTTCCAACAAAACCATACATTGGTCAAAATGCAGATGAGGCATCTGAAATGGTATTATTAGTAATAGAGAGAATCGTAAGTTCTTGTCAAAATGTAACTGGTCACGGACAAGCAAAAAAAGGATGGACAAATAACTTAATAAATGAATATGACTTTCAAAATTTATTTTGGATTTCAACTAAACCTTGGTTACCAGGATTAGGCAGAGAGGAAGTAGAACTTAATTATGATGGAAATAATAAAGTTTCTGACTTTAATTTATTCAATAATCAGATTGTAATTGAATTAAAACATATTAAGGATGATAATGACAAACGAAATATTGTTAAAACATTGGGAGGATTAAAGGACTTCTATAAACAACATCCTAATATTCGAGTTTTAATATTTGGAATTTTAGTGAATAAGGAAGTTGAACTTGATGATATGAAATGGGAAAATGATTTCAGTTATCTTGAAAACGATACTAAAGTAAAAACAAAAATTGTTAGAAATACAATATAATAGCCAGTTGCCAACAATGTATAAAAATAATAGCGGTTTAATCGCTAAAACAAAAGTAAGTTAATATAAAAAAGGTCTGTGTTTAACCGAAAAGTTAGTGTGTAAAAATTCGCTACTATTTTTATACTAGACCGTTGTGGGTAATTGTGACCCGTCCTGAATAAAGGCTACATAATTTTAAACATTATGTACAAAAATGACAAAGTAATTAGACGGTATTCAGA
>CANMZT010000032.1 GCA_947502405.1 uncultured Algibacter sp. | reverse complement strand
TTATAGTTCTGAGTTTAGAAGTACATTGGTAATAAAATAATAATTTTTACTTGTTTTTTACCTCAGTTCTTTGTTGTACACTGGCTTTTTCTTTCCGCAAACTTGCTAGCGTTGGCAAAGTCATACTCTTTTGCAATTTTTGGTGTAGCGTTGGCTGAAGCGAATTGCAAATGTGTATGGCTTTTAGCGTTGGCTTATTTCCCTCTGTTCAATCTTCTATTTGATAGTTTTTTCCATATACTATCAGCTAATTCAATTTCAGAATCAGAAAGTCCGTAATTTTCTTTTAGTATTTTCTGATTCGTTATTTTTAAAATTTCCGAAATGTCTTTCTTTTCTCTTATCATTTTATCAATAAGAAAAAGTAAGTCAGAGTTGTTTTCGTTATAGGGTAAAAGAATTCTTTCTACTTCATTTGGCATTAATTCTAAAACGCCTCCTCCGTGACTTCTTCCACAAATTTCTGTAAATGCTAACGATAAAGAATTATAATAACTAGCTGTCAAAGCTTTTAATTCAAATTCAGGTTTTACTGTAACACGATGCATTGTGTCTGTTGTAAACGCTTTAGCTTCGTTTATAATTAATTTCGGATACTTGTTGTTCCTACGGATAAAAAGAGCTTCAGAGATTCTTTGTGATGGTACAATTTGCCATTCGTCTCTTATTCTGCATTTATATCCTTCATTAATTTTTTCTGCTTCTCCCCAAGCTATATAACCTCTTGCTCCAACAGAACCATTCAAATCAGCCATTTTTGGAAAGGACAGAAAATGGGTTCTAGCATCTTTATCTCTATTTCTATTCCAATCTTTTGTTGTGAATATTGCACTAGGAACTTGTACGCTTCTTCCAACTAGTGGTTTTGCATATTTTTCTAGATTATAAAATTGAACTGTTGAAAGTGGAACTGTGAAAAATGGATTTGAACCTGTTGTAATTCCGACTTCTACTTTTGCAAACTCTCCAAGTTGTTTGAACTTCTTGTTAGATTGAAGTTTTTCCAAAAAATCAATTTCTTTTTGGTCAAGAAAATAAAATGTCCATTTATTTGATTTGAAGTCAATTTTCTTTTTTGGGCTTTTCAATTTAGATACATCTAATTTTTCAAGTGCTTCAGCATCTCTTAATTCTAGATGTTCAATTAAATGTGAGTTAGAGTTATTTTTTTCACAAAGCAACAAAACTACTTCTTGTTGAATATTAGGAAACACAAGTTTTTCAAAAGAAACAATGTTAATTTTGTTATAGAAATGAGCTAAAAATTCTCTCAAAGGTTGAGCGTAAGAAACTTGAAGAATTTCCGCTGGTAAAACGAAACCAATTTTACCTTCGTCTTTTAAAAGTAGAGATGAACCAACAACGAATGAAACCCAAGCGTTCGTTAATTTTGAATATTTTAAACTTGCTTTTTTAAAAATATCTGCTGCATATTGTTGTTGTTCTTTATCAAAATATTGATATCTAATATATGGTGGATTTCCAACAATTAAATCAAATTTTCTCTCTGTGTTAATACAATACTTATGAAAATCTTCATTAATTATAGATGATTTATTTAAACCAATTGCTTCTGACTTTTCAGCTTCAACTTCATCAAATTCAATTGCAGTAACAGAATTGTATTCGTAGTTTTCTTTTTGAATTTCTTTTAAAAATACACCATCTCCGCAACTTGGTTCTAAAATGTCTAATTCTTTATTACCATTAAAAGCCCATTTTAAAATAAATGATGCAATTGGTTCTGGTGTGTAAAAGCCACCTCTTAATTTTTCGCTTGTTGCTTCTTTGATTAATTGCATTATTTGTTGGCTTTATTTTTATTGTAGTAATTGATTTTCTCTTCTGCAACTTTTAAAACTTCGGTTGCTAGTTCTTCTTCCAAAATTGAATATGCAACAGTATCACTTAAATGAGCTACAGTTAGTAAGTCTTCGTCAATGCTAAATAAGTTTGAGATATCCTTAATTAATTGTTTTGATGGATTACGGTTATTTTTTTCAATCTTACCAAGCATTGAGGTGTCAATTTTTAAATGCTCTGCGACTTCTCTTAATGTTAGATGATTTTCAATACGTAAATCTCTAATTGTTTCTCCGAATGATTTTTCTAATTGCATAATATTTTGGACAACTTCAGTCCAAAAATAATTTAAATTTTTGAACTATGAAAATATTTATTCGATAATTAAAGTAAACGCATCTGCAACAGTTACGTCTTTATAGAGAGTTGCTGTTTTTCCAATTAATTCATCTTGAGCTATTAGGTTTTTTGTTTCTCCCCAACTCAATTGCGTCATTGAATTTTTCTGTTTATAAGAAGCGGTATCTGTTCTAGGATTATGTGTTATTGTAATTGGAAAAATGCCATAATCAGTTCCTTCGATTACAAATCTGATTTGTGCTACGGCTCTTTCTAAATGTGTTTTTCCTTTTGCTGTATCAAACTCCCATTCAAGAGTATTAAATACATTATCTCTAAAATGATGTCTTTGGTCAATATCTTTTAGTGTTCCTTTTTTGAACAACATTGAACCAGTTGGATGTGTGTTTTTTCCCTTAGGGATATTTAAATCTCTTTCTGTTAATTCTCCACTTTGCCATAAAACTTCATTGTTTTCCTCATTTTCAAATTCAAAGTTTTTATCTATTTCAAGTTCCGTAATTAATTTTGAAACTGTTTTATTTGATTTGTATCTACCTTTAAAGTTTGAAGGAATTTTAACTATTGGTCTTTTTGGAATTTCCAAGTCATTTTCCTCTGGTGTTTTGTTTGAGGTGTTTTTCTTGTGTTTTTTCTTCCAAACTTTTCTAGTTGGTACAATTCCCTCACTAACGAATTGATTTATAACTTCTGGTGAAATTTTAAATAAATTTGGGTCTGTAAAATCAAATAATGAGCTGTAATAATCCTTAACTTCATTAAGTAATTTTATTCCATCAGCATTATCATTTTTGAATTCAACCATTAAAGAACTTTCAACGTTTCCAAATAGTCCTCTTGCTGTTAAATTAGAAGAACCAACAATTAACGTTGTGTCATTTTCTCCTTCAAATAAATATATTTTTGGATGAAAAATTGGTGATTCTTTTTGATAAAATATATAGCTATTTATTCCAAGGTTATTAATTTCTTTTAATGCTTTCTTTGATGTTCCTTCTTGGTCAATTCCAACAATTAAGTTTAATGTTTTATAAAATTCTGTACCACTAGCAATACATTCAGAAAGTCCCACAACACCAGCTTCACTAGCGAATGCAGAAATTCCAGTAAAAGAGCTAAATTTATTTTCTTTAAACAATTTGATTATTGTGTTACCAACTGATTGTTTTGATGCGGACTCGAAACCTTGTCCTAAAAATGTAATTTTCATTAATGTATTTTATTAAGTTTTTCAAATATTAACTTCATAGATACATCAAGACCCTTTGACAATTTTTCAATATTTTCGAGAGTAATGTTTTTTTCTCCTCTTTCAATCATTCCAATATATGTTCGATGAAGGTTAGATTGAAAACCTAATTCTTCTTGAGAAAGTTTCCTTTCTTTTCGAAGTTCTCTAATAATTTTACCGAAATTCTGTGATAATTCTGCGTTCATTGAGTATACTATAGTTAGCACAAAGTAAGTTTATACTTTTGTTCTTACTACATACTAAAGTTAGCATCTCAGCGTTGGAAAATTTTAGCTCTTTTGGTTTTTAGAGCGTTGGAATTATGTGGTGGGAAAAACCGAAAGTGCTAAAATATGCGGCTGGTTTCAGCTGTCTAGTCCTGAAATATGGCTACAGGTTAATAATTGATTTACGCTGTTAATTTATATACCATATTCGGCGTTTTAT
>CANMZT010000031.1 GCA_947502405.1 uncultured Algibacter sp. | reverse complement strand
ATTACAGAAAACTTTATGTATTTCAAGAACAGGAACAACACGTTTTATGTAAAGAAACTAAATGCTGATGTAAGCAAATTGTCTTTAGTGAGTATGAGAGGTCAGACAGTTAAGGAGTTAACAGATGTGTCAAGGCAAGAGTTAGAAAACGGGATACAGTTTAGTAATATCTCAACAGGAGCTTATGTAGTTTGTATGAGAACGGAAACTAATGAGGTGCTTACTAAGAAAATTGTAATACATTAAATAAGTAAGTGAAAAATCTGTATAAATATCCATTATTTTTCTTCTTAAAAAGGTAATTCCAACAGATTTATAAATACGATTCATTGTATTTTATCGAAAAAAATAAACACTTTATCTATGTTTTCTTTGTTTTTATTAATTTTTTACTGCATATTTGTAGGATTATTATTTTAAATTTTGAATAGTATTAAACATAGCAGGAACACTCTTCCCTCAATTTTAGTTTCAAAATGCTATAGTTAAGCCTGTTTTAATTTATTTTTTTAAATAGATAATAGCTCGATTAACCATAATCTTATCAATTAGAAAGAGTCTAAAAATAACAGAGTTGTGTTAAAGGTGATTTATATGTTTTTATGTATTTCATCGATACTATTAAAACTTAAATACATTTGATATGATTTTTATCTGTTTAAATAAATAAAGTATATAACCGAATAATATTAAATTAATTTTTGATTTCCCCAAATCTATTAATTATGAAAATAAAACTACTAATACCACTCTTTTTTACAGGGTTTTTTCTTTTTACTAATATATCTTACTCACAAGATACAGATGGAGACGGAATAGTAAATGCAAATGATGATGATGACGATAATGATGGTATTCTAGATACTGAAGAAGGCGCAGGATGTAGTTTTTACACAAGGAATGACGATAATTATCGTTTGGCCTGGAATCATGGTAGAGATTATCATACACTTTCAACATCCTCATATGACTCTGCGAATACTACTCCTTCTACTACAACCAATTTTGGGTCTGGGCTTGTTGATACGTCATGGGCTTTTGATTATAGATTTACTGGAGCTGATGAGACTACGTTTGCTTCAGCACTATCTGCTAATGATTACCTGGAATTTCAATTAGGAACTTTAGATGCCATTTTACACTTAGATAAAAAAGTAATAGACAGATTTGAACCATCTACTTTAAAAATAGGTGTAATAATTTCAACTGATGCAACTTTTACAACTTACACAGTTTTAGATGATGGCACCACTCCAGATATAGATACAACATCTTACAGATACAATGATTTCAATATTTTAGATGGTTACACCCTAAATCAAAATACCATATATTATATAAGGTTTGTTTTTTATGATGCTGGCGGTATACAAGTTGACCTTGATACTATAGGTATTACATTTGACGAAACAATATGCGATGTTGATACAGATCGAGATGGTATACCAAACCACCTAGACCTAGATAGTGATAATGATGGTTGTAATGATGTAATTGAATCTGGTGGTGTTGATGTGAATGGAGATGGTATATTAGACGGTACAGGCTTTGATGCTAATGGTCGTGTAACTGGAAGTAGTGGTGGGTATAATGGAGTCACTAGTAATGAAGTTGAGGCTACTAGAATTGATGTGGTTGATCCTATAAATCAATCTGCAGATGAAGGAGAAGGTGTGAGTTTTAGTGTGGGTGTAGAGGCATATCAAACACAAAATTTTGATGGTACTGGCAACCCAATTTATAGTGGATTTCCTTCATTTTTTTCCTCCTTTAATTCAAATTATCAATGGTATTTGGGAGATCCAGATGCTGGAGGCGTAGCGTTATCATTTTCTGGTCTTTACAGTGGTACAAACAGTGATCGATTAAATATTAGTGATGTTACTGGGTTAGATGGTAATGAGTATTTTGTTGTTATAACTTACAACGAATTATTGTGTTTTAGAGAAGTAAGGTCTGCAACATTAACAGTAACATATCCTTGTGATGCTGTGGCTTCTGGTAATCCTGATTTTGATGGAGATGGTATTTCAGATATATGTGACGAAGATGATGATAATGATGGGATTATTGATACTTATGAGTGTTCAGCTGCTATTAATTTTAATACACCTTCATTATTAACAGCTACAAATTTAAACGATGTTCTTGTTGGAGAAAAAGTTTTGTATTCAAACGCTTTGTTTTATCAAGGGACATATTATGATATTGTACTCACTATTCAAAGTATTAATGGTACATTTCAAGTACAATGTAATGGGAATTTGAATATGTCTGTTACAAATCCTGTTAGCGATACTTATGTAAGCTATTCCCTAGATTTGGTATATTCTGGAACAGCAACTCCTTCCAACCCTGTCGGAGAAGTTGCTGTACTCTACGATTTAATATTACAGCTTAGAGATAACGATAGTGATTCAGGTTCTGATTACACTGAGATAAATGGTTTTAATCCTTCAACGGCTACAGGCACAATAATTCCATCCCTTGCAGCAACAACTGAATTACAACAAGGAGGATTTGTAAATGGCCCAGATCCTGCAGGATATACACTATACAGGCTAGACCCAACTTTAGCTGGAGATACAACTAATTGGACAGATGAAGGAGGTTCATTTAATAGCGATACCGCACATTGGCTATATTTAGAATTTGATATCTTTTCTCATATCGATTTAATTTTTGGTACCACAGGATCTATTGCAAGCACATCTTTACGACTAACACAGTTAGGCGTTGATTCTGTTTGTGACAGCGATAGAGATGGGGACTTAAATTCATTAGATATTGATAGTGATAACGATGGAATACCAGATAATGTAGAAGCACAAACTACTCTAGGATATTTATTG
This sequence comes from uncultured Algibacter sp., assembly GCA_947502405.1. Lineage (GTDB taxonomy): Bacteria > Bacteroidota > Bacteroidia > Flavobacteriales > Flavobacteriaceae > Algibacter_B. Next base: position 1,182 of record CANMZT010000031.1, on the reverse strand, counting down.
CCTACAGGTAGTATTGATCCTGTAACAGGTATTTATACTAATTATGGTACTGGAATTACACCTGTTGATACTGATGGTGATAGTTTAATCGATATGTTTGATAGCGATTCTGATAACGACGGAATACCAGATATTGAAGAAAACGGAATGGCTAACACTACAGCAGGTATTGATACAGATAATGATGGATTAAATGATGTTTTTGAAACAACAAATGTTAATGACCCTGTTTTAGATGTTAATGAAGATATAGAAGACCCTTCAGATTTATCAATTTTGCCTGATGCTGATTTTGATTTAACATTAGGAGGCGATTTAGATTACCGAGATTTATTTGATATTAATCCACCTACTTATGCGGCCATAGATTTTGATGGTATAGATGATTACTTGAGTGGAACACCTTTACTACAAGGGTTAGGCGAAGTTAGTATAATGGCTTGGGTAAAATTGAGCTCATTATCAGGCATAACTGACAGAACTATAGTTGGTGAGGATGTTTCATGCCGATTATATCGTAAGCATGGAAATATACTTGCTTTTGGTATTAGAACAACAACTGGAGCTACAAGTGTACTAAATGGTATAAGCATTATTGATGAAGAGTGGCATCACGTAGCAGGAACTTATTCTAGTGCAACAGGAACCCAAAACATTTATGTAGATGGCGAGCTAAAAGCTACATTAACAGACCCATCATTAATAGGCCAAACTATAGCAGCCGATGCGAGTTTATGGAACGGTAATTTTGAAGTAGGTCGCTTATCAAGAGATGTTACACCAACCATTCAATACTTTAGCGGTAACATAGATGAGGTTCGTGTATTTGATGTTGCTCTAACCGAAGGTCAGGTACAGCAGATGGTTTATCAGGAGATTGAGAATAATAGTGGATCTGTAAGAGGGAAAGTTGTTCCAAAAGCTATAAAAGATTTTTCAACTAATTCAACAGTAAACTGGTCGAACTTATTAGCATATTACCCTATGACTGATATTGTGGTAGGAAGAACATCAGATTATTCTGGTCATGATAATTGGTTGTATATAAATTATATTAGTACGATTCAAGATCAAACAGCTCCCATGCCATATGAAACCTCAAATAATGGTAACTGGATAAGTGAGAGTACTTGGTTACATGGCGATGTTTGGGATATTGAAGATACATCAAGTAATAAAGCA
>CANMZT010000030.1 GCA_947502405.1 uncultured Algibacter sp. | reverse complement strand
GCGGATTACCTTATGATGAAAACTTTGTTTCAAAATTAGCTTAAAATTGCTTGTTTTTTAACTCAGTTCTTTGTTGTACAACGTTTTTTATTGCTTTTTCAATTAATGTACTGTCAATATTTTCAGTGCTCAATTTGATATATTTAAACCATTCTACTCTTGAATTTTTGAGTTCAATAATCAATGCTTTATTTTTATTCGAGTAAACAATTCTGTTGTCAAATACTTTGTATTCTGTTCCAAATTGAGATTCAAGTTCGTTTTTTGTTAAACCAACAAGGTTTGCTTTTTTCAAATCGTTGTCATTTCCCGAAACAGTAAATTCAATTAGAATTTCCGTCTTATCATTCCAAGAATGCTTATTCTTTCCGTATTTGAAGACAACTATGTCGATAGGTGAGATTTCAGTCCACAAAGAGTCATTTGGAAAAGTTGTGTAGTGATAATAAATTGAGTCCTTAATTTTGGGACGAAAATGATATTCAAGCCCATTTGTAACACTGCTTAATGATTGTCCTTTTGTTGTTTTAAATTCTTGTAAGTTAATCGGGTTTTCAAGAAATTCGACTATTACTGAATCTGATTTAATTTCAAGTTTTGATTTAGAAACTAATTCCAACTTTAATTTTTCTAATGCTTGAACAGCATTTTCAATTTGTGTATTATGTTTTTCTCCTAACTTTATTTTTCCTGTTGGAATATGTGTTATCCGAATATTATTGAATGAATCTCCATAATAATCAATTTGAATGTTTTCCTCCCCAAAATAAGTTTTTAGGTCAGAATATTTTTTCTCTAATTCAGTTAAATCTACAACCACTTTTTGTTGTTTGTTTTCTTTTTCAGTGACATTTTTGCAACTGATAAAAACTAAAAATAATATTGTTAAAACTCGAATGTTCATAGTTCAGTCAAATGTTGTACAACGGTTTTGTATATGGCTCGTAGCGTGCAAATTATAAAATTATTTACGGATTAAGCACAAGCCAGATTTTTAAATTTACTACTTATTTTTTTTATTGGAAAGTTGTCAAATTTAAAAATTTGGCGACTTTCCAAATATGCCTTAACTTTGGATTATGCAACTGCCAAGCTATGAGCTATATACGTTGTTGCCCACAGTATTTTTATTCCGCTATCCATTTTTCATTTCTTTTTTCTTGGTCGTTTAACGATAAATAATGTATCGCTAAAATTAGTTGGACATTTGGATTATTCAAGTCAAAATGTTTTTTGTCATTTAGTACATTCCAATATTGAATGTTTAATCCGTTAAAATCTCCAGAAGCATTAATTCTTTCCGCATATTGGGCAATTCTTGGGTTTTGATTTCCTAAATCAGAAAGGTATTTATAATATTTTCCAGTTGAATTAGCACACAGACTTTTTGTTTCTTTTCCAGTTTCATATTCAGTTGATTTGCAAAATATCCAAATTTCGTTAAATGTTGATTTTGATATTTGTCCGTAAAGTTCTTTTTGTTTTTCAAAGTCAATATTTGTCCAAAATCCGTTTCCAGTCGCTTCCAAATATTCGTGAGGAATTCGCTCATAACAATTTTTAAAATCAGAGTCCATATTTAGGCACATTTGATTCTTAAAAAAATCAGATATTTTATTCAGGTCAGAGATTTGTTCAGTCGTAAAATTGTCATTTAATTCAGTTGCATAATATTGAGTTTTACAAGATAAATACAGTTGTAAAATTATAATTCCAAATATCAATATTATCGCTTTTCTCATATTGTGGGCAACGTTTCTGTATAAGCTTTGTTGCGGGTTTGTCAAGCTAAAAGTAAGTAAATTATTACTGATTAGAAAGTTCGCTAGAACTTTCCCAAGTAAGCTATTTGCTAGCAATACAGTTTATACCTTGTTAGGTGTAGGTTTTTATTTCTTCAATGCTTTTAAATTCATTTATTACCTTAAATTTTCCTTCATATAAAATCTCAATATCAAATTCAGTATTCATTTCTCCATTCCAATATTTTTTTGAAGAGTTATGAAATTCTTCAATGCTGTAAGTGTCTAAATTCAGAAATTCGGCGTCTGCAAGATGGATTTTTCCTTTCTCGTCTAATTCTAATTCTATAATTTTTTTGTTTTCAGAATTTTCAAAAGTATTCCACCAGTTTTCGAGTCCTTTTTTATCACATAACCATAAGCACTTTTTTCGAGAAGGAAGATTTGGGTTTATATTTAGTCTACTACTTTCGAATATTTCTTCTCTTATCCATTTCAGATACTGTAAATGTGATTGGAATAGATTATTTGCCAATCCTTCATAATCAATACATAAATCTTGAGTTTTGTAAAATAATTTTTCAAAGTCTTTTGATTGATAGTCAAGAGAATTCATCCATTCATTCGAAAGCATTTCTCTAGATTTTTTAATAAGTCGATTCGGATTAGGTTGATATTTTGTTATTCTTTCAATTCCTTCAAGAATTCCCTTAAAAAAATCATTGTCGCTTGTTTCCGTAAAATCTCCTTTATTCCATTCTTTTCTAATTCTGTTAATTCTTTGGATGTGGAAATAGCTCATATTTTACGGATTTTCTTAACTTACACCTAACGGAATTGTGTATGGTTAGTTGCGTGGTTTAGCACCTAATTTAGCAAATAAATCACAGATAGAATATTCCGCAGGAATGTTCGTAAGTCGGCAGTGACCAAGCAATTAATTATACACGGTGTTAGCAATAGTTTTTATTTTTTCTTATTAATTCTATTTCTAATTTCTGCCAATTTTTGTCCACGACTTTTTCCTTTTTTTCTTTTTTTCGGTTCATATCCATTTACAACTTCATTATATACGTTCATATATCCTTCGTGCCTGTATGCTTCAATCGAATTAGATTCAGATGTTTTAAATTCACCAAGTTCAAAACTATTTAGATTTACATACTTTATTTCTTCTGGATTAATCAAAAAATAATCTTTATGCCTCATTTCAAGCAAAAATATGAACGCCTCCTTTTCAGATTCATAGAAACTGTAACCGTTTAAAAGTTTGTTTTCTTTTATAGGTGTTAGTTCTACATACAGAATTAGTCTATTTAGAAGATAGTCTTCTTTTTGTCCAATATTTATTAATCTATATTTTTTCATATCATAGAAGTTTCAATCTAAATATATGGGTTTTCCGTTAAGCGTATTTGTCATATACTCCTAAAGAAAATAATAATAAAAATCCTCTAAAAAGCGTTACAATTTATTATTAGCGTATCGTTTTTCAAATTATTGCTAACGTTTATGTATAAGAATAGTTGCGGGTTTGTATGCGAGGATTTTCCGAAGGAAAATCAGACGTTACAAACACGCAACGACCTTTGATTAAGGACTTAACCGCAATTATTTTTATACGGTGTTGCCAGTAGTTTTTATTTTTTATTAGGTACCGTTTTTCCGAATTTTATAGATTCCGTTTTTATAAATTCAGAAAACTTAATGTCATTACTCAGTTTAGATTCTATTTCTTTTTCTATTTCAGGTATTCCGATATTCACAGAATCCAATTCGCGAAAGGACTTGCGCATTTCTGAATATATTTTTGGTAAAACAAATCTTTCCACATAGTCAATTCCGACTTCTGCATTAAATTCCGTTATAGTTTTTGGATTCACACTATACCAATAATTTATTCCATAAGATATTGGTTTTTCGTCTTTGGTTAGAATTTGAACATTTCGCTTGATATTAGTCAGTTCTATTGGGTAAATATTCGGCAAAATACCGCTCGAAATATTATGTTTTCCAGAGTTCAAAACGACTGTCTCTTTTAAAAATGAATCATAATAAATTCCAATTTCTGATGACTTGATAAAAACCTCTTTTTTCAATTCAGGTTTACACGCAAAAATTAACCCAATTAAGAGTATCAATAAAATCGGAAATGTTGTTTTTTTGTTCATTTGCTCAAATTACTGGCAACGTGATTGTGTATGGTTAGTTGCGTGTTTCAGCAACTAATTTAGCAAACAAAAACGAACGCGAGAAAATTCCGAAGGAATTTTCCAAATAAGCACTTGCCAAAGCAATTAATTATACACGGTGTTGTAACCAGTTTTTTTAATTAATAGTTTTCATAATTGGATATGTTTCCTCTTTTTTAATATATCCATCTAAAATCAGGCTATGTTTTTTTCTTTCTGTATCATAGATAAAAGTCAATTTCTCTCCATGTAAGAAATGAAAATAAATCGAGCTTATTTCGTTTTCTATTTTTGAGTCCGTTAATGCAATTTTCTTTTTTCCGTAAGTACACATTGCTGAAGGAATAAAGGCATAATAATTTGTCTCTTTTCCAGCGATGATTTTTTCAGAATAAAAATCCAGTTCAGCATTTATACTGTCATTTTTTGAAGAAATATAATTGTATCGAACAACTCCTTTTAAAGCATTGTTTACTGGTCTAACATCATAGAAACTACAAGGATTTATTCTAATTATGTATTCGGTATTTTCTTTAAATTTCAAAGCACTCACGCTAATTTGTTTGCCATTTTTTGAACATACTAACGTGTCAAAATCCGTTTTATGAACTTTTATATTGTGCTTTGTCTCGTCAGGCACAATTGTTTGTCCATTTATGTTAAATACTATTTGTTGTCCTTTTAAATGCTTTGTTTCAAAACTAATTATAGCCTCTTCGGACTGACCAAATAAATTTGTCATTGTCAGAATGAATAAAAACGAGAGTATGTATTTGTTCAGGGTCATTTCAAATTGGTTACAACGGTTACGTATAAGAATAGTGCGTAGTTTGAGTGCGATGATTTTCCGAAGGAAAATCAGATGCAAGCAAACAAGCACTAGCCTTTAGATTAGGAATAAACTTACGCATTATTTTTATACAATGTTGGCAATAGTTTTTATTTTACTTTTCCGATTACTCCTTCGCTAGTATTTTTGTCTATAAATCCGCTTTCCAATCCAGACTTATTATCCAAATTCTGGTGTTCAATTATATTTTCTCCGAATGAGAACTTATTCCGAATCTTTTTTAAATCAAGCACTTTGTCAAAATAAATCCAGTCAGCTGTGTTTTCAGACCAAGATTTTCCGTAAAACGTTATCCGCGTATTCTTTTTAATTAGTTTTTTCGCTAAACTTCTCAATTCATCCGATTGAATTGAATTTGAATAGTCAGAGAAATATTTTTCAAACTCGATTATTTTTTCCCCGATTTCAAATTCAAAACCGAGACAATCAACAACAATATTACTTAAAACTCCATTTAGGTCAGAAATATATTCGTGAGATTCTAACATCCGAAATAAAGATTTTAGAATTTCATTTTTCGGATTGTTTTTAATTTCAGAGTTTAAATCTGATAATAATTTGTCTTTTTCTGTACTGAAGTTTCTCATTTCAAATGTCTAGTCCTGAAATATGGCTACAGGTTAATAATTGATTTACGCTGTTAATTTATATACCATATTCGGCGTTTT
>CANMZT010000029.1 GCA_947502405.1 uncultured Algibacter sp. | reverse complement strand
AAGAATAAAAAAAAGAATAAAAAAGTTATTGTAGAACTAAAAAAGGGTAGTATGTTTGCACCCGCAAAAACGGGTTAATCTTGTTTAGCAAAGTTCATTCACATTTATAATTTTAGGTTAGAAAAGTTTGGAAAAAATTTTTCAAAAAAAAGATTTAAAAGTATTGTGGGAATAAAAAAAGGGTTTTATATTTGCACCCGCTTAACGAGGAAACGAGGTTAAGAAAAGAGAAAAAAGTTCATAAACATATTGAATTGACAGCGTAAGATTAGTATTGGAAACGATATTAATTAAACAAAGAGAATAAACCATTTTGAGTACTAGAGATTCTAATTAGTTGTTAAAAGTTGTTGCATTACAATAGTAATAGTAACACACAAAAATTAACGATGAAGAGTTTGATCCTGGCTCAGGATGAACGCTAGCGGCAGGCCTAACACATGCAAGTCGAGGGGTAACATAGAGTGCTTGCACTCTGATGACGACCGGCGCACGGGTGCGTAACGCGTATACAATCTGCCTTGTACTGGAGAATAGCCCAGAGAAATTTGGATTAATGCTCCATGGTGTGTAGAGTTCGCATGGACACTACATTAAAGGTTACGGTACAAGATGAGTATGCGTCCTATTAGCTAGATGGTGTGGTAACGGCACACCATGGCAACGATAGGTAGGGGCCCTGAGAGGGGGATCCCCCACACTGGTACTGAGACACGGACCAGACTCCTACGGGAGGCAGCAGTGAGGAATATTGGACAATGGAGGCAACTCTGATCCAGCCATGCCGCGTGCAGGAAGACTGCCCTATGGGTTGTAAACTGCTTTTATACAGGAAGAAACCGCTCTACGTGTAGAGCTCTGACGGTACTGTAAGAATAAGGATCGGCTAACTCCGTGCCAGCAGCCGCGGTAATACGGAGGATCCAAGCGTTATCCGGAATCATTGGGTTTAAAGGGTCCGTAGGTGGATAATTAAGTCAGAGGTGAAAGTTTGCAGCTTAACTGTAAAATTGCCTTTGATACTGGTTATCTTGAATCATTATGAAGTGGTTAGAATATGTAGTGTAGCGGTGAAATGCATAGATATTACATAGAATACCAATTGCGAAGGCAGATCACTAATAATGTATTGACACTGATGGACGAAAGCGTAGGTAGCGAACGGGATTAGATACCCCGGTAGTCTACGCCGTAAACGATGGATACTAGCTGTTCGGATTTCGGTCTGAGTGGCTAAGCGAAAGTGATAAGTATCCCACCTGGGGAGTACGTTCGCAAGAATGAAACTCAAAGGAATTGACGGGGGCCCGCACAAGCGGTGGAGCATGTGGTTTAATTCGATGATACGCGAGGAACCTTACCAGGGCTTAAATGTAGATTGCATTAGCTAGAGATAGCTATTTCTTCGGACCATCTACAAGGTGCTGCATGGTTGTCGTCAGCTCGTGCCGTGAGGTGTCAGGTTAAGTCCTATAACGAGCGCAACCCCTGTTGTTAGTTGCCAGCATGTAAAGATGGGAACTCTAACAAGACTGCCAGTGCAAACTGTGAGGAAGGTGGGGATGACGTCAAATCATCACGGCCCTTACGTCCTGGGCTACACACGTGCTACAATGGTAGGGACAGAGAGCAGCCACTGGGTGACCAGGAGCGAATCTATAAACCCTATCACAGTTCGGATCGGAGTCTGCAACTCGACTCCGTGAAGCTGGAATCGCTAGTAATCGCATATCAGCCATGATGCGGTGAATACGTTCCCGGGCCTTGTACACACCGCCCGTCAAGCCATGGAAGCTGGGAGTGCCTGAAGTCCGTCACCGTAAGGAGCGGCCTAGGGTAAAATCGGTAACTAGGGCTAAGTCGTAACAAGGTAGCCGTACCGGAAGGTGCGGCTGGAACACCTCCTTTCTAGAGAAAGACGACTAGTAAGTATCAATAAAACTACGAAAGAGATAGTTTATTCTCAAAGCTGTTAATTTAAAGAATCATAGATATGAGAAATTAGATATGAGAAGTTAGATAGAATGGATATCGAGAGGTATATATTCTAAAGTCTAATATCTGAGATCTAATATCTAAAATAAAGACAGTCTCATAGCTCAGCTGGTTAGAGCGCTACACTGATAATGTAGAGGTCGGCAGTTCGAGTCTGCCTGAGACTACAACCTAAGGTTGATTTGAAAAGGAATCAATTTTAGAGAGGTTCATTACATATTGAAAGGAAATTTTAGAAGTTGAGTTGAGTTCAACAATCGTTCATCGAGATTCAGCAATCTGAAATCGACAACGGGGGATTAGCTCAGCTGGCTAGAGCGCTTGCCTTGCACGCAAGAGGTCATCGGTTCGACTCCGATATTCTCCACGAATCAGTAACCAGTTACGGTTAATAGTTATCAGTTTTACTGTCAACTGACTACTGCGACTGCCAACTGAAGAAAGTTCATTGACATATTGAAAAAAGATACATGAAAGTAAATTAGATTATATCTAATTTATTTAAGTAATAATTAGGATTAATTAGAATCACGCGAGCGATATCTAATTAATCATATTATAGTTATTAAATCGTTTTAATAATTATAATAAACTCATTAAAAAAGCAAAAAGTACAATAAGCTAAATAAGAGCGTATGGGGAATGCCTAGGCTCTCAGAGGCGAAGAAGGACGTGATAAGCTGCGAAAAGCTGCGGGGATCGGCACACACGATTTGATCCGCAGATATCCGAATGGGGCAACCCAGCATATTGAAGATATGTTATCCGCAAGGAGGCGAACCCGGAGAACTGAAACATCTAAGTACCCGGAGGAGAAGAAAACAAAAGTGATTCCGTTAGTAGTGGCGAGCGAACGCGGATTAGCCCAAACCAAAGTTGTTACGGCAATTTTGGGGTTGTAGGACCACGACATTTGAGTCAAGATGAATTAGAACTGTTTGGAAAGACAGGCCATAGACGGTGATAGCCCGGTATAAGTAAAGAATGATAAGATAGTGGTATCCTGAGTAGTGCGGGGCACGTGAAACCCTGTATGAATTTGTCGGGACCATCCGATAAGGCTAAATACTCCTGAGAGACCGATAGTGAACTAGTACCGTGAGGGAAAGGTGAAAAGAACCCTGAATAAGGGAGTGAAATAGAACCTGAAACCATACGCTTACAAGCGGTCGGAGCACGTTTACGTGTGACGGCGTGCCTTTTGCATAATGAGCCTACGAGTTACCGTTGCTAGCAAGGTTAAGGACTTCAGGTCCGGATCCGTAGCGAAAGCGAGTCTGAATAGGGCGCTTAGTTAGTAGTGGTAGACGCGAAACCGTGTGATCTACCCATGGGCAGGTTGAAGCAGTAGTAACATACTGTGGAGGACCGAACCGGTTGACGTTGAAAAGTCTTCGGATGACCTGTGGGTAGGGGTGAAAGGCCAATCAAACTCGGAAATAGCTCGTACTCCCCGAAATGCATTTAGGTGCAGCGTTGCAATATAGTTTTATAGAGGTAGAGCTACTGATTGGATGCGGGGGCTTCACCGCCTACCAATTCCTGACAAACTCCGAATGCTATAAAATGTTTTGCAGCAGTGAGGGCATGGGTGCTAAGGTCCATGTCCGAGAGGGAAAGAACCCAGACCATCAGCTAAGGTCCCCAAATGTATGTTAAGTTGAATAAACGAGGTGAAATTGCTTAGACAGCTAGGATGTTGGCTTGGAAGCAGCCATTCATTTAAAGAGTGCGTAACAGCTCACTAGTCGAGCGATTTTGCATGGATAATAATCGGGCATAAACATACTACCGAAGCTATGGCATCTTTAAGATGGGTAGGGGAGCATTGTAGTGTCGTCGAAGGTTGACTGTGAGGTTGGCTGGAGAAGCTACAAAAGAAAATGTAGGCATAAGTAACGATAATGCGGGCGAGAAACCCGCACTCCGAAAGACTAAGGTTTCCTCAGCTATGCTAATCAGCTGAGGGTTAGTCGGGACCTAACGCGAACCCGAAAGGGGTAGTGGATGGACAACAGGTTAATATTCCTGTACCCGCTCTCAATAAAAGTGACGGAGGCGAATAGTTAGTGCGCACTGACGGAATAGTGCGTTGAAGCGAGTGGTAACACCGCGATAGTACACTGAGGCTTCGGCCAAGGTGATAATCTAGCGAATCGACTTCCAAGAAAAGCGAGAGAAGCGGCCCGTACCCTAAACCGACACAGGTAGTTGGGATGAGAATTCTAAGGAGCTCGAGAGATTCATGGCTAAGGAACTAGGCAAAATAGACTCGTAACTTCGGGAGAAGAGTCGCCACCCTTCGGGGTGGCCGCAGTGAAAAGGTCCAGGCGACTGTTTATCAAAAACACAGGGCTATGCTAAAACGAAAGTTGATGTATATGGCCTGACACCTGCCCGGTGCTGGAAGGTTAAGTGGAGATGTTAGCTTCGGCAACGCATTCAAATGAAGCCCCAGTAAACGGCGGCCGTAACTATAACGGTCCTAAGGTAGCGAAATTCCTTGTCGGGTAAGTTCCGACCTGCACGAATGGTGCAACGATCTGGACACTGTCTCAGCCATGAGCTCGGTGAAATTGTAGTATCGGTGAAGATGCCGATTACCCGCTGTGGGACGAAAAGACCCCGTGCACCTTTACTATAGCTTAGTATTGGTTTTGGATAAGTAATGTGTAGGATAGGTGGGAGACTTTGAAGTGGCGTCGCCAGGCGTTGTGGAGTCATTGTTGAAATACCACCCTTTGCTTATCTAGAGTCTAACCTTCTTTGGAAGGGACAGTGCTTGGTGGGTAGTTTGACTGGGGTGGTCGCCTCCAAAAGAGTAACGGAGGCTTCTAAAGGTTCCCTCAGCACGCTTGGTAACCGTGCGTAGAGTGCAATGGCATAAGGGAGCTTGACTGAGAGACCTACAAGTCGATCAGGTACGAAAGTAGAGCATAGTGATCCGGTGGTTCCGCATGGAAGGGCCATCGCTCAAAGGATAAAAGGTACGCCGGGGATAACAGGCTGATCTCCCCCAAGAGCTCATATCGACGGGGGGGTTTGGCACCTCGATGTCGGCTCGTCACATCCTGGGGCTGGAGAAGGTCCCAAGGGTTGGGCTGTTCGCCCATTAAAGTGGCACGCGAGCTGGGTTCAGAACGTCGTGAGACAGTTCGGTCTCTATCTACAGTGGGCGTTAGAAATTTGAGTGGATCTGACTCTAGTACGAGAGGACCGAGTTGGACTAACCTCTGGTGTATCAGTTGTCACGCCAGTGGCATTGCTGAGTAGCTACGTTGGGAAGGGATAAGCGCTGAAAGCATATAAGCGCGAAACCCACCACAAGATGAGATTTCTTTAAAGGGTCGTGGGAGATGACCACGTTGATAGGCTATAGGTGTAAAGGCAGTAATGTCATAGCCGAGTAGTACTAATAACCCATAGGCTTATTGTACGCCTGTTTTTTTATAAGTTCAAATTATTACAAACCATGTTTCTTATTTTCAATATGTTAAGATATTAGCAAGCAAAGCTTGCAGTATTTAGATGTTGGTAATTAGTAGTTAGAACGCGAGTCTAATTACTATAATCTAAAGTCTAATTACTTAAAATTTAAGGTGGTTATAGCGATGGGGCTCACCTCTTACCATTCCGAACAGAGAAGTTAAGCCCATTAGCGCCGATGGTACTACATTTGTGGAAGAGTAGGTCGTCGCCTTTTTTGAATCCTCAACATTTATTTGTTGAGGATTTTTTTTGTTGTATAC
>CANMZT010000028.1 GCA_947502405.1 uncultured Algibacter sp. | reverse complement strand
CCCATTCTGCAGAGTTACCAGCACAATCAGTAAATGTATAAGTATATGTTCTAGTACCTTCACAAGTTAATGGATTAGGACTATCTGTAATAACAGGAGCAGAAGCAGTTATAGTGTTACCACAAGCATCAGTAACGGTTGGTAAAATTATACCAGAACCATCAGCATCAGCAATACAATCTAAAGTTTCTGAACCATCAGAAGGTAATACAATAGGTGTTGTATTAATAATTGTTATCGTTTGAATAAAGTCACCAATCGTAACTCCACAAGCATCTGTAAAATTCCATGTATTTGTATATGTGCCAGTACTTGAACATCCAGCATCGGGAACAAATGACCCTGTGGTTTTTACTGGAGTTATAGAACATTTATTAGCTACAGGTTCAAGGTTTTGCGCATTAGTTAAACCAGTAGTGTCATTACACTGTATAGTTCTGTCTAACGAATTGGCTGTTGTTTGCCATGAAATAGTAGGTTGAATAACATTAATTATAGTTTCCTCGCTATTCCCAACTCCACAAACATCTATTGACGATGAACTATTAGTAGTTTGTTGTTCTGGATTAATAACTCCGTTATAAGTAGCTGTAAATTCTAATCCAAATGATAAATTACATGTATTTTCTAAAAAATAACATTCATCTTGAATAATAAGGTTGAAGTCAACATCTTCAATAGCTGGGTCTCCAGCTTCAACAAAGCTATCATCCACAGTAAATTCTAAATACCCCGTGCCAGAATTATACGTGTAGGCTACACTAGCTGGTAAACCTACAATAGGTTCTTCCAAGGTAAGTTGAGGCGGAAGTGTTGAAAATATTGTAACATTTACAGCATCATCGTTACCTTTATTCTCCACATCAAAACTCCCCGTAATCGTTGATCCAGGTGCTTGAGGGGCACTACTTGCTGAAGTTAATACTTCAATAGGACCAAGATTAGGTTCAAAGACGTCAACAGAAAGACCTAATAAGAAAACACCATAAGTCTCTAAGTTAGCTGCTAACCTTAAAGTGGCTGAAGTTTGTCCGTTTCCTATAATCGAATTTCCGGTATTATCTAGTTGGAATATGGCTGCATCAAAACCTGAAGTGTTTTGACTTGCGGGAACCCTGTCTAGAAAATCAGTATTGTCAGTAGTTATTCTACTATTAAAAAAATTGTTACTTGGTCTTAATGTGGTTGCTAAAGGGACAAAAGTATTTAATGTGTTTTCTATTTCTAATTGGTCACCTGTTAAGTTTCTGTCTCCTTCTAGCGCTCCTATAAGAATTTTTACACTTACATCTTGAGGAGCAGGTACCGTTTGGAAGCCATCAATTAAAATGTTATAATTATTATCAGTATCTGTAACGTGAGCATAACCATCATAAATACTAACATTTTTTCTAGGTAATAAAGGGCTTTCATAAACAAAAACAATTTGCCAACCACCAGACACACCAGTATTTCCAAATGTTACTCCATGTTCTCTTAAATTCCCTATTTTTCCTTCAACATTTGCAACTTGATAGTTTCCAAATGCTGAGTCTTCATTTCCATTAGCTACTAAATCAGTTACTTGAGTAGTAATATCTTTTACACAAATATATGGGTCGTTACTAAAATGATCATTAGCTATACCATCTCCATTATCATCTCTACCTCTATAAAGCACTTCATCAGCATCATAATCTGTATAATCTGTTTCTCCGGGAAGCATTAGTTTTATATCGTCAAAATCCCAGTTTGACTGGTTTTCAGAGCTTATATCAGAGTCATCTGGCTCAAAGTCTGATGCTGCCCAATAAAGAATTACTCTCTTAATAGTTAAACAGCTAGTTCCGGGAGAAGGGTTTATAAATTCAGCACTACTAGAGTTAAATGTATCAGCTCCAATACCTGTATTTCCATCAATATCTACATAGACAAGATTGAAATCTTGGTTGTTGTCTCCTCCATTATAATTTCCCGTAGGAGTAGTAGAAACCATGTTATTGGCTATCATGGTGAAATCTCCATTTATAGCTTCATTAAAGCGAGGATCAAATTCATTCTTCAATTGCGCATGAGCAAATGCAGTAATTAAAAAGCATACAATCAGAAAAAACTGATTGTACTTTATATATTTTGTAGACGTTTTCATAAGCCTTAGATTAACTAATTAAAATTTTTAAAAACTTAACGACCACTATGACTTGGGTTTGGTATAAAAGTTTTTATGGTAACCGATTTTGAAATATTGGATTTCGTATTTTTTGATTTAATATTTGATAACTTTGTAACTGAAACTAAAGAACAACTCCATGAATCTAATTTTGCATTGTTTTTCTTCTGGATTTTAAGATTTATTTGGACGGATTCATTTGGTTCTAATGAAATAGTATTATCAATCTTATTCTTATAAGAATTATCAAAAGAAATTTGAGAGTTTATATTTGATTCAGCTTTATTGCTATCACTTTTTAAACAGTTATCATTAATTAATGACAATTTGTATTCGGATTTGAATTTTGAATTATTTTTTAACTCTAAAACATGGATATGTTCTTTTTCAAAATTTGGCTTATCACTAGACTTAATGATATTTATTTCAAAATCTTTCTTTAACTTATCTTTTTGTGCATTACCTGGTAGTGATAAGCTGCAAAGAATAATAAAAATGTTAAGTCTAATTATTAATTTATTTTTCATGACTTGTATCTAAATATTTGTTTAATACAGTCTAGTCGTTAATAATGGTTACGACTAGTAACTAATTTTAACGATTAATAATTATTATAAATAAATTTTTGGAGGGGAAAAAAAATGAGGGGAGAACACTTAAATTTAATAGTGCCTGCTTATTGATAGAAATTAGATTCGGGGTCATAATTTTAATTTTTTGTAGGTTTTGCAAAAAAACATATATGTTATTATATAGTCAAATTTATATGCTAAATCACTAAAAAATTCGATTAAAGGCTAAAATATGCATTTTGTCGTAATAATTTGTGTTTAATCGAGTATTTATTAATTTATTTTTTTTAAAATACTGAAAATCAATTGTTTATAAATATTTACTTTTTTACAATATAGAAATACGATCTTCTATTCAATTGGTGCTCTTGTGCAGTGCACTTTACACCATTACTACAATGGTTTAATAATTGACTTTCACCATAGCCAATAGCACTTTCAATTCTGCTTTGTGAAATTCCTCTAGATAAAATATAATCTCTAGTAGATTTTGCTCTTTTGTCAGATAATCTCATGTTAAATTTATCTCTTCCTCTGCTATCAGTATGAGCTTCAATTTTAATAATCATATTTGGGTTGGCTCTTAAAACATCTACTATGTTTTCTAACTCGTACTGAGCATCTGTTCTAATATCCCATTTACCATAATCAAAAAATATTGGTTTTATTACTATTTGATTTCCTCTTATTAAAGACTCTAATAATAAATCTCTTTTAGTGATTTTTTGATTTTCGTCATCTGTTTTTAATTCTATTCTATCATCAGAGTATGTTTTAATACTTCCCACAATAGTATAAGTTGTGTTACAACTAACAGTAAATTCATATTTACCGTTTTCATCAGATATAATCTCTTCAATTATTTTTCCTGTTTCATCAATTAATTTAACAGTAGTTTTACTTAAAATACTATCAGTGTTTTTGTCTTTTGTAATCCCTTTAATGGTTTGAGAACAATTAGTTGAGTAGGTTGAATAAATATCGTCATTTCCTTTACCTCCGGGTCTATTAGATGATAAGTAACTTCTTTTATTTTCTTTTGAAGAATCAATAAAGAAAGCGAAGTCATCATATCCACTATTGTAAGGAGCTCCTAAGTTTTCAGGTGGAGATATACTATCTTTAATAATATTGGATTTAAAAATATCCAGAAGTCCTAGATTAAGACGACCATCTGAAGAAAAATAAAGTGTACTGTCTTTACTAACAAAAGGAAACATTTCTCTTCCTTGGGTATTTACTTTAGTTCCTAAATTTCTTGGTTTACTGAATTTGTCATTTTCTAGAATATCAACTTCATAAATATCAGTTTTTCCATATCCGCCTTCTCGGTCCGAAACAAAAAATAGCTTTTTATCATCAGGGCTCAATGCAGGGTGACCAGTGGAGTAGACGTCGTCGTTAATAGAAAGCTCTTTAATGTTTTCCCAGCTATCTTCTACTAAAGTTGCTTTATATATTTTTAAATGCGTTGTTCCTTTTTTATCAAAGTTTAGTTTGTTTTTTCTAGTCACGTTATCTCTGGTAAAATACATGGTTTTGCCATCGTTGGTAATAGCAATAGATGCTTCATGATAATCTGAATTAACTTTTGAAGCTTTGATTAAATTCACCTCACCAAAAGCTATACTATCATTATTTACTTTAATGTTTGTTTGAAATAAGTCTAAAAAAGGTTCTTTATTCCAAGCATATTTTTTTGTTTCATCTAAACCTCTTGCTGATGCAAAATAGAATTTATCATTATTTATGAAAGTACCAAAATCTGAAAACTGAGAATTAATTGGTAAGTTCTCAATAACTATATACGAATTTTTATTAAGTGAATTAAGTTCTTCGTATTTAGCTAAGTTACTTGAGCTATAATCTTTAAAATGATTATCATCATTCTGAATTTCAATGAATTTTTTTATCCATTTTTCGGCTTCAGAATAATTACCAATGCTTTTTAGGGATTGTATAAATCGAAATAACTGACCTGATTCTAAATCATATTTATCAGCAGCCTTACTGTACCAATAAACTGCTTTTTCAGAATTAGAATTATTATAATAACAATCTCCTAAACGCGTTAAAATATGTTTATCACTATCTCCGTTTTCAACTGCTTTTTCATATAGTTCACTGGCTTTAACATAGCCGTAATTATCAAAAAACTTATCAGCAAGTTTTTTTTGAGCAAAAAGCGTACTCGATAAAACTAATAGTAGTATTAAAAAATTTGTTTTCATGCTTGTTTAATTTAGAAATACCTAGGAGATTTAATACGTTTACTTTTAAATAGTTCATACATAAATAATACTTCATGAGTACCACTGGTGTATGGTCTTATGTCAGAAATTGGGTATTCATAAGCATAACCAATTCGGATTTGCTTAGATACTTGAAAGTCAGCAATTCCTCCTATAGCAGCAGCAGATTCATTAAATCTGTAAGATGCTCCAAGCCAAAATGTTTCATTGAATAGGAAATTTGCAGTTAAATCAAAAGATAGTGGAGCTCCATTTGTGGCCTTAAGTAACATGGCTGGTTTGAACTTTGTAGTTTCGCTTAAATCAAAAACATAACCACCAGTAAAATAATAACTAACACGCTCAAGAGCTACATAATCAAGTGTACCCTGTTTACCTTTATTATAGTCTGTGTTCAATATTCTAGGAGCGGACAAACCTAAATACCATTTATTAGTATGCAAATATGCACCTAAACCAATATTTGGGCTAAACCTGTTTGAAACTTCATTAAAAAACTGATCATTTACTACAGTTGGGTCATTTAAAAGTGACTGATCAATATTGTATTGAGTAAATCCACCTTTTAAACCGAAAGCTAACTTTGCTTTTTCTCCCATAGGTAATGTATATGAAAAATCTCCATAAAAATACGTGAAGTTTTCATACCCTAATTCATCGTTTATAAAAGAAAAACCAATACCAACTCTATCATTCCTTAAAGGACTATGTATAGAAATAGTTTGAGTTGTAGGGCCACCATCTAATCCAAGCCATTGGCTTCTGTGTAGGCCAACAATACTTAATGTCTCTCTACTACCAGCATATGCAGGATTTATTGATATGGTATTATACATATACTGTGTAAACTGTGGTAGTTGTTGTGCAACTGTAATTCCGCAATTGGCTAGTATAAAAATAAGTATGTTTAATTTTAATGACTTCATAGTTTGCTTAGATTTATTTAGTACCTACATAAAAAGCTTTAGCAAAAGGTTCTAATCCACTATTTCTTAAATTAATAATATAAAAATATGTTCCGTTCGGCACTTTTTCCGCTCGTCCTATGGATGAGTTATGTGCAAATCCATTCCAATCATTTTGATAATCAGAATTGTCATAAATTTTAGCACCCCAACGGTTGAATATTTGTAACTCTACAATAAAACCACAAGCTTCAATTCCATTTACTTCAAAGAATTCATTATACGGATCTCCATTAGGAGTAACAACCTTTGAAATAATAACGTTATTTCTGTCTCTACAAGGCAATGTTACACACTCCTCATGAATTTCAAGAGTTACTTCCGTAGTATCTAAGCATCCATTATCATTGATAGCATAACTAAATTTATAAATTCCTAGAGCAACATTTTCTGGATCAAATAAATTTTCATCTAATCTAGCATCACCCTCTTCTACAATCCATTCTCCACCTGATTGATTGTTTTGTAAATAGTCATTTAAATCTATTACTCCATCATCAAAACAAGCTCTTTCGCTTACCGTATTAGCAAATTCATTTAAAGTAACCGAAATAGTTTGTGTATAAATTTCTTCGTTATTACATTCATCAGAAACTGTCCATGTTCTTATTATTTCATAATCAGTTGGATTATTTATATCGAATGAACTCGTTTCATTGAAAATCATATTAATATCTGTAGAACAATTATCAACAAATTGAATGTTTGGCACACTAGGTATGTTGTCACAATTTACAGATATTGAAGACTCAATATTTATTGAAGGATCCGGAGCCTTTGTGTCTTGAACTGTAATGTTTTGGATATGTGTTGTGACAACTCCATTGCTATCTGTAGCTACCCATTTACGTTCTAAAGAATAGTTAGAAGGACAAGCACCATCTGTTATTGTCTGTGTGAAAACAACTTCAACATCTCCACAAGGATCTGTGGCAGTTAGCGTTTCTGCTTCAGGAATATTATCACACTCGTAAGTTCCATCTATTGGTAAATCTTCAACGAATACTGGAGGTTCATTATCTATAACAGTCACGACTTGTGTACAGGTTGCTGTATTACCCGAACCATCAGTAACGGTCCAAGTCACAGTAGTATCCCCTAATG
>CANMZT010000027.1 GCA_947502405.1 uncultured Algibacter sp. | reverse complement strand
TCTGAATACCGTCTAATTACTTTGTCATTTTTGTACATAATGTTTAAAATTATGTAGCCTTTATTCAGGACGGGTCAAAATTATTGCCAACGGTCTCGGCTATGAGTAGTTGCGTGGTTTAGGACTAAACTTAGCAAGTACACACCAAACTGAAAATCCGCGAGGATTTTCAGAAGTAGGCGAGAACAAGCAATTACTTATAGCCATTGTTGCCAGTAGTTATTCTTCTTCTTTTGTTTCGTGGAAATCACTATAATTTACTTCCTCGTCATAATCCAAATTCGGATATTTATCGTCAAATTTATCGTGTAAAACAATATTTAGTCTTTTAAATAGAATGTCTATAATGTCTTTTTTGTCTTCGACATCGCAATACATTTTAACGATATGCTCTTTTTGTTCTGTGCTTTTTTCTTTGTCTACACAGAATAGTGATATTCCAAAATTTTCAGTTCCATAGATAGAGATACCAACAGGTGTAAACCTTTCTTTGTCAATGTCAAAATATTTAGATAAGCCATTTATATCATCTCCACCAGCTCCTCCTAAAAAGTCTGAAATGTCGGCAGAAGCAGTTCCTTTAAAATCATTGTATTGTACGTTTGCTTTCATATTTTCTATATTTAAATTCCGTAATTTTTTTTAATCCAATCCCGCATTGTTAAGTAATCTGTTCCGTGTTGTTTTAAATAATTATCTAATGCGTTAATGTTTTTAGAAACTATAATTTCTCCAAAATCATTAGAGATTTCAGTCGTTACGTCTCTTCCGTCCAATCCAATTTCTTCAAGTCTGTCTTCAATTTCGTTTAATGCATTTTCAGCCAATTGAAGTTGCGATTTATAATTTTCAGGTTTATTTGCATAAAGATTGTATTCGGTTTTATTTATGTCAAAAACAGTTTGGTATAAATTTTCTATTCCGCCAAATTCAGCACTTATTTTATCTTTGGTTTCTTGCGATAGACTTCGCAAATATTCAAGTCCTTCCATTTTATTTCTTTAGGTTGTTAGTTTTCTGTTAATTACTGGCAACGTTTTGGTATATGGAACGTTGCGTGGGTTAATAAATTATTTATTTGATATTTACTGTTTTTAGTTTTATAAGTTGTTTTTCCAAATGTGCGGGAAAAGCAATGTTTTATATACGTTGTTGTGTGTAGTGTTTTTCTTCACACAGTTGATTTGTCAGATTTATTTTTTAAATTACACTTCTCGGATTTCATTTTCTTCGACCATATGATTTTCTTTTGAAAAGAGGAAAAACCAATTAGAAGGATATGTCGAAATTCGAGATAAAAAATGGCAAGTGTTACGAACTAATCTTCCGACGTTGGAAACTCGCTAAAGATGGGATTACCAAAATTTTCCCAAAATTAGCAAAAGCGTTTCCAATTTGGATAGAGGTGGACTGCTATTTCTGTGACTCTTGTTAGTCATAGTTTTCCGTTTAGAGTCGAGTTAGTTCCTTGGCTCTTTTTTATTTTTCTAATTGGTTTTATTTTTTCTATTCATCAAGTGTATTTATTAAAAAATTATCACAGTCACAATGTTTTTTCTTAACTCTGATTATCTCGTCCCAATCAAATGATTTTTTAATATCAATTGTTGACACATCAATTTCATATTGGAAAGGTGCAACATTATCTCTATCCCACAAACCTTTAAAATCATTAGAAGTTAAAATATTATTTATACCATGATTATAATATTTCTTTAATGCAGATTTAATAGTCTCTGCTTCTTTTTTATTTAGTGTTACTATATCCGTACAACATATATCACTTTTAATAAATGTGGTTTCAAAAGTTGTTGTATTAACTGAATACTCTTTTACTTTAGCATAAGCATATACATATTGTTTTAAATTGTTTGTGTTTTCTGTACTTTCTTTTTTCGGTTCTGATATGCACGAACTTAATATAAAACAAAGTAGTATTATTAAATATCTCATTTTATTTTTATTTTAAAATGTTTAAAGAACATAACTATAATGAATATTAAAACAGAGAATAATATACCATATAAATAATCTTTCTTAACTCCGTTTATGACATAATATATTTTGTTAGAGTATTTATCTAAACCAACATTTTTATATTTCATATCAAAAATAGTGAAGCCATTTCCTGCTGTTTTAATTTCTGAATTTAATGGTGTTAAATAAGAGATAGATTGTAATGGTGTTTCGCTTGGTGTATTTTCATTATAACCAAAGTCAGTTTCTGTTCTTACAGGTTGATAAGTATAATTATAATTTCCAAAATGTTCAATGAAAAACAAAATACCAAAACCTACAATGATAGATAATATCAAAGTAATTAATGTTTTTTTATTTATTACAATAGTTTTACTCATTTATACTTATTTGGTTAAATTTAAACAAAATTTTATTTTATGATTACTCCATTAATAGTTAAATTACAAAACTGCCAAGATAAGTCAGAATTACAATCCATTTATAAAGATATTTTGTCAGAATACAATAATTTGAATTTTCCTAATCAAAATGCTAAAATATTATCGTTAAGGTTATTAACAGAAACTGTCGATACTTACATTGAAGAATTTGATTCTTCTTTTCTGCGAAGTAAGAATATTAGAAGTTTAGAGTCTTTAAAAATCTTCGACAAGGTTTAATAAGTCCAATCTTTTTTTTAACCAAACCATGTCTCCTTTTTCGTGTATCTCGTGAATTTGTTTACAATGTATAAGTTTTATAATGTCTTTTGGTTCTAATCCTTCAGTATCTAAATTCATTTTGTTGCGTTTTTTACATTACACACAACGTGTTTGTATATGGTTTGTTGCGTGGTTTAAGCACCTAATTTAGCAAATAAAAACCGAATAGAAAATCCGCGAGGATTTTCGTAAGTAGGCTAGAACTAGCAATAAATTATATACGGTGTTAGCAATAGTAATTTTGTTAAATACAATCAATATTTTCAATGAAATAATTCTTAATCATAATATATTTCAAGTCTATATTTCCGTCTTCTGTTTCCAATCGTATTAATTTCATTGGACTTTCCTTAAGTAACTCTTTGTCAGTTTTTGTGAACTTAATTAAATAAGTTGAACGTTTTCCACAATCAGTTTCTCCTTTGTTTTGTAAACGAATGATTGTTCCGTTTTCGAGTTTTATATTGATTTTACTGTTTTTTGTAATGCAATAAGAAATAGCATCTAATTCTGCTGTCATCCATAATTCTTCGTTTATACTTTTTAAATTTATGAATAAAGGAAATCCAGGATTTGTTGGTTTTGCAATTCCAGCATAATGAAGTGCCTTTTTTCTATAACCTTCAAATTCGTCTATTTCGTCTTGAACAACATTACAAGGTTTGTAATAACTTGGAATTTCAACATCTTTCTTTTCGACTTTTCCTAAATCTTTTTCCTTGTCAATGTTTACGAAAAAACAGCTAGTATATTCTTTAATAATTTTTGCTTTTTTTCCTTTTAAATCTATTGTCTTATCAATTCCATTTAGATTCACTGATTTTATTGTTTTTGTTGCAAATAATTCTAAATCTTTATATGAAATTCCTTGTTGATTTATTTGAATTGTTTGCTTATTTATTACTTCCGATTTTGAATTTTTATCAAAGGTTATTTTTAGATTTTCTCCGCTTTCAAAATCAAATTCGATAGTTTGTCCATTGTTATTTACATTTTCGGAAGTTGATGTACTTATTAAATTTATAACTCTATCTTTTAGTTCAAATGAAATCGTGTAATTTGATTTAAAATTCACTTTATATGACATAAATGCTGATTTTAGCATTTTGTTTTTCGTAACAAAATCAGTTTTATTAATTGCGAGTTTATTTTCGCAATCTTGTCCGAAATTTTTTATTGTTAGAAGTAAAAATAAAATCAATAAGGTTTGTTTCATAGTTCGGGTTTTTTATTATTGCTAACGGTTTTATATATGATTTGTTGCGTGTTTCAAGCACTGAATTTAGTAAATAAAAACCAAATAGAAAATCCGAGAGGATTTTCGTAAGTAGGCTAGAACCAGCAATAAATTATATATGTTGTTGTGCGTAGTGTTTTTATTTTTCGAAATTATTAGTATTTAAATCCGCTCTCATTTCTTTGATAATTACAGTTTCTAATTCGTTAAACGGGTTATCGGTTTTGAATTTATTTCCCGCTTCAAAAAATTTCAATGTCATTTCTGTTCTCATTTCTTTGCTGATTCCTCTCACTTTTGACAGAGAATAATATTGATGTGAATTATCAAAAATAAATTGGAATTCCGCACGTATTTTTTTTAGCTTATCTAACATATTTTCAGAGAGAAAAGGTTGGTTTTTCAAATAGTAATTTATGAATGCCTCAATTTCTTTAATGAAATCAGCTCCCATTTTTTCGTCTCCAGTTAAATGATAACGATTAATTAAAAGTTTTATTCGGTAAGATTTATCAAGTATTTCTCTATAAATGTCTATTTTTTCCTTAAAAATTCCGCTATAAGTTATTTTGTATTGTTCAATTGAACGGTCAACACGTTTCTTTATCAATAAGTAGAAAATTATGTTTCCGATAATGGTTAGAATTGCAGGAAGTATTAGTTTAATCATATTTCTCGTTTTGAGTGTTTATTATTCCCATTCGTTTGTGTCCATATTTTTCGAATAAGTTTTATTATCTATTTGAGATTGATAATGTTCACTCATAAAATTCACAAGTTCTTGAAATGATTTCTTTTCTCCAATTGCATCTTGGTCATAATATAAATTACCAAAGTTTTTATACATATGAATTGGTGAATATTCTTTTTTATGTAATCCAATTACGTATTCATCTAAATCAGCACAATAACTAATAATATATTCTTTGCTTTCTTCTTTTAGAAATTCTAAAATCTCTTCTATAGATTTTTCACGACCAGACTCTTTTTCAATTTCATATAGATATGGTAGAGTAAAACCATATCTGTCATTTTCGTTACAATGAATATCTATTTCGTCAATCATAAAGTTTCGGTTTGGCATATTACGCACAACGTTTTAGGCTATGATTTCGTTGCGTGGTTTAAAATATTAAAATTTAGGTCAACGAATAACATAATGTAGGTAAATAATTTTTCCAAGTACGCTAGTAATAGCAATGAATTATAGCCTTTGTTGTGTTTAGTTTTTTATTTTATGTCGGAAAAAGTTTCTAATAAATTGTCTGATGTTTTTTTTACTCCGCAAGAAATATTAAAAGGTTCTATTGATGTAATAAATAACATTGAAAAAGGCGAAATAATTAAACCAAATACTGTTGCAAATCACTTGATGGTTCTAGGGATGTCACTTCAAATGTCTCACAAAGACCATTTTGGTAGCGAAAATGAATTTTACCAAGACTTAATTCGCTTAAATCAAAAACATTTTCCTGAGAAGTCAGAATGTTTATAAACGTAAGTTTCCCGTTTTCGGATTCCGTTAATTTATATTCCGTTCTTTTTAGTTCGTTTTCATAAACATTGATAGCCATTAGTTGTTTGTTTAGTCCTGTAATCGGGAATAATATTAAAACTCTATATTTTGATTTTAAGACTTTATAGTTTGCTGTTAAATCACTTTTTTCTAAAATATGTTTGTCTGTCATTTATTTAATTTTTGTTTCTATGTCTTTTATAATAGGTATTTTGATACTTTATTCATTAGTTGAATTTATTCTTGTTTTAATGGATTGGTCATTTAGCATGGAAGAATATCTGTCTTACAAATTAGGCATTTCAGTAATTCGAGTGTCACTCCGAGATACTCTTTCAGAAATTTGGCAAGTGAGTAAAGTCCGATTATTATTGATATGTATTGCCCTGCTCTTATCAATCTTCTTTCGCCTCTTTTTCTTTTAGCTTCTAACTTAAATCCACCGTTAATAAACACCTCAATCCCTTTTGGGGTGCAATAAATTTTGTCAATATCATTATTTTCTTTAAAAACCTCTTTAATATAACCCATTTCAGACATCACGCGTAATAAAAATTCAGATTCCCAAGAGTGAAGTCCTAAATTATCATTAAGTTTCCCCTCAATTTTATAAAAGTCTATTTTGTTTTCTTTGTGAATATAATATTCCATACAAAGCTCAATTACCAAGTCCATAGATTTAGCTTTCTTTATAGGGTTTATTTTCTTTAGCTTATATGGTTTTTGATTCTGGTTACTAAACTTGTAGTATATTTTTCGAACAAAGATATTCCACCAATTCTTAATTTTCTGAATCCTATCTTTCATCTAGTGTTCTTGTTTTTAATTAAACACAACGTTTTAGGCTATGATTTCGTTGCGTGGTTTAAAATATTAAAATTTAGGTCAACGAATAACATAATTAAGGTAAATAATTTTTCCAAGTACGCTAGTAATAGCAATGAATTATAGCCTTTGTTGTGTTTAGTTTTTTATTTATTCCGATGTTTTCCAAGGTTTTACATGTCGTATATTGTATTTGTATTGCTCTTGTAGCGTGTCTTTTAGTTCCTTATATTGTTTGGTCATTTTTTGAACTTTATCAAATATTCTAATACTATGTTTCATTATTCTATTGATAAAGGTAAATTATACGAATATCCAACTTTAGGTGTCGGTAATAAATTCTATTCTATTAAATCTACTTTTTCTATTAAAGACATAGAAGATTTGGAATATGGTTTTAAATTAGATTTAGTTACCAATATGGACGACCCTCTCAATAAAAACCATCCACACAAACCAATTATTTCATTCGTCTCTAAGTCAAATAAAAGACCTAATATATACTTGTTTTTTCATCCTAAAAAAAATGCTTTTTCCTTAAAATACAGAGGTGAAATAACTAAAAACTCATTTAAAACAATAGCTCAAGGTTTTATATGTAATACATTAGATGAATTAAAAGACTTTTTATCTAAATCACGTATGCTTCAAGATTCATACTGGGATTTCATTAATTAGTTGAGATAAGTCGTTACTAGCTCTTATAAAAGCATCTGACCTTTTTCCTTTTTTAGATTTCATTGCGGATTCAATGTCCGTCTCTATATAGTCATCCCCTTCGTTAAAATGTTCTCCAATAATATCTGAATACTGTTCTGTCACAGATTTATAGCGTTTAAAAACATAGTATAATTCGTTAGGCGTATTCGCACGTCTAAGACTTCTATTTAATTCCTCAACTTCTTTTTTTAATTTTTCTTTCTTTTCCTCTCTATCTTTCATCTAGTGTTCTTGTTTTTAATTAAACACAACGTTTCTGTATAAGCTTTGTTGCGGATTTGTCAAGCTAAAAGTAAGTAAATAATTATGGATTAGAAAGTTCGCGA
>CANMZT010000026.1 GCA_947502405.1 uncultured Algibacter sp. | reverse complement strand
GTATATCATAACCTTATTCCTCTCTTTGGTTCTTTATGATTAAATATGAAATTTAGTGAATTGCTAAGTTAAGACGTATATAAAAAACAGCGGTTAAAGTGCTTAAACGAAATTGAATTTTATAAATTTAAGGTCAGTTATAATCCGAAAAGTTAGTGAGTAAAATCCACTACTTTTCATATACAAAACCGGTAAACGAACCTCCCTCAAAACAAAACAAATTTCAGTTAAAAAACCAAGCTAGCAAACTTGCCCGCGTTAGGGATTATAGTGGATAGCCCACAGTTTTTGCGCCTTAGCGCAAAAGCGAGGACTTGGAACGGAAAGCTCTCCCGATAGCTATCGGGATTGTGGTAACGCCCAAATTATTTATTACTATAAACAATAAGACCCCACTCTTCTGCGGGGTTAGTTCAACTAACTATTTTGAATACGCCTTATGGCTTTTCAAAATAGAGTTTCACTAAAAAAGGCTGCCATTGGGGATGACAGCCTTTGAAAAGGAAACTTAAAATTAATTAACCTAACCAACCAAAAAGTAAGTTTCGCTTCTACCAAACATGTGTTTTAGCTTTTTTCTAGCACTAGGATGCGCTCTATTTCTCCATTAGAATTATAGTCTTTTAACTCAATTCTATTAGGTGTAATTTCTGCAATCTTCCAACGGTGTCTTAACTCGCTAAACGGCTCGTCTTGAGTTTTAAAATTTAATCCTAAATATAATCCGTTGTTTCTGTATGCTATCCATGAACCTCTAAAATCGTTTCCGTCTCCTTCTGCGAATAACATTCCGTTTTCATTGAACCCAACAACATAATCGTTATAGTTTTCTGTTTCATTTTCACCTTGGTCTACATAAGAGGCTACTATCCACTCGCCGTTTGATAAAACGTCGTCGACATAATCTAGATCTTCATCATCTTCTGGACAATGCCTTCTTAAAACAAATTTGCTGTTTTCATTGGTTAACTTAATTAAACCTGGTTCTAAGAAATTGATTACCCATATTAATTTTAAATCTGGTCTGCCTACTAAATCTATTTTTAAAGTAACATTATCATTTCTTAAACCAATCTCATAAGTACCTTCGACTAACTCGCCCTCTACTCTAAGCTTTACAACATTATCATCATAAAATTTTAAAGGTGTGCCTATGTAGTCTCTTCTTTTACTTATATCATTAATTCTTAAACTATCTACTCGCCATAAACATTCTTTTAAGTAATTTTTTACTCTTTCTTTTGTAATGGCATTGATAACAACATCACAATTTCTTTTCATGATGATTCTATTTCCGCCTGTTTCGTATAGTTTAATTTTACCTTCTTCAATATCGTACACAATCCATTCTAGAGTAAAATCTGCCAAGGTTTCAAATTCTAATTTTAATAGTGCACCTCTATCTGTTACGCGAGTACTCCAAGTACCTGTTAGTACATCTCCACCTCTTGCACGCATTTTTACGGTATCGTTTTCTTTAAAGTTTAGTGCGTACTCTTTGTATTGAGCCGTGTTATCTTGATTGTTTCTTTTAAACTCATACACTACCCATGGACATTTTTTTAGGTACTCGTCTAAACGTTCTTTTGTAAAATCGTCATCTCCATAATCATTATCATCATCTTCATCACAAAGATCTCTAGCTTCTTTAATTGTTCTTGCTAATTCTTGATTATTGTTAACATCTACGGTAGTTCCGTCTGCATATTTTAGTGTTATAGGAAAATTAAGGCTTGCTATAACTTCTTTGTTTTTCACTCGCTTTAAAAAACGGTATAACTGCCTGTCGTTTTCAATAGTTATAACATCAATAATTTGGAAATCTGTATCAAATACTGAAAAAGAAATTGGGTATTGAAAATCGATACACTCAATATCTTCATCTTCTTCGTTTTCTTCTTGACATTCTTCTATAAGTTCTTCTAATTCATCACGATTGTTAAGTACAATTTCTTCATGATTTGATAAAATAATAGTAATAGGAAAGATGATTTCTAGCCTATCATCATCATCTTCAAATTCATTAAAAATAGCTTCAATAACTTTAAAATCTTCTCTAGAATCAATTATAATTTCTAGTCCATTAACTTTAACTCTAATTGGTAATTTCACAGAGGTACAACTGGCATTATCAATAATATTATCAGAGGATCCGTCCATGATAGATGTGGAGAACATTAAGCTTGTAAGCTCAGATTCAGCAGAAAGGGCTTCGCTTTCTTCTGTAGGAGTAATATCTGTTTCTTCATCTTGACAAGAAGAAAACAATAAAAGGGCAAAAAAAGGAATTAGTAATAATGTTTTAAAATTAGTTTTCATAGTATGTGATTTTGGGTTAAACATAGCATTTTGATTATAAAACAGGATAACTTTAAAAATTCCTACCCTAGATTGTAAAAAATTTCAAAAAAAATTAAACACTAAGCTCCAAAAAAGCTTTATTTTAGTGGCATAACTACTGATATTAATGGGAAAGCAACTGCATGAAAATATTTGTGAAGAGCATCTATTTTCTAGTATTTTTAATAAACACGCCAAAGATTTACATAACTTTTTGTACTATAAGTTCGGTGATTTATTAAATCCGAAGGACAAAGTACAGGAGGCTTTTATTAAGTTATGGGAGAATTGTGCTAAAGTTTCTCCTGAAAAAGCAAAAAGTTTTGTGTTTACTACAGCCAATAATTTAATGCTAAATGAAGCAGCACACCAAAAAGTAGTTTTAAAACATCAGCAGACTAAACCGAAAATGTCTACTAACGAGAGTCCTGAATTTTTAATGGAGGAAGCTGAATACAACGATAAATTACAAAAAGCCCTCTCTAATTTAACAGATGCACAACGTGAAGCTTTTATGATGAATCGTGTTGAGGGGAAACGTTTTAAAGAAATTGCTGAGACTTTAGGTATTTCGACTAAAGCGGTTGAAAAACGTATTTATGGTGCTTTGGCAAAGTTGAGGAAGGATATTAAGGAGTTGTAGTTGTTAGTTGTTAGTTGTTAGTTGTTAGTTGTTAGTTGTTAGTTGTTAGTTGTTAGTTGTTAGTTGTTAGTTGTTAGAAAACTACAGTATTTATATTGAACGTGAAATAAAAAAACAATGTAGGGGTAGGAAAAAATAAAAGTTAACTGTTATATAATTGAATAAGATATCATGAACAGAGAAGAACTCATATCAAAATGGTTAGATAACAACCTAAACAATCAAGAGTTTGAAGCTTTTAAAAAGCTTGAAGACTATGATGATTTAGTAAAGTTAAACACCAACTTGCAAGCTTTTAAAGCTGATAATTACAATACTGCTACTGAATTAGAAAATGTATTATCTGCTATTAAAAGTAAAGAGCAAGCACCTAAGCATTGGATAAAACCATTTATGCGTGTTGCTGCTATACTTGCTGTTTGTTTTAGCCTTTATTATTTCACCACTTCTTTGGATACGAATATTTCTACTGAATATGCTCAAAAAACAACCATAGAATTACCAGATGCATCTAGCGTATCCCTCAACGCAAAATCAAACTTAGTTTTCAATAAAAAAGACTGGAATCAAGCTCGTGAAGTAACACTTGATGGCGAAGCCTTTTTTAAAGTTGCTAAAGGATCATCATTTAAAGTAAAAACAACATCAGGAACCGTTACGGTTTATGGTACTCAATTTAATGTAAAACAACGGGACAATTATTTTGAGGTTATTTGCTACGAAGGACTAGTTGGGGTTACTTACAACTCTCAAGAAACAAAATTAAAACCTGGAAACAGCTTTTTAATTATCGATGGGAAAACAATTGCTAAAGAAAAAGAAAACCGCACAATGCCTTCGTGGTTAAATAACGCTAGTACGTTTAGAAGCTTACCTTACAAAACTGTAATTGCAGAATTTGAGAGACAGTACAATGTTCAGGTTACTTTAATAGGCATAGACTCAAATCAGCTTTTTACTGGTAGTTTTGCTCATGATAATATAGAGCTGGCTTTAAAATCTATTACCTTACCTTTACATGCAACGTATAGCAAATCAAACAATACGATTACATTAAGAGGTGAATAAAAGTTTTATTCTTTCTGTTTTTTTGTCTGTATTTTTTTTGAATGTTGCTTCCTTTAAAGCACAAACCCTTCAAAAAGAAAAGCAACCACTTATTACAATTTTAAAAACACTTTCTAAAAAATATAATGTTAGCTTTTCTTATGTTGATGCCATAATTAATAATAAACAAGCCACATTACCAGAGGCTGACTTATTGTTAAATGAAGCTATAGAATTTCTTCAATTAGAAACACAATTAGACTTTGAACTTCTTGATAATGGCTTTATTGTTGTAAAATTAAAGAAACAAACAGCATCAACTTTTAAAATACAAAACCTTGATGAAGTTGTTGTTACTAATTATTTAACCTCGGGTATAACAAAACTCAATGATGGCTCTTTAACTATAAAACCTAAAACCTTTGGTATTTTACCAGGGCTTATTGAACCTGATGTTTTACAAACCATACAAGCATTACCTGGAGTTTTAAGTACAGATGAAACGGTCTCAAACATTAATGTTAGAGGAGGTACTCATGATCAAAATTTATTACTATGGGATGGTATTAAAATGTATCAATCTGGTCATTTTTTTGGCTTAATTTCAGCATTTAATCCATACACCACCAAACGTGTTAATGTATATAAAAACGGAACACGTGCCAAATATGGTGATGGTATTTCAAGTATTATTGACATGCATTTGCCAGATGAAATAGATAATGAGTTTGATGCAGGTTTAGGATTTAATTTAATTAATGCGGATGGTTATATTAAAGCACCATTATCCAGAAATACTGAACTTCAATTATCTACACGTCGTTCAATAACAGACTTAATAAATACCTCAACCTACGATCAGTATTTTAAACGTGTTTTTCAAGATTCAGACTTTACAAAAGCCAAAGAAAATAACAATACAGTATCACAAAACGAAACGTTTTATTTCTATGACATAGCTGCCAAATTTCTTTATGACATTTCTAAAAACGATAAAGTAAGATTTCATTTTTTAAATGTGAATAATAATTTGAATTATGACGAACAATCTACAATTAACGATAGAAATGAAGCTCTAAATAGTAAATTATCACAGCAAAATCTAGCACTTGGAGTTACATACACACGAAATTGGAATAAGCGCCTTTCTACCACAGCGCAGGTTTATGTGTCTCATTACGATTTAAATGCCACAAATTTTGATGTAATAAACGACCAGCGTTTAATTCAAGAAAACGAAGTTTACGATGGAGCTGCGAGATTTGATATTAATTACGCTAAAAACCAAATAAAAATAAATAGTGGTTATCAGTTTACGGAAGTTGGAATTAGCAATTTAGAAGATGTTAACAATCCTAATTTCAGGAGTTTCGTTAAAAACGTTTTAAGGTCTCATGCTATTTATGGAGAAACAGGGTTTCTTTCAAATAATGGAAAAACTAAATTAACTCTAGGAGGACGTATAAATTATATTGAAAAATTTAATATGCTATTCGCAGAACCTCGGTTAAGTTTTTCTCAGAGGTTTCTAAATAATTATAGGTTTGAAGTTTTAGGTGAGTTTAAAAGTCAAACCACATCACAAATTATTGATTTACAAAATGATTTTTTGGGTATAGAAAAACGTCGGTGGGTATTATCTAACAACAACAAAGAGGTTATTAGAAATGACAATCAAACCATATACCCTATACCTATATTAAAGAGTAAACAACTTTCAGCAGGTTTACATTACAATAAAAACAAGTTATTGATTAGTGCTGAAACCTATATAAAAAAGGTTGATGGTATTACCACACGAAGTCAGGGATTTCAAAACCAATTTCAATTTAGAAATGAGGTTGGTAGTTATGAAATTAAAGGTTTAGACGTTCTGCTTAACAAACAATTTAGTGATATTATTAGCAGCTGGATTTCATATTCATATAGCAAAAACGAATATACTTTTGAAGATTTGAATGATGGTAATCCTTTCCCGAATAATGCCGACATTACTCATGCCATTACCTTTGCAGGAACCTATACAAATAATAACATCAAATTTGCTGCTGGTTTAAATTGGCACTCGGGGCTGCCTAACACCAAGCCAGATATTAACCAAAACCTTTCGAATAACGATATTGAATACGAAGCACCAAATAGTAGCCGACTAAACGACTATTTAAGAATAGATTGTTCTGCAACTTATGCCTTTAATATCTCTGATTCAACAAAAGCCACAATTGGCGCATCTATATGGAATATATTAAACACAAACAACATTATTAATACATATTACGCTTTAAATGAAGACGATGAGATTGTACCAATTGAAAACAGATCGTTAGGTATAACTCCAAATGTAAGTTTTAGGGTTATTTTTTAAACAAACACTTTCACCCATTTAACTAGCTGAATTTCAACGAATAGTTCTATTTTTTAATACAACCAATTAAAATTTTAACTATTTTTTCAAAAAAATAGTTAATGGCATCACTTAATCCTCTTGGAGGCACTCTAGATTTAAGAAAAGCTAAGCATTTACTTAGAAGATCCACCTTTAATTATAGCAAGGAACAATTAGATACTTTTGTTGGTTTAACAGCTACTAATGCTGTTAATAGTTTAACCACTGCATCAGCCAACACGCTATCTGAACCCTACGACCCACTACCCAATGGAGCACCAGATGGCTATTGGACTTCATCAACAGAACTACCCAATTCTTTTGATGGACAAACAAGAAAGCGGGCTATAGTTACGGCTTGGTGGTGGCATAATGCTATGAGTCAAGTAAGTTTAAAACACAAACTTTCTTTTTTTCTTCACACTTGCTTTACCGTTGGAAAAGATTCTGGAGTTGGAGCAGCTACTTATTTTTATGACCATATTAGACTATTAGACTACTACGCTCTTGGAAACCTAAAAGTATTAGCAAAAAAAATTACTTTAGATAATGGGATGCTTGATTATTTGGATAACACCCAAAATAATGATAATAACCCTAATGAAAATTATGCACGAGAATACCTAGAATTATTTACAATACTTAAGGGCGAACAAATTGGAGAAGGCAATTACACCAATTATACCGAATACGATATCCAACAAGCTGCTAAAGTATTTTCAGGATTTAAAAAGCGTGCAGACAGAAGTAGTATTGACCCAGACACTAATATTCCTACTGGATACAACAATTATAATAGACATGATAAAACAAATAAAACCTTTAGTGCAGCTTTTGGTAATCAAGTAATAAACGCCGCTACTAATGCTGCGGACATGACACGCGAATTACACGATTTTGTAGATATGGTTTTTGCTCAACAAGAAACTGCAAAAGCATATTGCAGAAAGTTATACCGGTATTTTGTAAAAAGCGAATGGGATGATGCTGTAGAAACAGACATTATTACACCATTATCTCAAATTTTAATTGATAATGATTTTGAAATTCTGCCTGTAGTAACCACATTGCTTTCAAGTGAACATTTTTATGATGCCGATGATGGTGATGCTACAGATAATATAATTGGAAGTATTATAAAAAGTCCACTACAACAACTTTCTGAAGTGTGTTCTATGTTTAGCTTAGCATATCCTGATCCAATTACAGATACTTATAGATATTATATAAACTTCTTTTTAAGGTTTGTACATAATATATATACAAAAGCAGCAGGAATGGAATTATATAATCCAGACTCTGTTGCAGGTTATCCGGCCTTTTATCAAGAGCCTAGTTTTGATAGAATTTGGTTTTCTTCCAATACCTTAATAGGACGCTATAAACTTATAGAAAGCCTTATTTCTGGAAGAAACACTATAACAAATAACTCTAGAATTTATGCTGAGTTAGACACGGTTGCCTTTACAAAAAATAAAATAGTAAACCCTTCTAATCCTATAACTCTGATTACTGAAATTTCAGGTTTACTATATCCAGAGGCAATTGACAGTGATAGAATTGATTATTTCAAAACGTTTTTAGTAGATGAAGGTTTCCCAGATTATTATTGGACCGATTTATGGAATCAATATATAAATGATAATGATGATACATCGGTTAAAGTGAGGTTAAACGCTCTTATTACTGCCATGATTAATGCTGCAGAATTTCAATTAATGTAAATTATGAAAAGAAGAAACTTTATAAAGCTTTCAGCTTCAGCTTCTGTAATAGGCTTAACTCCTTTTGAATTACAAGCAGCTCTAAAATCATTTATGCCATACGTATCTTGCCCTGATATTTCAAACAGAAAATTAGTATTGGTAAATCTAGCTGGTGCAAACGATGGTTTAAATACGATTATTCCATTAAATCAGTATGACATTTATAGTAATTTAAGGCCAACAATTAAAGTCCCAGAATCTGGAGCTAGTCAATATATAACTTTAGATGCAACACTTCCTGATAATCAACAAGTGGGTTTACATCCTACATTAACAGGTTTTAAATCACTTTATGATAAAGGTTGGTTACGCATATTACAATCCGTTGGTTACCCGTCTCAAAACAAAAGTCATTTTAAATCTACAGATTTATATTTAACAGGAAATGATGGCAACAGTTTATTAAACGGAGCAGATACTGGCTGGATTGGGCGTTTCATGGAACTGTATTACCCAGATTTAGTCGTTGAAACTTTTCCTTTAGCTGTGGAAATTGGCTCTAATAAAACCTCTCTTGGTTTTCATGGAGAGGAAGCTCATGGCTTATCATTAAATATTACTGGACAAGACCCTGCGGGATTTTATTCTATATTAAATGGATTGGGTGGTGCACCACCAACAAATATCCCTAATTCAGATTTTGGAAAACAATTAGAATATATAAATAATACAGATTCGCTATCAAACACCTATGCTGAATCAATCTCAAATGCTTTTAATTCAGGTCAAAATGATGTAAGCTATCCTGATACTGATTTAGCAGACCAATTAAAAACAGTGGCCCGTTTAATTAGTGGAGATTTAGGATCTAAAGTATATATGGTTAGGATTTCTGGTTTTGACACTCACAATTTGCAAGTACAAGGTGTAGGTGATGTTCTAGGAAGACATCACGAATTATTAACTGAATTATCTGGAGCTTTAGAAGCTTTTATGAATGATATTGATAGTCAAAATATTGCTGATGACATTGTTGGCATTACCTTTTCTGAATTTGGAAGAAAAGCTAGAGAAAACGGGAGTTTCGGAACAGATCATGGAGAAATAGCTCCCATGTTTGTTTTTGGCAAACCTGTTGCTGGTGGTATTTCTGGCACAAATCCTGATTTAACTGAAGCCTCAGACAGTAATAATTGGCAAATCCAAACCGTACAATACGATTACAGACAAACTTTTGCAACGTTGCTTCAAAACTTTTTGGGAGCAGACAATACTATTATTGATGCTACTTTTTTTAATCATACA
The DNA here is from genome assembly GCA_947502405.1 of uncultured Algibacter sp. Classification (GTDB taxonomy): domain Bacteria; phylum Bacteroidota; class Bacteroidia; order Flavobacteriales; family Flavobacteriaceae; genus Algibacter_B. Next base: position 9,681 of record CANMZT010000026.1, on the reverse strand, counting down.
CTTAATGATAGTTTTTCCAATCTTAAGTTAGATGATTTACTAAAAGCTGAATTTAAATTAGACAATGAATGTTTTGGCTCTACTTTGTCTAACAACACTTCAGAAGACTTGAAAAACTGGTTGATTTACCCGAATCCTTTTAAAGACACTATAAACATTTCTGGTATAGAAGATTTAACTTCACTACAATATAGAATTTACAATAGTTCAGGTGTTTTAGTTATTAATACAAATGGAGATATTATTAATGGAAAACTCAGTGTAAATTTATTACACTTAAGGAGTGGCGTGTATATTATTGAAATTCTTGGAGGTGGCAAAAAAGAAATTCACAAAATGATTAAAGTTTAAAATTGAGCAAATTCACAAGAAGAAAGAAGATGGTTTAAAATTATTTCCTTAGATGCATAATATTATCATAACATATATCTAAAAAGTGTCAATTGTATATTTTAGTTTACAATTATTTTTTTACTCATCAAACCATTTTCTGTATTAACATCAATGATATAAACCCCTGAACTTAATGAAAGAGGAACTGATTTACTAGAATTAGTATTGAGCTCCATGCTATAAATACCCTGACCTAATGTATTGTAAATAAAAATATTATTAATATATAAATTATCCTTATTAATAATTTTTAATTGAGAAGGTTTTGAAATATAATGTAGTTTGATGCTTTCTAAATTATTATCAATTTTATTTATTCTCAGAGTATTTGCATTAAACACTAGACTAAATCTCTCAGAATACTCACCGGGTTCTAAAAAGATTTCGAATATTTTACTTGAAATATTAAAAACTTCTTTAGTTAGACTGTCTTTAATATAAAATGACATATTCTCATCTAAATTCTCAAATAAATCAAGTTTAATCTTTGCAATACCAGCCTCATTAACTTTAATTCCTAATGGAAATTCTTGCTCATCATTAAATTCATTCACACCCTGAATTACTAACCTTTTTTCATTAAGAATCCAGTACATATCCTCCTTATTTACATCGACCATAAATGAATCATAACCCATATCAAAATTTTCTGAGGCATTACTATTTGCACCTAATACAATCTGCCTATGATAACCCATTGGCGAGATATATTTTAACGTTATTCTAGGCGTATTCTCATGTAAAGTAGTACTTTTTTTAAATTTACTTTTTGATGATTTGAAAAACTGTGATGCTGTACCGTCTTCTCGAGCAAAAACCCTTTGACTATTCTTAAACACAATATCTCCTCCATCAACTGTAGCTATAGGATTACCATTATTGTTATCAAAACCATCAATAAGCGTTGAAACAAAAAAACCTTGATTAACCCCTATATAAGCTCCAGGTATTTTTGTACCTACTGCACCCGTTGCGTTAATTCTAGTATCATTTGCAATGGCTGCTGCGCCTCCAATTAAATTTCTGGTGGCATAACCACCAACATACTCAGCTAGAAAATGTGAGTTTTCCTCTCCAAAATGATCCCAAAAGTATACCGCACCGTTAAAAATAGTTCCAGTTGTATTATTACCTCCATCTGCAACACTCATATTATCTAAAATAAACGCTGTAGCATCAATTGCAGATGGGTATGGGTTTCCAATAAGCCTTTCAACATCTCCTAAAGAATTATCTAACTCTAAAGTAATATCACCATTATTTGGCAGTCCTGTAAACACGTAATTTTGTTGTAAAGTAATTGGTACCGCCCCCGATGTCCCTTTCATAGTGAATCCTTCTCCTGGCAATATTGAAGTGGACTCATCTATCTTTTCCCAAGCTGAGTAATCATCAGCAGCACCGTAAAACTTATACAGCCAATATGTACTTATAGTCCTAGCAAACCCTGGTGGCGGAATACCTCCACTACCATTTGGAGAATCGCTAAATAGAAGGTCTTGATAAAATGCAGATAATGTCCCGTCATTTATTTGTCCACTTATAGTATGATTCGTGTTTGTTGCTGCAACTCCATTACCCCTTACATCGACATCTCCTCCTATAGGACCTACTGATGAAGACCAATAGTTATAATTATAACCATTAGCTGTCCCTTGCTGATCTCTTTCAATAAAACCACCACTATTAGCATCAAGAATACTTCCTTCGGTCTGAATTAATTGAGACTCTCCAACTAAATCAATTATACCATCTAACTCCAAATATCTTGAAATTGTTAAGCTATGCCCAGAATTTGTCTCATTTAAAAATTCATTAGGGTTTGCAACAGTAAGTGTTCCTGCAATAGTAACCAAACCATTTAATGTAATATCCCTATCTCCAGAGCTAATATTATTTGTTACTTGAACTATATTCCAATCAATTGATGTAGTTCCATCTAATCCAATAGAATTAGGTAAATAAATATCATCCCCATTCAACCAAGTTGTCGTTGTATCCCAATCACTATCGCCATCAGTTTCATAAGGAAGTGGTGCTGTAATTCGTTGGGAGCTATCCATATTAATTGGTATACCATCTATACCGCTGCTAGAACTATCAAAAGCAGTATTAGAATCTAACGGATAATATCCCAGCAAATTACTCCATAATAACCCTCCTGTTATATTCAATTTAGTTTCTAGACCTCTAACATTTGTAGTGTTTTGCTGAATATGTTGATTCATCATTTCTCTGATTTGAGCTTCACTTAAAGCAACATCCCAAATTTTAACCTCCTCAATAGCGCCATTAAAAAAATTAATATCTACTGGAGTAGTTGCAAAATTTGCTATATCCGAACCTATAATAAAAGAATTAGGTGTATTAATTGGCGCTGCAGATGGTATTCCTGAAACAACTTCTATACCATCAATATATAATTTAGCTATAGCGCCATCATAAGTAGCAGTAATATGATGCCACTCATCATTTGGAATGGCGAATGGCGATGTAATATTTAATGCCTCATTATTTGAATTATCATACCATACTAAATTTGGATAATCATTTATTAAACTTAAATGATATCCTGTTCTAAGTGAAAGATCAATATTCCCTTTAGATATAATTGTACCGTTAGCAACTGATGACTCCTGTAACACCCATGCTTCCATAGAAAAGGGACCTGTTAAATCATGATTATCTTGGATATAGATACACTCATTAATTCCATCAAAATCAATTAAATAATCAATAACATTAATTGTATAATCTTCAACCTCTCCATTAAAACTTGCATCGCAACTTGAAGGATAACTTTGCCATTTTGTAGCTACACGCATGGTTGTAGCACCTATCTCTGCGCTTTCAGGAATAGTTATCGCTAAGGGTGAATTGGAAGTAGGACCGTCTGTTACATTAGTAGCAGAACCCAAATCATATTCTTCTCCTAAATCATCAAAATCCCCATCATTATTCCAATCTATCCAAGCTATAGTAAATACCTCAAAATTACCATCGGTGTTTACGTTTACAGTTAAATTGTGAGTTGAGTTTTTATAAACGTTTGTTGATAAATTTGTGAAATCCTCGTAACCCGAAGCTTTACCATGAGCATTAGAAATTGTATTAATCTCTACATATGTAACACTAGTATCTAAGGTAGAACTGCCATTTGAAGCACAATACTCACCTTTACCCTGTATCAAGAACGTATAAGGGTCTTCATCAGTATCATTATTAACAATAGAAACTGTAGCTATATGAGTTCCAGAAGTTGTGGGATCGTATGTAATTGTGAATGTTGTATTTCCTCCAGCTAATATGGGTGTAGTAGGGTTAGCAGTTAAAGTAAAATCTGCTATACTACCTGTTATGACTATGTATGGGCTTGGATCATCTAATGTTAAATCTAGACTTCCTAAATTTTCAATAGTAAAAGTATGCGAAACAGATACTGTTCCAGTAACCTCTAAATCCCCAAAATCTGTAAAGTTATCTAATGAAATAGCAGTACTCCCATCTGGAATACCTATCCCGTTTCCTGTTAAATTTATTTCTGGCCCTGAATAAGTAGTTTGTAAACCACTCAAATCAATTATTTGGATTTCATGAGATAAAGTATTGTTATTTCTATGTACCCAATGTGCCGCTTGAGTTGTAGAATTTAGATAGTAATTCCTCCAACCTCGCCCATAAGCAGTACCTCGCCCACTCGATGAAGATGAGCCTACTATAAGAGCCTGATTTACATCACTTAACCCTGCAGAGGTAATATCTATTATAGTCTCTCCAGCATTTCTAGATGTATTTTGAAAGCGAGTGACATTTAAGCCTGTATTATTAAGAACATGCACAAAATGCCTATTACTCCCATCTGAATCATGATTATGATGGAAAGTCCAATCAACAGTTTGATTGTTTGACCCAGGATCTGTAACAGGCCATAAATCTGAAATAGCATCATTAACACCACTATCATTTGTATCTGCTCTAAAATGACTAAAAATCACAGACTCGTTCCATGAAGAAACATTGGTTGGAGTACCCGTACCGTCTGAACCATCCCTTAATGTTATAGTTCCTGAATCCGAGCTCGAATTCCCAGAATCTCCATGTAAAACAGTCCAGTTAGTTCCTGTAAATTCAACAAGTGTAATATATACCGTTACGTTGTTTCCATTTGAACCCTTTTGCACTCTCAATGTGGTACTATCTTCTAAATAAGCTATAGCTGTTGCAGAATCTGCATCTTGAGATGTTGCATTATTCATTATGCCTGTTACAAAAGGAATACATTTATTAACACTTACTATTCCTGATACAACTTGAGTTACACTGTTGTTAGTTCCATTTAAACTTATAGTAAACCGTCCTCTAACTATAAGCTCATTATCTCCACCAGGCAATCCGACATACTCCCAAATAGAGGTATTAAATCGCATATCTCTACTATCTGAATTGGACTCCCTGTAATAGGTTAAAGTATTCACATCTGTAAGTTGTCTAGCGCCAGCCATATCAACCCCTGGTCTATTTCCACTATTTGTTTGTGGTCCACCGTGAGTTTTCCTGTTATTATTAGCTAACTCAATAGCACTATTTAAAGAATTGACTGGAGCAAACGATGTATTTGCATCACCTGTATTACTAACCTCATCTTGAATATGCTGCACTTTAAAATCGGCAGTTTGAGAAAACATACTACAGCTTAGTAATAACAGAAAAGCTATTTCAAAAAGTGGTTTTGAAATACGGTTGATAGATTTTGGTCGGCTCATCTAACATCAATTTAGGGTGTTAAAATATAATGTGAGAGACTAAAAATCCTTCTATATTGTAAAGAATTCCTGTACAAATATAAAGAAATATATAACAAAACCTAGATTAAATGTAAATAAAATCAGATTAAAAACAAATAAAATGTAAATTAGTTCCAATAATGTTTATTATTTCATTTATAAATATTGCCTATTTTAGTAAACAAAACTTAAGTCTATTTTTTAATTCCATAACTTCGGCATATTATTTGTAGACTTAGATATTGCACATGAAAAAACTATTAATAACACTACTACTTTCTATTCCTTTGCTTTCTTTTGGGCAAATAAAAAAGGTATATCGAAAAGCGCTTAGAACTACAGATCTAAACGAAAAAATAAAACTTTTAGACCAAGTTATCAGTGAAGAACCTAAAAACCTAGACGCTTATTTCTACAGAGCTATTGCAAAAAATGATTTAGGGGATTACAGAGGCGCCATTGTTGACTATTCTAAAATTATTGTTGAAGAACCAGACGCCGACACCTACTTCAATAGAGGAAATTCCAGATACAGCGCCAAAGATTTAATCGGAGCCAGAGAAGACTATGCAAAAGCTTTTATGCTTGACGAAAACTTTATTGATGCACTTTATAGTTTAGCTTGTGTTAAATTAGACTTGGAAGAATATGAAGGTGCTATTAAAGATTTTTCTAAAGTAGCTAAACAAGTACCCGACAACTCCAATATCTATATTCTAAGGGCTTCCGCATACAAAGCCACTGAGCAATTTACAAATGCAGTAAAAGATTATTCTAGAGCTATTTTAATTGAACCCAATGCTAATAATTATTTTAATCGCGGTGCTTTTTTAATGGACATTAAATATTATAAAGATGCATACATAGATTTAACAAAATCGATAAGGCTTAATAAAAACAATGCCTTTGCATATTTTTACAGAGGTGCTGCCAATTTGTTTCTTGGAAATTTTAACGATGCTATTTCTGATTTTTCTGAAGCTATAAAATTTGATGCTATGGACTTTGATGCCTATTTGGGTTTAGCAATGGCTTACCAGAAAACCAATCAATTAGCTAAAGCCAAAGGAAACTTTGACAGAGCAAACTCCATCATTATACCAAATAAAAATTTACATTCTATTGAACAGTACAGCAATACATATTGGCACAAAAACCATTATTTTTACTTCAATAATGCTGTAAATGATTTAGTGAAAATCGAATAATCACCCTCTATATTTCATGGGTAAATGAACCACTTTTTTGGTTTGGTAAAAATCTTCCTCAAAATAGTCACTTAAATTATAAATAGTTTTTGTTTTATAATCTTTAAGTTCTTCTGATAAATCACCACCTTTTAAATACAGGATACCATTTTTTAGATTGTGGCTTTGTTGTTTGGCAATTTTACCCTTTACCCAATGCACAAATGTAGGCATTGCAGCTACTGCCCTACTTACTATGAAATCGTAATTATCATCAATAGTCTCAACTCTACTATGAGTAGTCTTTACATTTGTTAACCCTAAACCTTCAACAACCTCATCAACAACTTTAAGCTTTTTAGCAATACTATCTACCAAATGAAAAGAACATTCAGGAAATAAAATAGCTAGGGGAATTCCAGGAAAACCACCACCAGTACCAACATCAAGAATTTTAGTGCCCTCATTAAAACGAATCACTTTAGCAATTCCTAAAGAATGGAGAACATGGCGCAAGTATAACTCATCAATATCTTTTCGAGAAACAACATTAATCTTTAAATTCCAATCTTGATATAATGATTCAAGTTGTTCAAACTTATTTATCTGATCTTCAGTTAGGTTAGGAAAATATTTTAAAAGAAGCTGCATGACTGTTAAATTTTCAACAAAAATATACTTTTCACATTCATTTTTTTACATAAAAACGTTCTTTGTTGCGTTGTATAATACATATATTTGTCGCGTAGTTTGTAAATTTGATTATCAATCTATGTATATTAAACTAAATTATTATGAGTAAGCAAGCACTTTCGTTTTCAAGAAAAGATCCTGCAAAGTTTTTCAAAACGTTAAACAAAAGGGTTAATGATTATTTTAAAGAAAACAATCTGAAGCGCACTGGAAACTGGAAACTATACACTAAAGCTATAGTGATGTTCTCCTTATTAATTGTTCCTGTTGTTCTAATTTTAACTATAGATTTACCTGCTTGGGCACAAATACTAGGTATGGTTATAGTAGGTATTGGTATGGCTGGTGTTGGAATGAATGTTATGCACGATGCTAATCATGGTTCTTTTTCAAGTAAAAAATGGGTTAACAAACTCATGGGAAGTAGTATATATATATTGGCTGGTAACGATTACAACTGGAAAGTGCAGCATAATGTGCTACATCACACCTATACTAATATTCAAGGGCATGATGAAGATATTGATGCTGGAAGAATTATCCGATTTTCAAAACATGCCAAATGGTTTAGATTCCATAAATACCAAAAGTATTATGCTTTCTTTTTATATGGATTATTAACAGCTAATTGGGCCATTACTACAGATTTTACCCAAACTTACAGATATTTAAAAAGAAAATTAGCTTATGGTAAAATGCCAAATCCAGCAACGCAATGGACAAAATTAATTATTGGTAAAATAGTTTACTATTGTATATGGGTTGTACTACCTCTATCCCTAGGGTTTGCTTGGTGGGAAGTTTTAATTGGTTTCTTAGTTATGCACTATACCGCAGGCATTATTTTAAGCGTTATTTTCCAATTGGCACATGTTATGCCAAACACTGAAATGCCTTTACCAGATAAAGAAGGTAACATGAAAAACACATGGGCCATTCACCAATTATTTACCACATCAAACTTTTCACCTAAAAGTTGGTTTGTTGAGTTTTACACAGGTGGTTTAAATAGGCAAGTTGAACACCATTTATTTTCAAACATAAGTCATATACACTACAGCAAAATTGCTAAAATTGTAAAAGAAACAGCTCAAGAATTTAGCTTACCTTACAATGAATACAATACCTTTTGGCAAGCTGTTGCTGAACATTACAATCAATTAAAAGTACTAGGACAAAAACCTAGTTTAGCCTAAATTATATATACTGATTAAACAAAAAAAAATGCAACTATTATCAGATAGAATTTTAAACATGTCTACATCTGCCACACTAGCTATGGCAGCAAAAGCAAGAGAATTAAGAGGAGAAGGAAAAGATATTATTGGCTTAAGTTTAGGTGAGCCTGATTTTAGCACCCCTGATTTTGTTAAAGAAGCAGCTATTCAAGCTGTTAATGATGGTTACAACTCATATACACCTGTAGATGGGTATGGCGAATTGAAGGATGCTATCATTACAAAGTTTAAACGTGATAATAATTTAACCTACAAACCATCTCAAATTGTTGTTTCAACTGGAGCAAAACAATCGTTATTTAATGTCGCAGGTGTAATGTTAAATGATGGAGATGAAGTTATTTTACCTTGTCCATATTGGGTAAGTTATGCAGATATTGTAAAACTATTTGGTGGTGTTCCTGTAGAAGTTAAAACATCTATTGATACAGATTTTAAAATGACTGCTGAACAATTAGAAGCAGCTATTACCCCAAAAACTAAAATGATGTGGTTTAGCTCGCCATGTAACCCAAGTGGTTCGGTTTACAGTAAAACGGAACTGGAAGCTCTAGCTGCTGTTTTAGCGAAACATCCAGATATTTATGTGGTATCAGATGAAATATATGAGCATATTAATTACGGAGAAGGTCACACCAGTATTGCAGAAATAGACGGCATGTACGACAGAACCATTACGGTAAATGGTGTTTCTAAAGCCTTTGCTATGACAGGATGGCGAATAGGATTTATTGGTGCTCCAGAAAAAGTGGCAAGAGCCTGCAACAAACTACAAGGGCAAACTACTAGTGGCGCAAACTGTATAGCACAACGTGCCGTAATAACAGCGTTAACAGAACCACCTTCGCGCGTTCAATACATGATTGATGAGTTTAAAGAACGTCGTAATTTAATTTTAGATCTAGTTAACGATATTGAAGGTTTTAAAGCCAATACACCAGATGGTGCCTTTTATGTGTTTCCAGATATTAGCCATTATTTTGGTAAAACATTAAAAGGAAAGCAAATAAATAATGCTACAGATTTTTCATTATACCTGTTAGAAGAAGCATTGGTAGCAACCGTAACTGGTGATGCTTTTGGAAACCCTAACTGTATTAGAATTTCTTATGCAGCATCAAAAGAACAAATTATTGAAGCCTTAAAACGTATAAAGGCAGTTGTTAGTTAACAATAAACAACATATAATAACAAAACCCGCTACTTTATTTAGTTTGCGGGTTTTTTATTTTTATTTGGGCGTTACCCTAAAGGGTCGGGCTTTCCGTTACAATCTTTTTCTTCGTGCCTCAAAAAAGGATTTCCTCTACAATCCCTAACCTTTAGATTAGCATCAGATTAAAATTAATGTTTAAATTTAAAAAGAACGGAGTGAACTTTATCCCT
>CANMZT010000025.1 GCA_947502405.1 uncultured Algibacter sp. | reverse complement strand
TATAGTAACCTTACTCTGCCCTTTTGTTCTTTTGATTATAACTCTAAATTTATAAATAACAAACTTAGGATGGCTATAAGTAATTGCTTGTTCTCGCCTACTTCTGAAAATCCGCGAGGATTTTCAGCTTGGTGTGTACTTGCAAAGTTAAGTACTAAACTACACAACTACTCATTGCCGAGACCGTTAGCCACAAGCTGAAAAATGGACATTTCTTCAATCAAAAAAATGGATAAAACGAAAACTTTGCTCTTATCTAAATGGCAAATGTTTTGGCATTATTTTCTATCTATACTTCCTTTCAGTTTAGGAATATATGGGCTATATCGACTATTTGAAATACGGAATACTGAAAATTATAATGGAATAAGAACGGAAAAGGAAATGTTCATTTCTGCTCTAATATGGATTTCATTAGCAATAATCGTTTTCATAATAAAAAAAAGACGACTAAATTTTGTGCGGATTGACATTTCTCTTAACGAATTGGAATTTAAAGACAAAATGCTTGAAATAGCGGAAAAAGAAAATTGGAGATTGACAAATAACACCAAAAAATTCGCGAAATTTTCAAATGGTTCTGGTTGGACTTGGGGTTTAAATATGACCATTTTGAGATTTGAGAACTATTTGTTGGTTAATAGTATTTGTGACCCAGAAATGAGGTCGTGCATTTCGATTTTTAATGAAAACGAACGAAATATAAACCGACTGAAAAGAAATCTGAAAAAAGCCAGTGGCTAACAAAGTATAAAATTAATGGCTGGTTTTAGCCTACTTGGAAAATTCCTGCGGAATTTTCCGCTGGCAAGTTTCTATTTACTAAATTAGTGCTTAAACACGCCACTAATATTATACGTAAACGTAGAACATTACGAAAATGAAAAAACTTCTGTCCAAAATACATAAAGTTGAAAGTGATATTCTTGATGATTACCTCTCTTATTGGACTGAATATTCTGTTCCGAAAAATACCATTATGACTAGGAAAGGAGAGACCGAACGTTATATGTATTTCGTGATAAGTGGGATTCAAAAATCTTACTATTTAAACAAAAGCAAAGAGCATATCATTGCTTTTACCTATTCTCCTTCTTTTTCAGGAATTCCTGAATCTTTTATAAATCAATCACCTTCTAACTATTTTTTGACAACAATTACTGATAGTAAATTCTTGCGAATATCTTTTAAAAGGCATCAAGAGTTAATGCAAAAACATAGGTCAATTGAAACATTATTTAGAAAAGCAACGGAGTCTTTATTAATTGATATTTTAAATCGTTACTATGAATTAATGGCTTTTGATATAGAAACTCGATTTAAAAATTTCACGACAAGAAGCCCACATCTTCTTCAAATGGTATCACAAAAAGACATTGCTTCTTACTTAAGAATTGACGCTAGTAATTTAAGTAAATTATTAGGAAAAGTGAGAATATAAATCTTGGTTTATACCAAGATTAGATTGATTGTATTTATTGACCTTTGTTTCAAAATCACATAATGAAACATTTACTAACAACATTAATACTATCAATTATGAGTTCTCCTATTCAAGCACAAAAATGGTTAGATACAAACCTCTACCCTTTTAACAACAAATACATTCAGTTAGACGCAGGTAAAATGCATTATGTAGACCAAGGAAAAGGAGATGTTATTTTATTTGTTCACGGTACTCCAACTTGGTCATTTCTTTATAGAAAATATATTACAGAATTATCAAAAAACTATAGATGTATCGCAATTGACCATATTGGTTTTGGGTTGTCTGAAAAACCAGAAGAATTTAATGGAAAACCACAATCTCATTCTAAGAATTTAAGTGAATTTATAGAAAAAATTGACCTCAAAGAAATTACAATTGTAGTTCACGATTTTGGAGGCCCAATTGGTCTTTCTTCAGCAATCCAGAATCATAATAGGATTAAACAAATTGTTATGTTTAATACGTGGCTTTGGGAAACAAAAAATAATTCTGAGGCTCTAAAAGTAGATAAAATAATCAATAGTGGAATTGGTAAATTTGTTTATCTAAGAATGAATTTTTCTCCAAAAGTTTTATTAAAAAAAGGGTTCTATGAAAAGAAAAAATTGACAAAAAAAATACACAAACAATATACCAATCCTTTTCCCAATAAATCTTCTCGAAATTCACTCCTAAATATTGGGAAATCATTAGTTGGTTCATCTGACTGGTATCAAGAACAATGGAAGAATTTAGATAAATTAGAACATAAACCCTGGCTTATTCTTTGGGGAACAAAAGATAAGTTCATTAAAACAGATTACCTTAAAAAATGGAAAAAAAGACTACCAAATGCAGAAACTAAAGAGTTTAATTGTGGACATTTCATACAAGAAGAAAAAACAAAGGAAACAATAGATGAAATTAAAGAATTTATGAAAAGGGAAAATTAAAACGTTCTACAACAATGTAAAAAGCAATAGCGGTTCGGGTCTAAACTCGAACCGTTTTCATGTTTAATTCAGTATCTTGTTAACCAAAAAGTAGGTGAGCTTAATCCGCTACTGCTCTTATACTAACCATTAGGTCTCATTTGGACAAATCGAAATAATGAAATTGAAAATAGTCAACACAAAACTTTTACTACTCTTTTTTGTTTGGATTTTTCTATTGTCCTGTAATGAAAGTGAAGAAGAAATTAGCCTTGGAAATAATTTTTATTACATCCCTTTTCAAGAAACAACATTTGACGTTACAACATTTGGCGGAAATGGAATTTATAAAATTGATAATTATAAAAAAGTGTCCGTTATTTTACCAGAGATAGAAAAATATAAGTGCAATACCGACTTCATTATTGCAAAACAGAATTTTGATATTGAGCAAACATCACGACTGATTGAAAATATGATATTTATGCCTAATGTATATTTCAAATTCGACAAAAGGTCTTTTAAGCTGAATGAAAATTATTTGGTGAAATTAGATGAGTCAAAACGGAATAGCATTTACTATGAAGAATTTACTAAACAACTACTGGAAAACACTTAGGGAATTCAAAAAATGAAAAGCAATAAGGAAAATTACTTTATAATCGAAAAAAGGAATTTTAAAGTCAATGGACCTTTTACCATAAAAGAGTTTAGAAAAGCTAATCAAAATCTGAAAACAAATTTAAACTTTGAATAAAAAACATGTGCTAACACAGAACTGAACTAAGTTTAAGTAATAAAAAGAGCTGGTTATCAATGTTGTCGAAGTCTTTGCTTCACCGTATATACTAACCTTATTACTCTCTTTTGTTCTTTATGATTAATACTTAAATTAACTGAATTGTAAACTTAAGACGTACAAGACCGTTAAACTAACTTCCCAAAACAAAATCACTTTAATTTAAAAAACTAAGCTTGCAAATACGCCCGCGTTAGGGATAGTAGTGGCATCCTTTTGTTTTTCTTTAAAAGATGTAATGCCATTAGTAGGCTATCTATTATAGGTTTATGGATTCCTGCCTTCGCAGGAATGACAAAAAACAAAAGATATAACGGATAGCCCGACCCTTGTGGTAACGCCCTATAAATTATCTAACTGGTTACTCTTTTTATCTTCGCTAATGGTCCAGAAGAAGCCTACGAAAAAGAATTGATCTGTTGCTGGACGTAAAGCGCGCCTGTTGAAATTGCCATTTATATTTGGTGTGTTTGCATATTGATACCCGTTTACATTTTTAAACCCGAGGGCATTATTTACTGAAGCGTAAAGTATTTTTTGCGGACTTATTAAATACGCCCAATTTAGGCTTAGACTATTGAAGGCTTTGGTTTTATTGTTTAAAAAACCTGTTTGGTTTGGATTAGTAAATGTTCTGCCAGATGCATAGGCATAACTTACGCCTACTTGACTGCGCCATTTATCTATCCAATATTTACCTACCACAGATAAGTTATGGGTGTTTGCAAAATTAGGCTGTGCTTTGGTTAGGTAGTTTTTATAATCTCGTTTTGTATCTAGAAATGAATAGCTTAACCAGTAATCGAAATTTTTGATGCTTTTGCTATCTCTCCAAAAGAAATCGACTCCGCGTGCAAAACCATTTCCATTGTTATTAAAATTAGTTTCGAAATTTGTAAACTGGGTATCGTACTTCACCAAATTATTATAGGTTTTGTAATAGGCTTCTGCTCTAAATAATTTTCTGTCGGCATTGTACTGGTAGTTAAAAATATAATGCGATGTGTTTTCTGCTTTTAAATCTTGATTGAACTTTAAAACATTACTGGATGGGTTTTGGTAAAAGTTTCCATAAGCCAACGAGATTTGACTTTTTTCGGTTGTTTTATATGCTAATGATACTCTTGGTGCTATGGTGAAATCTTTAAACAACTCTGAATACTCACCACGTAAACCTGCTTTAAAGGCGAGTTGTTTTGATATAAAAATATCGGCCTCGGCAAAGGCGGCTGCTAAATTGTTATTAAACCCGTAGTTTACTTTACTGATGGTTTGGTCTTGGTAAGATTCTTGAAAATCTGTAGCAAAATATTCTGCGCCAAAATAAAGCTTTAATCGGTTACTGATTCTGTTTTTAAACTTTAGCTTGGTGTGTAATGAGTTTTCTGTATCGTTAATATCGCTTTCTATAAAGGTAAAATTGTTTTTAGCGTGTGTATAGCTTAGACCTCCAAAAAGAGACCAAGTATCGTTTAAAACGCCTTGATACGATCCGTTAAGATAAAAATTATTATTGTTTAATTTAAAGTATGCCCCTTCTGGCCTGTTGATGTCTTCTTGTGTTAGCTCAAAGCTTGTAGCATCAAAAGCACCGTAGAGTTTAAATAGTCCTGAATTTGTTTTTTTTCTATAAACCGCTTCACCAGAAGCTGCTTCAAAAGGTTTAATCCATTCGTTTCTGTTTTTAAAAACAGTGTTATATGGCGCTAAGTTTATATAAGACGCATTTACACTCAATGAACTCTTTTCCCATTTTTGTGTATTGCCCAGTGTTGCACCAAGGCTCATGATACCAATATCTGTTTTTTCTTGGTCGGGTTCGTCAATGGTGTTTAAAAGTAGTACACTGGATAATGCTTGCCCAAACTCTGCGGAATATCCTCCTGTTGAGAATGTAATACCATCAAATAAAAATGGTGAGTAACGCCCTCTTGTTGGTGCATTGTTTGTTGTTGGTGAGTATGGTGTAAACACACGAATACCATCAATAAAAATCTGAGTTTCGTTAGCATCGCCTCCACGTACAAACAATCTACCGTCTTCGGCAACTGTAGTTGTTCCTGGCAAGGTTTGTAAAGCACCTACAAAATCACCTAATGCACTTGCAGTGGTTACCACATCTAACGGTTTTAAAGCGTTTACTTTACTATTATCACCTGCTGAAAATGTTCCTGCAGATAATACTACAGCATCTAAAGTGCTAACATCTTCTTTAAGTTTAATAGTTACATCTTTCATAAAAGAAATATCTCCAACCACAGTATAAGTTTCATAAGACAAAAATGACACTACTAAAGTTTGTGTTCCTGTTTCAGATGTTCTAAAACTGAACACTCCACCTTCCAAAGACGTGCTTCCATCATAAGTACCTTCCAAATAAATATTAGCTCCTACAATAGGCTCGTTTTTATGATTTAAAACAGTTCCGCTTATAATGGTTTGAGCAGAAATTTGAATGCCTATTAGCATTATTAAAATGATGGTTAGTTTTTTCATGATGACTAAAATTATACTGTTCGTTTTTCTTGTGCTGAATTTATTTCAGTATGATTGAATTTTGATTTGACTTAAATTGATGAGGCAAATTTGCAACACAAGAATGGATGCAAAAACTCTTAATGACCGAACTGTAAAATTTGAATGATGAATTGAAATTTTGAGTTTCAGAATCTCAAAAAAATGAATTTAAAGATTAGGAGCAAACCCTTTTTTGGGATTTAATAAAGTGTGAAAACGGGTATAAAAAAACCTGGGAATTTCTAAAACTATTAAAAGGTTTTATACAAAAATTTACTAAAATATTTTTTTATATATTAGCTATACACTACTACTAAAAAAGGTGTAAAAAAGCACTAAAAACATATCATAGATTTTATTTATACCATATATTTAATTAATTGAAATCCAGATATTAATTGCATTTATATAAACAAAAAGTTTAAATATTATAAAAATACTGATTTTCAAGTACAATTTTTAAATAATAGGTGTAATTTTTATCAAAACTCATAACTTTTTTTAAACACTCCTAGCCTATAAAAACCTACCCATTAAAAAATAATTTAAACGATGTGTAACGTTTTAAAAATTTAAGCTACTTACATTATAACTAAACCATCCCATTGAATAAAGAACTAGAACATAGTTTTGTAGAATTGCTAGAAAAGCATCAAAATATTGTGCACAAAGTTTGCCGTTTGTACACTAATAATTATGATGCACACAACGATTTATTTCAAGAAATAACCATACAACTCTGGAAAGCATATCCTAAATTTCGAGGTGATGCAAAGTTTAGTACATGGATGTATCGGGTGGGATTAAATACCGCTATTACCCTTTACAGAAAATCTAAACGCTCTATAAAAACTCAAGATTTTGAGGGCGTTGAATTTAAAATAAAAGCAGAGGATTATGATGATACCGAAGAGCAACAATTAAAGGTTCTTTATAAAGCCGTACATCAATTAAACGACATTGAAAAAGCGTTAGTTTTTTTGTATTTAGAAGACAAAGATTATAGAGAAATCAGTGAAACATTGGGGATAAGCGAAGTGAATGCCCGCGTGAAAATGAATAGAATAAAAAACAAACTTAGAACCATTTTAAATCCGTAACATTATGGATGAATTAGATATACTCAAAAAAGATTGGAAAAAGGGCGATGATAAATTCCCTAAACTCTCTTTCGACGACATTTACAAGATGATATTAAAAAAATCATCATCAATAGTGAAATGGATATTTATTATTAGCATTCTAGAATTTGCTTTTTGGATTGGTATATCCTTTTTAATGAAAGGCACATCTTATTCAGGGAAACTAGAAGCCTTAGACCTAGACCACATACTTATCCCAATAAGCGTAATTAGTTATGGTATTTTAATTTACTTCTTCTATCTTTTTTATAAAAATTACAAAAATATTTCTGCTACAGATAGCTCAAAAAAACTAATGGAAAACATAATAAAAACACGAAAAACGGTTAGATACTATGTTATGTTTAACCTAGTGTTTTTGGTTGTTGGTGCTGTTATAGGTGCTATTTATGGGTTTAACCATAACCCAGAATTCTCTAGCCAACTAGAACAAGCCACAGCAAGTGGAGAGGTTTTTAAATTTTACGCTGTAATAGTTATTGTTATCATATTAGTTCTTGCAGTAGCTGTGGGTGTTTTACTTCTATTTTATTGGTTAATTTACGGCATACTCCTAAAACGCTTAAACCGAAATTATAAGGAATTAAAAAAGTTAGAAGTTTAAAAATGATTATACCTATACTCATCGTTGGAATATCATTTATTGCCATAGCTTTTATATTAAAAGAGGACAACGCTAAGTTTTTACTTTCGGGCTACAACACCATGAATAAAAAAGAACGAGAAAATTTTAAAGTAAAGATGTTTATTCCTTTTTTTAAATCTTTTCATATTTTTCTTGGTATAACTGTAATGGTTTTTACCTTTTTGCTTAAGCTTTTTGTAAACAACAAAGTCTCTAATTTTTTTCTTATTGCCTACCCGCTTTTAGCATATATCTATTTCTTTAAAAAAAGTGAGGACTTCTATTTGGACAAACCACCGATAACTAACAAGATTGTTATTGTACTTTTAAGTCTTATTGTAATTTTTATTACAACTAAAATACTGATTAACTAAACTTAAAAAAGTTTTCAACCTCAATAACATCACCAGCTTTCATATCCTTAACATGAATACCACCAACCCTAACACGAACCAATCGTAATGTTGGAAAACCAACCGCTGATGTCATTTTTCTAACCTGCCTAAACTTACCTTCTTTTAAAGTTATAGACACCCAAGATGTTGGCCCATGCCTATCGTCTCTAATCTTTTTTGCGCGGGCAGGTAAATCAGGAGTAGTATCCAGCTTAAAAACATGGCAAGGTTTCGTTTTGTAAACGGCTCCTTCAACAGTAATTTCAACACCCAATTTTAATTGTTCAATTGCCTCATCAGAAACAAGACCATCAACCTGTGCATAATATTCCTTTTCAACTTTTTGGCTATTAATGTGGGCACTCATTTTACCATCTGTAGTAAGCAATAACAAACCTTCTGAAGCTTCATCTAATCTTCCGATAGCCATTATACCTTCAGGAAAATCAAATAAACTACCCAGAAACTTTTTTGATTGTTGTTTGGAGTCGTTACTCGCAAACTGACTCAAATACCCATAAGGTTTAAAGATTACAAAATGTCTGTGTTTTGTTTTATCAACAATCATATTTTACTTTTCAGCGAGTATTTTCATCATAGATACAACTTTGTTAAAGTCATAAATGAGATGTCTCGTCGCTCATACTTCACTCTGTCGACATGATAAACGCTGTTTAAACACTTCCATTCAAAATATTATGAACAAGCTCTCTAGTTGGCGTTTGCCCATTTATTTTTTCTCTAACAATATCAAAAGTTACTTTAAAATCACAACCTGATTTATAAGCGCTACAACCATAAGCTGTTTTTCCCTTAATAACCGTTCCTTTTTTGCATTTAGGGCAAGTTAGTTCATCATTCTTTGGTTTAACAGCAGTTTGCTTTGGCTCTAATTTCAGCTTAAAATTTTCATCAAAACGAAGTAAACCCTCAACGGTGCCAGATTCTGTTTTAAAACCCTTTAAATTAACCGTAGACCCTTTTTGAAGTAGTCTAATAAATTGTTTTTCAGAAATCTTTTTCTCTTCAAATTTAAAAGGCATTACAAAATTGCAACCCGTTTTATAAGCACTACAGCCATAAGCTGATTTCCCTTTAATAATTTGTCCTTTCTTACATTTAGGACATGTTTCAGCAGTAATTCCAGCACCTTTTTTAGCTTCAGCTTTAGATGCTGGCGTTTTTAATGTTGTAGCGTGAGAAATATTTGCGCGTTTTTCGCTCCTAACCTCATAAACTAAAGCATCTACCATGCGCTTCATGTTTTTTATAAACGCACCAGCTGTATATTCACCTTTCTCAATATCTTTCAACTGTTTTTCCCAAGAACCAGTTAATTCTGCAGATTTCAACAAATCATTTTGAATCGTATCAATCAACTGAATTCCTGTTTCGGTTGGCAAAACCTGTTTCTTATTTCGTTTTATGTACTTTCTTCTAAAAAGCGTTTCAATTATATTGGCTCTAGTTGACGGTCTTCCAATACCATTCTCTTTCATTAAATCCCGCAACTCTTCATCATCCACCTGTTTGCCTGCAGTTTCCATAGCACGCAACAACGATGCTTCAGTAAATTGATTTGGTGGTTTGGTTTCTTTTTCTAAAAACGATGGCTCGTGCGGTCCTTTTTCGCCTTTTTCAAAGCTTGGTAATATTCCTGATTCCTTTTGTTTTTTATCCGGAATCTCGAAAACAACACGCCAACCTTTATCTAAAATTTCTTTTCCTGTGGTTTTAAAAACCACCTTAGCAGCACTTCCTAAAACTGTGGTATTTGATACGATACAATCATCATAAAAAACAGCAATAAAGCGCTTTACAATAATATCATAAACTTGTTGTTGGTTATACTGCAAATTAGTTTGCATTCCTGTTGGAATAATAGCATGATGATCAGTTACCTTTTTATCGTTAAATACCCGAGTTGATTTTTTTATTTTTTTTCCTAGAAGTGGTTGTGTTAATTTTGAATAATTTGTCAGTTTCTGAAGAATCCCAGACACTTTAGGATACACATCATTTGGTAAAAACGTGGTATCCACTCTTGGGTAGGTTACTACTTTACGTTCATATAATGCTTGAACTATTTTTAAAGTTTCATCCGCCGAAAATCCAAACTTAGTGTTACAATACACTTGCAAACCAGTTAAGTCAAACAGTTTTGGTGCATATTCTTTACCTTTCTTTTTAGTAATGGATTCAATCTCAAAATCACTTTCTTTTACTTTATTTGCTAAAGCTTCACCATCTTCTTTTTTAAGAAAGCGCCCATCTTCATAACTAAAAAGTGTTTCTCGATAAAGCGTTTGTAATTCCCAATAAGGTTGTGGCTTGAAGTTTTCTATTTCTTTAAACCGATTTACCACCATAGCAAGTGTTGGTGTTTGCACACGACCAACGGACAATACTTGTTTGTAACCACCATGTTTAACGGTGTACAATCTGGTAGCATTTATACCTAATAACCAATCGCCAATAGATCTAGAAAATCCTGCGTAGTATAAATTATCGTAATCTTCAGAGGGTTTTAAATTCTGAAAACCTTCTTTAATAGCTTCTGTAGTTAATGAAGAAATCCATAAACGTTTTACTTCGCCTTTGTATTTGGCTTCGCTCATTACCCAACGCTGAATGAGTTCTCCTTCTTGACCTGCATCCCCACAGTTTATAACTACGTCTGCTCTATCAAATAAACTTTTTACAATATTGAATTGCTTTTTAACCCCTGAGTTTGAAGATACTTTTACTTCAAACTTTTCAGGAAGCATAGGCAAATTGTTTAAGTCCCAACTTTTCCAATAGGGCTTATAATCAACAGGTTCTTTTAAAGTACATAAATGTCCAAATGTGTAGGTTACTGCATAACCGTTTCCTTCAAAATAGCCCTCGCGTTTTGTACTTGCTCCTAATACGGCAGCAATTTCGCGGGCAACACTTGGTTTTTCGGCAATACAGACTTTCATTTACGTTTTAAAAATTATAACGCAAAATAGGATTTTTGATAAACCTTTAAAAAGGGAGTTGTTAAGAGTTATTAACTAATATATATTCTATTAATTATTGTTCTGGCACCAAACGAATAAGTCGTCCAGGGCCTTCTACTAAAATATAAATATAACCATCAAGTCCCATCTGAACATCTCTAACACGCCCAATATCATCAAGAAGTTCTTCATGCCCAACAACTTGATTTCCGTTCATTTTAAGTCGGTGTAAATATCTAAACTTTAGCGAACCTACAAACAAATCGTTTCCCCAATCGCCATAAAAATTACTCGAAACAAAACTCATACCACACGGTGCAATAGATGGTACCCAATAATGAATAGGTTGTTCCATACCAGCCATTTCTGTTTGATTTGTTATTGAGGTTCCGTTGTAATTAACGCCATATGTAATAACTGGCCATCCATAATTATTACCAGAATCTAAAATATTAATTTCATCGCCACCTTGGGGACCATGCTCACCTTCCCAAATATCACCAGTAACAGGATGTTTTACTAAACCTTGTGGATTTCTTATACCATAACCAAAAACTGACCAATTATGATTTGCCATATTGTAATACGGGTTATCTGTAGGTATTGTTCCATCAGGATTTAGTCTATGTACTTTACCTATACCATTATCTAGAGCTTGAGGATAAAGATCTCTATATCCACGATCGCCAACACTAACATATAAATAACCGTTATTATCAAACTCTAATCTTGAACCATAGTGGTTTGTAGTTGTTAAATACGGTTCTGCTGCAAAAATTTCTTCAGTATTTTGCAGGTTGTTTCCTGATAAAACGCCTCTAGCAACTGCTGTTGTATTTTCACTAGAGTTATTAGGATTCAGACCACTGTATGAAATATAAACATACGAGTTATTTTCAAAATCTGGATGAAGTTCAACATCTAACACCCCTCCCTGACCTAAAGCTATTAAATTAGGGAGACCAGATATTTCGTTTAATTCTCCTTGACTACTTATTCTAAAAAGTTTTCCTCCTCGTTCTGTAACTAAAAAATCTCCATTTGGTAACTGCGTTAACCCCCATGGTACTCCAGAAATTTGATTAGTAATAGTTTCTAAACGAAAATTAAGATTATCAGATTCAATTATTCCTGAGAGATTTGGATTTTCAGTTTCGATATCAGCCTTTGTTTTGCCATCAATTTCTTGTAAGATGTAATCTGCTAAATCTTTAATTTCTTGATTTGTAAATAACGCCTTGTAAGATGGCATACCATTCCCCTCATAACCCACTTCAATTGATTTGGCTATTTCTGCAGGTGCACTACCATATAGCCATTCACGTTCAATAAACGATTCAAATTTTTGTCCATGACACCCACCACAATGATTAGTGTAATTTATTGCTGCTTTTGCTAAATCTGGAGTTTCATCCTCAATCTCTTCTTCTTCTTCTATTTCTACTTCATTCTTTTCCGTGTCTGATTGACTTGAACACCCTTCTATTAATAACCAACAAGTTAAGCTAAAGAGAATCAGTACTAGTTTATTTTTCATCATAACATATAAGATTTGGGTTTATTTTTAATTTAATTCACTAAAATCACTTTTAATTAAAAATCTTACAAACTTAATAATAAAACTATTAAATAGTTGTAAATTAAAGCATTAAAATAAAAATTAAATCATTTTGATTCTAAATATCATGTAGAAAGCAATTCAAAACATAACAGACTTTTACCAGTATTATGATAAATTCATTTTATGATATTTGCATGGTTTGTATTTCTAAAACCAATATTTAGAAGTATAATCGTTTTAAAAAAGAATACTTTACTCTTAACTGCGACTTTATATCTAATATTAATTATAATTTTTTAGAATAAAGTTCCATTTTACTTTATTAAATAAAACAATATTTAAACAAAGAAAATGATGCTTTGAGTTTAATTTTTTTTTGAATTTTATTGATGATTTATTGAAATATTGAGAAATGCTATACTTGACATCTATTCCTTTTTCTTCTAAGACCTGATATACTCTATAACGTAAATAAGGTGCTAAGTTTTTACCACGATACTTATGGAATGTCCACATATTTAATAAATAAGCTTCATTAGGTTTTAACTTGAAGTATTTTCCATTAAAATCAAAACTATTGAACTCAACAAAAGTATAACAAGCAATTTCTCCTTTACATTCTAAACCAAGACAAACCTGACCATTTTCTAGACCTTTCATCATTTTATCAAAAGAAGGTCCATGATCTTTAGCTATAGCTTTAACATCATCTATATTTAAATATTTTAAAGTATAGTCATTCTCATCATCTCTTAATAACGGCTTATCACACTTAGTAAATTCCTCTTGCACCCAATAGTAAGGGTTAATATTAATCCCAAGACGATCAAGCCTGTTTCTCAAACCAAATAAAAATAATCCATTTCTTATTATGTCAGTGTATCTTTTAACTACAGAAGGAGACTCTAATTCTTTTGCTTCCATAATCAAGATTCATTTAATTTTCTTCCATAGCGCCCATTACCAGGTTCTAGATTCATCTTCAATCTAAAATCTATTGGAGACATAACCTGCCTTTCATTAGCATTTGCAATTAAATGGACTCTTTTAATTAACTCAGAATTTGTTGCCAACCTAGTTCTTTCAGGATCGTACCAAATGTTATCTTCAATACCTACACGAACACCACCGCCAACTGCAATGGATAAAGAATTCATTTTTAACTGTTCATTTCCAATACCTGCTAAACTCCAAAAAGAGTTATCTGGAAGATCATTAATCATAACTCCTGAATGTAATAAATTAGCTTGAGAACATGCTATATTTCCAAATAAGAGATTAAAATAATATGGTGCTTCTATTAACTTTTTACGTTCAAGGTATTTGGCATAATTAATCATACCAATATCAAAAGCTTCCAGTTCAGGCACTATACCTTTTTCTTTCATCATAGCTGCTAGACTCATAACCATTTCGGGGTCATTGATACTTGCTGTCTTATTAAAATTCAAGGAACTTAGTGTTAAGCTTCCCATATCTGGTTTAAGATGATTATTCAATAATAAGGGATCGCTTCTTTTTTCAAACTCAGAAAAGTCTCTTCCACTTAATGAAACACAAATAACTAATTCTGGTGCATACTTTCTAATTCCCCCAATAATTTCTGCATACGTTTCTTTTTGATAGGTTGGTACTCCAGAGATTGCATCTCTAGCATGTAAATGCACCATAGTAATACCAATCTCGTTTGCAGCATGTACATCTTCCACAATTTCTGAAACACTAACAGGAACGTGGGGTGACATTTCCTTTGTTGGAATCATGCCTGTAGGCGTAAAGTTAATTATTAAATCATTTTTCATTAATTTTCTTTTTTCTCATCAAGATTGAAAAAAAATAATAATTAAGCAATTATACAATCTAAAAATTCGTTTAAATGATATTAAAATGTGTTCATGAGGCACAATATTATAATTACATCAAAAAAAAAGCGCTAAACTACATAAAGAAACACCTTCATAAGAAATAGACTAAAACTTACACTAGATTTAATTACTCTAAAATTTTAGCAATCTCTGAATAATTCAAAAAATAAACTTTGTGTCTGTAATTAAGATAAAGAACAATAAAAAAACACATTAATCTGTTTTCCATTTACGAAGCTTATTTAAGGCTTCTTGCTCCTCTATTTCTTTTTGAGGAATAACCTTTAAAAAAGAAGGATGCTGCTCTATGGCATATTCAATTCTTTTTACAATATCATCTGTTGTTTCGTTATCGTAATCAATCTCTAATGGTGCTTTTATCTCCATAGATTGTAGAATATTCTTCTTTTTTATACGCAACCCTTTTTTATCAAAAGAGCGTCTGAAACCATCTATTACAATGGGCACCACAACAGGTTTGTAACGCTTTATAATATGCGCTGTACCTTTTCTGATGGGTTTAAAAGGTGTAGTTGTACCTTGAGGAAAAGTAATTACCCAACCATCATCAAGTGCTTTACCAATATTAGAGATATCGCTCATTTTCACTTGCCTTTGTACGTCTTGCCCTTGAGAACGCCATGTACGTTCGATACTCACAGAGCCCACATAGGCTAATATTTTAGGCAACAAACCAGCTTTCATGGTTTCTTTTGCAGCCACGTAGTAAATATTTAGCTTTGGGTTCCACAGGTAACCTACATTTTTTATAGAATCTGTACGTCCACTTAAACTGGCATTAAACACATGAAACATAGCCACAACATCAGCAAAATAAGTTTGATGATTGGATATAAAAAGTACATTTTTATCGGGTAAGTCTTTTATAATTTCAGAACCTTCTATCTGTAATTCATTAAACCCACGAAAACGCCTGTGGGTCATAGCCCCTAAAATTCTTATTAGCCATTTTTTTACAAATAATATGTGTCCGAATGGATTTCTTTTAAACAATCCCATAAATCACGCGCCAAATTTTAGTTAGTAAGTTAATTAATTTTTTTTAAGCTAGGAATGCAAATGTAACAAAACTAAGCTTTTACAAAAGCGGTTTTAACAAGTCTTTAATTTCGCTTAGCATCATTGCAGTAGCTCCCCAAACTACGTAATTATTTAATCTAAACGCAGGCACCTCAACCTCAACACTATAAGATGTTTTTACAGTTTTAGTAATCAAAGCTG
Source organism: uncultured Algibacter sp. (assembly GCA_947502405.1). Taxonomy (GTDB): domain Bacteria; phylum Bacteroidota; class Bacteroidia; order Flavobacteriales; family Flavobacteriaceae; genus Algibacter_B. Next base: position 8,479 of record CANMZT010000025.1, on the reverse strand, counting down.
TATCATCTAAAAAATGCTGTAATGGCACTTCAATAAGCGCTTCTACCTCGTCATCTTGTTTGATAAACTTTGGCGTTTTTTCTGTAATTCCAATAAAAGGTTGCACGTAGAAATTACTTGGTGGAATATAAACTTGGGATATTTTTTTTAACACTTTAACCCTATCAGTTGGCACACCTACTTCCTCAAAAGTTTCTCGTAACGCCGTTTCTTCTAAAGATGTATCTTGCGCTTCCAACTTACCGCCAGGAAAAGCTACTTGTGCTGAATGTACACCTTTGTAGGTGTTTCTGAGTATTAAAACAAAATTTGTTTGTTCGTTTTTATCTGGATAAAATAACGCTAAAACCCCAGCGTGTTTTGCGTTTTTAATAGCTTCTTGTTGCTTTTTTAAAAGTTCTTGGCGAAATGGTGGCACCATTTTAAAATGGGATGTTTCGGCTGGAAGCGGTATATTTTTTATTTTTGAAACTGATTTTAAAAATTCTTCAAATCTCATAGCCTATGCGTGCCGTATTGTTTATAAGTTTTATTCTTTTATTTCTGAATTGTGAAGATAAACAAACTAAAAAGAAAAACACTTCAGAAACTAAAGTTGAAAAGCCTACTAAAAAGGAGGTTGTTAAAGACACTGTTGAAGAGCCAGAACGTGAGTTCCCAAAACTTAACTCCAAAACCGCTATGGAGTTTTTCTTGGAGTATGACAAGCATCACAAGGAAAATAAAGTTAGAATAACTACAGATTTTGGCGCCATTGATATTCTACTCTACGAAGAAACAAAGTTTCATCGTTCCAATTTCATATGGCTAACAAAACAAGGCTATTTTAATGACACACAGTTTTATAGAGTAATTGATAATTTTATAGTACAAGCTGGAAATAGTGATGATGTAAAAACCGCCAGAAAACGATCTTATATTGGTAAATACCTGCTACCACCAGATACAAAACGTGGCTTTAAACATGATCGTGGTGTTATTTCCATGCCAAGTAGTGAGATTAGAAACCCTCACAAATTAGCTTCACCGTTTGAATTTTTTATAGTTTGCCAAAAGGGAGGTGCCCATTTTTTAGATGGTGACTATACTATTTTTGGTCATGTAACCCGAGGGATGGATGTGGTAGATAAAATTGCAGCTGTGGAAACTGACGATGGCGATTGGCCAGATAAAAACATATTTATCCGAAATGTAGAAATTTTAAATTAAATACTTTCTTTAGCGTAAATGGTTGGTAGTGCAATTTTAAATTTAACCGCTATGAGCCTTACTGTTATAACTACAATTCCTGCTATTATAAATACATAATCATCTTTTATTGGAAACTCCCTCAATAAAAAATAAGTTAATCCTCCCAAAATACATGCTGTAGCATAAATTTCTTTTCTGAAAATCACTGGGATTTCATTACATAAAATATCCCGAATTACACCGCCAAAACTTGCCGTTATGGTTCCCAATGCAATACAAATTATGGGATGCAATTCTGCGTTTAATCCTTTTTCTATTCCTACTAAGGTGTACAACCCAATTCCAATGGTATCAAATAAAAACAATGATGTTCTTAAGTAGTTTATTTTACTTTTAAACAGTATTGCAAAAACAGCTGAAGCCAAAATAACATAGGTAAACGTGATATCTTTCATCCAGCTAACTGGTGTATTTCCAATTAAGAGGTCTCGTAAGGTACCACCGCCTACTGCTGTTACAAAAGCGATAATTAGAATCCCAAAAAGATCCATTTTTTTGTTGATAGCTATTAAAACACCAGATATGGCAAAAGCTATAGTTCCTAAAATATCTATGATATAAAACATACGCCTTCTATTTGCATTAAAATTAGGTTTTTATTTAAACAATTACTCTACTTTTAATAGGTATGGCGTTACCACAAGGGTCGGGCTTTCGGCAGTCGCTTTTTTGTGTTGCATAGGTGCAACAACACAAAAAGAGCTTCAACAAATACCTCAATCCCTAACGCAAAGGGTAACTATTATTAATAATTCTGCTTTATAAACAAACTTTAAGTCGATACTCTGAATAAATGTGATTCGATCACTTTATTTGAAAACAGAAAAATACAACAACGCCTCTTTATAAGATCCCGAGACTAAGCTCGGGATGAGTGATTCGCACAATTTTTATAAAAAATAAAAATTGGCTCTCTGCTTACATGTTTTGCGTATAAAAATTATAATCTTTTAAAATAACATCGATAAACTCCATATCTGTACTGTGTTTTACAGTTTTAATACCCACTACTTCAATTATTTTTTGACGCAGCTTAATTAAGGTTTGATAGTCTTTTGTTTGTCTTGCTGCTGAAAAAGTTTCCTTGATAATTCTAGCATCGTTATCTGATAGTTTAATAACATTTGGATATGTTGGTTTATAATTTTCTTGCAAGTTTTCGAGAATAGTGTGACTGATGTTGACGTGGTTTTTAAGACCTATAACGGCAGTTCCAGCTGCCATATCTCCAAGTCGCTGTGTTTTTTTATTGAAAAGCATTACAAAAAACCCGAGCCCGAAAATATAAACATCTACAATTCTGAAAAACCAACGTACCACATAATCTGAAAACGACGCTTGATACCCATCAATTTTAACCACTCTAATATTTAAAGCGCGTTTACCAATAGTTTGACCTTGTAAAACGGACTCTAAAACCAAAGTATAAAACATAACAGGAAAACTAAGCACGGTATTAATAGCAATTTGCGACCATTGATCCATGTTATCAAACGCTCCAAAAGTCCAATTTAACACCAACATATAGCCAATTTTAATGGCCATATCTATAAAAAATGCCAATAATCGCTCCCCTGCTCCAGCGGCATTGAAGGAAATTTTCACATTTTGAGTGGTGTTAATTTGTAACTCTGACATTTATTAATTTAATTTATATAATATATGAGGGAAGTTGCATTTATCAAGCAAAATAAGGAAAAATGGTTGAGTTTTGAAAAAGCTATTGTTAATAATGATTTTGATAATCCTGATGAACTCGCCTCTCAATACATTCATGTTATAAACGATTTGGCTTATGCACAAACGTACTACCCTAAAAGTAAGGTTATTGCATATTTAAATCAGTTATCTGCAAACGCATACCAAAAAATTTACAAGACCAAAAGTACAGATACCAACAGAATTATTTCTTTTTGGAAAACTGAAGTGCCTTTAATTTGTTACCAATACCGAAAGTTTATTTACATTGCTTTTATTATTTTTTCTGCATTTACTTTTATCGGGGCTATTTCAGCTGCCAATGATGGTGAGTTTGTACGCTCTGTTTTAGGGGATGATTATGTGAATATGTCTCTTGAAAATATTGAAGCTGGAGATCCTGTTGCCGTTTACAAAAGTGGTAGTAATTGGGGAAGTTTTATTGGTATCACTATTAACAACTTACGCGTGGGTATTATTGCTTTTGTCTTAGGTGTTTTTTTAGGTATCGGGACACTTTATATTATGTTTAATAACTGCATTATGTTAGGTTCTTTCCAGTATTTCTTTTATGAAAAAGGTGTATTTTGGGAAAGCGTTAGAGGTATATGGATACATGGCGCTATGGAAATTTTCGCCATTGTTATTGAGTGTGCAGCTGGCTTAATTTTGGGTGCTAGTATTTTATTTCCTGCTACACACTCTAGATACACCTCTTTTAAAATGGGTGCTAAAACAGGTATTAAAATTTTAATAAGTACGTTTCCGTTTACTTTTGCTGCTGGGTTTTTAGAAGGTTTCATTACACGCTATTCTAACATTATGCCGCATTGGCTATCGGTTAGTATAATTCTTATTACTCTTAGTATTATTAGTTATTATTATTTAATCTATCCTTTTAAAGTTAAAAAACAAATTACCCAACCCCCCATTTTAAGTCCGTCAGCTATTTGAAACTAAAACGCCTACATATATTTATTTTTATAATCTTAATGGTTAGTAATATCCAAATAGCATTTGGCTATAATCCTCTACAAACTCCTGAAGCCATTAGAACGTTTGACGAAGATTTTAAAGACCGTTACGATAGTGATAAATACAACTATGAAGGCGCAGAGACAGTTACCCAAACCCCAACTGGTTCTGGAAATTATGAAGATTATAAAAATGAAGAACTAAAACAAGAAGAACGGAATAACCCAGAGGGCTTTAGTTTCAATCTCAGACCAATAGACTGGGTGTTTTATCTAGCTATAGCGTTAGCAGTAGTTTACTTAGTCTATATTTTACTTAATGAAGGTGGTACAGGTTTATTTACTGTAAACAGAAATAAAGCCATTAACTCTTATGATGAAATAACTGCTGAAAATATTGAAAATGCAGATATTCTTTCCTTGATAAAAAATGCTGAAAATGATAAGGATTATCGATTAGCCATTCGTTATTATTACCTTTTAGTATTAAAAACATTAAGCTTAAAAAACCACATAAAATTTGAAGACGACAAAACTAATAATGAATACCTAGATGAAGTAAGCAGCAAACCGTTTAGTAAAGATTTTGCATACACCTCGTATTTGTATAATTACATTTGGTATGGTGAGTTTCCTTTAAATGACTCAAAGTATAACAAGGCAAAGCACAATTTTTCAAACTTATTAAAACAGGTTAAGTAATGAAGAAAATTTTACCTGTATTAATCATTCTTGTTGCGCTTATAATTACTGCATCCGTTGTTATTGGTGTAAAACGCACCAAAATTGTTGACTGGGAACAGTCATTTGACGAAAAAAGTAACAAACCGTATGGAGTAAGTGTACTTTACAAAGAGTTACCAAATCTCTTTAAAGATTATAAAGTAAGAACGGTTTATCATCAACCAGCGAGTTATTTAAGTGCTAATTCTGAAGATGGCTATGGCGAGCATGTTGCAGCTGGCACATTTATAATCATTGGAAACTCTGATTATTTGGAAGATGATTCTATTGACGAATTATTAAATTTTGTGGATGCTGGAAATACTCTATTCCTTTCTGATTATTATTTCCCTCAGAAATTCCATGATACATTAGACGTTAGTGTTGATTATGTTGAAAATAAAAAAGACAGTATTTCATATCTATCACTGAAACATGTAAATATTGAAGAAATTGTACTCGATAGAAACGCAAGCGATCAATATTTTTCAGAGTTTGACTCCATCAATCACACCGTTTTAGGGCATTCAAAAATTGATTACAAACATGTTAATTTTATAAAAATTCCTTTTGGTAAGGGTAACGTTTTTTTACATACAGAGCCTAAAGCCTTTACTAACTACCATCTTTTAAAAGAAAATAGACACCAATATATTGAAGGGGTTTTATCATACCTTCCTGATTCTGATATCTACTTTGACTCTTACACAAAAATACAAACCGCTTATGATGGTGATGTTGAAAAAGAATCAAATTTAGGATGGTTTTTAGAGCAACTTTCTTTTAGATGGGCATGGTATACCGCTATAGTTTTTGGTATTTTGTTTATGATTTTTAATGCGAAACGCAGACAACGCGTTATTCGTATTATTAAACCTTTGCAAAACACTACGGTGGCTTTTGTAAAAACCGTATCTAATTTGTATTTCGATACTAAAGATCACAAAAACCTTGTAGAAAAAAAGATTACGTACTTTTTAGAGAAAATACGAAACGACCTTAATTTAGATACAGATATTTTAAATGATGAATTTATTGATAAACTAGCATCTAAAACAGGAAAAAAGAGAGACGATGTAAAAAAACTTGTGAATTACATTAACTTAATGAAATCTAAAAATGAGTTTTTTGAAGAAAATTTAATTAAACTTAACAGGCATATAGAAGCATTTTATTCAACATAATTATGGACGAAAATAAAGATAATCAAAAACCAAAAGAGCATTTACCAAAGCCAGAACAAGACGTGGTATCATCAATTGATGATAGTGTATTAAAAGATGAATCAAAAGATTTAGACTTTAAAAACAGATTGGATTTATCTGAGCTTCAACAAAGTGTTACTAAAATACGCACAGAAGTAGGCAAAGTTATTGTAGGTCAAAAAGACATGGTAGATATGCTTATTGCTTCGCTTTTAGCCAAAGGACACTCGCTTATTGAGGGTGTTCCTGGAGTTGCAAAAACAATTACCGCAAAACTTTTAGCAAAATCATTGAGTGTTGATTTTAGCAGAATTCAATTCACACCAGATTTAATGCCTAGTGATATTTTAGGAACCTCAGTTTTTAATTTAAAAGATTCTGAATTCGAATTTAAAAAAGGGCCTATTTTCTCAAATATGATTCTTATTGATGAGATTAATAGAGCACCAGCTAAAACCCAAGCTGCTTTATTTGAGGTTATGGAAGAACAACAAATTACTATTGATGGTAATAAGTTTAAATTAGATTCACCATTTATGGTTTTAGCAACGCAAAATCCTGTTGAACAAGAGGGTACATACAGATTACCTGAAGCTCAATTAGATAGATTCTTATTTAAAATTGATGTTGGCTATCCTAATTTAGAGGAAGAAGTAGAAATTTTATCAAGAGAGCATGAGTTAAAAGACAAACTTAAAACCGATGAAATAGAATCTTTTTTAACCGCTAAACAAATTGCTGAATATCAAAATTTAGTTTCTCAAGTTTTAGTGGAAGCACACTTGCTTAAATATATTGCGCAAATTATTGTTGCTACTAGAAGCAATCAGTTTTTGTACTTAGGCGCGTCACCAAGAGCATCCATAGCCATATTAAAGTCTAGTAAAGCATTTGCTGCCATGAGCGGAAGAGATTTTGTAACACCAGAAGACATTAAACGTGCCGCTATTCCTGTTTTACATCATAGAGTTATTGTTACTCCAGAGCGTGAAATGGAGGGTGTAAACAGCAAGCAAATTATAACGCAAATTATTGAAACGGTTGAGATACCACGTTGATAGTTTGCAGTCTCAGTTTTCAGTCTCACTCGAAACGAACTAACAACTAACAACTAACAACTAACAACTAACAAAATTTGAAATTCTTTAAACCCTTCTACATTCAACCCCGATTTTTCTATGCTGGCATTGGTATTGTGGTTTTGTTTGCTTTAAGTTATTTCATTCCTGTATTGTTTAATGTTGCGCAACTATCCATTTTAGTATTAATAGTTCTTTTTATTTTAGATTTTCTAATTGTTTTTATTGGAAAAAACAAAATAGAAGCTACTAGAATATTACCCGATAAGTTTTCAAACGGAGATAAAAATCAAATAAAACTTGAGATAAGAAACAATTATTCTTTTACCATTCACCTAGAAATTATTGATGAAATTCCAGAACAATTTCAAGTCCGCGATTTCAAAATAAAAGATGTTATTTCATCACGAAAATCTAAAACAACTCAATACAATTTAAAACCAACAGAGCGCGGTGAATATTACTTTGGCAGTTTAAATGTTTACGCATCATCCATATTAAATATTGTAGCCAAACGATTCACTTTTGAAAATGGTGCTATGGTGCCAACCTACCCGAGTTTTAAACAATTAAAGAAATTTGAGTTATTAAATATCAATAAAAACTCTTTAGAGTACGGACTCAAAAAAGTACGCCGACTTGGGCATTCCATGGAATTCGAACAAATAAAAGACTATGTTTTAGGCGATGATTTACGCACCATAAACTGGAAAGCTACTGCAAAGAAAAACCAACTAATGGTTAACCAATTTCAAGATGAAAAATCGCAACCGGTCTATTCTATTATTGACAAAGGGCGCATCATGAAAATGCCCTTCAATGGTTTAAGTCTTTTAGATTATGCTATAAATGCAGCTCTAGTAATCAGTAATGTGGTTTTAAAAAAACATGATAAAGCAGGTATGTTCTCGTTCTCAAAACGCATAGAAAATGTTGTCGTTGCAGAACGTCGTAGTTCGCAAATGCAACTTATTCTAGAAGCACTTTATAATGTGAAAACAGACTTTTTTGAGAGCGACTTTGGACGTTTATATACCAATATTAAAAAGCACATCACGCATAGAAGCCTCATTTTAATGTATACTAATTTTGAGACTTTAAATGGTTTAGAACGCCAACTCCCCTATTTAAAAGCCATTTCAAAAAGTCACCTACTGGTTATTATCTTCTTCAAAAACACTGAGTTAAATAGCTTAATAGAAAACAAAGCAGAAACCATCGAACAGGTTTACGATAAAGTTATTGCTGAAAAATTTGCTTTTGAAAAACGCCTCATAGTCAACGAGCTCAAAAAATACGGTATCCACTCCATCCTCACAACTCCAGAAAACTTAACCATAGACACCATAAATAAGTATCTTGAAATAAAAGCAAGAGGTTTATTATAATTTTGGGCGTTACCACAATCCCGATAGCTATCGGGAGGGCTTATTTGCTGGCTAATTTAAAACAATGGTTATTTTATTTTTGAGAATGTCTAGTCCTGAAATATGGCTACAGGTTAATAATTGATTTACGCTGTTAATTTATATACCATATTCGGCGTTTT
>CANMZT010000024.1 GCA_947502405.1 uncultured Algibacter sp. | reverse complement strand
CCTGCTGGTATTGTTACCGTTGTAGTGGTTGTCGTGTAATCAGATGTACCTGCTGTTCCTGTTGTAGTTACAATATCTACTAAGGTATCTACTGCACTTGGTGTGCTTAATGTTACTGGAACTGTTGCTATACCGTCTCCTTCATCTACTGTAATATCGCCTATGGTCACATTAACAGAATCATTATCTGTAATTGTTACTGTTCCGCTTGGATCTGTATTAATCGTGTTACCACTGGTTACGGTACCATCTACTGTGAAGTCTTCTGGAGATTCACTAATCGCATCATCTGTAATTGGAATATTAACATCTACACTTGTGCTTCCTGCTGGTATTGTTACCGTGGTAGTGGTGGTTGTATAATCGTCAGTGCCTGCTGTTCCTGTAGTGGTTACGATATCTACTACCGTATCTACGGAACTTGGAACATCGATACTTACTGGTACAGTTGCAGTGCCATCTCCTTCATCGACAGTAACATCTCCAATAGTTACCGTTACTGGATCATTATCTGTAATCGTTACGGTGCCACTTGGATCTGTATTACTGGTGTTGCCACTCGTTACAGTACCATCTACTGTGAAAACTTCACTTGGCTCTCCAATAGTGTCATCGATAATTGGTATCACAACATCTACACTTGTACTTCCTGCTGGTATTGTTACCGTTGTAGTGGTTGTCGTGTAATCAGATGTACCTGCTGTTCCTGTTGTAGTTACAATATCTACTAAGGTATCTACTGCACTTGGTGTGCTTAATGTTACTGGAACTGTTGCTATACCGTCTCCTTCATCTACCGTAATATCGCCTATGGTCACATTAACAGAATCATTATCTGTAATCGTTACTGTTCCACTTGGATCTGTATTAATCGTGTTACCACTGGTTACGGTACCATCTACTGTAAAGTCTTCTGGAGATTCACTAATCGCATCATCCGTGGTTGGTACGGTCACATTAACGGAAGTTGATCCCGCTGGTATCGTTACCGTGGTCGTAGTCGTTGTATAATCGGCAGTGCCTGCTGTTCCTGTTGTGGTTACAATATCTACTACCGTGTCTACTGAACTTGGGACATCGATACTTACTGGTACTACAGCATCTCCTCCTTCGGTTACTGTGACATCGCCAATGCTTACTGTTGGTGTGGCATCGTTATCTTCGATTGTTACGGTACCGCTTGGATCTGTGTTACTCGTGTTACCACTGGTTACCGTTCCATCTACTGTAAAGGTCTCGTCTGGTTCATCTGTTGGATCATCCGTGGTTGGTACAGTCACATTAACGGAAGTTGATCCCGCTGGTATCGTTACCGTGGTCGTAGTGGTTGTATAATCGGCAGTGCCTGCTGTTCCTGTTGTGGTTACAATATCTACTACCGTGTCTACTGAACTTGGGACATCGATACTTACTGGTACTACGGCATCGCCACCTTCGGTTACTGTGACATCGCCAATGCTTACTGTTGGTGTGGCATCGTTATCTTCGATTGTTACGGTACCGCTTGGATCTGTGTTACTCGTGTTACCACTGGTTACCGTTCCATCTACTGTAAAGGTCTCGTCTGGTTCATCTGTTGGATCATCCGTGGTTGGTACAGTCACATTAACGGAAGTTGATCCCGCTGGTATCGTTACCGTGGTCGTGGTCGTTGTATAATCGGCAGTGCCTGCTGTTCCTGTTGTGGTTACAATATCTACTACCGTATCTACTGAACTTGGGACATCGATACTTACTGGTACTACAGCATCGCCACCTTCGGTTACTGTGACATCGCCAATGCTTACTGTTGGTGTGGCATCGTTATCTTCGATTGTTACGGTACCGCTTGGATCTGTGTTACTCGTGTTACCACTGGTTACCGTTCCATCTACTGTAAAGGTCTCGTCTGGTTCATCTGTTGGATCATCCGTGGTTGGTACAGTAACATTAACGGAAGTTGATCCCGCTGGTATCGTTACCGTGGTCGTAGTCGTTGTATAATCGGCAGTGCCTGCTGTTCCTGTTGTGGTTACAATATCTACTACCGTGTCTACTGAACTTGGGACATCGATACTTACTGGTACTACAGCATCTCCACCTTCGGTTACTGTGACATCGCCAATACTTACTGTTGGTGTGGCATCATTATCTTCGATTGTTACGGTACCGCTTGGATCTGTGTTACTCGTGTTACCACTGGTTACCGTTCCATCTACTGTAAAGGTCTCGTCTGGTTCATCTGTTGGATCATCCGTGGTTGGTACGGTCACATTAACGGAAGTTGATCCCGCTGGTATCGTTACCGTGGTCGTAGTCGTTGTATAATCGGCAGTGCCTGCTGTTCCTATTGTGGTTACAATATCTACTACCGTATCTACTGAACTTGGAACATCGATACTTACTGGTACTACAGCATCGCCACCTTCGGTTACTGTTACATCACCGATACTTACTGTTGGTGTGGCATCATTATCTTCGATTGTTACGGTACCGCTTGGATCTGTGTTACTCGTGTTACCACTGGTTACCGTTCCATCTACTGTAAAGGTCTCGTCTGGTTCATCTGTTGGATCATCCGTGGTTGGCACGGTCACATTAACGGAAGTTGATCCCGCTGGTATCGTTACCGTGGTCGTGGTTATTGTATAATCAGCAGTGCCTGCTGTTCCTGTTGTGGTTACAATATCTACTACCGTATCTACTGAACTTGGGACATCGATACTTACTGGTACTACAGCATCTCCTCCTTCGGTTACTGTGACATCACCGATACTTACTGTTGGTGTGGCATCATTATCTTCGATTGTTACGGTACCGCTTGGATCTGTGTTACTCGTGTTACCACTGGTTACCGTTCCATCTACTGTAAAGGTCTCGTCTGGTTCATCTGTTGGATCATCCGTGGTTGGCACGGTCACATTAACGGAAGTTGATCCCGCTGGTATCGTTACCGTGGTCGTGGTTATTGTATAATCAGCAGTGCCTGCTGTTCCTGTTGTGGTTACAATATCTACTACTGTCTCTACTGAACTTGGGACATCGATACTTACTGGTACTACGGCATCGCCACCTTCGGTTACTGTGACATCGCCAATGCTTACTGTTGGTGTAGCATCGTTATCTTCGATTGTTACGGTACCGCTTGGATCTGTGTTACTTGTGTTACCACTGGTTACCGTCCCATCTACTGTAAAGGTCTCGTCTGGTTCATCTGTTGGGTCATCTGTAATTGGAATACTAACATTTACACTTGTACTTCCTGCCGGAATTGTTACTGTTGTTGTTGTTGCTGTGTAATCTGATGTACCTGCTGTTCCTGTTGTAGTTACAATGTCTACTACAGTATCTACTGCGCTTGGTGTGCTTAATGTAACTGGAACTGTTGCAGTTCCATCACCTTCATCTACAATAACATCTCCGATAGTTACTGTTGGAGAAGGGGTATAACAAAAACTAATATCTTGAATAGCTGAGCCATGGACAGTTCCAGGATTACAAGCTGTACATTCATCCCAAACTAAAGTAATGGAATTTATTCCATCAATACTTGAAAATTTTACACCAACCTCATCATTATCTCCAAAAGTACTATTATCATTAGAATCAACAAACCCAAAGTTGTTTGTTGTGTAAGATGGGTTAGCAGATTCAGTAAAAATTGGAAAAACCGTAGCTCCTCCAACCTCAGAAGCTGTAATTGTGTAAGAGTCACCATTCGGTCCAGCACCATTAACATGAGCTAAATCAAATTCAACTTCATTTACAGGTTGCGAAAAAGCTATTGTTATTGTTATTCCAGTGGCATTAAACCCTGAAGTAAAAAACTGCAACGCTTCAACTCCATTATCAGTTCCTACCTCTGGTGTATCTCCAGCACCAAAATTCCACCCAGCTAGAGTACCAGTATCTCCAGTAAAAGAAATAGTTGCGTTTAAACCTGTTCCAGAGATATCATTAAAAGTATTAGATAGAGCACCATCTGGTGTCCAATCAAACTCACTGTTGTTAGTTGGTGTAGTTTCCCATACCAAAGTCCCTGAGAGTCCTCCAGCACAAGGGTCAACTAGTGTTATTTCCAGATTACCTTGATTAGAACTAACCCCTAAATCATCTTCAACACTAAATAAAATTGATGCATCTCCAACATAATCAGTTTCTGGTACAAAAACTACATTACCAGTATTATCTACAGTATAAGTCCCAACTCCTGTTATAATTAACGGAGTACCAACAGTACCCTGATTAGCAGGATTACTAGGATCAACCAATCTAACTGTAGCTGGAGCTAAATTTCCGTCAGGATCACTTGAACCTGTAAGGACATTTTCCGAAAAAGAAGAATTAGAACTTATTACATTTCCTAAATTATCTATTACAACTGGAGGTTGATTAACAACCACAGTATTTTCTGTATCAAAAGTAACTTCTCCTAAAAAGCTTATGGAGTTTTGTCTGTTATTACTATCATTAGAACTACCATTTCTAAAATTAATTGTACTAATATTAGTATAATCTACTCTAACCACATATTCTGTATTGGCAGCACTTATACCAGCTGCAAAATCAGCATCACTTTGAAATCTTGTCCATGGGCCATTTTGAGACACTACAAGTTCCGTTGGTGGCGTATTACCTCCTTCTATAGTATACGAATCTGTAACTATAACTTCAAAATACTCAAAACCATCAACGTCTATAGCTTCTATTGCAAAAGTTTCTAACCTTGCTCTTACACCAACGTCATTAGCATCAACAACCGAACCATCTAATACAAATTCTATCTGCCATTCTACATAACCATCTCCTGCACCTGTATTTACTGTAGGTTCAAACCTATCATCTACACCAAGTGCTGTATCTATGGTGAACGCAGCAGCATTAGGCTCGTCCAAATTTACTTTATCTACTATAGTAACTACGGCATCAATTAAAATACCATCAGCAGAAAATTCTATGTCTTGGTAAATATACTTGGCTCCTATTTGCTCATCTGCTGCACCGTTAGCTAGCAATGTTGGACCTTGAGAAAAATTAAATGTTGGCTGAGTTTGGGCAAGTACATTAACATTTGCAAACAATAAAAAAACTAAACAAACGTAAAGCAAATTAAACTTTAAATTAGTTGAGAATCGTGTAAAGTATATCATATTACTGAGGGTATGTTATAAATATTAAAAATGTAGAAAAGGGTATTCTTTCGTAAAAGAGATAAGATTTTAAACACTATGCTTATTTGAGAGAATTAAATTTTCGCTAATATATATAAAAATTAACATTTGTTAATAAAATTTTAAAAACGATTATGATGTCTAAATTAGTAGTTAACCAATAACATATTTTATTTATGATAAAAATATTAAATGCAGATACTACAAACTATTAACACAACTACTCACTGACTACTCAGAATAATATTTAAAAGCTGTTTCTTTAAAACTTTAGACACAAAAACCTTCGTTAGTCACTTAAAAACAAGCATTTTTTTATTAAACGTTAAAGTATGGCAATATTGGTTTTAAAATATATGTTTTATACCACTATATTTGCAATCGCTTTTAATTAAACCATATGACATTTATTAAAGAAATAAATAGAAGACGAACTTTCGGAATTATCTCTCACCCAGATGCAGGCAAAACCACCTTAACTGAAAAGTTATTACTTTTTGGTGGAGCTATTCAAGAAGCTGGCGCGGTAAAGAGTAATAAGATAAAAAAGGGAGCAACGAGTGATTTTATGGAAATTGAGCGTCAACGTGGTATCTCTGTCGCAACTTCAGTTTTGGCTTTTGAATATGATGGTATAAAAATTAATATTCTAGATACACCTGGTCATAAAGATTTTGCTGAGGATACCTTTAGAACTTTAACAGCTGTTGACAGTGTAATCGTAGTTATAGATGTAGCTAAAGGTGTTGAGGAACAAACAGAAAAACTTGTTGAAGTTTGCCGTATGCGAAACATCCCAATGATTGTTTTCATCAATAAATTAGATAGAGAAGGAAAAGATGCTTTTGATTTATTAGATGAAGTTGAGCAAAAATTAGGTTTGAAAGTAACGCCACTAAGCTTTCCCATAGGAATGGGATATGAATTTAAGGGTATTTATAATCTTTGGGAGAAAAACATTAATCTTTTTAGTGGAGATAGTAGAAAAGACATTGAGGAAACTATTGAGGTTTCAGATTTATCTTCTCCAGAGTTAGATAAATTAATTGGTGAAGATTCAGCAAATACTTTAAGAGAGGAAATTGAATTAGTAGAAGGTATTTACCCTGATTTTAATAAAGATGAATACTTAAATGGAAACCAACAACCCGTATTTTTTGGGTCTGCTTTAAACAATTTTGGTGTTAGAGAATTATTAGATTGTTTTGTTGAAATTGCTCCTAAACCAAGACCAAAACAAAGTGAAGAGCGTTTAGTAAAGCCTGATGAACAAAAGTTTAGCGGTTTTGTTTTTAAGATTCATGCCAATATGGATCCTAACCATAGAAACCGATTAGCATTTGTAAAAATAGTTTCAGGCGAGTTCAAACGAAATACACCTTATTTACATGTAAGACATAATAAGAAAGTAAAATTCTCTAGCCCAAATGCATTTTTTGCAGAAAAAAAAGAAATAGTTGACATCTCCTACCCTGGTGATATTGTTGGCTTACAAGATACCGGAACATTTAAAATTGGAGACACTTTAACCGAAGGAGAAGTTTTGAATTATAAAGGTGTACCAAGTTTTTCTCCAGAACACTTTAGATATATAAATAATGCTGACCCTTTAAAATCTAAACAACTTTACAAAGGTATTGATCAATTAATGGATGAAGGTGTTGCTCAATTGTTCACTTTAGAACTTAATGGTAGAAAGGTAATAGGTACTGTAGGCGCTTTACAATATGAAGTTATACAATATAGACTTGAACACGAATACGGCGCAAAATGTACTTACGAAAATTTAAACGTACATAAAGCTTGTTGGATTGAAGCTGAAGATGAAAAAAGTGAAGAGTTTAAAGAGTTTATTAGAGTTAAACAACGGTTTTTAGCCAAGGATAAAAGAGACCAATTAGTTTTTTTAGCTGACTCTCCTTTTTCTCTTCAAATGAGCCAACAAAAGTACCCGAGTTTAAAATTTCATTTTGTCTCTGAGTTTAAATAATTTGTACATTTCATCGAAAAAAACACATTTAGTCGTATTTTTTGGGTTTTTTATCGATACATTTGATTTAAAATACTTCCCTCTTTTATTTATTTAACTAATTGAATCTAACCCAAATTGATTTACTTATGAAAATAAACGCTCATGAATTTAGTAATAAAACCATTACTATAACCTACGACCCCTGTATTTGTAAACAATCAAATATCTGCTCCAAGCAACTTTCTACTGTTTTTAGAAATTCTGTAATTCCTTGGATAGATATAAATGCAGCTCCCGTTAAAGATATCGAGAAGCAAATAAAGAAATGTCCTTCTGGTGCTTTAAAATTTCACATTAATAAAAAAGAAGTTGCCTAATAAAAAAAGCCCATAAAAATTCAAAGGCCTCTAATTTTTTTTACTTGTCTTGTTTGATAAAACCTATTGGTATGAGTAGCTTGCTTATTTGAAACATGCTAAGTATCCTAACCCATATAAAAGCTTATTCTTTTAGGCTTGACCTGTAGGTCCAAAATTCAACGGAATCGGTGGCTGCTCATAATCTTTAATTTCACCATGAGCATTTTCAAATCGCGTCACATTATCTCCTAATGCTTTTAGTAAACGTTTCGCATGTTGTGGAGTTAAAATAATTCTAGACTTCACTTTATTTTTAGGAACCCCAGGCATTATATTCACAAAATCTACAACAAATTCTGAAACTGAATGGTTAATAATTGCAAGGTTAGAATATGTTCCTTCGGCTACTTTCTCATCTAACTCTATATTAATTTGCCCTTGTTTTTGTTTGTCTTTTTCTTCAGCCATAATAATATGATTTAAAAAAGCCTCCAAGTATTAAATATACATGAAGGCTTTTGTTTTTATAGATTCCTGCCTCCGCAGGAATTAATATTAATTATAATTCAACTCTTGCTTTACTTGCATCATTTCGTCGAATTCTTCTTTTGAACCAACAATGATATCCGTATAGTTTCTCATACCTGTACCTGCAGGAATTCTGTGCCCTACAATTACATTTTCTTTCAAGCCCTCTAAAGAATCAACTTTACCAGCTACTGCTGCTTCGTTAAGTACTTTAGTAGTTTCTTGGAAGGATGCCGCAGAAATAAACGATTTAGTTTGAAGAGAAGCTCTTGTAATACCTTGTAGTATTGGAGTAGCTGTTGCTGGTTGAGCATCTCTAGCTACAACAAGTTGCTTATCTTCTCTACGTAAAATCGAGTTTTCATCTCTTAACTCACGAGGCGAAATAATCTGTCCTGGCTTAAGATTTGCTGAATCTCCAGCATCTTCAATAACTTTCATTCCGAAGATTTCATCATTTTCTTTAATGAAATCAGCTTTATGAGCTAATTGATCTTCTAAGAAAATAGTATCACCAGAATCAATAATTCTAACTTTTCGCATCATTTGTCTAACAACAACTTCAAAGTGCTTATCGTTAATCTTTACACCTTGTAAACGGTATACTTCTTGAACCTCATTTACTAAGTATTGTTGAACAGCTGAAGGTCCTTTGATATTTAAAATATCGTTAGGTGTTATTGATCCATCAGATAATGGCATACCTGCTTTAACATAATCATTTTCTTGTACAAGAATTTGATTAGATAACTTAACTAAGTATTTTTTAACATCTCCTAGTTTAGATTCTACAATAATCTCACGGTTACCTCTTTTAATTTTACCAAAAGACACCACACCATCAATCGCACTTACTACCGCTGGATTAGATGGATTACGTGCTTCAAACAACTCTGTTACACGAGGAAGACCACCGGTAATATCACCAGCTTTTGCTGATTTACGAGGAATCTTAACTAAAATCTTACCGACGCTAATTTTCTCACCGTCGTCAATCATTAAGTGTGCACCAACTGGTAAGTTATATGAACGAATCGTTTCTCCTTTAGAATCTTCAATATGAAGTGTTGGGATAAGCTTTTTGTTTCTAGATTCAGAAATTACTTTTTCTTGGAAACCAGTTTGCTCATCAATTTCAACTTGATAAGTAACACCTTGCTCAATATTTTCATACTTCACTTTTCCAGCAAACTCTGAGATAATTACACCATTATATGGATCCCAAGTACAAACAACATCACCTTTTTTCAAGTTATCACCACTCTTAACAAAAATAGTAGAACCGTAAGGAATATTATTGTTACTTAAAACAATACCTGTTTTCTTATCTGTAAGCTTAAGTTCGGATGTTCTAGAAATAACAATATCAATGTCATTTCCTTCATTATCTTTTCCTTTAACTGTTTTTAAATCTTCTATTTCAGCAACACCATCAAACTTAACAGCTAATTTGTTATCCTCTGAAATGTTTCCTGCAATACCACCTACGTGGAATGTACGTAAAGTAAGCTGTGTACCAGGTTCACCAATAGATTGAGCTGCAACTACACCTACTGCTTCTCCACGTTGTACCATTTTACCAGTGGCTAAGTTTCTACCGTAACATTTAGCACAAATACCTTGTAATGCTTCACAAGTTAATGCTGAACGTACTTCTAAACTTTCAATTGGAGATGCTTCAATTGCTTTAGCGATATCATCTTCGATTAATTGACCTGCTGAAACTAATAACTCATCAGTTAATGGATTATGTACATCGTTTAATGATACACGACCAACAATTCGCTCTTCTAGTTTTTCAACAACTTCATCATTCTTCTTTAATGGCTCAACTTCAACACCTCTTAATGTACCACAATCTTCAGTATTGATAATTACATCTTGAGACACATCTACTAAACGACGTGTTAAATATCCTGCATCAGCTGTTTTAAGAGCTGTATCCGCAAGACCTTTACGTGCACCGTGGGTAGAGATAAAGTATTCTAAAATTGAAAGACCTTCTTTAAAGTTAGAAAGAATAGGGTTTTCAATAATCTCTCCTCCACCTGCATTAGATTTTTTAGGCTTTGCCATTAATCCACGCATTCCTGTAAGCTGACGAATCTGTTCTTTAGATCCACGAGCTCCAGAATCAAGCATCATAAATACCGAGTTGAATCCTTGTTGGTCTTCTCTAATACGTTTCATTGACAACTCTGTCAATTCAGCATTAGTAGATGTCCAGATATCAATAACTTGGTTGTAACGTTCGTTATTAGTTATAAGCCCCATGTTATAGTTTCCAGTAATACCATCAACTAATCCATTGGCCTTATCAATCATTCCTTGCTTTTCTGGCGGAATAATAATATCTCCTAAACTAAATGATAATCCTCCTTGGAAAGCAAATTTAAATCCTAAAGTTCTAATACTATCTAAGAAATTTGCCGTTTCAGGAACTGATGTTACTTTTAAAATATCACCAATAATATCTCTTAATGATTTCTTAGTTAGTACTTGATTGATGAATCCTGCAGCTTGCGGTACGTACTGGTTAAACAATACACGACCAACAGTAGTTTCAACAATCATTCTATCAAGCTTACCATCTTCATTAATATCAATAGTTCTAACCTTGATACCTGCATTTAAGTCTACACGTTTCTCATTGAAAGCAATTTCAACTTCCTCTGGAGAATAAAATGTTAGGCCTTCACCCTTAATAGGTAATTCTTTGGTCGACTTACGCTCTTTAGTCATATAATAAAGACCAAGAACCATATCTTGAGAAGGTACAGTTACAGGAGAACCGTTAGCAGGATTCAAGATATTATGAGATGCCAACATTAATAATTGACATTCTAAAATAGCTTCTGGCCCTAATGGTAAGTGTACCGCCATTTGGTCACCATCAAAATCGGCATTAAATGCAGTACATACTAATGGGTGTAATTGAATCGCTTTCCCCTCAATTAACTTAGGTTGAAAAGCTTGAATACCCAAACGGTGTAATGTAGGCGCACGGTTTAGTAATACTGGATGTCCTTTAAGAACATTCTCCAAAATATCCCAAACCACAGGTTCTCTTTTATCTATAATTTTCTTTGCAGATTTTACTGTTTTCACAATACCTCTTTCAATTAATTTTCTAATTACGAAAGGCTTGTATAACTCAGCTGCCATATTTTTTGGCAATCCACATTCAAATAATTTTAATTCTGGACCAACAACAATTACAGAACGCGCAGAATAATCAACACGCTTACCAAGTAAGTTTTGACGAAAACGTCCTTGCTTACCTTTAAGCGAATCTGATAATGATTTTAATGGTCTATTAGAATCTGTTTTTACTGCAGATGATTTACGTGTGTTATCAAATAAAGAATCTACAGACTCCTGAAGCATACGTTTTTCATTACGTAAAATTACTTCTGGTGCTTTTATCTCAACCAAACGCTTAAGACGGTTATTACGGATAATTACACGACGATATAAATCGTTTAAATCTGAAGTTGCAAAACGACCACCATCTAACGGCACTAAAGGACGTAATTCTGGCGGAATAATTGGCACAACCTTCATAATCATCCATTCTGGACGATTCTCACGGTTATTATTTGATTCTTTTAAAGACTCAACAACTTGTAAACGCTTTAAAGCTTCAGTTTTACGTTGTTTAGACGTTTCTGTATTTGCTTTATGACGTAACTCATAAGATAATGCCTCTAAATCAATTCTTGCTAGTAAGTCTATTAAACACTCAGCACCCATTTTAGCTAAAAACTTATTTGGGTCTTCATCATCTAAATACTGATTATCTTGAGGAAGTGCCTCTAAAATGTTTAAATATTCTTCTTCTGTAAGGAAATCCATTTTTTGTAATGGTTCTCCTTCTTCATTTTTAGCTAAACCTGGTTGAATTACTACATAGCGTTCGTAGTAGATAATCATATCTAATTTCTTAGATGGTAAACCAAGTAAATAACCAATTTTATTTGGTAACGAACGGAAGTACCAGATATGAGCAACAGGTACCACTAAATTTATGTGCCCTACTCTGTCTCTACGTACTTTCTTTTCAGTTACTTCAACTCCACAACGGTCACATACAATACCTTTGTAGCGTATTCTTTTATACTTTCCACAAGCACACTCATAATCCTTTACAGGACCAAAAATACGCTCACAGAACAAACCATCACGCTCAGGTTTATGTGTACGATAATTGATAGTTTCTGGCTTTAAAACTTCACCTCTAGATTCTGCCAAAATAGCTTCTGGTGATGCTAAACCAATTGAGATTTTATTAAACCTCTTAACTGTATTTTTATCTTGTTTTCTTGCCATAATAAATGGTTGAAATGAATTTAATTAATTAACTACTCCTCTAATCTGATGTCTAAACCTAAACCTTTCAATTCGTGCATTAATACGTTGAAAGATTCTGGTAATCCTGGATCTGGCATTGGTTCACCTTTCACTATACTTTCATAGGTTTTAGCTCTACCAATAACATCATCAGATTTTACAGTTAAGATCTCACGTAAGGTACTTGATGCCCCATAAGCCTCAAGTGCCCAAACTTCCATCTCACCAAAACGCTGACCACCAAACTGAGCTTTACCTCCTAACGGTTGTTGCGTAATTAATGAGTAAGGTCCTATAGAACGTGCGTGCATTTTATCGTCAACCATGTGTCCTAGTTTCAGCATGTAAATCACACCAACAGTTGCTGGTTGATCGAAGCGCTCCCCTGTTCCACCATCGTATAAATAGGTATGACCATATCTAGGAATTCCAGCTTCATCTGTAAATCCATTAATTTGATCTATAGTAGCACCATCAAATATAGGTGTTGCATATTTACGTCCTAGTTTCTGTCCTGCCCATCCTAATACCGTTTCATAAATCTGACCGATATTCATACGAGATGGTACACCAAGTGGATTTAAAACAATATCAACAGGTGTTCCGTCCTCTAAGAATGGCATATCCTCTTGACGAACGATACGAGCAACAATACCTTTGTTACCGTGACGTCCTGCCATTTTATCACCAACTTTAAGTTTACGTTTCTTAGCAATATAAACTTTAGCTAATTTGATAATACCTGCTGGTAACTCATCACCTACAGAAATAGTAAACTTCTCACGACGTAAAGAACCTTGTAAGTCATTTTCTTTTATCTTGTAGTTATGAATTAAATCAGCTACCAATTTATTGGTGTGATCATCAGTTGTCCATTTTCCAGAAACTAAATGCGCATAATCATCAACAGCATTTAACATTTTCAAAGTGAACTTTTTACCTTTAGGTAATACTTCTTCTCCTAAATCATTAAAAATACCTTGAGCCGTTTTTCCATTTACAATAGCAAACAGTTTTTCAACTAAAATATCTTTTAATTCATCAAACTTTCTATCGTATTGTGCTTCTAAAGCTAAAATATCATCTTTATCTTGAGCTCTCTTTCGTTTATCTTTTACAGCTCTAGCGAATAATTTCTTCTCAATTACAACACCGTTTAATGATGGTGAAGCTTTTAAAGAAGCATCTTTTACATCTCCAGCTTTATCACCAAAGATAGCACGTAATAATTTCTCTTCTGGAGTTGGATCAGATTCACCTTTTGGAGTAATCTTACCAATTAAGATATCACCAGGTTTTACTTCAGCACCAACGCGAATCATACCATGTTCATCAAGGTCCTTAGTAGCCTCTTCCGAAACGTTTGGAATATCATTTGTTAATTCCTCGTTACCTAATTTTGTATCTCTAACCTCTAGAGAGTATTCGTCAATATGAATAGATGTAAAAATATCTTCACGAACAACTTTTTCAGAAATTACAATTGCATCCTCAAAGTTATAACCTTTCCAAGGCATAAAGGCCACTTTCATATTTCTACCAAGTGCTAATTCACCTTGTTGGGTTGCATAACCCTCACATAAAACTTGACCTTTAGTAACTTTATCACCTTTAACCACAATTGGTTTCAAGTTTATAGAAGTTCCTTGGTTTGTTTTTCTAAATTTCACTAAAGGATATGTTTTAATATCGCTATCAAAACTTACTTTAGCTTCATCCTCAGTGCGTTCGTATTTAATTCTGATCTCGTTAGCATCTACATAAAGTACCTCTCCAGAACCCTCTGCATTAACTAATACACGAGAATCTGAAGCTACTTGACGCTCTAAGCCAGTTCCTACAATAGGTGCATCAACTCTTAATAATGGTACTGCTTGACGCATCATGTTTGACCCCATCAATGCACGGTTTGCATCATCATGCTCTAAGAAAGGAATTAATGATGCCGATATAGATGAAATTTGATTTGGTGCAACATCCGTATAATGTAAATCATTTGGATTAATTACAGGGAAATCTCCTTCCATTCTTGCAATTACCTTATCATGTAAAATCTTTCCATCTCCATCAACTTCAACAGTTGCTTGAGCTATTAATTTTTCTTCTTCTTCTTCAGCACTTAAATATGTAGGTTCATTTTTAATATCAACTACACCATCAGTTACTTTTCTATATGGTGTTTCAATGAATCCCATAGAATTCACTTTCGCAAATACAGAAAGTGAAGAAATCAAACCAATATTTGGCCCCTCTGGTGTTTCAATAGGACAAAGTCTTCCGTAGTGTGTGTAGTGAACATCACGAACCTCGAACCCTGCACGTTCTCTTGATAAACCTCCAGGTCCTAAAGCCGACAAACGACGTTTATGAGTAATCTCTGCTAATGGATTTGTTTGATCCATAAACTGAGATAACTGGTTTGTCCCAAAAAATGAATTAATAACAGACGATAATGTCTTTGCATTAATTAAATCTATTGGTGTAAACACTTCGTTGTCACGTACATTCATACGCTCACGAATAGTACGAGCCATACGTGCTAAACCAACACCAAATTGAGAAGATAATTGCTCACCTACGGTACGTACACGACGGTTTGATAAGTGATCGATATCATCAATCTCTGCTTTAGAATTGATTAGCTCAATTAAATATTTTATAATAGTTATGATATCTTCTTTAGTAAGCACTTGCTTATCCATTCCGATATCTAAACCTAATTTTTTATTCATTCTATAACGACCTACTTCTCCTAAAGAGTAACGTTGGTCAGAAAAGAATAACTTATCTATAATACCACGAGCCGTTTCTTCATCTGGCGGTTCTGCATTACGCAGTTGTCTATAGATATGCTCAACAGCCTCTTTTTCAGAGTTTGTTGGATCTTTTTGAAGTGTATTATGAATAATAGCATAATCCCCTTTATCTTGATCTTCTTTATGTAACAAGATGGTTTTAACACCAGCTTCAAGAATTTCTTCTATATTTTCTTTATCAAGAATCGTATCACGATCAAGTACAATTTCATTACGCTCAATAGAAACTACTTCACCTGTATCTTCATCAACAAAATCCTCATGCCATGTATTTAATACACGTGCTGCTAATTTTCTTCCTAAATATTTTTTTAATCCTGTTTTTGAAACTTTAGCCTCTTCTGCTAAGTCAAAAATCTCTAGGATATCTTTATCACGTTCAAAACCAATAGCACGGAAAAGGGTAGTAACAGGTAATTTTTTCTTTCTATCAATGTATGCATACATCACTTGATTGATGTCTGTTGCAAACTCAATCCAAGAACCTTTAAAAGGAATTACCCTTGCTGAATATAATTTTGTTCCATTGGCATGGAAAGATTGACCAAAGAAAACCCCTGGTGAACGGTGTAATTGTGATACCACTACACGCTCTGCACCGTTGATACAAAATGTACCAGAAGGTGTCATGTAAGGTATAGTTCCTAAGTATACATCTTGAACAATGGTTTCGAAATCTTCATGTTCAGGATCTGTACAATATAACTTTAACCTAGCTTTTAGCGGCACACTGTAAGTCAACCCTCTTTCAATACACTCTTCAATAGCATATCTTGGTGGATCAACGAAGTAATCTAAAAATTCTAAAACAAATTGATTACGAGAATCTGTAATTGGAAAGTTTTCCATGAAGGTATTATATAAACCTTCATCACCTCTTTCTTCAGACTTTGTTTCTAATTGGAAAAAATCCTGGAAGGATTTTATCTGAATATCCAAGAAATCTGGATATTCCGTTCTATTTACAATAGAGGAGAAATTTAATCTTTCAGCTTGTGTTGACAACATCAATGGACGGAATTTTGATTAAAAAATATTTTGATAGTGTTTAAAACACTAGATAAAACAGCGAAATATCTAACCTACTTAGAAAACTGTTTTTGCAATTTATTTGAGTATATTGTTATATACGCAAAATGGTCTAGGTGTTATCCCGCCTAAATGCGGGATATACCTAAACCTTTGTATTGTTGAGTAATTAAGCTTACTTAAGCTCAACCTCAGCTCCAGCCTCTTCTAAAGATGCTTTTAAAGCTTCAGCTTCATCTTTTGCTACACCTTCTTTAATTGGAGATGGTGCATCATCAACTAAACCTTTAGCTTCTTTTAATCCTAAACCAGTTAATTCCTTAACTAATTTAACAACAGCTAATTTAGAACCACCTGCTGCTTTTAAGATTACATCAAATTCAGTTTGCTCTTCAGCAGCGTCTCCACCACCAGCAGCACCTCCACCAGCAGCAACAGCTACAGCTGCAGCAGCAGGCTCGATACCATACTCATCTTTTAATATAGTTGCTAACTCATTAACGTCTTTAACTGATAAGTTAACTAATTGTTCTGCGAAATCTTTTAAATCTGCCATTTTTCTATCGTTTTAATAATTTTTTAATAATAATATAATTGTAATAAGTGCGTACTGTTTAATACTATCCTTCTTTTTCAGATAGTGTTTTAATAATTCCAGCCAAAGTACCTCCACCTGATTTAAGTGCAGAAATAACATTTTTAGCAGGAGATTGTAATAATGTTACTATTTCTCCTATTAACTCTTCCTTAGACTTGATATCTACTAACATGTCTAATTGTTCGTCACCAATGTAAACTGCTTCCTCAATAAAAGCTCCTTTTAATAAAGGCTTTTCAGATTTTTTACGGAAGTTCTTAATTAACTTAGCCGGTGCATTACCTGTTTCAGAATACATCACTGATGTATTTCCTTTTAAAACTGTAGGAAGGTCTCCAAATTCTTTATCAGAAGCCTCCATTGCTTTTTCAAGTAATGTATTTTTAACAACTGCCATTTGCACGTTTGCTTTAAAAGCTGCACGACGCAAATCTGAGGTAGTTCCTGCGTTTAATCCTGAAATATCTGTTAAATAGATATTTGCATTATTAGCTAATTCTGCAGTTAAGTCCTCAATTACTTGTGATTTTTCTTCTCTTGTCATAATTTAAAGTTTTAACTTAATTAACCAATTTTAGGATCAATTGCTAAACTTGGGCTCATTGTAGAAGACATAAATATGCTTTTTACGTAAACACCCTTAGCGGTTGTCGGTTTTAGTTTCATTAAAGTTGATAATAATTCATTTGCGTTACCCGCAATTTTATCAGCACTAAAAGATGCTTTACCTATAGCAGCATGTACAATACCAGTTTTATCAACTTTAAAGTCAATTTTACCAGCTTTTACTTCGCTAACAGCTTTTGCTACATCCATAGTTACTGTACCTGTTTTTGGGTTAGGCATTAAACCACGAGGACCTAATACACGTCCTAAAGGACCTAATTTACCCATAACACTTGGCATAGTAACGATAACGTCAACATCTGTCCAACCACCTTTAATTTTATCAAGGTACTCATCTAAACCAACGTAATCTGCCCCAGCTTCTTTAGCTTCCGCTTCTTTATCTGGTGTTACTAATGCTAATACTTTCATGTCTTTACCAGTACCATGTGGTAATGAAACCACACCTCTTACCATCTGATTAGCTTTACGAGGATCTACTCCTAAACGTACTGCTAAATCAACTGATGCGTCAAATTTAGTATTGGTAATATCTTTAATCAATGCTGATGCTTCATCAACAGAATAAAGTTTTCCTTTTTCAATTTTCGCTAAAGCTTCTTTTTGCTTTCTTGTTAATCTTGCCATTTTCTAATGTCTTTAATAGATTAAGAAGGAAATTTTCCTGTTACAGTTATTCCCATTGATCTTGCTGTACCAGCAACCATTTTCATAGCAGATTCAATAGTAAATGCATTTAAATCTACCATTTTGTCTTCTGCAATAGTTTTAATCTGATCCCAAGATACTTTAGCTACTTTTTTTCGGTTTGGCTCTCCAGAACCTTTCTTCACCTTAGCTTGTTCTAATAATTGAACAGCTGCTGGTGGAGTTTTAATTACAAAGTCAAATGATTTGTCTTTGTAAACAGATATAACCACCGGTAATACTTTACCTGGCTTATCTTGGGTTCTGGCATTGAATTGCTTACAGAACTCCATGATGTTAACACCTGCAGCTCCTAAAGCGGGTCCAACCGGTGGCGATGGATTCGCAGCACCTCCCCGAACTTGTAACTTAACTACTTTACCTAATTCTTTTGCCATTTTTAATAATTTAATTTTGATGTTATCTCTTTTTTGGAAGCAAGAGATTCATCTATCTTAATGTAACACTATTATACTTTTTCAACTTGCATATAACTCAATTCTAACGGTGTTTTTCTTCCGAAAATTTTAACCATTACTTCTAGTTTACGCTTTTCTTCATTTATCTTCTCAATAGTTCCATCAAACCCATTGAAAGGTCCGTCAATAACTTTAACCGTTTCACCCTTAGTAAAAGGAATAGCAACATTTGCTGATTCTTCAACGGCTAGTTCATCTACTTTACCTAACATTCTGTTTACTTCAGATTGTCTTAATGGCACAGGATCACCTCCTTTAGTTTCACCTAAAAATCCTATTACATTAGTAACCGATCTTATAATGTGTGGAACTTCACCAGTTAGGTTTGCTTGAATCATTATATATCCTGGAAAAAAAGTTTTCTCTTTTTGAATCTTTTTTCCATTACGGATTTGAATTACTTTTTCTGTAGGTACAAGAACTTGATCAACATAATCTTGTAAACCTAAACGAGCAATTTCATTCTCAATGTAGGTTTTGATTTTATTCTCTTGACCGCTTACTGCGCGAACAACATACCATTTTTTTTCACTTACTTCAGACATAAAATTTCCCTTTTAACCGTTAATCCATTGAAAGTAAGCTGCAATAACTTTACTGAAAACTGTATCTACTCCCCATATTGCAAGAGAGAATATAATTGAAAATACAGCAACTAAAACTGTTAAACTTTGTGCTTCAGCCCAAGTAGGCCATGTCACATTATTTTTTAGTTCTCCGAATGATTCTTTTATATAATTTACAATTCCAGCCATGTTATTTCTTTTTTTTCTAAATTGAAATGATACTCAATTCTGTATTGCACGGGTTGAGAGACTCGAACTCCCGACACCTGGTTTTGGAGACCAGTGCTCTACCAACTGAGCTAAACCCGTAAATATAAGTCAAGGTATTCCGAAAAAACGGAATACCTTTAACTCAATATTTATTTAAACTGTATTAGTCTAATATCTCAGTTACCTGACCTGCACCAACTGTTCTACCACCTTCACGGATAGCGAAACGTAAACCTACGTTCATTGCAATTGGTTGAATTAACTCAACAGTAATAGTTAAGTTATCTCCAGGCATAACCATCTCAACTCCTGAAGGAAGCGCAATGTTTCCTGTTACGTCAGTTGTACGAACGTAGAACTGTGGACGGTAGTTGTTATGGAATGGAGTATGACGTCCACCTTCTTCTTTTTTAAGGATATAAACCTCAGCTTTGAAGTTTTTATGTGGTGTTACTGAACCTGGTTTAGTAATTACCATACCTCTAGAGATTTGAGACTTCTCAATACCTCTTAATAAGATACCAGCGTTATCACCAGCTTCACCTCTATCTAATATTTGACGGAACATTTCGATACCAGTAATAGTAGATGTTAATTTTTCAGCACCCATACCAATAATCTCTACAGGATCTCCAGTATTAGCTACACCAGTTTCAATTCTACCAGTTGCTACAGTACCACGACCAGTAATAGAGAATACATCTTCAATAGGCATTAAGAAAGGCTTATCCATATCACGAACAGGCTCTTCAATCCACTCATCACAAGCAGCCATTAATTCCATTACAGTATCTACCCACTTTTGCTCACCATTAAGTGCACCTAAAGCAGAACCAGAAATTACAGGACCATTATCTCCATCGTACTCATAGAAGTTTAATAAATCTCTAACTTCCATGTCTACTAATTCTAATAATTCTTCATCATCCACCATGTCAACTTTGTTCAAGAAAACAACGATACGAGGAATACCTACTTGACGACCTAATAAGATGTGCTCACGAGTTTGTGGCATAGGACCATCAGTTGCAGCTACTACTAATATAGCTCCATCCATTTGTGCAGCACCAGTTACCATGTTCTTAACGTAATCGGCGTGACCTGGACAATCTACGTGTGCGTAGTGACGATTTTTTGTTTGATATTCTACGTGAGATGTATTAATTGTAATACCTCTTTCTTTCTCTTCTGGAGCGTTATCAATTTGATCGAAATCTCTTGCTTCAGATAAACCTGCATCAGCTAATACTTTAGTAATAGCAGCAGTTAAAGTTGTTTTACCGTGATCTACGTGTCCAATTGTACCAATGTTTAAGTGTGGTTTTGAACGATCGAAAGTTGCCTTTGCCATGTTTTTAAATAATTTTAATCTTAGTTATATAATAATATTAGTGTACTCTTTTTTTACTCTAAATAGAGCCAATGACGAGATTTGAACTCGTGACCTCTTCCTTACCAAGGAAACGCTCTACCCCTGAGCTACACCGGCGTAAAGTTTTTATTTCCTTTTCTTTCTAAAATAATCTTTAAAAGATTACTTAATTTGAAAGAAGAGATTCCTGCCTTCGCAGGAATTTTTAGAGCGGGAGACCAGGTTCGAACTGGCGACATTCAGCTTGGAAGGCTGACGCTCTACCAACTGAGCTACTCCCGCAATTTTTGATAAACTTTCATTTATCAGGATTTCAATATTTCAATAAAAAATTAAAAAAATTAAATGTGGGGAGAGCAGGATTCGAACCTGCGAAGACATAGTCAGCAGATTTACAGTCTGCCCTCGTTGGCCGCTTGAGTATCTCCCCAATTAATTTATTTCATTTTTTAAAAGAACTTGAGCCGATGGAGGGACTCGAACCCACGACCTGCTGATTACAAATCAGCTGCTCTAGCCAGCTGAGCTACATCGGCTTTTTTATCGATTTTTTTTAACAAAAAACCACATAAAAAAAGCCCGCTATTTCTAACGGACTGCAAATGTATAGTTTTTTTACTTTATTCAAAACATTTTTTGAGAAATTTTATCATAAATGTGCTCTTAATTTTTCTTTTCGCTTTTTTAACTGTCTTTGTAACGATGCAACTGCCATATCCGCACCTTCTTCAAAGGTTTTACATTGCTTTTTAACTACAAGACTATCCCCAGGCACACTAACTTTTGCTTCAAAAATTTTATTCTCTTTATCACTGGTATTTTCAACCTTTAAAAAAACATCAGATTTTATAACTTTATCATAATACATATCTAATTTATCCATACGCTTTTGGATAAACTGAATCAATTTTTGGTCGGCATTAAAATTTACTGATTGCGTGTTTACTTTCATAATACTCTTTTTGGTTAGACAATACGCTTAAATACTTTTACTTTTTACTTCTGGGATGTGCTTGTATATGCACTTTTTTTAGTTCGGCTATACTGTTGTGCGTGTAAACTTGTGTTGCAGCCAAACTGGAATGTCCTAGAAGTTCTTTAACAGCATTTAAATCGGCACCTTGATTTAACAAATGTGTTGCAAAAGAGTGCCTAAGTATATGTGGACTCTTTTTCACTTTTGAAGATGCCAAACTAAAATACTCATTTATTATTCTGTAAACAAGTGTTTCGTATATTTTAACGCCTTTTTTTGTTAAAAACAGATGCTCTTTGTCTGAGATAGCTTCCAACTCATTACGGAGATTTATATACGTTTCTGCTGTTTGCACTACTGATTTTAATAACGGTACAATGCGCTCTTTATTTCTTTTTCCAAGAACTTTTAGGGTTTTGTTATGTAAATTTAAACTGGTTAGCTTAAGCTCTACCAACTCTATTCTTCTTATACCTGTTGAGTAGAATAGTTCTATAATAAATTTGTTTCTTAGGCTTTCAAAATCATCAGCAAAGTTTAATTCGTTTAAAACGGTTTCTATTTCTTGTTCAGAAAACGGTACCTGAATTTTTTTACTTGTTTTTAAAGCTTTGTGTTTGGATAATGGGTTGAGTTGAATAACTTCTGTTTTAAGTAAAAACTTGTAATACGTATTTAATGCTGATACTTTTCGGTTTATACTTCGGTTTGATAAACCACTTTCTACTAGTGATACTATCCAGCTTCGTATTTGGGCGTAGTTTACTTTGTTAATAGATTTCTCTTGATATTCATTTTGAATGAAATCTGTAAAGGCTTCCAAATCTTTTTGATAAGCGTTTACGGTTAAGGCTGAATAATTTTTTTCTAGAAGTAAGTAGTCTGTAAACTGCTGAAACAACATAATTAGGTTTAAGAATTCTAAGTTACAACTTTTAAAATATTTTGAATGAACGCACTTAGGATTATTATTGAAAAAGGAAGCTCATCCTTTTGAGATGTCTCGTCGTTCTCCCGATAACTATCGGGATTGTTCTGTCGATATAACAAAACACGTTTTTTAAATGAGTACTAAATAAAAAATCCCACTTGATACTGAAACAAGTTCAGCACATGAAGCGGGATTATTGTTTTTTAGAATTGGATTCCCGCTTTTGCGGGAATGACAGTTTAGAGGTTTCTTGATTGCATCAAGAATGACTCTTAAACTTCTTCTGCGTCTCTTAAAGCCTGTATGTATTGCGCTTTTTGAACTTGCGCTCTACGAGCTACTGAAGGTTTTGTGAACTGTTTGCGCTCTTGCAACTGATTTTTAATAGTTGTTCTAACAAACTTACGTTTGTAACGCTTTAGTGCTCTATCTATATTTTCTCCTTCTTTAACTGGAATTATTAACATAGTGTCTTAACCTCCTCTCTTTTAGAATTTTTCGGGTGCAAATATAAAAAGTAATTTAGAGTTTACAATTTTTAAAATAGTTTTTTTAGACTTGACTTTGTAAAAATTTTCGTCTATATTCGTTTAACAATCGATAAGTTTCATTGAAACGGAAACTTATCTTTGCATTAGCACCAATTAGACAAAAAATGAGGAACATTATAATATTAATTACACTTTTGACTTGTGGAAATATCTATTCACAGGCAGATAAGAATGGAAATCCGATTTTTAATTCAGTCACTACCAAAGAACAGAAATTCGATAATTACAATTTAATTTCAAATTACTACACTCTTGAAAACAACATTGAAAATAAGAAATCTTCAGTATTTATTTCCGAAAAGCCATCTTTGAGTGAAATTGAAAAGTCAGCTACTGAATTACCATCTGATTTTTTTATAATTACAAAAAATCAACAAATTTCTAATATGATTTTAATTGTTAATGAACCTAAAAAAGCATTTGTAGTAATTGACATTGTAACGAATAAACAATCCGAATTTAAGTGCAAACTAAGAGGAGATATTACAGAAAATCGTGCGAAGGAAATAATTGATTCAAAATTTGATGATAACGGAAAAATCAAAAATGGTAAACTTTATTTTAATGACAAAAAATTTAAAATCATAACAAATGTAGATATTGAAAAAGCTGTTTTATCACTAATTGAAAAAGAGAATTTAGGAGAAACCAAAACATCAGAAATTAAAATCCCAACCCAAGACGAACTAAAAACAATTATACTTTCTGAGACAAAAGAAGGTGGAAAACTTGACTATTTTACAGAAATTAAAGGAAAGGAATATGACGGAGTTCAAATTAAACCCGGAGTATTTAGTACAAAATTAGGAGTTGCACTTTATAAATGGGGACGAGCAACATTTGAAAATGGAGTAAATACTGTTGAAGATTCTTATAATATTTTTGAGGAATTTAAAGGACGTGGACTAAATAAAAGGGAAAAGGAATACATAAAGCTCGGATTTAATAAAGAATTGGAAAAATAACTGGTAGCTAACAAAGAACTGAGGTAAAAAACAAGTAAAAATTATTATTTTATTACCAATGTACTTCTAAACTCAGAACTATAAGG
>CANMZT010000023.1 GCA_947502405.1 uncultured Algibacter sp. | reverse complement strand
AGGGATAGTAGTGGATAGCCCACAGCTTTTGCGCCTTAGCGCAGAAGCGAGGACTTGGAACGGATAGCCCGACCCTTGTGGTTGCGCCCAAACCGTATAAATAAAACTAACCAATGCTATTATAGGGAAAACAAATTGCCAGTTTGTAAGCTTTGGAATATTTTTTGACTAATTTTGTGTGATTAAAATGATTTAAGAACTTATTAAAATATAAATATTATGGCATTAGAGATAACAGATGCGACTTTTGAAGAAACAGTTTTGAATAGCGACAAACCAGTATTGGTTGATTTTTGGGCTGCTTGGTGTGGGCCTTGTAGAATGGTTGGACCAATTATTGAGCAAATTAGTGATGAATACGATGGAAAAGCTGTTGTAGGAAAGGTTGATGTTGATGCTAACCAAGAGTTTGCTGCTAAATATGGTGTACGTAACATACCTACTGTTTTGGTTTTTCAGAACGGAGAGGTTGTTGGACGTCAAGTTGGTGTAGCACCTAAAAATGCATATACAGATGCAATTGATGGTCTTTTATAAGACACAAATAAAAAGAAAGTTAAAAAGGTTTGCCGTAATGGTAAACCTTTTTTTATTTTAGATAAAAATTAAAATAAGATGAGTGAAAATAAAGTTCAAGATACAATTGATAGTAAATTACTAGAACAACGTAAGGTGTTTTTATGGGGACAGGTAGATGATGAGTCTGCTAAACATGTGATTGATAGATTACTCTATTTGGATGCATTAGAAACCGCCGATATTCAATTATATATAAACAGCCCAGGCGGTTATGTAACCTCAGGATTCGCCATGTACGATTGTATAAAGTCTTTAAAAAGTGATGTGTCAACTATTTGTACTGGTTTAGCCGCTTCTATGGGTTCTATTTTGTTATCAGTTGGTGCAAAAGGTAAGCGTTTTATTCAGCCGCATGCTCGTGTAATGATTCATCAACCAAGTGGTGGTGCTCGTGGGCAAGCTAGCGATATTGAGATTACAGCGCAAGAAATTTTAAAGACGAAAGAATTAAGTGCTAAAATTTTAGCGGATAATTGTGGGCAAACTTTTGAAAAAGTGATGAAAGATTTTAATCGTGACCATTGGATGGGAGCAGAGGAGTCTGTGGCTTATGGGATTGTTGATGCTGTGATATAGAGATTAGAAAAGAGAGAAGAGAAGCAAGAAAAGAGATGAGTTTTGAATTTTTTTGATGTCTTGTTTCTTGATTCTAGGAATGAAATGGTCTAGTATCTTTTGATAAAAATGAATTTACAAAACGAACTTAATAAAGCAGAGGGTTTTAAAAATCTTGAATTACTTGCAAAACAGGTGGTTGAGGGTTTTATTGCTGGGATGCACAAGAGTCCGTTTCATGGGTTTTCTGCAGAATTCGCTGAGCATAAAATTTATAATCAAGGTGAAAGTACACGGCATATAGATTGGAAATTATTTGCTAAAACAGATAAGCTTTACACCAAACGCTATGATGATGAAACAAATTTACGGTGCCATATTATACTAGATAATAGTAGTTCGATGCATTATCCTAAACTAGATGCATTTTCTATTGATAGTTTGAATAAAGTTGGCTTTTCGGCATTAGCAGCGGCTTCGTTAATGCAGATTTTAAAAAAGCAACGTGATGCTGTTGGTTTAAGTATTTATAGTGATGATTATGATTATTACGCACCTGAAAAGGGTAGTGAGCGTCATCATCAAATGTTGTTGAATCATTTAAGTGAAGCTGTAGTTTCTAAACCGCAGAATAAACAAACAGAAACGTATAAGTATCTTCATGAAATAGCCGAAAAGATTCATAGGCGTTCTATGATATTTTTATTTACAGATATGTTTCAAACCTCTGAAGATGAGTTAAGGTTATTTGAAGCTTTACGTCATTTAAAGTATAATAAGCATGAGGTGGTTTTGTTTCATGTATTTGACAAAGCCAAAGAATTAAACTTTGATTTTGATAACAAACCAAAGCGTTTTATTGATGTTGAAACAGGTGAGTATATTAATTTATACGCCGATTCTATAAAAGAGAGTTATAGTAAAACAGTAGATACTTATTTTGAAGCCTTGCGATTAAAATGTGCGCAGTACAAAATAAAATATGTTGAGGCTGATATTAATAAAGATTTTAATAACATCCTCACAACCTATATGATAGAACGTCAAAAGTTCTCTTGATAATTTTTTTCTATAAAAAAGAGAAAAAAGATTTGAGATATAAAAAAAGGCGTGTATATTTGCAACCGCAATAATGCAACGGTCTGGTAGTTCAGTTGGTTAGAATGTCGCCCTGTCACGGCGAAGGTCGCGGGTTCGAGTCCCGTCCAGACCGCAAAAAATTGCAAAAGAAGCTCTGAGAAATTAGAGCTTTTTTGGGTAATTAAAAGATGTTGTGTTGTCCTAGAGGTGTCTAGGATGTAGTTTGCCAAAGCAATTTGGTAATCCAATGGAAAGCTTTCCTTTTTCGAGTTATCGAAATTGTGAAGCTTTTTTGTTTTATAGATTATAACTGTTTAGTGCTATGTGACTTTTTAGAAATAAGTGTGTCTTATAAATGCTATTAGTGAATAAATTAAAAGGGGTTACAAAAAATTGTAGCTCTTTTTTATTTAAAACTCCCGCTTACCAAACTCACTATCAATAAACTTCGCTTTACTTTTAGTTTTATTAAACGAATAGGATAGGTTTAGCATTACTACATCAACTTCGTAAACATAGTTTGTTGTGGTAAAAAATTCACTAGGTCTTGAGGTCGTTATACGTTGCTCATTAGTGTCAAGTAAACCCATATCAATGTTTTGCCATTGTAGGGTAGCGACTAATTGATTGTTTAAGAAACTCTTTTTGAAACTTAAATTAGGCGAGTAGAATCTTGAATCTTCTCCTTGAGCAGTTTGTCTTTTAGATAAATAATTTAAAGTAAATTGAAGTGTTGCTGTATCAGAGAAATCAAAGGTGCTATTTGCATTAATAGAATACTGAGTAGCATTGTTATCAATTTTTTCGCCATTATAAGCACCATCAATTTGAAAGTTGTAAATATTAAATCCTATAAAATTACTCCATTTCTCAGTTGGTTTTAATTGTGTACCTAATTCTAAACCAAGAGAACGTCCTGTGCCTACATTAGAGTATATACGGTCTAATACCACATTATCAAAACGAGAATCGTCAGGATCAATAGGAGGGCCGCTATAAATCTGGTTTACACGATTTACTAAATTTTCAACATTTCTAAAATAGGCTGTGGCAAAAATAGAATTGCCTTTATTGAATTTTTTTGTGATACCAAGTTCTACTAAATCAATAAACTCAGGTAGTAAATTTTTATCACCCTGCTCTAAAGTTTCAGAATGCTCCCGCTCTCTAAACGGATTTAGTTTAAATGCAGAAGGTCTGTCAACACGCTTACTGTAAGCTAATTTTAAATTAGTTTTCTCATTAACGCTATATTGTACAGAAGCAGAAGGGAATAGTTTTTCGTAGTTGTAATCTAAATTTTCTTGAAAAGTGCCTGCTTTATCGGCTAGAATTAGCTCTCGATCAAGAATTTCTAAACGTAAACCTGCAGCATATTCCCATTTGTCTTTTTTACCACTTAATTGCGCATAAGTAGAATGGATGGTTCTTATTAAATCAATATCACTTGAGAATAAATCAACTCTTTCAAAATCGTCATTAAAATTAGTTCGTCTTCCGTAGAAAAAATCTCCTCTATTATCTAAAGTTCTAAATTGATAACCTGTTTCTAAAGTTCCAAATGAAAGTGGTTTCCATAAGTAATCTAACTGCGCTCTGAAACCATTTAGCGGATTGTCGTTAGTATTAAACTCATCTTGAATTAAACTTTCAGTATTCGGGAAGTTTAAGTTTCTATTAGTTGTTGGTCCTCCTAATAATGTGTATTCATATAAAAAAGAAGAAGATAATTTCGACTTGTTATTAAACGTATGTGCATAATCAAAACTTCCTAAAACAAAATCTCCTTTTCTAATTCTTAGGTTTTCATTGAAATATGAAAGCTCAAAAATCTTGTTATCCTCATCATCAACAGGATACGCTTCATTATTGTAAAGGATATCTGCAGTTCGAGCTTTTTCTCGCTTTCCAGCGTAAAATCCTAAAGAAAATTCATCATTAGTATTAGGTGTAAAATCAACAGTAAATCTTCCTGAAAAATTTTCTTCATCAAAACTACGTTCTCCGTCCGATGGAAAACTAGTAAACACATCATCTACAATAGTCCAAACATCGCCTTCACGTCTACCGCTAATATCTTTTCTTTGGTAATTAGCACCAATAGAGATATTCCATTTTTCTCTTCTTATATTGTAAGTACCATCAATGCCGTAACGCTGTGTGTTTTCTTTATTGTTATAATCTTCAATAGAAGGCAAACCCGCACTAACGTTTATTTGAGCAAAATTACCACTAACGCCACCGCGTTTAGTAATAATGTTTAAAATTCCAGCTTTCCCTTCAGGGTCGTATTTAGCTGATGGTGCTGTAATCACCTCTACACGCTCAAGTGCATTTGCAGGCAATTGATTTAAAAGGGTAGATGCATTGCCTTGAACGGGTTTTCCATCGAGAAGCACAACGAAACCACTACTCCCGCGAACACTAATCTCACCTAAACCATTTACACTAACTGAAGGTAAGTTTTTAATAACATCTGTAGCAGAACCACCTTTTGTGTTTTGGAAGGTTTTGGTGTTAAATACTTGTCTGTCAATTTTATTGATTACAGTTGCGTTTTCGCCTTTTACAACAACAGCATCTAACTGATTTTTGCCAATAATTAAAGCTATATTACCCAGAGGAACAGTACTATTTTTATTAGCTACTTCTATATCATCAATAGTTTTTATTTCATAACCAATAAAAGAAACTTCTAGATAGTAAGTTCCTTTTTTTATGTTTTCAATAGAAAAAGTGCCATTTTCATTTGTAATTACTCCTGTAATTAACTCTTTATTGAGTTTTGAATATAGTGCAGCTGTAGCATATTCTAGAGGGGTGTTTGAGTTAGCATCAATTACTTTTCCTGAAATCTGACTATAAATAAATTGAGTTCCTACAAGAAGAAAAAAAATAGTTGATTTAATGTATTTCATGTCTGAAAGCTAGTTATGTAAAATAAAGGCCAAAGTTATTTATAAAAAGTGTTTAATTTTTCTTTTTATCAGACAAATTTTATGGATTAAAGTTTAATAGTAAAACATTGGTATTTATTAAATAATCCTTAATGGATGATAGTATTTTTGTAAATTGCGTAGTCATAAAATTTATGTGTTAGAAGAATGGTTACACTAAAACAGTTAGCAAGGGAGTTAAACGTATCAATATCAACAGTTTCAAAAGCTTTAAATAATAGCGAAGAAATAGGGGAAGATACAGTGAGACGCGTTAAAGAGCTTGCTGAATTGTATAATTATAAACCTAATAAAGTAGCACTTAGTTTAAAAAATAATAAGACAAAAACCATTGGTGTTATAATCCCTAACATACTTAATAGATTTTTAGCTAAAGTGCTTTTTGGTATAGAAAGAGAGGCAACAAAACAAGGGTATAATATTATAACATGTATTTCAAACGAATCTCTAGAAAAGGAAAAGGAAAGTTTGCAATTGTTAGCCAGTGGAAGTGTAGATGGTTTTATTCTATCCGTTGCTGAAGAGTCGCAAATAAATAATGAAGTAGAACATTTTAAGCGCACCATTCAACAAGGTTTACCTATAGTTATGTTTGATAGAGTAGCGCATGATGTTATGTGCGATAAGGTTATTGTTGACGATTTTGATGCTACTTATAATGCTACAAAGGGTCTTATAGAAGAAGGACGAAAGCACATTGTTTTTATTAGCAATATCAATGATCTAAGCGTTGGGAAATTACGAGAGCGTGGTTATAACAAGGCCATATTAGAAACAGGGACTTTAGAGCCTAAAGTTTTAAAAATTAAGAAAAAAGACGACCATCAAAAGAAAATAAAATCACTTTTTAAGAAAAACAGATCTATTGATGCGGTTGTTGCTGCAGATAGTTCTTCGGGTATCATTTCTCTTAATACAGCTGTTAGTTTTGGATTAAAAGTTCCTAAGGATATTTCAGTAATTGCTTTTGCTAGTAAATCTGATTCCAATCATACCTTACCTAAGTTGACAACTATTAGACAGCATGCCAAAGTTATAGGAGCCAATGCTGCAAAATTACTTATCGAAAGGATTCAAAATCCATCAGTTGGAGATGTAAAAACTAAAATAGTTAAGACGAGTGTTATAAGAAATAAATCTACCTTGTAATCTATCACACACAAAACAGGGGTATTTTGCATTTCGTCGATAAAAAAACATGTATTTCGTCGAATATTTTACGTTTTGTCGAAAAAAACATTTGAATATCAACTCTGGCTTATATTTTAGCACTCCTTAATTGAGCGACTCATATTATTCCCTAAGTTCATTTTAAGAAAATTAATCCATTTAGACCTATATAGGTCACACCCCTCAAAAAATAAAATTATAGAATCGTTCTACATGATTTTGTGTATTCGATTTTAAGTTAATTATCCATTTTTCCCTTACTAGAATTTTGTTTTCAAAGTTTTAGTCAAAAAATCTATTCCTAGGAATGGAGAAAATATGTTTAAACCTTAAAATTCGAATTAATATGAAAACCTTAAAAATTACTTTAATTGCTACATTGTTTTTAGCTGCTTTAACCTCTTGTACTAAACAAGATTTAAATGAAGGTGATATTCAGAAAGCTGAAGAAAATACAGAAGTGACCCCTTATACAGGTGGTGGTGTAGACCAATAATAAATTAATTTGTTAAAAATTAACCTAAAACTCATTACATAAATGTAATGAGTTTTTTTATTAACTAAATTGAAAAATTATAAATACATTTGAGGAAACTGCAAATAAGTCTCTTCATTTGAAACTTCTAGTATCTCATATATTAATATTGTTTTTATGTGTAAATGCTTTAGCGCAACAGAAAACAAGTTTGAATACTATAGATTCTTTAAAGAAGAATGTGCTGTTTAATAAAACTAATGATTCTTTATCGATAGCCAAAGTTCATTTTAGTATTGCTCAATTATACAGATTTAATTTTTTAGGTGATAGTGCATATTATCATTATTTGAAATCCGAAAAAATCTTTAAGAAGTTAGAAAATGATTTTGAATTGGCTCAGACTCTTTATGGGATTGCAGTTGTTCAAAAAAATGAAAAGGATTTTACGGGTAGCGAAGTTACATCTATTGAGGCTCTTTCATTATTGGATAACTTAAAACAAACTAATGATGTTAAAAGAAGCAAATCATATATTTATAATAACTTAGGGTTGCTTTTTGGTGAATTAGGACAATTTGAGGAGTCTATTTCCTATCATAAAACAGCAATAAAAATAAAAGAGGAGTATGATTCCTTAAACTCATATAATATAAACGTTTCTAAAAATAATTTAGCTCTTTCGTATAAAAAGTCTAAAGATTATAAACTTGCGATAAAGTACTATGATGAAATTTTATCAGATAAAAATTTAATAAAAACGCGACCTGATTTTTATGCTCTAGTCTTAGATAATTATGCACATACGCTATACCTTTCTAATAGCATTAAAAAACTTCCCCAGCTATATTTGAAGGCCTTACGAATAACAGATAGCATAAATCCAAATGGAGGTTACAATTCTATAATAATAAATCAACATTTAGCTCAATTCTATTTTGATAGAAAAAATATCGATTCTGCAATGTATTATGCCTACAAAGCAAAAAATATTGCCGAATTATATCATAATGATGAATATTTAACTTCATTGTTATTATTATCTAAAATAGAAGAAGGCGAAAAAGCTGTGGAACATTTAAATGCTTATGTTCAACTTAGCGATAGCTTACAAAAGGCTGAAAGATCCATAAGAAATAAATTTGCTAGAATC
Organism: uncultured Algibacter sp.; assembly: GCA_947502405.1. Taxonomy (GTDB): domain Bacteria; phylum Bacteroidota; class Bacteroidia; order Flavobacteriales; family Flavobacteriaceae; genus Algibacter_B. Next base: position 31,643 of record CANMZT010000023.1, on the reverse strand, counting down.
CGATTTGAGACTAAACAAATAGAACAAGAAAATATACGTATAGCTAAAGAACGAATGTGGCTTTTAATAATTTCAGTTGTTATTGTATTAGCATCTTTTTTATTGTATTTGGTAATTACTCAAAGAAATAAAAATAAGGAGTTACAATTTATCCAAAAGCAACAGGAAACTAATGAAGAGATTTATAACCTGATGCTATCTCAAAATGAAAGTATTGAAGAAGCAAGAACCTTAGAGAAAAAAAGAATTTCTGAAGAATTACACGACGGTGTTCTAGGACGACTTTTTGGGACCCGTTTAAGTTTAGATAGTTTAAATATGAACAATACTACTGAAGCGATTAAAACAAGAAGCCAGTATATTGACGAACTTAAAACTATTGAAGAAGATATAAGGAAGGTATCGCATGAACTGAATACAGATTTTGTTTCTGGCTCTGGGTTTGTTGATATTATAAAAACACTATTAGAAACTCAAACTTTAGCTTACGGACTAAGCTATGAGCTAGATCATGATGATGATATAAATTGGGATTCAGTAACCAACAAAAAGAAAATCCATATTTACAGAATCATTCAGGAAAATCTGCATAATATATACAAACATGCTAATGCTAAACATGTAAAGATTAGTTTTAAATTAAAAAATAATGTAATTTGCTTAACGATTGAGGATGACGGTTCTGGTTTTGATGTCAATAAAGCAAAGTCTGGTATAGGCTTAAAAAACATGAATTCTAGAATTAAAGAAATTAACGGCACCCTAGTTATAAATTCAGAGAAAGATATAGGAACTAAAGTAACTATTGAGGCACCATTACCCTAACTCCAAATTATGACTGAAAAAATAAAAATACTTATGATTGATGACCACCCAATGATTATTGAGGGTTATCAAAACACATTACTATTTACGAAAAAAGATAACCAAGAGTTAGAAATTGATATTGCCAATAACTGTGATGAAGCTGTGGTTTATATGAATAATTCTGTGCAGGCTGAAAGTCCGTATAATGTATTGTTTGTTGATATAAGTTTGCCGCCTTCAACAGATGGATCTATGACCTCTGGAGAGGATTTAGCTGAATATGCAAGAAAGATTTTACCAGAGGCTAAAATTGTTATTTTAACCATGTTTAATGAGTCTTTCAGGATTCATAACATTATAAAAACTATTAATCCAGAAGGTTTTATGATTAAGAGCGATTTAACATCTAGTGAATTGGCGAGTGCTTTTCAAGCGGTACTAAATAATCCTCCTTTTTATAGTGGCACTGTAAATAGTCATATCAGAAAAGCTATTACAAGCGATATTGTTATAGATGATAAGAATAGAAAAATTTTACATTTACTATCACAAGGTGTGAAAACAAAGAATTTAGCGTCTCACTTAGACATTTCTTTGAGTGCCGTAGAGAAACGAAAAAAGCAACTCAGGGAGATTTTTGATGTTACTGACGGACAAGATGAGACCTTGCTTAATAAAGCTAGAAAAGAAGGTTTTATTTAACCAAAACATATACTTAAAATAAGAGAAGATGATTTTTTAAATAAAAATCATCTTTTTTTATCTCTTAAAACCCCTGTTATAATTGAATACTACAATTACACCGTAAACTTGTTACGGGTTTCCCGCAGTTTAAAAAGAATCCTTATAGCTATCTTTACACCATCAACACTTCAAAAATTAATTAATCCCTCAATTTTTTTGTTGATAATAGCAATTTACAAACCCTGTGGAGGTGAGAGACCCACAGGGTTCTTCTTTTTATTTAAAATTGAAATATAGCTTCTCTATAGTCCCAGAGAATTCCAATGTATAGACCAAGGTAGATTATAGCTACTACAAATTTGATAAACGTAGAGGTTAAAAAGCCAATAAAAGATCCAAAAGCAGCTTTTGTAGCAGTTTTAGTATCGTTCTTGTTGATAAGCTCTCCAATTAAAGCACCTATAAACGGGCCAATAATAATCCCTCCCGGAATTGGAGCTAATAATCCAACAATAAGTCCAATAGTAGTTCCTATCATGCCGTATTTTGAACCTCCGAAGCGTTTTGTTCCAATAGCTGGAATGATGTAATCGAGTATCCAAATAAATATGGCAACTGCAAAAGTTATAATTAAAAAGGATTTATCCATAGGAATGGCATCTGTAAAATGCATTACTAAAAGACCAATCCAGCTAGTAAGTGGACCTGGTAATACAGGTAAAAAACTGCCTATAATACCTAAAAACATAATAAAGGCGGCGATAATAATTAAAATAATATCCATAAAAAAGTTTAAGTTATCTAATAGTTTAGACTAAAAATCATGCCAAATGTTACATTTTTAAACTAAAAAATTAGTTTAAACTAATTTTTTAGTTATATTTGTTGAACTAAATATTTAGTTGAATAATAAATTTACAATAATTATGAAGCAACTTACCAAGGCAGAAGAGGATATTATGCAAATATTATGGCAGTTAGAAAAAGCGAACGTAAAAGCTATAATAGAGCAACTTCCAGAACCAAAACCTGCTTATAATACGGTATCTACAATTGTTAGAATTTTAGAGAATAAAGGTTTTGTAGATTATGAAAAAGCAGGTAAAGGGCATGTGTATTTTCCATTAATGAAAAAACAGGATTACAGTAATCAATCCATAAATAAATTAGTAGATAACTATTTTCAAGGATCGTTTAAAAGTATGGTATCTTTTTTTGTAAAGAAAAATGATATGGATATTAAAGATTTAGAATCTGTGTTGAAAGAAATTAATAAAAAAGAATCCTAGTCATGCTGCACTACATAATACAAACTATTGGGTTTCAGTTGTTCTTTTTAGTTGTTTTTGATTTGTTATTAAAAAAAGAAACATTTTTTAACTGGAATAGAACCTATCTATTAACAACTTCAGTGCTATCCTTAGTGTTACCATTTATTAAAATAGAGCGTTTTAAAGATGTTATTTCTAAAGAATATATCATCAATTTACCTGAGGTTTTTATTGGGCAAGAACCAACAATTACAGATGGATTTAGTGAACAAAATACGGTTATTACAAATCAAAATTCTATATGGTCATGGGAACTTGTACTTTATCTGGGTGCCGGTTTAGCATTGTTGTTTTTCATAGTTAAACTTGTTAAAATTATAAGCTTACTTCTTAAAAATCCAAAGCAAAAAGTTGGAAAATTATGTATTGTAGATTTAAAAGAGAGTACAGCTGCATTTTCTTTTCTTAACTTTATTTTTCTTGGAACCAATTTAAAGCCTGAAGAAAAAGCATCAGTGTTAAAACATGAAACTATTCATGTTAAGCAAAAGCATACTTTGGATTTATTATTTTTTGAATGCTTAAAAATTGTGTTTTGGTTTAATCCATTAATCTATATCTATCAAAATAGAATTATGTCGCTACATGAGTTTATTGCTGATGATTTAGCTTCAAAACATCAAAATAAGAATCAATATTATCAAAATTTATTAGCTCGGGTTTTCGAGACTAATACTATTTCATTCATCAATCCATTTTATAAAAAATCATTAATCAAAAAACGAATTATTATGTTACAAAAAACGAAATCAAAACAAATTAAATTATTGAAATACACTTTGTTATTCCCAATGGTATTTGGTATGCTGATTTATACATCTTCTATTGAGGCAAATAATAAAGAAGCTTCATATAATATAGAGAAGCAAACGATAGGAGAAACACCATTAACAAAAAAGATTAAATTAGTAAAAAAACAAATTCAAAAACAGGGCAATGTCAGTGATTATGAAGAAAAAGGGTTAGCCTTACTTTTAAGTGTTGTTAAAGGAGAAAAGTTTAGTCAAGAATTAGTTGATGAAGTAAAGAATTACACATCTCAGACTGGTAAATCTGAATTGAGTAGAAGAATATCTGATGTTTTTGAGCAAATTCAAATTCAAGGTAATATAAGTGATGAGGAAGAAAAAGAATTAAAAAAGTTACTTGTATTAACTAGTGATGATGGTTTTGAAAATCCATTTTTTACAGATATTATAAAATATGTTGATATACCTTTTAGCGTTGTTGATCAAGTACCTCTATATCCTGGTTGTGAAAGTTTACCAGTAAGCGAGCAAAAGAATTGTATGGCTATGAATGTTTCAAAGCATGTTAATTCTAATTTCAATGTGAAACTTGCTAATGAATTGAAGTTAAGTGGAAGACAACGTATTAGCGTGATTTTTAAAATAAATACAGAAGGTAATGTGGTTGGTGTTCGTTCTAGAGCGCCTCATCCAGAACTAGAAAAAGAGGCGATACGTGTTATAAAAACATTACCAAAGTTTATACCAGGTGAGCATAAAGGTAAAAAGGTTAACGTGCCTTATACATTGCCAATTATTTTTGCAATAGCCGAAGAAAAAGCTAAAGATTAAATACAGCACTTTTACTAAATATTAAATAGAACCGAAGTTTTAACTTCGGTTTTTGTTTTTTAGATTTTATAGAACACAAAAAAATTGTACTTTTCGGTTTCAGTTGTAATTCATGAGGTATTCTTTTGTTTTTTTATTTGTTTTATTACTCACATCTTGTGACTATTTTAAGGTTAAAAAAACGTCTTCTGAAGCTATTTTAAAAGAAGAATTGGAAACCTTTAATTGGAATGATGTTGATGAATATCCCAGTTTTTCTGTTTGTGATTCGGTAATAGGCAAAGATGAAAAAACACGGTGTTTTCAAGAAACCATAACTAGTAATATTACTGGTTTTTTACAAGATGAAAAGATTGTAGTAACGCAAGATATTGAGGATACTATCCAATTAGCGTTTCAGGTTTCTAAAATGGGGGAACTCATGTTAACTAACGCTAAAATAGACTCGTTAACGCTTAAAGAAATTCCTAATATTAAAAGTTTACTTGATAAAAGTTTAGAGGCTTTACCTAAGATTTATTCAGCCATAAAACGCGGGCAACAGGTTACCACGGAGTTTGATTTACCAATAATTATTAGTGTTGACTAATTTTGGCTGATAATAAATAGGTTGGATTGATGCAACAGTGTTGGCAGATGGTGCGTTAGGGATTATAGAGGAAAGCCCACAGCGAGTGCAACGAAGCGAGGACTTGTAACAGAAAGCCCGACCCCTTGTGGGTAACGCCATAAAAAATTTAAAAACGTATGGCTAATTTTCGCATGAGTCTTAAAACTTCCATGTACAGCCATACTAGGGTAACTAAAAGCCCCCAGGTAGCAATCCACTCTTTATATTTTGGTGATTTGTTTTTGTGACGCTCAATGTAATCAAAATCGAGAAGTAGGGATAATGAAGCGAAAATAGCTGCCAGAATATTAAATATAATGGCTGGCCATGAGGTACCCCAAATAAAAACTTGTATTCCGAAAAAGCTTAAAATCCATGAGATGATATAGATAACAAATATGCTTGCTGCTGCAGTGATAATTACACTGCGTAATTTTTTTGTTACAACTATAACTCGGGTTTGGTAGAGTAAAAGCATTACGATAAATGTAACTATAGTAATGCCAATGGCTTGATAAGGTAAATTAGGGAATTGTGCATGTGCATAAACCGTCATAGCTCCCAAAAAGAATCCTTTTGCTATGGCGTAAAGCGGCACTAAAATATGTGCCCAATGCTGACGAACGGAAATTACAATACTTATAATTATTGCGGCTAGCATACCACCTAACGAGTACCATTTAATTTTCACACCTTGCTCATGAAGCCGCCACATACCTATGGATATAATAACAATTATGGCGATAGATAACATGGATTTTATAAAAATGCCCGTTACAGACATGGTTTTAGGTGATGCATTTCTTTCACCAAAAAAGTAATTGTTAAAGGCTGGGTTTGACGTTTTTTTGAATAAATCCATGGGTGATAAAACTACTAAAATTATTTTTTAAAGGATCTCCCTTTCCATGTGTATCCTAAAAAAAGAGAGGCAATGGCAATATAAACACTAAAAAACAGATATAAAATAAAACCTAGTGCGTAACTTTTTAAGATGTGTTTTTGGTTAAAGAATACGGCGGATTTATAGATTAAAAGGAAATCGATGCTAAATTTTATAACCAGTATATAAAATAGGATTTTAATATTTATAACACCAAAACAGATGAGTATAAGGTTTATAATGACAAGCAAGTTCATAAGTAAAACAACAAGTCCAGTAACTTTTCCAAACCAGTTATTATATTGGCTAGTTTTAGCACTCCAACGTACTCTTTGTGAGAATAAAGCATTCCAAGTGGGTTGCGATTTTGTTTTAACAATAGCGTGTTGGCATTTTAAATAATGTAGCTGTTTAGGGTGTGCTTTTACTATTTTTTCGAGCAGGAAAATATCATCGCCACTAGCAATAGTAGTATTGCCTTTAAAACCGTTTAGTTTTTCAAAAATAGATTTCTTGTAAGCGAAATTTGCTCCGTTACATAAAAAGGGTTTATTGATACCAAAACCGCCAATAGTTGCTCCTTGTAAACTTAATATATCTAGAATTTGAAACTGTTCTAGAAATGATTGTTCTTCTTTATAAGTTACAGGGGCAGCTATGGATACGACATTGTTTTTTTGGATATACTGGTCAAAACTATCCAGCCAGTATTTAGGTAATTCGCAATCGGCATCTGTGGTTATAATCCATTCGTGTTTTGCTTTTTTTATCGCCGAGGTGATGGCGTCTTTTTTTGGAGATTTTGTGAGTCTATGGTTTGGAATAACCTTAATGTTGCTCTGTGTGTCATCGTCAAAGTGTCTTGCAATTAATTCAAGGGAGTTGTCTTGAGAATCATCATCAACAAAAATAATTTCAAAATATTGTTTTGGGTAGTTTAAAGCCTCAATGGATTTTAAAAGAGCAGGTAAATATTCTGCTTCATCTCTAAAAGGAATGATTATTGAAAATTTTGTTTGAGCTGGTTTTGCCTCTAATCTGAAAAGTGATATTTTTCCAAAACCTAAAATGAATTGTCCTATTAAAAACAAGTAAATTATTGTGATGACAAGGCTAGTTAATATCATATCTCATCATCACTTTTTGGGAAGTTAAAATTAAGTACATAATAGCTGCCAAATACACTAGGAATTACAAAATTTAGTAACCACATAACAGTAATAATAGATAAAATAATTACTTCATTTACACCTGCCAGCGAGAATAAATATACAGCAATACTACCTTTTATAACAACATCAAAAATAAAAATAGATGGTACTATGGAAGCTAATAAATACATGGAAATTATAATGACCATAGCATCTAAATAACTTAAATTTATTTTGAAGATGTAGAGTAATACATAAAACTGAAAAGAAAAAATAGCGTATCGAACTAATGAGAATATAAATCCTAAAACCAGTTTGTTTTTTGGATATTTAGTAATGAAATCCTTTATTTTATTAATTGAAAATCCCTTGATAGTAAATTTACTTTTGCTGATTCCAAAGCCTAATAAAACAATAGCTACAACTACAAAAACAAAAAACCGAGCGATTTTGAAATGGTTTATTTCTGGATTGTACTTAGTGATATAAATACTAAAACCGATAATACCCAGAATAGTAGTAATACTCATTTGTAAAATATTACTCATGAGATTAATAAGCATAATGCGTTTTCTCAAATTTGTTGCGTAGTAAATGGCTTTGGCTCCGTATTCACCAATACGGTTTGGTGTAAATAAGGATGCGGTTAATGCGCCTAAACTTTGCTCTAAGGCATTTTTAAAAGTGATTTTTTTTACGGGATGCACTAAAGTCTTCCATTTTAAAATTTCCAAAAACCAATTAAAAAAGCTTAAAACGAATAAAAAAATGATGGTTTTTGATAAAAAAACGTTGTTTTTTACTAAAACTTGAGTAAAATCAAAAAAGCTTAGCGCATTATTATTAGCTAATTTTTGATAGATAAAATAACATGCGCCAACAACAATACTTAATTTAATAAGTACAAAAAAGAATTGTTTAGTTTTGTATGGTAGCGCATAATACATTGAGCTGCAAATTAAATTAATATTACCACATGACCTTAAGTTTTAAATGTAATACACAATTTTGGTTAGCATTAGCTTTTTTAATTTGTGGTTTTTCAAGCTTTTCTCAAGGTGATACAAGTACTGTTAAAGCCCAATTTGCTTTGGGGGTAAATAGTCCATCTTCAAATGGATTTGTAAATGATTTTGAAGCAAATTCAATTAATTTTCCAACAATTAACTTAGGTGTGCAATATATGTTTAAGCGGCAATTAGGTGCAAAACTAGATTTTGGTTTTAATAGATTTTCTAATGCTGATAACACCTCTGAATTTAAAGTAAATTACACGCGGATTAATTTACAAGCGGTTTACGATGTTTCAATAATTACAAGTTTTTCTAATAAAATGGGAACTTTTATTCATGCAGGTCCTGGGTATTCTATGATTAAACCCCTCGGAAATTATGGAGATAATAAAATATCGTATTTAAATGCCATGGGAGGTATAGAACTTCATTATGGTATTTCAGATAAACTCTCTATTTATATAGATACGTCTTATATTTTTGGCTTTGGTAAAGATTTTAATCCTGTTTCTAATGGTATTGGATCGTTTAACGGAGATTTATTAACTGTAACGTTTGGCGCATCTATTTCGCTAAGTGGTTGTTATTATTGTGGAGATTAATGCAAAAGGAAAGAATTATTTTAGGGATTGACCCAGGTACAACCATTATGGGTTTCGGGCTTATAAAAGTGGTTGGCAAAAAGATGCAGTTTGTTCAACTTAACGAACTCGATTTAAAAAAGTATAGTGACCATTATTTGAAATTAAAACTCATTTTTGAACGGACTATTGAATTGATTGATACTCACAATCCTGATGAAATTGCTATTGAAGCGCCGTTTTTTGGTAAAAATGTGCAGAGTATGCTAAAATTAGGTAGAGCACAAGGAGTTGCTATGGCTGCCGGATTAAGTCGAGAAATTCCCATAACAGAATATCTTCCAAAGAAAATAAAAATGGCTATTACGGGTAACGGAAATGCCAGTAAAGAGCAAGTGGCCAAAATGCTTCAAAGTTTATTGGGTTTAAAAACCTTACCCAAAAATTTAGATGCTACCGATGGTTTAGCGGCAGCGGTTTGTCATTTTTATAATTCTGGTAGAATCGAGGTTGGTAAGAGTTACTCTGGGTGGAGTGCTTTTGTTAAGCAGAATGAAGGTAGAGTTAAAAAATAATGGCTGGTATATACATCCACATACCATTCTGCAAACAAGCCTGCTACTATTGCGATTTTCATTTTTCGACATCTTTAAAAAAGAAAGATAACCTCATTCAATGTTTAGTTAAAGAATTACAACTAAGAAAAAATGAGCTAAAAAACGAAACAATTGAAACCATCTATTTTGGTGGTGGTACTCCAAGTTTATTAGCGACTGAAGAATTACAATTTTTAATTCAAGCTGTTTATGAGAATTTCAATGTTATTGAAAACCCAGAAATAACTTTAGAAGCCAATCCAGATGATTTGGCTGAAGCTAATCTGTCACCTCGAGCGCAGTCGGGAGGTCTTACAAAAAACTCAATTTTTGAAAACTATAGGCAAATTGGAATAAATCGACTTTCAATCGGGATTCAATCGTTTTTTGAGCGAGATTTAAAGTTAATGAATCGCGCACATAATGAAACCGAAGCAAAAGCATGTTTGTCTGAAGCTATACGTTATTTCGATAATATTTCTATCGATTTAATCTACGGCATTCCAGGGTTAAGCAATATGGCATGGATTCAAAATATAGAAACAGCTTTGTCATTTAACGTCCCGCATATATCTTGTTATGCTTTAACGGTTGAGTCTAAAACAGCTTTAGAGACGTTTATTAAAAAAGGGGTTATTGAAAATGTTGATGACGATTTAGCACAAGAGCAATTTAATATCCTTGTAGACAAATTAGAAAACTCAGGTTTTGTTAATTACGAACTTTCAAACTTTGGTAAGCCCAACTATTTTAGTAAAAATAATTCTTCCTATTGGTTAGGGAAATCTTATTTAGGTATCGGACCATCGGCACATTCGTTTAATGGTGACCAACGCAGTTGGAACGTGTCTAATAATACAAAGTACATAAAGCACATTCTGGAAAATAAGTTGCCTTTAGAAGTAGAAACCCTTTCTGTAACAGACAAGTTTAATGAATACATTATGACTGGTTTAAGAACTATTTGGGGCGTATCTTTAAAAAAAGTGGAAAGCGATTTTGGTGAAAACTATAAAAAGTACCTTTTAAAGCAAGCAGATATTTATATTAATCAACATTTATTGTATCTTGATGATGACAAATTACTAACCACCAAAAAAGGAAAATTTTTAAGTGATGGTATAGCCTCAGACCTTTTTAAAATTAATTTATCTTGATTGCAACCATACAATATAACTCTAGAAAACTTCAAATAAATCTATCAGAACCACTTGATATTTCAATGCCATTAATGTCATCAAAAAAAAATGTAAATGCATGGTATGTTGATGAGCCTAAAATAGAACCTGTAAAAGACGGTGATTGGGTAGCTGCTGTAAGCGAGGGCGCAGACATTAATTTTAATAATATAGAATTTAATCCGCATGCTCATGGCACACATACCGAATGTGTGGGCCATATTACAGAAAAAGTATATTCTATAAATAAAAATTTGAAGACGTTCTTTTTTTTGGCTGAAGTGATTACTGTTGCACCAGAAAAGGATGGTGAAGATCAAGTTATTTCAAAAAAGCAAATCCAATTTGCTTTAGGGAATAAAAAACGAGATGCTATTATTTTAAGAACTATACCTAATACCAGAGATAAATTTTCGAGGCAATATTCTAATACCAATTGGCCATACTTAAAAGCAGATGCTGTTAAGTTTTTAGTTGATAAAGGCATAAAACATTTGTTAGTAGACTTGCCTAGTATTGATAGGGAAAAAGATGGCGGTGAGTTGCTAGGGCATAATATATTTTGGAATACTAAAGGTAAACTACGATTGGATGCTACTATAACTGAGTTTATTTATGTGTCTAATAAAATTGAAGACGGCGAGTATTTTTTAAATTTACAAATTGCACCATTTGAGAATGATGCCTCACCAAGTAAACCTGTTTTATATAAAGTTATAAGTTAAATGGAAGTTTTTTTTGCAGCAATTATTGGAATTTTAGTAACCTTAGGTGTGGTTACAGTTTTAAAATCTATTAAGAAAAAGCAGCTTGTGAACTCGCAATCAACCATACTTTTAGATAAGATTAAAAAAGTATGTAAGTTTATAACTGTTGAAGGTGATTTTGCTGAAATTTATCATTACGAAGATGTAAAACAACGCTTTTTAAAACTTATTTCTAGTAAAAAGAAAGCTTTGGTGGTTATAAATGCTAAAGCGCATGTGGGTTATGATTTATCTAAAATTGATTTACAGGCAGATACTGATAACAAGAAGATTGTTTTAAAGCATTTTCCGCAGCCTGAAGTACTTTCAATAGAGACAAACTTGAATTATTATGATAAGTCTGATGGGTATTTTAACAAGTTTGAAGCTAATGATTTAACGGGGTTACACAATGAAGCCAAACAGCATATTCAAGATAAAATACCTGAGAGTGGACTGATACAAGTAGCCCAAAAAGAAGCTTTAGAAACTATTTTGCTTATTGAAACTATTGTTGAAACTATTGGTTGGAAGCTGGATTATTCGGCATTGGAAATAGGCGTTGAGGATAAAAAGCTACTGGATTAGAATACTGATTTTGGCGGATAGACCCGCGTTAGGGATTGCAGTGGAAAGCCCACAGCCCGATCCCGACCCCGATAGCTATCGGGGTCGGGAGAGTTGCGAGGACTTGCAACGGAAAGCCCGCCCCTTGTGGTAACGCCCAAATTATACAGTTGAAAATAGTATGGATATTGAACAAATTCGAGCGTATTGTTTGAGTAAAAAAGGGACTTCAGAAAGTTTTCCTTTTGATGAGCATACACTTGTTTTTAAAGTGCTTACCAAAATGTTTTTACTAGCACCTTTACAATTGTGGGATAAAGGTGAAGCGACAATAACCCTAAAGTGTAATCCGAAATATACAGAAGAATTGCGCGAGCAATATTCTAGTATTTATGCAGGGCCTTATGTGAGTAATAAGCACTGGAATACCATAAAAATTTATGAAGGAGAATTACCACCCAAATTTATAAAAGAATTGATAGACCATTCATACGATATGGTTGTAAAAGGCATGACAAAAAAGATGCGAACAACTTTAAATGAGCAAAATACTGATAATCAATAGTTTTTAGTTATATTTATAATCTCTCTATTTCCCTAATACATTTTATAGCATAATCAAAAGCCCTAAAATCTTAAAGTAGTATTTAATTAACCCAATATATTAACTTTAATTTTTTAACAGATTATGAAAACAATCAACCAATTATTTTTGGCAATTGCTATGATGCTATTGCTTTTTCCTGTACAATTTATTTATGCTCAAGATGCTTCTCAAGCACCAGAGTATGTTACCATGACAACGATGCATTGGAATATGGACAATGATGACTTTGATATGGATGATTGGAAATCCGTAGAAAAGGAATTTATGAACAAGGTAACCATGAAGAACGATTATGTTATGGCTGCAGGGTTCTATCTTCATAATATTTCTGCAGATAATTCAGAACTCATTTATGTTCAAGCTTACCCAAATTGGAATGCCATTGATTTAGCTGCTAAAAAAGCAGATGAATTGATAAAAGCAGGTTGGCCAGATGAAGCAAAACGAGAGGCCTTTTTCAAAAAGCAAACTAATTTTTACGAAGTTAGGCATTCAGATGAGATTTATGCTACTATGCCTTTTGCAAAATCACTTGCGATACCTGCTGCCAAAGATATGATTGTACATTTAAGAGTAAGTCATTTTGCTTATCCTGAAGATGGATCAGAGGAAGAGTTTATGAAAACATTCACAGAGTATCATGAGCATGTAACCATGAAGAACGATTATATAAAGGCTTATTACCCAATGGCGCATGCTTATGGTTCGGATAAAAGACAATTTGTGGAAGCAACATTTTTAAGTTCAATTGATGATATAAATGATATGTTTGATAAAGACGGCGAATTATTTGATGCCCACTGGAGTGATGAAGCCGCTAAAAAGAAAATGGGAGAACTAGGAGGGAAATATTTTACTGGTTTTCATAGTGATGCCATATACTCTGTGGTTCCAGAATTACGAAAGTAATTTTTTAATAAAATAATAAAAAAGGCTGCTTAGTGCAGTCTTTTTTTTGTTTAAGCAATAACTTGTTCACGCTTAAATTTAGATGTAATATTGCATTAAACAAATATTTAATGAGCGTATTACAAACATTACAAGAACGTAGCAATAACTCTTGCGAATTATGTGCTTCTAAAGAAGATTTAAAGCAATATACAATTCCACCATCGTTAAACGAAAATGTAGCAAATGATGTTCTAGTTTGTAAAATCTGTTTAAATCAAATAAACGGTGACGAGGATATGGATCCCAATCATTGGCGTTGTTTAAACGATAGTATGTGGAGCGAGCATGTGGCGGTTCAAATTATGGCTTGGAGAATGCTACAACGACTTAGAAATGAAGGTTGGCCAAAAGATTTGCTAGATATGATGTATCTAGATGATGATCCTTTAGCACTTGCCAGAGCAACAGGAGAAGATAAAGATGAAAGTGAAAAAATCATCCACAGAGATAGTAATGGGGTTATACTTCAAAATGGAGACTCCGTAGTTTTGATAAAAGACTTAAAGGTAAAAGGCTCAAGTATGGTAGCTAAGCAAGGTACAGCACTTAGAAATATAAGGTTAGATCGAGATAATGATAAGTATATAGAAGGTAAAGTTGGCGCACAACAAATTGTAATTATAACGGATTACGTAAAAAAATTATAGGTTGCGGGCGTTACCACAAGGGTCGGGCTTTCCGTTATATCTTTTTTGTTCTCAACTTGTTTCAGTATTTCATAAAGTATATTAAAACCTTAGTAAATTTAAGCTGTTAAGCTTTTTATAGATAAGTAGAAAAAAGGATGTCTCTGCAATCCCTAACGCACATGTCTGTGTATAACAGTTATAATCTCAAGTATTAGATGGTTTGCTAAAAATATTGCAACATAAAATAAAATGTTAGAAATAAGACCAACTTGCGAAAACTGTAATAAATCTTTACCGTACGATTCTAAAGACGCAATGATTTGTACTTTTGAATGTACTTTTTGTAAAGATTGTGTGGAAAATTTACTTCAAAAAGTCTGTCCAAACTGTGGTGGTAATTTTCATAACAGACCAATACGCCCAAAACATCTTCTAGAAAAATATCCAGTATCAAAAAAGGTTATTTATAACCCAGTAGATTTGGAAAAGCATCAAGAGACCATCAAGAAATTAAAGCAGTAAAAGTAGTTTTATCAAGTTGAGGTGTCTGCAATAATTTTCCATTCTCCATTAATCTGTTTAAATACAAGCATAAAAATACCATCGGCATTTCCCATATCGCGCTTAATATGGTACTCTCCTAAAACAAAATAAGCACCTTCGCTTATTTTTGAAACATCATTAATTCTAAAGCTTAATTTCCCAGTATGTTTTTTTGTTGGGTAAGCTTTTTGGTAGCGCTCCAAGGTATTCTCCCAACCGTAGGTTACACCATTAGTTCCATAAAACTTAAGAGAGTCACTTTTCCAGTAGCCTTTCATGTAGCCTTCAATATCGTTGTTGGACCAAGCAATACGTTGCTTTTTTAAAACTTTGTTGATGGCTTTAATATCAGCTTCTTCATTTGATTGCGAAAATCCATTAAAGAAACATACCATAAAAAGTAATACAAGTAGTTTTTTCATTTTTTAAAATGTTTACATTAAGTTCACGTTGTTTAGAGCAAAACTTATACCAATATTCATATTTGGAAAGATAAGCTAAAGTAAATGTAACAAAATATCGCAACTAAAAAAGGTTACTCACCGATGAAATTTACAGAAAGTATTTTTTCATCTAAAGTTAAAATCTATTTATCGATTAAATTATGTTCTTAGCTTTGTACTTTAATACTTTTACCTTGTAATCAGATGATTATCTCCCTCAAGTTTATTTTATAACCCTTAAAAAATCACTTTATTATGGATTTTCAAATTACGAATTGCAACAATTTCTTCAAGGTAAAAGGAATTCTTAACAAAAATAGTGTTGGTGTATTTAACAACGAGTTCAACAATATTTTTGAAAGAGTAAACAATCTTACTATAAGTATTCAAGATATCATTAGTATGGATAAATATGGTGTTGATGCTATTGCAAAACTTCATGAAGAAGCTTTAAATAAAAACAAAAAATTATCAATTGTTGGTTTAGGTTGTAAAGAATTATACGATCATTTTAAAACAGAATCAGCAGCAGCATAATTATAGTATATTTTTTTGTTTTTTATAAAAGGCATCGGCCTGCAATTGCATAAGTTCCCTCGCTTTTTTGCGCTTGTAGTTATATAATTCGTCCTCTTTTTCAATATCACTATATATACGATCGTTAATGGCGTAATCCGTTTTTAGCATGGCCTCACGTTGGTTTTTGTTTTGAAGCACATTGGTTTTTAACGCTGTTTCTTGGTCATCCAATTTAAAATCGTAAGCGCCTTTTGGAGATAACAGTTTCGCGAAAATTGGTGATGTTTCAATAGCCAAAAACAACATAAAAATAAAGAAAGATGGTAGCCAAGGTAGTTTTCCTAAAGCATCAACTCTTGCCATTAAACCATCAAAATTATTAATGATGGGTTGTGTTGTTGTAACTTGTGTGTTGTAATCGCCTTTTAGTTTAACTATTTCGCTTTCAATAGAAGCAATTTTTACTTTATTGTCTGCTTTTAACTGTTGTAATTCTGCAAGAAGAGCGTCGTGTTTTTCTCGTTTTTCTTTGTAAACGGGTCCTTTACCTAATAGTTTAGTTCCTGCTGTACCTTCAGCTTCAGCGATATAGGTGTCATATAGTTGATTAACTTCAGCTTCTTTAGTATCAATTTCTTGTTGCAAGGTTAAAATATCATTGTTTAACCCTTCTATACTAGGTGTAAATTGTTCAGCTATTTGCGTTTTATTAGCTAAGGTCATTTCATTTTTTTGTTCTAATAAAACTTGATTAATTTCTTTTTCAAAAATTTTTAACTCTAAAGGTTTTGAAATCACCATTGCTATGATAATAGCTAAAATAATTCTAGGAGAAGCCTGAATTAATTCGTCAATAACGTGTCCTGTTTTTTTTATTGTTGAAACAATGTAGCGGTCTAAGTTAAAAATGAGAAGCCCCCAGATAAGACCAAAGAAAATGGAAGAATAGAGGTTATCAAAAACGGTATATAGCGCATAACTTGCAGCTATAAAAGCCATAACAGCAGTAAAGAAAACGGTAGCTCCAATACCTGCGTATTTGTTTTGCTCTCCTACAGAGCATTCTTTTAAAATATCGGTATCCGCTCCAGAGCAGATAATAAAAAAGCGCTTTAACATGATTTGATTGTTTTTTGATTGATTGACTATTAGAACGTTAAAGCTATTGATTTGTTACACTTTGAAGTAAAAAAATGACCTGTCTAGTTTTTAAGAACTAACAGGTCATGTAATAACATCATTATGATTTGTTAAATAAGTTGTGTTTTAAGTTTTTTTCTTTTTTGTATTCCTTTTTATTGTATCTATACTGATTTTAGTAGTTTGTCTGTATTCATAGATTGTATCTTGACTAGGAGTAGTACCATGTTTTTTATTCATAAAATTTTGAATCTGAGAAGCAGAATCAGCCTCAATAGAAGAAATTAAAAGTTTAGACTTTTTGATTTCTTTCTTAAGATTAACTAAATATTGTCCAGTAGTATGTCCTACAATTTTAACTTTTACAGATAATTTATCTTGATATTTAAAATTGTATCCCTTGTCTATGACTTTTTTATTTATAAATTGATTCTTTACTTCAATAATTTTTTGGGAAAGAGTATTTAAATTAACTTTTTGAGTGTCTACGAATATATCTCCATTCTCATTTACAAGAACATTTATGTAATGTTTTTGTGAAGAGTTTGATTCTTTAATGTTATTTTGCTTTGTATGGTCTAATTGTGATTTTGGATTGGCAGGTGTTAGAGTTTCTGAGGGTTCACTTTCATCTATATTAGGTGCTGGTGCTGGAGGATTAGCAATATCTGATGGCCCTCCTTTTTCTAAATTTTTCTCAAGTAATTTAAGACGCTCATCAAAAAACTTTTTCAGTTTTAAGAATCCTGCTTTTTCTTTTTCAGTTTTAGAAGATTTCAATTGTTCATCTAGTTGTTTTCTTTTTTCTGAAATATATAGATATAGGTTTTCTTTTATTTTAGCATCACTAAAGGTTTCTTTATCTTGAGATGGTGGAGGCGGAATATCTAATGGCTCTACTTTTTTTACTTTTGGAGATTTAGGAGGTGGTGGAGGGTAATTAGGTAATGGCTGTGCATTATTTTTTTGACTTTCATTCATTAAACTATATAAATACTCCAGACGTTTTACATCTTTTAATTTGATGATACGTTTGTTTGCAGGTTGTTTATTATATTTTTTGGCTAGAACGTTGTATTCATCCATTTGCTTTTTAGTAGCACCATTTTGTTTATCTGAACTTTCAATAGCAAAAGGTTTATTTCCTTTTGAACGAATTATTTCTTGGTTATAAGTTACAATACGATGAAAGCCATAATCGAGAACCGAATTATAAATAAACCATACTTCTTCGTCAGAAACCAGTTTTTGGTCGTTAACATGAATATTTATTATGCGATTACGAATTTCAGGGGTAATGTCTTGATGTAATTTATTAATAGTTGATACAAATGTTGCTTTGGTAGTAGCAATACCGTCTATTTTATATGTGCCGTTTTCTAGTACTTCAACTTCAATACTTCTGGCGGTATGATGCATTTCTGGATCTTCTGTAGCCATGTGTTTTTCTACTTTTTTGTGAGCACTAAAACTGTAGACTAGGACAGCTAATAATGGTAGAAGTGCAATACTCCTGCTCCATATTTTTGTTTTTGATGTTTTTGTTTTCATGACTGTGAATCGTTTTTTGATTAATGAATAATTGATGGCGTTTGCCAATTGATTGTGAGAAGCATTTGATGAGAATGCTAATAGTAATTGTTGGTATTGCTTTGTGTTTGTTCCACTATTAATAACAGCTTGGTCAGCTAAAAATTCGTGATTAAGTTTAATGTCTTTTTTTATGAAATGTAATAGTGGATTAAACCAGAAAACTATCTGAAGTATTTCAATAAACAAGATGTCTAAAGCGTGCTTTTGTTTAGCATGAACTTGCTCATGTAAAAGGACCTCTTTTGGGATTAGCCTGTTTTCGTATTTATTTTTATTGAGAAAAATGTAATTGAAAAAGGTGTGTGGATGGATTAAATCATGTAATAAAACGTTAATAAACTTTTCATTTTTAAACTTCGGGTTGGTTTTTATTTTATGAATAATCTTATATAGATTCTTAAAGAACCTGAAAGAAAATATTATTACACCAATGGTGTAGATACTCCACAAAATTATTGGGGTGTAGTTTTGTTGTTGCTTGGTTTTGGTAGCTTCAAAAACAGGTTGATTTATAAATTCTAGAGTTGGAATATTATTTACTGGTTGCACCAAAATATACTCAGTAAACGTAATAAACGGAATGCCAATTGAAATTAAAATTGCAATAATTAAATAGAATCGTTTAAAGGTATGCGCACTTGTTTGTTCTAAACAAAATTTATAAAACAACATAAAAATAGCTAAACAAGCACTAGATTTTAAAAGGAGTAGAAGCATAACTATTTGTTTTTAATTTCGCTATCAATTAAGGTTTTTAAGTCTTCTAACTCTTCTTTGGTTAGGTTGGTTTCTTTGGTAAAAAAGGATGCAAATTGTGATGCACTGTCATTAAAAAAGTTTTTAATCAATCCGTTTACATGTTTTGAGAAATAATCTTTCTTTTTTACTAAAGGGTAATATTGTCTTGATTTTCCAAAAAGCTTATAGTCTATAAAACCTTTATCTGTCATACGTTTTAGTAGTGTGGCAATGGTTGTATTTGCTGGTTTTGGTTCTGGGTAAACGTCTAATAACTCTTTCATGAAAGCTTTTTCAAGCTTCCAAAGGTGATTCATTAATTCTTCTTCTGTTTTTGATAGTTGCATGTTCTACAATGTTAGAGTGTTTTCTACAAATGTAGAACAAAAATTTATATTCTACAAGTGTAGAGGTAAAAAAGTAAAAAGACTATGCTTTTTTAGACCGAATACTCTCTATAATAACGGTAGCTAAAATTAAACTTCCGCCTATAAAAGTGTTTAGAGTAGGGATTTCGTTTAAGAAGCAATATGCCATTATAATACCAAAAATGGGTTGTGCGCTACCAATGATACTTGCAGTGCTTACTGAAAAATGTTTAAGGCTGCTAATGAATAATGAGTGCCCTAAAGCTGTAGTGACTAAGCCTAGGATTAAAAGAAATGGTAGTTGCGTTTGTACTTGCTCTATATTTATATTAAATAAAATTGGTATTAATAAAACAGCTACTATGATGCATTGTTGCATCATTAATACGGTACCATCATATTGAGACACGTGCCTTTTTAAAATGAGATTGCGGAGTGAATAGCAAAATGCGGAAAACACACCCAAGAGTATACCTCTTAAATAAGTGCTTTCAAAATTTATTTCTGGTGCTAGAATGTAAATGCCTAATAACACCATTAATCCTAACACCACATGTATTGGGTTTAATTTAGACTTTGTAAAAAAAGGTTCTAATAAGGCTGTTATTACAGGAAATGTAAACATGGAGAGCATACCAATAGCTACGTTGCTTAATTTTAAAGCTAAAAAATAGGCGACCCAATGTACACCTAATAATATGCCTCCAAGAATAATAGTTGGCATATCTTTTTTAGATTTTAGTGTTATATTGAGCTTTTTGAATTTACAGAATAGGAATAAAAAAAATGCTGCTAGAGCACTTCTAAACCATATAATTAGTGGTGTAGGGAGGTCTATGTATTTTCCTAAGACACCAGATGTGCTTATAAATAGTGTTGCTAAACCTAGTAATAGAAGATGATTGGTGTGTTGGTTTTTCATTGGTGTAATGTGAAGCCTAGGCTTGCGTTAGGGATTGAACGGCATGTTGAAGCTCCCGACGCAGGAGGAGCGACTAGTGAAAGCCCGACCCCTTTTCGGGGTAACGCCCATATTATTATTTAGATAATTCTGTAAAATATTTATAGAAATATGGTATGGTTTCTATGCCTTTTAAATAATTCCAAATTCCAAAATGTTCGTTGGGTGAATGAATAGCGTCGCTATCTAAACCAAAGCCCATTAAGATGGTTTTACTTTTTAATTCCTCTTCAAAAAGAGCTACAATTGGGATGCTGCCACCGCCACGTTGCGGAATAGGTGTTTTTCCAAATGTGTCTTGATATGCTTTTGATGCTGCTTGATAACCAATATTGTCAATTGGCGTTACATAACCTTGCCCGCCATGGTGTGGTTTAACGTTTACTTTTACGCCCTTTGGAGCTATGTTTTCAAAATGAGTTTTAAAAAGTTGCGTTATTTCTTCCCAGTTTTGATGTGGTACCAATCGCATGGATATTTTGGCGTACGCTTTACTTGCAATAACGGTTTTAGCGCCTTCACCGGTGTAACCACCCCAAATGCCATTAACATCCAGTGTTGGGCGTATAGAATTGCGCTCGTTTGTTGTGTAACCAGCTTCTCCGTATACAGCATCTATATCTAAAGCTTTTTTATAGTTTTCTAGACTGAAAGGGGCTTTTGCCATTTCTGCACGTTCTTCTTTGGAGAGTTCTTCAACGTTATCATAAAACCCTGGTATAGTTATGTGATTGTTTGCATCGTGAAGCGATGCAATCATTTTTGTAAGGACATTGATTGGGTTTGCAACGGCGCCACCGTAAAGTCCAGAATGTAAGTCGCGATTTGGCCCTGTAACTTCAACTTCTACATAGCTTAAACCACGAAGCCCCGTAGTGATAGATGGTACATCGTTTGCTATCATTCCTGTATCCGAAATAAGGATAACATCATTTTTTAGTTTCTCTTGGTTGTTTTTAACAAAGGTTGCCAAATTAGCACTTCCTACTTCTTCTTCGCCTTCAATCATAAACTTAACATTACAGGGCAGTTGATTGGTTGCCGTCATAAATTCTAAAGCCTTAACATGCATGTACATTTGTCCTTTGTCATCACATGCTCCACGAGCAAAAATAGCACCATCGGGGTGCTTTTCTGTACTTTTTATAACGGGCTCAAAAGGAGGGGAATCCCATAAATTTAAGGGATCTGGTGGCTGCACATCGTAATGTCCGTAAACCAAAACAGTTGGTAAGTTGCTATCAATTATTTTTTCGCCATAAACAATAGGGTAACCGTCAGTTTTGCATATTTCTACATAATCACATCCTGCTTTTTTTAAACTTATTTTTATTGCCTCGGCAGTTTTTAAAACATCATTTTTATAAGCAGAATCGGCACTTATTGAAGGGATTTTAAGTAGTTCGATAAGTTCGTTTAAAAATCGGTTTTTATGCTCTGAAATATAGGATTGAATCTGATTCATATAGGTTTCTGTGAGTAAGTATTCAAAAGTATGAAAAAAGAACGTTTTTTAAGGATTAGAGGTTTGCAATTTAAAAATGTTGTTTATATTTGCAATCCTTTTGCGGGCGTGGTGGAATTGGTAGACACGCTAGACTTAGGATCTAGTGCCGCGAGGTGTGAGAGTTCGAGTCTCTCCGCCCGCACAGAGAAAGAGCTTCTTGGTAACAAGAGGCTTTTTTGTTTGAAATTGCAACTATTATTTATCCAAGTACAATATGGGTACAAAAATTAGTTTTAATCACATTTTCATAGATTTTAATGTTATTTCAAATTATTTAGTTTGATATTTTACCAATTTCTAAAATAGTTTATCTAGTGAATCTCATAATCAATAAAATTAAGTTTAACTTAATTGAACTATTTTAATAACAAGTTCACCGTTTTTTTTATTTAAAAATCTGTCCAAATAGTTACTCTTTCTCAATCTTTAGTTTTATAATTAGAATATATGTTTCATTTTAATTAATGGATATTAGTCTTTGTTAGTGCTGCGCTATCAAATCATAAGGCATCATTTTGTAGGTGATAAAATATAATTTAGATAATTCTTAAAACGAAAGCTATTAGTGCCATTTCAATCAAATAGTTAAAATGGTATCAAAAGGTAGGAAAATTATTAACAAAAAATGTTAATTAATTTAGCGAAAAGAATAGATATTTCTATTTATATTTGAATTATAATTGCTTTAAGAATACAATATCTGTATTTAATTACTCTCAAAATTTATTTTTTATCTATTTTATTGGTTTATTATCGATAAAATTTAAATATTTTTTTTTGATTATTTCAAAAAAAAATCAAGTATTATTTTGTTAAATATTTATCAATTATAAAAAATTCTAAATGAAGAATTTATACATTTCTCAAAAGCTTATTAACACAAACATTTTAAGGTTTCTAACTATAATTGGAATTCTTTTTCAATGCCTATCGGTAGAAGCGCAAAACTGTTCGCCTAATGCAGGACCAGACCAAATTATCTGTATTAATGATGTATTAACATTATCAGGTTCAGTATCAAGTCCAGGCGGAAGTCCTTTCACGGGCTCTCAATGGGTGCAAATTAGTGGGCCATCTGTTATTATTGATAATCCTAATAGTCTTACTACTACAGTAACAGGTTATGTGGGTGGAGAAATTTATGGTTTTAGATTAATAGGTAATTGTGCTATAGGTGGAGATAATCAGGATGATATGGTCGTATCAGTACGTGCATTAACAGAGGCTGTTATAAGTAATGGTGATATTGTTTCATGTCCTGCTAATGGTACTATAGTTTTAAATGGTAGTGCACCACAGTTTGGCGAAACTGTTAGTTGGACTTCATCTGGAGGTGCGGGAGTGATATTTAGTGTTGATGATCAAAATATAACTTCTATTACTTTGCCAGAAACTAGTTGTGGTGTTTCAACAGTAAGATATACTATTACCAATGAGGATGCCTTAGGACCTAATTTAGATTGTGTATCTTTTGCAGAAATAACTGTTACTAATAGAGGCGGTGAGCAAAATGTAGATGCAGGACCTGACCAAAATTTAAATCAGTGTTACACCGCTACCCAATCAACAAATCTTTCAGGTAGTTTTGCAGGATGTGGTATTGATGGACAAGAAGGAACGTGGTCTTTTGTTAGTGGCCCGACTACTCCAAGTATAGCATCACCAAATAATTCGAATACATCGGTGTCTCCATTACAAGCTGGAACCTATGTTTTTAGGTGGAGTGTAAGTGGCCCATGTGTTAATGGGAGTGATACTGTAACAATCACAGTTCCAGAACCTACTCAAGATATTAGTCCAACAAATATAGATAATAATAATATTGTTTTTTGTGATCAAACCATCACTCAAACAACATTGGTTGGCCCAGAGCCAACCTTTGCAGGGGAAGAGGTATTATGGGAATATATGGGTTCTGATCCAGATATTGTCTTAGATGATCCAACTAATCCCACAACTTTGGTTTCTGGTTTAGATAATGGTAACGATCCTTATACTTTTACATATACAATCACTAACCCAAATACAGTCTCTGGGGGTATGCCTGCGTGTAATTCGGTTGGAACGGTTAGTGTGAGATATAGAAATGCTACTCCATCTATAGTTGCTAATATGGGCAACGATATTATAGGTGAATGTAATGTTTTTGAAATACCAATACCAATACAAACAACCGCAGGGACAAATTCTGTATATAGTATAGTTAGTGGTCCTGTTGATAATTTGAATACTCCCCAAGAAGTAACTTATCCTACTTCATTTAGAGGTTTTGGAGCTGGTAATTTTTCTGGTGGTGTGTTTACACTAGATTTTTTAGATCATTTTGGATTAACAAGCTTAGCGCAACTTCCTACAGGTACTTACACCATTGCGTTTAGAAGAGAAACAAGAGGGGATTTGTTAACAGAATGTACAGATGCTACAAGTACAATTAATATTACCATAACAAGAAGTGCAACAGCTCCATCTGCTGGAGGAGATGTTGTTTTGGATTGTAATTACGATGATACCTTAGGAGCAAACTTATCAGGTAATCCTATTACTGTGGGTACATCAATCTGGTCTCAAATAGGTGGGCCAGCTACAGTAACTATCGATGATCCATTTGCAGAGAGTATTAACATTACTGGTATTACAACTCCTGGATTATATACATTTAGATATAATGTAACTGGTGGACCATCAGCGGGTTGTCAAGCAGATCCTGATGATGTTACAATAACATTGAACCCAACATCAATAGATACCCCTGCGATAAGCACACCATCACCTGCAAATATTTGTTTTGGTTCTAATTTTCAAGTAGATGCAAATACCCCTTCTGCAGGACAGATAGGAACATGGTCTATCAGTCCAGCGGGTCCTACTTTTCAAGATGTAAATAGCCCTAGTACCCAAATAGAAAACCTGGCAGCCAATGAAACCTATACGGTTACATGGACAATTGCTTTAGAAAATGCGGTAGGAGCTACGTGTCCTACACCTGAAAGTACAACCTTAACAATAAATACAAATAATACACAAGGGCCTCAAAATGTATCAGCGGGTCCTGATGATTGCCAAGATGCGAGTAGTCTATCTTATGTTTTGGCTGGAAGCGCTCCAGTTGCTCCTGATGAAACTGGTTTATGGTCCAGTCCTGATGCTGGCGTAAGTTTCGCGGTAGCTTCTGATAATGGAACAACCGTTACGTTTCCTTCCCCAGGATCTTACATTTTAACATGGACGGTTACAAATAACGTTTCAGGCTGTCAATCAGTCTCAGATACTGTTGAAATCACGATAGCCGATGATCCAGTGTCTAACGCTGGTGGAGATCAAACAGGTTGTCAAACTACATTTACTATGGATGCAAACAATCCATTACCGGCGGGAACAACAGGACAATGGGTTTTAAATCAAGGTCCAGGTGGTTTCACATTTGTAGATGATACTGATCCTAATAGTAATGTGACATTTACATTTTCAGGCACCTACGTTTTTGATTGGGTGGTAACAAGAGGAAGTGGAAATTGCCCTTCAGGAGCAGCCACTAGTAGCGTAACTTTAAATGTAGGAATTCCAACAAGTACACCTACTGTTTTAGAAGATGATATTAATGTTTGTAATGCTACATCAACAGTTCTCGAAGCAAATCCTGTTGGTAACCCAGCCGAAGAAATTGGATACTGGACCATAGAATCTGGATCTCCTAGTTTACCAACATTTTCTGATGTAAACAGTCCTACAGTAACAGTTTCTAATCTGGTTACAGGTACTTATAACTTTAAATGGAATATTGTTGGTAGTGCATTATGTACCCCTCCAATGTCAGCAGATGTTGAGGTAGAAGTTTCTGCACCTGCTACAGCTGGAGGAGATCAACAATTATGTGCAGCAACTAGTGTTTTATTAGAAGGGACAACAGGTTCTGCAGGAACTTGGACGGAAGTCTCAAATACTGTAGGCCCAGGAAACGCCTCTACAATTACCACAACAGGACCAAATACTGCGAATGCAACCATTGTTCCAGGCACAGAATATATATTTCAATACGAGCCAGATGATGTTACATTTAATACCAATACAGGTTCTGGTCCAGCAAGCTGTGATCCCGGTGTAGCTACAGTAACTATAGGAACTATTCCGCAGCCACCAGAACCTAGCGCAGGTCCAGATCAGCAAAAATGTTTGGATGATCCTGTAGTTAATGAAGTAACTTTAGCAGGTTCTGATCCTTCAATAATACCAGGAACTCCAGCTGTTACAGGGCAATGGGAAATCGTTTTTCCAGTTGGTGGCGGTGGTGCTAGTTTAGCTGACGATACCCAGTTTGATACTACTATGAATATTGTAAATCCTGGACTTTATATATTAGAATGGACGTATACAAGAGGTGCTTGTATTAAATTAGCTGATGTTGTTAGAATTGAAGCTTTTGAGCCTCCTAGTGATGCTATAGCGGGTCCAGATCAACCTAACGCGTGTCAGTTTGACGCACAATTAAATGCAACACCACCTGCTGTAGGTATTGGAACGTGGACATTCTTCGATTCTGATGATAATCCAGCAAATGGTGTGGATGGCGATCCATCTAATGGTACAGTCGTTATAGACAGTCCAAATTCACCTACAACAACGCTTTCTAATGTGCCAGATAATATAAATACACCTTATACCTTAGTATGGACGGTTTCTAACGGAGGACCTTTTCCTCTGTCTCCCGGTTCATTGTGTGACCCAAAATCTGATACAGTCGACATTACATTTCCAGACGCAAGACCTTCGGCTGCAGAAGCTGGATTTGATCAAGATATTTGCGCCAGCAATACTACCATGAATGCAACACCTTTAGCTGAAGGTACAGGAACTTGGAGTCAGGTTTCAGGACCAAGTGCTGCCACGATATTGACACCGAGTTTTGAAGGAACTACAATTACCAATTTAATCATGGGAGCTTATGTGTTTCAATGGACGGTAACAAACGGTGGTTGTACACTAACAGATCAAGTAAGAGTGGTTGTTAATGAACAATTAACAGCAGCTAATGCTGGTCCAGATCAGCAAGTTGCTGTATCTAGCCCTGTAAGTATGAATGCGGTTGCTGCAGGCTCAGGGGTTACAGGAACTTGGAGTCAAATTTCAGGACCCTCTACCGTTAATTTTGTAGATGAAAATTCCGAAACGTCTCAAGTTACAGGTTTAGCTATTGGAACTTACGAATTACAATGGACACTTTCTAACGGGCAGTGTACCGATGTAGCAGATACCATGATTTTAGAAATTGTTGGTATTTCAGATTTAGAACTAACAAAAACGGTAACACCTACATCTGTAAATGTTGGAGATACGGTAACATTTCAGATAGATATTTTTAATAATGATGAAGATCCTCTTAATATGGATGCTACAGGTATTTCCATTGAAGATGTATTGCCAACAGGATATAGCTTGGTTTCAGGAACAGTTTCAAATGGAGGTGGTTTTGATGCTGGTTCCCAAACTATTACATGGACAAATCTCAGTATTTCTAACGGATCTACACTAAGCTTAACCTTTGATGCTACAGTCAATACATCAGGATCATATTCAAATACAGCGCAATTAATCGATAGTGATAATATTGATCCCGACAGTGATGCTAATAATGATGATGGAGACCAAAGTGAAGATGATGAAGATAATGCAGCAATAACCATACAATCAGCAGATTTAGCACTTCAAAAAATAGTAGCACCAACAAATGTTAGTATTGGTGATACAGTAATTTTTACAATTACAGCATCAAATGCAGGATTAGACACCGCAACAAATGTTGAAATAACAGACCAGTTACCTAGCGGATATACCTATCAAAGTGATGATTCGGGAGGTAATTATAACCCAGCAACTGGTGTTTGGACTGTAGGCTCTGTAACCACTGCTTTAGATCGAGTATTGAATATTACAGCAGTAGTTAATGCGCCAACAGGAGCTTCAAACGAATATGTAAATATAGCTGAGGTAACAAATAGCGATCAAGCAGATCCGAACAGTACACCAAATAATGACGATGGCGATCAAAGTGAAGATGATGAGGATAATGCTGAAATTATATTAGAACTTGCAGATTTACAAATTACAAAATCAGTTTTACCTCTTTCAGGTTCAGTTGGCGATACGGTAACATTTTCCATCTTTTTAGAAAATTTTGGTCCTGGAGATGCCACAGGTGTAGCTATTGAAGATTTATTGCCATCTGGTTTTGATTTAGTACCAGGTACAATTTCTAACTCAGGAGTATTTGTTGTTGGAAATAATTCTATAGTTTGGAGTGATTTAGCTTTAGGAAATGGGCTATCAAGAACATTAACTTACGATGCCATAGTAAATGGCACAGGAAATTATACTAATAGCGTTCAAATTACAGCAAGTGATTTAGATGATCCAGACAGTAACCCTGATACGGATGCTACAGTTGACGAAGATAATGCCGATGGCGATAACGATCCAACAACAGGCGGTGATGATGATGATGAAGACACGGTAACTTTTATAATTGAAGAAGCTGATTTGAATTTAGTGAAAACTGTAGCACCAGCAAATGCAACTGTTGGAGATACAGTAACGTTTACAATAATAGTAGATAATGATGGTGTTAATGATGCCACAAATGTAGAAGTTGTAGATCAATTACCAGCTGGTTTTACTTACGTTAGTGATGATGCTGCGGGTGATTATGACTCAACTACAGGGCTTTGGACTATACCTTCTATTTCTAATGGTAGTTCAGAAACATTAAATATAGTAGCTACAGTAAATGCTCCTACAGGAACAACAGGAGAATATAATAACATTGCAGAAATTACAGCAACTGATCAAGCTGATCCTGATAGTACACCTGCTAACGATAATGGCGACCAAAGTGAAGATGATGAAGATAATGCAGTACTTACACTTGATACTTCAGACCTTAGCATTGCCAAGGCGGTAAGCAACGGCACACCAAATGTAGGTGATGTAGTAACGTTTACCATAACGTTGAGCAATGCGGGAACAGTTGATGCTACTGGGGTATCGGTACAAGATGTCGTACCAGTAGGCTACAGTAATATAGCAGCGATCAGCGGTACGGGTACAGAAACAGCAACCAACCAAGTAGATTGGACAGGACTAACAGTACCAGTAGGTACAGATACGGTGACTTTAACCTTTGAAGCTACGGTAGAAGCCCCAACGGGAGCAGCGAACGAATATATCAACGGTGTAGAGATTACAGCTGCGGATCAGTTTGATCCAGATAGTGATCCAACAAGTGGAGCGGATACAGACGATAATGGCGATGGAATAGATGACGATGATGAAGCAACCGTAGGTGTTACCATTCAACAGGCAGATTTAAGCATTGCTAAAACCATCAGCAACAGCAGTCCAAATGTAGGTGATACGGTAACCTTCACATTAACGGTAACCAACGCAGGACCAGATATAGCTACAGGCGTAGCATTAGAAGATATCTTACCAACGGGTTACACGCTAACCACAGTAAATGATGGCGGTACAGGAGCAGGCAACACAGCAACATGGACAGGCTTAACGGTAGCCGCCAACAATGGTACTACGGTAGTCACCTATGAAGCTACGGTAAACGCACCAACAGGAGCAGTAGGCGAGTACACCAATGTAGCACAGATCACAGCAAGCGATCAGTTTGATCCAGATAGTGATCCAACTACAGACAATACGGTAGATGAAGATGGCGATGGCAACGGCGATGATGATGACGAGGATGAATTAACGATAGCCCCAGCGCAAGCAGATTTAAGTATTGCCAAAGGCTTAGCCTCAGGCAGCGCCACACCAAACGTAGGCGATACGTTAGTGTTCGAATTGGTAATTACCAATGACGGACCAGACGCAGCAACAGGTGTATCCGTAGAAGATATTTTACCACTAGGTTACACCTTAGGAACAGTAAACAATGCGGGTATAGCCTCAGGTAATACAGCCACATGGACAGGGTTAAGTGTACCATCAAACGGTAGTATTACAGTAACCTATGAGGCAACAGTAAATGCCCCAACAGGCGCAGCAGACGAGTATTTAAATGTAGTACAGATCACAGGAAGCGACCAGTTCGATCCAGACAGTGACCCAACTACAGACAATACTGTAGATGAAGACAATGCAGATGGAGATAACGATCCAACAACAGGAGGCGACGACGATGATGAAGATACATTCAACATCGTACCACAAACAGCAGATCTATCTTTAGATAAAACAGTGGCTGATGTTAACGGCGCCCCAGTAAATGTAGGTGATGTACTAACCTTTAGCATAGCGATATCAAATGGAGGTACAACAGCAGGTACAGGAGTAAGCATTGATGATATTTTACCAATCGGTTATAGTCTAGTTGCAGGCAGTATTGATAACGGCGGTATATTTAACGCGGGCGATACAACTATAACTTGGAATAACTTAAACGTACCATTAGCAGGTACAACGGTAAGCTACCAAGTAACCGTAAACGCACCAACAGGGGCAGCAGGCGAGTATAACAACGTAGCCGAAGTTACAGGAAGCGATCAATTTGATCCAGACAGTACACCAGATAATGATGATGGCGACCAAAGTGAAGATGATGAAGATGGCGAAACGGTAGTACCAGCGCAAGCTGATTTAGTATTAGCCAAAGGGATATCAGCGACAAGTAGTGCGACACCAAATGTAGGGGATACGGTTACCTTTGAGGTGACAATAACTAACAACGGTCCAGATACTGCTACCAATGTAAGCGCAAGCGATATAGTACCATCAGGATATAGTGCTATCACCAATATAGACAATGGCGGTATAGCCACAGGCAACCAGATCGATTGGACTATAGCCAGTATAGCTAACGGCGCATCGGTAACGTTGAGTTATGATGTTACGGTAAATGCCCCAACCGGAGCAGCAGGCGAGTACAGCAATGTCGCAGAAATCACGGGCAGCGATCAGTTTGATCCAACCAGTACGCCAGATAATGATGATGGCGACCAGAGTGAAGATGATGAAGATACCTTTACCATCACGCCACAAACATCAGACCTTAGCATTGCCAAGGCGGTAAGCAACGGCACACCAAATGTAGGTGATGTAGTAACGTTTACCATAACGTTAAGCAATGCGGGAACGGTAGTTGCTACTGGGGTATCAGTACAAGATGTCGTACCAGTAGGCTACAGTAATATAGCAGCGATCAGCGGTACAGGCACAGAAACAGCAACCAACCAAGTAGATTGGACAGGACTAACAGTACCAGTAGGTACAGATACGGTGACTTTAACCTTTGATGCTACGGTAGAAGCCCCAACGGGAGCAGCGAACGAATATATCAACGGTGTAGAGATTACAGCTGCGGATCAGTTTGATCCAGATAGTGATCCAACAAGTGGAGCGGATACCGATGATAATGGCGATGGAATAGATGACGATGATGAAGCAACCGTAGGTGTTACCATTCAACAGGCAGATTTAAGCATTGCTAAAACCATCAGCAACAGCAGTCCAAATGTAGGTGATACGGTAACCTTCACATTAACGGTAACCAACGCAGGACCAGATATAGCTACAGGCGTAGCATTAGAAGATATCTTACCAACGGGTTACACGCTAACCACAGTAAATGATGGCGGTACAGGAGCAGGCAACACAGCAACATGGACAGGCTTAACGGTAGCAGACAACAACGGTACTACGGTAGTCACCTATGAAGCTACGGTAAACGCACCAACAGGAGCAGTAGGCGAGTACACCAATGTAGCACAGATCACAGCAAGCGATCAATTTGATCCAGATAGTGATCCAACTACAGACAATACAGTAGATGAAGATGGCGATGGCAACGGCGATGATGATGACGAGGATGAACTTACCATAGCCCCAGCGCAGGCAGATTTAAGTATTGCCAA
>CANMZT010000022.1 GCA_947502405.1 uncultured Algibacter sp. | reverse complement strand
TGCGTATATCATAACCTTATTCCTCTCTTTGGTTCTTTATGATTAAATATGAAATTTAGTGAATTGCTAAGTTAAGACGTTTATAGCTCATTGCGTCTGAATTCCTAATCGGAATTCATTGCAATTGACTATCTTTCGGTTACGGCGGAAAATCATAGCTGATTTTCCCGCAACGAGCCATACACAAACCGATAAGCGCTATAAAAAACAAACACCAAAATAATTTTGTTTAACTTGATTAAATAAAAATTAAACAAAATTGTATCTTTGTGTAAATAACTATGATTTTAGTCTTAAAAAATCATTTAGCAAAGCGATATATGTTTGGATTATTCAAAAAGAAATCAGAGAAAGAAAAATTACAAGAACAATACAAAAAGCTTTTGGAAGAGGCACACAAACTTTCTACTACCAATAGAAAGATGAGCGACCAAAAAGCCTATGAGGCTGATGAGATTATGAAACAAATTGAAAAATTAGGCTAACCCCTTGTTTACCATGAAAGCAGACAAAAAGCCTGATAACGTTGTGTTTAATACTGAAACCGAAGCCTATGATGCTGCGCTAAAGCCTTACGCAACTTCGGTTGGGGCACCTACTATTAGCACTACAGATAACACGCCTTGGAAAAATAGAAGCATTACCAAAATAAATCATAAAATAGAAACTAAATATTTAGAACTCCAAGCGGAATACAAAAAGATGATGGAAGAGTTTGAATACAACAAACTTATTTTTGATGCTAAATTTACGTTTGAACCTGTTGTTGGCGAAATATATCATTTATACAAACGTGATAATGGCGAAACGTTTTTATCATTAATCGCACCTGATGAGTGTAGCTTTAATGCCTTAGGCAGTTTTTATTTAAATACGGACCAAACGTGGCAAAAAGTATAATTACTGACGTTTAGAAACACATATGACTAAAAAAGACCATGCGTAGCGCATGGTCTTTTTTAGTATATACAATAGCAGTATTTACTTTAAATACGCCAAAACATTTTTCTTTATGCGCTCTTGAATATTGCTTACATCAGCTTTAACAAAGGTTTCACCCGTAATGTTTTCGTAAAGTTCTATATAACGTTCAGAAACTGATTCTATATATTCATCACTCATATGTGGTACAGTTTGTCCTTCTAAACCTTGAAACCCATTACTAATTAACCATTGGCGTACAAACTCTTTACTTAATTGCTTTTGCGCTTCACCTCTATCTTGACGGTCTTGATAGCCTTCAGCATAGAAATAACGTGAGGAATCTGGTGTATGAATCTCATCAATTAATACAATCTTACCATCTTTGGTTTTACCAAATTCGTATTTAGTGTCTACTAAAATTAAACCTCTTGAAGCTGCAATCTCAGACCCTCTCTGAAATAATTTGCGCGTGTAATCTTCTAAAACCACATAATCTTCCTCTGAAACTATACCTTTTGCAAGTATGTCTTCTCTGGAAATATCCTCATCATGATCGCCCATTTCTGCTTTGGTAGCTGGTGTGATGATGGGTTCTGGAAACTTATCGTTTTCTTTCATACCTTCTGGCATTGGTACACCACAAAGCATACGCTTGCCTGCTTTATACTCGCGTGCTGCATGACCAGACATATAGCCACGAATTACCATTTCTACTTTAAAAGGTTTGCATAAATACCCAACAGCAACGTTAGGGTCTGGTGTTGCGGTTAGCCAATTGGGAACTAAATCTTCAGTTGCTGCCATCATTTTAGTGGCAATTTGGTTTAAAATTTGCCCTTTATACGGAATACCTTTTGGCATTACAACATCGAATGCAGATAATCTATCGGTGGCTACCATCACCAATTCTTCATCGTTAATGTTATATACTGCGCGAACTTTTCCTTTATACAAACTCTTTTGTCCTGGGAAATTGAAATTTGTGTCTATTATTGTGTTACTCATTGTTTTTAAAAACTGTTTATTCGTTTATGAGTTGATTCGTTTATTTGTTATCGTCATTACGAGGAGCATTTTTTTGCGACGTGGTAATCTCTTCCTTTTTAACAGATTGCCACATCACACCAAAAAATGTGATTCGCAATGACGGTTCGTTGTTTATTCTAAAAAACCCTAGCCCCGATTGAAACGGCATCCTTTTTTTTCTACAAAAAAAAGATATAGCCCTTCGTCTACGCTCAGGACAGGCTTCAGCGGGAAATAGCTTCTAAGAACATTAGTCTCTATTTTCTATACTTTTGTAAGCTTCTATAACTTTCTTTACAAGTTTATGACGAATTACATCTTTATCGTCTAAAAATATAATGCCTACACCGTCTACATTTTTTAATATCAATAAAGCTTCTTTTAAACCCGAAATGGTACGACGTGGTAAATCTATTTGCCCAGGATCGCCTGTTAATAGGAACTTTGCATGCTTACCCATACGGGTTAAAAACATTTTCATTTGCGCATGGGTGGTGTTTTGTGCTTCGTCTAAAATTACAAAAGCATTGTCTAGAGTTCTACCACGCATAAAGGCTAATGGTGCTATTTGTATGGTACCCTTTTCTATGTAACTGGCCAATTTTTCTGGTGCTATCATATCTCGCAATGCATCGTAAAGTGGTTGCATATAAGGATCTAGTTTTTCTTGTAAATCGCCCGGTAAAAACCCTAAATTTTCACCAGCTTCTACAGCGGGGCGCGTTAAAATAATACGCTTGACTTCTTTATTTTTTAAGGCTTGAACTGCCAAGGCAACACCTGTATACGTTTTTCCTGTACCTGCTGGACCTATAGCAAATACCATATCGTTTTTGTGCATGCTATCCACAAGTCTGCGTTGATTAGCCGTTTGTGCTTTAATCAATTTACCACCTACACCGTGTACTATAGTCTCTCCACTAGCTTTAGAGGTTGTATAATCATCGCTACTTTGGCTTGTAAGCACACGTTCTATGGTGTTTTCATCAAGCTTATTATACTTCCCAAAATGTTTTAATAGCATGGTAATACGTCTATCAAATTCCTCTAATAATTCCTCATCACCAAAGGCTTTAATTTTGTTTCCGCGTGCTACAATTTTTAATTTAGGAAAGTACTTTTTAAGAAGTTCTATGTTTGCATTTTGAGCTCCAAAAAATTCTTTTGGAGTTATTTCTTCAAGTTCAATAATAATTTCGTTCAAAAGCGTGTTATAGGTTTTAAAGATTTACAAGTATAATATATTGAAATAATGTTTACTTAGATAAAATGATTTATTAGTTTTGTATATCATCTCTCAAACTCAAAAATACATAATTTTGGGTGAGTTAACATTAAAAACATATCAACAATTTTGCCCATGGCAATTATAACTTTAACAACTGATTTTGGGGAAAAAGATCACTTTGCTGGCGCGACAAAAGGTGCTATTTATAGTGAACTACCCTATGTTAAAATTGTTGATATCTCACACTCGGTTTCGCCTTTTAATATTCCTGAAGCGGCTTACATTATTCAAAATGCATATAATAGTTTTCCTAAAGGCACAATCCATATCATAGGTATTGACTCTGAAATCAATCCAGAGAATAAACATATTGCCATTAAATTAGACGAGCATTACTTTGTTTGTGCTAATAATGGTATTATGAGTATGATATGCTCTGAAATTGCGCCAGAGAAAATTGTTGAAATCAATATCCATGATAAAATTCAAACCAGTTTTCCTGTTTTAGATGTGTTTGTAAAGGTTGCCTGCCATATAGCTCGTGGTGGTACTTTAGAGGTTATTGGTAAAACCATTTCTGAGATAAAACCTATTAAAAATATTGTACCTTATGTTAATGATGATAAAACACAAATTATAGGTAGCGTTATTTACATTGATAATTATGGTAATGTGGTTACCAATATTAAACGTAGCTTTTTTGAAACCATACAAAAAGGACGCGATTTTGAAATTTCGGCTCGTAATTACACTTTTAAAAAGATATTAAATAAATATAGTGATATTGTAAACTTTGAAATTCCAGAAAACAAACGAAATGATGAAGGGAGAAAACTTGTGGTTTTTAATTCTGGAGATTTTTTAGAAATTGCTGTTTACAAAAGTAATAGCGATACCGTTGGAAGCGCATCTACGCTTTTAGGTTTAGGGTTAATGGATGCTGTAAGTATTAGTTTTATTACAAAACCAATTGCACCTGAAGGTATTGAAATTCCGCAAAGTATAACTAAAGCTGCGGACTACTAATTTAAAAATTATTTATGCTAGTAAGAATAGTAAAAATGGGGTTCTATAAACAAAATGTAGAGGTATTTCTTGATAATTTTGACAATACTAAAACTAGAATTAGAGCTTTTGAAGGTTGTACTTTTTTAGAATTATACAGAGATAAAAATGACCCTAGTGTTTTTTTTACTTACAGCCATTGGGAATCTGAAGAAGCTCTAGAAAATTATAGAAAATCGGAGTTATTTAATACCGTTTGGAGTAAAGTAAAACCACTTTTTAGCATTAGACCTGAAGCTTGGAGTGTTGATAAGTTGGAAACGTTAGAGTAACAAATGAACCGTCATTGCAAAACAAATAAACAGATTACCACGTCGTTACCTCCTCGTAATGACGTACATATCAAAAAAAATAAATGCTAGCAATTTTAAAAAAAGAAATAAACTCGTTTTTTGCATCACCAATTGGGTATTTGGTTATTGCTATTTTTTTAGTTTTAAACGGCTTATTCCTTTGGCTATTTAAAGGCGAATTCAATATTTTAGATTACGGATTTGCAGATTTATCCTCATTCTTTTTATTAGCACCTTGGATTTTAATTTTCTTGATTCCTGCGGTAACGATGCGAAGCTTTTCAGATGAGAAAAAACAAGGCACTTTAGAGTTGCTTTTAACAAAACCCATCTCCCATTTTAATATTGTTTTAGGAAAATATTTTGGAGCGCTCATTTTAATATTGATTGCTCTAGTTCCAACATTGCTTTACGTATACACCGTTTATCAATTAGGAAACCCTGTTGGTAATCTAGATATGGGAAGTATTTGGGGCTCTTATTTTGGTTTATTGTTTCTCGTGGCAGCTTATACCGCTATTGGCATTTTCGCCTCAACATTATCAGATAATCAGATTGTGGCGTTTATAGCTGCTGTTTTTATTTGTTTTGTCTTTTATATTGGTTTTGAAGGTATTGCGGAGTTTACCTCAAGTTATTTTATAGAACAATTAAGCATGAACACACATTTTAAAAGCATGAGTCGTGGTGTTTTAGATACCCGAGATATCATCTACTTTTTAAGTGTAACGCTGTTTTTTTTAATGCTAACCAAACTAAATATTAACAAAGCGAAATAAATGATTATAACACCTTTATTTATCATTTTTCTAGTGGTTGTTTTTATACTCGTATGGCTATTTGTAAACACCATTGATAAACGCAAATGGTTAACGTTTTTAGTAAGCTTGGTATTAACGCCTATTGTGTATTTTTATTTATTTTACCCAATGCTTAATATATTTAGCAGTTACCATCATGAAAAGTATTTTGATGCTGAAGCTTGGGAAGCAAAACCACAATTACGTTACGAAATGGCAAATCAGATACTTACTGATAGCATGCTAATTGGTAAAACTAAAACTGATATTGAAACCCTTTTAGGAAAATCAGAATGGTTTGGATGGGACGACACTTTAAAAGCCAATTCGGAACAAAAATGGAATTACAATTTAGGTTTTAAACCTGGTGCATTTAATGATATGCAAGAATGTTTAGAACTTCAATTTATAAATAAAACTGTTAAGGCAGTAAGACCCTATCAATTAAAAAAAGATTTTGACTAAGTATTTAAAACACATATTAATCCTTGTTATTGCTTTAATTGCAATAAACTTTATTAGCAGTAAGGTTTACAAGCGTTTCGATTTAACTTCAGATAATCGTTACACCTTAAACACATCTGCTAAAGACATTGTAAAAGATGTAAACTCCCCAATAGTAGTTGATGTGTTTTTAGAAGGTGAAGATTTCCCTTCGGAATTCCGTAGACTTCAAAATGAAACCAAACAATTATTAGAAGAATTTGCAGCGGTAAATAACAACATAGTTTTCAATTTTATAAATCCGTTAGAAGATGAAACCACGCGCGAGCGTAATATCCAACAACTCACCCAACGCGGATTAACCCCCATGCAACTTAGCGTTCAAGAAAAGGGTAAATCCTCTCAAGCGGTTATTTTCCCTTGGGCATTGGCAAGTTATAATGCACAAACGGTAATTATTCCTTTGGTTAAGAATAAAATTGGCGCATCACAACAAGAATTAGTTAGCAATTCTGTTCAGCATTTAGAATATGCATTTGCTGATGGCTTTAGTAAACTTACCAAACCCAAACGTGCAAAAATTGCCATTTTAAAAGGCAACAAACAGTTAGAAGACAAATATTTAGTAGACTTTGCAAAAACCTTAAAAGCATACTATTACATCGCACCTTTTACCTTGGATAGTGTGGCTTCAAATCCGCAACAAACATTAAAAGCGATTCAGGATTACGATTTAATTATTTCCGCAAAACCTACAGAAGCGTTTTCAGAAGCAGAGAAATTAGTCTTAGACCAATTTACCATGAATGGTGGAAAAAGTCTCTGGTTAGTTGACGCGGTAGCAATGGAAAAAGATAGTTTATACAATGCTTCAGGAACAAACTATGCGGTGTCTAGAGATTTAAATTTAACCGATTTCTTTTTTAAATACGGTGTTCGTATTAATCCTTACATGGTAAGCACGCTTTACTCTGCGCCAATTACTTTGGCGATGGGAGAAGGTAGTCAGTCGCAATTTCAGCATTTAAAATGGCCCTATTCGCCATTAGCAGGTTCTAGTAGCAACCATCCTATTGTTAATAATTTGAATTTGGTACGTTTTGATTTTGCTAACCAAATAGACACACTTAAAAACAACATCAATAAAACCATACTTTTAGAAACAGCGCCACTTACCAAATTGGAAGGCACACCACGCGAAGTCAGTTTAGAGCTAGTCACCAAAGAGCAAAATCCACAAACTTTTAATAAAGGCAATCAAACACTAGCTGTCTTGTTAGAAGGCGAATTTAATTCGGTTTACGAAAATCGTGTAAAACCTTTAAATATATCAAAAAGCGTCAATAAAAGTGTGCCTACAAAAATGATTGTAATTGCCGATGGCGATGTGATTAAAAACGACTTTATTAGAAACAAACCACAAGAACTTGGTTTTGATAGATGGACAGGACAAACCTATGGCAACAAAGAATTTTTACTCAATGCCGTTAATTATTTATTGGACGATAACGGACTTATAAACATTCGATCAAAAGAAATAGCTGTAGCCTTCTTAAATCAGCAAAAAATAGCCTCAGAAAAAACCAAGTGGCAACTTATAAACATCTTATTACCACTCGTATTACTTGCAGGCTTTGGTTTTGCTTTCAACTACCTCAGAAAGAAAAAATACGCATCTTAAATGTTAATAAGTTTGTTTCCAAATATAGACCGTTTGGAATATATTTGTAAGAAGCGATTTTTGAAAACTAAACGCATATTTTACATATGAAATTTATAGTATCAAGTACTTATTTATTAAAACAATTACAAGTTTTAGGTGGTGTTATTAATAGCTCAAATACCTTACCTATTTTGGATAATTTTTTATTTGAATTAGATAACAGCAAGCTAACCGTTTCTGCTAGCGATTTAGAAACCACAATGGCTTCTACCCTAGATGTAGAAAGCGATAGCGAAGGTAGTGTTGCTATTCCTGCACGTTTATTACTAGATACTTTAAAAACCTTCCCAGAGCAACCCTTAACTTTTGTTGTTGAAGACAATAACACCGTTGAAATTAGCTCTAACCACGGTAAATATGCGCTCGCTTATGCTGATGGTGCAGAATTCCCAAAAGCCGTAGCTTTAGAAGACCCAAGTAAAACTGTTGTAACTGGTGATGTGTTAGCTACTGCTATTAGCAAAACCATTTTTGCTGCCGGAAATGATGATTTACGCCCTGTAATGAGTGGTGTATTTTTTCAGTTTTCTACAGAAGGTCTAACCTTTGTAGCTACAGATGCCCACAAGCTAGTTAAGTACACCCGTGCAGATGTTACTGCAAACCAAGTCGCAGAATTTATTATGCCTAAAAAACCTTTAAATCTTTTAAAAGGTATTTTAGCAGCTAGTGAAGATGATGTGACTATAGAGTATAACGACAGTAATGCCAAATTCACCTTTGAAAATTCGGTACTTATATGTCGTTTAATTGATGGTAAATACCCGAATTACGAAGCCGTTATCCCAAAAGAAAACCCAAATAAATTAGTAATAGACCGCAACCAATTTTTAAACTCTGTGCGTCGTGTTAGTATTTTCTCTAACAAAACCACACACCAAATACGTTTAAAAATTGCAGGCGCAGAATTAAATATTTCAGCAGAAGATATCGATTACAGTAACAAAGCTGAAGAGCGTTTAACATGCGATTATCAAGGCGACGATATGCAAATAGGTTTCAACTCGCGTTTTTTAACGGAGATGTTAAATAACTTAAATGCAAATGATGTACAGTTAGAAATGAGCATGCCCAACAGAGCAGGTATTTTAACACCCGTAGATGGTTTAGACGATGGCGAACAAGTAACCATGCTCGTTATGCCAGTAATGTTAAATAACTAAAACACATTCCTGTGAAGCCCGATACTTATCGGTAGGAATCTCATCATACAAAAGCAATAATCTTTAATAAGGTTGTTGCTTTTTTTTGTCGCGCAAAGTCGCTAAGACACAAAGTATTTATGGCAAACCGCTACTGCAAACTGAATCATTTGGGCGTTACCCCAAGGGGTCGGGCTATCCACTATATCTTTTTAAAAACGTCATTGTGAGGGAGGAACGACCGTAACAATCTCTCAAATTAAAGTTTCCAAGAAAGTCATTTTCCTTAAGGTTTTAAAAAAGGATGCCGTTTCTATCCCTAACGCGGGCAAATCTGCTAAAGTCTGTCTTAAAAACTATGGGTTGGTTTATCTAACTTGGTAAGTTTTCTAAAATGATTTTTAACTCGCACTTGCAATTTGGTTGCGTTACCAAGATTTGGTATATTTGAGTAAATTACATTTGAAATGGGAAAAAACACATCAATATCGCTCGGAAATCATTTTGAAGATTTTATCAAAAAAGAAGTCAAGTCTGGTAGATATGGTTCTGTTAGCGAAGTTATACGTTCTGCATTACGATTGTTAGAACGAGAAGAAAAAAAAGAAAAAGAATTAATTAAAGCTCTAGAAGTTGGCGAACAAAGTGGATTTGTTGACAATTTTGACTCAAAACAAAACCTAGCTGAATTACATCGCCAACATTCATGAGTAAAAACAAATATCGAATTAGCAAACAAGCTATTGATGATTTAAATGATATTTGGATTTATACCTTTGATAAATGGTCAAAAAAGCAAGCAGATAGATATTACAATTTGATAATTGAAGAAATTGAGTTTATTTCTGATAATTACATGAATGGAAAATCTGTAGAAGACACCCGAAAAAATTATCGTGTAGCAAAAATTAAATCGCACTTAATATTCTACCGAAAAGTTGAGGATGATATTGTAGAAATCGTTAGAATACTTAATCAAAGAATGGATATAAAAAAACGATTGAAATAAAAATCAATAATGCTTTATTTCATGCACTTCTATTTTAATTATTGAATTCAACATATCATTTTAAGCGTCATTGCGAGGCGTGAGCGACGTGGCAATCTGTAAATTCTAGTTATCCACAAGTTTATAGTCCCACACTTAAAAAAGGATGCCGTTTCTATCCCTAACGCAAAAGTAGAACTCATTTCAAAAAAGTAAAGAGATGATATATAACAAGTATATAGAGCATCCCTTTGTTTCAGGGCCATTCGTAAACAGCCAATACAAAAGTATAAATAAATACCTGTATTCATTAAAGCTATTGAAATTTTGAATTTTAAAATTGATATTAGGAATTTAGTATGATACTTTTTTAAAACAAATAAAACACCTTACTTACGTGGCCCTCTCTTAGTTTTTAAACCACTGCCGGTGTCCATAAGATGCTTTATAGTACAAATGTATATCTTTTTTCTAAATATTTATTATATATGATTTTCAAGAATTCAGTTTAATAAGTTATTAAAACAAATAAATCACCGTCCTACTTAAAAATCAACCTAATTACCCAAAATAGCTATTCCATTTAAAATTTACTTGTTATAATCACTAATTCCTACAAAAAAGATTTATATTTTTAAGGCTAACAATTAAATTATTAAATGGCTTTATATCAACCATCAGTCTTAAAACAACAATTAAAATTACAAGACCAACAAGTTTTAGATAAAGCCTATAAAAAATATACCAAGTATTTTTTAAACCCTACCATACAGGATAATATTAGAAGTTCTAAAGAAGAAGAGTATCAAGGTATTTTTCTAACAGAATTATTTGTAAATATTTTAGGTTACACCTTAAAACCTAAAGCAGATTTTAACCTTGTAGCAGAATATAAAAACCAAAATAATGCGCGTAAAGCTGATGGTGCCATTTTAAATAACGACATTGCTATTGGCGTTATAGAATTAAAAGGTACAAATACCAAAGATTTAGAAAGCATACGCAAACAAGCGTTTGATTATAAGGCTAATCAAAAAGGGTGTGTTTATGTCATCACTTCTAATTTTGAAAAATTACGATTCTATATTAATGATGCCACAGAGTTTGAAGCATTTAATTTATTTGAATTAACAAAAGAACGTTTTGAATTATTCTACTTATGCTTACAAAAGGATAATATTTTAAACAATATGCCTTTAAAGCTAAAGGAAGCATCTTTAGTAGAAGAAGAAAAAATTACAAAACAGTTTTATAAAGATTACTCACTCTTTAAAAGAGAATTATACAGAGATTTAGTAAAACGAAATGCAAAGCGATTAAAAAACGAAGGTGTCACTTCGAGCGTCGTCGAGAAGTCTCAAGAAGATATTGATATAGAACAGCGCCTAGAAAAAAATGTAAAGCTTACCTTATTTAAAAAATCACAGAAATTAATTGATAGATTTCTTTTTATCTTCTTCGCAGAAGATAGAGGTTTATTACCACCAAACAGTACCATACAAATAATTGATAAGTGGAAAGCAGATATAGATTTTGGAGATGAAAGACCATTGTATAATCTCTTTAAGCAATACTTTAATTTTTTAGACCAAGGACGTAAAGGCACAAGCAGTAGAGCCGAAATCTATGCTTATAATGGTGGTTTATTTAAAGAAGATACGTTGTTAGA
The DNA here is from genome assembly GCA_947502405.1 of uncultured Algibacter sp. GTDB lineage: Bacteria > Bacteroidota > Bacteroidia > Flavobacteriales > Flavobacteriaceae > Algibacter_B. The sequence continues at coordinate 31,347 of CANMZT010000022.1, read as the reverse complement.
TAGCTTAGAGTTAGATGACGAGTTATTGTCTAACCACACTTATAAGTTAGCATCCTATGATTTTGAAAGTCAAGTAGATGTTAACATATTAGGACACATTTTTGAAAATTCATTAAATGAAATTGAAAGTGTAAATGCCGAAATTGAAGGTGGTGAGTTCGATAAACAAAAATCGAAGCGTAAAAAAGATGGTGTTTTCTACACACCAAAATACATTACCAAATACATTGTAGAAAATACAGTTGGTAAACTGTGTGAAGAAAAGAAAGCTGAATTAGGCTTTAAAGAAGAAGAGTATTTTAAAGGCAGAAAGAACCGTAATAAAAGTACCATTACAAAATTAGTCTCAGTTTTAGATACTTATAGAGATTGGTTATTACAACTCACCATCTGTGACCCAGCTTGTGGCTCTGGAGCATTTTTAAACCAAGCATTAGACTTTTTAATAAAAGAACATAATTATATAGACGAGCTAAAAACCAAAGTATTAGGTGGTGGTTTTCAATTCCCAGACATAGAAAACACCATTTTAGAAAACAATATTTATGGCGTAGACCTTAACGAAGAGTCTGTAGAAATAGCTAAACTTTCCCTTTGGTTACGCACCGCACAACCACGCCGAAAATTAAACGATTTAAGTTCCAATATAAAGTGTGGCAACTCGCTAATAGATAGTAAAGCAGTAGCAGGCGATAAAGCCTTTAACTGGCAAGAGCAGTTTCCTAAAGTATTTAAAGAACAGCACAAAAAAGCTTACCATATTACAACCGCCATTCATGACAGCAGAACGTCTAAAAGAATGGTAAAATACAAAGTAAGAGAACGTAGAGATTTGGGAACAAATCCATACCCTAACGTTATTTATTTTACACCAGAAAGCGATTTTATAATAAGTAAAACCATTTCTAAAATTGTAAAAGAAGACCATCTAAACCTGCTGGCGTATAATATTTGTGCAGACCATATTCATTTGGTATTGGTGTGTGATATTGAAGAGATACCAGCCATTATGCAGAAAATAAAAGGACGCACGGCATTTGTATATAATAATGAGCAACACAATGGGACTTACAATGGGCTTAAGCCCATTGATAAAAAGAAAAACAAACCCCTATGGCAACAAAAGTACAGCCCGCCAAAAGAAATAACCACAGAAGAGCAGCTATACAACACCATAAAATACGTACAAACCAACAGGAATAAGCACGAGTTACCAGCACACAACAAAGCAACACAAACCCTTATAGATAGCATGTGTTGCACAACAAAAAAAGCTTTTGCTACACAATACAAAGGTGGTTTTGATGTGGTGATTGGGAATCCGCCTTATGTAAGGCAAGAACTCTTTAAGGATATTAAGCCATATTTAGAAAAGCATTATAAATGTTACAATAGTGTTGCAGATTTATATACTTATTTTATTGAAAAAGGAATAAGTTTAATGAATGGAAAAGGCTTATTCTCATTTATTCTGCCAAATAAATTTCTAAAAGCTACTTATGGTAAAAACATAAGAAAAGTTATAAAGAATCAAGCAAATTTAGAATTATTATTAGATTTTGATGATTATCCAGTTTTTTCTGATGCTACAGCTTATCCCATCATTTATGTGCTGAATAAAAAACCAAATTATAAAGCAAAATCTTTTTTGTATTCTGAAATAAACAAAAGAACAAGCAGTACAGACCCAATTAATACTCTTGAAATAAACAAAGTCGAAGTACTATTTGATTCTTTAACAAATGAATCGTGGAATTTTGTTCCTTTAAACAACCAAAAGGTACTTGAAAAAATTAAAATAGATACTATTAGCTTGTCTAAATTTGTAGAAGGTAAAATAAATAGAGGTGTATTAACAGGGAAAAACGAAGTGTTTATTTTTGATGAATCAAAAAAAGAACAATTAGTTTCCGAAGGAGCAACGAATGAATTAATCAAACCCATATTATTGGGTTCAGCAATAAAAAGATATCACATATCTAATAACAATGATTATCTACTTTTCACAAGGAGAGGTCTTAATATTTATCAATATCCAACAATTCTTAAATATTTAGAGCCTTTCTATGAAGTTTTAAAACCTCGCAATAATGGTGAACAAATAGGTAGAAAAGCTGGACCTTATAAGTGGTTTGAAATACAAGATAACATTGCTTACTATGAAGATTTTGAAGGTGTTAAAATTGTTTATCCACGAACAAATAATCAATGTAATTTTCAATTAGATTTAAATGGTTATTACCTGTCAGATAACAACTTTTATATAAAAAGTGATAGTAAAGATTTGTTGGGTTTATTAAATTCAAAACTAATTTATTTTTATTTAAAAAATATATGCACTACACTACAAGGTGGATATTATGACTTCAGAAGAGATAAAATAGATACTATACCTATTAAGAAAAATATTCCAGAAAATTATTTATCGCATTTTGTTGATAAAGCAATTAATCTACATAGTAAGTATAATAAGTCTGTTAGTTTATTTTCCCTTTATTATAAAGAGCAAAATAAAATTGAAAAACTTACTAAAAAACTTCAAAACTGGCAAGAATTAGAATTTAGTGAGTTTATAAAAGAGTTGAATAAAGCCATAAAAGCAAATAACAAATTACGTATTAAAGATGGTTTAGAGGCTATACCAACACTCACCAAAAAAGATGAGTTCGAGTGGTTAGAGTTATTTGAAGAGAACAAACAAAAAGCCCAAGTCCTACAAACCCAAATTAACCAAACCGAAAAAGACATAGACCAAATGGTTTATAAGTTGTATGGCTTAACGGATGAGGAAATAGCTATTGTTGAAAATAGTTAGATAACGTAAGTTCGATATAACTATTATTTAAAATTTTGCACTTAATACCATGAAAAACAAGTGTTTGTCATATCGACAGAGCGAGGAACGAGAGACGAGATATCTCATTTATGTGAGATTCCTCCTCGTACCTCGTTCGGAATGACAAGATTAAAAATTAAATAATTGACTATCAGTATTAATATATCGAACTCACATTAAATAGCAACATATAAGATTTACGATAAGCAAACTATGCCAAAAAGCAATAAACCAACCTCTTGGATTCAAGTTTTAAAAGACCTTATAGACGCTTATTTTAAAAGCGCCAATAAAAAATCTAGAACGTGGCACCAACATGTTGTGCCTTACGAAGATGGTTGGGCTGTAAGACGTGAGGGTAACAAGCGTATTACCTCTAAACACCGCAAGCAAAGTACAGCTATAAACAAAGCCAAAGTGATTGCTAAACGCCATAATGCAGATGTAATTATCCATCGTGCTAGTGGTGGGATACGCGAGCGTATTAATTACAATTAAACTTAAATGGTAACGTGCTTTCTGCGTTAAGGATTGCAGTGGCATCCTTTTTAAAAACAAGGTAACTATAAATTTGTGGGTAACTAGGTTTTGGCAGATTGCCACAGTCGTTGCTCCTTCGCAATGACTTTTAAAAAGATATAACCCTTCCACTCCGCTCAGGATAAACTCCAAACCTGATCCCTTTTCTGGGTAACGCCCAAAACATTAACATTTAAATTTGTAACTCATATATGAACCACAAATCGTTTTGTAACTCATATTTTGCTATATTTGGGTCACAAATAATTTTATAACTTATACATAAGTCACAAAATGGAACCTTATTTACCGCATAATTTGCCACTTGAAGCTATAGATTGGTCTAAACTTATTGACCTTATGGGTAAAGCAAATCGTTATATAGCTCGTTATGATGGACTTTTACAATCTGTAATTAATCCAGATGTGTTATTAGCGCCTTTGAGAACTCAAGAAGCGGTGCAGTCTTCAAAAATAGAGGGTACACAAGCTTCTTTAAGAGACGTATTAGAATATGAGGGCGACCAAGATGTTGAAGACCACAAAAAAGGAGATATTTATGAGGTTATTAATTATCGTATTGCTTTAAGGGAAGGTAGAGAGCAAATGCAAAGTAAGCCACTAACCTTAAACCTTATTCGTATAATGCACGAAACCTTAATGAAAGATGTTAGAGGTAATAGTGCAGACCCTGGTAACTTTAGGCGTATTCAAAATTTTATAGGTGCGCCAGGTTCCACTATAGATAATGCTAGGTTTGTACCACCAGCAGTTCCAGTAATGAAAGATGCTTTAAACAACTGGGAAAACTATATGCATCATGAAGAACTGGATGTTATTGTACAATTGGCTATTGTGCATGCGCAGTTTGAAATTATTCATCCTTTTTTAGACGGTAATGGTAGAATGGGTAGAATATTAATACCCTTGTTTTTATATCATAAAAAAATTATTCACGAACCTGTCTTTTACTTGAGTGATTACTTAGAAAACCATAGAACGGAATATTACGATGCTTTAAAAGATATTACAGATAGTGGCATCTGGACTAATTGGCTCAGGTTTTTTATGAATGCCATTATTGTACAAGCAGAAAAAAATATTACTAAAACAAGAGCCATTATTAACTTATATGAAACCGTTAAGAAAGAAATAACTGAAAGTACACATAGTCAATATGCTATTCATTGTCTAGATACTATTTTTATTCAACCTATTTTTTCTACTAATTATTTTTCAAGAAATTCAGGCATTCCTAAATCTAGTGTAACTCGACTTTTAGATATTTTGGTAAAAGAAAATGTACTTGAAATTGCCGAAGCTGGAGCTGGCAGAAGACCAGCTATTTATGCCTTTAGAAGGTTATTATCTATTGTAAATGATTAATAAGTAATTTTGTGACCTTGTTATGAGTCACAAAATTATTTGTGCCTCATATTTTTAAAAATATGAGGCACAAAAAAAACAAAATTTTTACATTCTCATAAAATAACATTCTAGAAATTATAAACTAATAGTTGAAATGCTCAAACTCTAGTAAACATGTCCGCGTTAAGGATTGAGGCATTTGTTGAAGCTCTTTTTGTGTTGTTGCACCTATGCAACACAAAAAAGCGACTGCCGAAAGCCTGACCCCTTGCGGGTAACGCCCAAAACATTAATAAAACAAAAAAACGCCCACTAAAATAGTGAGCGCTTAGGTTTATCTCGTAAATCTAATAAGGAACTAGCCTTAAAAGATGCCCGCTTTCGCGAGAATTCACTAACTAATAAAATTAAGAGATAAAGGGTATGTTGGTGCTTCGCCTCGGCTTGCTCGTATAGCATTTACTATAGGAAATATAACGGAGATGATACCTAAAACGATAAAGCCTAAAAGGCCTAAACCGAATAATAATATTAACGGAATGCAGATGAGGCAATACACGATTAAACTTAACTGGAAGTTTATGATGTTTTTTCCGTGGGTATCCATTTGATACACTTTGTCTTTTTGCGTGAGCCATAACACAAGCGGTAATAATAAACTACCGAAACCTGTTATTAAGGTTATTAACTGACTTAAATGTGTGATGACTAATAATTGATTGTCTTGTCTCATGATGATTAATGTATTGATTGATACTTATATGACGCATATAAGTATGAATTGTTACATTTTGAGCGGACAATTTATTTTCTGTTTTTGCCTCTTTGCTTGTAATGGTCTTTGAACCATACGGGTTCTTCTATTTGATTATCGTAGATATAATCGGCAATTTGCTGGATACTTTCTTTTGGGTATGAGATTTTTTGCATAACACCAAAACGCTTTACTGCACCATACATTTTTGCATCTTCTGGGTTTGGATTAGCTATCCAGTTTTGTAAATTGGATATAAATTTTGCTTTGGTAGTGGTGTTTGATATGTAGTGCTTTTTTATGGCTATCATGGGTGGTGCTAGTCTGTTTTCTTCTGTTGTTGTTGGGTTATGGCAAACGTAGCAGTAAGTTTCCATGAGTGTTTTTCCTGGGTGAATGCTATCGGTTTTTTTAATATTACTTTGTACTGTATACGAGATTTTGTTTTTTGAATTATTACAACTAATGAGTAATAAAACTATTAGAATGCTTAGGTATAGGGCATTTTTCATGACTGAGGGTTTTAATGTATTTATGCTTTAAGAATTTATTTGCATAACCAATAACGGAATGTCAATTTTAAAGGCAAACCGCTCTACGGTATGTGTATTGAAAAGGCGCTCTAGAAACGAGTGTTTTTTATTCATAATGGCAAGCATGTTAATATTATTTTTTTCAATGTAATTATGTACCACATTATACATATCATCACTTGGAGCATCAATAAATTCATGCTTTGCATTTGAGAAATTAGTGTTTAAAAACTCAACATTATCATGGGCATCGTAAACCAAATGGTTTTGGTCTGCGAGGTGTAAGATTTGTACTGATGCTTTATTTAATGTTTGTATTTCATTTAAAACCACTAACTCTTCTTGACTAAACTGTTTTGAGTTTGTGGTTGCAAATGCTAAATTTTCAATGTTTTCATATTTGCACCCTTCTGGTATTGCCAAAACTGGAACATTACAGCGTTGCATAACCCTAACGGTATTGCTTCCAAAAAGTACTTTTTTCAAGCCTGATGCGCCTTTAGTACCCATGATTATTAAGTCTATACTATATTTTTTACAAGCTTGGTTTATGGAATCTATAAAATTATCATAATCAACAATAGAATGAAATTTATGCTTACTATTTCTAAACTCGTCGTTTAATGTTGTGATAATATTATCAATTGACTTTTTCGCTGCATCAATTAACGTCTTATAAATAGTTGTAGATGAATTAACTACCATCATATCATCCGTAATGAATGAAGATACTTTCTGAACATTCAATATATAAAAGTCACATTCTTGATTTTTTAAAAACTCAATAGCGTAATAAATGGCATTCATCGAATTTTTAGAGAAATCAGTTGGTAATAAGATGTTATTCACGGCTTGTAAGTTTAGTTTATATAGTAAACTTACACCTAATTTTATGCAAATACTATGACATAAATCAGTAAAACATAGGCTATACAATATCAATAATTATTAGCATAATAGTTTTAAGCATTGTATTTTCGGCACAATAAATGATTAATGGTACGTTATAACCAAAAACACTTTTTTATGAGACGTATTTACTTTTGTCTGCTTTTTTTAGTTTCTATTTCACTTTCAGCTCAAAACAATGCTATTGGCTTTGGTGAAAAGCTAACTTATACGGCTTCCTATAACATGTCTGGTATTTTAAATGATTTAGCAGAAATCACCATGGAAACTAGTGCGGTTAAGACTTCTAAAGCCACCTTGTTACGCTTAAAATGTAAAGCTACTACTTACAGTAAATGGGATAACTTTTTTAAAATAAGAGACTTATACGAAAGCTATGTGAGCCCTAAAAGCCTTAAACCTTATTTATACAACAGGGATATTAATGAAGGTGGGTATCAAAAAAGCGTTAAATATACATTTAGCCATAAAACCAAAACAGTTAAAACGGTACAGACTAAGAAAAAGAGTAATTGGACTCAGAAAAAAACAGTTCCAATTGGATCGGACACTAAAGATATTATATCGACGCTGTATACTTTAAGAACTTTTGATTTGTCAAATTTAAGTTCTGGTACAAGCAAAGTATTTACCATTTTATTTGATCGCGAAGAAGTAAAAGCCAAAGTAACTTATTTAGGCAAAGAAACCATTTCTACAGCATTAGGAAAGAAAACGTGTTACAAATTAGCACTAGGCTCTGTTAATTCAAACACTGTAAATGCAACATTATGGTTAAGTGCAGATGAAAATAAAATTCCTGTTTATGGAAAATTTAAAATTCCTGTTGGAACTGGAGAATTAAAAATAAAATCGGCTACTGGTTTAAAGAATTAAATTTGTTTTAAGATGAAAAAACTATTCACTATTCTGGCATTAATTGCATCAATTTTTGCAATTATTTTTGCTGTTTTACCAATATCAAACTTAGCTATATTTCCTGCTATTGCTGCATTAGTTTTTGGATTAATTGCTTTTTACTTATCAAAAAAAACAGGAAAAGTTAAAAAAATTATTCAGTTTTCTTTCCTTTTAACAATTGCTGCGCTTTTACTTACTACCTATAAATCTATATTTACAGAAACTAAAGTTGCTAATACTGATGCTATTGAAGCCAAAGAGGAGAAACTAGAAGAAGAGTCTATTCAAGAATTAGAAGGCCTTGATATTGAGATTGATGAATCAGAATTAGAAGACATTTCATTTGACGAGTAAGTAATTTCTTCTTAGAATTTGTTTATATTTGCTCTTGACTAAGATGCAACTAGCAGACCTATAATTACCCGCTCCCAAAGGAAATGATTTGGTTGTAGTTACATGTAATTAATAATTGCTTAATTATACATGAAAACCTTTTATATTCTCTCATTATTTGCCTTGGTTGGCACTTGTGCTTCAAAAAAATATACAGCTAAAATACAAGATGTTAAAGATAGTATAGAGCTAATAGACACAACTGCTGTTTTACAATATGCAAATACAATTACTGTAGAAGAATTAAAAAAACATCTATACCAATTTTCTTCAAATGAATTTCTGGGAAGACAAGTTGGAGAACCTGGTCAAAAACTGGCAGCAGAGTTCTTAAAGAACTATTATCAAAACGAGGGTATTGAATCCCCTTACGGAGGCTCTAATTATTATCAAACTATATCCTCTAATTTTTTTAATAAAAAATATAAAAATTCTGAAAATGTTTTAGCATATATAGAAGGTTCTGAATATCCTGAAGATGTTATTATTCTTTCTGCTCATTTAGATCATCTGGGTATTTCTAAAGATGGTTTAATATTTAATGGTGCTGATGACGATGGTTCTGGAACGGTGGCGTTAATGGAAATGGCACAAGCTTTTAAGCTAGCAGCAAATGCTGGATACAAGCCAAAACGTAGTATTTTATTCCTTCATCTTACCGCTGAAGAGATTGGAAAAAGAGGTTCAGAATTTTACACACTACATCCCGTTTTTCCTCTTGAAAATACTATTGCAAACCTCAATATTGATATGATTGGTAGGGTTGATAAATTTCATTCGAACAACAGAGATTATTTATATTTAATTGGTTCTGATAGGTTAAGTAAAGAGTTGCACTATATTTCTGAAAAAGTAAATAATAGCTTTTTTAATATTGACTTAGACTATAGATTTAATGATGAAAGTGATGTTAACGATTATTATGAACGTTCTGACCATTATAACTTTGCTTATCACAATATTCCAGTGATTTTTTATTTTAACGGTGAGCATGAGGATTACCATCAAGTAAGTGACACGCCAGATAAAATTGATTATCCGTTATTACAAAGACGTATAAAACTTATTTTTGCAACCTTATGGCAAATCGCAAATCAAGAGCATCGTCTGGCTACTGATAAAGACCACGAACTGTTAAAATAGACTCAATATTACTTCATCTATAAGTTCAATTTCGTAATATAGCAGATATTAAAATTTTAGACTCATGAAAAATTTAGCACTTCTTTTTTGCATAACTCTATTTTTAACATCTTGTAGTTCTTCTCAAAATAAAAACAAAAATGGTAAAGAGGTAAATAGTAAAGTGTATTCGGCTTCAATTACTTCCGATGAACTTAAAGAAATGCTTTATACCTATTCATCAGATGAATTTGAAGGAAGAAAAACAGGTGAACCTGGACAAAAGAAAGCTATTGAATTTATAAAAAACCACTATTTAGCAAATAATATTCCTTCCCCAATTGCTGATGGTGATTATTTTCAAGAAATTCCTTCAAGCTATTTTAGAAGCGGTATAAAGGATTCAGAAAATGTAATTGCCTTTATTAAAGGAAGTGAAAAACCAGATGAAGTCATTATTATTTCTGCGCATTTAGATCACATTGGTGTTGATAAAAGTGGAGACATTAATAACGGAGCTGATGATGATGGTTCTGGAACGGTTGCGATCTTAGAAATTGCTGAAGCATTTAAAAAAGCTGAAAAAGATGGAAACGGACCAAAACGCTCAATTGTTTTTTTACATGTAACTGGTGAAGAAATAGGGCTTTATGGCTCACGTTACTATGCTGATGAAGATCCTATATTTCCATTAAAAAATACGGTTGCCAATTTGAATATTGATATGATTGGTAGAGTAGATCCAAAACATGAAGAATCTGGAAAAAATTACCTTTATCTTATTGGTTCGGATAAACTGAGTAAAGAATTGCATGATGTATCAGAGGCTGTAAACCAAAAGTATTTTAATTTAGAATTTGATTATACTTATAATGATGACAATGACCCAAATCGATTCTACTACCGATCAGATCATTATAATTTTGCCAAGAACAATATCCCAGTTATATTCTATTTTAATGGAACGCATGCAGATTACCACAGACCATCTGATACGCCAGATAAAATAAATTATGAATTCTTAGAAACTCGTACAAGACTTATTTTCCATACCGCTTGGGAGCTTGCAAATAGAGAAGAACGAATTAAATTAGATTAAAGTTTTCGGTTTTTAATAAAACAAAAAAAGCCTTTCAATCTCTTGAAAGGCTTTTACTTTTGGGTGGATGATGGGATTCGAACCCACGACCCTTGGTACCACAAACCAATGCTCTAACCAACTGAGCTACAACCACCGTGTAACTGCATTTTGTAATGCGTGTGCAAATGTAATTGTTTTCAATCTTTATTACAAAGACTTTTTTAATATTTTGACTAAGTTTTTATAACTACTTTAAATCAAACAAACTATCAACAGCTGCGTAACGTTCTACAGTAAAACCTTCAGCGTGTTCAACACCAATTAATCTCCCTAAGTCTCTAGCTCTATAACGAATACTATCCGTGAAATTTTTGCTAGATATTGGTGTTTGAGGTTCATTACTCTTTGCGTCATAAAACTGTGTTTTATAAGCTAAAACAGCTTCCATTTTTTTATCTATGAATCCTGAAATATCAACAGCTACGTCTGGCTCTAAATTTTTCCATTGTATATAATGATATACTTGTTTTGGACGCCAAGGTTTTTGTATATCCCCATCATCTTTTGTTTCAACCTTAAGTAATCCACTTAAAAAACAAGCATCACTAACTAGTTTACTACCTTTTCCATGATCGATGTGTCGGTCGTCAACAGCATTGCATAGAATTATTTCTGGTTGATATTTTCTTATCATTTTAATAATAGCTAATTGATGCTCTTTATCATTCACAAAAAAACCATCATAAAATGCCATATTAGCACGCAAACTAACACCTAAAATTTTTGCTGCGTTAAATGCTTCTTCATCTCGGGTTTCTGCAGTTCCTCTTGTACCTAATTCTCCTCTTGTTAAATCTATAATACCTACTTTTTTACCTTGGGCTACTTCTTTTGCAATAGTTCCTCCACATCCTAATTCAACATCATCTGGATGAGCTCCAAAAGCTAAAACATCTAATTTCATATTATAATTTTAATTATTATCACTAATATATTCTTGAAATGAATTACATAATGCATTCAAAATATAAAATACCTTAAAACTCCATATAACGAAAACGTATTCGTTATAATTTTTCTCATTTTTCACCTATTAAATATAACAATTCTTGAAAAATCAAGCATTAATTTAAAGCATGACTTTCGTCATAATAATTAGTAGTATTCAACGGTAATTTTACATCATAATTAACAAGCATAGTAAACATTGTGCTAAAGCTACTAAAGAATTACAAGATATGATCTATTTAATGCTAACCATTTTAGTTATTACCATTGGTCTCTTTGTTTGGGGAAAGTTTACACCAGACATTGTTGCTCTGATTTCTATGCTGAGTTTATTTTTAACAGGGATTTTAGATGCTACAGAAACTTTAAGTGGTTTTAGTAACCCAACAGTTATTATGATTGCTGCATTGTTTATTATAGGTGAAGGCATAGCACAAACAGGTTGGACAGCACTTGCTGGTAAGAAATTTGTACAATGGGCAGGTAAAAGTGTTCCTAAACTACTCGTTATTATAACATTTGGAGCAGGTGTTTTATCTGGATTTGTAAGTAACACAGGTACAGTGGCAACACTGATGCCTTTAACGATTTCTTCTGCATGGAGTATTGGTACGCTACCTTCTAAAATGCTAATGCCTGTTGCTTTTGGTTCTAATACCGGTGGGCTTTTAACGCTTACAGGGACACCTCCAAACATTATTGCTAGCAATGCTTTAGTAGAGGCTGGTTTTGAAGGATTTTCATTCTTTGAATTTGCTTTAATTGGATTGCCGTTACTTATTATTGCATTGCTATATTTTAGATACATTGGGTATAAACTTCTACCTAAAAATAAAACCAATAACAAGCCTGTAAATATTGAATCTACTTTGCATAATTGGATTGAAGCTTATAAAGTAGATAGCGGTTACTATAGATTACGTGTGCGTTCAATTTCTCCGCTCTTAAACACAAAAATTCAAAAATGGCAGTTTGAGAAAAAATATGATGTTTCTATTATACGTATAAGAAGAAGGCATCCTAATCTATTGAAAAAAGTTCCTACTTTTATTGAGTTTCCTGATCCTAATACAGAATTTTTATACCATGATATTATCACAGTAAAAGGAGATACAGAAGCTATTAATAAATTGATGATAACATTCAGACTAGGACTTCTACCTCTAGAACCCATTGCAGATGAGCTTAAAAACAACCTTATTAATCAAGAGGTGGGTATGACAGAAGTTATTGTAAACCCTAACTCAATTTTAGTAGGAAGACATTATAAATTAGGGGATTACTTTAAACGATTTGGCATACAACTATTAGCAGCGTCTAGAAACAGACAGCCTATATTAGATAAAGAAATTACTGTTAAAGCTGGAGATGCTTTTTTAATAAGAGGTACTTGGGAAGATATTGAAGACTTAAAAAAACAACACGAAAACTTAGTAATTATTGGTAGTCCTGAAGGAATGGCTAAAAATGTTGAAAACCTAAATTATAAATCATTTATAGCGTTAGGAGCATTGATTTTAATGATAATCTTTATGGTTTTCAAAATTGTTCCAGGTGCTATGGCTGCTTTAATTTCTGCTGGTGTTGTATTACTAACAGGATGCGTTCCAATTTCTAAAGCTTATAAAGGCATTAGTTGGACAAGTGTTGTTATGATTGCTGCAATGATTCCTATGGGTATAGCACTCCAAAAAACAGGAACTGCACAACTTATAGCAAATGCATTGGTTGAATATTTAGGAGCTATACACCCTATTCTATTATTGGGCGGTGTGTTTTTATTAACCACAACATTTAGTCAGGTTATTAACAACTCAGCTACAGCGGTATTAATGGCTCCAATTGCAATTCTTGCAGCTAACTCACTCAACCTGTCTCCTGCCCCATTTATGATTGTAGTAGCTATTAGTGCATCAACAGCATTCTTAACACCCATTGGTACAACCACAAATGCTATGGTGATGACGGCTGGTGGATATAAATTTATGAACTACTTAAAAGTTGGTGCTCCGCTCCTTTTATTGTTTTTCATTATCTCACTAATACTAGTGCCTATAATCTGGCCTTTTTAAATAAAACATAACTAAAGATTTCACACTTTTTAAATACTTTCAAATGAAATATTATATAACTATACTAATCCTTGCCTTTGGTTTTAATTCATCATTCTCCCAAGCTCCTGTGGAAGATGAATTAGGGTCTTGGTTCACTTTTGTAGGCAGTCATAAGGTTTCTGATAAAGTTAGTTTTAGCACTTTAATCCAAGCATGGGATTATGAAATAGCGGATAACTTCAACTTTATTTTATATAATCTTTCAGTAAATTATAAAGTCTCACCAAAATTCACGACAACATTAGCCTATGGATATGCTGATATTGATAGTGGTTTTGAAACCAATGGCCCACATACCTTTGAAAACCGTTTGTCTGAACAGATTGGTTATAAGCACGCATTATTTAAACTGCCTATAGACCACAGGTTTAGAATTGAACAACGATTCCTTAATAAATCTGGGCCAAATGTTACGCATAATAGGTTACGGTACAGAATTGGCACAAAAATAAAGCTTAATAATGTTTTCTTTGTTCGCATTCACAATGAATATCTCACAACTATTCAAACTAAGAAAGTAATAGGATTTTCAGAAAATAGACTTTACACCGCTTTAGGAATTAATGTTTCTAAATCTGTGAATGTCCAGGTTGGTTATCTTAATAGAACTATAAAAGGATTAGACCTTCACAGGCTACAATTGGGACTATTCTACAAAATAGACTTAAGAAAAAAAGAGCAATAAAATTATAATTTTAGTAGTGGTTAATGCAAAAGGAATCAAAATAAACGTTCAACCCGTTTTTGATTCCTTTTTTTATTTAAAGGTCCAAGCGATTATTCTTGAAGCTTTATTCCCTTGACGCATATTAATAGTCTTAATATCTGTTACACCTAACTTCTTTAAAGACTTATAAATACCTTTTACTAAATCCTTCTTTGAAACCAATGTTGTAAACCAATGGCACTGATCTTTAAATAAAGAACTTTCATAAAGGTAATTATGAATAAATGCTTTTTCTCCTCCTTTATACCATAATTCATTTTGGGTGCCAGAGAAGTTTCTAACCAGTTTATAGCTTTCCTTATTTAAGCCTTTTAACTTTCTAGTAGTCGCTTCTAGAGCATCAGCCTCAGATTTATAAAATGGCGGGTTGCAAATAGACACCGAAAAACAATCTTCTTCATTTAAAACACCTTTAAAAATTTGAGAAAGCTCTTTTTGATGTCTTAATTCAATACTATTCTCTAAGTTGTTTTTATCGATGATTTTCTGAGCAGATTCTAATGAGATTTTATCAATATCGGTTGCAACAAAACGCCAATTATATTCTGCTACTCCTAAAATAGGATAGATACAACTAGCCCCAGTACCTATATCTAAAACTTTAATATTACCTTTAACTTTTGAATCTTTCAATAAGTCAGCAATATGATGAATATAATCTACTCTTCCGGGTATTGGCGGACATAAATTGGTATCTGGAAATTCCCAAAAACTAATACCATAGTATTTATACAGTAATGCTGTGTTTAAAGCTTTAACAGCTTTAGGCTTAGCAAAATTTATAGTTTTAATTTGATATTCATTTTCAAAAACAAAAGGTTTTAAATCTGGATACACATTGTATAAAGCCTCTAAGTCATACCCAGATTTATGTTTATTCCTTGAATGTAGCTTTGAGTTTGTTTTGATAATTTTATTCTTAATATTAAACTTCTGTCTTTTTCCAATAGCCTTTTTTAAACCAAATTATAGCCATAATAGCTATTAAAACTTCAGCTAAAGTAATAGCCCAAAATACACCTGATGGTCCAAAATCTAAAGTAATTGCCATTAAGTATGCAAATGGCAATTGTAACAGCCAAAAACATATAAAATTAATATAGGTTGGTGTTTTGGTATCTCCAGCACCATTAAACGCATTAATAACCACCATACCATACCCATAAAAAATATAACCCGCAGCTATAATCCTTAAACATATACTCCCATACTTTACAACATCTGGAGTTGCATTAAACAATACGATAATTTGAGGTGCAAAAATTAAATAAATAATGGAAACAAATCCCATAAAAATAGCACTAAACTTTCCTGTTTTCCAAACCGATTGTTCTGCACGATCTGGTTTTTTTGCCCCTAAATTTTGCCCAACCAAGGTTGCTGCGGCATTACTCATACCCCAAGCTGGCATTAAAGTAAACATCATTACTCTAATAGCTATTGTGTAACCTGCAAGTACTTCACTACCAAACTCACTCATAATACGCATTAAAAACACCCAAGACGATGTACCGATTAAAAACTGGCCGATACCTCCTATAGACACTTTTATTAAATTTAACATAACTCCAACTTGGAGTACCAAATCTTTAAATGCTATCTTAATTTTACTAAACCCAAAGAATAAAATCCCCAACTGAAACAGAACAGCAGTACCACGTCCAATAGTTGTGGCTATTGCAGCTCCTTCAACGCCAAAAGCAGGAATAGGCCCAAAACCAAAAATAAACATCGGGTCTAAAATAATATTCAATCCATTAGAAAGTACTAAGACCCACATGGCTACTGAAGCATCTCCAGCACCTCGAAAAATGGCATTGATTAAAAACAAGAGCATAATAGTCACGTTACCTCCTAATAGTACTTGAGTATATCCGTAACCCTCTTCTATCAAATCTGGTGCGCCACCCATTAAGCCTAATATTTCCTTCGGATAGATTATCCCAATCACACTAATTATTAATGCAACAAATACTCCCAGAAATATCACCTGAACTGCAGCATTTGATGCACCTTTTAAATCTTTTTCACCTACGCGTCTTGCCACAATAGCTGTTGCCGCCATACTTAAACCTATAGCTACAGCATATACTAAAGTAATTACAGACTCTGTTAAACCAATAGTAGCCACGGCATTTACACTAACTTTAGATACATATAGAATATCTACCAAGGCAAAAATAGACTCCATAAGCATCTCTAAAATCATGGGTATGGAAAGCATAAAAACCGCTCTTCGAATACTACCAGTAGTAAACTCTTGTTCCTTGCCAGTTACGGCTATTTTAAAATATTGAATGAATTGTTTTAATGAAATTTTATTTGATTGCATTTTGATTTAATTAAATGTAGAATATTGCCAAATGCACATAACATCTAGCTTTTGTTTTGCTCGAGAGAACCTCGATGCTATACGGAAGTCAAATTAAACAATCATAAGTAACAAATATTGGAAAAATTATTGAAAACTACAAAATAGATTTTTAGCCTGTTCTTCTCAATTCTCATATATTCGCAAAAAAAATTACAGATGCTAAAAGCGGTTATTTTTGATATGGATGGTGTTATTATTGATAGTGAACCTATGCACAATAAAGCCTACCATGATATGTTTGATGAAGTTGGTATTGACGTTTCTTCAGAACTTTACGAATCTTTCACAGGACAATCTACTATAAATATTTGCAAACGCTTATGTGACCATTTTGATCTTAAGGAAGCACCTGAAACTTTAGTAGCTTTAAAACGTAAGCATTATAAACAATTTTTTGATAGTAATTCTAATTTAGGGCTCATTGATGGGGTACTAGATTTGATAAAAAACTATTATACTAATGGATTAACACTAGTACTTGCCTCTTCGGCAGCTATGACCAGCATCAATCAGATTTTTGATCGTTTTGATTTGAACCAATATTTTATTGCCAAACTGAGTGGTGGCGATTTAAAGCAATCTAAACCGCATCCAGAAATATTTATTAAAGCTGCTGAAGCCACTGGTTTTTCTATAGAAGAATGCATTGTTATAGAAGATTCTACAAACGGTATTGAAGCTGCAAAAGCTGCGGGTATTTATTGCGTAGGGTTTGATAGTTTTCATTCCAAAAACCAAGACTATTCAAAGGCAAATAAAGTCATTACAGATTTTAAGGATATTTATTTTGATAAGGCAGTTAACCTTTTAAACTAAAAAAGGAACACTTTCGCATTCCTTTTTTAATTTTTTTTAGTTTTATTATCTTCTTAAGCATCATCACTCTTGCCACCTCCAAACAACTTCTTTCTAAAGCCACTAAATAAAGCTACAGCTCCAATTGCAATAAACTTCCAGAATTTTAATATTAAAGCAAAAAAGCCAGCTTTAGCTAAAATTTTTCCAGCTATTAATCCTCCTATTCCATAAGCCGCTACTTTATCAATATCTGGATTAAAATCAGAATAACGGTTTCCTGGAGTAAACTCTACACTATGTAAAATATTATCTCTATCAGCATTAAATGTACTTAGCATATTTATATCGCCTATAGCATTTAAATTCAAATACCCTTTTCTCCCTAGTACGCGAATGTTATAATTAAGCGTATTAATCTCTGTATCTTCAAACTTCAATTCCTTGGCCCAATGCAGCTTTTTATTCTCATGGTCATAATAAGGTTGAGAAGCCCAACCTACTAACTCCATTGTTGGATAACCTTGAGCAGTACGCTCTGGGTTAGATGCCTTAATATCTTCCTGCATCTCCTCTAATAAGTCATCGTAATCTAAATCTTCTGCATCTTCATCTTCAATATAACCTTCTTCAGAGTATTCAATTTCAACAGCGTAAGTAAAATTGTCGTGCATTGGCGTCATATCCTCTGGAAATAACAGCCCTATTGGCTCACTTGGTGGGTTTCCCCATAAATCAGTTAATACACGCTTACTTTGCTCGCTGTTTAAAAATTTAAAGCCTTCTGGTACATGAAGGGTAGCTAAACCATTATGAAGGTTTACTTCCCCACGTTGATAAGTAAATGAGTGATTAATGCTATCTACCACTTTTTGGTAGGCTTCTAAATCAAAGGATAAAGTGTCCGCTTCTTGTTGTGCATTCATTTGAATAGAAAAAAACAATAGCAAGACTAAAGTAAGTTTGTTAATCATTTTGAGTGTAATGAGTTATGGTTTGTGCCAACAAAAATACTTTTTATTTTTAATTATCTGTATTTTCTTTCATTTTTTCGATAATCTGCTTCAATCTTTGCTTCCTTAATGCTGCATCAGATTTCTTTTTATTTTTCTTCTGAGCTATTAACTTAGAATGCTTCGCTTTATTTTTAGTATTCTTCTCCCTACCCTTTTTTGCCATAATTAGTTTTCAGCCTTTAATATTGTATTTTGTTCTTCCATCAGTTCTGTAAGGCGTGATAGCAATTCAATATCTTTAGGTGTTACAACTGTAGTATCCTTAGTATCTTGAGCTTTCTTTTTAAGTCTATTCATAAACTTAACCACAATAAATACGGTTAAACCAATAATCATAAAATCTAAAAACGCTTCGGCTAGAGCACCGTATCCAATGGCTACTTCTTCAGTTATAACTGTGCCATCCAATGCCTTTGAGGCTTCTTGTAAAATAATTCTTTTATTCTGAAAATTAACACCATCCGTAAGTAAGGATAACGGTGGCAACATCACCTTCTTAACCAAAACATCAATAACTTTATTGAATGCTGCGCCAATAATGATACCTATTGCCATATCCATCATATTTCCTTTTACTGCAAATTCTTTAAACTCTTTAAATAGTTTCATCTTTTTCAATATTTATGTTTTTCATATGCAAAGATATTGGATTGAAATACTTTGTATGATTGCTCACTAAAGAAAATGTTTTCATGCACAGTAAAATAATATCATTCCATTTTCAAATAAATCAAATTATTATCCATAAAACTAATATTAATAATTATTAACTAATTAACTAATATTTTAATTTATTAGTTTTTTAGCTAATATTTTGTTGTTTTAGATAAATATCTATACATTTGCGTTATATTTTACAACATAGTATGACAAGCATCATCACAGGTGATATTATAAACTCCAAAAAAAGCTCTCCAAAACATTGGTTAGAAGCATTAAAATCTATATTAAATAGTTTTGGCAAAACCCCACAAACATGGGAGGTGTATCGAGGCGATAGTTTTCAACTGGAGGTTACCCC
Source organism: uncultured Algibacter sp. (assembly GCA_947502405.1). Classification (GTDB taxonomy): domain Bacteria; phylum Bacteroidota; class Bacteroidia; order Flavobacteriales; family Flavobacteriaceae; genus Algibacter_B. Next base: position 11,877 of record CANMZT010000022.1, on the reverse strand, counting down.
GGAACAAGCATTACGTGCATGCCTGCTTATAAAAGCTACAATAAAGCGTTTTGACGATTTAGATGTGCGTCTTGCTATTGGTATTGGCGAAAAAACATATAAATCTGAAAACATCACAGAATCAAACGGGAGCGCCTTTGTAAATTCTGGTGAGTGTTTTGAAAATCTTGACAAAACAACACTAGCTATAAAATCATCTTTTGAGCCGTTTGATACCGCTGTAAACATCATGCTAGACTTAGCGCAATTAACTATAAACAATTGGTCTAGCACCACAGCAACTTTAGTAAAAACAACATTAGAAAACCCCGATTTAAAGCAAAACCAAATAGCTAAAATTTTAAATCGTACACAAGGCAACATTAGCCAAGGTTTAAAAAGAGCGGGGTTTGATGAAATATCAAAACTATTACACTATTACCAAACCCAAATACAATCCTTATGTTAGCTTTAGCTATAAAACTTGTACTTGCACACGCCATAGGCGATTTTTTGTTTCAACCCTACACATGGGTACAACATAAAGAAACCCATAAACATAAATCTAAGTACCTATATTGGCACATTTTAATACATATTGTGGCACTTATTGTAGTATTGCAATTCAATTTTCAATATTGGTTAGCACTCATCATCATACCCGTTTCACATTATATAATCGACGTTATAAAACTGCATTTGAATACCAAAATGAATCCAAGGCTGTTATTTGGTTTAGATCAACTCGCACACCTTATCATTATTGCTTTGGTTGTTAAAATTTATCAGCCCTACATGGTTAGTATCTCACTACTTTTCCAACCCAAAACCTTATTATTTCTAACCTGCTTATTAGGCGTAACAAAAGCATCATCCATAGTCATGAGAACCATTATATCCAAATGGGATTTATCAGAATATAACAAAGACACCACCCTTGAAGATGCCGGCGCCTACATCGGGATACTAGAACGCCTTTTCGTATTCATGTTTATCATCACCAACCATTGGGAAGGCGTAGGTTTCCTCATAACCGCAAAATCCGTTTTCCGCTTCAGCGATTTATCCAAAGCCAAAGACCGCAAACTCACCGAGTACATCTTAATTGGTACCTTAATAAGTTTCGGTTTAGCCATTGCATTTGGCTTGGGCTACGAGTACATATCAAGTATAATAGAATAATAAATTTGGGCGTTACCCTCAAGGGGTCGGGCTTTCCGCAATATCTTTTTTGCAGAAAAAGCAAAAAAGGATGCCTCTTCTCCCTATAGCTATCGGGACTAACGCGGGTAAGTCTGCAAAAGTCAGTAATTAATCAGAAGCTTAAAAATATTTATTAGCCACAGCTATAAATAAAACTGTTATTTTTTATAAAACCTAGCATACCCACGATATGCAAAAAAAGCTAAAATAGCTACAATAGCACAGGCAATAGATATAAACTTCACACTCACAATTTGGTCGCCACTAGCATAACTATGTAAACCTGCTAAGTAAAAATTTACTCCAAAATACGTCATCAAAATACTGGTAAATGCCACAATAGACATCAGGTTAAAAAACCAACGACCTCGAAGGCCAGGTACCAAGCGCATGTGTATTACAAAAGCATAAATCATAATGCTAATAAGTGCCCAAGTCTCTTTTGGGTCCCATCCCCAATAGCGCCCCCAACTCTCATTAGCCCACATACCGCCTAAAAAGTTTCCTATGGTAAGCATAACTAAGCCAACGGTTAAAGCCATTTCGTTTATGGTAGTAAGCTCTTTAATATTCAAATCCATTTTTGGTTTATTAGCTTTGGTAGTAAATATCATGAGTAATAAGGATACTATTCCTAAAATCATTCCTAGAGTAAAAGGCCCATAACTAGCTACAATTACTGCTACATGAATCATTAACCAATAACTATTTAAAACAGGTTGCAGATTTGCAATAGCGGGGTCCATCCAATTCCAATGTGCAATCATCAAAATCATTGAGGTAACAAACGCCGTTGATGCAATAGTTAAATCACTCTTTCTTCCAAAGGCTAAACCAAAAAACATAGTAGCCCAGGCTACATATATCATAGATTCGTATGCATCACTCCAAGGTGCGTGCCCAGAAATATACCATCTTACAATCAAGCCTGCAGTGTGTAATAAGAATAATCCCAGAATAACAAACTTAAAAACAGTTACAGATACGTTTAAAACTTTGTTTTTATCATTAAAAATCTGAACAATTAAAAGCACAAATAATAAGCTACCTGCATACATGTACCAACTAAACAGTTTTTTAAAAATGTCATACTTGTTGTAAAGTACTTCTGTTTTCACTTTATCATCACTTAGCATTACTTCACCACCATACTTATGCTGGGTCTTTTTAAATGATTTTAATAATTTTTCAGCATTAGTAAAATCACCAGATTTTTTTGCATTATTTAAGGTCATTAAATAATAACTAAACCCATTTTTAATAAAATTGGCATAAGATGAATCTTTAACAATCGATGGATTTTCTCTAAAATCATAATTAGAAACCCACTTATTATTTTCATCATTTGGAATTGGGAAAATTTTTAGTGATCTACCTTCAATAGTATTATATAATAAGCTTATACGTTGGTCGGTTTCTTTAAACTCTTTCTGAAAACCATTTGGTATTTGCGCTTTATAAGCCTCATCTAAAAAAGGAGATAGTTTATATTCTCCGCGTTGGGTAAAAAAATCTGCTAGTGTGGCATATTTTTCATCTTTACTAACACCTATTAAACGTCGTATTGAATCCGCTTTTTTGCGTTTTAAATAAATAATTGGCACATTATACCAAAGCATAGGACTTTCTTGGATTGATAAAAACACCTGGTTAGCATCAAAATCTTCATAAGTATCACTTTTACTTAATTTACGTAGCATTTCTGATGCATAGGTATTAACTGGCATCATACGCCCACTTAAATCCTGTATTACCAAATGCCCAAATTTATCTGCATGAGCTTTTGGTGCTATATTGGCTTTTAAAATAGAATCAATTTGAGATTTTGTAGGTTTAGAATGATCATGTCCATCACCTTCAAAATGCTCTTGAGAAACACCACTTAAGCCAAAACAAAGTAAAAATACTGTTAGTAATTTGGCTTTTTTAACTTTTACCTTTTCCAAATAACGTTTTAAATCGCCAAAGCGTGAATGTTTGCTAAACAATATAGCCATCAAACCAAAATACAGCATAAAATAGCCAATGTAGGTAATTAAGGTTCCCCAAAAATCATGATTTACAGAAAGTATGGTTCCCTTTTCATCAGGATCAAAACCAGATTGAAAAAAACGGTACCCATCATGATCTAGAATATTATTCATGTAAATTTTATAATCATAATCTTCAGATCTTTTATCTAAAACTGTTACCTCACTGGAGTAAGCAGAATAACCACGTTCGGTCCCCGGATAACGCTCTGCTTCAAAATCATTTAATTTTAAAGAGAATGGTAACTCTAAAACTTTAGAGCCATATTTAAAAGCAAAATCCAAACCACCTATTTTCACCTGTTTAAAATTACTATTAGTCCCTTTGCCTCCTAAAAGACCTACACGCTGAGTTTCTCCGTTTGTAGTAACATTTAACACCACACCATCTTCATCATTTTTTAGTATTTCTGATTTTTGAACCACATCAAAAACACCTTTTACCACAGGCTTTGGAAATACCATTTGCATGTTACCAATTTTATAAAGCGAGCGTAAAGCCAAAGGTTGCAAACTATCTTTAAAGAGTTTTCCTTGTGCTTTGGTAGCCATTGTCATGTAACTGCCTTCAAAGGGAGATTTTATAGTTAAAGAATCGCCTTGAAACGTAATATTTATAGCGCCTTCTGTTGGTTTATTTAAAGCAAAAAGAATGTTATGAATACTAGATACCTGACCTACTTTAAGAAAATGATTATGAGCACCGTTTCCACCAGCTTCCACTATTTTTAAATATTCTTCGCCATTATTATCTGGAATAATATCTTCTTCTGCTCCAACAATAAATTTTTCTAATGCTATGCTTACAGGTTGACCTCCATATTCAGTGTTTACTGTAAAGTCATTTTCCATACGTCCCGAAAAGTCTACTTCGCTTTCTATAAAACGCTGTTGTACTTGTCCGTTAACTTCATAGTCTCCATCAATATAAGCTGTAATGTATGTTTTTTGAGAAAGGAACGTGTTTTCAGTAGCGCCTTCTCTTATAGCCATCATGCCTTCAAAACTGGCGTATCTGGTTATAAAAGCTCCTAAAAGAATAAAAATAAATGCTATGTGCAGTATAAATGTGGCCCACTTTTCTTTTTTGTAGAGTCTATACCTGAAAATATTTCCTGTAAAGTTTATAATAAAAAACACCATAATAGCCTCAAACCACCAAGCGTTATATATTAAGTTTCTTGTGTATGGTGTTGGCGATGTATCTTGTCCTGCATCTAAAATAGTTCCTGTTGCCATTGCAGCGGCAAAAAGGATAAATAAAACAGCAGTAAGTTTTGTTGAAAAGAAAATGTTTGCGAGCTTTTTCTGCATAATTTGAAGCCTTTTAAAAGGTTTTGCAAATTTACGGATTAATGTTTATTTGGAAGTGTTAAAGTATTGAAAAAAATGACAGATGGTCAATGACAGAAGACGGAAGTCTTACGCTGAGATTCAAAGAGTTTTTACAGAAAATGAGCAAAGCAAAATTGACAAGTTATTGATATAGAAAAGTAGCTTACTGCACAGTATTTACTGAGATCTTGCCTCAAAAATTTTTAGGTATAGAAACGTTCCCATTTTTCTGGCGCGTCGTTTGGCGTTTTCGGCATGTTCACCTTTAAAAAGTTCTTCGATAGTTTCAAACCAAAGGTTTAGCCAGAGTCCAAAGTGCAACTCTGTAATACTTTGATTATTATCTTTATCTACTTTTACATGAACTTGCAATGGGTCTCCATGATATTTCTGTTCTAATTTACGTGTCATAAACAGGCTAGTTTCCCAGAATGTGGTTAAGCGCTCAATATGTGCATCCCAATCTTTTATTATAGGCTCAAAAAAAGGTCCGAGTACACTATCGCTTCTTACTTTTTTGTAGAATGAAGATACTAATAAATGTACATCTGCTCTGGTTTGAATATCTTGCTTCATGTATTACAAATTTAACTATTTTATAAATGATTACTGGCAATAACTTTTACAAATATTTACTACATAAATGTATTAAAAACAGCTACTGCAGATACTTGCGCAAGGGATAGTAGTGAAAAGCCCACAGCAAACACACCTTAGTGTGGTTGCGAGGACTTGCAACGGATAGCCCGACCCTTTTGGGATGCGCCCAAAAATTAATAATTCTATGGTTTTAATTCATATTTCATTAGTATTTTAGCGGTATGATTTCAGTTGTGATTCTTGGTGCGGGCAATGTTGGCACACATTTATTTAAAGGGTTTAGTAAGGCAGAGGATGTTTCTGTTATTCAATGGTATAACAGGAGTTTATCTACTATTCAACCGTACAAGAACGTGGTTGATATTACGGATGATTTACAGGCTTTAAAAGATGCCGATATTTATATTTTAGCGGTAAGTGATGATGTGATTCCGGTGCTATCTAGCCAACTGCCTTTTGAGGGGAAATTGGTAGCACATACCTCTGGCAGTGCGAATATTTACGATTTGGATATGAAACACAAACGAGGCGTTTTATATCCTTTGCAAAGTTTTAGTAAAGCCAAGGAAATGGATTTTGTTAAGGTGCCGATTTGTATTGAAACGGTTGATAAAAAGAGTTATCCTTTATTGAAAAAAGTGGCGGTTAGTTTGGGTAGCCCAACCAAACGTATAAATAGCGACCAAAGGCGTGTACTACATCTGGCTGCTGTTTTTGTTAATAACTTTACTAATCAACTCTACAGAATTGGGCATGAGATTACAGAAAGTGAAGGTGCTGAGTTTGATTTACTGAAACCACTTATTTTAGAAACTGCTAAAAAAGTACAAGAACTATCGCCTTACAAAGCACAAACTGGTCCTGCTTTACGAGACGATAAAAAGACTATAAAAAAACACTTAAAGACTTTAGAAAACGAGCAACATAAAGCTATTTATGAGATGCTTACAAAATCTATTCAACAAACCCATGGAAGCAAAAAGCTATAAGGAATACCTAGAACATATTACCACATTTATTTTTGATGTTGATGGTGTATTAACCGATGGTTCAGTTACCGTTACCACCACAGGAGAAATGCTAAGAACCATGAATATTAAAGATGGTTATGCCTTAAAAACAGCTGTTGATGCTGGTTTTAATGTGTGTATTATTTCGGGTGGCTCAAACGAAGGGGTACGATTACGTTTAAAAGGACTTGGTATTACAGATATTTATTTAGGAGCGCATAACAAAATTGAACAGCTTAATGATTATTTTTCCAAAAAGGGTGTGAGATCTGAAAATGTGCTTTATATGGGTGATGACATTCCTGACTACCCTGTAATGAAAGGTATTGGTTTACCGTGTTGCCCACAAGATGCTGTGCCTGAAATTAAGAGCATTTCAAAATATATATCTCATAAAAAAGGTGGTAAAGGTGCTGTACGCGATGTGATTGAGCAAGTTTTAAAAGTTCAAGACAAATGGAGCGGTAATTTTGGTGCTAAATATGACTAGTTGTTAGAAACCGGAATACTTGAAGTTCTTAAAACTCATACGTTGGAAAAACCTTTTAATGATTGCCCTTGTGCAATTACTAATTAAATACGCATTATTAGAGCCTTTTGGAGTAAAAACCGCATTAGACAACACTGGTATTTTGCTTTTAATTTTAGCCACAGTATGTATTGCCGCAGCTGGAAATATTATTAACGACATTTATGATGTGGAAACTGACCATGTTAACAAACCAAAAAAGGTTTTAATTGGGCAATACATCTCAGAAAAAGTAGCCTATAATCAGTTTATTATTCTTAATTTAATAGGTGTTGGTATCGGCTTTTATCTATCGCATCGGGTTGGAAAAGCACCTTTCTTTTCCTTGTTTGTTATTATTTCAATACTACTTTACATCTATGCTTCTTACTTAAAACGCACTGCGCTTGTTGGAAACCTAGTGATTTCAGCATTAGTAGCCCTATCAGTAATTATAGTTGGTGTTTTTGAATTAATCCCAAGCATGACATCGCAAAATCAAGATACACAATGGGTGTTTTTTAAAGTTATTTTAGATTATGCGCTTTTTGCATTTAGTATAAATCTGTTAAGAGAAATAGCTAAAGATATTGAAGATATTGATGGTGATTATAAAGCTGGTATGAATACCTTACCCATAGCTATTGGGAGAGCGCGCACAAAAAACATTTTAACAGTTTTAAATTTCTTTCCATTATTTGGTATTATTTATTATATAATTTCAGATTTGTATAAACAACCTATTGCAGTTGGCTATTTTTTATTATTTGTTTTAGGTCCACATATCTACACAAGCATAAAAACCTTTAGTGCTTCAACAAAAAAAGATATGCATCATATTAGTAATATGTATAAATGGATTATGCTTTTCGGGATGCTTTCATTACTTTTATACAAGTATGTAATTCTCAATTAATGCTTAACGAAAAACTCAAAAACTATAATATAATTCTAGCTTCAGGTTCACCTAGAAGACAAGAGTTTTTCAAAAACTTAGGACTCAATTTTAAAATTCAACTCAAGCCTGTTAAAGAAGAATATCCGCCTCGTTTAACACATTTTGAAATCAGTAATTACCTCGCGCAATTAAAAGCGCTTCCGTTTAAAAATGAGTTGCAACACAAAGATATTTTAATTACCAGTGATACTATAGTGTGGCATAATCAAAAAGCTTTAGGCAAACCCAGAAATGAAGAAGACGCTTTTAGTATGCTAAAAGAATTAAGCGGCAAAACACACGAGGTTATTACTTCGGTATGTTTTACAACTTTAAATTTTGAAAAAACACTTCATGATATTACAAAAGTTACTTTCAAAAATTTAGCTGATGATGAAATACATTATTACATAAAACACTATAAACCTTTTGATAAAGCAGGTGCATATGGTATTCAGGATTGGATAGGTCAAATAGCTGTAACAAAAATAGAAGGCTCATATTTTAATGTGATGGGACTTCCAGTGCATCGTGTTTACAAAACGTTAAATACCATTGCAGATGGCGTTTAAGTTTGTAATTTTATGACTAAACCATTTGAAAATGAAAGCATCTACATTTGTTATTATCTGTCTAATATTTGTATCGTGTAAAAAAGAAAAAGCAACAGAAATTGCTCATAATAAGGAAGACAAATTAACAGTTTATAAAACCTTTCAAAAAAATCCACTATCAGATGCATTTAAGCACTACTGGTATGCAGGTGAAGCCGAAATTTCATCCTACAAACTAGAACAAGCACGCTATGGCGAAATTCGAGAAGGCAACGCTGTTTTAGTTTATGTAACTGAAGATTTTTTACCAGATATACAAGTTAAAGCCGATTATCAAAACCAAACTAACGTTCCTGTTTTAAAATTAAATGCTACCAAAAATTTCAATACGGGAGTTTACCCTTATTCCATAATGCAAAGTTCCTTCTACCCTGTGGCTAACAATCAACACGCTCTTAAAGTATCTAGTTCTATACAAGAATGGTGTGGTCATGTTTACGCGCAATTAAATAACAGAAATCAATTTGAGGTGATGTCGCACTCCTACTTCCAAGGAGAAGCCGATGAAAACTTTAAAGTAAACAAAACCATTTTAGAAAACGAATTGTGGATCCAATTACGCATTAATCCTAAATCATTACCAATAGGTACTATTTCGATAATTCCTTCTCTTGAATTTACCCGAATGAAGCATGAAAAAATAAAAGCATATCAAGCAGAAGCTACTTTAACCGAAGACCAATACGTACTCAAATACAAAAATCTTGATAGAACATTAGCCATCAACTTCAACCCTAAATTTCCTCATATCATACAATCTTGGGAAGAAACCTTTAAAAGCGGTAATAAACTATTAACCACAAAAGCTATAAAGCTAAAAACCATAAAATCTCCATATTGGCAAAAAAATCATAATAAAGATGAAATTTTACGAGACTCACTACAATTAAACTAATTAGCTATTATCTTTGTATCATAATTAACAACAATTATGATTGCTGACTTTTTTGAAATGCACCGAAGCCAACTTTTAGTAACAGCTTTTGTTTTACTATCATTCTTAATAATCCGATTTATCATTCATTTTACAATAAGTAAAATTGCAAAAAAGAATGATATTAACGTTGCAAGAGTACGTTTAATGAAACGCTATGTAACCGTATCACTTTTACTAATCACCTTACTTATAGAGTTATTTGTTTTCGGTGCACAATTTGAAGATATTGCAGTAATATTTTCATCAGTATTCGCCATTATAGGTATTGCACTCTTCGCAATCTGGTCCATTTTAAGTAATGTAACTTCGGGCATTATTATGTTTTTCAATTTTCCCTACAAAGTAGGTGATAAAATCGAAATTCACGATAAGGATTTCCCCATAAAAGCAATCATTGAAGACATTCGCGCCTTTCAATTGCACCTAAGATTAGACAACGGCGACTTGGTAACCTATCCCAATAACCTTATACTTCAAAAAGCAGTAACATTGGTAGAGAAAGACGCTATAGATCATGGCAATGATGATGCCAATATCGTATAAATAATCTTATCTTTATAAGTATAATACAGATTATGCCACAAAAAAGAGTATACCGTTCCAAAAAGAAACTAGGGCAAGTTCCAGGAAGTGTTATATATACCGGAGAAAAAGTAAAAAATAAACTCTTTCTAGAAGCCTTCGATTTTACTAAAGACAACTGCACCGAATCCCAACTAGAAAGCGTTGAAAATGTATTCAATTTTAAAGACACCCCTACAGTATCTTGGATAAATATTAACGGACTCAACCATGTAAAACAAATAGAGAAACTTGGGCAACATTACAATATTCATCCGTTGGTTTTAGAAGATATTGTAAACATCGCACAACGCCCAAAAATTGATGAGTACGACGATTATCTCTTTCTAGTTATAAAAATGCTGTATTATAATGATGATAAAAACATCGTCTCAGAACAAGTCAGTTTTGTATTAGGTAAAAACTATGTACTCTCCTTTCAAGAATCCGAAGGCGATGTGTTTGATACCGTAAGAGATAGAATTAGGCTCGCTAAGGGACGCATAAGAAGCATGTCCGCTGATTATTTGCTATACACCCTCATCGATGCCACTGTAGACCATTACTTTAGCGTTATAGATATTTTAGGCGACAAAGTAGAAGATTTTGAAACCGCCATTTTCTCCAACAAGGTAGATGATGATACCAGTAAAAATATACAAGATTTAAAACGCGAAATCCTTAGAGTACGTCGTGCTATTTTTCCTTTACGCGAAGTCCTCAATCGTATTGAAAAAAACGACAACAACCTTATACAACAAAAGACAATCACCTACTACCGCGACATTTACGATCACCTCGTACAAGTAACAGAAAACATAGATATCTACCGCGAAATGATATGGAGTTTAATGGACATGTACATGACCAGCATTAGTAATAAAATGAACGAAGTCATGAAAGTCCTCACCATAATGGCATCTATTTTCATACCACTTACCTTCATCGCAGGCATTTACGGCATGAATTTCCAAAACATGCCAGAACTCCAATACAAATACGGGTATTTCGTTGCTTGGGGCGTCATGATTTTAATTTTCCTCGGCATGCTCTATTATTTCCGCAAAAAAAAATGGCTCTAAATCATTTTTATTTTTGGGGCGTCACCACAAGGGTCGGGCTTTACGTTACAATCTTTTTAAATACGTCTTTACAAGGAGTAATCGACTTGGCAATCTGCCAAAACCAAGTTCAAACCTAAATTATAGCTTACCTTTTTTTAAAAAGGATTTCCTCTACAATCCCTAACGCAAAGGCTAACACTGCTTTAAACCTCAAAACTTTATTTGAAAAATGTAGAAACTATAAAGACTAATATTCTAGTTAGCTTCAGTTATTTTTATTTAAACTCAAATATAAATTAATTGTGCTAAACGTGTTCTAATATTAAAACGAAGCACATCCGTAAAATATTAAACGAATATTCAAATTACATTAAAACCTCCTTTTTCTGTCAATCTGACATTTCAAAAACCTAAAACAATTCTATATTCCCATTTGGTATATTTTTTGAAAATTCTTTATTGTTTTAAAAGTATAATTCAAAAATAAAACACGATGAAAACATTGAATCTAATCACATTGTTTTGTCTCTTATTTTTTAATTGTTCAGGACAAGACAAAACAGAAAAAACAGAAAACAACACCATCAAACCTGATGAAAACATTACTGTTAACAAAGAGTACGACGAATTTGGCAATCTAAAACGTTACGATTCCATTTACTCTTATAGCTATTCTTCAAACGGAAAACTAAGTGATAGTTTAAAATTGCAATTCCAAAAACATTTTAATAACCATTCATTATTTAGTAACTCCTTTTTCTCTGACTTTTTTGGAAAAGATTCCATATCAGGCGGTGGCTTTTACCCAGAAGATTTCTTTCAAAAAGGTTTTAGTAATCACAATACAGAAATTGAGCAAATGATGAGGCGTATGGATTCCATACAGCAGCTATTTTTCAATCAACAATCCAAACCACTTATTCCAGCCATACCAAAAAAAGAGCAATTGGATACTGAAAAAATAAGCTTTAAACAAATATAAATTCTTTGTTGCATAAATAATAAGCCATTTTTAGAGAAAAGTATACAACAAAAAAAATCCTCAACAAATAAATGTTGAGGATTCAAAAAAGGCGACGACCTACTCTTCCACAAATGT
>CANMZT010000021.1 GCA_947502405.1 uncultured Algibacter sp. | reverse complement strand
GGCGTACCTAAGTTTACATCAGCTAAGTCTACGGAACATCCAGAAGCAGTCACATTGACTGACACAGGCGCCGCACAAGTTATAGTAGGATTTGTGGTATCAGGAATAGTTGATACATCAAAGTTTTCTGATATAAAACATCCACTATTAGTATCTGTAACAATAACTGTGTAAGTTCCAGCTTGTAAGTTTGAAAGATCTTGAGAATCTGTATCTGGATCTTGAAGACCATTGTTGTCCCAATCATAAGAATAATTTCCGGTACCTCCAGAAACAGATATATCTATTGCACCATCATCTCCGTTTAAACAACTAACATTAGTAATTGATTGTAAACTTATAACTAAATCAGAAGGAAGAGTTATAATATTAGACGTACTGGTAATATCATTTAATGAACAAGAACCAGTTCCGTAAGAGCCAGAATAAGTTAGTTCAGCAGTAAAAGAACCTTCAAAATCTTCAGTACCAGTATAATTGAAAGTGCCATTTTGCGAGTTAGAAGTACCAACTTGAGTGCCATTTAATCTAAAAACCCATTGAAAAGAATCTGATACTGAACTACATTCTCCTTGATTTAAATTTCCAGAATATTCTATTGTATTTGTACAGCCAACTCTAGATATAATTGGATTTATTTCAGGGCAAGGGACGCAAATATTTGGATTAGTAAAAGTAATTGATGACGTGTTACATGACGAGTCTTCATAATTAATTACTGAATTACCTGGTACTTGATTGCCACAAGCATTAACACCATCTGATTCAATGGTATAAGTTAAGGTAATGGTTTCATCATATAGCTGAGGAACAAACCAGGAAATTACAGAACCAGAATTACTAGCTGATCCAGCATTTGTATTAATACTACCAGGTATTAAAGAAAATCCATTTTGTATAGTATCTGTAACTAATGATTGTCCTGGAAGCTGAGTAGCTGCTGCAGCTAATCGACCTAAAATCTGACTATATATTGTATTCAAATCAGCGTTAATCTCTGTTGAGAATGCTCCCGAATTTTGTATTCCGTCTAAGGTGTTTAATGCAACAGTTTCTTCAGTACCACTGATGGCTCCAATAAGGGCTATTGTAAAAATATTTTGATTATATGTTTCTCCAGAAACAGTAGTTGTTTGTGCATCGACACCAGCTTGTATTGCTTCAGTTTGACACTCAGTAACCGTGGTTGTGGAATTACAAAAACTAGTGAAAGAACCAATATTTCGAGCTGTAGACACACCATCAGATAAAAGAATTATACTTCTAGAGGTAAGACAATCAAATGTTCCTGTTGTTGTTAAAACTTCATCTGCTTTAATAATAGCGTCTTCTGTGTTTGTAGCGCCGCCAGTAACAATACTATTTATAGCAGTAATCACTGATGCTTGTCCACTACTATTAGTTAATCCTATGTCTACAGTAGCAGTTGTACTAAAACTAACTACAGAAACTCTATTTAATCCTGTGGGGTTGTTTGCAGGTAAAAAGAAGTTATTTACAAATTCAATAGCTGCATCTTGGGCGTAATCTATGGGTTCTGGAACTGGACCATCATCCATACTTCCAGATCTGTCTATGACCAAAACAACCTCTTGTGGTTTAGGAGGAGGATTACCAATAATTTCAAGAGTAACATCAAATTGATTACATTCTACGGAATTCTCAATAGTATACTTATTAGCTACAACTTCTTGAGCAAAAAATTTGCTAAATGAGAAAAATAACAAAACAACTAAAGTATAATTTTTTAGTTGTTTGCAGTTTGTTTTTTGAAAAAGTAATTGATTAATCATAATTATCTTTTTAAACTAATTTCAATAATTTGAATTTTAGTTTTGTGAGGGATCAGGTACATATACACTTAAAATTAGTTTATCTGAAATAGTTTCATTTGAAATAGCTTCTACTTTAATACATCCCCATGTGTTATATGGAGTGTCATTGGTGGTTGTAGCTGTTATTGTAAAATCTTTTGTTTGTTCAGGTTCTAATGTAATTTGAATATTAGATTGTGAGTTTGACTTACTTTTGGTGTTATCTGCCTCAAGTAATATATATAAGTCTGAGTTATTTTCTTTACTCAATAGGTTTGAATTTTGCTTGTTTGAACAAGGAGTAGAATCCAATGATGCTCTTATAATGAATGAATTTCTTGATCCAGAAGTATTCTTTAATTTTAATTTAAAATTAGCTCCGTTTTCATCAGCAGATTTAAAACTTCTATCTTTTTCAACAGAAAGTTCTGCACTAGAACTTTGTAAAACTTCATTTGAAACGTTGTTTGTTTGAGGTATTCCATTAACGATTAATATCATTATCAATGTAAATAGTGTTCTCATTTTCTAATATGTAAATTTTAAATCATTATTATATATTATAGACACAAATAATGCTATTAGTCACATAATGAGTTTTTTATGAGATAATTGCATATGTGTTTTTGATGCTATTTAATGATTCTATTTTATTTTTAATAATTTTATGAAACAAATAACCTGATTTTTATCGAATAAAACAACTTTTTATCGATAAAAATTGCGTTTAATCGATGTTTTATGAAGAAGCTAATCTTAATTCGACATGCAAAATCCTCTTGGGAGCATGATGTAATTGACCATCAAAGACCTCTAAAAAAGCGAGGGGTTAATGATGCTAATTTAGTGTCAAATGCTTTGTATGAAAGAAACGAAGTGCCTAATATAGTTTTATGTAGTGATGCTATGCGCACTAAAATGACAGCCGAAATTTTTATTTCTAATTTAAATATTGATAATAGTATTGTACATTTTAACCATGAATTATATGACTTTTCAGGTTCAGATTTAGTTAAAATCATAAAATCTTGTGATGATTCAATAAATACACTTATGATATTTGGACATAACCATGCCATTACAGCCTTTGTTAATACATATGGAGATAGATATATAGACAATGTTCCTACTAGTGGCGTTGTAGTTATTCAATTTGGTATTGACCAATGGCGTGATTTAAATAGTGGTAAAATATTATATTCAATATTTCCAAGAGATTTGAAATCCTCAAAAAAATAACAGTCTCTTAATTAATTAATAAAAATGGAAATTTTATTGTAGCTTAAAGTTTAAAACTAGTATTTTTCTAATCAAATAGAATATATTTGTTTTTAGTAAGATTCAAAGCGAAATTTAATGACTGTACCAGAGGTTTCAAACAATAATAGTTATATAAATAGAGAGATAAGTTGGCTTCAATTTAATGCAAGAGTTCTACAAGAAGCTTCTGATGAAGCAGTTCCCTTAATTGAAAGATTACGCTTTTTAGGTATTTTTTCTAATAATCTGGATGAGTTTTTTAAGGTTAGGTATGCTACTGTTAAGCGTATCGTAGAAGCAGGTAAAGGTGGTAAAAACGAGCTAGGTGGTATTAAAGCAAAAGAGCTTTTAGAAATAATCACTCAAATTGTAATTAAACAACAAAGTGAGAGTGTAGATATTTTAAACAATATAGACAAACAACTAAAAAGAGAAAATATTTATATTATTGATGAAACTCAAATTGACGATGTGCAAAACGAGTTTATCAAAGAGTATTTTTTTAAGATTGTAAGTCCTGCATTAGTTACTATTATATTAAATGACGATGTAGTACTACCAAATTTAAAGGATAGTGCAGCTTATTTAGCCGTAAGAATGTTAATGTCTGGGGACCAGAAGCAATTTGCACTAATTGAAATTCCAAAATCCGTAAATCGTTTTATAGTATTGCCCAAACAAGGGGATAAAGACCATATAATTATGGTAGACGATTTATTACGCCATTGTTTAAGTGATATTTTCAATATATTCGATTACAAAGCTATATCTGCACATATGATAAAAATCACTAGAGATGGCGAATTGGATTTTGAAAGTGATTTAAGTAAGAGTTTTATTGAAAAAATTTCTGATAGTGTTAAGCATCGTGAAGTAGGTGAACCTGTGCGATTTGTTTATGATAAAACCATACACAAAGAAACTTTACGCTATTTAATGTCTAAAATGGGAATTGATGATACTGATAGTATTATCCCAGGAGGTCGTTACCACAACAGGAGAGACTACATGGGGTTCCCGAGTTTAGGAAGAACGGATTTGCTTTATGATAAAATTGAAGCATTACCTATAAAAGGTTTAAGCATGCAGAGCAGCATTTTTAAAGCTATTTCAAATAAGGATTATCTACTACATGCGCCGTATCAAACATTTTCTTATGTTGTTAAGTTTTTAAGAGAAGCTGCTTTAGATCCAAAAGTAAAAACTATAAAAATTACTATTTATCGTCTTGCAGAAATCTCTCATGTTGCCAGTTCGCTTATTAATGCTGCAATTAACGGAAAATCAGTTACAGTATCAATAGAGTTACGTGCTAGGTTTGACGAGCAAGCTAATATTAACTATGCGCAACAAATGAAAGATGAGGGGGTTAACTTAATTTTTGGAGTTGCAGGTTTAAAAGTACATAGTAAAATGTGTGTTATTGAGCGTCAAGAAGGTAAAAAGTTGAAGCGTTATGGCTTCATTAGTACCGGAAATTTCAATGAGTCTACCGCAAAAATATATACAGATTATACGCTTTTTACATCTAATAGAAAGATATTGAAAGATGTTAATAAGATTTTCAACTTCTTTGAAACCAATTATAGAATTTATCGATATAAACACTTAATAGTATCTCCTCATTACACCAAAAATGCCGTTTTTAAATTAATAGATGCTGAAATAGAAAATGTAAAGCAAGGTAGAGAAGGGCTTATTAGGTTAAAGATGAATAGTATTTCCAGCTATCCAATGATTGATAAGCTTTATGAAGCCAGTAGAGCAGGTGTAAAAATTCAAATGATAGTTAGAGGGATTTGTTGTTTGATACCAGGAATAAAAGGTATGAGTGAAAATATTGAGGTAATAAGTGTGGTTGACAAATTTTTAGAGCATTCTAGAATTTACATATTCGGAAACAATAGTGAAACAAAATTATATATTTCTTCGGCTGATTGGATGACTAGAAACATTGAAAATAGAGTAGAAGTAAGCTGTCCGATTTATGATGAAGATATCAAAAAAGAAATTATAGATACATTTAATATAAGCTGGAATGATAACGTTAAAGCTCGAGTATTAAATGATTCGCAAGAAAATGAATATTTAAAAAATGACAAAGATAAGGTGAGATCTCAATTTGCCATTTATGATTATTACTTAAACAAATAGAAAACGAAGCATGCTTTCAATTAAAAAATATGCGGCTATAGATATTGGTTCTAATGCGGTACGATTACTAATTTCAAATATAATTGAAGAAAAGGGAGTGCCTGTAAAGTTTAAAAAAAACTCTTTGGTTCGTGTTCCTATTCGTCTTGGTGCAGATGTTTTTATAAAAGGTGAAATCTCTAAAGAGAATACTGAGCGCATGTTAGACACTATGTTAGCTTTTAAACTCCTTATGAAGTCTCATAAAGTTGTAAAATATAAGGCTTGTGCAACTTCTGCAATGCGAGAATCAGCTAATGGACGTAAGGTTGTAGATTCCATTTTAAAGCATTCTGGTATAAGCATTGATATTATAGGTGGAGAGGAAGAAGCTGCCATTATAGCCGCTACAGACTTGAATAAATATATAGACCCTAATAAAACCTATTTATATGTTGATGTAGGAGGAGGAAGTACAGAATTTACTATTATAGACAGAGGTAATCATGGAGCGTCAAGGTCTTTTAAAATAGGAACTGTTAGGCTTTTGAATGATATGGTAAAGAAAGAGACATGGCAAGAATTACAAGAATGGATAGGAGGTAACACAAAGGGATATCATAAAATTGATGTTATTGGTTCTGGTGGAAACATTAATAAAATATTTAAAGTTTCTGGTAAAGCTATGGGGAAACCCCTTTCTTATTTTTACATGACTTCTTATTATAATACGCTTCAAACTTACTCTTATGAAGAACGTATAACTGAATTATCACTTAATCAAGATAGGGCAGATGTTATTATTCCAGCAATGCGGATTTACCTGTCTGCAATGAAATGGAGTGGTGCTAAAAACATTTATGTTCCAAAAATAGGGCTTGCAGACGGCATCATTAAAAGTATCTATTATGATACAGTTTCTAGCAATACACAGTAAAATTATGCACTTTGACTTGTATAATTGTAGTTTTTTAAATTTATCATATATATTCGTACCCGCATAATCACTATTATTAATAACCCAAATCTATTAATATTGAAATAAGCCTATATACTTGTGTTGCTTCTTGTAACTTCTTTATTTTGGCAAATTACATCTGATAGATTTAACTAAATAATAAAAACAGATGAAAAAAATACTACTATTAACGGTACTAATTGGTTTTTCATTTTACGGATTTTCTCAAGACAATAAAAGTCTTATGGATTCAGAAAAAGCCAATGATACTACTAAGGTAAAAGAAAAATGGTCAGCTTCCAGTGGAATTAAGTATGGAGTTAGAGGTGGTTACACGATTTCTCATTTAGATTTTGAAGATCAACCAATTGCTGAAAACAAACATAGAAATAGTCTATATGTTGGTTTTTTTGCCAATATTGGGTTATCAAGAACACTTTCATTGATGCCAGAAATTCAATTTTCAGCAGAAGGTGCAAATATCGAGCCTTTGCATTTAGACTATATTCAAATGCCTGTTTTATTTAAATTTCGATTTAGTGAAAAATTCCATGCTGGTATTGGTCCACAAATTGGAATTAAAGTTCATAAAAAAGATGATGGTATCAAAAACCTAGCATATTCAGCAGTAATTGGTGCAGATTATAAAATTACCTACGCTCTTTTTGTAGATGTTAGATATAACTACGGTATAAGAAACGTTTTTGATGATGTATCTGGAGTTGTAGCAAAAAACAGGAATATTCAGCTAGGTGTTGGTTATAAATTTTAACCGTGAATAGTTTCACTAGTACCTAAATTACTCATTATTTCAGCCTCATATTCAAGAAGTTGTTGCCATTTGGTATCAACTTCTTTTTTATTACCATATTGTCTAGCAAAGCCCAAAAACATGGTATAGTGATTGGCTTCACTTACCATAAGGTTTCTGTAAAATTCAGCAAGTTCTTTATCTTCTAATTCTTCTGAAAGCAACCTGAAGCGTTCACAACTTCTTGCTTCTATTAATGCTGCGTATAGTAAACGATGTACTAACTGAGTGGTTCTGCTGCCACCTTTAGGGAAAAACTTAACCAATTCAATAACATATTCGTCTTTACGGTCTCTACCTAAAGTCCAACCACGTTCTAGTATTTTATCATGAACCATTTTAAAATGGCTAATTTCTTCTTTAACTAAGGCCACCATTTCTTGAACAAGGTCTGTATATTCAGGAAAACTAACTATTAGGGAAATAGCTGTACTTGTTGCTTTTTGCTCACAAAAGACATGATCGGTTAATATTTCTTCAATATTCTTTTCTACAATGTTTACCCAACGTGGGTCAGTTGGTAGTTTAAGTCCTAGCATAACAAAATAATATTTAACAAGTAGTTTTTTGCTCTATACCAATAGAGCCATTTTTGTCTATCGTAACAATAAAATCTTTATAAGTTTCAGTCTCAGGAATGTTAAAAGAGGTGTTTAAATACAAAACATCATCATTTGATTTGTTTTGATCTACCCAAACATATTGCATAATGGCACGATTCCAAAAGGAAACACTTTCAAACTCAGCAAATAGTAATTTATTAATTGTGGTCTGATTTATTGGTGTATCATCTTTAAAAACTATAATATCTGCTTCAAAGTTTTTGTAGTTCATTTTTATTATTGAATCCTTTTCCTTTTTTGAAACTTCATAAAAAGCATTATTTTCAATAGAGCGGTAATTAATTTTTACATTAAAGCCATTACTTAAAATAGTGTCAGTATCAATAGTTACAGGGTTATTTGGTGTAAATTTAATCTGTTTACTAAACTTATTTAGTAAATTGTTTTCTTGTAATACTTCTGCATTGGTCTTATACTTTCTATCTCTACCATCACAACTAATTAGTGATACGGTAGATACAAAAATTAAAACCAGTAACTTGCTGTTATATAATATTTTAAACATCTAAATCAAAAGTTTTTCTTAACATATCAATATTAGGGTTTTTCTCCTTTAATTTTTCAAATTTCTCAGCAGTTGTATAGGCATATTTTTTTTCCATAACCTCGTTTACAGTAATAGATAAACTGATATCAAAGTTGTTTAAAGTTTTTCTAATATAACTTAAAAGGTCATACTGTTGACGTTCAACTTCAACTTTATTTGTGGCATTTGGGAATTCTAAATGTGCTACAGTATCCTTGATTTTCGGGACATCAATAGATAATATAGAGGCAAGGTTATGCTTACCATCTTTGGTTAGCTTTTCTATATAATTATTCCAAACTTTAATAAACTCTGCTTCAGTAAAGGATTCTTTTGGAAGGTCGTCTTCATTTATAACGACTTCCATTTGTTTAATCTCATGCTCTTTTTTTGCCTTTAAGCTCTTTAAAGACAAACCAGAGGTACGTTTAGATTCTTGTTTTAGAACAATTTTTGGTGGTTCTGTAACTTGGAACTTTTCAGCAACTTCTGCTACCTCTTTTACAGGTTCTGGTATTTCTGTTTTCGCTTCCGCGGAAGTGGTAGCGTTTTCAGTTTTAGCAGGAATATTAACAGGAATAGGAGTAATGCCCTTTTTCCTGAAATAAGATGCTGGAATTATGTAATGTTTGCTATTTTTTTTTTCTCCATCATGAGTGATAGAGGCAAGTTGCATAAGGCATAATTCAACAAGTAAGCGTTGATTTTTGCTTGTTTTGTATTTGAGGTCGCAATCGTTAGCAAGATTGATACCTTGCATGAGGAACTCGTGGGAGGCTTTTTTTGATTGCTCTAAATATTTGGCTTTGGTTTGTTCTCCAACTTCTAGGAGCTCGATGGTTTCCTGGGTTTTACTGACTAGCAAATCTCTAAAATGAGATGCTAAACCTGCAATAAAATGATGACCATCAAAACCTTTTGAAAGTGTATTGTTGAATTGCAATAACAATTCTGGTATTTTATTTTCTAAAATTAAATCTGTGCTTGTAAAATAGGTTTCGTAATCAAGTACATTTAAATTTTCAGTAACGGCTTGTCTGGTTAGGTTTTTGCCTGAAAAACTAACCACACGGTCAAAAATAGAAAGGGCGTCACGCATGGCACCATCTGCTTTTTGAGCGATAATGTGTAAGGCATCATCTTCGGCTGTTATACCTTGCTCTTCGGCTATATATTTTAAATACTCTTTAGCATCTTTAACAGTAATACGTTTAAAATCGAAGATTTGACAACGCGATAAAATCGTTGGGATTATTTTATGCTTCTCTGTGGTTGCTAAAATAAATATACAGTGTTTTGGTGGCTCTTCTAAGGTTTTAAGAAACGCATTAAATGCTGCTTGAGAGAGCATGTGCACCTCATCTATAATATATACTTTGTATTTACCAACTTGTGGTGGGATTCTAACTTGGTCTGTTAAACTCCTAATATCATCAACAGAGTTGTTTGAAGCGGCATCGAGTTCGAAGATATTAAATGCAAAATCTTCATCACCAGCTTCTGTACCATCGCTGTTAATCATTTTTGCTAAAATACGCGCACATGTAGTTTTACCAACACCACGCGGGCCAGTAAATAGTAACGCTTGTGCTAAATGATTATTTTCAATGGCATTTAGTAAGGTATTTGTAATGGCCTGCTGTCCCACAACGTCTTTAAACGTTTGAGGACGGTATTTTCTAGCCGATACTACAAAGTGTTCCAATTTTGCTGAATTTAGTTCAGCATCTCATGATGATGCTAATTGAACAGATAACAAAGTTAAAAATTCAGTTTTGAATTATGAATTTTGAAGCTTAAAATTAATAGGAGTTATTAACAAAAATTAAACTAATAAGGATGGCTAAATTACTTGATTTTGTGAGAAAAAAATGATAAATTCGCTTAACAACCGATAAGTTTCACTTGTGCTGAACTTGATTCAGTATTGAAACGCAAACTTATCTATACATTACCCAACATACGAAGAATGAAATCGACTACAAAGAAAATAACTACTAATACAAGGGTAATAAAAGACCTTTTAACAAAGTACAGAGATACTTTTCAGGCATTTAGAGAATTAATAAATAATTCAATTCAGGCTGATTCGAAAAGAATTGAAATAAATATTGAATATGTCAATCAAGCTGATATAAAATCGCCAATCAAAAGCATTGAAATTATAGATGATGGATTTGGAGTTCCATTCAATGAGTTTGACAAAAGAATACTGGAAATTGGAACTACTGTTAAACAAAAAGGACAAGGAATAGGTAGGTTTAGTTCATTACAGATTGGAGAGTTAATGCATATTGAAACAATTGGTTTTGATAAAGAGAAAAAAGAATTTTCAAAAACAAAGTTTAGCATAGACACAACCGATTTCAATAATGCCCAACTAGAAGAAACCGAATTCAAAGTTGATTTTGAATACCTCAAAGAGAAACAAAATCCTTTTTATAAAGTTGTCATTGAACAACTTCATCATAATAAACAGGAAAAACTAGCAAAGAAAAATAAGCTTCACGAAAACTTCCTAGAAGATAAAATTGACCAAGCAATTTTCGAACATTATCCTTATGAAGTATTTCATAACAAAGTTAGTTTTGTAATTAATGGAAAAGAGATTAAAAGAGAGCATTTTTTAATTGGCACACCAACAAAGAAAACTGTTGACTATCTAGATAAAAAAGGAGAAAGTCATCAACTAAACTTTTACTTCTATAATATCAAATCATCACTAAATAAAGTTAAAGTCTTTTTCCAAACAGATAATGCTGGATTAAAAAGTGTAGCTCACGAATATACTTATTCTTCAGATTGGTACACAGCAGATTTAGGAACTTGGTTTATTTACATTGAATCACCATTGTTAAACACAGATTTATTTCGAAATCTAGATTTAGAAACACTTGGAGAAGTAGAAATAAAAAACATCAAAAGCACTATTAAAGAAACAATAAACAATTTCTTTAAAGCAAAAAATAAACGATTTGAAAAGTTTCTTACAAATCTTGAAAAAGATAGATTTTATCCATATCAAAACAATGAACATCCTGCTTCAAAATCACAAGAAGTTTTATTTAAGAAAGTAGCTTATCTTCTAGAAGACGAACATCAGCTTATTCAAAAAGATGATAAAATCAGGAACTTCCTTTATCCTTTATTAGATAAAGCAATTGGTAATGGAAATATCGAATATATTTTTGATAAAGTCCTAAAATTGTCTGACGAAAGCCTAGAGAAATTTCATCATCTTTTAGAAAAAACAGATTTAGAAAATGTTGTCCAATTTGCAAGTATTGTTGCTGATAAAACAGAATTTTTGGACTTTCTTCACGAATTGACTTATGGAGATATTTCAAAACATTTAAAAGAGCGTAGCCAACTTCACAAAATTGTTGAGGATGAATTATGGTTATTTGGAGAAAACTATAACGGAACACCCAAATTGTGGTCGGACAAAAAGGTTGGGAATATTTTGACTGAATTAAGAGATAAATATTTCGATTACGAACCAACCGAAGAAGATAAGAATTTGATTGAAGTTGATAATGATGGACTTAATGACATTACAGACCTATTTTTCTTTAATGAAAAAATAACAGATTCTGGTGTTAGAGAAATAATGGTAGTAGAACTTAAAGCACCAAAGTGTGCTATAAGCGAAAAAGAACTGAATCAAATAAATCGATACGCATTTACTATCGAACAACATTCAGCATTACCAAATGAAAAAGTAAAGTATAAACTAGTTTTGATTTCATCTAAACTCACAAAGTTTGCTAAATCTCAAACAAAATCGAGAAGAGAAACTTATCCTGACAATCCATTTCTGTATGAGAAAAAAACAGAAAAGAATATCGAAGTTTATGTAATGGAATGGTCGGAATTAATTGAACAGAATAATAGAAAGTTAGGCTATTTATCTAATAAGTTGAACATAAAGGACAAGTCAGTTAAGACCAAATTCGAGCAAGAGTATGCGGAATTGATTGATGATAAAATTTCTGCTCAATTGAGGCTTGTGAAATAAGTACGTTGGGTAAAAACGCATATAATTCATTGCTAGTTATAGCCTACTTACGTATCCCGATAGCTATCGGATCGTGGATTTTCTATTCGGTTTATATTTGCTAAATTATTTGCTGAAACACGCAACGAAATTATACACAAACACGCTAAACGAACCTCTCAAAAAAACACTTTCTTTTCAATTTATTTGGAAGTTAGCAAACACACCCGCGTTAGTCCCGATAGCTATCGGGAGAAACGGCATCCTTTTTAAAACCTTAAAAAAACAATTTGCTTAGGAAACTATAATTTAACAGATTGTTACGGTCGTTCCTCCCTCACAATGACGTTTTAAAAAGATATAGTGGAAAGCCTGACCCCTTGTGGGTAACGCCCAAATATTTAAAATTACTTAGATATTCTGGTTGTTTATTGTAGTTTTGCACGTAAGTAAATCGCCTTATCGCTACGCTTAGGCGTGGAGGAAAGTCCGGACACCGCAGTGCAATATAGTGGCTAATAACCACCAACCGTGAGGTTAGGAAAAGTGCAACAGAAAGTATGTACAGGTAATGCTGTAGTGAAACCAGGTAAACTCTATATGGTGCAATGCTATGTAAACCAACGTTTGAGGGCTGCACGCCCGATTGTTGGAGGGTAAGCAGCTAAAGTGTTTTGGTAACAAGGCACGTAGATAAATGATAAGGGTCCTGATTTATTGGGATACAGAATCCGGCTTATAGATTTACTTAGATATAAATAAACCCTTCTTATTAATTTAAGAAGGGTTTATGGTTAAAAAGAGTTGGTTACTCTAGGTAATTGGTAGATTACTTTATTCTTCTTTTTTTGAAACGTAAGCTAAGTCTGGACGCATTGCACCACTGTATTCTTCCATTCTGGTAGTATAGTTCATTACTTTACTAAATACATCCCAGCGGTCTGGACCTAAAACCTCTCGGTTAGCTTTTTCTCTTTTGGCTGAATCTATTTCATCTTTTGCTGAAACAGAAACCATATAATACTGTTCCATTTGCCCCATACCATTGGTGTATACGCGGTAGTATTCTGTTGATCCTTTTTCTTTAAAGAATGCTTTAACCGCTTTCATACCTTCGCGCATTTTTTTCCCGTTTTCTGGTGTAAAGTACATGTAAAACCATTTGCGGTAATTTTCATCAGCGGGTGCATTTACTTCGCCTTCTGGCATATAGGATAACTCATCATCTCTTAGAATTATATATGTGCCATGGGTATCGTAGCATTTGTCAAAACGATTAAACATATCTGTGAATTTATCACCCATAGCTTTTGCCATATCTGCCATTGGGCGTTCATCTAAATCTGCCATTTTCTCGATAGGTGATATGTAAAAATATTTGAAGTCGTTTGAACTAGCAGCATACCACGTGCCTTCTACATTATGTTCTTTACAGGCTGCATTAAATTCTTTAGCTATAGCTTCGTATTCCATAACTTTGGATGGTTTTACATTATCCTGATGAATTTGAAAAGCTTGTTGAGCTTGAGATAAATTAGCTGTTAAGCACACAATAAGTGCCAATAAAATTGATTTAATAGTTTTCATAAATTATATATTTGGTTGGTTAATTGTTTATTCTTCTGTTTTTTCTGCTTCTTGAGCTGCCTTAGCTGCTTCAATTCCAGCTATAGTCTTCTTTATTCCGGCAGTATCATAGTATGCGTATTCTTGTGTGATTTTTCCATTAACAAACTCTACAGTTAAGTGTACGGGGATTACTAATTTTTCATCAGTAACTTTAGCTTTACCGCCCCAGCTATTCCAATAGTTTACCCAAGTTTTGCCTTCTTTGTCAACTACCATTTCATAGATGCCACCTTCTTTGGAAAATCCATAAGAGGAAAAATTTGAAAGCATACCTTTCATGCCTTCCATCATTTGATCAGGAGAAGATGCTTTGTTGGTATTGTGGAATATTTTTGCAGTATCAGCAAAATTGGATTTCCACGCTGCCCAATCTTGAGCCTCATAGGCTTTAATTCCTGCTTTTAAAGTCTCGATTTCTGATGATTCATCATAGTAACGTTGTGGTTTGTTTTGGCAAGCTATAAACATAGTTACAGCTAATACTAATAAAAGAATTCTCTTCATTTTAATTTATGGTTTTAAAGGTTAGGTATTAAAATTTAAACCATAAAATAAGCACAAAAAATGTTGTTTTTTTGAGAGATTAAAATAGATGTAGAGCCGGGGAGGCTCTTAAGGAGATTCCTAAATTACTGAAAAAAAATGAGTTATAAAAATATAAATCAAATTAAGCCTTTTCAAAAAAACTAAAAACATTACCTCCATAACTTTTGGAATATCTATAGTGTTCGAGTTCTGAAAGGTTGGTGTGTTTAGAGTGTTCTACTATTAATACCCCATCGTCTAGTAATAGATTATTAATAAAAACTAGCTCTGGTATTTTTGCAAATTGCTCGTCTGAAAAATTATAAGGAGGGTCTGCAAAAATAATATTAGACTGTATTTGAGTTTTTTCTAAAAACTTAAAGACATCACTTTTTATGGTTTGAATTGGCATTTCAAACTTCTGTGCAGTTTGGTTTATAAATTTTATACAACCAAAATCTTGATCTACACATGTAATGTTTTCAGTGCCTCTTGATGCAAACTCATAACTTATATTTCCTGTGCCTGCAAAAAGGTCTAAAACAGAAATATCGTCAAAATAGTATAAATTATTTATGATATTGAATAACGATTCCTTTGCCATATCAGTGGTAGGGCGTACAGGCAAGTTTTTTGGTGCCACTATTTTTCTGCTTTTATATAACCCAGATATAATTCTCATGAGATACTTTTTAGTAAAGGAAAGTTTGAGTATTCTGATTTAGGATTTTCTACAAATTTGAAGTTATCATATCTATTACCAAAGTTTACATTTCGAATGTATTTGTATACTATATTGTATAAGGTGTCATTTTCGGTAATATCTCCTAACAAAACTAAATTTAGTGTTTCTGGGTTAAGATTTAACTGTTCTGCAGTAAAAAGTATGTAGTATATAAAATCTTCTTTTGAGTTGTAGCTAAAAGTGTTATAAAGGGTTAATTTCCCTTTTTCTGTGACGATAATTTCAAAATGATTAAAACCTACATGAACATATACTTTAGTATCTGTGGCTTCTTTTTCAATTTGTAAAATAGACGCTATTAAAACAGAAGATTTATGCTTAAAAGTAAATGCACCAAACTTATCATAGATATAATTATTTATATTAACATAAGGTACATATACATTAATACTATTATTTTCTAAAATAGGATCGTGAGCTATAAAATCTGTTTTTAAAATTTTAGAATTAAATTTTAAATAATCAGCTAAATGATTTTTGTCAAATAACGGTTTTGGTACTAGTGCAGATAAATCGTTATCATGAATTATAGTAACGCTATTAAAATGGTTTTTTAAAACATCTTCTTTATCAAATAAGGTTTTTAATTCATCTAATAATTCCAAAGGATTTAAACTTTTTTCAAAGTTTAATTCTTTTAAACCAATAATGGTTTTGGAGTCTTTGTTTAGTATACAAAAAGAAAGTCCACTCAAACTTAGTTGAATGGACAAATCTAGATTAGTTAGTTTATTAGAACTATTATTCGTTATCGCCATATGTTTTAGGCCAGTTTCCATTTGTTTTAACCTCGTCCATAGAACCTACTTTTAATGCATCACCATTTACACCATCTACAGATACTACCTGATTTTCTTGAATTAATAAATCTTTATTTTGGTCGCTTAAAATAACATTTTTCTTAACTAAAGCTTCAAATACAGGTATCTTGATATTATTTTGCTCTAAGAAGCCAGAT
Organism: uncultured Algibacter sp.; assembly: GCA_947502405.1. Lineage (GTDB taxonomy): Bacteria > Bacteroidota > Bacteroidia > Flavobacteriales > Flavobacteriaceae > Algibacter_B. The sequence continues at coordinate 29,016 of CANMZT010000021.1, read as the reverse complement.
TTCATTTCAAATTTAGCACCTTCACTACCTACTGGCACATTCATCATAGTTTTATAACGATTAGAAGTTTTAAATAATGAGTCTTTTACAGGTACAAAACCTAAAGTGTCTATAATTACAATATCTTTATAAGTGTCAACACCATATCTTCTAGTTAAATCTTCATCAATTATACTCGAATCTCTACGTTGTGTAATTGTATATTCAGCAGTGTCAATAAATTTGATAAGTCCATTAAAGTCTTTAGCAAATGTACCAGTAACTTGTCTGTGTGCTAACTGAGAATCTCTAATATCCTTTAAACTTTCAATAACCTGAGCGTAGCGTTTTTGCTTAACCTTATTAAATTTAATTGGTTCGTAAATTGATATATACGTTTGGTAACCCAAAAAAGCAATTAATACCCAAAGCAAAATAGTTAGAACAGGCTTAAACTTAGCAGGTATAAATTTATCAACAAGTTTAACCAAACCTATTGTTACTAAAATGACAGCTACTGCAACAAGAATAAAATTCATAGTATGATATTTAATTAAAAGTTTATTTAACGGTATTTAGCAAATCTACAATTTTTTTTTAATCGTTAAAACCAAAGCGCATAAAAATCATTTCTATCTTTGAATAAATTATAAATAGTCTTAAAACTAAATGACTGCATCTGAATTTTGTTCCATTATAAAACAACAATTTCCATTTACGCCTACCTTAAAACAAAATATTGTTCTTCAACAATTATCTGAATTTATTTTTACAAAAACGCCTAATGCGCTTTATGTTTTAAAAGGTTATGCTGGTACTGGGAAAACAACTATAGTAGGCGCTATAGTTACAAACCTATGGAAAGCCCGAAAAAGTGCTGTGTTAATGGCGCCAACAGGAAGAGCAGCTAAGGTTATCTCAAATTATTCTGGTAATGAGGCTTTTACTATTCATAAAAAAATATACTTTCCAAAAAAGGAAAAGGGTGGAGGAGTAAAGTTTGTTTTGCAACCTAATAAACATAAAAACACCATTTTTATAGTAGATGAAGCCTCCATGATTCCTGATACTCCAGGAGATTCTAAACTGTTTGAAAACGGTTCTTTACTTGACGATTTAATGCAATATGTGTATTCTGGTCATCAATGTAAGCTATTGTTAATTGGAGATACGGCTCAATTACCACCAGTTAGGTTAGACTTGAGTCCTGCATTAGATGAAAGAACTTTGGCATTAAACTACAACAAAGAAGTAACCAGAATGGAACTGGATGAAGTGGTGCGTCAAGAACAGGGTTCTGGTATTTTGGCAAATGCTACTATATTAAGAGACGCGCTAACAAATAATTTTTTTGAAGCTTTTAAATTTGATTTAAATGATTATCAGGATATTATTCGTTTAGTAGATGGTTACGAAATTATGGATGCTATAAATGATGCATATAGCAATTTAGGAAATGAAGAAACAGCCATAATAGTAAGAAGTAACAAAAGAGCAAACCTGTACAATCAGCAAATACGAAACCGAATTCTCTTTAATGAAAACGAGTTATCTGCTGGTGATTATTTAATGGTAGTTAAGAATAATTATTTTTGGATAAAACCAACTACAGAAGCTGGTTTTATAGCTAATGGCGATATTATTGAAGTTCTGGAAATATTCAGTATTCAAGAGTTATATGGTTTTCGCTTCGCGGAAGTAAAAATAAGAATGGTGGATTACCCTAAAATGCGCCCTTTTGAAACTGTTTTACTTTTGGATACTATTACTGCTGAAACACCATCATTATCGTATGATGATTCAAATCGCTTATATCAAGAAGTGATGAAGGATTTTGAAAATGAAACTAGTAACTATAAAAAATTTTTAAAAGTAAAAAGTAGCAAACATTTTAATGCTTTACAAGTTAAGTTTTCATACGCTATAACATGTCATAAGTCACAAGGTGGACAGTGGCATACTGTTTTTGTAGAGCAACCTTATTTGCCTAATGGTATTGATAAAGAGTATTTGCGCTGGTTGTATACGGCATTAACAAGAGCTAAGGAAAAATTGTATCTTATTGGCTTTAAAGATGATTTTTTTGAGGAATAATTTTTACGAAAGTTGCTTATGACATTTGAAACTATTTTAAGTATTTGCCTAGGAATTGGATTATCAGCATCAGTAGGTTTTAGAGTTTTTTTACCATTATTCGCTTTAAGCTTAGCCTCGTACTTTGATGTTTGGCAACTCAACGAATCTTGGGAATGGATTGGTAGCACAGCAGCCTTAATAACATTAGGAGCTGCTACTGTTGTTGAAGTTTTTGCTTATTTTATTCCTTATGTCGATAATTTATTGGATAGTATAGCGGTACCGTTAGCTGCATTAGCAGGAACTGCTATTATGCTTTCAACCGTGGCAGATTTAAGTCCTGTAATTACTTGGTCTTTAGCTATCATTGCAGGAGGCGGTACTGCAGCTGCAGTGGCAGGAACCTCTACTACAACGCGTTTAGCTTCTACAGTTACTACTGGAGGTGTTGCTAACCCAGTAGTTTCTACTATCGAAACTGGCACTTCAATTGTCATGTCGATAGTTTCCATATTTCTCCCCGTTTTAGCTGGAATTTTAGTCATAGCCTTATTATTTGTAATTTTCAGACTATATAAAAAGTTTAAGGGTTCTAAGACTCAAAACCCATAATATTTGGCTATTTTTGAAATAGATTTAACAATAATTAATTTATATCGTGAAAATAATTTCTATGATTCCTGCTAGATACGCAGCATCTCGTTTTCCTGGAAAACTAATGCAAGATCTTGGAGGTAAAACGGTAATTTTAAGAACTTATGAAGCTACTGTAGCTACCAAGTTATTTGATGATGTGATAGTAGTTACTGATAGTGAAATTATTTTTAAAGAGATTGAAAAAAGTGGCGGCAAGGTGATGATGAGTAAAAAAGAACACGATTGCGGTAGTGATAGAATTGCCGAAGCTGTGGAGTCTCTAGATATAGATATTGTTATAAATGTACAAGGTGATGAGCCTTTTACTGACGCAGCATCTCTAGCTAAACTTATAGCCGTTTTTAAAGATGATGATGATAAAAACATCGACTTGGCTTCATTGATGGTTCATATTACTGATGAAGATGAAATTAATAACCCCAATACAGTTAAAGTTATTGTAGACCAATCGGATTTTGCATTATATTTTTCAAGAAGCCCAATTCCTTATCCAAGGGACAAATTTGCTGGGGCTAAATATTATAAACATAAAGGAGTTTATGCTTTTAGGAAAGAAGCTATTTTAGATTTCTATAGATTACCAATGCAGACCTTAGAAGCCACAGAAAAATTGGAGCAGCTTCGCTATCTAGAATATGGCAAGCGTATTAAAATGGTTGAAACGGATGTACAGGGTATTGAAATTGATACACCAGAAGATTTAGAACGCGCAAAGAAAGCATGGAAGTAAATTACCAAAACATTAAAGTTATTGGCTTTGATGCTGATGATACACTTTGGGTTAATGAAACCTATTTTAGAGAAGCAGAGGCTACTTTTGCAAAACTCCTATCAAAATATGAGACACCAAATAAGATAGATCAAGAGCTTTTTAGAATGGAAATTGATAATCTGCCACTTTACGGTTATGGTATAAAAGCATTTACTTTATCAATGGTTGAATCTGCTTTGGAATTATCAAATTATAATATTTCAACGAAAGTTATTGAGTCTATTCTTAATATAGGTAAAGATATGCTAAATAAGCCTGTTGAATTGTTAGAAGGTGTAGAAACCGTGTTAAAAACCCTATCCAAAAAGTACAGACTAATTTTAGCTACTAAGGGCGATTTACTAGATCAAGAACGAAAGTTAGAAAAATCAGGTCTAATCGATTATTTTCACCATATTGAAGTTTTAAGTGATAAAAAAGAGGAAAACTATTCAAAATTATTAAATCATTTGGATATAAATCCTTCTGAGTTTTTAATGATAGGGAATTCGTTAAAGTCTGATGTTTTACCACTAGTTAACATTAATGCAAACGCTATTCATATCCCATTTCACACAACTTGGGCACATGAAGAGGTAACTGAAGCAGAGAAAAATGGTAAGGCTTATAAAACGATTAGTAGCTTAAATGATGTGTTAAAATTGATTACTTAGCTCATGAATTATTATATTTATGAAGTTAAGTTGATTATAAACTAATAATTATTATCTGTAAATTAAGTATTATTTTATCAAATTTCTATTACATTTAAATAGGTTGAAATTAAAATAATGGTATTTTTACTGACTGTTAAAGAAATCATGTAAATGAGTTATAAAAACTTTCCAATGGTGCCAAAAGTATTGTTTGGCAGAGGTAGTTTCAATCAAATAAACGAAGTTTTAGCTCCAAAGCGCTTAAACATAAATTCGCCATTTATATTTATAATCGACGATGTATTCAAAAGTAACACCTGGTTATTATCTAGAATATCATTGGCTTATGATGACAGAATAATTTTTATATCTGCAGATGAAGAACCAAAGACTTCTCAAGTAGATGAAATCGTTGAAGATATCATCTTAAAATCTAAAGAACGTCCCTCTGGAATTATTGGGATTGGTGGAGGAACAATATTGGATTTAGCTAAAGCTGTATCTATAATGCTAACTAACGACGGAGAAGCTAAAGATTACCAAGGTTGGGATTTAGTAAAAAATGCCGCAATTTACCATGTTGGTGTACCTACTATTTCAGGAACAGGAGCAGAAGTTTCTAGAACTACAGTTTTAACAGGACCAGATAGAAAATTAGGTATTAATTCTGATTACACACCGTTTGATCAAGTTATTTTAGATTCCGAACTCACTAAAGGTGTCCCTAAAGACCAATGGTTTTACACAGGTATGGATTGTTATGTGCATTGTATTGAATCTTTAACAGGGACCTATCTTAATGCGTTTAGTGAAACCTATGGAAATATGGCTCTAGATTTATGTAAAGAGATATTTTCTGAAGGTAATCTTACTGAGGTTGATGCACAAGAAAAGCTAATGATGGCTTCATGGCACGGTGGAATGAGTATAGCTTATTCGCAAGTTGGTATTGCTCATGCCATGAGTTATGGTTTATCCTATTTGTTAGGAACAAAACACGGTATTGGAAACTGTATCGTTTTTGATTATTTAGAAGAATATTATCCGGAAGGCGTTAAGCTTTTTAAAGAAATGAAAGCAAAACATAATATCTCTTTACCAAAAGGTTTGTGTGCGGATTTAAGCGATAGAGAATTTGATATAATGATAGATGTTGCTTTAAGCCTTGAACCACTTTGGGAAAATGCAATAGGAAAACATTGGAAAAAAACAATCACAAGAGAAAAATTGAAAGCTCTATATCAAAAAATGTAATATGCAATGGCTAGCCAGATTTATATATTTTAAAATTTTAGGTTGGCAAGTTCTCGGTAATAAAAGTTTCTCAAAAAATACTGTAAAAAAAGCTGTTATCATTGCTGCTCCTCATACAAGTTGGCACGATTTCTATATTGGTGTTTTACTTCGCGCATCTGTTGGAGTTAAAACAAATTTTATTGGAAAAAAAGAGTTGTTTGTGTTCCCATTAGGTTGGTTTTTTAGAATTTTGGGAGGCGCACCTATTAATCGTCAATCCAATGAAAATAAAGTAGAAGCTATAGCTAAATTGTTTAATGAGCATGAAGAATTTAGAATGACTTTGGCTCCTGAAGGAACTAGAAAAAAGGTTAAGGAATGGCGAACAGGTTTTTATTACATTGCTAAACAAGCCAATGTGCCAATAATTATGTTTACTCTAGATTTTGAAAATAAACAAAATAAGGTTTCAGAGCCTTTTTATCCTACAGACAATGTTGAAGCTGATTTTAAGCATATGTATAACTTTTATAAGGGCGTAAAAGGTAAAATTTCTGAATATTCGTAATTTTTGGCATAGCCTTTGATTAACATAAAGTGAGCACATGAAACATAAAGTAAACAATTAATTGTTCCTAAAAAGAAACATGGGCGCCCCAAATAAAAAGCTATTTCTTAAATGAAATAGCTTTTTGTTTTATTACTTTATAATAATACACTCCATAGTTTATAAATAAAAATTGGTGAAAAATAAGTAATATTAAAATAACTAATTTCTATATTAAATAAAACACTAAAATATTATACATGAGTTTAATTGTATATCTTTATGAAATATGATAAAAGACACAAAAATTGCTGTTTTAATTGATGGCGACAATATCCCATCAAAGTATATCTCTGAAATGATGGAAGAGATTACTAAATATGGCACACCAACTATAAAACGAATTTACGGAGACTGGACAAAGCCACATTTATCAAAATGGAAAAATGTGCTTCTTGAAAACGCTATTACACCAATACAGCAGTACGGCTATACAACAGGTAAAAATGCGACTGACTCTGCTATGATTATTGATGCTATGGATGTTTTATATTCTGAAAAAGTAAATGGATTTGCTTTGATATCATCTGATAGCGATTTCACTAAATTAGCAACACGCTTAAGAGAAGCAGGTATGGTAGTTTATGGTATGGGAGAGAAGAAAACTCCAGATCCTTTTATTGTTGCCTGTGATAAATTTATTTATTTAGAAATTCTTAAAAAGGATTCTAGTAAAGCTTCTGACGGTTCTAAACAAAAGAAAAAGAACCTTTATAATATAACGCCTAAAGTTATTCAACTGTTAAAGAATTCTGTTGATGATGCAGCTGATGATGATGGGTGGGCATTTCTTGGAGATGTTGGCTCACTAATTTTAAAAAAACAACCTAATTTTGACTCAAGAAACTTTGGTTTTGCTAAGTTAACTCCACTTTTTAAATCGTTACCTCAATTTGAAATGGAGGAGCGCGATCAAGCAAATAGTGGCCGTTTTAAATTAATTTATGTAAAGAATAAAGATTAGATTTCTCCCAATATTTTTGACATTACCCAACTTGTATGTAAAGCGGTTTTTCCTGTTGAAGGATGTGATTTGATATCACCTTGAAAATAATCTCGAATGTTTTCTACATGATATTGCTGAATATGTTTAGGGTTATCTATAAAAATTTTATCGTTTTTAGCTTCGCTTTCCAAAATGATAGGATTTTCGTGAAAAACAGAAAACCCGATGGTTCCTTTGCTTCCATAAATGGTGACTTTATCAAGGTGGTCACTACAACCAAAATTCCAAGTTCCTGAACCTGTAACTCCGTTTTTATGGATCCATGACGCAGTTACAGCATCTTTGGCTGCGTATAAGTTTTGCTGGTTTATACTAATGCCTTTAGCTTCAATAATATCTCCCAGAAAGAAAGTAAATAAATCTAAGCCATGACTTGCTAAATCATCAAAATAACCAGCTGGAGCAATATTTGAGTCAGTTCGCCAATTATATGCTTTTGAAATATCAATTTTACTTGCAGGTTTACTTAAATGTGCACTAATATGCCTTATATCTCCAATGTAATTGTTATCTATCCATTCTTTAACTTTTAAAAAGCGGGGTAGGGAACGCCTGTAGTATGCAACAAAAAGTGGTAGGTCTTTCTGTTGAAAAGCATTCACAATTTCTAAGCTATCTGTATAACTAGGTGACAACGGTTTTTCTATACAACAAGGTTTTCCAGCATTAGCAACTTTTAAAGCATAGTTTTTGTGAGTATCTGGTGGTGTAGCAATATATATAGCATCAATGGATGAATCGTTTATTAAATCATTTGCATTGGTATAGGTTTTATTGATATTATGTCGCTTTGCGTAATCAAGTAATTGTTCTTCATTACGACGCATCACAGCAGCAACATTAAAGCCTTTAGTATTTTGATATGCTGGTCCACTTTTTATTTCTGTGACACTGCCACAACCAATAAATCCCCAATTCATAATAATATATTTGTAAAAAAAACGAGAGCTAAATGGCTCTCGTTTTTATGTTTTTATTATTCAGTAGCTTCTTCCATGGTATGATATACGTTTTGTACATCATCATCTTCTTCAAGCTTTTCAATTAGTTTTTCAACATCTTCAGCTTGCTCAGGAGTCAATTTTTTTGTGACTTGAGGAATTCTTTCAAAGCCAGAAGATAAAATCTCTATACCATTTTCCTCTAAATAAGATTGTATATTTCCAAAACTTTCAAAAGGCGCATAAATCATTATACTTGTTACTTTATTTCCATCTTCATCTTCATCAGTATCTTCAAAAACTTCTTCAACACCAAAATCTATAAGCTCTAATTCCAGTTCTTCTAAGTCAATATTATCATCTTTAATTTTGAAATTGCAGGTATGATCGAACATAAACACTACAGAGCCTGAAGTACCTAAACTTCCATCGGTTTTATTAAAATAAGATCTCACGTTAGCTACTGTTCGAGTATTATTATCGGTTGCTGTTTCAATAAGTACTGCTATACCGTGTTGAGCATAACCTTCAAAAACAACTTCTTTATAATCGCCTTGGTTTTTATCGCTAGCACGTTTAATGGCGCGCTCAATATTGTCTTTAGGCATGTTTACAGATTTTGCATTCTGTATAACAGCTCTTAAACGTGAGTTACTGTCTGGATCTGGACCACCTTCTTTCACAGCCATTACAATGTCTTTACCAATACGAGTAAAAGCTTTACTCATGGCAGACCAACGTTTCATTTTCCTTGCTTTTCTAAACTCAAAAGCTCTTCCCATAGTTATTTTATTTGTTGATTTTCCTGTTTAGGAATTCGATTTCCACAAATTTAAAAATCTGTATGTCAAAAACAAACTAATATTTATTCTTCTAACTCAACAATATTTTCAATAGCTTCAGCTAATTTAAAATCTTTAAGAGTTACACCACCAGCATCATGAGTTGATAGTGAAATGGTTAGTACATTATAAACATTACTCCAATTTGGATGATGATTTAATGCTTCACATTCAAAAGCTATTCTACTCATAGCGCTAAAGCAATCCTTGAAATTTTCAAACTCAAATTCTGCATGAATGGCATTGTCAAAATATTCCCAATCAGGAAATCGTAATAGTTTTTTCTCAATATTTTGTTCTGAAAGTTTACTCATAACTAATTTTTGCTACAATTTAATGATTTCAAAAATCAAAATCAATTATAATTTTAATTCTGATAAGATATCTGAACTTGAAATTCCAAGGTGTTTGGGTAGTGTATTGAATTTTGGTAAAACAGCGAGGTAACGGTCATTATTAGTAGTAAAAACACGTTTGTATATTGGTGTTTTTTTCAATTCTAAAGAAGAAATAATCTCTTTTATAAAATCTTCATGATGAACTAAATCATTGCTTCCTAAATGGAAAACACCAAATTTATTTCTATTGATAATATAATGAATTTGCTGTGTTACTTTTGAATCGGTTGTAACATTCATAATTAAATTTGGAAACACTTCAATAGCTTCTTTATTTTCAATAAGTTGAATAATTTCTTGTACTCGTGGTGATTGGGAACCAAAAACCATAGGTAATCTTAAAACTGCTACCTGTTTTTTAGGTAGTCGTAATAGCATGTTTTCAACCTTTATTTTAAAATGACCATAAATACTATTACTATATGTTTTGTCTTCTTCATAGCTAGGATATTTACTGTAGGCATCAAAAACATTAGCAGACGACAAAAACAAAAGTTTTATCTTATGAGAAAATACATATTCAGCAAGATGTTGATGCATTAAAACCTGTTTTGAAAAATCGCCTCGAAGGGAAGAAATTATTATAGTTGGTTTAACAATATCTAGAATTTCATAAATATCATCTTCTTCAATATTATATTGAAAGAAATGATGATTCTTTTCAAATTGTTTATTGGTGGTAGCGTAAGTTCCAAAAGTTTTAAAATAGGAGCAGAGTTCTTTATAAATTGCACCGCCTAAAAAACCACTTGCACCAATTATTAAAACACTATGTTTATCTTCTCGCTTCTTCATACATCAAACTTCAAAAGACATTTAAAAAATAGATAGTTTTGTTTTGGTAGTAAACGCTTCTAAAGTTAGCATTCCTAATTTAGAGTTTCCTTTTTTATTTAAGCCTGGAGCCCAAGTAGTCATTACAAAATGATCTGGTAGTAAAGCCATAATGCCGCCGCCTACACCACTTTTACCTGGTAAACCGACCTCAAAAGCAAATTCTCCAGCTTCATCATAAAATCCACAAGTAAGCATAATAGCATTAATACGTTTAGCTTGTGTTTTGGTTAGTCGAGCTTTATTTAATAAACAATTGCCTTTGTTTGCTAAAAAGAAAAACACATTTGTTAATTGCTCACAACTCATTTCTATCGAGCATTGATGGAAATAAAAATCTAGGACTTCTTCAACGGGATTATTTAAGTTATTGAACGATTTTAAAAGATTAGCTGCTGCATAATTTTTAAACCCTGTTATTTTTTCTGAGTAAGCCACATCTTCATTAAAACTTATAGAGGCATCACCAGTTATATCTCTAACATAATTTAAAAAATCTTCTTTGGGATTTTTCAAACTAGTAACTAAAATGTCTGCAATAACAATAGCTCCAGAATTTATTAATGGGTTTCTAGGAATACCATTTTCAATTTCTAGTAAAGATAAATGATTAAAAGGGTTGCCACTAGGCTCAACATCAACTCGTTTCCAGATGGTCTCACCAACTAATTCCATGGCTTTTGATAATGCTAGAACCTTTGATATACTTTGTATAGAAAATGGTTTGTTAAAATCACCAACACCATAATGTTTCCCATTAACGGTGCGTAGGTGAATACCAAAGTTATTAATGTCAATTTTTGCTAATTCAGGTATGTAAGTTGCTACAGTGCCTTTATCAGTAGTTTTTAAAACCTTTTGGTGAATATTACTAAGAATAGCTTTAAAATCAGTCATATTAGCTTTTGTAGAAAGGTAATTTTACAACTGTTGCAGGAATAGCTTTTTTACGTATTTGTATATTTATTTTACTATTTACATCTGCAAAAACGGTAGGGACATAGCCTAAGCCTATACCTTTACCCATTGAGGGACTCATTGTTCCTGATGTGACTATACCAATTGTTTTTCCATTACCATCAACAATATCATATCCATGACGAGGTATTCCACGATCATTCAATTCAAAAGCAATTAATTTGCGTTCTGGACCCCGTTCTTTTTCAGCTTTTAAAGCTTCAGAATTTGTAAACTCTTTTGTGAATTTTGTTATCCAGCCTAATCCCGCTTCAATAGGAGAAGTAGTATCGTCAATGTCGTTTCCATAAAGGCAATATCCCATTTCTAAACGAAGTGTATCACGAGCTGCTAGACCGATTGGTTTTATACCAAAATCTGCACCAGCCTTAAGTACTTTATCCCAGATTTGTTTTACCTCAGAATTCTTACAATAAATCTCAAAACCTCCGCTTCCTGTATAACCTGTAGCTGAAATAATAACATGTTCTATATCTGCAAAATCTCCAACAATGAAATTGTAGAATTTAATTGCTGACAAATCATGACTGGACAAACTCTGCATAGCTTCAATTGCTTTAGGGCCTTGAATGGCAAGTAAAGCATAATCTTCACTTAAATCTCGCATAGTTGCACCAACATCGTTTTTTGATTGAATCCAGTTCCAATCCTTTTCAATGTTACTCGCATTAACTACCAATAAGTAGGTGTTTTCTTTAACTTTGTATATGATTAAATCATCAACAATGCCACCATCTTCATTTGGTAAACAACTGTATTGTGCTTTTCCAATGGTTAATTTTGAAGCATCGTTACTTGATACTTTCTGAATCAATTCTAGTGCATGTTCACCTTCAATTAAAAACTCACCCATGTGAGAAACATCGAAAACGCCAACATGCTTTCTAACGGTTTCGTGTTCTATATTTACCCCTTCGTATTGCACAGGCATATTGTATCCTGCAAAAGGAACCATTTTTGCTCCTAGAGCTTGGTGAGTTTCTGTTAAGGCTGTGTTTTTCATTTAAAAATCTTTAGTCAAAAAATAAACAATCGTGAAACAAATAATTACAATAAGAAATCCAATAAGTAATCCTTTTACCCCTTTAAAAGAGCAAATTATATCTTCAATTGTACTACCAAAGAATTTAATTATTCCAACTAAAATGTCTTCCATGTTATGAAAAACAAATGTATAGAAAATTAGTATTAACTTTTAGTTAAAGATTTTTAAGATTTAAAAAATAAGTTTTAATTAGCTAGAGACTATTTTATAATTGAGCCTAATTAACAATTTAAATTTTAACTATTTTTTTTACGAAAGAATTTGAATTATCAGAATTTGAAATAAAATAAACACCGCTGTTTAAAGTTGAAATATCAATAGTTTTTTTAGCTCTTGAATATTGTATCTCTCGAACTGTAATACCATGAATATTCTTTAAAAACAGTGTTCCGTTAGGTAATAAATTATCTATCTGAACTTGACCTGTAGTTGGATTAGGGTATACTTTAATACTACTAAGTTTATTAAATTTATCAACAGATAACGTAGTACAAGATGATTCGCTATTAGTTAAATCGAATGCTGTAGAATTACTAACATCTGTTCTACGTAATACCATTTTATCCATAAAAAAGTAGCTAGATCTTGCATCTACAATTACAGAATAGTTACCAGGAGCATTAAAGGTTGCCCACATAAATCTAAACGAATTTCCATCATTTGTATTGGTTACAAATCCCCAGCGCTCATCAACAGGCAGGTTTACAGGGTGTCTATTCATAAAAGCCTTAAAAAAACCACTAAGGCTAGACCCTACAGGACAATTTCTATTTGTATTATTGTTACAATTAGGTCTTGGTTCTACCGCTTCAGTAGAAGTAGCACTACTTTGTTTTGTAGCGTAAAAATCATCAGCTACAATTTTTAACCATGCATCGTTATGTTCACCGCCAGAATCACCTTTACCAATGCGACCTCGCCATGCGAATCTGTAGGTGCCAGGGTTATTAATTTTTATATTGTATGTTATTTCTGCACCAGCTAATGCATTGAAAATCTGATCCTCATCATCTACATCCCAATAAATATAATTAATAGTGGAGCCTGATAAGTTTGGATCTGCTTCACTTCCGGTTTTCCAATTGGAATCAGCTGGTAAAATACCAGATTCCATTTCAATGGTTAGTAACCCATCTTGTTCTTCAAAAACACCATCGCAAGTTGAGTTTTGTGAAAACAATTGAAGATTAACTAATGAAAAAATGGATAGGGCTAAGGTTTTGAGAGTAATTTTTATCATTGCTATTTTTTATAAGTGCAATTTCCGAAATAATATGCGTTAAACCATCATGAGCTATCCTGTTAATTGTATTTTGCATATTATTAGAAAAAAAATTGTTACCAAGGAATTATTATTATGATAACAAAAAGCTTTTTAAATCCTCATAGGTAGAAATACTAATAGCTTCTTTGTCTTTACCCATTACCGATTGAATTTGCTCAGGTAAATGCTGTTCCTCTTTAATAACTTCCTCAACAACATCCAAGAATTTTGTAGGATGCGCTGTTTCTAAAAACACACAATGAGCATCTGGATTTTCTTTTAAATAAGACTTACATCCTAAATAGCCAACTGCTCCATGTGGGTCTGCAACATAATTATAGTTATTGAAAATTTCAGACATTGCTTCTCGTGTTTCATCATCAGAGAAACTATACGATGATAGGTTATTTTTTAAAGTGTCGAATTTGTTTTTATAAATTTCTTGAATACGTATAAAATTACTTGGCGCACCAACATCCATGGCATTAGAAATGGTTTGTACAGAAGGTTTTGGTTCGTATAACTGCGAAATTAAGTAACGTGTTACAACATTATTAGCATTATTTGAAGCCACAAAATGTTTTATAGGTAAGCCTAATTGTTGCGCCATCATACCTGCACAAATATTTCCAAAATTACCGCTAGGAACAGAAAACACAATGTTTTTATGTTGCTTGTGTAATTGTTTGTAAGCAAACATAAAATAAAACAATTGTGGTAACCAGCGTGCTACATTAATTGAGTTTGCTGATGTTAATTGCATTTTATTGGTTAAACTCTCATCTAGAAAAGCGGTTTTAACCATAGCTTGACAATCATCAAAAGTGCCGTTAACCTCAAGTGCTTTAATGTTTTGCCCTAGAGTTGTTAATTGTTTTTCTTGAATATCACTTACTTTTCCGCTAGGGTAGAGTATAACCACATTAACACCTTTAACACCTAAAAAACCATTAGCTACAGCGCCTCCTGTATCGCCAGAAGTAGCTACTAAAACAGTAACTTCGTTAATGTTGTCTTTGTTGAAATACCCCAAACAACGCGCCATAAAACGTGCACCAACATCTTTAAAAGCCATAGTTGGGCCGTGAAATAATTCCAAAGTAGAAATGTTTTCATTTAGTTTTACTACAGGAAAATCAAAAGATAATGTTTCTTCAACAATAGTTTTTAAAGTAGTTTCAGGAATTTCAGGAGAGACAAATTGTTTTATGGCTTCAAAAGCAATTTCAGAATGGGATAGATTGTCAAAATTATCCCAAAAAGTTTTTGGTAGTGGGGTAATGCTTTCTGGAAAGTACAACCCTTTATCTGGTGCTAATCCTTTAATAACAGCATCTTTAAATGATGTGTTTGGTGCTTTATGGTTTAGTGAATAGTAATTCATTTTTAATCTATAATTTTTACACCTTGAGTATTAATTTTTGAAACATGAATATCAAATTCAATTCCTGTATTTGAGTATACACTTTGCATAGCCTCTTTTACTTTATTGGCCGTATCCAATCCTTTGCTTAATGAAAAAATTGAAGGGCCAGAACCTGAAATTCCAGCACCAAGCGCACCGGCATTTAAAACAGCTTCTTTAACCTCATTAAAATGCGGAATTAATTGGCTTCTTTGCGGCTCTACAATAACATCTTTTAATGATTCACTGATTAGATTATAATCGCTAGTATGTAATGCGTGCACTAGACCACCAAGATTTGCCCATTGCTCTACAGCATCACTTAAAGCAACTTCTTTTGGAAGTACAGCTCTAGATTCTGAGGTTTTAATTTCTATTTGCGGATGAATAATAGTAGCGTATAAATCATTTGGTGATGGGATTTCCAAGATTTTTAAAGGCGAAACACTTTTTACTAATGTAAAACCTCCAAAAAGAGCAGGAGCCAGATTATCAGCATGTTCACATTTACTTGCTAAAGCTTCACCTTTAATTGCAAATTTTGTTAACTGTGTTTTGTTGAATGGTCTTCCTAAAAGCTCATTCATGCCAAAAACACTACCTACGGCACTAGCAGCACTACTACCAATACCACTTCCTGGTTTTATATTTTTATAGATTTCTATCTCAAAACCAAAATCTACATTTAATGTTTTGTACATGGCCAATGCTGAAACACCT
This sequence comes from uncultured Algibacter sp., assembly GCA_947502405.1. Taxonomy (GTDB): domain Bacteria; phylum Bacteroidota; class Bacteroidia; order Flavobacteriales; family Flavobacteriaceae; genus Algibacter_B. Next base: position 13,621 of record CANMZT010000021.1, on the reverse strand, counting down.
GCAACATTCATTTCTGCTTCATAAGGCAAATTAAAACCTTCAATACGCGTTATAGCTATACCTTTTTTCTCAACTTTTCTAACAACCATCTCATCACCAACACTATCTAAGCAAAAACCTAGAACATCAAAACCACAAGATACATTGGCTACGGTTGCAGGAGTAAATATCTTTATTTCGTTCATTTTTTCTATTAAATAACTTTCTGCGGCACTGGAGCATGAAATATCACTTTCTTTGTGTAATTCCATAATATTAATCGTTTGCTAGCCTAATGATATCTGCAAATAGACCTGAAGCTGTAACATCTGCTCCAGCACCAGCACCCTTAATTATCATAGGTTGCTTAGGGTAACGCTCCGTATAAAACATAACAATATTATCACTACCTTCTAAATTATAAAATGGATGACCTTCAGGAATTTCTTGTAAACCAACACTTGCTTTTCCATCATCAAATTTAGCCACATATTTTAATTGGCAGTTGTTCGCTTTCGCGGAAGCATATAAGCTTTGATAATGGGTCTCGTCTGCAATTAAAGTTTTATAAAAATCATCAACAGTATCACTTTTTAATCCAGCTTCAGAAAGGAATGATGTGTTTTCAATATCTTCTAAATTCATTTCAACCCCACTTTCCCTTGCAAGGATTAATATTTTACGAGCTACATCCACACCACTTAAATCAATTCTTGGATCGGGCTCAGTATACCCTTCAACTCCGGCTTGTTTTACAATATCATGAAACTTTGTAGAATCATTAAAATTATTAAAAACAAAATTTAAACTTCCAGATAAAACTGCTTGTATCGAGTTTACTTTATCTCCAGAAGCAATTAGGTTATTCAATGTGTCAATTACCGGTAATCCTGCGCCAACATTAGTTTCAAATAAATATGGTGCATTGTATTTTAATGACAATCGTTTTAATTCTTTATAATTATTATAATCGCTTGAGCATGCTATTTTATTACAAGCAACAATAGCAATACTTTCTCTTAAATATTGAGGATATAAGTTAGCTACATTGGCATTAGCAGTTACATCAACAAAAATGCTATTTCTCAAATTTAATGCTTTGGCTTTTTCAAAGAATCCTTGTAGGGAAGCTTTTTCCCCATTGGACAACTCTTCTTTCCAATCCTTTAAACTTAAACCTGTTTCATCAAAAACCATAGTTCTTGAATTTGATAATCCAGCAACTCTAAGGTTGATTTTTAGGTTTTCTTTTAAATACTTTTTTTGTTGTTTTATTTGTTCAACTAAGCGTTCCCCAACATTTCCAACACCTGTTATAAATACATTTAACTGTTTAGTTTTAGATTCAAAAAACTGTTCGTGAAGCGTATTTAGTGCTTTTTTCACATCTTTCTCATCAATTACAGCTGTAATGTTTTTCTCTGATGCACCTTGAGCAATGGCTCTAATATTAATGTTATTTCTTCCTAAACAACTAAACATTTTACCACTAATCCCTTGATGATTTTTCATGTTATCGCCAACTAAAGCAATAATAGATAAGCTATTTTCAACTGTTATGGGCTCAATTTTCCCTAAAGCAATTTCATTTTCAAAAGTAGAATCAATAGCATGTTTTGCAATCTCAGACTCTTTATCTTCAATTCCTAAACAAATGGAATGTTCAGAAGATGCTTGAGTAATCATAATTACATTTATCTTTTCTTGTGATAAGGTTTCAAATAAGCGTTTCGAAAATCCAGGGATACCTACCATTCCGCTACCTTCAAGAGTTAACAAAGCTATATTGTTTATGTTACTAATGCCTTTTACAGGGCTAGAAGATTTTATGTTTTCATTAGAGATTACAGTACCAATAGCTTCAGGTTCTAATGTGTTTTTAATATGAATAGGAATGTTTAAACTTAAAACAGGTTGTACTGTTGGTGGATATAATACTTTTGCACCAAAATGTGATAATTCCATAGCTTCCTGATATGAAATTTTATCAATAGGATAAGCTTGTTTTACTAATTTAGGATTAGTTGTAAACATACCACTCACATCAGTCCATATTTCCAATTGCTCAACATTTAAGGCAGCGGCAATTATTGCAGCAGTAAAATCTGAACCGCCACGACCTAACGTTGTTTGTTCACCAGCTTTAGAACTCGCTACAAAACCGGGTAAAATAGTAATGTTTTGAGGAGCAGAGGAAAAATAGTCTTTTATATTTTTATTGGTAATTGCATAATCAACCTCTGCTTTTGTGTAATTAGAGTTGGTAATTACTAATTCTTGTGAATTTTTTCTATCCGCCAACAAACCTCTGTTTTTCATGGTTCCGGCAATGATGAAAGATGACAGTCTTTCTCCGTAACTTACTAACTTATCAGAAGTTTTTGGTGATAACTCATTGATTAAAAAAATACCCTCTAGCAAATTCTTTAAACTTTTATGCCTTTCTTCGGCATATTCTAAAATAGCATCGTTGTTATCAGGATTTAGTTCTTTTATAATACTAAAATGCTTTTCTTTAATAAACTCAAATGTTTCAGTAAAACTTCTGTCTTTATTTTGAGCTTGTTTTCCAGCTAATAATAATTTATCTGTGATACCACCAACTGCAGAAACTACACATGCTATAGAGTCTTTTTTTCCATAGTTCTCTAAAATGTTGATGACATTATTTATATTTTTTGAAGAACCTACTGAAGTTCCTCCGAATTTTAAAACTTTCATGTTTTAATACCTTGTATGATTAAAAAAATACTTGAAAAATGTAATTTTTTGAAAATTACAAAAATAGCCTGCGGAATATATATAACTAATAACCCCAAAGGGTTGTGTTATTTGTAGTTGTAGCAAAAATAGCATTGGTTTCTTTTAAGAAAAAAGAAACAAAAGTTAATGTATTTTGGCTGAAATGATTCATTATTGTTATATAATACACATCAAAAGTATTACTTTTAGCCTAATAAAAAAACTAAAACATTCTTTTTACAATATTCTTATTAGCAAACAGTATTCGTTTAAAAAAAACGACTAATTGTATTAAGAAATGAAAAATCTATAATTGTATTTTAATGAAGGTATTTTCAAAAGAGCAAATATACGCAGGAGATAAGCTTACCGCTGAAAGGCAAAATATTTCATCAACGGATTTAATGGAACGCGCAGGGACACAAATTTTTAATTGGATGCATATGCGTATGCAAGGTGCTCAAGTGCCCATTCATGTGTTTTGTGGCATTGGTAATAATGGTGGAGATGGATTGGTTTTGGCGCGTCATTTAATAACACACGGATATAATGTTAATACTTATGTTATCAATTGTAGTGATAAGCGTTCAAAAGATTTTTTAATTAACTACGATAGGATAAAAAACGTTACAAAAAAGTGGCCAATACTTTTAAGTTGTGCGGAAGATTTTCCGGAAATTAATCCTGAAGACATTATTGTTGATGCGGTTTTTGGTATTGGTTTGAATAGGCCTGTAGATGAATGGGTAAAAAAACTGTTTATGCATTTTAGATCTACTAAAGCTTTTACATTAGCCATAGATATTCCTTCTGGATTATTTGCAGATCAGCCTGTAGTGGATGAAGATGCTGTGGTTTGGGCAGGTTTTACTTTAAGCTTTGCATCTCCTAAGTTGGTCTTCTTTTTACCAGAAACAGCTAAGTATACTGTGCAATGGGAGATTTTAGATATTGGTTTAGATCCCGAATTTTTTCATACAACTCAAACGGATGTTGAATTAATTGGTAAGCATGAAATATTGCCTAATTATATTCCTAGAGAGAAATTTTCGCATAAAGGTCAGTTTGGTCATAGTTTGATAATAGGAGGAAGTTTTGGTAAAATTGGAGCTGTAACTTTAGCTAGTAGAGCAGCTTTATCTGCTGGAGCAGGTTTGGTTTCAGTGTATATTCCTAAATGTGGCTACATACCGCTGCAAGCATCTTTTCCTGAAGCTATTGTAATTAGTGATGCTGATGAAGAAAAAATCACCAATATTAAGTTTGAAATAGAACCAAATGTTGTAGGTTTTGGGGTAGGCGTTGGAACAGACGTTAAAACAATCAGTGCTTTTGAAACTTTTTTGAAAACTAATAAATCTCCGTTGGTTATTGATGCAGACGGGATTAATATACTTTCTAAAAAGAAAGGGCTCTTAAAATTATTGCCTGAAGCTACTATTTTAACACCTCATCCGAAGGAATTAGAGCGTTTAATTGGAGCTTGGAAAAATGACTTTGATAAACTTAAAAAAGTTAAAGCGTTTTCTAAAAAATACAAGCTAATTATAATTATTAAAGGCGCCAATAGTATTACTGTATCTGATGATAAACTTTACATAAATACAACAGGGAATCCAGGGCTATCAACTGCGGGTAGTGGTGATGTATTAACGGGTATTATTACTGGTTTAATATCGCAACAGTATCATCCATTAACTGCTGCTATTTTTGGAGTGTATTTACATGGAAAATCAGCAGATATTGCTGTTGAGGACTTTGGTTATCAAAGTTTAATTGCTTGTCATGTTATTGATTATCTGGGTGAAGCTTATTTAGATTTATTTAAACAACCTGAGCAGCCACCACAGCAAAACCCAGAGGAAAAAAATGAGCAATAAAAAAAGCCGCTAATAGCGGCTTTTTTTATTTTATGAATGGATGAGATTGACTAGATTTTTTTCTCATCAAACAATTTTATTAAAGCCTCACTAGAAGGTCTTGGTGCATTAGAATCTACAATATTCCCCTCTGTATCAATTAGTATAAACCTTGGAATGCCTTGGATTTGGTATTCTTTAACAAAATCTGAATTCCAATCATTATCAGCAAATAACTGTACTCCACCAAGTTCTTTTTCATCTACCATGGTTTTCCATTTCGGATAATCAGTAAGTTTATCTATTGAAATGCTTACAAACTCAATATTTTTTCCATGATATTTTTCTTCAACTTCTTTTAAGTAAGGTATTTCTCGCTTACAGGGTCCGCACCAAGTAGCCCAAACATCTACATAAACATATTTACCTTTTAAGTCATCTAATGATGTTGTTCCACCAGCGTAATTTTCGTAATCTACAAACTTAGGCGAAGGTTTTCCTTCTGTAAGCGCCATTAGTTTGTTGTATTTTTTATCAATGATTTCATTGTTTTTATCGTCAGTTGAATTTGCTTTAAACATGTTGTAGAATTCATCAACATCTTTAGAATAAGTTATATTATAATTTGCAAAATCAAAAAGCAGTGTATTTTTTATAGTCTCACTTTCTATAGCACTTGCGGTTTTTAAAAAAGCCATATCAAAGGCTAAAGAATCGTTTTTCATTAATTCTTCAGCTTTTTTATTGTAATAATTTGTAGTTAAACTTTTGAAACTTGGGGATGCGTTAAAGTCCTCGATATTACTATAATCAAGTTCATTAACTTCTTTTAAGAAATTTTCTGAAATTTTAAAATCTTCATTTTTAGTATAATACCTGTGCGCCCTTTCATAAGTACTTAAAGCAACTAAATACTCAAAGTAAAGCTCTTTTTTTTCTTTTGCGATATAATCTTCAGGTAACCCCTTTGTATTCAACAATAATTGTTCTTGTGATTCTCTAAAAGCTAACTTTCTTTCTATATAATCAGATTCATCTAACATAAATATGTCCTGCGCTTCCTTTCTATGTTCTTTTTTCTGTTTATTCTTTGCTACGATATAATTATTGATTTCAGATCCTACACCAGTAATCGCTATAGTATTGTCAAAATCTTTAGCATCATAAGTTATATTTAAATTATAGCCGGGTTCAATTTTAAGAAAAACAGGGTTTGTGCCATCATAAAGTATGTAAGAATTATAATTAGTGCTTAGTGTATCTATAAAAGATCCATAATCAGAAATAGCAACTATGTCACTTATAACTCTATCATCAGTATTTATAGTAACATCACCAGGGAGCTTATTAGTTATTTTTCCTGAAATTATAGCATAATCAGGTTTTACTTCTTCTTTACATGCCAATGCAGATATTGCGATGGCTAAACATAATATTTTTTTCATTTTATAAACTTTATAAGTATCAAAAATAACGAATAGAGAAACTTTATTATTCTTTTTGGTAAATTATTAACATTTACTATTTTGGAGAAAAGGCTAGAGTTTGTGAGTTAGTTTTTTATAATCAACTATCTCGGGAATAATATTTAATGCATGCAATTCTTTCTGAACATTCATAACTGTTTTTTTATCAATTAATTCTTGAGACCACTCAGTTATACCTAACCATTCTTGAACATCTTCAAGTTGCTGTTCGTAACGATTAGCTATGGTTTTATCAATAGAAGGGATGTTTTTAAATTCTCTTGTAGTGTTATTAATAATCTCTAAAATTACTTTTAAATCACGTTCATTTTTTTCAATAAATTCATTTCTTACAGCAATAACGAAACATGGCCACGGAGAAGGGCAGTTGTCTATACGTCTAAAAATACCATCATCAACTATGGGTTTAGTGGTGAATTTTTCCCATAAAAAATAATCTGCAATGCCATTGGTTAAACCTTCAACTGCACCATCAAGGTTTTTAATAACTTCAAAATCTAAATCTTTTTCAAGATTCCAATTATGGTTTTCAGCATTTATATATGCCATCAAATGTGACCCTGACCCATATCGACTAATAGCTGCTTTGGTTCCTTTTAAATCCTCAACTTTTTTGTAGGTTGAATTATGAGCTACATGTACGCCCCAAACTAGAGGTGTTTCAACGAAAGTTTGAACAATTTTACTTGGGTTTCCAGCAATAATATCTTTAATGATACCTTCAGTTAAAATAACCGCAATATCAATTTCTCCTTCTCTTAACGCTTTACACATCGCACCTGTACCACCATAGTAATCGTGCCAACGTAAGTTTATGTCTTGTGCCTTGTATTCACCTTCCTTAAGTGTTAAATACCAAGCCAAATTAAAATGCTCTGGTACCCCACCAATATTTACTTTCTTCATAAAATAAATTGTTTATTCTGCAATTTTATTTAGTGTATATAAAATTAAGTCCTCAATAACTTTACTAGGTTTTTTACTGAAGGTACCATTAGATCTGTTAGCAATTATAGCGTTTAATGAAATAGACTCATGACCTAGAAGTTTTGATAAACCATAGATAGCTGAAGTTTCCATCTCAAAGTTGGTTATTTTAGTATTTTGATATTCAAACGCATCCATTTTAGAATTTAGATGCGAGTCCTGTAATTCCAGTCTCAGAACACGTCCTTGTGGCCCATAGAAACCTCCAGCTGTTGCAGTTAATCCTTCATAAGTCTTCCTGCTTATAAACTTGTTTTTTAAGTAAGAGCTACCAGAAATTATAATAGGTTTTGATTTGTTATTAGACCACTTTGTTTGTTCTATAAAAGCGTTTTGAATATCTGGTGTTTCTATTTTTTTTACATCATAAAAATGTAACATACCATTTATGTCAAGTGCATGTGAACTTAGCAAAAATGAATCTATTGGAATATTGGGCTGCAACGCCCCAGAAGTACCAATTCTGATAATATCTAAACTTGTTAGTTTTTCTTTTAGAGTTTTTGATTTAAAATCTATATTAACCAAAGCGTCCAATTCGTTTAATACAATGTCAATATTATCTGGACCTATACCTGTTGAAATTACAGAAATACGTTTTCCTTTATAGCTACCAGTTTGAGTTTTGAATTCACGTTTTTGAGTTTCAAATTCAATAGAATCAAAATGGGCAGTTACTTTTGCAACACGATCTTGATCTCCAACAAAAATTATGGTTTTTGAAATATGTTCTGGTTTTAAATTCAGGTGATAAATACTTCCATCTGGATTTAAAATAAGTTCAGATTCTTTAATCGGCATTTATAACTGTTTTGATGAGTTTATTTTGTTTTTTATTGAATTTAAAATGACTTTTTTTAACGCCACCAAAAACAATATCACTATCAAAATCTTTGGAAGCATTGTATTGGCCAAGAAGAATTTCATGCCCTTTTCTGTTGAGTTTTACACTGTCTTTAGTGACTACATAAAAAGGCTCTAAGTAATCAATTATGCGTTTAAGTTGTAAATCGCCATAACCGTAAAAACCTTGGTAGTTTAGTGTATAACCTAATAAATGGTGTTTCGATTTTATATCGTTTTCTCTTATAAGATTTAAAACGTTGGTTTCTAGCGTATTTAATCCTGTAACAGAATCGGGGAATCGTTTTAAGTGAGCCTTTAAACAATTGCTTAGATATTCAAAAGAAGATGTTTTAACAATATAAGGCTTCAAAAGATTGTGATCTACACCGCAGTAAATTTGCCAAAGTGTTATTGCCAAATCTAAATCTTCTTCGCTTAGTTTTATTTTATTCTTATAGTGTTTTAATAATTGCTCAGAACTTAATTCTCCTAAACCTTTTAATCCATCTATCCCAGAAATTCTACCACTGCAAACTAAATATATTGGAAGGTCAATACTTTTTTGCTTTAGCATATTAATTACTGCAAGCATATTAATATGGCAAAATAAATCATACTCAAACCAAATGACAACTTCGGTATATCGCTCATTTGCTTTGTCTAATTGCGATAGGGCAAAGTCTATTTTATTTAAATCAAGTTCTACATCGTAAAACTCATTTAAAAATTCCGCTCTTTTTTTAATTAAACTAGTGGAGTGTACAATTTCTTGAGTAGGGCCTTCACAGAGCATTTCCTGCCATGTGACTATTTCACCTTCAATTTGTAATTCCTGCAAATATGACGTTAAAACACCGCCGTTGGTGATGTGCAAAATATTATTCTCCATATATTATCCGCCTACGCGTTTTACTTTAAAACCTTTATCCTTTAATATTTGCATGATTTTATCACGGAAATCGCCTTGAATTATAATTTTATCATCTTTAAAACTTCCACCAACACTAAGTTTTGTTTTAATGTCTTTGGCGAGTATTTTAAAATCTTCAGTGGCTCCTGTATAACCTTCAAGAATAGTAATTGGTTTGCCTTTTCGTTTTTCGTATTTACAAATTATAGGATCGTCTTGTATCCATATTCCAGAATCCTCACTATTATTTGATTTTACTTCTTCCTTAACATGGTCTGGGAATAAGTTTTTAAGCTGATCTTGTAAATCCATAGTTCTCTTAATATTCAGTAGTTTGTAATTTACTTTTTAATTAAACCAAGTTCAATTAAACGTTCATTTAAAAATTCACCAGCTGTAATATCATCAAACTTTTTTGGATTATTATCATCAACACATCCTTCTAAAACATTCAATTTCATCTCACTAACAGGGTGCATAAAAAATGGAATGGAGTAGCGTGATGTTCCCCATAGTTCTTTTGGCGGGTTTACTACACGATGTATTGTAGATTTTAATTTGTTATTGGTATGTCGAGAAAGCATATCACCCACATTAATCATTAGTTCATCTGGTTGTGCAATTGCATCAATCCATTCACCTTTATGGTTTTTAACCTGTAGTCCACGTCCTTGGGCACCCATTAAAAGTGTTATTAAATTTATATCACCATGAGCTGCAGCTCTTACTGCTTCGTCTGGTTCTTTGGTTATTGGCGGATAATGAATTGGTCTTAAAATAGAGTTTCCATTATAAATGTACTCATCAAAATACGTTTCCTCTAAATCCAAATACAAAGCCAAAGCTCTTAAGACATATTTAGCTGTCTTTTCAAGCATTTTGTAAGTTGTTTTTCCTATTTCATTAAATTCTGGAAGCTCTTCAACCATTACATTATCAGGATATTCAGCCTTTAGTTTTTCATCATCTTCTACGTACTGACCAAAATGCCAAAACTCTTTTAAATCACCTTCTTTTTTTCCTTTAGCGCTTTCTTTACCAAAAGACACGTATCCACGTTGCCCACCTATACCTGGGATTTCATATTTTTGCTTAGTTTCAGTTGGTAAACTAAAAAAATTCTTTACTTCAGTGTATAAGTTTTCTACTAAGTCATCATCTAAAAAATGTCCTTTAAGTGCCACAAAACCAATCTCTTCATAAGCTTTACCTATGGCATCAACAAAGCTTTGTTTTCTTTCAGTATTATCAGAAAGAAAATCTTTTAAATTTACGCTTGGTATGGTATTCATCGCTGTTTGATTTTAAAGAGTGAATTAAACAAATGTACAAAAACATTCAATTTGATGGTTATTGAGTATTGTGCAATTTTTAGATAAAAAACCACTAATTATAGTATATTTGATAATGAAATAAGACTTTTATTGTGAAAGCTTTATAATAAAAGGCAAATTCAACATTTTTCAATTAGCATGAAAAAATTAAAAACGTCATCTAAAATAGACTATGATAGTGAAGGATTAGATAAGCAGATTCTACTCAATTTGTATAAAAACATGTTGAAACCTCGGTTAATAGAGGAGAAGATGCTTATTCTTTTACGTCAGGGTAAAATTAGCAAATGGTTTTCGGGCATTGGTCAAGAAGCCATAGCTGTTGGTGTAACTATGGCTTTAAATAACGATGAGTATATTTTACCTATGCACAGAAATTTGGGTGTATTTACAACTCGAAAAATACCATTATATAGGTTATTTGCGCAATGGCAAGGAAAAGCTTCTGGATTTACAAAAGGACGTGACAGATCATTTCACTTTGGTACGCAGCAATATAAAATAGTAGGCATGATATCGCATTTGGGACCACAATTGGGGGTTGCGGATGGCATAGCTTTAGCTTCAAAACTAAAAAACAAAAACCATGTAACAGCTGTTTTTACTGGAGAAGGCGGTACTAGTGAAGGCGATTTCCACGAAGCGTTAAATGTAGCTTCGGTATGGCAATTACCAGTTTTATTTTGTGTTGAAAATAATGGGTATGGTTTATCTACTCCAACCAATGAACAATACAATTGTGCGCATATAGCAGACCGAGGTTTAGGATATGGAATGGAATCTCATATTATTGATGGTAATAATATAGTTGAAGTTTATAAAAAAGTAAGTGATTTAGCCAAAAGCATAAGAAATAACCCCAGACCTATTTTATTAGAGTTTAAAACTTTTAGAATGCGTGGGCATGAAGAGGCTAGTGGTACTAAGTATGTTCCGCAAGAACTAATGGATACTTGGGGAGCAAAAGATCCACTTTTGAATTTTCAGGCTTTTCTAAAGGAGAATAATTTGTTAAATGAAGCAGATGAAGTTGGAATAAAAGAAGCTATTGTACACGAAATTAATGAACAATTAGAGGTAGCTTTCGCGGAAGAACATATTATTCCTAATGAAACTGAAGAATTAAATGATGTATTTAAACCATTTGAATGTCAATATATTAAAACATATAAAGAAATAAATAAAATTCGTTTTGTTGATGCTATTTCAGAAGGTTTAAAACAAAGTATGGAAAAGCATGAGGATTTAGTTATCATGGGGCAAGATGTAGCCGAATATGGTGGCGTTTTTAAAATTACTGATGGTTTTATAGATCAATTTGGAAAAGATCGTGTTCGTAATACACCTATATGCGAATCAGCAATAGTTGAGACGGCTATGGGTTTATCCATTGCAGGTATTAAAAGTGTTGTAGAAATGCAATTTGCAGATTTTGTAAGCTCTGGTTTCAATCCTGTTGTAAACTATTTGGCTAAGTCTCATTATCGATGGAATCAAAATGCAGATGTTGTTATAAGAATGCCATGTGGTGGGGGTGTAGCAGCTGGCCCTTTTCATTCTCAAACTAATGAAGCTTGGTTTACAAAAACCCCTGGATTAAAGGTGGTTTATCCAGCGTTTCCTTACGATGCAAAGGGTCTATTAACAACAGCAATTAACGATCCTAATCCTGTTTTGTTTTTTGAGCACAAAGGTTTGTATAGAAGTATTCGTCAGGATGTTCCAACTAATTATTACACCTTACCATTTGGTAAAGCTTCAGTATTAAGAACAGGAACAGATATAACTATTGTATCCTATGGAGCAGCAATACATTGGGTACTAGATACTTTGGATAAAAACCCAGATATTTCTGCAGATGTTATAGATTTAAGAACTTTACAACCTTTGGATACAGAAACTATTTATAGTTCTGTAAAGAAAACTGGAAAAGCAATTATATTACAAGAAGATTCACTTTTTGGAGGTATAGCTAGTGATATTTCTGCTGGAATTATGGAACATTGTTTTAAATATTTAGATGCGCCTGTAAAACGCGTTGCTAGTTTAGAAACACCTATTCCTTTCGCTAGTGAGTTGGAAAATCAATATTTGCCCAAAAACAGGTTTGAAACAGCTTTAAAAACACTTTTAGCATACTAATTTTTAATACTTATCTTTCAAAAGGATAAACTTTAAAAAGTATGCGCTTTACAATTTTTATTTTTGCTATACTGCTTTTGAATTGCAAAGAAGAACAAAAAACAGCTGAAGATAAATATACTTGGAATTCAAGGATAGTAATTGCTACAGCTTATAATTCCCTAGCTTATCAAACAAACTCCAACCCAAGTATTACAGCTTTTGGAGATAGCTTAAAACCTGGATTAAAATATATAGCTGTTTCAAGAGATTTATTAAGACTGGGATTAAAACACAATATCCCTGTCAAGATTGAAGGTCTTGAAGGGATATATTTAGTAAAAGATAAAATGCATTCTAAATGGAAAAACCGCATTGATATTTACATGGGAGTTGATGTAAAAGCAGCTAAAATATGGGGTAGGAAAAGTGTTTGCATCGATTACGGAATTCCAAAGAATTAATAGTTATTTAGTTTCAGCCTCAGAAAGAATAAAAGGATAAGCATCTTTAACCTTTTTCATTTCCTCTTTAGTTAATTTATCTGAGGATTTGTTTAGCACTTTTAAACTATAAGCTTGTCGCAATTCATAATATGCTTTAGTTAATTCGTTTTGAACAGCAATAAACGTTTTGTAAGTAGTTAGCTTTCCATTTTGTAATGAAACCACAGCTGCTTTTGGGTTATCTGATGCATTAATAAATTTCTCACCGTTGCAATACGCACAAGTACCATCTCCATTATTGTCTAAAAATGCTTTAGTAAGATCTTTGAGTTGATTTAATGGGACAATGTTATCTTCAACCATAACTTCGTCTTTGTTATTAATGGTAATTCGCAAAATATTACGTTCATTAATATCGCTTTTACAATCCATTCCTGGAGGACATTCTCTCGGAAGCATTCTGTTAATGCCTTGATCTGAAGATATTGTTGCCGTAACTAGGAAAAAAATGAGTAATAAAAATGCGATGTCTGCCATAGACCCCGCATTTACTTCAGGTACTAATTTTGAGTGTCTCATAATTATAGTATTTAAATGTTAATGTGCTGATTATGTCACAAAAACAATACCATAACTACAAGTATACTAATTTAGTGGACGTATCGCTTTGTTCCTTTCCAGATGCCAGAATGAGACGTTTGAAAATCTACAATACGCTTATTATTTAACAAGTTTTGCTGAGTAATAGCATCTAAGCGTCTAGATATTTTAGTGAAAGATTTCATTTTTGATTGATTTTAAATTGATACTGAAACAAGTTCAGCACAGGTTGTTGAAAGTTGATTTAAAAGACATTATTTATCTGTAACGTCTTTTAGTATTCCATTGGTTGCTTTTTGTTCCTTGTAAA
>CANMZT010000020.1 GCA_947502405.1 uncultured Algibacter sp. | reverse complement strand
CTGAATACCGTCTAATTACTTTGTCATTTTTGTACATAATGTTTAAAATTATGTAGCCTTTATTCAGGACGGGTCAGCATTACTGGCAACGGTCTCGGCTATGAGTAGTTGCGTGGGTTAGTACTAAACTTTGCAAGTACGCACCAAACTGAAAATCCGCGAGGATTTTCAGAAGTAGGCGAAAACAAGTAATTACTTATAGCCATTGTCGTAAACAGTTTTTTATTCGCTTATGTGTTCTGCAATATCTTCTGGCCAAACAACAAATTGTCCATATTGTCCATTTTTCTCAATTCCGCCAGTTTCTTTTCCACGTTTTGTTGTTATCCAATCGTCTTCTTTTTTATACATCAGTTTATTGTCGGTAAACCATTTATTAACTTTTCGACTACTTAAACCAGTCAAATTCGACAATTCTTTAGTTGTTAATAATTTAGATTTTGAATAGTCTTTATTCTGCTGAACTTTTTTTATTGTGCTTTCAGTTTTCTTTTCTATTTCCTTATCAACTTTTTTAACGGAAACTCTAATTTCTTCGCTAATCGTTAATAACCTTTGAACTTCGTCATAAATGTCATTGTATAAGTCAGCATCTTTTTCTTTCGTAACGTGAATTCCCATTTCGTCATTATTCTGCTGTGAGAAAGAATATAAGTTCATTGAAGTTACGATTGCCTCATTTTCGTTCAGATAACATTTTGCGTGAAGTGAATTACAAAGACTGGTTCTAATTCCGATTTGACTTTCAAGCCAATTACTTTCTTCAACTTGTAATTTATTCTCTCGGTAAATAATTCGGATGTCTCTTTTTTGAATGTTCAGATTTTCCAAATGGTCTTTTACTCTTTTGTGAAATTGAAGATATGGACTAATTAAAATCAGTCGGTCTTTTGTAGTTTTAATTAGTTCTTCTAAATGATATGAAACACCTGTCGTGTTTAAAAATTTTGCCATTATTTATTTCAGTTTCTCGGTTTTCGTAAGTTGTTTACAACTTATTTATATACGCAACTTTATAAGCTTATACCTTCGTTATAGTTAGCTATAAGAAAATTTAATATATATTAAGTTTTATTTATCTGCCAGAAAAATACTAAACAATACTATAAAAACCTATAATTTTCTTACTTAATATAATATATAAATAGTATGCCTGAACCCGTTTTAGTCGCGATAGTTATCGGGAGTAGCGGTATCCTTTTATTTTATAGTTTAATGATACTTACTCAATTGTGATGTCTCCTAACGTCGACATGACTAACGTTGTTTTGTTTATTGCCTTTTGTCATTTCGACAGAGCGAAGCATGAGCGACGAGAAATCTCATCATGCTTTGGAATATCTGTTGTTCGCTTACTCAAATGTGATATCTCCTAGCGTCGACATGACTAGTCGCTTTTTAATTTATGTTGCTTAGTCATTTCGAACTTATGTGAGAAATCGCATTATTTTTGTTAACCCAACATGCTTACTCTTTTGTGATGTCTCAATCGTGCCTCATTTCGACATGACTAAAGTAACTTTGTTTAACATTCCTAGTCATTTCGAAAGCGCGATTCCGATAGTTATCGGGAGAGCGACGAGAAATCGCATCATGCTTTGGAATATCTGTTGTTCGCTTACTCAATTGTGATGTCTCCTAGCGTTGACATGACTAACGTTGCTTTATTTATTGCCTTTTGTCATTTCGACAGAGCGAAGCATGAGCGACGAGAAATCTCATCATGCTTTGGAATATCTGTTGTTCGCTTACTCAAATGTGATATCTCCTAGCGCCGACATGACTAAAGTAACTTTGTTTAACATTCCTAGTCACTTCGAAAGCGCGATTCCGATAGTTATCTGGAGAGCGACGAGAAATCGCATCATGCTTTGGAATATCTGTTGTTCGCTTACTCAAATGCGATGTCTCCTAGCGTCGACATGACTAACGTTGCTTTATTTATTGCCTTTTGTCATTTCGACAGAGCGAAGCATGAGCGACGAGAAATCGCATCATGCTTAAGAATACGTATTATTTGCTAACTCAAATGTGATATCTCCTAGCGTTGACATGACTAATCGCTTTTTAATTTATGTTGCTTAGTCATTTCGAACTTATGTGAGAAATCGCATTATTTTTGTTAATCCCGCATGCTTACTCTTATGCGATTTCTCAATCGTGCCTCATTTCGACATGACTAAAGTAACTTTGTTTAACATTCCTTGTCATTTCGAAAGCGCGATTCCGATAGTTACCGGAAGAGCGACGAGAAATCTCATCATGTTTAAGAATACGTATTATTTGCTTACTCAAATGTGATATCTCCTAGCGTCGACATGACTAACGTTGTTTTATTTATTGCCTTTTGTCATTTCGACTGAGCGAAGCATGAGCGACGAGAAATCTCATCATGCTTTGGAATATCTGTTGTTCGCTTACTCAAATGCGATGTCTCCTAGCGTTGACATGACTAATCGCTTTTTAATTTATGTTGCTTAGTCATTTCGAACTTATGTGAGAAATCGCATTATTTTTGTTAATCCTGCATGCTTACTCTAATGCGGTGTCTCAATCGTGCCTCATTTCGACATGACTAACGTAACTTTGTTTAACATTCCTTGTCATTTCGACAGAGCGATTCCGATAGTTATCGGAAGAGCGACGAGAAATCGCATCATGTTTAAGAATACGTATTATTTGCTTACTCAAATGTAATATCTCCTAGCGTCGACATGACTAACGTTGTTTTATTTATTGCCTTTTGTCATTTCGACAGAGCGAAGCATAAGCGACGAGAAATCTCATCATGCTTTGGAATATCTTTTGTTCGCTTACTCAAATGCGATGTCTCCTATCGTCGACATGACTAAAGTAACTTTGTTTAACATTCCTTGTCATTTCGAAAGCGCGATTCTGATAGTTATCGGAGGAGCGACGAGAAATCGCATCATGTTTTGGAATATCTGTTGTTCGCTTACTCAAATGCGATGCCTCCTAACGTCGACATGACTAATCGCTTTTTAATTTATGTTGCTTAGTCATTTCGAACTTATGTGAGAAATCGCATTATTTTTGTTAACCCAACATGCTTACTCTTATGCAATGTCTCAATCGTGCCTCATTTCGACATGACTAAAGTAACTTTGTTTAACATTCCTTGTAATTTCGAAAGCGCGATTCCGATAGTTATAGGAATAGCGACGAGAAATCGCATTATAACAAGAACGCTTTATTTAAATTTTTGAGACTTAATTTTTATGGATTCCTGCCTTCGCAGGAATGACAGAGTAATAGGTTTTGGTAAATGGCTTTTGCGGATTGACCCGCGTTAGGGATTGCAGCGGCATCCTTTTTTTTTATGATACACCTGAATTGGTGGTTAGAACTACTTTTGTACAGATTGCCACGTTGCTCGCTCCTCGCAATGACGTTAAAAAAAAGATATAGCGGAAAGCCCGACCCCTTGTGGGTAACGCCCAAATACATTTACCATAAAAAAGAGCGAAAAACTTAAGTTTTCCGCTCTTACTACTGGAGATAATTTGCTATTAATTAGTCTACGAGTAGTTTTAGGGTTGTATATTGGGTTTGGCTACCTGTAAGCTTGCAGAAATATAGTCCTGAGCTTAGTTGATCTCTTTGGAATTGCAAACTGTTTTGTCCGCGGTTTGCATTGAATTTTAGTTGTTTTACTAAACCACCTAGTTGGTTATATACATTTAAAGTAACCTCCTCGCTTACCTGAGACGTAAATGTTATGGTGGTTTTTGAGTGCATTGGGTTTGGTATTGCTTTTGTTAATGCCTTTTTAACTGCTACAGACTCTACTGATAGTGTACTGCTATTAGAAAAACGCAAGTGTTGTAAACTCATGGTTTTAGTTTCTTGGGTTCCGTTTTTAGCTAACATGGTAAATACTACCGATGTTACATCGTTTGCTACAAACGCTTGGTTAGTTATAGATTTAAACTGAGAGAATGGAATGGTATATGATTTAAAATCTTCAGTAAGTGCTATACTTGTTTTGTACTGTGTTTCCCAATTATTAATACCTGCTTTTACAAGTCTGATAATTAGTGTTCCTGTGCCTTTTGCTTCTAATTGGAAACTGTTATAACTTGTAAAATCTAATGGGTTAAATTTTGGTGTTAAAGCTCTGTAGGCCGCAATATAATGGCTTGTAGTTGCTGTTAACTCAATATTTCTCTCTATTGGAAAATCTTCATCATTAAAGGCTTCTTGATTAGTATTAACCGCATAATGGGTTACTGTTGTGCTTGGTGCAGCATCGTCATATCCCCAAGGGCCATCAGACATAAATAAATCATCTGGGGTGTTTATACCATCTCCAATTCTGAAGCCTACATCAAATAAATTACCGGCATCAACCTGAATATTTGAAATATAGCTACCATCTAAGGCTATGTTAGTAGATACATGCTCTACACCTTCGGTTTCTGTGGCTCTTAATCCGCCATCAAAAACTACAGCTTCACTCCTATTTGTATTTACAATTTGTAAATCTAATTTACCGTTGTGGTATTTTCCTTTTTTAACAAAAACCGTTGGTGGTGTTGAGTTATTATAATTTGCTATTGGTTTTTGTACATCTAGTAAACGCACTACCTCTTCGCCAAGGCGCAATAAATCATCAGTAGAATTAGACCAAATTTGGAAGTTATAGAATGGGACGTCTTTCTCATATTTATCTAAATTCCAATGGCTTTCGATACCAAAATTTGTATTGTTATTTGTTGCTTTTGCAGATAGACTTAATACAAACTCTAGAGATCCATCAATATTTCTGATTAATGCTTTTATGAATTTTTGCTCGCGAATTTCTAGTGTTGATACTGAAATTAATTCTGCTCCTAACAATCTATCGCAGATGTATTTTGTGTGTTCGTAAACACCTTTTTCGGTTTTTAATAATAGAATAGAGGCTACTGCATTGTTGTTTCTCATATAATCTACCGAATATACTTCTGTAGCATTGGTGATACCTATTAAGTCTTTAGGTGATGATTCTATAACATTTTCCTCGTTAATAACATCTAAAGGAATAAAATTTGATAATTGAAACCCGCTGCCTTTACTAGCAGTAGATTTGCCATATTTTGATGATTTTGTAAAACGTTTAGCAGATTTAGAATCAAATTTATAATTGCTTTTAGCTCTGTTAAAATTACGTTTGCTAATTTGTTGAGACAATCTGTTATTACTTTCTAAACCACCTGCATTTGCACTTGAAGATGATGAGACTTCTAATACAGGGCATCCTGCATAACCTGAGCATGATGGATCTTCACAATCGATTAATCCGTCGCCATCATCATCAATACCATTATCGCAAATTTCCTGTGGTACTGGTGCTGTAGGACAACGTGCCCCGTCGTTTTGAGCACTTGATGGTCCAAACGCAAATAAGTTTGATTCCATTTTGCTACTACCATCTAATTCTTGTACACTTTGAATGACATATATAGTTCCCGTTTGGTTAGCAGATACGTAAAAACGACCCGAAGCATCAAAATAAACGGCACCATATGTATAGTTTAATCCTGAAAGAATTGGCACTTCGCCTAAGCTTTCCATAGCTCCAGTTTCGGCTTCTATTCTATATAAAATATTGGTTTTCTTTTCAACGGCATACAGTTTTTTGTCTACTGCATTAAATGCCCAATCGTGAATACTTATACTTTTAGATAAATTTAAAGTTTTAATGTATTTTCCGTAGTTATCAGAATCTGGGTTTAAATCTACAGCATAATAGGTTGTTCCGCCACCTTTTAAATAATAAATGCCTTCTGCACTAATGTCGCCTACATAACGACCACTTGTTGGTAATTCATCAATATAAAACGTTGTGGTTTTAAAGTTTTTTCCAATACGAACAATTGATTTTTGTGGCGTACTTAAAGACCCCCAAATAAAACCGTCTGCTGGATTATAAGCAGCTGCGTTAATATTTCCTTCAGTAACATCGGTAGCGACTGTATAAGAGTTTCCAGAGGCTAAATCGATAGCATACACATCATTGTATTGAAATAAGTATGCATTGTAATCACAGTTAAATGGTTGGTCTTCTGAACCAACACCTACTTGCGCATTAACTTGTGATATAAAAACGAGTAATAATAGTAATATTCTTTTCATGATATAATTTATTTATAGCACAAAAATATATGACTAAGCCGCCTTAAATTGGATTTTTCGTTGGATGAGAATTAAGTGTAGACGAATGGTTGGTTTGAGAAGTTTAGCAAATAATGTGTGGTTTTTTATGTGGAAATGAGGTACGATTGAGATATCGCATTAGAGTAAGCAAACATTGATTAAGACTAAAGATGAAGTGATTTCTCCTTACGTCGAAATGACTATCAATGGTAAATTAGTATTAGTTTTGTCATATCGAAATGAGGTACGATTGAGATATCGCATTAGAGTAAGCAAATATTGACTAAAACTAAAGATGATGTGATTTCTCCTTACGTCGAAATGACTATCAATAGTAAATTAGTATTAGTTTTGTCATGTCGAAATGAGGCACGATTGAGACATCACATTTAATTGATATATAACAAAATAACAATATCCACCATGCGATTTCTCCTGACGTCGAAATGACTGGTGACATCTAATCAAAATACTTCATTATTGAGTGTTTCCCATTTTGGATTAAAATCTGAAATCAATTTATTCTTCTTTTCCCGCCTCCACTTTTTTAATTCTTTTTCTCTTGCAATACCTTGTTTTGGAAATTCAAACGTTTCATAATACACCAAATAAACACAACCATACTTACCTGCAAATGATTTTTTAGCATTTTGAGAATCAAAATAATGTTGTGATAGTCTATTTTGAATATTGTTAGTGAAGCCTATGTATAAAGTTGTTCTGTATTTATTTGTTGTGATGTAAACAAAATATTTGTTTTCCATATTAAAATAATTATTTCTTACTCGAATGTGATTTCTCCTAGCGTCGAAATGACTATCTGAACTAAATTAGAATACGCATTGTCATGTTGAAATGACAAGACATTTTTAAAGCAAGTTTAAACGCTTCATCAATTCTGGTCTGTTTGAGCGACTTACAGGAATAACATCTTTTTTAATGAGTACGCTATTATCCTCTATATCAATAATTTTCTGGACATTAATAACGTATGAACGATGTACTTTTAGAAATAAATCGTTTGGTAGCTTCTCCTCTATTTTTTTTAGTGTAGAATGTACAGTATAGTTTTTATCCTCGGTTTTTACATGGATGTAATCACCTTTAGCTTCTATTAAATAAATACTTGGAATATCTATTTTAATTAATCGCCTATCGATATTAACATATAAATCGTTGCCAGAAGTGGTTTCTACTTTGTCGTTATCAGCTGGTGTTGCTGCAGCATTTGTAAAAGATTCTGCTTTTTTTATCGCCTTTTCAAAGCGTGGTAATGCTATTGGCTTTACTAAATAATCTACAATACAATCGTATTCAAAAGCCTCAATTGCAAATTGAGAATCAGAAGTAGTTAAAATTATTTTTGGAGGATTTTTTAAGGTTTGAATAAAATCGAACCCTGTAAAGTCTGGCATATGGATGTCCAGAAAGATTAAATCTACTTCATTTTGATTTAAATACTTAATCGCTTGAAGTGCATTAGGAAACTCTTCTAATATATTTAAACTTGAAATGTTAGAGCATAACTGAGAAATAATAGCTCTAGCTGTTGCTTCATCATCAATAATAATACAGTTCATTAAAGTGGCTTTACAAAGTCTTTAAATAGTCTGTAATCGTTTTTAGGATATCGTTAAACGCCTCGCTTCCTGAAGTGCTATTTTCTTTTAAATTATCCTCGTAACTTTCAGCTATTGTATAACTTTTTTCAAGCCCTAAAATACTAATTTTATGTTTAAGTTTGTGTACATTTTCTGCTGAAGCCTTAAAATCTTTAGCTTCAAAGTTTTTAAAGTAGACTTCTTTTTCTTCTGGAAATTCGGTTTTTATAATCGCAATTAGCTTATTCTTAAAACTTTCGTCGCCTCCAGACAGTTCATTTATATAAGAAAGATTTGGTGCTTCCATTATGTTTATTTTTTTAAGGTAAAATAAAATATTGTTCCGCTTTCAAGCTCAGACTCTACCCAAATATCACCGCCATAAAGCGTCACTATTTTTTTAACAATTGATAAGCCTATTCCTGAAGATTCCGGGTTATTCTCTAGCTTTTGGAATGTTTTGAATATCTTATCAAAATAGGTCTCTTCAATACCTTTCCCGTTATCCTTCACAAAAAATTTCCAAAATGTATCGTCATCGGCAACACCTATTTCTATCCGCCCCTCAGATTTATCATTATACTTTATAGCGTTATCTATAAGATTTTGAAACAGTTGTTGCAGTCTAAATTTATCACCTTTTACTACTGGTAGTTTGTCTTTTTTTTCAATGGTAATATGCTGTGGTATTAACATAGTAGACGTAATATTATCTACTAATTTATCAATATCAACCTCATAGAATTCAGTTTGATTTTTGTTAATGGTAGAATAATCTAAAATACCACTAATTAGTGTATCCATTTTTTCAACATTATTTCTAATAAGTGTTAAACTTTCCCGTCCTTCATCATCAAGCTTTTCTTTATAATCTTCACTTATCCAAGCGGTTAATGCATCTATACTTCGAAGTGGCGACTTTAAATCATGAGATACCATATGTGCGTAATCACTTAATTCTTGGTTTTGATGTCCTAATTCCTCAAGCAGCTTTTCTCGCTGCTTATTCATTTTAACAATTTCCTTGGTTTGGTTATCTATAAAATCAACGAGTTTTAAACCATCTAAATCTACCGTATCTAAACTTTTATGTTCTGGTAACTCATAAAACTTAAGTGTTTCTATTACGCGCTTTAATTTATCGATAACTTCGGTTTGCGCTTTTGCTTCTTTCTTTAGTTGCTCGTTAGCCACAAATAGTTCTTCTGAACTAATAGACATGGCTCTTTGTTGCATGACATACTGTTCGTCAAAATTGGTGTAAGACCGATTTACGGCATCCAAGAATTCTGCCATCTCCTTGGAATTGGCCTGTTCTTCTGATAAATATTTGCGTATTTGGCGCTTAAGTAACGAGTTCATTATTCACTTATTAGTGTTATCGTCATCGTTTGATTATGCAACTGGCAGTTGTTTTCGCCATGGAAAGGTGCAATTTCTCCGTAGGAATAAAATCCACATATTGTAGTGTTATCACCCACTACTGCAACAACTTCCTCTATTTCTTCTTCAACACGCTGATCTAAAACTAATTTTCTACCAATACAACTTACCAATAATGCTAATTGTGGTTTATTACTTCTTGACTCAAGCGCTTGTATAGCAGCACGTTCTGAAGCATTTGCAATGTTATCCACATTAGTCATCATTAACTGGACTTTAGAATTTTCAGGAATATCGCCAGCAAGAATCATTGTATTATCTTCTTCATTTATATTTAAAATAGTACGGACAAAAGATTGTTGCTCTTCTGTAGATTTTACATTTAATGGATACAACAATGCAGCAGCAGGCAATTCGTTAGACTTTTCGCCTAAATATTTCTTATACAAATCTAATGCAGGCTGATTATCCAACTCATAAAGCACATTAGATTCTGATTTTGTAACCACACGCTCTGGACCAAATGGTGTCCACCCACCGTGGATGGAAAAGGATGCTTCAAACGATTCACCATAAAAGCCTATAGCTATAATCTCTCCAGGTTTAGGATTTTCATTATAGCCTGCCACGGTTTTCTCAAAACGTGCTGCATCACCACACAAACCTCCCGTAATTAAAATATTATTTTGCACGGATGCATTCATACCTTTAGTAAGCTCGCTTCCGTTTATAAAACTACCTTCAGACAGCACAAAAACATACTTCAATCCATCTTCAGGAAATTGTTCTAATAGATTTACTCCAGTTTTATAACTATCTAAATCTGAACTTAAAACATTGCTGGTTTTTATTAAAAATTCAGTTTTTTCAAACTCAACAGCTGTTATTGTGATACTGTCATCATCAACTCTATTTGACGTAATATCGCCGCTTGTAGATCCCAAAACAATATCGCCGTCTGGAAACAACGTTTTCACCTCGTCAAAAACACTAGCTTCCTCTAACATAAATCTATTTCCCAACACTAAAACCAGTGGCTTTATAAGAGTTTGTTTTGGCGATAAGTATTCCCAAGCTGCGTCTTTATGTTTTTTTAATTGTACTATTTTCATATTTTATCTTTTTTTAAGGTAAAAAAGAATGTAGTGCCTACATTAGGTTTACTTTCTAACCAAATTTGTCCTTCATGTAAATCCACAATTTTTTTAACAATAGAAAGTCCTATACCCGTGGAGTCTTTACTTTTATTAAGCGCATGGAATATTTTGAAAATTTTATCATGAAACTTTTCCTCAATTCCTATACCGTTATCCTTGATTGAAAACTGGTAGTGTGTCCTTAGGTCTTTAACATCTATCTCAACTAATCCTACTTCTTTATCTATAAATTTAATGGCATTACTTATTAAATTTTGAAATAATTGCTGCAGCTTCACTTTTTCCCCTTTTATTTTTGGAAGCGTGTTTAAAACGGAAATGGATACATGATCTGGAACAAATAAAATGGTTTTTAAGTCGGTAACCAATGTATGTAAATCAACCGTTTGTCTTTCTAAAGTTTCTGTGCCAACACTTGAGTACATTAATACATCAGAAATTAGCTGTTCCATTTTTTCTAGAGTGGTTTCAATTAAATTGAAATTCTGAATACTTACATCGTCAAGTTTTTCCTTATTGTCCTCTTTAATCCAATTTACTAAAGCATCAATACTACGCAATGGCGATTTTAAATCGTGGGAAACAATATGTGCATACTCTTGAAGTTCATCATTACTTTTTTCTAGCTTCTTAAGTAAATTTTCTTTTTGTAATTGTAAACTTTTTAAATCTGTAATATCCAAGTGAATCCCTATTGATCCTATAACCTCTCCATTCAAATTGTAGTTCGGTGCACCGCTTATCAACCAGTAACGTTCCTCTCCATTTTTGGTAAGTCCTTTTACCTCATAAGAATTAGATAAACCATTTTCGCGCTTTGAATTTTCTTTACTTAAAATTTCTGAATTAGTCTCATCAAGAAATATATCACTAGCGACCTTACCAAGTAACTCTTGCTCTTCATATCCTGTAATACTTGAAAAACTTTGGTTTACCATAAGTATTTTATCATCATTGTCAACCTCCATTAAGCCCAAGTTCATATTTGCAATGATGCTACTATACTTTTGCTTTTGTGCCTCAAGACTCTTTCTGTATTTACGCCTTAGAGTTACATCTTTATAAGTCCATAAATGCCCTTTGTAATTATTGTTTTCATAAATGGGAATATAATCACGTTCTAGAATTTTACCATCAACGGTTTCCAGCTCATCGCCTAAAGCTTCTTTTTTGGCTTCTAAAATGGCATTAATGCGATTAACAAAGGCTTCTGGGTTTTTAAAAAGTACTTTATTCTGTTCTGCAGCATCGCTACAATCTGCACCTTTAAGCTGTTCAGGAGGTGTAGGAATACCAAAAATCTCACAGAATTTAGCATTAGTTAAAACAATCTTTCTGTTTTGGTCTTCAAGAAGTACACCACTATCAAGATTAGCAATTAAGCTTGTTAATCTATTTTCGGAT
This sequence comes from uncultured Algibacter sp., assembly GCA_947502405.1. GTDB lineage: Bacteria > Bacteroidota > Bacteroidia > Flavobacteriales > Flavobacteriaceae > Algibacter_B. The sequence goes on along the minus strand of CANMZT010000020.1, from coordinate 35,816 downwards.
TCAATAAGTTGCGCTTCGGCTGCCTTAGCTTGGGTAATATCCCTTACAATACCTTGTGCAGCTACTGGTTGTCCATTATCATAAATAATACTTGCATTTATATGGACAAGTTTTTGTACATTTTGTTGTGTAATGATATTTACATGAAAATCTGTAATTGTACCGTTACTCATAAGAGATTGAAATGACTCAGCTACCCGTTCCATCTCTTCAGGATGCGCCATTTCAAGTAGATTGAATTCTACTTTTGAATCTTTAAACCCCAATAAACTAACTGCGGCATCATTCATTTTAAGAATATTTCCCATTAAATCCATAATAACATAAGCATCTACAATATTTTCAAAAACGCCTTGTAATTGTGAATCTGTTTTGTTGAGAAGTGCCTCTAATTCCGAATATGATTTTTCTAATTTTTGTTTAGCATCATAGAGTTCAGCTGCCTTATTTTCTAAGATTTTTTCAGCCTGTTTTCGGGCTGCCTTTTCTCGTGCAAGTGCACGTTCTAACATGTCAATTTTGTCTTGACTCATTAATTTTTGTTAATTACAAACTTAACTTCAGTACCATCTTCATTTAACTTTTCTAAAACTATAGATGCTTTAGAGTTGAAGTGTTCAAAGGTTTTATTCATTAAACCTAAACCAAAATGATGCATGGCTCTACTTGATTTGTAAATCATTACCAAACTATCTTGAGTTTTCTCAATCACTTCAAATGTTGGTAATTCTGCATCTGGATATATTTTTCGTACTTCTACGTGTATGTGGTTTTCTATAGAAGACAACATCTCAATAGGGTCCTTGTAGGTTGCTAAGAGTCCTGGATAACTCTCTTCTATAACTCCAAAAAAATGTTCTGCATATACCAATAATAAGTCATCAATAGAAATATTTGTATGTGCACTTAAATGCTGTAATAATTGTAACATTTCAGAAAAACTATAGGTACCAACAGATGTATACACACCACCGGATTCTAAATCAGATTGGGTTAAGATTTTATCAAGAACTTCTAATCCAAATTTATCTTCAACCAAGTCCAAAAATTCAGTAAATACTATACCTTTCATTTTAAATTTGCTTTAATTCGTTAATACTCCAATAAGCTAAAAGCTTTTCTATTTTAGAGGTATAGTCTTCATATTTTAATGGTTTTAAAACATATCCAGCAATACCTATTTTATAACATTCCAATAAATCTTTTTGATTGTTTGATGTTGTTAATATAATAGTAGGAATGTATTTCAACACACTATCTTTTTTCAAAATATTTAAAAACTCTATACCATTTAGCTTAGGCATATTCAAATCTAACAAAATAATGTCAGGTAATTCGTCTTTTTTTTGTAAAATTCTAAGTGCTTCTTCACCATTGTTGGCTTCCACGATGTTATGAGGTAACTCTAGTTTAGAAATTGTTCTGTTCAATTTCATTACCTCAATCATATCGTCTTCGATAAGTAATATGTTTAATGCATTCATGTCTCTCCTAATTTATCTATCGAAGGTAAATTATTATGCATTAGCTTTTATCAATTTATCGATAGTTGAAAATTAAGTGTCGACGAATGGAAATTAAGTGTCGGTGAGTGGTTTCTAGATATGTAAATAAGTTACAAACTAGTAGATTATGATTAAAATGAAATATAATATTGAGATAAATGCAACTCAAAGCTTGCCAACTCATCTAAAACTCATTAACCTATAATTTTCACTCCTTAGCTCTCCGAGTTTTGTAATTGTTATTTTTTTATTAAAAATCTATATTTCTCTTGAAACAATAGTTAAATTTGATAAAAAACTGTTATGACTAACTCAAAAACCTCCTTAATTCTATGCTTTCTTTTTGCTATTATTTTTAGCATGAATTCTCAGGAAAAATCCCTTAAAGAAAAAGATTCAACCCTATCTGGATTAAAATTTAGAAGTATTGGTCCCGCTTTTATGTCTGGACGAATTGCAGATATAGCGATAGATCCAAACAACCAAAATATATGGTATGTAGCTGTTGGTTCTGGAGGTGTATGGAAAACTGTAAACTCAGGAACTACTTGGACACCACTTACAGACAGCCAACCTTTTTATTCAACAGGGTGTTTAACATTAGACCCAAACAACTCTAACACTATTTGGGTTGGAACTGGGGAAAATGTTGGTGGTAGACATGTGGGCATAGGCCATGGTATTTACGTGAGTTATGATAGCGGTAAAACATGGAAAAACAAAGGTTTAAAAAACTCTGAACATATTTCTAAAATTATTGTAAATCCAAAAAATTCAAATGAAATATGGGTTGCTGCTCAAGGCCCTTTATGGAGCTCTGGCGGAGAACGTGGACTCTACAAAACTATAGATGGAGGCAACACTTGGAAACTTGTTTTAAGTGATAATAAATGGACAGGAGTTACCGATATTGTTATTGACCCTAGAGACGAAAAAACACTCTACGCGGCAACATGGCAGCGCCATAGAAATGTGGCCGCTTATATGGGTGGAGGACCAGGAACTGCCATTTATAAAAGTACGGATAGTGGTGAAACTTGGGATAAATTAAAAACTGGTTTACCTAGTGGAGATATGGGTAAAATTGGTTTAGCTATTTCTCCAATAAACCCAGATGTAATTTATGCAGCCATAGAACTTGAAAGACGTACGGGAGGTATTTATAGATCTAGTAATAAAGGTGCTAGTTGGACTAAAATGTCTAATACCGTTTCTGGTGGAACTGGCCCTCATTATTACCAGGAACTTATTGCTTCTCCTCATCAATTTGATAAATTATATCTTATGGATGTCCGTGTGCAAGTTTCTGATGATGGCGGAAAGACATTTTATGTTATGAATGAAAAGGATAAACATTCTGACAATCATTCGTTGACATTTAAACTCGATGACCCAAACTACATGTTGATTGGAACAGATGGCGGTATTTATGAATCGTTTGACGGCTCTAAAACTTGGAGATATGTTAACAATTTACCTCTTACACAATTTTACAAATTAGCGGTTGACGATGCAGCACCCTTTTATAATGTTTATGGTGGAACTCAAGATAACAATACACAAGGTGGACCATCAAGAACTTTTAGAACAAATGGTATTGTTAACTCTGATTGGTTTGTGCTTTTAGGAGGTGATGGTCACCAACCCACTACAGAACCTGGTAATCCAAATATTGTTTATGCGCAATCTCAACAAGGCTACTTAAATCGGGTTGATAGAACTACAGGTGAAGCTGTTTTTATCAGACCACAAGAAGGTATTGATGAACCCTATGAACGTAATAATTGGGACTCACCCATTCTTGTTAGTAATCATAACCCTAAGCGTATTTATTTTGGAACACAACGCGTTTGGAAATCGGATGACAGAGGTGATAGCTGGACACCAATTTCTAAAGATTTAACAAAAAACCAAGAACGTTTAACCCTACCTATAATGGGTAAGCAACAAAGTTGGGATGCCGTTTGGGATGTATATGCCATGTCCACTTACAATACCATTACATCGCTTTCTGAATCGCCACTGGATGAAAATGTTTTATATGCAGGTACGGATGACGGTATTATTCAATACACTAAAAACGGAGGAGTATCTTGGACAAAAAAGTTACTTAGCGAACTACCAAATGTTCCATCTTCCGCTTTTGTTAATGATATAAAAGCAGACTTACATAATGTAAATACTGTTTATGTAGCTTTAGACAATCATAAATTTGGTGACTATAAACCTTACTTATTAAAAAGCACTAATGGTGGAAAATCTTGGAAATCAATAACTAATGGCATACCAAAGAACGCGCTTATTTGGCGTATTGTGCAAGACCATATAAATCCAAATTTAATGTTTTTAGCAACTGAATACGGCATTTATGTTACACTTAACCAGGGAGAAAAATGGATTAAGTTTTCAGAAGGGCTACCAACAATTTCATTTAGAGATTTAGCGATTCAAAAAAGAGAAAATGATTTAGTTGCGGCATCTTTTGGTCGTGGATTTTATATTTTAGATGATTATAGTCCGTTAAGAGACATAACACCAAACACACTTGCAAATCCAACGCTATTTAAACCGAAAAAAACATTACAATACAAACCTATAAGTGGTGGAACGTCAAGTCAGGGAGCATCTTATTTTACAGCTAAAAATCCTGATTATGGTGCAATTTTCACCTACTATATTCCTGATAATTTTAAAAGCTTAAAATCGAAACGTAAAAAATTTGAAAAGCAATTAAACAAGGAAAATAAAAATATACCTTTCCCTGGGTGGGAGACTTTAGATAATGAAAAAAATGAAGATAGCGCTTCAATAATCCTTGTTATTAAAGATAGTGATGGTAATTTTATAACAAGAATAAATGCGCCTTATAAAAAAGGATTTAACCGTGTTGCTTGGAACTTAAAGATTCCTAACAGAACCTCTTTAAGGATGGATAACATTAGTACTAACCCAACTAATTACTACTATAATCTATTCGCTAAGGAGGGATTATATGAAGTTTCTATGTTCTCAAGTATTAATGGAGATATAAAGTCTTTATCTAAAACTCAAACATTTGAAGTAGAAAGAATAAGAGAAAATGTATTAGAAAACCCTTTAAACAATACTATTGAAAGTTATATTGAGAGTTTTAAAACATTTAAATCTGAATATGAGGCAACTATTAATAACTTCAACAATGCTAGCAAAAAGTTAGAGTCTTACAGTAAGGCTGTTATTTATGCTAAAGTTAATCCCGGGCCAATAGAGAACGAAATAAAAAGATTGAAAAAAGAAATGCATGCCCTGAAACAAAGGCTTAATGGTAATGCATCAAAAAAAGAAATTAGGGAAAAAGACTTGCAATCCATATCATCAAGATTATCTGTTGCTAGTCGCGGTTTTAGTACTACTTACGGACCTACCAAAACGCATATGGAAAGTTTTGAGAAAGCAAAAATGCTTTTTAATAGAATACAACAACGTCTCAATAAATTCATTAATGACGATATTCCTGATATTAAGAATAAATTAATAAAGGCAGAAGTACCAATAATTTTAGAATAATTTCACTATTGAATATTGAAAACACAAAAGACCTTATGAAATCATAAGGTCTTTTTGATTAAGCTGTGATAATCTTCAGGAGAATCAATATCAATCAAAATTTCGGCAGATTTTGGTGTGCAACTCATAACACCTTCTAACCTTTCATTAAGTAGCTTTTTAGCACCTTTATCCCCTTTTAAATTGGATAGAATTCCAAAATACTTTTTAGGAAATATTGCAGGAACCCCATTAACCTCTCCATAAGCAGAAGCTATAATGGTATCTTGATTGTTTTTAAAAAGCGAAATCAGTTTGTTAATATAATTTGAATCTACTTTGGGCTGATCTGCTAACATAATTAAAAGTGCATCTGGATCTTCTTCTGAATTTTCTATATTATTAATCGCAGAAACAATACTAGAACTTAAGCCTTCTTGCCAATTTAGATTTTGAACAATACTCACATCTTCATCTGAAACTTCTTTCTTAATCATCTTGTAATTTGCACCTAAAACAACATACACCTTTTCTGCTTTTGATGATAAAGCACTATCTATAGTTGTTTGTAAAAATGTAGAGTTTTTAAAAGGAAGCAATTGCTTTAAACTGCCCATCCTTGATGATTGTCCTGCTGCTAATATAACAACATAAATAGCCATTAAGATTGTGCGTGTATTTTACCAGAAATAGTTTTAAGATTTATAGGCTTTTTATTCCTGATAGTTGCTAAAATTTCAGATAAGATAGATAAGGCTATCTCTTCGGGAGTTATAGCTCCAATATTTAACCCTGCTGGACTATAAATATTATTAACAAAGCCCTCATTTAATTCTGGGTTATAATCAAATAAATCGTTTTGAAGTTGGTCTCTTCGCTTTGCTGAACCTAAAACACCAATGTACTGTAAGTTAGTTTTTTCTAGCTTAAGCAAATACCTTAAATCTTGTGCATAATTGTGTGTCATTAAAACCACAGCACTTTCAGAGTCAATAATATCAGCATTAAAACCTTCAGGTGTATTTGACGATACAGATTTAGCTCCCGGAAAATCCACTAATTGTTTTGGATCTTTTATTGATGTAATAACATCTATTTCCCAACCTAAAAGGGCTGCCGATTTACATAACTTAACAGCATCATGCTCACCTCCAACTATAAGCAATTTAAAGCATGGAGGAAGCTCTTGCTTAAAAATCTTAATATCTTTTTTTAGACTAGCATCTTTTTCTGAAATATTTGAAAAAGTAAAAGACTTGTTATCACTAAACAACACTTGCGAATAAAAAACACCTACACACTCATCTTCCTTTTTATAAAAGGCTTGAATTGATATGGAGGCTCTTTCTTCTAGAGCATTAAAAAATGATGATTTAAACTCATTTGAAACTTCAAAAGGCTCTAAAAGAATATAGAGCACACCTTCACAACCTAAACGGTAGCGCCCATCATAAGTCATTATTTTAGATTGCCCTGTTTCAAAAACAGATTGTGCTCTTCGTAACACCTCTTTTTCAACACAACCACCACTCACAGCACCAGTAATTTTTCCTTCACTAGAAAACAACATACGAACACCTGGATGCCTGTAAGATGAACCATCCAAATCTACCACAGTAGCTAATACACTTTTAACTCCTAGTGCTTGATTACTGATAGCTTCTTGAACTATATGCTTAAATTCATGAACCATACTGAATTCAAGGTAACAAAAAAATTATTACTTTCTTAATTATAACAAATAATACATAAAAAAACTCCTGCTATTTTTAACAGGAGTCCTAGTTATTTTTCTAATGCCATTTTATGACATGATATAATACAAAATTTTAGCTAACCTTTTGCTTTTCTTTCATTTTTTTTAGCAACATAAGTTCATGCTGTATTTCTTCTTTTCTTTGATTGAATTTCCTAACTCTTTCATCAATTAACTCTTGGTTTTTTATACGAGCTTGACGTCTAAGTTCTGCTTTTTCCAACTCTTTTTGTTGATTTCTTTTCTGTGCCATTCGTTCCCTAGCTACAGAAAGATATGAAAACCCATACATACTTAAAAATAAGAGGGTTATAATTCCTAATATGATGAAACCGTTTTCCATTAGATTAATTATTTTAAATGCTATTAATTATTAAAATCTTAAAAATTAGCCAATAAGTTAATGAATTTTTAAAAAAATGACAAATCTTTAGTCAAAGAAAATAAAACCCTATTGCTTCAAAAAATAAAAAAGGTGAAGTACTAAAAAAGTAGTTGAAAGAGCATAAAACGACAAACAGCATGCTCACATTAATAAATATAACTAATTTGAAGTTGTTCTAAACCCTAACTTCTTCCAATTTAAAAGCCCTCCCTTTAACTGGTAAATAGAGTCGAAACCAACGGTCTTGAATGCTTCTACACTTTTTGAGCTGCGTTTACCAGAACGACAGTAAATATAAACAGGCACATTAGTTTGAAGTAAACTAATGCTATCTTTAAAATCTTCTGAAAAGTAATTGAAATTTATAGCATTTTCAATGTGTCCAGAATTGAATTCTTCTGGCGTTCTAACATCTATCAACTGTACATCTATATTGCTATAAACTTTTGTTTTAAAAATTTCAGGTTTCAAAGTCATAACATCATTTTCAGATGTCATACAAGCTGCAAATAATAAAGAGATTATTAATAGTGAAAATCTATTCTTGATGGAAATACTATGATTATAAATCAACAACATCTCCTGTCCATTCTAACATCCCTCCTTCAAGGTTATAGGCGTTTTCAAAACCTAATTGCTCCATAATTTGACATGCTTGCCCACTTCTATTACCTGAACGACAATAGACGTAATAACTCTTACTTTTATCAAGATCTTCAATTTCGTTTATGAATTCTTGTCCTTTATAAATGTCAATATGAATGGCATTGGGGATAATTCCATCTGCAACTTCAGCATCTGTTCTAACATCCAGTACTACAGCATTTTTGTCATTAGCAAGCTGTTCTGACCATTCTTCTTGTGTTAAGTCTTCCATAAGTTTTGAAATAAATCGTTATGCAAAATTAACATAACTATAATTATAGACGAAAAAAAACCGAAGTTATTACACTTCGGTTTTAGATTATATTATTTAATAATTCTTAATGAGCATTACTCGAGGCTTTTGCTACTTTTATGGAACATCCAATTGCTTTTGTTTCTTTTTGCTCTACTTCTTTTCCATCTAATAAAGCGTCTACAGCATTTTCAACATATTTTACTTTTACTCCAGAAGCATCCCTATGATTATCATCTATGGCTCCTATGTATTGTACTACATTTCCTTTATTTGTTTTTTCAAGCACATAAATATGAGGCGTTTTAGTTGCTCCAAATTTTGGATATACCTTCTGACCTTCATCCATTAAATAAGGAAATGTAAAACCTTTTTCTTTAGCTCTTTTCTTCATTTCTGGTAAAGCATCTCCTGGTTTAACATTAGTATCATTTGGCATAATTGCTATAACTGGATAGCCTTTAGACTCATATTTTTCATTTAATGCTTGAATTCTATCTTCATACATCACAGCAAACGGACACGTATTACAAGTAAAGGTAATAATGAACCCTTTAGCATCACTATAATCGGACATAGAAACCATATTGCCATCAATATTTTTCAAAGAAAAATCTTCAGCAACATCACCAACTTTATACCCCTTATGGCTTGCGTTATTTACAGTAAATGCACTAACCAGTATTAACAGAAGTACTGCTGAAATTAATTTAATAGACTTTTTCATAATGTATTTAATTTAAAAATTGTTCAACTTCTTTCACTAACTCTTGATAAGTAAATGATTGTTCAAAAAACTTACTTGTATCATTTTTATAGATTATTGTTGCAGGTATTGACCCTGACCAATCTTTGCTAATTTTAGGAATCCATGTATTCATATCAACATCATCTAAAGCAATAACTTTTGAAATCAATTTTTTTTCTTTAATAAACGGTTTTAGTTTTTTATCATAAAGATGTGGAAAATCTAAACTAACCAAAAGTACTTCCACATTTTGATTGTTATAAGTTGAGTTTAATTTTTCAAAGTATGGCAACTCTTTAACACAAGGTGCACACCATGTAGCCCAAAAATTTATAACATGAATTTTATTATCCTTTTTATTTAAAAACTTTTCAAATCCATTATAATCATATACTTCAAGTTGAATATCATTTAAAGACACCTCTTTTTCAACTACCTGCTCAACAGTTTCATTTAAGACTTTGGCTGTTTCTTTTTTTTTCTGACAACTAATAGTCATTAAAAAAACAGCAATAATTAATATATTTAACTTCATAACTATAAAATTAATTAATAGTTCTTTGCATTTCTTATAGTTTAACAAACTTTTATGTAAAAAATGTTTTAAAGTTTTGTCTATAACTATTTTCATTTCTATATTTGAACCAATAATAATTACAAAATGAAATCTATTTTAAATAAAACTTGGTGGTGGTGCTTTCGAAACTAACATTCGTGAAGTAAAATCCTAGTATATTTAAAACTTAAAATATCAAAAAGGCTTGTCATTCACGACAAGCCTTTTTTGTGTAAAAACAGTGTCATTTCCGCGAAGACGGAAATCATGAGGTTCGTTCAATGTTTAACGATAAAACATATTACATATACATTATAACAAATAAAAAGGATGGCATTTTGTATATAGGAATGACAGGTAATATAAAACAAAGACTAACTCAATATAAAAAGAAATACACCAGAGGGTTTGCAAATAAACATAGACTAGATGTATTGGTTTATTATGAAAATTTTGAAACTGCTGGAGAAGCAATAAAAAGAGAAAAGCAAATAAAGAAATGGAATAGGCACTGGAAAATAAACCTTATTAATGATTTAAATCCACATTGGAATGATTTATCACATTTCTTTATATAATAAAACAAAAAAATTTCCGCCTTCGCGGAAAAGACAGTAACTAATTTATGAAAAAATACAGCCTATATACACACCACAAACGTATCCTTACAGATACTATTACACCCGTTACGGTATATTATAAAATACGTGACAAATACCCAAATAGTATTTTATTAGAAAGTGGCGATTATCATAAAAGTCAAAAAAACTTTTCATATATCTGTTTCAACCCCATTGCTACAATTAAGGTTGAAAATGAAGTGATTTCAGAAACATTTCCTGATGGAAGTTCTAAGTCTATTAAAATTACAGATGATATAAATGTAGTTGATGAAATTTATAATTTCACTAAAAAGTTTGACACCAAATCAGAAGAAAATTTCAAATTCATCAACAATGGTATATTCGGTTACACTGCTTATGATGCGGTACGCTATTTTGAAGATGTTCAAATAAGCAAAAAAGATAATTCGGTAGTCATTCCAGACATATATTATGCAGTGTATCAAAACATCATCGCCATCAACCATTTTAAAAACGAAGCCTATATTTTTGCGCATTGTTACGAAGGTGTTGAAAATAATATTGATGAAATTGATAAACTCATTAATGTGCAAAATTTTGCGTCATATAAGTTTAATGCAAAAGGCGATATAAAATCTAATTTAACCGACGACGAATTTAGAGCAAACGTAGAAGTAGCCAGAAAACATTGCCAACGTGGAGATGTATTTCAGTTGGTATTATCAAGACGTTTTTCTCAAGAATTTACAGGAGACGAATTTAATATTTACCGCGCCCTTAGAAGCATAAACCCATCGCCTTACCTATTTTATTTCGACTATGGCGATTTTAAAATCTTTGGAAGCTCGCCCGAAGCACAATTAATCGTAGAAGATGGTTTAGCAGAAATTCATCCCATTGCCGGAACATATAAAAGAACAGGCGATTACGAAAAAGACGAAATTTTAGCCGAAAATTTAAAAAACGACGATAAAGAAAATGCAGAACACGTCATGCTTGTCGATTTAGCTAGAAACGATTTAAGTCGCCATGGTAGCCAAGTAAAAGTAGAAACTTATCGAGAAGTACAGTTCTTCTCGCATGTTATTCATTTGGTAAGTAAAGTTACAGGGCAAAAACATGATACTACCTCAACTATGCAGGTAGTTGCAGACACTTTTCCAGCAGGAACATTAAGTGGTGCTCCAAAACACAGAGCTATGCAACTTATAGAAGATTACGAAAAAACAAGTCGCGCCTTTTACGGTGGCGCCATCGGTTTTATGGACTTTGACGGGAATTTTAACCACGCCATAATGATACGTACATTTTTAAGTAAAGATTACAAACTGTTCTGGCAAGCCGGCGCAGGTTTGGTATCAAAATCAAACCAAGAAAACGAGTTGCAGGAAGTATATAATAAATTAGGCGCGTTAACTAAAGCTATTCAGTTAGCAGAAGATATTTAAGATGAAAAAAGTATTAGTTATAGACAATTACGACAGTTTCACATACAATCTTGTACATTATTTAGAAGATTTAAACTGTGACGTTACCGTAGTAAGAAACGACAAATTAGCTCTAGAAGATGTAGAACCTTTTGATAAAATAGTGTTATCGCCAGGTCCAGGAATTCCAGATGAAGCAGGTTTACTAAAAGCTATTATTGAAAAATACGCTGCCACCAAAAGTATTTTTGGGGTATGCTTAGGCCAGCAAGCCATTGGCGAAGTATTTGGCGGTTCGTTAGTAAATTTAGATGATGTATATCATGGCGTTGCAACCAATGTAACTATATGTGTAGATGATGAATATATTTTTAACGATTTAGACAAAAACATAGAAGTTGGTCGTTACCATTCTTGGGTTGTAAATTCAGAATTACCAGAACCTTTAGAAGCCACTTCTTTTGATGCAAACGGACAAGTGATGTCTTTAAGACACAAAAAATATGATGTTAGAGGTGTACAATACCACCCCGAATCTGTTTTAACACCAGATGGTAAAAAGATTTTAGAGAATTGGGTTAATAATTAGCTGTTGGCTGTTGGCTGTTGGCTGTTGGCTGTTGGCAAAAAAAAAAAAAAATTAAATATTGAAAATAAATATTTTAAAAAGTCAACACCCGAGTCAATTCGGCAGAATTGATTGTCAAGACGCAGAATAGATGAAGAAAAGCTCCGAGATCAGGAGAACGCAGTTCGACGCGGAGTTTTCAAATCGGTTTTCAGTTTAAAAAACTGAAAAATTCCTTGGCTTGAACTTGATTTTTTGGTTCAATGTATTTAGCTTAAATCCTCCACTGGAGGTTTCAAACTAAATAGTTTATCAAGAAAAAATGAACAAAAAGAAATTATAGATTCCCGCCTTCGCGGGAATGACAAAAAGTTTATATTGATGAAAGACATACTTAACAGATTAATAAACCACGAAACTATCTCTACAGAAGAGGCTAAACAGGTTATTGTTAACATATCAAATGATATGTATAACCCAAGCCAAATTGCATGTTTTCTCTCAGTATTTATGATGCGTAGCATAACTATCGAAGAACTGACAGGTTTTAGAAACGCGCTCTTGGAGCTTTGTCTTGCTATAGATTTAAGCGACTTTAATGCTATCGATATTGTTGGTACAGGCGGTGATGGTAAAAACACATTTAACATTTCTACACTATCATCTTTTATTACAGCAGGTGCTGGTGTACATGTGTCTAAGCATGGAAATTATGGTGTATCATCAACATCGGGTTCATCCAATGTTATGGAAAATCTAGGTGTAAAATTTTCAAACGATGAAGCCTTTTTAAAACGTTGTTTAGAGCAAGCTGGAATTTGCATATTACACGCACCATTGTTTCATCCTGCTATGAAAAACGTTGCACCTATTAGAAGAGAGTTAGGTGTGAAAACTTTTTTTAATATGTTAGGTCCATTAGTAAACCCTTCATTTCCAAAAAATCATGTGCTTGGAGTATTTAATTTAGAAGTGTTGAGACTGTACAGTTTTATGCACCAAAACTCAGGACATAATTATAGTATAGTTTATGCCTTAGATGGCTATGATGAAATTTCATTAACAGAAAAAGCTAAAATAATATCCAATCATTCTGAAAAATTGTTTGCACCAGAAGATTTAGGACTTTCAAAAATAAAACAAGACTCCATTTACGGAGGCGATACGGTTGAAGATGCAGCCAAAATATTTATAGACATCATTAGTGGAAACGGTACCGAAGCCCAAAACAATGTAGTATGTGCCAATGCAGGATTAGCCATTGCAACTAGCAAACAAATATCGCATCAAGAAGGTTTTGAAATGGCTAAGGAATCGTTATTTTCTGGAAAAGCAAAAGCGAGTTTGGATAGATTGATTGAGTTGAGCAAGGGTTAGAAACTAGAAAGATTAGAAAATAATTTGAGAAACATAAAAGAAAATAACAAAAAGTCAACACCCGAGTTCGGACAACGTCCGAATCATCAATCTGCAGAAATAAAGAGAGAAAGAATGGAGTCGCGATGCACAGCATCAAGCGCGTAATTCCGAAAGCGAATGGTGCTTTAGCAATTTCCTCAGATTGATTTGATTTTTTGGTTCAGCTTCGCTTGGTACTTTCGTTTAAAGCACGCTTTAAACTCAGTAATGCATCAAGGCAAAATGAACAGAAATAAATAAAAAATGAATATACTAGATAAAATAACATTAGATAAACGCAAAGAAGTTGAGCTTAGAAAAGGTTTAATTCCAGTTTCACAGTTAGAACAATCTGTTTTATTTGAAAGAGCAACTGTATCTTTAGCGCATAACTTACGCAACAGTACATCGGGCATTATTGCAGAACACAAAAGGCGTTCACCATCAAAATCAGTCATCAACAATAATCTAAACGTCCAAGATGTAGCCAAAGGTTATGAAGATGCACACGTTTGCGGTATGTCAGTCTTAACCGATGGTAAATATTTCGGAGGGTCTTTAGACGATTTATTAACGGCAAGAGCCAGCTGTAATTTACCTTTATTACGTAAAGAGTTCATCATAGACGAATACCAATTATTAGAAGCCAAAGCTTACGGAGCTGATGTCATTCTTTTAATTGCAGCAATACTATCTAGAGATGAAATAAAACAATTTTCAGAGTTTGCTAAAAACTTAAATCTCGATGTACTTTTAGAAGTTCATAATGAAGAAGAATTACATAAATCGGTAATGCCAAGTTTAGACATGCTTGGAGTGAATAACAGAAACCTAAAAACCTTTGAGGTGAGTTTAGAAACCAGTAAAACGTTAAGCACCATTATTCCAGATGATTTCGTAAAAGTTTCCGAAAGTGGCATAAGCAATATTGAAGCCATAAAAGAACTACAACCCTACGGCTATCAAGGTTTTTTAATTGGTGAAAACTTTATGAAAACAGATAATCCAGGAGAAAGTGCTTCACAATTTATAAAAGAAATAGAGCTATGAAACTAAAAGTTTGCGGTATGAAATACCAAGATAATATTGAAAGCATTGCTGGTTTAAAACCAGATTATCTTGGGTTTATTTTTTATGAAAAAACACCGCGCCATTTCAATACTAAAATCCCTGAGATTTCAGACAATATTAAAAAAACAGGTGTTTTTGTAAATGCTGAAATGGGGACCATTGTTGAAAAAGTTAACGAATTTAAACTTGATGCAGTGCAACTCCATGGTGAGGAATCGCCATATTTCTGTAGCATATTACGTTCTACAAGTTTGTTATCTAGACCCATTGAGATTATTAAGGTGTTTTCAGTTAAAGAAGGCTTTAACTTTGAAGTTTTAGAACCTTATGAAAATGTTTGTGATTTCTATTTGTTCGATACCAAAGGGAAACTTCCAGGTGGCAATGGCTATACTTTTGATTGGAGCTTACTAAATGATTACCCATCAACAAAACCCTTCTTTTTAAGTGGCGGTATTGGGATAGACCAAATAGAAGCAATAAAGGCGTTTCAAAAAAGTGAAGCCTCAAAATACTGTTATGCTATTGATGTAAATAGTAAATTTGAAACCGAACCTGGATTAAAAAACAGTTCAATATTAAGAGAATTCATTAACAAATTGCACAATAAAAAAACAATGAATTATAATGTAGACGACAAAGGCTATTATGGCGAATTTGGAGGTGCTTACATCCCAGAAATGCTATACCCAAATGTAGAAGAGTTACGCCAAAACTATTTAAAAGTAATGGCAGAACCAGAGTTTCAAAAGGAGTTTGACCAGCTTTTAAAAGATTACGTTGGTCGCCCTTCTCCCCTATATTTTGCAAAACGCCTTTCAGAAAAATACAACACAAAAATCTATCTAAAACGAGAAGATTTAAACCATACTGGTGCGCATAAAATAAATAATACCATAGGCCAAATTTTAATGGCAAAACGTTTAGGTAAAACTAGAATTATTGCCGAAACAGGAGCAGGACAACACGGTGTTGCTACCGCAACTGTTTGTGCGCTTATGGGAATGGAGTGTATCGTATACATGGGCGAAATAGACATTGCAAGACAAGCACCAAACGTTGCCAGAATGAAAATGTTAGGCGCCAAGGTTGTGCCAGCACTATCTGGAAGTCGTACACTTAAAGATGCCACCAATGAAGCGATTCGCGATTGGATTAACAATCCTGTTAATACGCATTATATTATTGGTTCTGCTATTGGGCCACACCCGTATCCTGATATGGTAACGCGTTTTCAAGCGGTAATTTCAGAGGAAATAAAATGGCAACTACGTGAGCAAGAAGGACGAGAAAACCCTGATTATGTTGTGGCGTGTATTGGTGGTGGTAGTAACGCCGCTGGCACCTATTACCATTATTTACACGAACCCGATGTTGGCATTATTGCCGTAGAAGCTGCTGGTTTAGGGATTGATTCTGGCGAAAGCGCTGCAACTTCTGTTTTAGGAAAAGAAGGTATCATTCACGGTTGTAAAACCTTATTGATGCAAACCAAAGACGGACAAATTACAGAGCCTTACTCTATTTCTGCGGGATTAGATTATCCTGGTGTTGGCCCAATGCATGCGCATTTGTCTAAAACAGGTCGTGCCGAATTTTTATCTATAACCGATAGTGATGCTATGGAAGCTGGCTTAGAATTATCCAAATTAGAAGGTATTATTCCTGCTATAGAAACCTCGCACGCCTTTGCAATTTTTAAGCATAAAACCTTTAAACCAGACGATGTTGTGGTAATGAGCTTATCGGGTAGAGGTGATAAAGATTTACAGAATTATATAGATTATTTTAAAATTTAAAATTTGGGCGTTACCACAAGGGTCGGGCTTTCACGAGTCGCTCTCTGCGAGGAGCTCCAACAATCGCTCAATCCCTAACGCGGGTTTTGAACATTGATTAAAATTCATAGAAAGGAAAATGAACAGAATAAATCAAAAATTAAAAGAAGACAAAAAATTATTGTCAATATATTTTACAGCAGGTTATCCAGAAATTAACGACACTGTTTCTATCATCCAAGATTTAGAGAAAAACGGTGTGGACATGATTGAGATTGGACTACCTTTTAGCGACCCATTGGCCGATGGCCCTACGATACAAGATAGTTCTACAGCTGCTTTAAAAAATGGTATGACTACAGAGGTGCTTTTTAAGCAGTTGGAAGGTATTCGTGAGACGGTTTCTATCCCGCTAATTATTATGGGATATTTCAACCCAATGTTTCAATATGGTATAGAAGCGTTTTGCAAAAAATGCCAAGAATTAGGGATAGACGGGTTAATTATTCCTGACTTGCCAGTGGATGTGTACCATGAAAAATATCAGTCTATTTTCGAAAAATACGGCCTAATTAATGTGTTTTTGATTACACCACAAACCAGTGATGAACGTATTCGTTATATCGATTCTATATCAAACGGTTTTATTTATATGGTAAGTAGCGCGAGTACTACTGGCGCTAAATCTGGATTTGGAGAGGAACAAACGGCGTATTTTGAGCGCATTGGTAATATGAATTTAAACAACCCACAAGTGATAGGTTTTGGTATTAGCAATAATGAAACATTTACCCAGGCTACTAAATATGCTAAAGGCGCTATTATTGGTAGTGCTTTTGTGAAGCATGTGACGAAGCATGGGATAAAAACCATAGATAGTTTTACAAAATCTATACTAAACTAATGCCTTTAAACATTGTTTTAATAGAACCCGAAATACCCAATAACACAGGAAATATTGGTCGTTTAGCTTTAGCTTCAGGTTCTCATTTACACCTTGTAAAGCCTTTTGGTTTTGAAATTGATGACGCTAGACTTAAACGTGCTGGTCTAGATTATTGGCAACATCTATCGGTTACTTACTACGACAGTATTAATCAGTTTTTCAGTATTAATAATGATAAAACTATGGCTTTTCTTTCCAGTCATGGTTCAAAAAATCATTGGGATATCCCTTTTGTCGAAAATATGTTTTTAGTTTTTGGTAAAGAATCGGTTGGCTTACCTAAATCTTTAATTGAAGAACATCAAAATTCGCTTTATAAAATACCTTTATACAGCGAACATGTTAGAAGCTTAAATCTTGCAAACGCAGTTAGTATTGTTGTTTATGAGGGTTTGAAACAAATTGGTTAATTTTTATTTTTCAAATAGTTCAAATACATGTTTTAAACCTTAGTTCTTGCCCATGGTGTACGCCTTAAAAATTTTAAACTAGACTTTACCGATGGATTATCAGTAAAACATCTAATTTTAATGTTATAACCCATGTATTCCCAACCATAATGCGCCACCAAATCATTAATGATTTGTTCTAATTTTATACCATGAAGTGGATTATTTGGTTGAGATTCCATTTTGAGTCAGGTTGAGCGCAGTCGAAACCTATTTTAAATTCGATAGATTTAAAGGTTTTATATAACCTTAATTACGCCTATCGTTTCGTCGTCTAGAGTTATTTTTATTATTTCTGTTTCGGCTATTTCTATTTCCACCTGAATTATTCGAATTAGAATTTCTAGGTTTGTTTCTTCGTTGCCTATTCTGTCCGGGTTTAATAGGCTCTGTAGATGCATTTGGATCAGGCTCAAAACCTTCAATAATTTCTACTTCAATCTTTTCTCCTATTAATTTTTCAATACCTTTTAAAAAAGACGTTTCATCTGCACTAACTAAAGAAATGGCTTGTCCATTAGCTCCTGCTCTACCTGTTCTACCAATACGGTGCACATAATCTTCTGAGATGTTAGGCAATTCAAAATTAATAACATGTGGCAATAATGGAATATCTAATCCACGAGCTGCAATATCTGTAGCGACTAAAACACGTAAACGTCCGCTTTTAAATCCTGCTAGTGCCTTTGTTCTAGCACCCTGACTTTTATTTCCGTGAATAGCTGCGGCCGTAATGCCAGACTTCACCATTTTTTCGCAAAGTCTATTAGCTCCATGTTTTGTTCTTGTAAATACTAAAACTTGTTTCCAATTACCATCAGAAATCAACTTTATAATTAAGCCTGTTTTCTTACCTTTTGCTACACGATATACTTTTTGAGTAATCGCTTCAACTGTTGTATTCTCTGGAGTTGCTTCAACTTGAACTGGATGATTTAAAATCCCATGCGCTAACTTCTTAATGTCTTTAGAAAAGGTTGCTGAAAACATCAAATTCTGACGTTTATCTGGCATCAAATTAATTACCTTTTGAATATCTCTTAAAAAGCCCATATCTAGCATTCTATCGGCTTCATCTAAAACAAAAATTTCAACACGCTTTAGTGATAATAACCCTTGGTTTTGTAAGTCTAACAAACGCCCAGGAGTTGCTACTAAAACATCAATACCTTGACGAATGGTTGCTACTTGTGGTTTTTGATTTACTCCTCCAAAAATAACAGCACTTCTTAAATTTAAAAACTCGCTATATTCTCTAACATTAGCATAAACTTGAGCTGCTAATTCTCGTGTTGGTGTTAAAATTAGCGCACGAATGGGTCTGTACTTTTCTTTCGGGTTTTCAGAAAGTATGTGTAATAGTGGTAGTGTAAACCCTGCTGTTTTCCCTGTTCCTGTTTGTGCCGATGCTAATACATCTTTACCTTCTAAAACTGGAGGAATTGCTTTTTGTTGAATAGGACTCGGGGTAGTATATCCTTTTTTGCTAATTGCTTTTAGCAAGGCTTCGGATAAGCCTAAAGATTGAAATGACATATATTTTGTTTATGAAGACTCTAAATGAGCATTTGAGATAACAAAACATTATGCATTTTACCTCCTTCTTCTATTAGGGTACGAAGGTACATCTAATTTTAAGACTATTTCTAAATACTTAAATTTGTAAATCAAAAATTTATTATGAAACAAAGACAATTAGGGCATAACGGATTTAAAGTTAGTGAAGTTGGATTAGGATGCTGGCAATTAGGTGCAGATTGGGGCAACGAAATTGACAAAAAAAAAGCATTTGATATTTTAAATGAAGCCGTAAATAATGGCATAAATTTCTTTGACACTGCCGATGTGTATGGCGATGGAAGAAGCGAAACTTTAATTGGTGAGTTTCTAAAAACATCATCTCATACTATAAAAGTGGCTACCAAATTTGGACGAACTGCCGATGTATATCCTAATAATTACACAGAACAATCATTACGAGGCTGTGTTGAAAAATCACTTAAAAGATTGGGTATAGATTGTATAGATCTTTTGCAGTTGCACTGTATACCTACTGAAGTTTTAAAAGATGGCGCTATTTTTAATTGGTTAAGATTATTACAACAAGAAGGTAAAATAGCCCATTTTGGTGCCAGTGTAGAAAGTGTAGCACAAGGACTCATATGTTTAGAACAAGAAGGTTTGCAATCGCTACAGGTTATCTTTAATATTTTTAGACAAAAATTGGTTACCGAGTTATTACCAGAAGCGGCTGAAAACGGAGTGGGCATTATTGCGAGACTTCCTCTGGCTAGTGGTTTGCTTAGTGGCAAATTTAATACGGACACACAATTTCCAGAAAACGACCATAGAAATTACAACAAAAATGGCGAAGCCTTTAACGTTGGTGAAACCTTTGCGGGTTTACCCTTTAAAACAGGTGTTACACTGTCTGAGGAATTAAAAGGCTTATGTCCTGATGAAATGTCGTTAGCAGACTTATCGCTTAGATGGATTTTAGACCATAAAGCGGTTACTACCATTATTCCAGGAGCTAGTAATACAAAACATGTCATTCAAAATTCGAAAACAAGTAGCCTTCCGCAACTTTCTGAAAAATTGATGCAAGATTTAAAACATTTTTATGACGAAAAAGTGCATGAGCATATAAGAGGTGTTTATTAATTAGAATCTGTTGGTTTTTTACATGTACTAAAAGAACTCCCGATACTGCATCACTCTAAAATCAAACGTATTAAACTTTGGGTTTTTAGCTTTTAGTTGTTTGTAAAGTGGCATTCTGCTTATTGAAATATTTGCAGCACCAGAACCTGAGGTTAGGGAAACGGTTTTAATAATGCGTTTGTCATTTCGAAATGAGTGCAACGATTGAAAAATCTCATCCTGATGTGATGTCTCACTTTTGGTCAACATTACAGGTATTTCAAATTTGTGGATTCTCGGAACTTCATTAGTAACTAACTCTAATTTTAAGTTATAATCTTTAAGATGTTTTCTAAAGAAATATTCAGGTCCGTTTTTACTATTTCCACCTGTAAACAACAAAGTATCAATGCTTGGGTATTCTTTTAAATAACCAATAATATCTCGGAGTTTGATATTTTTCATACCTAAATCTGAAGCATCAATTTTTTCACGCTGGCAACTATCCACTATATCGCAAACACCTATTTTATTTTTGATTAAGAAAGCTTTTCGTTGTGCAATAGCTTCATTTGAATTGTCGTAACGTAAATTTAAATTATGAATTTTATCTATGAATAACCACAGTGAATTGTAATAACTACCATAACAGAAATCAACATCCTTTTCTAAAAGTGCTCCAGTTGAAAATCGTGGTGGTGGTAATGTACCAACAATCAGTTTTGTGGTATCTCTTTGAATGAATGGTTTATATGGATGCTTGTGTTTGAACATTTATTTCATTCCTTAGAAGACAGGAATCTTATTTGTTAAAAACTATAATTTTTATTATTTTATTACTATAAAATAAAGATATGGGAAAAGGCGATAAAAAAACTAAACGCGGAAAAATAAACAGAGGCACATTTGGTGCAAGACGACCACGCATCAAAAAGAAACCTTCAGTGGAACAACAAATTAGTGTTGGTAGTAAAGCGAAACCTAAATAATACTTTACGTCATTGCGAGAAGCTTTTTAGCGACGTGGCAATCCGTTTAAGATATTTGTTTCGATTTGAAAGATTCTTACGTCGTACTTCCTCAGAAGAATAAAAATCTATCGAATAAAAACTAAATCATTGTCTTTAGATAAGTCTTCGCTAAAACCATAATCCATATAATTGAAACCCTTTAAATCGTCTAAGGTTTGTGCGTTAGTATCTACAATATATCTTGCCATTGCACCACGCGCTTCTTTGGCAAAAAACGAAATCACTTTATACTTGCCATTTTTAAAATCTTTAAAATTGGCTGTTACTACTGGTACTTTTAAAGCTTTGGCATCAATAGCCTTAAAATACTCGTTACTGGCTAGATTTAAAAATAACTCATCATCTTCAAGCTCTTCGTTTAAGGCTTTTGTAATGTCTTTTTTCCAAAATTCATATAAATTCTTTTTAGTCCCTACAGGCATCTTAGTCCCCATTTCTAATCGGTAAGGCTGCATTAAATCGGTTGGTTTTAATAAACCATATAATCCTGAAAGAATACGAACTGTATTTTGAAGCGTTTCTAGTTTATTTTCTGGAATCGTATAAGCATCTAAACCTCTATACACATCACCATTAAAAGCATAAACAGCAGGTCGTGCATTTTCTGGTGTAAATGGTAATTCCCAGGATTGGTTACGCTCGTAATTAAGTTGCCCCAAGGCATCAGAAATACTCATAAGTTTCGATAAACTTTTAGCCGACTTCTTTTTAAGGAGTTTATTTAAACGCTCAGATTGTTTTAAAAATTGAGGTTCGGTATATATTGCCGTTGGTATTTCGGTTTCGAAGTCTAAAGATTTAGCTGGTGATAATACTAATTTCATTGAATAAACGCTTTTTTTATTCCCTCAACTTGTGCTGAACTTGTTTCAGTAAGGAGGAAATCTATATTTCTCTTTTCATTTCAAATTTACGACTACTATTTTACTTTTTAAATTTAAGGTTAGAATTATTTATGATGTGGTTATAGATTGAATTTATTTGCTTGGGTTTGTGAGAAAATTTGACTAAATTCGTTAAGAGTAGAAAGTGAGATATTAAATACTATGAGTGAGTGCTAAAATAAAAAACCTGAGTGGTTTCCCGGCTCAGGTTAAATATTTATAAATATTCATAGTGAGGTTGTCGAAACAGTTGAGTCTATGACCGCAAAAGCCTTACTCTTCGACTTTGCCCAGTACATCGGACAGCGTGGGTGTCAAATCCTCAACTTAATTTATTAATCCCCTTTCCTCCAAAGGGACATACAAATATAAAAATTAAAAGTATATTTAAATTTTATAATTAATGATAATTATATGATAGAAATTGGCTCAAAAAACATCTCTAAATTAGACTTATCTAATTCTAATTTAACAGAATTTCCAATGGAAATTCTAAACCTTAAAAATTTGAGAAAATTAAAAATAAATAATAATAAGATTTCAATAATTCCAAGAGAAATAGAAAAACTAAAAAATCTGGAGTTGTTAGATTTATCTAATAATAATATAACAAATTTCTATTCAAAAATATGTTCTCTAAAAAAGTTAAAAGTACTCAACTTAAACAACAATAAAATAAAAACTATCCCAAAGCAAATAGCTAACCTTAAATCTTTAAAAACTCTCCAGTTAGCTAATAATAAATTAAGCACTCTACCTGAACAATTTACACTACTAGAAAGCTTACAAAAATTAAATATTTCCAAAAACCCTTTTTTAGAATTTCCTATTCAAATTCTTAAAATACATAGTCTAAAAAACCTATGGTTAAACAACTTGGAGTTAGAATCTTTCCCATTACTAAAAATTCCGTCACATTTAACCAACCTAATTAGCCTATACTGTTATGGAAAAATTATAAATAAAAATAATTTAGATAAGGACTTTACACGACTAACTAAAATAAAAGGGAACTGTTTACCTGAATTATTACTAATAAACAAATCATATAATATCAGTAATATAAAAACTAAAGTGACGAATAAAACAAGTCTTAACCAAGTTAAAAAAAATAAAATCTTCATAAGCTACTCTCATTCAGATATCGAATGGTTGAGAAAAATTCAAACTAACTTAAAAGTATTAAAGTTCAATAATCACGATTTTGATTTATGGGATGATACTAAAATAAAAACAGGTGATAAATGGAAGATTGAAATAGAAAAGGCTCTTAATGTTGCTGGTATAGCAATACTAATTGTTTCAACAGATTTTCTAGCGTCAGATTTTGTTAGGAGTAATGAACTTCCTTTGATATTAAAAAATGCCGAAGAAAATGGAACAAAAATTTTGCCATTAATAGTTAGACCATGCAGGTTTACAAAAGATAAGCATCTTTCAATTTTTCAATCAGTAAATGACCCAAATAAAGCCTTAAGTACCTTAAGTGAATCTGATAAAGAAATTCAATTACTAAACTTGACCGAAGATGTTTCAAATATACTTTTAGAATAAATTATTTCTGCCAACAAATACGATATAATTAACAAAAACACCTTTCAAAATAGACTTTCAATAATATTTAACTCAAAAACAGCAAATACACTCCACGTTAAGGATTGAAGCGGCATCCTTTTTAAAAAATAGAATGTAATACTGTTTGTTTTGAACTAGAATTAAGCAGATTGCCACGTCGTAAACTCCTCGCAATGACTTTTAAAAAGATATAGCGGAAAGCCTGACCCCTTTTCGGGGTAACGCCCAAATAATTAAGATTTTTAAATATAATTTTTAATGAGATACTGAAACAAGTTCAGTATGACAAGACTATTACATCTCTTGATGCTTAGCGTACCCGCGCCACTTCTCGATACATTGCTGCATATCGTCTGGAATTGGTGTATCAAACTGCATAAACTTGCCTGTTGTAGGATGCTCAAAACCTAGTGTTTTGGCATGTAACGCTTGCCTTGGGAGTATTTTAAAACAGTTTTCTACAAACTGCTTGTACTTAGTAAATGTGGTGCCTTTTAGTATTTTTTCACCACCGTAACGGGCGTCGTTAAACAGGGTATGCCCAATGTGTTTCATGTGCACGCGAATTTGGTGTGTGCGACCCGTTTCTAGCTTGCAAGACACCAAAGTTACGTAACCCAAACGCTCTAAAACGGTGTAATGGGTAACGGCGGGTTTACCTTTTTCGGCTTCATCATCAAGAAAAACGGTGTTTTGTAGTCGGTTTTTTGGGTGTCTGCCAATGTTGCCTTCTATGGTGCCTTTATCGTCGACTATATTTCCCCAAACTAGGGCAATATATTCGCGTTCGGAGGTTTTATTGGCAAATTGTGCTGATAAATGCGCCATGGCTTCTTCGGTTTTGGCAACCACTAAAAGTCCGCTAGTATCTTTATCTATGCGGTGTACCAATCCCGGGCGTTCGCTAGAGTTATTTGGCAAATTATCAAACCTATAAATTAGGGCGTTTATGAGTGTGCCAGAGTAATTTCCGTGCCCTGGATGTACCACAATGCCAGCTTCTTTATTAACTACCAAAAGGTCGTCGTCCTCATAAACCACATCAATCGGGATATCCTCGCCTACCAATAAATTTTCAAATGGCGGATGCGAAAACAACACTCTTATTTTATCAAAAGGTTTTACTTTGTAATTGGATTTTACAACCACATCATTAACAAAAATACTGCCTTCTTTTGCAGCAGCTTGTATTTTGTTTCGGGTAGCGTTTTCAACAAAATTCATCAAATATTTGTCTATACGCAAAGGCGCTTGCCCTTTATCTACGGTAAATGCGTGGTGTTCGTATAAGTCGTTTTCGTCTGGTAATTGCGGCGTATGGCTATCCATAATTTATGGGCGGTTACCGTTACCGAGTACTAAATCAATAACTGAAGTTCTGGCAAGTTTATCGCCTGCTTTAAGTGTTTTACCTTTATGGGTTAACTTTAAAACCATGTCCTTACCAATATTGTCTACATAAGAAACTTTACCCACTTTAAAACCTAAAGCCTCCAAAGTTGGTTTTACTTGCCTGTATGTTTGGTCTATAAGTCCCGCAGGAATATTCATTTTACGGTAACCAGAAGGGTTAAGCGTAATATATATTTTCCTGTCTTCCTTAACCTTCGAGCCAGCCAATGGCTCTTGCTCAATCACAGAAAATTTAGGATAATCTGGGTTATAATTAGCCGAATCTTGAATTTTCATTACCAGATTATTGTCTTTTAATTCCACCTCGGCTACGCTTATTGACTTTCCTTTTAAATCAGGAACTGTCTCAAAATCCCCATGATTCGTGGTAACGTTAAGCCATTTTAATGCTATAAAACAAAAAATAACTACTGCAACTACAGCTAATAAAACTTGTTTTAAAAATGTCTTGCTGGTTAGAAATTTAACAATACTCATTTGAAGAATTTAGAATTAGGCAAATATATAAAAACCGAACAGTTTTTTCTTTTGCAATATATATGATATTTTAGCTTAACTAATAATACATACGTTTTATTTTTAGTTTTAGATTGATACTAAATTATTTCTTCATTTAATGAAAAAAAATATTGCCATCATTATGGGTGGGTATTCCAGCGAATACAAAATCTCCTTAACCAGCGGAAATGTGGTTTACGAAACCTTAGACTGCTCTAAATACACCCCATATCGCATTCATATTTTTAAAGATAAGTGGATATATGTAAACGATGAAGAAGATGAATTCCCTATTGATAAAAACGATTTTTCAATAAATGTAGATAGTTTTAAAATTACTTTTGATTGTGTTTTTAATGCCATTCATGGTTCTCCTGGAGAAGATGGTTTTATGCAAAGTTATTTAGAGCTTTTAGGGATTCCACACACAAGTTGTAGCATGTATCAAGCGGCAATAACCTTTAACAAAAGAGATTGCCTGAGCGTTTTAAAACCTTACGGTATAAAAACTGCCGAATCGTATTTCTTAAACCTTGGCGATACCATTGATGAGGCTGCTATTGTAAATACTGTTGGTTTACCATGTTTTGTAAAAGCTAATAAAGCAGGAAGTAGTTTTGGAGTTAGCAAAGTACATAAACAGGAAGACTTACAACATGCCATTAACGTGGCTTTTAAAGAAGATGATGAGATTATTATTGAATCCTTTTTAGACGGTGTTGAAGTTTCTGTAGGCGTGATAACCTATAAAGGAGAAACTAAAGTTTTACCTATCACAGAAATAGTTTCAGAAAATGATTTCTTTGATTATGAAGCTAAATACCAAGGTAAATCTCAAGAAATAACACCTGCAAGACTTTCCAAAGAACAAGAAGACAAAGTAAATAAAGAAGCCAAAAAAGTTTACGAAGTTTTAAAAATGACTGGGTTTAGTAGAAGTGAATTTATCTTTAAAAATGGAGAACCTCATTTATTGGAAATGAATACAGTTCCTGGGTTAACTAAAGAAAGTATATTACCTCAACAAGCTGAAGCTGCAGGTATCTCTTTAGCTGATTTGTTTGATAATGCTATTGAGGAAGCGCTAAAATAGTTGCAGTATTCAGTATCAGTATACAGTAAATAAAAACAAATTCAATACTAACCAAAACTTATGATATTTTACGGAACAAATTCCTCTAGATTAAAAGATGGACAACTACCAAACGTAACTTGCCCAAATTGTGAAAACCAAACCTCTATGACGTATAGCGTGTTTGGAAAATATGCTTATCTGTATTGGATTCCAGTTTTTCCAATGGGAAAAGTTAATATTTTAGAATGTAACCATTGTAAGCGTACCTACAAACTAAAAGAACTTCCTGAACAAATTCAACGCAAATTTGAAACCGAAAAGCACACAGGTATTCCTTTATTGCATTTTAGTGGTTTAGCTATAATTGTATTGGCCATAGCATATTTTACTTACTCGAGTTCTAAGCATAAAGAAGATGAAGCTGTATTTATTAAAACCCCTACTATTGGAGATGTATATTCTATTAAATCTGAATCTCCCGGTCATTTTACTACAATGAAAGTGACAGAAGTTAAAGGCGATAGTATTTATGTTGTATTTAATGATTATGAAATTGACAAACGAAGTGCTATTAATAAAATTGACAAAGCTTCAAACTATGGTGATTATACAGACGGGTATACTAAAGAAGAAATAGTATCTTTATATGAAAATAAAACTATTTATAATATAGATAGAGATTAGATAGATTACCGCCTTCGCGGGAATGACAAAAAAAATGATTCAATGAAACGAGCATTATTTCCAGGGTCTTTTGATCCGTTAACTTTAGGTCACTACGATATTATAAAACGTGGCGTGCCATTATTTGATGAAATTGTTGTGGCTATTGGGGTAAATGCCGATAAAAAATATATGTTTTCTCTTGAAGAACGCATAAAATTTATTGAAGATACTTTTGCTGATGAGCCTAAAGTTAAAGTGGTTTCGTATAAAGGTTTAACCGTCGATTTTTGTAAAGAACTTGGTATTGAATTTATTTTACGTGGCCTTAGAAACCCTGCAGATTTTGAATTTGAAAAAGCTATTGCGCACACCAACAGAGACCTTGCGCCTATTGAAACTGTTTTTCTTTTAACCTCGGCTAGTACCTCGTACATTGCATCTTCTATTGTGCGTGATGTGATTAGAAATAATGGTGATTACACGAAGTTGGTTCCTGAGAATGTTCGGGTTAAGTAATTTTAACTATGCTGTTTAATTAATTTTAACACATCATAATTATTGGTATTGATATAGACTATTAAGATAAAACACCCCTAAAGTCCCCTCAAGGGGACACGACTCAAACGCAACTACTCAATCCAAAAAAATACTTTTATTTTTATTTCAGTTGTGAAAACAAACTCCTAACTCCTAATTGTAACAAAACTTATATTTTTTATACAAATAAGTAACAGTTATAATTACCACCATGTTCCACAATATTATATTCTTTCTATTTAAACTGAAACTTATTCAGCCTTCTGAGAGTACCATAAACTTTTGGATGCAGCATGAGGATACAGCTAAATTAGAGTATGCATTGACGCATGGTAACTATAAAACCAGAAAATTGGCTGCTGAGGCTTTGGAGCATATTGCAAAACCTTGTTCTATACCTGCTTTATTAAAATGTATTAATGATAAAGTACATAATGTTTCCGTGGCTTGCTTAAATGCTTTGGAGCGTATTTCGCCTAATGATGAACTTATTAAAACGGTTGTAAACAGACGTTTTAAGTGGGTTAACGATATTCGTGAAAAGCGTGAAAAATTTGAAGCCAATAAAAATGTAAAATATACTATTTACCGTTGGAGACGAACGAGTAAAGAATCGTTTGACAGGGTTAAAGAACAGTTAAAAAAACCTATACGGTGAAAATTTAGTCGCAGTGTTCAGTCTCAGTATACAGTTTGATTAGGTTAGGTTGAATGTTTTGAAATACAATTGAAGCTTTATAATTTTATCTTATATTTTCGGTATTACTAAGTTATGAACTTGTAATACCGTTTTTGGATTATAAATTGATTTTGTAAAAAATTTCAGCTACATTCGTTTAACGTCGAATATAAGTCATTAAAACGACGCATATCCGTGAAAACATTAAACGAACTTATCCAAAAACAGAATAACTTTCGATTAAAAACTAAAACTAGCAAGTACTTGCGTTAGGGATTGCAGTGGAAAGCCCACAGCGACGAAGGAGCGAGGACTTGTAACGTAAAGCCCGACCCTTGTGGTAACGCCCAAAAAAACTATTTTAAAACTTATACTCTGAAAGCCCTTTGGTGAATGCCTCTGGGTTTTCGGCAAGATGATAACGTGGGTCGTCGATACCTTCTTCAATCACTTCTCTAAATTTAGGACTGGATTTGTAAAGTAACACCTTACAGTCTTCACTTAAATGTTTAAGCTTGATTTGCTTGCCTGCGGCTTCGTATTTTTCCACGAGATTGAAAATAGCTTCAATTGCTGAATGATCGCTTACACGAGATTCTACAAAATCGATTTCTACTTTGTCTGGATCGTTTTTAACATCAAATTTCTCATTAAATGCTATGATAGATCCGAAAAATAAAGGGCCCCATATTTCGTAAACTTTAGTACCATCTTCCCTTAAGCGTTTACGCGCACGGATACGTTTGGCGTTTTCCCAAGAGAATACCAAGGCGCTAATGATAACACCCGCAATAACGGCTATGGCTAAATCGAAAATTACGGTGAGCGACGATACGGCTACTAAAACGATGACATCGCTTAACGGGATTTTGTTGAGTATTCTAAAACTACTCCAAGCGAATGTGCCTATAACAACCATAAACATAACACCAACTAAGGCTGCAATTGGAACTTGCTCTATTAACCCTGATGCAAATAGAATAAATACTAGTAATAATACGGCAGCTACAATTCCTGAAAGGCGTGTTCTACCTCCTGATTTTATATTGATTAAAGATTGCCCAATCATGGCGCAACCTCCCATACCTCCAAAGAAACCTGTTACAATATTGGCACCTCCTTGAGCCATACATTCTCTGTTTGCATTTCCTCTAGTTTCGGTTAATTCGTCTACTAGATTTAGTGTCATTAACGATTCTATTAAACCTATAGCGGCTAATATTAAAGCGTAAGGAAATATAAACTTTAAAGTTTGAAGATTGAATGGTACTTTATTAAAAATATCCGTCTGAAATTGTGGCAAACCACCTTCTAAACCTGTTCCGCCTCCATCACGAATAAAACTTCCTACGGTGGCTACATCTAGATTTCCGAAGATTACAATTGCTGATACTACCAAAATAGCTATTAAAGCTTCTGGTAGTTTTTTGGTTAGTTTTGGTAAACCAAACATGATTGCCATAGTAAGACCTACGAGACCTAACATGGTCCAAAGTTGCGTTCCTGAAAACCAATCGCCATTAACATCTTTAAACATGCCTAATTGGGATAAGAATATCACGATAGCTAAACCATTAACAAACCCCATCATTACAGGATGCGGAATTAATCGAACAAACTTACCAAGTTTAAAAACACCTGCTAACATTTGGATAATACCCATTAAAATAACAGTTGCAAAAAGATAGTATAAACCGAGTTGCTCGCTAGGTTCTCCCATGGCATTTCCCTCAGCTACTAAACTTACCATAACAACTGCCAGAGCTCCAGTAGCTCCACTAATCATCCCTGGGCGACCTCCAAAAATTGAGGTGATTAAACCAATCATGAATGCTGCGTATAACCCAACTAACGGATCTACGCCTGCTACAAAGGCAAACGCAACAGCTTCTGGAACTAATGCTAAAGCAACTGTTATTCCACTTAAAATATCATTTTTAGCATTGGCTGTACGCTTTCTAATAAATTCAGTCATGGTTGTTTTTTTGAAGCTGCAAATTTAAGCTTAAAATGTTGGTACGCAAGATATAGGGAATATAATTTATTCTTCTCAATTACTCAAACGTTGTAGTTTTTAAGCTAATTGTTCATTCAACCATGTAAGTCCGCTTTGGCGCTCTTGAAACAACTTAATATTGCTATTAGTATTACCATTTACCTTGATTAAAGTTTCGGTAGACATTACCGCTCCACTAGTTTTAGTAATTACAGCAATAGCTTTTATTTCGCTGAGATGAACAATATTTTGTTGCGCACTAAATGTATAAGTATAGGAATGCTTTTTGTTAACTAGTAAAGCAAAAGGAGCATCTAGAGTATTTAATAGGAAATCGTGATATTCATCAATCATAACTTCATCCATTTCAATTCCTTCATCAACAATAACTTCAGCTAAATTATTTTTTAAAACATTAATTGTCCCAAAGGAAAGTTTATGGCTACTCATATAGTTGTTTTTGTAGAGAGTAAAAAAACAACACTTTCAAAAATAAATTAACTAACAATAGCAATACATCAACTAAGTTAGTAATTTTTTTTCAAAGTCTATTAAATTAAGAAATTGTAGATTTATATCATCACAAAAAAAGCCTATGCGTTTATTATTAATAGTGTTCATTTTAATTGTTTCATGTAAAAACCTAAATAAAGAACCGACTTACGATTTTGAAACTCACTTTGAAAAATCTAAAGGATTAGAAACAGCAACATACAATCAAACTATTGAATTTTATTCGCATTTAGCCAACGCTTACTCTGAAATATCTATACAAGCTATTGGTGAAACTGATTCAGGTGAACCGTTACATCTTGTTACTTTAAATAAAAATACTGTTTTTGATTTTTCAGAAATTAGAAAAAATAATAAACGAATTTTACTTATAAATAATGGAATTCACCCAGGAGAATCTGATGGTATTGATGCTACAATGATGCTTTTTAGAGATATAGTTCAAGGTAAAATTGAAGTTCCAAATAACACTGTTTTAGTAACGATTCCTATCTACAATGTTGGTGGAAGTCTAAACAGGAACTCTACAACACGAACCAATCAAAACGGCCCAAAAGAATATGGTTTTAGAGGCAATGCTCGAAACTATGATTTAAATAGAGATTTTATTAAATGTGATACTAAAAATGCGAGAACATTTGCGAAAATATTCCATGAAATAAAGCCTGATATTTTTATAGATAACCATGTAAGTAATGGTGCTGATTATCAATACACCCTAACACATTTATTTACGCAACACAATAAACTTGGTGGAGATTTAGGGCATTATATCCACACTGAAATGATGCCTAAATTAGAGGACAAGTTAACTCAAAAAAAATGGGATGTAACACCTTATGTGAACGTCTTTAATAGCGTTCCTGAAAAAGGGTTTTTTCAATTTATGGATTATCCTAGGTATTCCACAGGGTACACTACACTTTTTAATTGTTTGGGTATGATGGTTGAAACCCATATGCTTAAACCATACAAACAACGTGTTGAAGGCACTTATGAATTAATGAAAAGCATGATTGAAATTACAGAAGAAGATGGAAAAACTATATCTGGTATTAGAAGGCAAGCTTTAAATGACTTATATAGTAATAAAACCTATACTTTAAACTGGGAAATTGATACCACTAAATTTACCACGTTAAATTTTAAAGGCTTTGAAGCCGATAAAATGAAAAGTGAAATAACTGGTTTAGAAAGATTAAAGTACGATACCACAAAACCTTTTATAAAGACAGTTAAATATCAAAATTACTTCAAACCAAGTTTACACATTGAAATACCAACAGCGTATATTATTCCTAAAGGTTGGCACAATATTATAGATTTATTAAAATTGAATCAAGTTGAAATGACAACTCTAAAAAAAGACACTATTATTACTGTTGAACGTTATAAAATTCAATCATTTGAAACCAGAAAAAGTGCTTATGAAGGGCATTATCCACATTATAATACTATACTGAAAACGGATGTTCTTGATATCGCTTTCAATAAAGGCGATTTGCTTATTTACACCAAACAAAACGCCATAAGATATTTATTAGAAACTCTAGAACCACATGCTCCAGATTCCTTTTTCAATTGGAATTTTCTCGATTCTATTTTACAACAAAAAGAAGGATTTTCTCCATATGTATGGGAGGATAAAGCGTTGGAGTTATTAAATAATAATCCTAAATTAAAAGAAGAATTTGAGTATAGGAAAAAAGATCTTACTGAATTTAATAATAATTGGTACTTACAATTAGATTGGTTACATAAACAAAGTAAATATTATGAACAAGCACATTTACAATACCCTATTTATCGAATTAAATAGTTTACACCAACAACTTGATATTAGCATACGAATTTTCTAATGCTTTCTTTGTTTCTTTCTCATCTAACCAAGCTACTTTTGTAATGCCTTCGTTTTCCTGAGGGCTTAATTTACCATCATAATTGGTTTTCATTTCAAACCAATAAGTAATTTTTATTTTATAGCGTCCATTACGTTTAAAAATATGATAGGTTGTATCCAAAGGCTTAGTTATTATCAAACCTTCAACACCTGTCTCTTCTTCTACCTCTCTTATAGAAGTTTCTTCAATAGTTTCTTTTTTTTCAGCTTTACCCTTAGGTAAATCCCATTTATCATTTCTATATATAAATAAAATTTCACCTCTATCATTAAAAACTTTTCCTCCACCAGCTATTACATTAGGCAACTTTTTTAAAAAATGTTTTAAAATTTTATCAGAATTCTTGTGTATTAAGTGAACTTCATTAAAAACACCTTTATTTAGGTTTCTTATAACTTTAGTCATATTTACTGTTTTAAGCAAATAATTTTTGAAGCCAGTTTCCTGTTCAACTTTTGTGGTTAAAATTATTGGTTTATCACCAACAAAAACTTTATACATAGTTTGTTAGTTTAACGTTTTAAACATGGTAAAAATATCATTTTTCATTTCAAACTATACCTCGTTTAAAATTAATTTTATGACAAATAGATTTTTAAATAAATAAAAATCGGGTTATTACCATGGTAATAACCCGATTTAAACAAATCAAACTAAATCTTTCTTTTTCTATTTCTTTACTACTATTTTTTTAGTTATTGTTCTATACTCTGATACAAATTGAACCAGATACATTCCTGAATTAAGTCTACCAGCATTTATTTTTTGTAAACCAAATTCTAAATCTGATGCTACTCCAGACATTACACTTCTACCACTAACATCGATGATATTAAAATTCATAATCTCATCTTCAATTAATTCTAGTTCAACATTTAAATTGTTTGTAACTGGATTAGGGAAGAATTTTGATTTACTATTTGCAGCTATGAAATCATTTTTAAACTCTTCATAGTTACTATAGCTGCTAACAAACTGCTCTAAATCATCATTTCCTCCTTTAGCTGACTCTGTACTCTTTCCGCTATTTCCTCCTCTGAAATATTTATTAAAGAAATAACAGAACCATTTTGAACCAATTACTAAATTGAGTGCTCCTTTTACATCAAGTGATGCACATATATTATTATCTTTAATTAAATTAACTACATCAAAACCAGTTGTTTTTCCTGGAACAACTACAGATAAGTCTAGTGTTTCTGGGTTGTAAACAAGGCTGTGAATTCTATAGAACCCTTTATGTGAAACTTCAAAACTAGGAGTTTCAGACACATTTAATATTGTCAAAGAAAATGCATCTGTCAAAACATATAGTCTTTGGTAACCATTTGGTATGATTGCTTTTCTACTTGTTTTAGCAGAAATAGTAGCTTTACCTTTATCTAAACAACTAATTGGATTTTTAGAATACATTTTTCCAGAAAAAGCTATACACTCTTCAGAGTCTTCTACCATTACTGGTGCACCAGTGACATCTAATGAAGCACATAAACCATTAGCAGTTACTAATCCTAAAACATCCACACCTGTTGTTTCTCCAAATTCTACAACGCTTAAATCCAAAAAGTTGGTGCTGTTTGGTCTTCCGTCATAAACTAATGTGTGAATCGTGTATTTACCTGCTTCAGTAACATCAAAACTTGGTTCATTCCCTACTGCTTCAATTACTAATTCGTCACCTGAGGTTAGTACAAATATTTTACTAAATCCATCCGGTACTAACACGTTGCCATCTGGGGTTGCACTAATTTTCACACTATCTCCTGCTAAGGTTACTATATCGGCATCAGCGTGTAAACTTCCTGCATCCGCTATACAAACATCTGCTTCTACCATTACTGGGGCACCTGCTACATCTAGTGATGCACATATACCTGCTGAACCTACTACATTTAAAACATCTACGCCTGTAGTTACTCCAAACTCTACAATGCTTAAATCTAAGAAGTTTGCACTGTCTTCTCTTCCATCATATACTAAGGTGTGTATCGTATAGCGTCCTGCTTCGGTTACTTCAAAGCTTGGTGTGTTATCTACAGCTTCGATTACTAAATCTTCGCTTGAAGTTAATACAAATAGCTTGCTGTAGCCTGATGGTACGTTAATATTACCATCAGCTGTGGCACTTATAGTTACACTATCACCTACTAATGTTACTTCTGAAGCGTCAGCTGTTAATGTCCCTGCATCTGCTGAACAAAATTCTAAAGTAACCGAAACTCCTGTTACATCTAAAGACGCACACAAATCATTTGCTGTTACTAGTGATAAAACATCTCCACCAGTAGTTACTCCAAAATCTACTATGCTTAAATCTAAAAAGTTTGCGCTATCTGCTCTTCCATCATAGACTAAAGTATGAACAGTGTATTTTCCACCTTCTTCTACAGTAAAGTTTGGTGTTCCGTTTACTTGCTCTATAACTAGATCATCTCCTGAAGTTAATACAAATATTTTACTGTAGCCATCTGGTACTACTACATTATCATTTGGATTAGCTTCTATGTTCCCTACACCTCCACTTACTGTGGCTGATATTCCACTAAATGTACCTGCATCTGCTTTACAAATATCCTCTTCAACCATTATTGGAGCACCTGCTGCATCTAATGAGGCACAGATTCCTGCTGACTCAACTATATATATCACATCTCCACCTGTAGTTACTCCAAGGTTCACTATTCCTAAATCTAAGAAGTTTGCACTATCTTCTCTTCCATCATAAACTAAAGTATGAATCGTATATAATCCTGAACCTTCTACCGTGAACTCTGGTGTAGCACTTACGTTTTCTATTACTAAGCCTGTTCC
>CANMZT010000019.1 GCA_947502405.1 uncultured Algibacter sp. | reverse complement strand
TAAAACGCCGAATATGGTATATAAATTAACAGCGTAAATCAATTATTAACCTGTAGCCATATTTCAGGACTAGACATTGAATGAAACATTGATAAATACAAAATAAATTGGAGAAAAAAATTATTAAATCTATAAATAGCAATATCCTTAACAGAAATTCCTCTGAACTTCCCAACATAGTATTAGAAAAGTTTTTAATAGGTACTCAAGAACAAAGTTATAGCTATCAAGAAAAAGGAAACACTAGGTATAATTCATATAGCAACTTTCATTTTGGTATTAGTTTAATTAATAATTCAGAAAACGATATTAAGACTATATTTAAAATATCTGAAAAAGATAAAGATGGTTATTCAGTTAGAGATTGGAATATTTATGGAGATGTAGACTCTGGAGATAAAAGACGTCTATGGGGAAATAATGGGGTCAAGTCTCTAAATGATTTTAAAAACTATAAGCTAAAACAAGTTGAAATAAAAAGTGGTAATGAAAAATTTACCAAGAATATTAATACGACTTTGTTTCAAATTTTGAATTTAAATTCTAGTGATAATCTAGCTTTCAAAGCTAAATCTGGAATAACTTGGCTTTTCAAAGTGATTATAACTATTTTGATAATTATCGGACTTTGGCGCTTACTTTACAACTTAATGAATTAAAAAACTACCCACAACATTGGCTATAAGTAATTGCTTGTTCTCGCCTACTTCTGAAAATCCTCGCGGATTTTCAGTTTGGTGCGTACTTGCAAAGTTTAATCCTAAACCACGCAACGAATACACTAGACCGTTACCTCCTAAACCCAGGAACCCCACTCAAATACCACTTAAAACGCACTCCAATTTCATTAAAAGTAAAACCAGCTGCAGTAGCAGAGGCAATATTACTTCGTGTGCCATAAAGGTTTAATAACGCACGTTCGGTAAATTTATAACCTAATTTTCCTTGTATGCGGTAGGTGCTTTGGCTGCTATCGTCTTCAATATATTGCAAACCTGTGGCAGCCGTTAATTCGTAAAACCACGCTTTAGGTTTGGTAATGGCTTCATCTTTAATAATATTTATAAATACCTCGCCAGCATTAAAACGCTCTGGACTAAAATAAATGGTGGGTACTTGGTTTTTAAATGTAATGTATTGGTAGTTTACACCTGCTTTTAAAGCGGGTTTAGCTAATATGTTGTAATACAGCGAGGTAAACAGTAGGTTTCTGGTATTAGCATCGTTTTGCCAAGTGTAAAAATACTGCGTAAACCAGCCTAAATTAAAGTTGGTACTCAGGTTGTAATTAGCGTACAGGTTATTCATCACGATTTCTCTGTCTAATAATTCGGCATTAAAACTTTGTATTTCACTTTTATAACCTATATCTAAAACTTGCAGTTTAAAGGGTTTTATATTAAACGCTAAATCGGTTACCAATTGTGTGTAATCGCTCGTGTTTGCTTTGGCTGAGGTAACGCCAGCTAAACCTTTAAACGTTATATTTGGTAATAGTTGATACGCTAACCCTAATGAAAAATCGTTTGATGTGGCATCAAAATTTGTGACTTTATTGGTTGTGGTTCGGTACCCATAATTTGCCAACCATTTAAATTTGGTTGATGTTGGGAATTCTATTTTAGTTTGTACCGCAAAGGCTTTATTATCGCCATTATCAAAAGAGTAGGAGGCTTTAGTTTCCCAAAACGGGGTAAACTGTGTGTTTAGCGTTGTAATAAAATTGGTAGCATCTTTTTGCTTATCGTAAAACGTTAAGGTATTTTCTGCCGATTGGTAGGCGTCATCATATTTCCCTAAAGCTTTTAAGGCATTAGCTTTTCCTAAGTTACCATCAAAAGAACTGCTATCATTTTCTAAAATACGATTATAATCCGCAACACTTTTCTTAAAATCACTTTTATAAATATTTAAAGTAGCGCGTAAGGCTAAAATCCAATTTTCGTTGGGTTGCGCTTCATACAGCTCATCAATTAAAACTTGAGCATCTTTATAGTGTTTATTCCAAATAAGCGCTTGTATGTAACGCTCTTTGGTTTGTTGTATTAGCGTTGCATCATTTAAGTTTGAAATCGTGTAATACGCTTCCTTACTAATGTTTAAAGCGGCTTTTTCTTTGCCTTTTAAATGTTTTACCAAGGCTAATCCGTTTAATGCAACTGTTTTGTTTTCTGGAGTGTTGGCTATGGTGTTGTATGTGGTTTCGGCCTTATCAAATTCGCCTGCAATTAAATAGAGGTTGGCAAGATTTAAAAGCGTGTCCTTATCGTCTTTAAAAAGATTCAAGTTTTCTTTAAGCAAACGCTCTGCTTCATCATAATTTTGGGCTAGTTGGTTTTTGTAAGCATAGCCCAAATAAATATATTTTTTTGAGGTTAACGCATTCGGATTTCCTGGTAATACCTCTAAAGCTTTATTCACATA
Source organism: uncultured Algibacter sp. (assembly GCA_947502405.1). Taxonomy (GTDB): domain Bacteria; phylum Bacteroidota; class Bacteroidia; order Flavobacteriales; family Flavobacteriaceae; genus Algibacter_B. The sequence goes on along the minus strand of CANMZT010000019.1, from coordinate 54,449 downwards.
AATTAAGGCATCATCATATATTTTAAGATTGGATAGGGTATTGGCATAACCTAAAAGCGCAGGGAAACTTTTATCATCTTCTTTAATTAAGTTTTCATAAAACGCTTTAGCATCGGTGTAGTTTTTATCCCAAAGTAAAGACTCTGCGTAGTTGAGTTTAACTTCAAAATCCTCAGGATATAATTTTAGTAAGTCTGTAAATATGGCAACCGCTTTTCCTGATGCACCTTGTAAACCAACGGCACGTCCATAACAAAGTTTAGCTGTTTTATTATCGGGATAGTCTTTTAAAATGGTTTCGAAAAAGGCTTCGGCTTTCTGGTATTTACCAGTTTCTAAATAGGTAAACCCTTCTTGCATGTTTTGTGTATATGCTATAGCTGAAATGAAAAATAAGACTAATAGGTTGTAAAATTTAGTACGCATGATTTAGGTTTTTTTTGATACTGCAAGTTAAGGACAAAAGGCGTTTCATTCATCTACAGCAATCCGCCACTCACCGAAATTTCTCAACAGCTCGATGATTCTTAAAGCATCTTTGTACCAGAAAACAAAACCATATTAATTTAAAAACATACATTATGGCACTTACAATTAAAGAAAACAACGGCACATTTTTATTAGAAGGTACTATTAATAATACTACTGTTAAACAATTTAAAAGTCATTTAGAGTTCTTACTAGCTTATTCAAAATCATTAACCATAAATATTGATAAGGTTACCGCTATAGATAAAAATGGTTTGAACGTTATAGAAGATCTTTTTGAGGCTGCAGAAATTTATAATAAATCATTTTCAGTTATTGGTTATGGTTGTAAAGATATTTACGAATCTATTAATATGTCAGCAGCGGCATAATTTAAAAAAGTAATTAAATTTTAAAACTGAAGTCATGCAAATTATAGCCACTTTAAAATCTAGAAAATTAACACCAGAGCAATTATTTATGTTAAGTGTTTTGGCAGTAAATGGCGGGAATTATTTATATAATTTAATTCTTGGTAGATTATTAGGACCTGCGCAATTTGCAGATGCGGCTGTACTTATCACTTTTTTATTGGTATTAAGTTTTGCAGCCATGACATTTCAATTAGTTACCGCAAAATTCTCAGTACTTTTTGAAAATGAAGTGTTTAAAAGTTTTATTTCTAAAGTTTATAAAAATGCACTTTTGGTTGGGATTTTAATGGGAATACTCATTATAATGTTTACAAACCAATTGCAAAGCCTATTTAATACATCATCTTCAAATATGTTTATCGTTTTTGGTTGTGGTGTACCGCTTTATTTTTTAATGAGTGTAAATAGAGGCGTTTTTCAAGGTAAAAAGGCTTTTAAAGCCTTATCTATAACGTATCAAGGCGAAATGTTAAGCAGATTGGTAATTACCCTTGGACTTATTTTAATTTTCGATATCCAATCGTCAGTTGTTATTGCGGTTGGTATTCTAGCATCATTTGTATTTGGGTTGATTCCTTTTAAATTCCCAAGTATCATTCCAAAAAAAGCATTGGTATTAAGTAAAACACATTCAAAAGAAATAAAAAGTTTCTTTATAATAACTGCATTTTATGAACTCACACAAATCATAATAAATAATAGCGATATTCTTTTAGTAAAACATTACTTTGAGTCTTACGAGGCTGGTTTGTATGCATCTTTAGCCTTAATTGGCAGAATAGTTTACTTCATCGCTTGGATGTTTGTCATGTTGTTGTTGCCTACTGTAATTCAACTCAAAAAAGAAGGTAAAGAAACTGCTCCAATACTTTTTAAGTATATCGGGTATATAGCAGCTATTTCAATGAGTATTATAGTGGTTTGCTTAAGTTTTCCAGAGACTATTATTACACTGCTTTTTGGAGATAGTTATATAGCTATGGCGCCATTATTATGGAAATATGCTATTGCAACGTCTATGTTTGCTATATCTAACATTTTTGCTTACTACTACTTGTCTTTAGATAAATATATACCTGTAGTTATATCGGGTGTGTTTGGGATGCTTCAAGTTTTCTTAGTAGTCTTTTTTCACGATAGTTTAGCACAAGTGGTTCATGTACAAATTGTGGCTATGGCATTACTTTTAATAATTCAGGTTGTGTTTTTTAAGTTAGATTCTAAATCTTCAAAGGCATCTTAACAGAAAAAATTCAAACTATTTTGTATGATTGTTCGTTGCTTTAGTTATCACTATCGGAAACGTTCTGTTGAAATGACCACGTCTTGTGAAAAAATAGCTTTAGTCATGTCGACGATAGGAGACATCACATCTGAATATGCGCTTATTGAATATCACTTATAAATAATATGATTTCTCGTCGCCCTCCCGATTACTATCGGAATCGCTCTGTCGAAATGACTCAAGCGTGTAAATTAAACAATGTTAGTCATGTCGACGATAGGAGACATCACATAAGAGTTAACCAATACATCAAAATTTAGCTTAATCTAAAGTAATTTACCATTCATCTACAGTAAAATTCCAACCGTCTAAGAATACCCGTTTTAGTTTAAAATATACCGCAAATTTGTAGTGTAAATAACAAATAATAAAAACTCAAATCATTATGAAATTAGCAATCGTTACAGCATATCCTCCAAGTAAAGTCACTTTAAATGAATATGCATACCACTTAGTAAAACACTTCAGACAAAAAGAACATATTACAGAATTAGTATTACTTACCGATACTACTGAAGGCAAAAAAGACATCAACTTTACAGAAGATGGATGTAAAATTACTGTAAAAGAATGTTGGACATTTAATAGCTATTTAAACATTGTGAATGTTACAAAGGCTATCAATCAAGAACAACCAGATGCGGTATTATTCAATTTGCAGTTTATGAAGTTTGGCGATAAAAAAGTAGCTGCTGCATTAGGTTTAATGTTGCCACTAGTTTGTAAGCTAAAAAAGATTCCAAACATTGTATTGCTTCATAATATCATGGAGGAAGTAGATTTAGGAAGTGCAGGGTTTACAAGTAACAAAATTATGCAAAAGATCTACGGATTTATTGGAAGTACATTAACGCGATTGATTCTACAAGCTGATACGGTTGCGGTAACCATGCAAAAATATGTGGATATTTTAAGTAAAAAATATAATGCGACTAATGTGAAATTAATACCTCATGGCACGTTTGAAATTCTTGAAGAACCCAATTACGAAACACCTTTGGAACCTTTTAAAATAATGACCTTTGGGAAATTTGGGACTTATAAGAAAGTTGAGGGTATGATTGAAGCCGTAGAAATGATCAGAGAAACATCTGATTTGAATATGGAAATAGTAATTGCGGGAACCGATAACCCTAATACTCCTGGATATTTAGAAAGTGTACAGCAAAAATATAGTCATGTAAAAGGCTTAACATTTACTGGATATGTTGCTGAAGCCGATGTGCCTAAGATATTTAAAGAAAGTGCGGTTGTAGTATTTCCATATACATCAACTACTGGAAGTTCAGGGGTACTGCATCAAGCAGGAAGTTATGGTAAAGCGGTAGTGATGCCAGATTTAGGCGATTTAGCTTTGTTAGTGCAAGATGAAGGCTATAGAGGTGAGTTTTTTGATGCCGAAAGCCCAAGTAGTTTAGCTATTGCATTACAGAAAATTTTAGAAGATAACGCATACCGTGTATCACTTGAAAAAGCAAATTATAAAGCCGCTACGGCATACCCAATGGCTAGAATTGCAGAGATGTATATCAATACATTTGAAGCGATAATTGATAAAAAATCTTCAGTGGAAACCATACACACTAATGAAGCTATACTTTAGTTTGCCAGTGGTAGTAAGTAGTTTTTTTAAAGAAACAGCGATATGTCATTTCGAAGGAGTGAAGTATGAACGACGAGAAATCGCATAAGATAAGATTCCTCCTTATACTTCGTTCGGAATGACATGGAACTATCAATTATAAAACTATTAAATTTTATTCTTTAGAAATATATTTAAAAGCAGGCTTAGTCTCTCCGTTTTGGTTAATAAATCCAAAATGCTCTTGAGTCTGTTTTCTCCAAGGAAGTCGTCCAACGACTTCCTTTGGTATTTTAGTAAAGTCGTAAAGCGTCCATGACATAAACGGCATGTGATACGATTTAAACAGTGCTTGAGCTTGCTTATAATACGCGGCTTGATCGTCTTCTGAATTTCCAAAAGGATGCCATAATCCTCTATTAGAGGACATACCAAACTCTGTGATAGCAATAGGTTTATTTGTAATTTCTAATTTTAAGTTTTTGTAAGTGTCTTCTAAATCCTCCAAATCTTCATAATAATGAAAACTAATAAAGTCTAGTTCGTCTTTTAATATCGTAGCGCTTTCAGCATTAGACCAACCAATGGTAACGGGGTGTTTAGTATCTGTAGATTTTACTAAAGCAATCATATTATCTAACCAAGCAAGAACTAATGCTTTTGTTCGTGATTTAAAATCTAAATTGGGTTCGTTCTTAATATCCCAAGCTAAAAGCGCAGGATAATCTTTGACTGCCTTTACGATAGTTTTTGCGTGATGTTGATTTAGTGTCCAGTTTAAAACCGAATAATCGCCATAAAAATCGAATAGTGTGATGACAACTTTTAAGTTTTCAGCTTCAGCTAAATCCAAAACGGTTTTGAGTTTTGTTAGTTTTTCAGCTTTTACATTTGCTTTACCAAAATCTTCATATGGCACAAAAATCCGTATTGAATTTAAACCAGCATCTTTTATAATTTTAAAATCTTTAGCTATAATCGAAGCATCAAATTTATCGCCATACATATCCCAAGGCGACGCCTGCGGATAATAGTTAATACCCTTAATTTCTGTAACTTCAGTATTAGCAGGCCCAAATTTGGTTTTATAAGCTTTACTTACTTCCTTTATCTTATGTCGAATACGCCAAAAGCCGTCTTCTAAAAGAAAAATGATTTTATAGGTTGATTGTTCTGTAGTTTCTAAGAGAAGCGTGTCATTTTCAAAAACACGTTTAAATTCAATAACATTTTTATCAGTAACAACTGCCAATTGCCCATCCTCACTAAAAAAATCAAGCGTGAGATGGTGCTCTAGTGTTGTGCCTTCAATAGCAATATGTTTTGGTTTGTTTTCAGCTACAAGGGCACTAATATTTTCTCTAGCACTTTCGGTATAATAATCTTCAATGCCTGCGAGTGTATTGGTTTTATAGGCTACATGTTGCACATACCACGCATCTAAATAATCATTTTGTAACGCATTTAAAGTTTGTTCATCCATAGGTCTGCCTTCATTGTTTAAAGGTGCCCATTCCAGCTTTGGTAAGTATTGGTCTATCTTTTTAATTTCGGTATGCAACATGGTACTTCTATCTGCACCCGTGTTTAAATAGCTGTATAAACTGCCAATGCCAAATAGCACCAAAGCAATAATAGCGATGTATGACAGCACTAAAACACTACGTAATATGTTTTTATTTATACCTGTCATAGCTTTACATTCGTATATGTTTTCTGTACACCAGCAGTTTCAATTTTAAGCGTATAGTTATCACTAGGGAAGTTGTTGGTATCTAATTTAAAAGTGGCATAACCTTCAAAAGCACTCTTGGTAAGTGTCTTTAATTTTATGTCATTTTGAAAAACTGAAAGCGATACTTCCAAACCATCGGGCACCATTTGATGCATAAAACTTTGTAAAGGGCCAATGGTTACCGTTCTAGAATTTTCTGAAAATTGCACGTTGAAATCTGAGATGATTGCTTTGTATGCCAGTTGAATGGGTTTACTTTCTGCCATACCTTCTATAAAGGCTTTAACGCTCCATTGGTCTTCATGGTCTGGATGAATCATTTTAGCATAGGCGATACCATTTATGGTTGTTCCAGAAGTTTTTAAAATATGGTTTGAACGGTTTGTGATAAAAAAATCAACATAGGTGCCATCGCTCACTAAGTTACCGTATTGATCTTTAATGATTGACGTAGAAAATGTGGTAATTTGATTGCCATCTGCATAATCATGATTTCTACTATATGAAATATCAAAATCGGTTGGTATGGCAGGTAGCACATTAACTGTGTATTCTTTAGAATTGAATTCCAAACATTCTGATGACACTAAAATCCGACCAGTTTTGGGTTCTGAATAGATGTTTTTATAAGCGATTCTATGATTCATAAGAACGACTTCTTTATTCTGATTGTCTAAAAACTGATGTTTTACGATAACCTTGGTGCTATCAGCTAAAGGATTATCTAAATAATCTGTGGGGATAACAACAAGCATGGAGTAATCTGTTCCGCCAGCTTGGATACTTGGTGGCCCTAAGTACGTTTCTATAGATGTCGCTTTTTGTTTAGATATGACGGAGAATGCCCCAGAAAGCGAATTATTTGCTAACAATTTCCAATGTACAACGCCTGTTTTGTTACTTATAGATTGTGGGATTAGATAATTTAGAATTCCTGAATCTTTTTCGGGTTTAATTAAAGTAGCGCCATAGCTGTTGCTTACGTACAAACTTGGTGTCGCGTTATCAGTATTTGAAAATTTTAAAGTAATAGCTTGACCAGCTTCAAATTCGGTGGTTTTAGTAATCAATTCTATAGTTCCATTATTGCCATAGGAAGGCACTGATAGTAAAACCATCCATCCAAAAAGAAGCAAATATGTGTGTTTCAATATCATTAATTAGGGTTTCCTATATAGGTATTTATTTCAATTTTTATAAAACTATAATTTTCACTTTCAATAGGTTGTAGAACGGTATGTGTTTGATTTTCAATTCTATTTGGTACGACTTTATCAGAAATAGATACATTTGGTAACCCGTTTACGAAACAGTTTTTCATATCCTCGTTTATAACTTGAATCGTGTCATTTTTAAGCATAGGATAATCAAACGATTGTTGACGCTGTTGTCTGATGCCTTCTGCAATAAATTGATGATCTACCCAAAGCATAGTCTTGTCTTCATCATAATACGTGAATAACAATTGCGGAATGGTAACTTCTTCTAAACCAGAATTAAATAGTTTTCCACTTATGCTTTTTTCTGAAATATCTAAATCACTCAACGTTGTGCCTTTGTATAAATCTGAACCAGAAACATTGCCTGCAACTTGTAAGTTGAATTTGGTGGGTTGTTCTTCAAATTCTACAGGTGTGAATTCATCTGGGTTAAATGTTTTAGGAATAGAGTCTTGTGTTTTGGACCATGCAATACCTTCAAAATTAATTTTAAACGAGCTTACTTCTTTAGGCATGAGTTTATGCTTTACGTGATATTTAGCATTGTAAGTGGCTAACTCTTTATTATCATCATTATACAATGTGCCTTTTAAAACTACATCTGCTGGTACATTATCTATATTTTGAACCTCGCCAATTAATGCATAACTGACATTATGTTTTACTAGTTTAGCTGATAAGATTTCTAAAACGGGTTGTTTTAAAACATCTTCGTGGTGGGTTTGTTCTGTGGTTATGCGTCGCCTACCTTGATTAAAATACTTAGTAACATTATCAGAATACAATTGGTCTGGAGGTAAATCCAAATCAATATCTTCAGGATTTACGTACCATTTACCTTTTAGTTTGGTTAATGTTTTATAATCCGTTTTACTTATTTTTTCTAAAGGCGTAATCCACTTGGTGTTCACTTTTACAGTCGCTAAACTATCTGTTTTTGATGTTACTATAGTTTCAATAGCATCTAATTTAGCGTAAGAACTTAATAATCCATCAGTAACCGAAATCTCTAACATATACTGTGCAATAGGTAAGTTGCTTTCTGGGTTTATAAGGCTATGCGCAGTTTCAAATTCTTTAAAATCTAAGGCATCATAATAGGCTAATAATGCATTTTCTGGCGAATGATGTGAATCATTTTTTATATAGAAAATATACCCACCATAAAAGATAATTATAGCAAGAATGACAGACCAAATATGGGTTATTTTAAGTACGCCACTTGAAAATTTGGTATAGTTATTCTGAAACTTTAAAAATTCAGGAATGGCTTTCACTTTAGTTTTTAGAGCATGGACCCAAAGCATCTGGATATTTAAAATAAAAGCAATAATAACGGTTAAAAATGGCATAATGCCCCAAAGTATTTTTAGCCATTTTGCAACATCCTCTTTTGGTAAAATAGAAGATACTGGTGGTACATTTAACTTTTCCCAAACTTGAATCCCATTTTCTAGTTGCCGTAAGCGTTGCCAACCGCAGAAATATAAAATAGGGTCGTAAAATTTATCATTTGAGAATATATATTTGAAATTATATTTTTCAGGCGTGGTTAAAAATTGTTGCAAAGAGCCTATACCTTCAACCCCTTTAAATTTTGAATTCTCTAAACGTTCAATAGGTCGGGTTGTTAATTCTGGTAAACGTCTTGCAGAATGGTAATTCCCATCAACACTCATGGCTTTGGTTTGTGCCGATAACCAAGCCATTTGGTCTCCAAAACCTAAAGTCATATACCGCCAATTATCATGCTGGTCTTGATTCAGGAAATTAATAATAGGTAACATTTTTATTTGCTGAGGTTGCGAGGGTCTAAAATAACTGAGACTCATTGTAAAAATGGTCATGAATAAAAAGAGACCTGCAAGTATGCCGCCAATTAATCGGTGGTAAATAGCACCAAATTTATCTTGAATTAGTTGTTTTAAATCGCCTTCAACAAAACGATATACAAATTCTCCAAAAAGTGGTAAAGACATAATAGATGCCCATAATGTAAAACGGTCTAATGTTAGAATATTAAAAGCCGTTTCGCCCAAAAACAAACGCGGAATAAACGTAGTGCCTCCAGTACCCAAAACAGTAAGAATGGTAATAGAGAGCCCAAAAAACAAGTAGCGCTTACTGTAATATCTATAGAATATATAAGGTAATAGCACAAGTAAAACGCCCCAAGGAATTAAAAAGAACACCAAGCCTGATGAGGTAACTTCTAAAAAATTATCTCTAGACCCATGCGGAATAGGAACTTGCGTAATAGGGTTGTTTTTAGAGTTTATCCAATAGGGTAGAATACAACCTATTATAATAACTAAGGATAGCATTCCAAAACTTATAATGCGTTTAAAAAGTTTAAAGAAACTACTAATAAACACCTTTATGGTAATCGCTTTTACAGAATCGACCTGTTCTCTAGACACATCCATAATAACCATGCCTATTAATGGAAAAATAAAAAATATCATCCCGAATATAGGGGTAACATGATGCGAAGTAACCGTAACAGAAATTAAAGAGAGTGATGTAAATAGGTATTTATAGCGTCCTGTTTTTAGCCATAAGTAAATTTCTGGTAAGGCATGCATTAAAACCGAAATACCAATAATACTTGGTAATTGTCCAAACACATGTAGTGTTTCTACAAAAGAGGATGAAAACACAGCCAAAATAGAAGCGTAACCAGCTACTGTTCTATGAGATGTAATAAGTAACGAAAAACGATATACGCCAGTAATAAAAAGTACAATACTTATTAAGGCTACGGTAAACATACCAAACTTTAAACCACCAATTAACGAAAGTGCTGCAATAGATTGATGAACCAAGGGCGGGTAACTTTGTACTGTAAATCCTGTGTACCACTTATAGTTCCAAGGTTCAAACCAGCTATTTGCATAGTGGTCTGCAAAAAACAAATGGATTAAAGCATCATAGGTAGTTTCTAGTGTAAAAAATATTGAAGTACCGTGAAACGCAATACCAATAAGTAAGGCTGCAATTAAGTATTTATTTGAGGTTTCTTTCATTATTATTTTGAACGGTAATCGCTACAGGGTAAAGATAAATAATTTAATTACTGCGTATAATTTTATTTATCTACACAAAACTTCCATTCGTCTACACTTACATATTGCTTAAGCTAAATTTAAATTTTTGAAGACCCTTCAAATGTACATTTGTACTGTAATTAAAAACAAAAATTCATTTAAAAATGAAAATATTAGCCATAGACGATCAACAATTAGTTTTACTACCACTCCAAAAAAAATTAGAAGATATGGGGTATAAGGTTAAGACATCTACTGATGCTAGTGAAGGTATAGGTATTTACGATAGGTTTAAACCAAACTTGGTTATTGTAGATATTAACATGCCAGATATGTGTGGGGTAGAATTCATTGAGTATATAAGAGTAAATAAACGTTCATCTACTCCAATAATTGTTTTATCTGGTAATACGAGTAGCGATATTATTGCACAAACATTCAAATTAGGTATCAATGATTATATAAAAAAACCAATGGACTTAGATAATATCTGTGAGCGCATCAAAAGATTAAACATTTTTTTTCAAACCTATTAATTAAACATTTAAAAAACTCAAATCATGAAAATATTAGCAATAGACGATCAGCAATTAGTTTTATTACCATTACAAAAAAGATTAAACGCTTTAGGTTATGATGTAAAAATCGAAACAGATGCAAATCAAGGCATTTCTCTTTACAATACATTCAGTCCTGATTTAGTGATTGTAGATATAAATATGCCAGGTGTTTCTGGTTTAGATATTGTGAAGTATATCAGAAACTCTAAAAATGCAGACACACCAATAATGGTTTTATCTGGTAATACACAAGATGATATTATTACAACAGGATTTGAATTAGGAATTAATGATTATATGAAAAAGCCATTAAGCCTAAATGAGATTTGTGCACGTGTTAAGCGATTAATTGGAGCTCCAGAAACCAAAAACACAAATATTAAATCTGATGTTATGATTCAAGAGCGTTGTGTTGGTGTTGTAATTCCATGTTATAACGAAGAGGAGCGTTTACTAAGTACAGAATTTACAGATTATATAGACAAAAATTCTGGTTACCATTTATGTTTTGTGAACGATGGCAGTAAAGATAGAACTCTAGAAGTTTTAAAAGAGCTACAAAAAGGTAGAGAAGATTTTATAACAGTTTATGATTGTGATAAAAATGGAGGTAAAGCTGAGGCGGTACGTTTAGGTATGTTGCACATGGCTAAAAGAGAAGATTTAGATTATATAGGATTTTTAGATGCCGATTTGTCTACAGATTTAGCAGATTTTGACGACTTAGTTAAAACTATTGAACACTCTGAATTTAAAATTGTAAGCGGTTCTCGTATTTCAAGAATGGGAGCTAATATTACTAAAGAGTCCGCTAGAAAAATCATCAGCTTAACTATTAATTTTATAATAAGAAAGATTCTAAAAATGGATTTTAAAGACACACAATGTGGTGCTAAAATCTTTCATAAAGACGTTATCAATATTGCGTTTAGCAAAAAATTCGTAACACAATGGATATTTGATGTTGAAATCTTTAAAAGAATGAGTATACATTTTGGATTAAAACAAGCAAAATCTTTGTTATGTGAGCAACCATTAAAAAGATGGATTCATGCCGATGGTTCTAAACTTTCAATGAAAGACTCTGTGAAAATTGTTGGTCAGTTAGCACAAATTGCTTGGGTGTACAGAGAAAAAAAATCAAACTCTAAACCAGCTGTAACTAATACATTAAAAGTAGCTTAAAATTAGAATTAATAAGAAATGAAAATAGGAGTGATTATAGTGCTTCATAACAACGAAAAAGATATTGATGCTGATTTTTTTATTGAGTATCTCAATCAAGCTAAAAACGTAGAAATCTGTTTTGTAAATAATGCTAGTAGAGATCATACTTATCAATTACTAAAAGAAATAAAAGAGTCGTCTGAAAGAACAGTTTCTTTAGTAGATATAAAAAAATTTAAATCTGATATTTCTGCGGTAAGGTCAGGGGCTAGATTTATGTTTAATCAGTTCGACTTGGAACACATAGGATACATAAGTACTAATCAGATAAAGAGTAAACCATATAGCATTAATAGTTTAATCAAATCTATGAGCGAAAATCAGGATGTTATTCTAAAATATAACATCAGTATCATGAAAAAAAAGGAAATAAAGCAAACACTGTTTCAAAGTGTATTTTCCATAATTGAGTACTTAGAAAAATTAAAGATAAATATTCAGCTTTTTAATTTAAAACCTGAATTAACCCAAAACTAATAAAGCCATGAAAGTATATCCAATAAAATTCAATCCCATTTTAAAAGAAAAAATTTGGGGAGGTAATAAGTTAAATCGTGTTTTAGGTAAAGATACTGATAACGATAATGTTGGCGAAAGCTGGGAGGTGTCAGATGTAGAAGGTAATGTTTCAGTTGTTAAAAATGGTGCTTACAAAGGAAGTAGTTTAAAAGAATTGATTAAAACGCATAAGTCAGATTTTTTAGGAACTCATAATTTTGACAATTTTGGTTATAATTTTCCTTTACTAATTAAGTTTTTAGATGCTAAAACAGACTTATCTGTTCAAGTACATCCTGATAATGAAATGGCAAAAAAACATCATAATTCATTTGGTAAAACAGAAATGTGGTACATTATGGATAGCGATAAAAATGCTGATATTGTTTTAGGTTTAAAAGATAAAAACACAAACCCAGAAGTTTTAAATCATATTACTTCTGAAAATGTAGATGAAATTTTTAATAGAGAAAAAGTAACCAAAGGCGATAGCTATTTCATTCCTGCAGGAAAAATTCATGCCATTGGCGCAGGAGTTTTAGCAGCAGAAATTCAGCAAACATCAGATATTACTTATCGTGTTTACGATTGGGATAGAAAAGATGATAATGGACAAAAAAGAGAATTGCATACCAAACTAGCGGAACAAGCTACAAAGCAATTTGATTCAAACGGAAAATCTAATTATACATTAAAAAAAGACAGTTGTTCTAGTTTAGCTAATTGCGAATACTTTACAACCAATATTCTAGATGTAAGTAATTCTCAAGAAAAAAGCTATACGCATTTAGACTCTTTTATAATTTTTATGTGTGTTGAAGGAAAGGTGGATATTACTGCAGGAGAGCAAAAAGAAACATTAATTACTGGAGAAACTATAATTTTACCTGCAAATACAGAACAAGTTTTTTTTAACTCGAATAATTCTAAATTACTAGAAGTTTATATTGACTAAATAATTTACGTCTTAAATTTAAAACTAAGTATTTGTTCTAGATTTATGAATTAAAAAAACTCTCAATACGCTAATGCATATGAGAGTTTTTTTGTGGAGTCGGAGAGAATCGAACTCTCGTCCAAACAAGTAACCAAAGGGCTTTCTACACGTTTATTCTGTTCTTGGTTTTTCGATTACAAGCTGGTTACAGACAACCCACTTATAACTTATCTTCTTTAGTTTCAAAAGGGCAACAAAGCACTACCCAATCTATCTTGACATTTACGATGCCTCAAAATGGAACGCCGTCAATCAAGGCTTTCCGGAGACATAAAGCTTGTACACCTTGTGTACCTAGGCTAATCTTACTATAATTCAGATTATGCAGCTAAAGCGTAGTTATTCTCGCCGTTTAAAATTTGGTCTAGCCTTTTACGTGTTTCAATGCCATTACACGACGTGCTTACCATTCAATTAATCTCGCTGTCAAAACCAGTCGACCCCTTAAATTAAATAGTAATTTTGGCGTTACCCTAAAAAGGGTCGGGCTTTCCGCTATATCTTTTTTGAGAAAAACAAAAAAGGATGCTGCTTCAATCCCTAACGCGGGCAGCAAAGGTATCAAAAAACTTTGTTTACCACTTCAAATCTAGTACATTTAGTCAAAATTTGTACCAAAATATATCGGTGTCAGTAAAAAATAAAGTTATGAAATTCGCAATCATAAAAGAACGTAAAAACCCACCAGACCGTCGTGTGGTATTTTCACCGTCAAAATTAGCAGAAGCAAAAGCACAATTTCCAGAAGCTAAATTTAAAGTAGAATCATCAGATATCAGAGTATTTTCAGATTCAGAATATAAAAATGCAGGATTTAAAGTCACACAAGATATCTCTGATTGTGATGTCATGATAGGTGTAAAAGAAGTCCCAATTGATGCACTCATTCCAAATAAAAAATACTTTTTCTTTTCGCATACCATAAAAAAACAACCATATAACCGTAAGTTACTAATAGCCATTTTAGAAAAAAATATAGAACTCTACGACCACGAAACTATTGTGAATGATAAAGGATTCCGGTTAATAGGTTTTGGTCGTTATGCAGGTATTGTAGGTGCATATAATGGATTTAGAGCATGGGGTTTAAAATATAATTCTTGGGAGTTACCCAAAGCAGGACCATTACCCAATCAAGCGGCTTTAATCAAAGAGTTAAGAAGTATAGAATTACCAAACATAAAAATTTTACTTACCGGTAGCGGAAAAGTTGCTAGTGGTTCTCAAGAAATGTTAGATGCTATGAATATTAAATCTGTATCAGTTGAAGATTACTTAAGTAAAAAATTTGATGAACCCGTATATTGTAAAATAGATGTTTTAGATTATAATAAACGTAAAGATGGTACCGTTATAGATAACTTTGATTTTTATAATAACCCTGAAGAGTACAAATCCAATTTTATGCGTTTTGCAAAAGTAACTGATTATTATATTGCAGGTCATTTTTATGGGGATGGTGCTCCGTATTTGTATACCAGAGATGATGTGAAATCACAAGGTTTTAGAATAAAAGTAGTAGCTGATGTAAGTTGCGATGTTGATGGACCAGTGGCAACCACATTAAGGGCCTCAACCATTGCAGACCCTATTTACGGATACAATCCAGAAACTGAATCTGAAATAGATTATAAAGACGATAAAGCAATAGCCGTTATGGCAGTTGATAACCTCCCATGCGAGTTACCACAAGATGCTAGTGAAGGTTTTGGAGAGATGTTCCTACAACATGTAATTCCTGCTTTTTTTAATGGCGATAAAGATGGTATTTTAAACCGAGCTCAAATAACCAAAAAAGGAAAACTAACAGAGCGTTTTTGTTATTTACAGGACTATGTTTATGGAAAAGAGTAATTTTTATCGGATATATGTGTTTTTTAAACTTAGTTTTTTTGTTCTAGAAATCAATTCCACTTACTTTATGCGGCATAAGTTTGTAAGTTAAATTATAGTGCTTAAAAAACACATTAAATTCAAAATGTTTATTTCTTCAAAAAAAAGTAAAATACTGTTATTGTTTTTTTTAGTAAACTTAGGTTTTTCTTATAGTCAAACACCTCTTTATTCTGGAGTAATGGTTAGCGAATCAGGAGAAGTAAGTAACATTGGTAATGCTAATACAAGTAGAAATGTAGCTGTAAGTAAGGATGGGATTATTTATGTGGTTTATACAAGTACTAACGGAATAAGGGTTAGTAGAAGTATAGATAGAGGTCAAAATTTTTTACCAAGTGTATTAATAAGTGGTTTTAGTGCTGAATCGGAAATTATAGTAAACGATGCTGGAATTGTTTTTGTTTCATGGGTAGAATCTGGAAATATTATGCTTTCTAGGAGTTTAGATGAAGGCGAAACATTTAGCACTCCAGTTGTAATTGGCCTAGGGTCTACCTCGGTCCATATGGCTGTACATAAAAATAATGTATATGTTATAGATAAGTTTGGGCAATTTGTACACTCCAATGCAAATAGTGGTGTAGGAGCATTTAATACAGTAACGCTAACAACACGAGTTTTTGCTGATATAAGAGCAGATCAAAATGGGGCTTTATATGTGTCATCTGATAACCCGAGATTATTTCTTTCAGAAAGTATTGATGAAGGCCAAAGTTTTTCGCCTTTACCTTTATCGCCTCAAGGTACTGTCTTCTTTTCTAGCTATGCACTTAGTGATGGACCTTGTGGTACCTTTATATTTGCTGGTGGCGGAGGTTCTAACTCAACCAACGGATATAAAATAGATGTATCTGACGGAACAAGTTCAATTATTAATATAGGAGAAAACTCTAATTTTCAAGGACGAACTCTTTTTGCTGATAATCGAGGTACTTTAATTGATGGTTACCAAAATGGAGTTGGAGAGCTTATTTTAAGCGTTAGTAATAATCAAGGACAAAGTTTCAATACTCCTATAATTGTAGCAGTTGGAGGTAGTCATAATATTACTAGAAACCCATTGTATAATGATGTTGTAGTTGTTTATGAACAAAACGGACAAGTGTTTCTATCGGTTTATGATAATTTGTTAAAAAGTATTTCTATCGATGAAAGTGATGTCCCTGATATAGTATGTGCCGGAAGAACATTTGATTTAAATTATACTATTTCAGGGTCTTTTGATGCCAATACAGTTTTTGAAGCTTATCTGAGTGATGCTACTGGAAGTTTTGAGAATAAGACATTAATAGGATCTGTAATATCAAATTCAGATGGAGTTATTTCGTGTACCATTCCAAATGGTATTGTTTTAAGCGATGCGTATAGAATTCAAATTCAATCTTTAGCTGATTGTACTCAGAGTAATAGTATTACATTAGAAGTCATTAATCCATCTACAGCTAATGTATCTAGTATCAGTCCAATATGTTTTGGAGAAGATGCCATATTTACTATTACAGGAACACCAAATAGCGAAGTGTTTTATAGTGGTATTGTAAGTACATCTCCAAATCCTGTTATATTGGATGCTACAGGTGAGGCTATTTTAACTGTAGTATCCCCAACATCAAACCAAACAATTACTTTAGATTCTGTGAGTGATTCTGGTGGTGGTTGTAGTACGGTGCTAAACGAATCTGTTACAGTTCAAGTAAACCCACTTCCCGATTTTAATTTGGATGAGCAGTATGTGCTTTGTGTTAACGTTAATGGAACTGAAGTATTGTCAGATCCAATAATTGATACCTTTTTAAATCCTAATGATTATAGTTTTGAATGGTTTTTAGATGGAAGTATGTTACCTCAATTTAGTAACCAATCTGCTATTTCTCCTGAGCAACCGGGTAATTACAGCGTTGATGTAACTAATAATGTAACAGGTTGTATATCAGCTAACAATTTTACAACGGTATATGAAAGTTCTCCACCTGTAGTTTCTGCTAATATTACAACATCCGCTTTTGCTAAACAACATGCTATTGAGGTTGAGGCCAATAATAATACAGATTTTAACCCTATTTCAGAATATGAATTTAGTATTAACAATGGTTTTTGGGAATTGGGTGATGGTACACCTGGAGGGACTTACACTTTTACTTTTAATCAGGATATTTTAATTGGTGTTAACACAATAAAAGTGAGAGATGTTATAGGCTGTGGAGAAACAGAAATAGAAGTGGTAGTTATGGATTATCCCTTATTTTTCACACCTAATAATGATGGTAAGAATGATACTTGGAATATCGTGGCACCTCAATCTCCAATAAACTATTTAGCTACTGCACAAATTTTTATTTACAATAGATATGGTAAACTATTGAAACAACTAGACCCAAGAGGCTCTGGTTGGGATGGTGTTTTTAATGGCCGCTTATTACCAAATGATGATTATTGGTTTGTTGTGGATTTTATAGACCCTTTAGATAATCGGTCTAGGCAGTTTAAGGCTCATTTTGCTTTGAAGCGATAAGTTTAGTTTTTAGTTTCATTAAAAATTTTAAACACCCAATAGCCTACCCATAAAAACAATCCAAAGAGTATCGTAAATAACCAAGCTTCTTGATGCGCAAAGGGTTTTACAGTAATATTTATAATATCTACAAATAAGTATTTTGGATTACTTAAAATTTCCCAAGAATTATAACGTAGAAACCTTCCTAAATACACACCAAAACCAGTCAAGAAAAGTGTTATAGTTATTACATAGTTTACTTTCTTTTTACTTAGAAAAGTTTGTAAAATACTTTTCATGTCTATAATTGATAAATAAAATAGTAATAATCCATTAAGAGCAAAGGACATAATAACTAGAATATCCAGCCATAACAAATGTGTTGGGCCTATTTTTAAATGCAATAAATCTGTAATAATATATGGTGCATTAGGCAAAAAAAGCAGCCACACCCCAAAACAAAGTACTAACCACAACGTATTGAGTTTGGGTAGACTCACTAAATATGTAGTTATGGCAAAGGGAATGACTGCTAAAAACAAGTTCCATACCAGAAACAAGTAGAAGAAGGAGTGCGTTAACTTCATTCTAATCATTAATAAAATGATGCTAAATAGCATGGAAACGCTAACTAAAGCGAATGTTTTGAATCGGGACAAAAAGAGTTTTTTTATGAAATCCATAGTTTATATATTTTAAAGTCAATAGCAATTGTGGTAATAATACCGAGTGAGTAAGCAACTAAATCTGAAAACTGAAACGTGCTTCCTAAAATTACTTTTGCTAAATGATTGTTTTCTAAATTTAATAGTTCCAAGTAATTTGTGAGTTGTAAAAACTCAACAGTAAAAGCAATTAGTAAAACCGAAATAGCAATTTTAAAATGATGGCCTTCTATGAAGGTTTTAAAGAAACAATACAATAGAATTACGCATAGAAAATCGCCAAATGTGTGCCTTATAAAGCCTGTTTTTATATAGGTAGCTATAAGAATTTCAAATGCTAGTAAGATTAGGGTAAGTACTAAATATGTTTTGTTGAATCTCATTATTTTAAATAATTAATTAGTAAAAAGAAGTACATAATAGCGATTGGAATATTTGCTAAAACCATACCTATTGCTTTAACTATTTCTCTTTTATCGGTGTTACCGAATAAACCAAATAATAAACCTAAAAGCGATATGGTATTAATTATAACTGCTACCATTATAAATATGATGCCTGTAGAAATGAGGTTATTTGAATTGAAATGATAGAGTTGTAATGTGAACAGCATAGTACCTATTGCAAAGCTTAAAATAGCTATGGTTTTACTTGTTGTTATAAAGTTTTTCATGTAATTACGATTTGCGTTAGTCCCGATAGCTATCGGGATGAAACGGCATCCTTTTGCTGATATAGTGTAAAGCGCGACCCCGCTTTATTTTGGCGGGGTAACGCTCACATAATTAACTAACTAATAAAATTAACCATTGCTCCAATCTATTTTTCGAGATACAAACATTACTATTGCTAGGATTAAGAATAGACCAATACTACCTACTAATAAGGCGTAGTTTTCTAGCTGAATGATAACATATATAAACGTATATAATGCCGTAAGTGATAGTCCAATAAATATTGGAAATTTGATTGTTTTTAAAATGGATTTTGAGTACAATGTTATGAGTGCTATTACTGAAATACCAGCAATTAAGTAGGCTTTAAGGAAATTACTATGTTCTGAAATTGAAACTAATAAGGTGTAAAACATGGTGAGTGCTAAACCAATCATTAAATACTGAAATGGATGGATGTTGATTTTACTTAAGGTTTGAATAAGGAAAAATACCAAAAAAGTTAACCCAATAACAAGGAAACCGTATTTAGCTGAACGCTCACTTTTTTGGTATTCATCCACAGGAATCATAAAGTTTACACCAAATGCAAACTCTTTTAAATCGGGAATGGTATTGAAGTGCTCTTGAGAAAAAGGACGATTTAAATCTAGGATTTTCCATTTAGCATGAAAACCATCATCTGTTACTTTATCTTCATTATAGGGTAGGAATTCCCCAAAGAAGTTAGCTGTTTTCCAGTTTGATTTTATTTGTGCTTCGGTACGTTTACCTGTTGGAATAAACCGAATTTGTTTGCTTCCTTTTATGTTGAAATCGATATTGAAAGCTAATGGTTTTTGAAAATTGAGTTGGTCTGCTTTGATGTTCTTTGATTCTAGGGTATGTAACACCACCTCGTTATACTTATAATTTTTTTGACCATTGTATTTTGATGTGAGTTGATATGCTGTATTGTTTAGTTTTAAATTAGCTTCATTAACACCTTTAACATTAGAAGATTGAATAATAATTTTAGCTTTATCCCAAATAATGTCTTTATCGCTTATTTCTATATCACTAAAGTCTGGTTTTAAAAAAGTTCCCGTGATGTTCATGCTGCTATTATAAACTGCTGTAGTATATATACCACGATTTTTTGTTTCAGGATTTATATTGGTACTTATGTTTAAGTTTTCTGAGAAGAAATAGGCGTTACTAATCTCTTCTATAGTTTCTGTATATACTTGTTTCGTTTTTTTATCTGTTACTGTTTTTTGTTTATAGGTTTTATAAGGTACTTTTAAAATGGGACCATAAATAAGGACTTCGTTTCCCCATTGCTCGTTTATTTCTTCTATAACTTCGGTTTGCCTGAAAGAGCGTTCTTGAATTAAATTTTGAATAAAGAACAAGGGGATGAGTAGTACAAAGGTTAAAAAGCCTACCATAAGCATTCTTGCTGTAATAGATGTTTTTAGCCAATTTCCGAATTTGTTTTGCTGAGGTTTTTGTGGTGTTTCCATAATTGTATTTTTAAAGTACTTTGAATTTCAAAGTAAATTGATAAAAAAATTTGATTTCTCTTTTTTGTCTTTCCTGCTAATGCAGAAAGCTATTGTTTATTAATTAATTTTTCGAGTGCGTTTATGTGTTTTTTAAATTCTGTTTTTCCTAATGGGGTAGTAGAGTAGCGGGTGTTTGGTTTTCTGCCAATAAACTGCTTTTCTACTTTTATATATTCTGCTTTTTCAAGGGCTTTGGTATGGCTAGCTAAATTGCCATCTGTAGCTCCTAAAAGGTCTTTTAGCATATTAAAATCTGCATATTCATTTACCATTAGAATGGACATGATGCCTAATCTAATACGATGATCGAATAGTTTGTTTATGTTGTTTATAATACTCATTTCTGTCATTCCCGCGAAGGCGGGAATTTTATGATTTTAATACGTATTTTTTAATTAAGCGATAAGCAAAGTAGATAATCAAAGCAATATTTAGAATTATCCAAATGTAATAAGAGAAATATGCAATTTTTTCAATGACTGTCATACTTGTTAAACTCCAGTACTCTCCTTTTGATTCGTCATAAAAATTTTCGTAATTCAAAATTATTAGTCCAATAATAACCCATAAAGCTAAATCTATTATAATGAATAATATAAATAATAATATTTGTTTTAAAACTTTCATTTTTTTTAGACTGAATACTGAGACTGTAAACTTTTACTTGTCATATTTAAAATGCATCCAAGTACCATATATAATATGCATAATTCCAAAACCAATTACCCAAAGCCAGAATCCGTAACCAGGTTCATAGGCTCCAATTAAACCTAAACCAATTTGAATATATCCTAAATACTGTATATCTCCAATACTATACTTAGATGCGTTTACTAATGCTAAGCCATAAAAGATTAACATTAAACCACCAGATTGACCATACTTTCCTTGACTTAAAATGATTAATATATATAAACCACCAACTATTAAGGGTATTAAGAAGTTAATTACTAAACGTCTGGAAGTAGTATCCCAAATTTTGGCTCCATCTTTTTTAGCTTTTCTTGTGGTTAAAAGTATGCCTGTACTAATGCTTAAAAGTGCTACTATAGCTAAGGTTAACAGGCACGATTCAAAAACCCAACCATTAAGTGTTAAAACGCCATTACTATATGTTATTACTAACCAATAAGCTATTGCTGCACCAATTAAAGCATAAATGCCTGCCAAAATTCCGGATAGCCCACTAAGCGAAATAAACCGTGATGATTTATTCATTATGTTTTTAATTTCGCTAATGTCTTTTAAATAATCTTTTGATTCCATATAAAAGTACTTTGAAATACAAAGTAAATGAAAATAATTCAATTTCTGAATATAAATTTTTGTTAATTTTATAATTGTTTAAAATTTGTAGATGAATCCAGCAGAAGAATATATACTAAATCAGCCTGAACCGTATCGTTCTATTTTAATGCACATTCAAGTAATTATAGAGCATACCATTCCTGATATTGAATTAAAGTATAAATGGCGAATTCCTTGTTATTATTTAGGGGAAACACCTGTTTGTTATTTAAATGCAAGCCATAAAAAACAATTTGTAGATGTTGGGTTTTGGCACTCAGCATACCTCTCTAAATTTGATGCGTATTTAGTTAGCGAAAACCGAAAAGTGGTTAAATCTTTACGCTACAAATCTTTAGAAGAAATAGATGATGCCATTTTTATTGCCATTCTTGAGGAAGCAAAAAAGCAAAAAGGAAAATCGTTTTACAATAAATAGTTTATGCTTATAAACTAAATTCTAGTTATGGGAGCCATCACAGTATGGTGGATTTTTAGTTTGCTTGCAGGTGCATAAATAAGCAGTTTTATCTTCTTCAACTTTAAAAACCATTGAAGGTGTTGCTTTTGATGCTCTATGAGATCCGTTACAGAATGGTTGCTCATCACTATGTCCGCATGTACACCATGCATAGTTTTTATTAGCTTCTAATTCGCATTGTACTGGTGCATCTCCACCACGTTTATTATTTTCCATAGTATTTTATCAAGATTATTTATTCTAAAATACTATTATTTTAAACTATTTATTGTTTTTCTGATGGAAACTAGGTTAGTTAATAATAATTCTAAATTATCTAGGTGTAGCATATTTGCGCCATCACTTTTAGCATTTGCAGGATCGAAGTGGGTTTCTATAAATAAACCGTCTACATTATTTACTACACCTGCTCTGGCAATAGTTTCAATCATATCTGGGCGTCCGCCAGTTACTCCTGCTGATTGATTAGGTTGTTGTAGGGAATGTGTAACATCTAACACGGTTGGTGCCATTTTTCGCATAGTTGGAATACCTCTAAAATCTACAATCATATCTTGGTAGCCAAACATAGTGCCTCTATCGGTAATCCACGCTTTATTATTGCCAGCGTCTTTTACTTTTTGTACGGCATGCTTCATGGCTTCTGGACTCATAAATTGTCCTTTTTTTAAGTTTACTACTTTACCGGTTTCAGCAGCGGCAACTACTAAATCGGTTTGGCGAACTAAAAATGCTGGAATTTGTAAAACGTCTACATATTCTGCTGCTTTTACAGCATCAGAAACTTCATGAATATCGGTTACTGTTGGCACATCAAAAGTTTCGGATACTTTTCGAAGAATTTTTAGTGCTTTTTCATCTCCTATTCCTGTAAAACTATCAATTCTACTGCGGTTAGCTTTTTTAAAACTGCCTTTGAATACATAAGGAATTTCTAATTTATCTGTTATAGATATTACTTTTTCGGCTATACGTAATGCCATATCTTCGCCTTCGATGGCACATGGGCCGCATAATAGAAAAAAGTTATTAGAATTTGTGTGCTTTAATTTTGGGATGTCCTTCAGCTTCATTTATGTGTAATTTAAGCTGTAAAGTTACAAAAAGGAGTTTTAACGTTTTACCAAACTTGAACTGACTTAGCAGAAATATAATTGGTGTTGGCTGATTTACCCGCGTTAGGGATTAAAGCGGCATCCTTTTTTGTTTTTCTCAAAAAAGATATAGCGGAAAGCCCGACCCCTTGTGGGTAACGCCCAAATGTTTTAAAACGTTTTATTGAGGCTGTTTTTTATAATCCAAAGAGCCATAATAAGGCTTCCGAAGACGAATAAGCCACCATACATCA
Organism: uncultured Algibacter sp.; assembly: GCA_947502405.1. Lineage (GTDB taxonomy): Bacteria > Bacteroidota > Bacteroidia > Flavobacteriales > Flavobacteriaceae > Algibacter_B. The sequence continues at coordinate 31,004 of CANMZT010000019.1, read as the reverse complement.
TGAGTTGTTTAACAGGTTGCGAAAGCGATACTATTTGCAAAATATCTGATAGATAGGCTAGTATGAGGTATGATGAAATACATACAAATGAGATGCCCAATGTTAAATTTAGATTTTTATTGGGTTTAATGATTTGCCATAAAAATGGGATGCCAAATAATAAAATGGGGTAAGCAGTTATGCCTTCACTTTTATTTAAAATGGTAAACCAATATGCTGTAATGGCAATAAAATAAAGGTATGGGATGAATTTTGTGTATCGAGAGATTAGGGACATGTTTTAAAATTTGCTATTTATTAAGTTGGGTAATCTTTAAAATTAACGAAAACAAAGGTTAAAAATTATAATCGCTTTTAATTATAACATATTTTTAACTAAATAACACGTACATTTGCACGCTTAAAATAAGGCACTATTATGGCTAATATTAAAAACATTGCAATTATTGCGCACGTAGATCATGGTAAAACGACTTTGGTTGACAAAATTATGTACCACTGTCAGTTATTTCGCGAAAATGAAAATACAGGTGATTTAATTCTAGATAATAATGATTTAGAGCGTGAAAGAGGTATAACGATTACATCTAAAAACGTTTCTGTAATTTATAAAGACACAAAAATTAATATTATTGATACGCCTGGTCACGCCGATTTTGGTGGAGAGGTTGAGCGTGTGCTTAATATGGCAGATGGTGTTTTACTGCTAGTTGATGCTTTTGAAGGACCAATGCCGCAAACACGTTTTGTTTTACAAAAAGCCATTGATTTAGGTTTAAAGCCATGTGTGGTTGTAAATAAAGTGGATAAGGAAAATTGTACACCAGATATTGTACATGAAAAGGTTTTTGATTTAATGTTTGAATTAGGAGCTGAAGAGTGGCAATTAGATTTCCCAACGGTTTACGGTTCTGCGAAAAACAATTGGATGAGTGATGATTGGCAGAATGAAACTGAAAATATTGAGCCATTATTGGATATGGTAATTGAGCATATTCCATCTCCTAAAATTGATGAGGGTACGACGCAAATGCTTATTACATCTTTGGATTTTTCTTCTTTTACAGGGCGAATAGCAATTGGACGTTTAACACGAGGTGAGCTTAAAGTTGGTCAAAATATTTCTTTAGTAAAACGCGATGGAAGTATTGTTAAGTCTAAAATTAAGGAGTTGCATACTTTTGAAGGTTTAGGTCGAAAAAAAGTAGAAGAGGTACAGGCAGGAGATATTTGTGCTATTGTTGGTTTAGAAGGTTTTGAAATTGGTGATACTGTTGCTGATTGGGAAAATCCAGAAGGTTTGAAAACTATTGCTATTGATGAGCCTACAATGAGTATGTTATTTACAATTAATGATTCTCCTTTCTTTGGTAAAGATGGTAAATACGTAACATCTAGACATATAAAAGAGCGTTTAACCAAAGAGCTTGAGAAGAATTTAGCATTACGTGTTGAAGAAACAGATAGTGCTGATAAGTTTATGGTTTTTGGTCGTGGTGTACTGCACTTATCGGTTTTGATTGAAACGATGCGTCGTGAAGGGTACGAATTGCAAATTGGTCAGCCTCAAGTTATCATCAAAGAAATTGATGGTGTTAAATGTGAGCCAGTTGAAGAAATGACAATAGATTTACCAGAGCATGTTTCTGGAAAAGCTATTGAAATGGTAACCATGCGAAAAGGCGAAATGCTTAGTATGGAAGCTAAAGGAGAGCGTATGGTTTGTGAGTTTATTATTCCATCAAGAGGAATTATAGGTTTAAGAAATCAATTACTTACAGCAACTGCTGGTGAAGCTATTATGGCACACCGTTTTAAAGAATATCAACCTTTAAAGGGTGGTATTCCTGAACGTCAGAATGGGTCTTTAGTGTCTATGGAAAAAGGGCAAGCCATTCCTTATTCTATTGATAAATTACAAGATAGAGGTAAGTTTTTTGTTGATCCAGGTGAAGATATTTACGAAGGACAAGTTATTGGTGAAAATTCTCGTGGAGATGATATGACAGTTAACGTTACAAAAACTAAAAAGTTAAGTAATGTACGTTCTTCTGGTGCTGATGATAAAGCCAAAATTGTTCCAGCAATTAAATTCTCTTTGGAAGAAGCGCTAGAATATATTCAAAAAGATGAGTATGTTGAGGTAACACCAAATCACTTGCGTTTGCGTAAAATCTACTTAACAGAAGTAGAGCGTAAGCGAAATAAATCAATATAAATTGGAATTTTTAGGAATTTCATGGGTAGAATGGATAGGTTATGCTGCAATGGCTACCGTATTAGTTTCATTCTTAATGAAATCTGTAACTAAATTGCGAATAGTAAATGCTTTTGGATGTTTATTGTTTGTGGCTTATGGTTTAGTGCTTGAGCCTATTTCAAAGCCTATAATTATAACCAATATTGCTATTTTTTGCATCAATTTGTATTATATCCTGAAAAAATAAAATAAGATTTTTCAGATACATTTGGTTATGATTTCTATTGATTTTGTGACGAAAAATCAACCAAGCTTAATTCATTTTGTATATTTGAGTGCTTCAGTGAAGTCTAATAGAATAATAAATTCTTTTAAACGTTTATAAATCAATATTTCGATGTTTTTAGGAATTAATAGCCAATGGAAATTTTATATTAATTGAAAAAATTAATAGACTATATAAACAGTAAGGTTTTAGTTAAAATTACTTCTTTACAAACCGCATCAGTATTAACTAGAATAATAGCTGGAATACTAACATCTAAAGCTATTGCTATATTTATTGGTGCTGAAGGATTGGCATTGATTGGTAACCTACGAAACTTTGTTGGCTCTTTCCAAACTGTTGCCACCTTTGGCTTGTACAAGGGTGTTGTTAAGTATGTTTCAGAATTCAAGGAAAACACAGTAAAACTCAGCAAAACTCTATCTACAGTTTATTATGTTGGTTTTATTGCTACTATTATAGTCTCATTTTTTTGTTATTTCAAGTCAGAATGGATTAATAATATCATTTTTCCAACATACAACGATTATGCATATGTAATACAAATTTTTGCCATTGTATTACCTTTTTATGCTTTGAATATGTTCACGTTCTCTATAATGAATGGGTTTTCAAAGTATAAAATTCTTATAATTATAAATATTATTGGGCAAATATTAAGTGTTTCTATTGCGCTACTCTTAATATATCAAAACAAAATTGATGGTGCTTTAATATCAGTAGTAATAGCTGAATCATTAATATTCTTAATCACTTTGGTTGGTATTATTAATAGAAAAAGTTTAATTACACACATAAAAGTTAGTCAAGTTAGTTTTGAAATATTTAAAAAGTTAAGTCCATATTCATTAATGGCTCTTTTTTCAGCGGTTTTATTACCATTTGTAGCCATAGCTATCAGATCTTATATTATTGAAAATATAGGTTATAAAGATGCTGGTTTCTGGGAAGCGATGACAAGAATATCAAACTATTACTTAATGTTTGTAAGCTCTTTAATAGCTTTATATTTATTACCAAGATTTTCTGAAATAAATACAACTAAGGCTTTTAAAAAAGAAGTTGTTAGCTTTTATAAAACAATTATTCCTATTCTATCAATTGGTTTATTATTAATTTACTTGTTAAAACATTATATTGTAATTGCAGTTTTTTCAAAAGAGTTTGAACCTGTTGAAGATTTATTTTTATTCCAATTATTAGGTGATTTTATAAAGATATTATCTATTATAATTGCATATCAATTTTTGGCAAAAAAAATGTTTTGGCATTATATATTAACAGAGGCTTTTTTAATTATTATTTTGTACACTACAAGCGTGTACTTTATTGATATGCTTAATGATGTAGAAGGTGCCGTAATTGCCCATTTTGTTAGTTATGTGATGTATTACGGTATTATTTTATTGATTTTTGGAAGCTCCCTTTTTGGTCTAGAAAGCGACAGAAGTTAGATATTTGTTTTCTTTTTTTGTAGAATGTAGTGTTCTCTTTTTCGAATTTTAATACCTTGTGACTTGCCTGAAAGGTTTATAAATTTATTCTGTTGTATTGTTGAAGATTCCAAGTTTTATAAAAAATAATTTATTATTGAAAGTAACATCGGCAAACACCTTATTGGTGGTTGTTAGAATGTTGTTTTCGCTTATTTCTCAGAAAGTTTTAGCTATTTTGATTGGGGCAGAAGGTATTGCCTTAATAGGTAATTTAAAGAATATTAATCGCTTTTTTGAGCAATTTTCTGTTTTAGGTACATCAAATGGTTTAGTAAAGTACATTTCAGAATATAAGGACAACAAAAGACAATTAAATAATTTATTCTCCACCGTTTTCGTTTTTTCAGCAATCGCTTCAATAGTATCGTTCATTATTTTATTTTTTTGGTCCAATACCTTAAACGATGCTATTTTTGGAATAGATAAACAGTTTGGGTTTGTTTTTAAAATCTTAGCATTTACAATCCCTTTTATAGCTATTAATGGTATTTTATATGCTTTACTAAATGGCTTATCGGCTTATAAGATATTTTCTAAAATAGGTTTAATAATTATAATTGCAAGTACTTTTTTAATTGTTTTTCTTACCTATAAATTTGGAATAGTAGGAAGTTTAATTGCTATTAGTAGTATTCCTTTTTTACAATTTATAATCTACACTATTTTTAGTAATAAAGTCTACACTAATTATATTGACCTAAAAGAAATAAAAATTAATTTAAGTTTTAAAAACAAACTATTATCTTATAGTTTAATGACTATTGTTGTTATATTTTTTAGTAATGTAACGGATATTGCGATAAGGCACTTAATAGAAGAAAAGCAAAGTATTTCTGAGGCTGGTAATTGGACGGCTATGACTTCTATTTCTAGAATATATATGCAATTCACAGCAGCAATTTTTCCATTATATATACTACCTGTTTATTCGAAAATTTCAAATATACTTGATTTTAGAAATGAGATTATCAAAATTTATAAAATGTTATTACCACTTCTTGTTGTAGGCATGCTTATAGTTTTTGTTTTTAGGGTATATATTATTAAAGCCTTATACACAAATGAGTTTTTGGGGATGTCTAGCCTATTTAAATGGCAATTAATGGGTGATTTGGTAAAGTTTATAGCTATCGTTCTATCTTATCAGTTTATAGCCAAAAGACAAATAGGGTATTTTATTTTTACTGAGCTAATGTCTGTTTTATTGTTTTATTGTTTTTCACTTTATTTTATAGATAATTATGGAACTGATGGTGTAGTTATAGCTCATTTTGTTCGGTATATTGTATTTTTTATAGTGGTACTTTTTATTTTAAGGGATAAATTATTTGCTAAGATTTTATGAACAGGTATCTGATAAGTCACAATATTAATATGAAGGTTTTTAAAGCCGTTTTTTTTAAATATTTATTAGTTATACTTATAGCTTTTCTATTTGATATTTTTTTTAATGAAATCTCAAAAAGTGTTTTTTTAAATTTAGTTGAGAATATTTTATTTGCACTTATATTGATATGCCCACATTTAATTATTTCTAACAAAAAATTGAATAAATTAGTGTTTATAGTTCTTTATTCAATCTTTTCAATAAGTATTTGTATTGAAACTATTTATTATTATTTATTCAAAACTACATTTAGTTCATCTGCGATTTTTGTAATGTTAGATACTAATTCTGAAGAAACTAAAGAATTTTTGGGGTTTTATATAGATAATCAAATTATCTTTTTTATTGTTATTATTTCTATAGTAATTCTGATAACTTTATTAAGATTAAAAAAAATAGTTTTTACAAGCTTAAACAAGTCTAAAACTTATAAATTAAAAATTTTAGGATTGTTTATTGGATTCTCATTATTTTTGAAACTGTCTCTCCTAATTATATATAATTTACCATATATGGCTGTTAGAGCAAGTGTAGAATATTACAACGAATCTAAAAAGTTAGATAATTATGTTAATAACAAAATTGGTAATTTTAATAATATTTCAAGAAGTTTTGAGACAGAAGAACCAGAAGTATATGTTGTAATTATAGGTGAGTCTACAGCTAGAGGGCATTTAGGAATATATGGTTATTATAGAAATACTACCCCTTTACTAGAAGAGATTAAAGATGATTTGCTAGTATATAATGATGTTATTAGTCCAGAAACATATACTATCGCTAGTTTAACAAAAGCTTTGACTTTAGGTAATTATGAAAACTTAAATGCTAAATATGAAGGCTCAATAATACAATTATTAAATCAAGCAAATTTTAAAACCTATTGGATTTCTAATCAAAAACCTATAGGAGTTAATGACTCACATATTACTAAAATAGGATTAGGAGCTCATAAATCATACTTCTTAAACATAAAAAACTTAAAAGAAGAAACAATTTTAGATGAAGTTTTAATAGAAAAATTGAATGAAATTTTACTAGAAAAGGGAAATAAAAAAGTTATTTTTTTACATACGTTAGGAACACATTTTAATTATAGATATCGATACTCCGAGAATTTTAATTTTTTTAATGGTGATATACCAAAAAGTAAATTTAGAAAACAAGCTGTTTATGATGAAATTAATGCGTATGATAATGCTGTAAGATATACAGATTATATAATAACTAAAGCTATTGAATCAATTAAAAAAGTACAAGCCAATAGTTTTGTGCTATATTTTTCAGACCATGGAGAAGAAGTCTACGAAAACATTGAGTTTTCAGGTCATTTTAGAGAAGGAAATTTAACAAAAAATCTTTATGAAATCCCAATGTTATTGTGGCAATCTGAAAAGTATAAAATTAAAAAAAATATTTACCCAAACTTGAATTCAAAATATATGATTGATGACTTGTTTCATTCAATTGCAGATTTGGTTAATATAAATGCTTCAGAAGTTGATTCCACTCGTAGTATTTTTAGTAAGTATTTTAAAGAGCGAAAGCGTATTATAAAAGATACTATAGACTACGATAACTTTTTTAATTAAAATTTTAAGATGAAAAAAGTTTGCATAGTTACAACTTCTTTAGGTAAAGGTGGAGCGGAAAGATCTAGTGCTATACTCTCTCAAATACTTTCCGATCTTAATTATGAAGTTCATATCCTAATCACGAAAAATGATATTGATTATGAATTTGCCGGTAAATTATTTAATTTAGAAGATAGCTTTGGAACTAATTTATCGGATTTTAAAAAGATTAAAATTTTAAGATTCTTTTTTAGAGAATATGATTTTGATATCATTATCGATAATCGAACCAGACCTCAATTTTTGAAAGAATACATCTTGTACAACTTTGTTTTTAAAAGTAAAAAAAAGATATCAGTAGTACGTAGTTTTTATTTAAAAAAGTACTTCCCAAATAGTAAATTACTAGTCAGAATACTTTATGGTAAAAAGACAACACTTGTAGCCGTAAGTAAACAGATAAAAAAGGCTATAATTCACAATTATAAATTAAAAAATATAAGCCAAATATATAACCCTGTTAAAATCGATAAAATTAATGTTTTGGCCAAAGAAAGTTTAGATATCAATGATAAATTTGTTTTGTGGTATGGTAGAATAGAAAATAGTGTTAAAAATTTTGACCTTTTACTTGAAGCTTACAAAAAATCTATTTTATCTAAAAATGATATAAAACTTTGTCTAATAGGTCAAGGAGACGATTTAGGTTTATTGAAGGAAAAAATAAATAGTTTAGAACTAAAAGACAAAGTGTACCATATACCATTTTTAAAAAATCCATTTCCTTATGTGAAAAAAGCAATTTTCACTACGCTAACTAGTTATTATGAGGGTTTTCCTAGGGTTTTAATAGAATCTTTAGCATGTGGCACACCTGTAATTTCCGTAGATTGTAAATCTGGCCCCAATGAAATCATTAAACATGGCTATAATGGTCTATTAGTCGAAAACCATAACATATTTGCTCTAGCAAATGCATTTAATAGTTTTATTGAAAATAAAACACTTTATAATACTTGTAAGAGTAATGCTAAATGTAGTGTTAAAAAATTTTCATTTGAGAATATTTCTAAAAACTGGGATGAATTATTGAAAAAGTAATTTTAATGAATTTCTCTATTCTAATTATAAAGTTGAATTTACGGTTTTCCCACAGCAGTATATCTAAAAAAGTAAGAATTGTTAACAAGTTTGTTTTTTTTCTTAATGCATTTTAAGTAGATAAAATATTTTTAAGAGTTATTAACTTTTAATTCTATTTTATTATAAAAAAATTATTTTTATAAATTGGTTTAACCGTAACCTTTTCTTAGGCTCAAGTCACAGATGAAAATGGTTTTAACTATTAGCCGACCAATAAAATCCAATCTTTTTTAATATGCTGTGAAGTCCTTTTGCCGTATTGATAACAAATTTTGGTGAATTAATGAGAAGTTTTTGCTTCAAATTCAAGTTTTTATAATCTATTTCGCTTTTTAATTTTCTGTACAATTCTTTTTCTCCGCTAGCAATACATCTTAACGAAACGGCATACCTATTAACATCTAAATACTTTTTTAATGAAGGATTCTTTTTTTCTTCTTCTTTATAGAAAGCGATAAAATTATAACGGTCTGTATTATAATTACTATTTGATAAACTTGTATCATCAAAATGGTTGTAAGTCATTGTAATACAAGGGTTAAATGCAATTTTGTAGTTTAAGGCAAACTTAATCCAGATATCTAAATCTTGTGCAGTTCTCAAACTGGTATCATAAGTGCCTAACTTAATAAAGTGAGTTTTTAAAAAAGCAGATGAGGAGGATGTTGCTATGTAATTGTAAATATTTGCATCAAAAAAGTCTGGTATTATTAAAGGCTCATCATCATAATCAAAATTGAAATTAGCCTTTTTTACCAGATGCTTATTTAATTTTACTTGATAATTATTACAAAATACACCGGCACTAGGAAACAAGTTAATTAAGCTTTTTAGTTCAGATAAATGATTTTCGTACCAAATATCATCTGCATCTAATGGAGCAATATACTTACCTTTGGCATGGGCAATGGCATTGTTTCTAGCAACTGAAGCGCCTTTGTTTTCTTGCTCTATAAGTGTAACTCTGGAGTCCTTATTCCTCTTTACAATGTTTAAGCTATTGTCTGTGCTTCCATCATCAACAATAACAACTTCAAAATCAGTAAACGTTTGATTTAATACACTGTTTAATGTAGCTTCAATATATTTCTCTTTATTAAATAAGGGTATTATTACTGAAAAAAAAGGATTCATTTTCTAGTTTTTATGTGGCAAAAGTACCCAATTCTATATACATCGAAAAGAAACATGGATGCATATGATGATTTAAAATTTCTTAAAAGTAAAGGTTTTACAGCTTTGTAGAATTTTGCAGTAATTGTAACTAACTTCATCTTATTTAACTTGTTGTAAAGCCGATACATTTTTTGACTTTTTGCATCAATTTTTTTATTTTCAACTAAGTCAATTAAATTTTCAATAGCTAGCTCAGTTTTTTCTAAAAATCTATCAGAATCATCATCCGCGCTATGAATCACAGGGTTATTAATAAATAATGTTTTTATGTTTTTAGCTGCTAATTCTTCAAAAAACAAAACATCCTCGTACCCGTATTTTTTTAAAGTTTCATCAAAAGGATTCGATAGAAATACATTTTTATTAATCATAAAATTTGATGAACATAAGGTTTTAAACTCACGCTTTTTTGTGTATAGCCATCTCAATCGATAAGGCTTTTTTGGGGGGAGTTCAAGGTGCGTCATTCCACCACTTACCACTTTTTCATTTTTATGATTAAGATAGTTTTCAATAAAGTTATCATGCTTTGGAAAGGTTCCAGCATCAACAAAAAGCAGTATTTGATATTTAGCATTTTTTGCCAATAAGTTTCTAATGGCACTTCGTCCAATGTTTTCAGGTAGTTCTTTAAAAGTAGAAAAGTCTAATGTGTTTATTTTAGTGTTTATTGAATTCAATTCGGACTCAGAACCATCATCATAAGCAATTATTTCAAACTCTATTTGGCATGTTTTACATTGGCTATGTAATGCTTCCACTAAAGTTATAATGTTATAATTATATGTAGGAATTAAAATGGATAGCATTATTTTTTTGCGATTAATACCGTTTCAGATGTTTTTAAACCCAAATAAAAATCTTCTTCATTTTCTTCTATAAATAGTTTTTGTTCTACTTTGAAGGAAGCCTTTTCTAAGCGTTTTGTTAAACCCTCTACAGAATAGATTCTTACATGATCTTCTTGTCCAAAGTGTTCCAACCTCTCTTCTGGTGTAATAATTTTGTTATTCTCATAAATATCCCCAGTTTTAAAAGGCGTTTGAATGTAGATTTTACCATTTGGTTTTAAAACACGGTATATTTCAGACATTGCTTTTTGATCATCAATTATATGCTCTAATATATGATAACATATTATTGCATCAAAAGTTTCATTGTTTTGTCTTATGTTAGTTATGTCAAATCTATAATCTGCAAGAAATTCATTTTCAAAATCAGAACTAAAATAATTGATTTCAGGCTTTGCTTTTAATGTTCTGTAAAGATTTCTTGAAGGGGAGAAATGCAAAATATTTCCCTTCAGTACTTTGTCGTCATTAAGTAATTTCCATAGCCTCCTATTTCTAGATAAACTACCACAAAAAGGGCACAATAAATCTTCGTTATGTAATTTAACAAAGGCCTTTAGTTGTTTTTTACAAATATTACATTGATGTTTTTTTCCAGAGTATAGGATACCGTAAAAGCATCTAAAACGTAATTCGTTTTTAAACAGAAACTGTTTAGAGATAATAGATTTTAAAGTTTTTTTTATGAAACTATACATAAATTATCCTTTACGCTGCACTACCTCATAAACCTGATTCTCATCACATTTTAGAGTTTTACTTGGGTATTTTAGTAACAAAGCATAGTCGTGTGTAGCCATTAAAATGGTATTGCCATTTTTGTTTATATCTTGCAATACCTCCATAACTTCAACACTTGTTTGTGGGTCTAGATTCCCAGTAGGTTCATCTGCTAAAATTAGTTCGGGGTCATTTAACAAGGCTCTGGCAATAGCTACACGTTGTTGTTCGCCACCAGAAAGTTCGTGCGGGAATTTAAAGCCTTTAGTTTTCATGTCTACTTTAGTCAAAACGTCTTCAATTCTTGATTTCATTTTGTCCTTGTCTTTCCAACCTGTAGCTTTTAAAACAAAAAGTAAATTATCATTAATAGTCCTATCACTCAGTAATTTAAAATCTTGGAAAACAACACCTAATTTTCGTCTTAAAAAAGGAATGTCTTTTTCTTTTAAGGTTTTTAAATCGAAATCAACAATATGGCCTTCACCTTCAGTAAGTGGTAAATCGGCATAAAGTGTTTTCATAAAACTACTTTTTCCAGTTCCTGTTTTTCCAATTAAATACACGAAATCTCCTTTGTTAATTTCTACATTAACATCAGAGAGGACTAAATTATCACCCTGAAAAATAGAAGCATCTTTTAATTGTAAAATAGGAGTAGACATAAATTAAATTAGGTTCTTTTTGTTGACTGTGGTAAATGTATTATTTAAAACTTGAAAGTAAAAACTAAACGTAAAAAGTTTGGAATAGTTGTAAGCAAAACTACAATCAATAGTGTTTACTTACAGTCATTTTTTCAGATTCAATATTAAATTACAAAATTTGAAATAAAAAAATTGAATGTAGTTTCAACCAAAACTTCTAGCTTCGGTCTTTAGTATTCTTGTCTTTTTTTAACATTTAATAAGTTGGTTTATAATTATGGCACGATTATTACGTTATAGGATTTAGTTTAAATAAAAACTAACTCCGAGATAGTTTTATCGAGGTTTCAGTTGAATTTGTCATTCCCGTGAAATCGAAAGATTCATGAATTCATTATTATAGAATATCTAACGATGAATAAAACGGGAATCTAAAATAAAAGATTTTTGTTTTTTACTTATAACAAAAACAAAGAGCCTTTATTTATCTTTGATTCTAAATTTAAAATTAATCCAAGAATGACTAAAAAAAGTTTTCTTTCACTAGTAGTTGCTATAAGTTTTAGTTTTCAAATTTTAGCGCAGCAATCTGCTACATATACAAGTAGTTTGGTGGATTATCAAAAAGCGTTGTCGCTTTATAATAATCAGCAATATCGAGCAGCGCAATCTATGTTTAGTAATGTAAAAAAGACTGCTAACGAAACTATTTTACAGTCTAATTGCACCTATTATATAGCCAATTGCGCTGTGCGTTTAAATCAGCAAAACGCAGACCAATTAATTGAGAATTTTGTAAAAGAATATCCAACAAGTACAAAACGAAATACGGCTTTTATAGACGTTGCAGATTACTACTTCGAGAACTCAAAATATGCGTATGCCAGTAAATGGTATAAGAAAGTAGATGAAAACGCTTTGGCGAAAAAAGAGCGTGAAAAGTTTTACTTCAATTATGGTTACACAGCGTTTACAACTAAAAATTATAAAACGGCAAAAAAGTATTTAAGTCGCGTAGAAAGCTCTCAAGAATTTGGCTCACAAGCTAAATATTATATTGGCTTTATGGCTTATGAAGGTGATGATTATGACAAGGCTAATGAATACTTTGAGCAAGTTAACGATCAAGAACGTTACAAAGAAAAACTATCGTATTATCAAGCTGATTTAAATTTTAAATTAGGAAAGTTTGAAAACGCTATTCAGCTTGCAAAGGAAAGACTAGGCTCTAGTGATGAAGCTGAAGTTTCAGAGCTTTCAAAAATCATTGGAGAAAGTTATTTTAATCTAGAACAGTATGCTGAAGCTATTCCTTTTTTAAAAGCATATAAAGGTAAAAGAGGTAAATGGAATAATACAGATTTTTACCAATTAGGGTATGCGTATTACAAGCAAAAAGATTTTGAAAATGCGATTTCAGAGTTTAATAAAATAGTGGGAGGGACCAATGCTATTGCTCAAAATGCCTATTATCATTTAGGAGAGAGTTATATTAATTTAAACAAAAAACAAGAGGCTTTAAATGCCTTTAGAAATGCTTCTCAAATGGGTTTTGATTTAAAAATTCAAGAAGATGCATGGTTGAATTATGCTAAGATTAGTTATGAAATTGGAAACCCGTATCAATCGGCACCACAAGTATTAGCGGGCTACCTTGAAAAATATCCGGAAACACCTTATAAGGAGGAAATTGAAACTCTTTTGATAGATTCATATATTACTTCAAAAAATTATAAAGAAGCTTTAAAATTATTAGAGAATAAAAAGAGCTTTGAAAATAAAGTAGCTTATCAAAAAGTAGCTTTTTATAGAGGTTTAGAATTATATAATGAAGGTGATTATCAAGAAGCAGAGGCGCTTTTTGATGCTTCATTAAAAGAATCACTAGAACCCAAATATACATCGAGAGCAACCTTTTGGAAAGCAGAAGCCGATTATAACTTAACCAATTATGATGATGCCTTAGTTGGTTTTAAGCAGTTTCAGCAAATGAATGAAGCTTCAAACACACCTGAAATTGAAAATATAAACTATAATGTTGCTTACACCTATTTCAAACTTAAAAACTACGGGAAAGCTACAGCGTATTTTAATAGATTTATTTCAAATAAAAAAGAAGATAAAGTGAGGCTTAATGATGCCTACTTACGTTTAGGCGATGGTCATTTTGTTTCAAGTCAATACCAAAGTGCTATTACAGCTTACGAAAAGGCAATCCAACTAAATGAAATCGATTCTGATTATCCAGCATTTCAAAAGGCAATTAGTGTAGGTTACGCTGGTAATACTTCAAAGAAAATAAAAGAATTAGAACAGTTTATAAGCCAATATTCAAAATCAAAATTAAGAGATGATGCTTTGTATGAGCTTGGAAATTCACTAGTAAAAGCCAATGAAACTGATAAGGCTATGAAAGCTTATAATCAGTTAAATAGTGAATACAGAATGAGTTCTTTCGTACCAAAATCCTTATTACGTCAAGGTTTGGTGTATTATAATGGAAGTGAAAACGAACGTGCCTTAACTAAATTTAAGAAGGTGGCTGGCGATTACCCAGGTACACCAGAAGCGGTTCAGGCTGTATCAACAGCACGATTAATTTACATTGATTTAGGTCAAGTAGATGCGTATGCCAATTGGGTTAAACAATTAGATTATGTTGAGGTAACAGATGCCGATTTAGATAATACCACTTACGAAGCAGCAGAAAAGCAGTATCTAGAAAATAATACAGATAAAGCCATTAGGCAATTTAATGGGTATTTAAATCAGTTCCCTAATGGAATTCATGCATTACAATCACATTTTTATTTGGCTCAAATGTATTACAAGAAAGATCTGTTGGAAAATGCTGCACCACACTATAAATATGTTGTAGATGCAAGCCAAAGCGAGTTTACAGAAGAGGCTTTATCGCGTTTATCACAGTTTTATTTAGAAAGTAAAAGCTGGAATAAAGCCATCCCAATTTTAAAACGTTTAGAGGAGGAAGCAAACTACCCGCAGAATATTGTATTTGCGCAGTCTAATTTGATGAAGGCTAATTATCAATTAGAAAATTATGATAATGCAGTAGCTTATGCTGAAAAAGTATTAAACAGTTCAAAGATTGATAATAAAATTAAGGGTGATGCCCATATTATCATTGCGCGTTCTGCTATGAAAACAGGAGATGAAACTAAAGCGAAGTCTGCTTATGCAAAAGTTGAGCGTGTTGCTACAGGCGAAACAGCAGCTGAAGCTTTATACTTTAATGCCTATTTTAAAAATAAGGAAGCAAATTATAAAGGCTCTAATGCATCAGTACAGAAATTAGCAAAAGATTTTTCTGGATATAAGTACTATAGTGCAAAAGGGTTGGTGCTAATGGCTAAGAATTATTATGCTTTAGATGATGCGTTTCAAGCCACATATATTTTAGAAAGTGTTATTCAAAATTTTCCAGAATTTGAAGATGTAGTTTCCGAAGCAAAAACAGAACTCAGGAAAATTAAAAGAGAAGAGGCTAAAACAAATTCATCAATAGTTTCAGAAGATTAAATAGAAGTTATATTGTCATGCTCAGCACAGTCGAGGCATCTCATCATCAATCATAAATCAAAAAAATATAAGAATGCGTAAGCAAATCAAAATCATATCAACAGGAATTCTTTTATTAAGCATAACATTAAGTTACGCTCAAAGAACTAAAAACGATACAATAAACACAGGTGTTATAGATGTTGTTAAGCCATATACACCAACAATTTCTGATGCGTTTAAAGTTAAGGAAGTACCTGCTTTAGATGATGAAGCTACAGAAACAAAAAAAGAGATTAAGTATAATATTTTTTCTTTTCCTGTAGCATCAACGTTTACACCAGCAAAGGGAAAAGCTGCTGTAGTAGAAAAGCGTGCGCCAGCTAAATTGTTTGATAATTATGCAACCTTAGGTGTGGGTAGTTACACCACTATTTTAGGCGAAGTATATTTAAATCATGCCATTTCAAGAAATGAAAGTGTTGGAGGCTATGTTAGCCATCATTCATCAGCAGGTGGTATTGAAGGGGTGTCTTTCAATGATAATTTTTCAAACTCAAAAATCAATTTGAATTACTCGAGTAGGTTAAGAGATTTAGCTTGGAATGTAGAGGCAGGTTTTCAGCATCAAATGTATAATTGGTATGGTGTGGAAGAAACACAATTAGCTCAGGCACAAGCTAACAATATTGAAGTTGGACATTCCTTTTTTAATGCACATTTTGGAGGTGATATTGAATTTGAAGATACTTATATCAATTCTGGAAGTTTCTTTTTCAGACGCTTTAGTGATAACCAAGGCTCTGGAGAAAATAGATTTATAGCTAAAGCTAAAGTTGATGTGCCAATTAATGATGTTGAAATTTCAACCGATATAAAAATCGATTACATAGGTGGAACTTTCGATAGAAATTATGTGTCCAATGATGCTCTAAATTATGGAAATTTTCAAGTTGGTTTGTCGCCAACCTACCAAATGAAGCAGGATGATTTAACGCTGGATTTAGGTGCCTCAATCTACTATTTAAGAGATCGAGAAGCAGGTGAAAACAAAATATTTATCTACCCCAACATAACAGCAACTTACAGATTAGTTAACGATGTTTTAATTGCTTACGGAGGTATTCAAGGAGATTTAATTCAAAACTCTTATTACGGTTTTGCTAAAGAAAATCCATTTGTTTCGCCAACCTTATCCATTGCTCCAACAGATCAGTTATACAATGTTTTTGTTGGGCTAAAAGGAAAATTATCAAGTAATATGAGCTATAATATTAGCGGTCGTTATTTGGCAGATAGAAACAAAGCCTTATTCAGAAATAACGAAATTACATTAACCAGTCAAGATTATACCTACGGGAACTCATTTGGTATTGTGTATGACGATGTGGATACTTTTGGCGTAGCCGGAGAGATTAATGTAGATGTAAATAGAAATTTTAAGCTTGGTATTAAAGCAGAATATTTTACATACAACACAGATGATGAGGCAGAAGCTTGGAATTTACCAGACTTAAGAGGCTCTCTGTTTTTAGATTACCAAATGGATGAACACTGGTTTATGGGAGCAAACCTCTTTTATGTAGGCGAGCGTAAAGACCAATTTTTCTTGAATGATGGGTTAACCATAACATCTCCATTTACAGTAGCTTTAGATAGTTATTTTGATGCCAATGCGCATCTTGGATACCATATAAACGACCAATTTTCTGTGTTTGCTAAAGCAAATAATATGGTAAATAAAGCCTACGAGAAATGGCAAAATTTCCCAGTGCAAAGCATTCAGTTTTTAGCTGGCGCTACTTATAAGTTTGATTTTTGACGCGAAGTGTCATCCTAAACTCGTTTCAGGATCTCATTATTGTCATTCCCGCGAAGGAGGGAATCTCATGAAGATTTCATAGAGTTTAATTTTTAGGGCGTTACCCTAAAGGGTCAGGCTTTCCGTTGCAAGTCCTCGCTTTTGCGCTAAGGCGCAAAACCTGTGGGCTTTCCTCTGCAATCCTTAACGCAGTTTGTGCTAAAATCAGCTTTATAAATAAAATTTATATTTTGTCTGCTTTAGTTAACTAACATAATTAATAAATTTATAATCATTAAAAACTAATGAATGAAAAGATTGTTTTGCGCTATATTTTTGCTATCCTTTTTTAATAGTTTATCACAAAACTTAGCATGTTGTAAAACTATTTCAGAAGTAAAATCTCTAATTAAAGGTGATTGGAAATTAAAAGGCGACTCTAAAAATGTAGTTTATAGATTTAGCTTTTCTGGAGACAAAGGCTATATTGAAGTATTAGGGGAAATGAATTTACCACCCAAAGCTGAAAAAACTAGAGAAAATGACATCATTATTAATGATCATGAGGTTTTTAAAATATCATTAAAAAAACAGACTTATTTTATTGAAATACAAAGTTTAACTTATACTGTAATTGAACAAATTTTGGTTTTAAATCAGTCAAACTTTATTTATGGTAATAAAAATTCTAAAAGAGTCTTTACAAGAGATAGAATTAAGAGGTAATTCTTGCCAAATAATCAAAATGCTCACCCTCTAAGGCCAACTCACATTGTAACCCAACACTTTCGCAAGCTAATTTTAAAGTTTCAAAATCTAAATATAGCCACTTTATAGGGATTTCTTTTTTGCCTTTATAAGATAAAAAGTAGTCCAGTTCGCCATAGTAACCGGCATTCATATCCATCCAATAACCACCATCTTCATCTTCGTACATATATTTAATATCAGACGAATCAATTAAAATTTGTCCACCAGATTTTAAAAGACTTTTTAAATGCGATAAATATTTAGATACCTGTATAATTTCTTGAAAAATACCAGTCCCATTCATCAATAGCAAAATGGTATCAAAAGTATCCGTTTCATCTAAAAGCGATTTTATTTCAGTATGCTTAACACCACGTTCTTTAGCAACTTTAACAGCACCCTCAGAGATATCAATAGCCTTTACTTCAAAACCATGTTCTTGTAAATACAAACTATGGCTACCAGAACCGCAACCAACATCCAATATTGAACCTTTACAGCACTCTAAAGCCTTTTGCTCAATCTTCGGCATGTCTTTATAATCTCGAAACAAATAGGGAAGTGGTAAAACATCTTCATCTGAAATATTTGTTGAGGTAACGATATCTTCAGTATAGTTTTTGTTGTGGTAATCTAATAAAGCCTTTCCAAAAATGTCTTTCATAATATGTTATTGCGAGACTTATTTAAGTCGTGGCAATCTGTTAGTTTTTAGTTTCAATTTTAAAGATTACTTCGTTCATTCTTCTCTCGTAATTACTAAAGTTACTATTTTTACACCATGCAAAACATCATAAATAATCTTCCAAAGCTCGCCAAAGATAAACATAACGAGAACAAAAAGTTCTTTGCAAAACTTAAAAAAAAGCCGCCTAAAAATTTGGATTATACGATGCAAGAATTGCATAATCAAGAATTTGAAAGAACCGATTGTTTAGAGTGTGCTAACTGTTGTAAAACTACTGGACCATTATTTACAGATAAAGATGTGGATAGAATTGCGAAGCATTTTAGAATAAAATCTCAAAAATTTATTGAGACCTATTTAAGAGTAGATGAGGAAAACGATTATGTTTTAAAAAGCGTACCATGTACATTTTTAGGGGCAGATAATTACTGCTCTATTTACGATGTAAGACCAAAAGCTTGTAGAGAGTTTCCGCATACCGATAGAAAAAAGTTTCAGCAAATATCAAACCTTACACTTAAAAATATAGCTATATGTCCTGCTGCTTTTAATATTGTTGAAGCCATGAAAAAAAGAATAAAATAGTATCTTTAAAACAAAAAATAATTTTGGAAACTATTTTAAATTACTTTGAGACCATTCCTTCACACCATCGTGCTTTTATTATCGTTGGTGGTTTAACATTCTTTTGGATAATTGAAGGTGTTATCCCGTTAATAGGATTTAATTACAAAAAATGGAAACATGCCATTCCAAATATTTTCTTCACCTTAACCACTATTTTGGTTAATCTACCTTTGGCTTTTTTATTTCTAAAATCTTCGGATTGGGTTATGGCTAATAATTTTGGTATTCTAAATTGGTTACCAGAAATGCCAGTTTGGTTATATGCAATAGTTGGTATTTTTTTAATTGACTGTATTGGTGCTTATTTGCCGCATTTAATAGAGCATAAAGTAAAACCACTTTGGATGGTACATTTAGTTCATCATTCCGATCATAAGGTTGATACCACAACAGCAAACAGGCATCACCCTTTAGAGAGCTTAATACGTTATGTGTTTACGCTTATGGGCATTTTTATCGTCGGTACTCCCATAGCACTTGTTTTGTTATATCAGTCATTATCTGTAGTGGCAACACAATTTAATCACGCAAATATTAAACTGCCTAAAAAAGTGGATAAGCTTTTAAGTTATGTGATAGTTTCTCCAGATATGCATAAAGTACATCACCATCATAAAATGCCTTATACAGATTCTAATTACGGAAATATATTTTCAGTTTGGGATAGACTCTTTGGAACCTATATGGAATTAGACACCGACAAAATAGTCTATGGCGTAGATGTGTTTCCTGATGAAGCAAAAAATAGTAATATCAAAGATTTATTAAAACAACCTTTCCAGAAATACCAAAAACCAACGTCTTTTGAAGATGTATAGAAAGTTTAAAAGTTAGTTCTTATCAATATCACTAATATGGTGTTCCCAAGCTTTTGCAGAAATTTGTATTTCAATAATTAAAAGGGCTAATGAGGCGATTAGTAAAATTAGCGCTAATCCAAAAATCCAAACGGCTACTGTGTTTTGTTTTATATAAATTAAAAACATAGTTAGCACACATAGAAGTAAACTAGTAATGCCCAAAATCTGCATATATCTAGTAAGATACAAGCGGTGTTTTATATTTTTAATCTGCTTAAAAAATCGATCGTCCTGATTTTTTTGATATTTATCATACAAATCCCTTATAGCAGATGTATAGGCTATAAATCTATTTGTGTAAGCTAGCATGATTAAAGATATTGCAGAAAATAATAGTGCAGGCGTCGTTAATGTAAGTTGTTCCATCAAAAGAATTTTATACAAAGTTATTGATTTATAAACGAATAATTTTGATGATTAAACGCTAACATATTTTAAATTTTTCAAGTTTCGCATTATTTAATAGTGAAAGACTATCTGCTACCAATGTTTTATATTTGTGTAATTGCTTGAATGAAGATTTCTTTTACTTACATATCAATACTACTAATCCTTTTCATGGGTAATGTAAACTTAACCAATGGACAAACATTCCAAAGGGTTGAAGACGTAGTGGGTGTTGGTGTTTTAGAGAGGAATAATGGTGTTGCAGTAGCTGATTATGATGGTGATAACGATTTAGATATTTTTGTTGTTGCTAATGCTATTGAAAATAATACCTCGGAAGCATCAAAAAGCAAGTTATTCAGAAATAATAATAATGGTACGTTTACAGATGTTACAGAAAGCTCTGGTTTAACTAATCTATTAACTTCAGATGATGTAACGAGTACTACTCTGGCACAAGCGGGACACAAATTAGGTGTGTTTTGGGGAGATATAAATAATGATGGTTTCCCAGATATACTGTTTACACATGTTTTTAAAATCCAGCTGTTTTTAAATCAAGGCAATGGTACGTTTCTAGATATAACAGAAAGTTCAGGTCTACCAGAAGTAAACGGTTGTGTGAATACTGGCGCATCATGGCTTGATTATAATAACGATGGGTTTTTAGATGTATACATTAGTGATTGGAATAGATGTGCAGGTAATACATTTTACAGGAATAATGGTAATAATACATTTACAAATGTTACTGAAGAAAGTGGATTGATAGAGCCAGTAAGTAGATTTGGATACACACCTTTTCCTTTTGATATCAATGAAGACGGTTGGATGGATCTTATTGTAGCTAACGATTTAGATCGATCTAATTATTTATATATAAACCAGAATGGAATATCCTTTACAGATCAAGCATCAACCTATGGTTTGGATAATGGAATAGACGATATGGCTATTGTTATTAATGATTTTGATAATGATAATGATTTTGATTTTTTTATTACCGGAATAGATGAAAATTCACTTTTAGTAAATAACGGAAATAATAACTTTGAAGATAAAGCCTCAGAGTTTGATTTAATAGGATTAGGTTGGGCTTGGGGTGCTCGTTTTGCGGATTTTGATTTAGATGGTGATGAAGATTTGTATATATTAAATGGCTATAGTTTTGAAGGTAGAGGTGATGAACAAAATAGATATTATAAAAATTTAATTCAGGAAGGTCAAAATACTTTTCAAGATGAATCCAATACATCGGGATTAGCAGAAATTACCAAAAGTGTTGAAGCTCTTGATTTTGATTATGATAATGATGGAGATTTGGATTTATTTGTTACAAATGGAGAGTCTAAATCGTTTTTTTATGAAAATAAACTTTTAAATTTTGATGAAAGTTCAACTTTAAAATGGTTTAAAGTAAGCTTAGAAGGAACAACTTCAAACAGAAGTGCTATTGGAACTAAACTAGAACTATCTACTTCAGAAGGTAACATCATCCGTTACTTTAATGGCATAGGCTTTTTAAGCCAAAGCATGCAACCTGTTCATTTCGGGTTGCCTTCAAATGCTACTATTAGTCAACTAAAAATAAGTTGGCCGTCTGGTTTAGAAGAAACCCTAGAATCTCCAGAAACTAATACCTTTATAAAAGCTACTGAAGGAAATGGATATACTGTACTAAATATTCAACCTAGCCAAAAAATTTATGGATGTACAGATCCGGATTCGTGTAACTTTAACCCCATAGCAACACTAGATAATGGCACCTGTGAATATTTAACTTCAAAAATTATTGACGGTTCAGATACATCATCTTTTTACAAAACAGAAACGTACACCTATCCTTTAGAAGAGGGGGCAATTGCAATTTGGGAAATAGAAGGAGGAGAGCTATTGGAGGGTCAAAACTCAGAAACTGTAACGGTAAGATGGCATATAGAACCTGAGGGAAGGCTTTTGGTGCGGGAGTTTAATAATTCATGTTTAAGTAAAACTGTTGTTAAAACTGTTCAGCTAAACGCGCAAAATATACCAGAAAACACCTCAATAGCTAGAATATGGAATGAGGCTTTACTTGAAGCTATCCGAAACGATTTTGCGAGACCAACCGTACATGCTAGAAACTTATTTCACACCAGTGTAGCGGTATATGATGCTTGGGCTGTTTATAGTAAAGAAGCACGACCCTATTTAATTGGAAATACTGTAAAAGGGTTTAGTAGTGAGCTTTTAAGTTTTACACCATTAGAATCCATAGCCGAATCAAGAAAAAAAGCCATAAGTTATGCAGCTTATAGGTTATTGAGTCATCGGTTTAGGATGTCACCTGGAGCTCAAGAAACACAAGAAAGATTAGATTTAATTATGGAGCAATTAGGGTATGATTTGAATTTTACAGATTCCAATTATACCTCTGGAGATGCACGTGCGCTAGGAAATTATATAGCTAAAATATTAATAGCTTATGGAAATCAAGATGGCTCTAGAGAGCAGTCTGATTATGATAATGCATTTTATCAACCCATTAATGAAGCGCTAAATCCAAATTTGTCTGATGATTTTTTATCTACAAATCCAAACAGATGGCAACCATTAAGTTTAAACGGGTTTGTAGATCAGAGCGGAAACCTTATAGAGGGAGATATTATTGATTTTCTAAGTCCAGAATGGGGTGCTGTAAATAGTTTTGCTTTAACAGATAATGAAAAAACAATATATAACAGAGATGGTAACTCATATAGTGTTTTTCACGATCCCGATACGCCACCTTACTTAAATGAAAATGATAGAATAGCTTCTGAAGCATACAAATGGGGGTTTTCCATGGTTTCAATTTGGCAATCGCATCTTGATACTTCAGATAATGTTTTTTGGGATATTTCACCTAAGGCTATAGGAAATATTGATTTTAATAATTTGCCAACAAGCTATGAAGCGCATCCTAATTTTTATAAGTTTTTTGAAGGAGGAGATATTAGTTTAGGGCGAAATATAAATCCAATAACGCAACAGCCTTATCAAGAACAAATTGTTCCTAGAGGGGATTATGCAAGAGTTTTAGCTGAGTTTTGGGCAGATGGACCAGATTCGGAAACACCACCAGGGCATTGGTTTACCATCTTGAATTATGTTAATGATAACCCTTTATTAGAAAGACGGTTTACAGGAACAGGTGTGACTCTTAGTCCTTTAGAATGGGATGTAAAATCATATTTTATTTTAGGTGGTGCTATGCACGATGCAGCAATAGCTGCTTGGAGTATTAAAGGATGGTATGATTATATCCGACCTATTTCAGCAATTAGATATATGGCTTCTAGGGGTCAAAGTTCAGATGTTAATGCTCCAAATTATAACTCAGAGGGTATTGCGTTAATACCAGATTATATTGAATTGGTTTCAGAAAACGATCCGCTATCTGGAATAAATGGCGAGCATATCAATAAGATAAAATTATATACTTGGAAGGGGCACGATTTTATAGGTAATACAGAAACAGATGTAGCTGGAGTTGGATGGATTTTAGCAGAAAATTGGTGGCCATACCAAAGACCAAATTTTGTAACACCACCTTTTGCAGGATACGTTTCTGGGCATTCAACATATTCTAGAGCCGCCGCTGAGGTACTTACAGCTATTACAGGGAGCGAGTTTTTTCCAGGAGGTTTGGGTGAATTTAAAGCGGAAAAAAATAAATTTTTAGTTTTTGAAGAAGGGCCTTCTGTAGATGTTAATTTACAATGGGCTACTTATCGAGATGCATCAGACCAGTGTAGTTTATCCAGAATTTGGGGTGGGATACACCCGCCTGCAGATGATATTCCTGGTAGAATTATAGGAAAAAAAGTAGGTATAGAAGCGTTTAATTTTGCTGTTCCTTATTTTAGTACTACTGAAAAAGATTCAAGTCGTTTACAAGTGTTTCCATCTCCAGTATTAAATAGTAAAATAACTATCTTAAATTCAGATATGGAAGATAGAATATTCATTTTTGATATGATTGGAAGACAGATTACGCCTCTAAATAAAATTTACAATAGTAATACAAACAGTATTGAAATGGAATTGCCTGAGAATTTGGCTTCAGGTTTTTATATTGTTAGAAAAAATGGTCAGTCAAAAATCATTGTTGTTAAGAAAGGCAAAGTATAACACTGTTAAATATTAAGCAAAATCTAACATGCAAGAAGATTTTTTACACTACATCTGGAAACATAAGAAATTTGATTTTAGTAATTTAAAAACAACTAAAGGGGAAGCTGTTGTTATTTCTAACGTAGGGCAACATAACTTTAATTCTGGTCCAGATTTTTTTAATGCTAAAATTAAAATTGGAGAGCAACTTTGGGCGGGAAATGTTGAGATTCATTTAAAATCTTCAGATTGGTTTTTGCATAATCATGAACAAGATACAGCCTATGATAATGTTATACTCCATGTGGTTTGGGAAGAAGATACGGATGTATTTAGAAAAGATAATTCAGCAATACCTACTTTAGAGTTGAAAAATTGCATTGATACAACTTTACTAGATAATTATCATGAGTTATTTTCCAAAAAGGATACTTGGATTAATTGTGAAAATGATTTTGCTTCAGTGGATGAGTTTGTTTTAAATAATTGGTTAGAACGGTTATATTTTGATAGACTAGAACGAAAATCCGAAACTATTGATAGTTTGTTGAAATCGTCTAAAAATGATTGGGAAGCTGTTCTGTTCAAAATGCTAACTAAAAATTTTGGACTAAAAGTTAATGGCGATGCCTTTTTCAGTTTAGGTAATTCTATTGACTTTTCAATAATAAGGAAAACGCAATCTAATCAACACATTATTGAAGCCTTGTTATTTGGTCAATCAGGGTTGCTAAACGAGGAAGTAGAGCATCCATATTACTCAAATTTGGCAAAAGAGTACAATTTCTTGAAGCAAAAATTTAATCTTCAAAATAGTCAGGTTTTGCCATTACAGTTTTTTAGGCTAAGGCCACCAAACTTTCCAACAATACGTTTATCTCAATTAGCCAGTTTGTATAACAAGCATCAAAATTTGTTTTCAAAAGTTATTCAAACAAAAAGGAGAGACGATTTTTATGAGCTTTTCAAAGTTTCTACTTCCGAATTTTGGAAAACGCATTATACGTTTCAAAAAGAATCAAAGGCTTCAACTAAAATGATATCAAAATCATTTATTGATTTATTATTAATTAATACGATTCTACCCTTAAAATTTAGTTATTCAAAACAGAAAGGAGAAGAAGTAAATACTAATTTAATAGAGTTAGCATCAACAATAGCTTCAGAAAAAAATACGATTATAGAGACTTTCAATAAGCTTAAAAAAGTTTCAAAATCTGCATTACAGTCACAGTCTTTAATTCAACTTAAAACAGCGTATTGTGACAAAAATAAATGTTTACAATGCGCCATAGGAAATTCATTAATCAATAAATAGGGTTTAAACTTTTAAACTAAAAAAGGAAGTCTTAAATTGCAACATGAACAATATTTATAAGCCTTTATTGTTTTTTCAAAAGCATGGATATTACGTTTGTCAGCGTATTGCAGATCGTTTTGGGATTAGAGCCAAAGTGGTTAGAACATCTTTTATGTATGTAACCTTCGTTACTGTAGGATTTGGTTTTGCTTTATATATGTTTTTAGCATTTTGGATGCGTATTAAAGATTTAATATACACAAAACGCTCATCGGTTTTTGATTTATGAATCCACTTATAAAATTTTTTAGAACTAAGATTTACACGGCCATTTTTTTGCTGATTGTTATTTTAATGATTGGTGTTTTTGGTTATGTGATGATTTCTGGATACTCGTGGATTGATGCTCTTTATATGACTGTAATAACCATGACAACTGTTGGTTTTGGTGAGGTTATGCCTTTAGATGACCAGTCTAAAATATTTACAATTTTCTTAATTTTAGCAAGTGTTGTTATAGTAGGTTATGCTTTATCTATTATCACCGAGTATATTTTGAGTAAAAATGATGTTGAAGAATTAAAACACAAAAAGATGCAAAAAAAGATTGATAGTTTTAAAAACCACATCGTTATTTGTGGCTATGGCAGAAATGGTAAGCAAGCAGCAAGAAAGTTAGCAGCTTATAACAAACAATTTGTGGTTATTGAGAAAGATAAAGATATGGAAGAGCGTTTGCAACTTGATAATGTATCTTATGTAATAGGAAACGCCAATGAAGATGAAGTTTTAGTTACTGCAGGGGTTGATAGAGCAGCATGTTTTATATCGGCATTACCTAATGATGCTGATAATTTGTTTGTAGTACTTTCTGCAAGACAATTAAATAGTAAAATGAATATTATTAGTCGCGCATCCAATGAATCTTCTTATGATAAATTAAAGTTTGCTGGAGCAGATAATGTTATTTTACCTGATAAGATTGGAGGTGACCATATGGCATCTTTAGTAGTTGTTCCAGGTTTAATGGAGTTTATTGATAATTTATCTATTGTTGGTAAGTCAAACATTAATATTGAAGAAGTAGATGTTGAAAAGCTATTTAAATCAAATAAAGGCAGAACAATTAGAGATTTAGACCTTCGTAAAAAAACAGGATGCAGCGTTATTGGTTATAAGAATGAAAATGGCGAATATCTAGTTAATCCTGAGGCAGAATTAGAGTTAGCTCCTAATTCAAGAATTATTGTTTTAGGGAGACCAGAACAGATAGAAGCGTTGAATTCAGAGTACGGAATCGATTAGCGAATTTGCTATTTTAACAGCCTTTGTTTTAAAAAATCATTTTTTTTTAGCATCTTGCTTGCAATTAGTAAGAATCTTTCAATAAAAACTAACTAACACAAATATCTTATGAAGAAGTATCTTCTTTCAATATTCACATTAATAATTCCAGTTTTAACATTTGCACAAGAGACCGCCGAAAAAGGAATAGATCAAATCATTGATGAAAAATTTGGTGATGCTACAGGTTGGTTTGTAAATGCTGTTTTTTATCAAATACCATTTACGGATACAATTAGTGTGTATTGGGTATTATTTCCATTGATTTTAGGTGCATTATATTTTACTTTTTATTTCAATTTTATCAATTTCAGAGGATTTTTTACTTCTGTAAATATAGTAAGAGGTAAATATGACGATTTAGAAGGGCGAGAAGATCATAAAGTAGAAATTTCAAAATCTAAATTCACAGATGAGGAAGATAACCCCGATACTATCAGAATAGAAGGGCATGAGGGCGAGGTATCACACTTCCAAGCGCTAACAGCAGCATTATCAGCAACAGTTGGCTTAGGTAATATTGCTGGAGTTGCTATAGCGGTTTCCATTGGTGGAGCAGGAGCTACATTTTGGATGATTATTGCTGGGTTATTAGGAATGGCTTCAAAATTTGTAGAATGTACACTAGGTGTAAAATATAGAGATATTGAAGATGATGGAACAGTATATGGTGGTCCAATGTATTATCTAACAAAAGGTCTAAAATCAAAAGGACTAGGTGGTTTAGGTAAAGTGTTGGCAGTGTTATTCGCCATTTTTGTTATCGGAGGGTCATTTGGTGGCGGAAACATGTTTCAAGTAAACCAAGCGTTTCAGTTAGTAGAAAATATTACTGGAGGAGAAAATTCATTTCTTCACGGGTATGGATGGGCTTTTGGAGTTGTGATGGCTATCCTAGTTGGTATTGTAATTATTGGTGGGATTAAAAAGATAGCAAAGGTTACAGATAAGATTGTACCGTTTATGGTTGCTATTTATGTAGCAGCTTCATTATTTGTAATTTTTGCAAA
Source organism: uncultured Algibacter sp. (assembly GCA_947502405.1). Lineage (GTDB taxonomy): Bacteria > Bacteroidota > Bacteroidia > Flavobacteriales > Flavobacteriaceae > Algibacter_B. The sequence goes on along the minus strand of CANMZT010000019.1, from coordinate 3,104 downwards.
TTTCAATATGATTGGTGATGCATTTGCTCAAATTTTTAATGGAGCGTTTAGTCCAGAAGGTATTGCAGGTGGGGCTGTTGGTGTTTTAGTACAAGGATTCAGGCGTGCTGCGTTTTCAAACGAAGCAGGTATTGGTTCGGCTTCTATTGCGCACTCAGCAGTAAAAACTAAATATGCTGCTAGTGAAGGTATGGTTGCTTTATTAGAGCCATTTATTGATACAGTTGTGGTTTGTACCATGACAGCTTTAGTATTAATTATCACTGGAAATGTAGCGGCAGAAAATGCATCTTTAAATGATGCGCAAGCCATATTATTAACCTCAGGGGCTTTTGAATCTGCTATCTCATGGTTCCCATACGTCTTAACAATAGCGGTAGTATTATTTGCATTTAGTTCTATGATATCTTGGTCGTATTACGGATTTCAAGGATGGTCGTATTTATTCGGTAGAACTAAAAAAGCAGAATACTCATATAAAATATTATTTTGTTTATTTGTTGTTGTAGGTGCTGCAGCAAGTTTAGGTTCGGTAATAGGATTTTCTGATGCTATGGTTTTTGCTATGATGGTTCCAAATATGATTGGTTTAGTCTTACTTGCACCAAAAGTTAAAAAGGAATTAAATAAATACATGGATGCTATAAAAGGCATGAAAAGTTAAAAAGTACATTAGTACATGCAAAATTTTAAATCCCATTTCACGTTTTCAAAAAAACAACGGAATGGGATTTTTTTATTACTAATACTTATAGTTATTTTTCAATGCATTTACTTTTTTGTTGATCTCTCTTCCCAAGAGGTACTGGTTAATCAAGAAGAACTCTCAAAATTCACCAAAGAAATTGATTCTCTTAAGCGTATTGAAATTGAATCAAGAAAACCAAAAGTTTATCCATTTAATCCTAATTTCATTACAGATTATAAAGGAGCTACTTTAGGAATGTCTAATGAAGAAATCGATAGACTTCTAACATTCCGGAAGCAAGATAAATGGATTAACTCAGCAAAACAGTTTCAAGAAGTCACAAAAGTTTCTGATTCGCTATTGGCTACAATATCTCCGTATTTCAAATTTCCAGAATGGGTTACTAAGCCTAAGTCTAAAAATAATGCATCATATAGTTACAATAATAAACCTAAAACCTACACACAAAAACAAGATTTGAACACAGCAACGGTACAAGAACTTCAAAAAGTAAATGGTGTAGGTAAAGTACTTTCAGAGCGTATTATAAAATTCAGAAATAAATCCAGAGGTGGCTTTATAGCCGATGTGCAGTTAAACGATGTTTACGGATTAACTCCTGAAACTATAGAGAAAATAATCAACCATTTTACAGTAAAAACACCAAAAACAGTTGAAAAGATAAATGTAAATTCAGCAACAGTTGACGATCTAGTAACCATTCCACATATAGATTATGATTTGGCACATAGCATCATAGAGCAGCGTCAGCTTCGTGAAGGCTATAAAACAATAAACGAATTAACAAAAGTTAAAGACTTCCCTGTAAATAAAATCAAGATAATTGAATTATATTTGCACTTCGAAAAAGAAAATTAAATGAATAGCATGTACTTCACCGAAGAGCATAATCTTTTTAGAAAAAGCCTTCAACATTTTTTAAAGAAAGAAGTAGTCCCACATATTGAAAAATGGGAGAAAACAGGAACTATTGAGCGTTTTATCTGGAAAGAATTCGGAGAAATGGGATTCTTTGGTATCAATTACCCAGAAGCTTACGGTGGGATGAACTTAGATTTGTTTTACACCGTTATTTTCTTAGAAGAACTTCAGAAAATAAATTCAGGAGGTTTTGCTGCAGCAATATGGGCGCACGCCTATTTAGCTATGACGCATTTAAATGCCGAAGGTGATGAAGCTATCAAACAAAAATATTTAGTACCAAGTATCACAGGCGAAAAAATAGGCTGTTTAGGTATCACAGAACCGTTTGGCGGGAGCGATGTAGCTGGTATGAGAACCACGGCTGTAAAAGATGGAGACCATTACATTATAAACGGATCAAAAACATTTATAACCAATGGTGTAACAAGCGACTATTTAGTTGTAGCAGCAAAAACATCCCCAGAACTTGGTAATAAAGGCATTAGCATATTTGTTTTAGACAGAGAAATGGATGGCGTATCTGCAACCAAACTAGATAAACTAGGGTGGCGTGCATCAGACACTGGCGAGATAGCCTTTGATAATGTAAAAGTACCAGCAGAAAACCTTCTGGGAAAAGAAAATCAAGGCTTTTCATATATCATGCAACACTTTTCCTTAGAGCGATTAATAATGGGAGTTAATGCCCATGCCCGTGCAGAATTCGCCTTAGAATATGCATTGCAATACATGAGCGAGCGTCAAGCGTTTGGTAAAACCATCGATAAATTTCAGGCCTTAAGGCACAATATGTCAGACCTATACACAGAAATGGAGTTTTGCAAAACCTTTAATTACGCTGTTACAGCAAGGTTAGATAAAGGCGAGTATGTTGTAAAAGAAGCTACCATGTCTAAACTTAAATCTACAAAAGTTGCTGACGATGTTATTTACCAATGCCTACAATTTTTAGGTGGTTACGGTTACATGGAAGAATATCCTATGGCGCGTTTGTTACGCGACAGTAGGTTAGGACCAATAGGTGGCGGAACTTCAGAGATACTCCGAGAGATATTAGCAAAAATCATCATTGATAAAAAGGAGTATAAGCCAGCAACTTAAATTACTTTTTTTTAAACTTATAATTTGGGCGTTACCACAAGGGTCGGGCTTTACGCTGCAAGTCCTCGCTCCTACGTCGCTGTGGGCTTTCCACTGCAATCCCTAACGCAGGCTAATTTGTTAACTTTTCGTTTACTCAAAAGGAGTTTGTGTTTTTGTAGAGGTTCGTTTAACGGTTCTGTATAAGCTTTGTTGCGGGTTTGTCAAGCCTAAAAGTAAGTAAATAATTACGGATTAGAAAGTCCGCGAGGACTTTCCCAAGTTGGCTAAAAGCTAGCAATACAGTTTATACCTCTTAACTTAGCAATTCACTAAATTTCATATTTAATCATAAAGAACCAAAGAGAGGAATAAGGTTATGATATACGCA
>CANMZT010000018.1 GCA_947502405.1 uncultured Algibacter sp. | reverse complement strand
GGGATAGTAGTGGAAAGCCCACAGCTTTTGCGCCTTAGCGCAGAAGCGAGGACTTGTAACGGATAGCCCGACCCTTTGGGTAACGCCCAAGTAATAAATTTAAAGCCTATGGAGTATACTGAAATTATTGGTTTTGCAGCTGCTATTTTAACTACGGCGGCATTTCTTCCGCAGGTTTATAAAACGTGGCGTACTAAGGATGTATCTGGTCTATCTCTACCTATGTTATTAATTTTCTTTGTTGGTATTTTGGCTTGGTTAGCTTATGGGGTTTTAAAGCATAGTCCGTCAATGATTTTTGCAAATACAATTACTGTAGTATCTTCATTTTTACTAATATTTTTTAAAATTAAATACAGGAATAAATAAAGAACTTGATAATTTGAATACTTATTTGATAGCCTAAATTCTTGATTTGATAAAAAGAGATTTCTGTTTTTTAAAAATTCATAAAAATCGTCTTCTAGTCCATATATAACTTAGTTTTTTTTAATTTTCATTGTAATTTGTACAATAAAATTAACCCAAAAAATAAGTTATGAAGATTGGTGTTCCAAAGGAAATTAAAAACAATGAAAACCGAGTAGGAATGACTCCTGCAGGAGTTTATGAGCTGACTAAAAAAAATCATACTGTTTATGTGCAAGCTAGTGCCGGTTTTGGTAGTGGTTTTTTTGATGAAGATTATAAAGAAGTAGGCGCTATCATTTTAAATTCTATAGCTGAGGTGTATGCCGAAAGTGATATGATTGTAAAGGTTAAAGAGCCTATACAAGAAGAGTATGATTTAATTAAACCCAATCAAGTTGTATTTACTTATTTTCATTTTGCTTCAAGTGAAATACTAACAAATGCTATGATTAAAAGTAAGTCTGTTTGTATTGCTTATGAAACGGTTGAGGATGAAAATGGTGCCTTACCATTGCTCATACCAATGTCTGAAGTTGCAGGTAGAATGTCTATCCAACAGGGAGCAAAATACTTAGAGAAGCCTATTAAAGGACGTGGGGTTTTATTAGGTGGTGTTCCGGGGGTGCCACCGGGTAAAGTGTTGGTTTTAGGGGCTGGAATTGTTGGAATTCAAGCTGCAAAAATGGCGGCAGGTTTGGGAGCACATGTTACTATAATGGATATAAATATGAATCAATTACGCTATGTAAATGATGTGATGCCTAATCATGTAGTTACCGAATTCTCAAGTGAATATAATATTAGAAATCGTATAAAGGAAGCAGATTTAATTATAGGAGGTGTATTAATTAAAGGTGCCAAAGCGCCTAAATTAATTACCAAAAATATGCTTAAAGATATGAGGCCAGGAACTGTTATTGTTGATGTGGCTGTAGATCAAGGCGGGTGTTTTGAAACAACAAAAGCCACCACACACGAAGATCCTACTTATATTATTGATGATGTTGTACATTACTGTGTTGCAAATATGCCTGGAGCTGTTCCGTATACATCAACAGTAGCTTTAACAAATGTTACTTTGCCTTATGTTATAAAATTGGCCAATGAAGGTTGGGAAAAGGCTTGCGAAAACAGTAAATCACTTTCAAAAGGTTTAAATATTGTTAAAGGAGAAATAGTTTATAAAGAAATTGCTGAAGCCTTTGACATGGAAATGGCTTAAGAATTTAATTTAATTAGTATTAACGCCTAATTCTTATCAAGAGTTAGGTGTTTTTGTATTAAATAAAGGGAGGAAATGAGTCTGACAAACCTGCAGTTTGTAAAATTGGCGTTATTTTTGACAATGATTTATTAAATTTACGATAATTACAAAAAATTATGATAGGATATTATATATTAGGAGGTTTGCTTTTTTTAATTAGTTCTTATGTTAGTAATAAGCTAAAAAGCAAGTTTGAACATTATTCCAAAATTACTTTGCAAAACGGAATGAGTGGAGCAGAAATTGCTGAAAAAATGTTAGCAGATCATGGTATTACTAATGTGTCTGTTGTCTCCACGAGTGGAAGTTTAACAGATCATTACAACCCTCAAAATAAGACAGTAAACCTAAGTGAATCTGTTTATGCACTACGCAATGCGGCAGCAGCAGCTGTTGCGGCACACGAAGTAGGTCATGCGGTTCAACATGCCCAGGCTTATAGTTGGTTAAAAATGCGTTCAGCTATTGTGCCTGCAGTTGGTATAAGTAGTAAATTATCAAATATAGTTATTATGGTGGGCCTTGGAATGTCTGCCGCTGGTACAGCCTTAGGAAATGGAATATTTTTACTTGGGATTGCGCTTTTTGCCGTAACAACACTTTTTACTTTTATAACGCTCCCTGTAGAATATGATGCAAGTAATAGAGCTTTAGCGTGGTTAGAAAATAAGAACATGGTTACAAGAGAAGAGCATGCTGGTGCAAAGGATGCTTTAAAATGGGCAGCAAGAACATATTTAGTGGCTGCAATAGGTTCTTTGGCTACACTATTGTATTTTGTGAGTATATTTTTAAATAGAAGAAGTTAATACTAAAGATTAGATATTATGAATAATCAATTCGAGAACCCAGTACCAGCTAGAACCTTGGTGAGTCATCTAGCTAATGAAGAGCGTGTAGCTTTTTATAAAAAAACTTACACCCATGTTGCTGGTGGTGTTTTAGTATTTATTTTTTTTGAATATCTTTTATTGCAAAGTGAAACCATTGTGAATTTTGCATTATCAATGACTGAAGGATATCTTTGGTTAGTGATGTTGGGAGGCTTTATGCTAATTACAAATTATGCTGAAAGTATGGCTTTACGAACTACAGATAAAAATAAACAGTATATCGCTTATGGGATATACATTTTAGCTGAAGCGTTTATTTTTGTTCCTATGATATACATTGCTGCATTTTATATGGATGCAGGGAGTGAGATATTGCAGCAGGCTGCTATAGTAACTTTAGCATTATTTGCAGGTTTATCTGCGGTTGTATTTGTAACAAAAAAGGATTTTTCGTTTTTAAAAACAGGTTTGACTATTGGCTTTTTTATTGCATTGGGATTAATTATAGCGGGAACCATTTTTGGCTTTAATATGGGGTTATGGTTCTTTGTGGGGATGTGTTTATTAGCTGGCGGAAGCATATTATATCAAACTTCAAATTTAGTACATAAATACAGTGAGGAAGAGTATATTCCTGCTGCTTTAGGATTGTTTGCATCCTTAATGTTACTATTTTGGTATATATTAAGAATATTCATGTCTAGGGATTAAAATTTAAACAATATATTATTATGAAAGCTCTGAGAATTTCGGAGCTTTTTTTGTTTCTTTATCTCAGATTTAAGCATCATGAAAACCCCATTAAAATATTATAAAAAACACCTAAAGACATATCAAGCTGAGGTTAAAAGTTTATACAAACAAATGACAGGCTTAAGCACGCTTCGTTTGTTGGTATTCTCAGTTACAGGTTTTGGTGTTTATTTCTTTTTTAACCATTGGCAAATAGCAGTTCCAATTGCTGTTTTAGGTGTTGTGGTGTTTATTTATTTACTTTCAAAATATACTGATATAAAACGTAAACGTGATTTTAATAGGGCTTTGGTAGATATTAATGAGGAGGAAATTAAAGTTATTTCTGGTGATTTTCACGGTAGAAATGATGGTTCAGAATTTCAAGACCCAAACCATTGCTATAGTTTAGATATTGATTTATTTGGACGTGGTTCTTTTTTTCAATTCATTAATAGAACAACCGTTTTTGAAGGCACAAAAAAATTAGCTGATACTTTAAAAGCTAACAATGTTAATGCTATTAAAGAACGTCAAGAAGCCATTAAAGAATTAAGTACAAAACCCAAATGGCGACAATACTATTCTGCTACCTCTAATTTAGTTGAAATTGAAACGCCAGCAAAAAGCATTATTAGTTGGTTACAAAACCATAAATCATTTTTGCCTAAATACATGTCGTGGTTGCCATTAGTTTTTGGGCTGAGTTCTGTGCTTATTTTTATTCTTACCGTTACAGGTGTAATTACAAATCAAGCTTTAATTGGATATTGGATATTTGTAGGTTTTGCTATTACAGGAAAATATGTTAAAAAAATAAGTAGCCTTTCCTCTAATACCGATAAGGTTCGAGATACGTTTCGGCAATATGCATTGTTATTAGATTTAATTGAAAACGAATCTTTTTCCTCTCAGTTACTACAAGAAAAACAAAAACAAATTCAATCGGGAGACAAAAAAGCTTCAATTATTTTTAAAACCTTCTCAAGATCCTTGGATGCTTTAGATAATAGAAATAATATTATAGGAGCTATTTTTGGCAATGGTTATTTTCTAACAGATATTAAAAACAGTTACAAGATTAAACAATGGATTGCTAAATACCGAGATAAAGTGTCTGATTGGTTTGATGTGGTTTCCTTTTTCGATGCCTATAACTCGCTAGGTAACTACGCTTATAACCATCCAGATTTTGTTTATCCAAATATTGTAGAAGGTGAATCTGTTATTAAAGCAGAAAACTTAGGGCATCCATTATTAAACAAACAAAAACGTATTGATAGTGATTTAACTATTGATAACGAACAATTTTTTATAGTTACTGGTGCAAATATGGCAGGAAAGAGTACGTTTTTAAGAACCGTTTCTTTGCATATAGTAATGGCTAATATCGGATTGCCAGTTTGTGCTAAATCGAGTGAGTATTCACCTGTAAAGTTAATTACAAGTATGCGAACTTCAGATTCTTTAACTGATGATAGTTCGTATTTCTTTTCAGAATTAACTCGTCTCAAATTTATTGTTGACGCTATACAGGAAGAACCTTATTTTATTGTTTTAGATGAAATTTTAAAAGGAACAAATAGTACTGATAAAGCTTTAGGTTCTAAAAAGTTTGTTGAAAAATTAGTGGCTTCTAATGCAACGGGTATTATAGCTACACACGATTTAAGCTTGTGCGATATTGAAAAAGAATTAGATGATGTAAAAAATTACTTTTTCGACGCACAGATTATCAACGATGAACTTTATTTTGATTATAAACTTAAAGAAGGGGTTTGTAAAAATATGAATGCGTCATTTTTGCTAAAAAAGATGGATATTGTTTAATCTGATTTTAGGGTGATTAATACTTCTTCAAAATCTGAAGGATACACATAAAAACCTGCATTAGTATTACGATAGCGTCCTTCATCTTTTAGTTTTTTGAAGCCTTTTTGAAAATAGTTTAAAGCTTTGGTTTTATTGTTTTTTTTCAAATGTGCTAATCCTAAATAGTAATAAGTGTCAGCAATATCTTTATTAATAAGCAATTGTTTTTCTAGTGCGTTAATTGCATTATCGTATTGCTTATCTTTTACGTACAGCATACCTAATGAATGGTAATCTGCAAACCCAAAATCATCTTCAGAATCATAAGTTTTTAAACAATCTTTTATGGTTTTAATCCCTTTTTTGTAATCGCCAGTTCTTGCATAAGCTAAGCCTAAAATAATTCGCATATCTTTTTCACCTCCGGGAGTAAATTGGATAAACGCTTTAGGCATGTTATAATAAGTTTCTAAATCTTGTATGCAAAGTTTGTAATTTCGATATTGCCAATACCAATAAGCTCTGTAACAGAGGTAATCTAGTGGTTTTAATTGTATTGCTTCGTTTAAGATTTCTAAACCTTCTAGCAAAAAACCACGTTTAAAATAGGGTACAGATTTCTCGTAATATGCCCATGCAAATTTTGGTCCTACAGCTATAGCCTTATCAAATAATAATTGAGATGTTTTGCTTCCTTGTGGATGTTTTATGGCTTCATCGCATAGTTCGCAAGCTTGTCTTTCTGGGCTTCCTTCAGGGTATATATAACAGTTTACTTGACTTATACTTGCTGTCGTTGTGATTATTAACATAACAGTAAAAATTATACTTTTCATGATTTTACAATTTTCCCGTTTTTCATTTTTATATTTATAAATCTGTAACCATCATAATCTTTACCTCTGTAAAAAGCATGATGCCAATTTTCTAACGATTTTGCTAGAGAAAGTATTTGACTTTCTAAACCTTCCGGACAATTAGTTTTCCTAAAGTTGGTGTCCAAAATTTCCATTCTAAAGCGTCCTGTTTTATTATTGCAATTCACAGCAAAATGGATAATAAAATAACCGCTGAATGTTCTATAGTTAGGTTGAAAATTATACTTTTTTATTAGCTCCTCCTCTAAAGCTTTTTCGCCGCCAGAGTATCTAATATAAGCCCGTTTGTGTAGTACCTTGGTAGAATCACAGAACTTAAAATTCGGATTGTCTCTAGTTTTGTCAAAAGGTGTGTCTCCAATTTGATTCTCATAATCTTTCTGAACCTTTTTTAAATTTTGACATCCAAAAACCAAAAGGGTAACTATCAAGTAAGTATAGTAATTATTTCTCAGCATCAGTTTTTAACTTAATTTTTTCAATCATTTCTAAAGCATTTTCATCATCTGGCTTTAAACTTAATACTTTATAATAGTTTTTAAGGGCTTTAGTATAGTTTTCTGCTTTAAAATGGGCTTCGCCTAAACTATCATATACATTATGTCTATAAGGAAACATTTTTGCATTAAAATCAAAAACATATAAAGCTTTTTCAATACGATTTGAGCGGAGTAAGGAATAGCCATAGGTGTTTAGTTCTCTACTGCCTTTTGTGAATTCAACAAACTTTGCTACTAAATTAGATTCATCAATTCTAAGGCTGTCTAATGATTTTGTATTGAGCAAATGATCCATGTAATTGGCAATTACATAATTTGATCTGTATTTATTATCCTTAACAATACTTAACATATCACGCTCAAAGGTTTCTTTAGGATGTTCTACAATTCGATTCACTTCTTTTCCATCTTTATAAAAAATAAAGGTTGGTACACGATGAATGTTTAAACCTTTTTCTTCATGGTTTGGACTTTGTTTATAAGCATCTTCAGTTCTGTTTACAGCTATAACTTGTAGCTGATTTTCAGGAAACTTAGCAGTCTCTAAAACCTTGTAAAACCTAGGGACTTCCTTTTTGCTATCGCCACACCATGTTCCTAAAAACACCTTAATTTCACAATGTTTTAAGGAGTCTTTTAGCTGTTTAGTAACCGCTTTGTTTACTAAATAATCGTCATAGTTTTTTGAAAACCAAGCGTTAAATGAGTTTCGAGTTAAACCATTTTTGTTTATTTCTCCCAAAAGCATTTCATTGCCTTTTTTGTCAAGTTCGATATAATTTAAGGTTTGGGAAAAACATAACTGTAGGCTAAGTAAAATGGAGAGTGTAAAAAATGCTCGTTTCATGAATTGATGTTTTGATTGATACTGTCAAACATAAATGTCAAATACAAGATTTTCTAATACTTTGTACATTCAACTTAAATAGCGATACTTATGTATGCCAATTGTTTGCAAACGGCAAATTCTACGTTCATAACTACAAAACGTACATTCGTACAGATTCTTTGATGGTTTTATCTTTTCTCATTACTTTTAAAAAATGACTTTTATAAATAAGAATACATCACAGGTTCTCGTCCATATTTTATTTTGGATGTTGTTTGTGTTTGTGTCTTTATTTTTGTTTTCAGATTATTATTGGAAAGAAAATCCATTTCTGCAATATGTATCGATTTTGGTGGCCATTGTTTATGTAAACCACTTTTTTCTGCTTCCATTCTTTGTTAGAAAAAAACTCTATGTTTTATATGTGTTTGTGTTTGCTGGTATTTCATTTTTTGCAACACAATTGTATTGTTATGCCTTTGCACAATGTGGTTGTAGTATTCCTAAATGTTTGAGTGATTATTTATGGCAAACTTTAGTGCCGCTTATTTTCTTCTCGTTTGTATGGGTTTTGTATCGCTTTATAGATGAGCAAGAAGAAGTTGAGGCTGTAAAAAAAGAGCATGCAGAAATGGAATTGAAGTTTTTAAAATCGCAAATCAATCCGCATGTATTATTCAATAATTTGAATACAATTTATTCTTATTCTATTGAAAAACCACATGACACCCCAGAATTAATTTTGATGCTTTCTGATAATTTGAAGCACGTATTGTATGAAAGTAATGAGAAGACCATTTCACTTGAAAAAGAAATTCATTTTATTGATAATTATATAAAATTTCAGAAAATAAGAACCGAAGGGGTTAAGCAAATTTCATACACAAAAACCATTAATTCTCATCAATATCAAATAGCACCTTTGCTTTTAATAACCATTATAGAAAATGCTTTTAAACATAGTATTCTGAATAGTGAAATTAAAGTTCATATTGTGGTTAATGAAGGTGTTTTAAACTTTACTTGCGAAAATGATTATAACAGTGAAAAAGTAACTACAAACGATTTAAAAATAGGATTGCAGAACCTTGAGAAGCGTTTGGAACTTATTTATAAAGATAATTACGAGTTGAATATTAATAAAGGTGAAACGTTTACTGTCTCGCTTAAATTACATTTAAAATGACTTGTGTAATAATTGAAGATGAAATACCTGCTCAAAAGATTTTAGAACGTTTTATTTCTAAAATCCCAAATTTAGAGTTAGTTAAAACATTTCAGGCTGCTATTGAGGCCAATTCGTTTTTAAACAAAGAATCTATCGATTTGGTTTTTCTTGATATTAATTTGCCAGATATGTCTGGTCTGGATTTTATAAAAACTGTAAAAAATCCACCATCAATAATAATGACTACGGCTTATTCAGAGTACGCAGTTAGTAGTTTTGATTTAGATACTATTGTAGATTATTTAGTAAAACCATTCTCGTTTGATAGGTTTTTAAGGGCCATTAATAAGGTAAAAGAAAGAGTTGAAGTATCTAAACCCATTTCTAACGAAAGTGAAAACGTTATCTTTTTAAATGTAGACAAAACACTCCATAAAATCGTATTAGACAATATATTGTACATAGAGTCTGAACGTAATTACATTACAGTAGTAACAGAAAACAAAAAGCTTTCTTACATTGATTCTCTAAAAAAATGGAACGAGAAACTACCCGAAAATGTATTCATTCAAGTACATAAATCTTTTATTATAAACACCTTGTTTGTTAGTAAGATTTCAGGGAACACTATTTATGTTAAGGATAGTAAAATCCCTATTGGGCGCACCTATAAGCAAGAATTACTTTCCAAGTTAGGCATCTAAACTTTTACCAGAAGTTGCTATATTTACTACTATGCAACACGATTCAAAATTACCCGAGGTAGGGACAACTATTTTTTCTGTAATGAGCAAATTAGCCAAAGCGCACAATGCCATAAATTTGTCTCAAGGGTTTCCAGATTTTGGTAGTGACCAAGAACTTATAAATTTAGTTAGTAATGCCATGAATTCGGGTTACAATCAATACGCACCCATGGCTGGTAATTTAGAGTTGCGAGAAGCTATTGCCAAAAAAATGCATACACTTTATAATGCAACGTACCATCCAGAAACAGAAATTACGATTACTGCAGGTGCAACTCAGGCCATTTCAACAATACTTTCAACCTTTATTAGTCCGGGTGATGAGGTTATTATTTTTAAACCCGCATACGATAGTTACGAACCTGGAATCATCCTTAACGGCGGGAAGGCAATTCCTATTCAACTTGGAGCGCCTAGTTTTAATGTAGACTGGGAATTAGTAAAAGGAAAGGTTAATAATCGTACTAAAATGATTATTATCAATACGCCTCATAATCCAAGTGGTACAGTGTTTTCAAAAGAATATATGTTAGAGTTAGAACGAATCACTAAAAACACCAATATTATTGTTTTAAGTGATGAGGTTTACGAACACATGATTTATGACGGAGAAAAACATCAAAGTGCATGTTTGTTTCCAGATTTAAAATCCAGAAGTTTTGTTGTAGCATCTTTTTGTAAAACCTTCCATAATACGGGCTGGCGGGTTGGTTATTGTTGTGCTCCAAAAGAACTTATGAAACTGTTTATGCAAGTACATCAATTTAGTGTGTTTTGTGTACATCATCCCACCCAAAAAGGTATAGCAGATTATATGCAAGAACCAAAACATTATTTGGGTTTATCTAAATTTTACCAAGAAAAAAGAGATTTGTTTCTAAGTTTAATTAAAGATTCAAAATTTAAATTTCAACCATCAAAAGGGACTTATTTTCAAGTGTTGGACTATTCAGAGATTACTCAAGAATATGATGTGGATTTTGCAAAAAGATTAACTATTGAATCTGGTTTGGCAGCTATTCCTTTGTCTGTTTTTAATGAAAATAACTTGGATAATAAGGTGTTACGATTTTGTTTTGCTAAGAAAGACGATACTCTAAAACTAGCTGCAGAAATTTTGAATTGTATTTAGTAACTTTTATAAAAAGTTTGTGTCTAAAATATGAGATGTCAAATTTTAAAAAAAATATAATGAGAATATTATTAGTAGTATTATTTATATGTTTAGGCTTTGTAGTTAATGCCCAAGACGTAAGTTTTAATGGTGTTAAATATGAAATAAAAGAAGATAGAATTTTTAAAGACAGTGTAGATGTTACAGATACGTTTTCAGTTGAAAAGCAATCAGAAATACGTGCGGCTTTCGATAAAAAAATGTCACAAATTAAAGCCACTGAAGAAACCAAAAAGCGTCTAGAAAAAGCGGAAAAAGAGCAAGAAAAGGCTGAAAAAGAACAAAAAAGAGCCGAAAAGAAGCAAAAAAAGGCTGAAAAGGAATTAAAGAAAAGAAAGAAAGCGCAGTCTAATTTTGATAAATCTACTAAAAAGCACAAAGCTGCTATTAATAAATACGAAAAGCTAAAAAAGCAGGGTAAACTATCTCCACAAGACGAAGAAAAATGGTTAGAGAAGATTGAAAAGTACAAAGCTGCCACAGAAAAGGCAAAAAAGAAATTGAAGCGTTCTTAAAAAGAATTTCAATTCGTGTAAATATAATAAGTAATTAACATTTTTATTTTGGTAAAAGAGAGGTAAAATGGTAATTTAAGTGTCGTTAATAAATCTGTTGTTTGAATGCAAAACGAACTTAAAATAGCTTTAATCCAATCTGATTTGGTTTGGGAAAACCCAACAAAAAACCGCCAAAATTTTACTAAAAAGATTGAGAGTATTTCTGAGAGAATAGATGTTATTGTACTTCCAGAAATGTTTACAACCGGATTTACAATGCATGCAAAATTTGTTGCCGAAACCATGAATGGTAAAACCGTTTTATGGATGAAAGAAATGGCATCAAAAACAAACGCTGCTATAGTTGGTAGTATTGTAATTTCAGAAAAGAGCAATTTTTATAATCGCTTGCTTTTTGTAGAACCTTCTGGTTATATAACATCTTATGATAAAAGGCATACTTTTACTTTAGTTGGTGAAGATAAAACCTATACAGCAGGAAAAGAAAAAGTAATTGTACATTACAAAGGGTGGAAAATTAGACCTTTAATTTGTTATGATTTACGCTTTCCTGTTTGGTCAAGAAACACCGAAGATTATGATGTTTTATTATACGTTGCCAATTGGCCAAAACCCAGAGTTTCTGCTTGGGATGCTTTGCTAAAAGCACGAGCCATAGAAAATATGAGTTACTGTGTTGGTGTAAATAGAGTAGGAGTTGATGGTGTTAAAAGTGAATACTCAGGGCATTCTGCAGTCTACGATGTTTTAGGGAATCTTATTACTGAATTTGATCCTAATGAAGAAGCGGTGCAAGTTGTAACTCTTGAGAAGCGTCATATTGAAGCTTACAGAAATAAGCTTAAGTTTTTAGATGATAGAGATACGTTTAATATTACTTAAACGAAAGAGTTTCTTCTAGCCCCCAATCTGCTCTAATTTCAATTTCTTGAAAATGACTTACCTTTTCAGGCTGAGTCTTTTTTAAATAATTACCCGAGTCAAACTTTTTGTTACCGTTAGCATCATGAATAATTCTAATTGAATACATACCAGCATCCAAATTCAAAAAGTCTACAGAGCCTGCTTTATCTACAAATTGTTCAAATTTTACTTTACCACTTTTGTCTGTAAGCTGAACGATTAATGGATAAGTAGCATTAATTAAATTAAAGCGTACATAACCAAAATCAGATGCTTTACGGGTTCTTAAACTGTAATTTAAGGTGTCTTTGTTTTTACCGCCGAAGAAATCCTCGAAGGCTTCAGGAAGTATTTCAATTTTGTAATTATTGTCTTCTGTTTTGTCAAATTTTATAGAATATATGTTTAAAAGGGTGTCAAAATCTGTGGTGAATTTTACCTGAGTTGAATCCTTATCCATCATTGATATTTTAGAGTCATCAAAATTCAATAAAGGTGTTGTTCCAGAAATTTTAAAGTCTTCGTCATACCCAATATTCCCTGAAGGCGATGCACTTATTACTAAAGTATCTCGTTTTTGTTCACTGATTCGTGCTGTAAATTCTTTTTCAAATTCTTTTTTTGAAACCTTAAAAATTAATGAGTCAACTTCTTTTAATCTAGGTTTATACCAATAGTTTAAAGTATCTGTTTTAGGATCTTTGGTAATTCTATATTCAAATTCAGGAGGTGTTTCAGATAAGATATCAATCTTCATACCTTCGTAATCACCTTCATACCCAAAAGCAATTTTTTCACCAGAAATTAAACGTGGTCTAGTTGCGTTATAATCAATATCTTCTTTAAAAAGTCTAAGTGTATATGATGTGTCTGTAGGCACTTCAATAAAGCTTTTGTGAAACCCTATTTGGTCTGTTTTTTGCTGAAATTTGTTATCATCATTTCCATCTTTAAGAGCCATCAGGAGGTACTTTCCAGGTCTTAAATTTTCTACAGAAAATGTTGTAAGACTATCAAGTGTATTGGTAATATATTTTGGCGTTTCTTTATAGATGATAGAATCAGAGAATGTAGAATCAACTTCATATAAAGCTACATTTACAAAGGTCTCAGGTTCTTTTTTTAACGCGTCAACAATGTTTCCATTTACAGATAAAGAATCAATATAATCTCCAGTTGAAAATACGTAACGATAATATGGGTAGGGGTTGCCTTCATTGTTATCAGTTATACTATTTCCAAAATTAAAGGCATAAGTAGTATTAGGCTGTAAAGTATCGTAAATTTTAATGGTAATATATTTACTTGCGCCACCCAGTGGAGTAACATCGGGTTGTGTTTTCATTGGAGGCGAAATAATAAGTTGTTTTTGTAGGTCTTTTATTTTAATGTATTCATCAAAATAAACTCGAATTTCATTGCCCTTAAAGTTAGTAGTATAATTTTCAGGATCAGATTTAATTATGGTAGGGGGTGTTTCATCTTTGGGGCCACCATCTGGCGTGCCGCGATTTGCACAGTTTATAAAAAAGAAGCCAATAATAAAAGTAAAAATAAAATTTGAAAGGGTCTTGTTCATCAACAATTTTAAATTTTAGCAAAAGTACATGAATTCTACTAAAAAATATAACGGTTCTTTACTTAAGCTATTGCCATGGTTGCAATACTAATTTTTACATCTTCTGCAACATTTAAAACAGATACACAGGCTTCAATTGTTGCGCCAGTTGTAATAATATCATCTACAATTAAAATGTGCTTATTCTCAATTTTTGTAATGTTTTTTAATGCAAAAAGTTCATTACTATTGGTCCATCTTGCAAATCGTTTTTTATTAGTTTGAGATTTAGTATTTGAAATTTTAATCAAAACATCATCCAAATAGGTTGCATTTAAAGCTTTAGCAATTTGCTGTCCAAATTTAGCCACTTGATTATAACCTCTTTTTTTTAGCTTATTATTATGTAGAGGAACAGGAATAACAGCATCAATACTTTGGTAGGTTTCAAGTGTTTTTAATTCGCCACCCAACCAATTTCCTAAAATAAAACCAATATGTTCATGACCTTTATATTTAAGGTTATGGATAAGCCGCTGGACATTGCCTTTTTTTTCAAACCTAAATAAAGCAGTACCATTTTCAATTTTTGCTCTGCCGTAAAGCATTTTCTTGACACTGTCATTATCATCAAAATGAAAATTGGTTACAGGTAAATCATGACGACAATCTAAACAAATGGATTCTTCATTATCACTTAGTAAGTTATGGCAGGCGTAACATACTTTAGGGAAGAATAAATTTATTAGATTTTTTATCAATTAGATGTTTTTATAATTTTTAATGTTTTACCGTTTTCAAATTTCAAAAAGTAAAGACCTTCTGCGTATTTTGAGATATTCAGTCTATTGCTAAAACCTTCATTAATAACCTTACCTGTAAGGTCTAAAAATTTCCAAGCCTTATCTTTAGATAAAAATATCTTTCCACTTGTTGGGTTAGGATAGATAAAGATTGAGTTGTCTTTTTTAGTTGATAAAGTACTTAATAGGTTGTCAGATACCCATCTAGCTGTATTATTAGCATTGGTAGCTCCTGCAGTAGAAAAATTTCCACCAGCAAACAGTTTGTCTATTCCATCAGCATCTTTTGCGAATTGTAGTGTGTTGATTTTTATATCAACCCCAACATTCATATTAGTTCCAAGAGCTTCCCAGCCTTCCGTTGTACTCCATCGAGCAATATTGTTAACAATGTTGCTATTGTTTATGTCAATATTTGCTAAATCAAAAGCACCTCCAGCATACAAGTAAGTCCCATCATGAATTAATGCGTTTATAATATTGTTTACACCATTACCTAGAGGAGACCAAGACAACGCACTTTTGTTCCATTGCGCAACACGATTTACAGTTTGCCCGCCAGCAATTGCAAAGTTTCCTCCAATATATACATCTGTTGATGTTAAGGCTATCGCTTGAACGAATCCACTTGTGCCAGAGCCAAGTGTTCCCCAATTAGTACCATTCCAGGTAGCAATTCTATTGGCGGTTATATTACCAGCTTCATCAAAATTCCCGCCTACATATAATGTTCCGTCACTATCTAAAGCTAAAGATCTAATTTCATTATTTGTTCCAGAAATAGTAGTGGTAGCATCAGTAAGCGCATTCCATTGACTACCATTCCATTCCGCTATATTTCTAACAGTATTTCCATTAATAGTTTCAAAAATACCTCCAGCGTATAAATTTCCGTTAGGTCGTAATGCAAGAGCAGCAACACTACCATCAATTCCTGTGCCTAAAGCAGACCACGTAGAGCCATCCCATTTAGCAATGTTTTGAGCATTTACACCTCCAATTTCAGTAAAAGAACCTCCGACAAATACATCGCCATTTGGAGCTATTACTAAGCTACTTATCGTTCCGTTAGATCCACTACCTAGTGCCTGCCAACCTAAGGTTTCGTTCCACATAGCAATATTATTAGCAGTTATAGTGCCAGCAGTGTTAAAACTACCACCATGATAAATAGTTCCATTTGGAGCAGTAACTATTGCATTTACAATACCGTTACTAATACCTTCGTTTAAATTTGACCATTCACCAGTTCCACTTACTGGAGTTCCAGAAGGTGGAGAAGTACCGTCTATTAATTTGTAAAGTTGCGCATTAGTGCCATAATCACTAAAATATAATTCACCACTTTCATCAACTCCAAAAGAAGATATGAATTCGCCTGAAGTTTTGAATAGTTCTGTTCTACTTGCATTACCAGTAGAAGCATTGTAATTTAATGCCCAAACCCTTCCGCTAATATAATCTCCGTAGATGTACTTAGAGTTAATATCTGGACTTAAACTAGTAATTTCAGATCCTCTATATACATAACCACCTGTAATAGATTGGTCTCCTTGATTGTGGTCAGCAGAAAACACTGGAAATTCGGTTGGTCCTGCTATAGTAACTCCACTATTTGCAACTGAGTTAGCTTCAAAACGACTCCATCCATAGTTTTTACCATTTTGAATAAGATTAATCTCCTCAAACTCTCCTTGACCAACGTCGGCACCCCATAATCTACCAGAAACTTGATCAAAAGAAAATTTCCAAGTGTTTCGAAAACCATAAGCATAAATTTCATCTAAACCGCTGGATCCTACAAATGGATTGTCACTAGGGATTTCATAATTGCCATTTGGCAATGTAGGATTTGTTTCTACTGGATTACTTGAATCCAAGTCTACATCAATTCTTAGTATATTGCCAAAAATATTATTGGTGTTTTGCGCATTTCCTTGTGGGTCATTAGCACCACCTCCATCGCCAACAGAAATATATAGATATCCATCAGGCCCGAAAGCTATTTTTCCTCCGTTATGATTACTTTCTAATTGATTTTTATCAAATTCAAAAAGGATTAATTCGCTATTAGGGTCTGCTAAATTAGGATCTGAGCTACTAACGGTAAATCTAGAAAGCACCACCCTTACTATAACATCAGGAGAAGGACTAATTGTTGTGTAGTATACGTAAAAGTAATTATTAGTTACAAATTCAGGATGAAAAGCAAGCCCTAGCAGTCCAATTTCTTGTCCATTTATAAAATATACTGGATCATCTGAGATATCGAGAAAAGTGCTTACAGATGCGCTTGTAACATCACTCTGGTTTGGAAACACTTTAATTCTACCAGATTGTTCAACAATAAAAAGTCTATCAGAATTATCATTTGCATTTTGGATTTCTACAGGAAATTCAAAATTAATGTTTGGAAATGCGGATTCATACGTAATTTGAGCATAATTTAACGTGCAAACGCAAAGCATTAGTGCCATAAGGCGTAGGGAGAGTATTTTCATTTTTTCATAGCTATTAAGAAAAGCAAAAATACAATTTTTTTAGTTATTGATTAATAACACCTAGTTAGGAGTTTAACTCTATAAGGTTTTTTTTTAGCTGAATGGAGTATAATTAATTGAGATTAACAATCTGATATTTTTCCTTAATAAAGCCTTTTAGTTTTAAGCGGTTTTTTATTTTTGCACCTATGGCAAATCAAGATGATCAATTTAAGAAGGTAATTTCGCATGCTAAGGAGTACGGCTATGTGTTTCAAAGCAGTGAAATTTATGATGGTTTAAGTGCAGTATACGATTATGCACAAAACGGAGCAGAGTTAAAGAAAAACATTCGAGACTATTGGTGGAAAGCTATGGTGCAAATGAATGAAAATATAGTAGGAATTGATGCTGCTATTTTTATGCACCCAACAACTTGGAAAGCTTCAGGGCACGTTGATGCATTTAATGACCCATTAATTGATAATAAAGATTCGAAGAAGCGATACAGAGCTGATGTTTTAATTGAAGACTATTGTGCTAAAATTGAAGGTAAGATAGATAAAGAAGTTAAAAAGGCTGCAAAACGCTTTGGAGATGCTTTTAATAAAGAAGAGTTTGTTTCTACTAACGGACGCGTTCTGGGGTATCAAGAAAAGATAAACACCATACTTTCAAGAATGGCTAAATCTTTAGAGAATGAAGATTTAGCTGATGTAAAAGCTTTAATAGAAGAACTAGAAATTGCAGATCCATTAACAGGTAGCAAAAACTGGACAGACGTTAAGCAATTTAATTTAATGTTTGGAACTAAGCTTGGAGCTTCGGCTGATACAGCTATGGATTTGTATTTACGTCCGGAAACGGCTCAAGGTATTTTTGTTAACTTTTTGAATGTACAGAAAACAAGTCGACAAAAAATTCCTTTTGGTATAGCACAAACTGGTAAAGCATTTAGGAATGAAATTGTTGCAAGACAGTTTATATTTAGAATGCGTGAGTTTGAACAAATGGAAATGCAGTTTTTTATAAAACCAGGTACTCAAGGAGAATGGTATGAGCATTGGAAGAAGACGAGAATGAAATGGCATTTGTCTCTTGGTATGGGTGAAGATAATTATCGTTTTCATGACCATGAAAAATTAGCACATTATGCTGATGCCGCTGCAGATATTGAATTTAAATTTCCATTTGGTTTTAAAGAATTAGAAGGTATTCATTCTAGAACGGATTTTGATTTAAAAGCACATGAGGAATATTCAGGTAAAAAATTACAATATTTTGATCATGAAGACAATGCAAGTTATACACCGTATGTCCTAGAAACATCAATAGGTTTAGATAGAATGTTTTTAGCAGTATTCTCAAATGCTTTGCAAGAAGAGGATTTAGGAGATGGAAAGTCACGAACTGTTTTAAAATTACCAAGCGTTTTGGCACCAACTAAAGCAGCTATTTTGCCATTAGTTAAAAAGGATGGTTTGCCTGAAATCGCTAGAAATATTGTTGAGGAACTAAAATGGGATTTTAATGTAATTTATGATGAAAAAGATGCGGTTGGAAGGCGTTACCGTAGACAAGACGCTAATGGAACACCGTTTTGTATTACTGTAGACCATGATACGCTAAATGATAATACGGTTACTATCCGTCACAGAGATTCTATGGAACAGCAACGTGTTAAAATTGAAGATTTGCGCATGATTATTAAGAAAGAGGTTGATGTACGTAATTGGTTGATGAAGATGAAATAACAAATCCCTAAAAAAGGATTAATATTATTTAAATCAAAAAACCCAAGCATAGCTTGGGTTTTTGTTTCTATTAGTAGTTTTTTAGAATCTATAACCAAGTGTAATGCCTACTTTTGCTACAATTTCATAATCATATCTATCGTTATTAAAAAGATTTCTACCTACACCAAAATTTAATTCGCCAATAAACCCACTTTCAGTAATCCATTTACCACCTAAACCAATACCTAATGCAAAGTCGGTAATATTATCTTCCTTAATGCTAGTATCGAAATTGCCAGAAAAACTGTAATCATTTGTTGAATTTAACATTCCGAATCCTTCTACAAAGAATCCCGACGCATATTTTTTTCCAAAATAAAAACGGTAATATGGAGATATGTAATAGTTGATGTCATCATTTATATCGTCATCAAAAGGTAAAAATACATTTACACCAAATGCCGATTCTTGATTAATGGTTCGTTCATACGTAACATCAAAGGCTCCAAGAACAAGATACAATCCGTTTATTTTTACTTCATTGAAATTTTCTGTGGAAATGCTTTTACTGTCTTTATTCTCTTGAGAAAACATAGACGCTGCAAATAGTGCAGTAACGAGTAATACTAAGTACTTTTTTTTCATTGATTTTAGTTTGAAATGTTATTGGCAATACTAATCAATAATTATACCGAGAATATAAAATTGATTTGCTTTATTAAATTTAAATGACACCAAATTAGATATGTACTTGTCTATCAATTTGTTGATCTAATGAAATAAGAGATTCTGTGCGTTGTACTCCTGTAATGGTTTGAATTTTTTCGTGAAGTAATCGCATTAAGTGTGCGTTGTCTTTACTTAATAGTTTTATGAATAAGCTATAGTTGCCAGTAGTATAATGGCATTCTAAAACTTCAGGAATACGTTTTAATGCTCTAACAACATCGTCTGTATTAGCTGCTTTGTCAAGATAAATACCAACAAAGGCTAATGTTGTAAAACCTAAAACTTCATGATTTATAATAAATTTTGAGCCTGAAATAAGTTTGGATTTTTCTAATTTCCTCAGACGTTGATGTATAGCTGCACCTGAAATACCTACGTTTCTAGCAATTTCTAAAATAGGGGTTCTGGCATCTGTGGTTAAAGCGCGAAGTATTTTTTTATCGATACCATCAATGGTAATTACTTTTGGTTTTTGTTTCATGGGTGTTGTTAGTGCTTAATATTGTGTCTACTGTATTATGAGCAGTTTTTTGTTTTGTTTTAATATTTGTATTCTGCTTTTGTAATGAATGGTTGGTTGTTTCAACTTCTTGCCATGCTTCGTAAGAGTGATATGCAGCAAGAGGAACACCGATAATATTTATTAAAACGTTACCTAAAAAGTGAATTGAAAAAATAGCTAATATTATAATATCCGGTAAACGCTTCATTTTGTTTCAAATAAAAACATAAAAATAAGTATTTGGTTTTAAATTGAAACTATGAATTGCGTTAGGGATTGCAGCGACATCCTTTTTTGTGCTTACTAGTAAGTTTGATTTCGCATAGATTTAACATGAAAAACGCTTTATGAGATACTTAAACAAATTTATTACAAAAAAGATATAGCGGAAAGCCCGACCCCTTGTGGGTAACGCCCAAATTTTAATTATTTAATGGGTTGTAGCCTAAATATGGTACCTCCTTTTCATTAAATGTGATGCCAAAAGTTTCTAGCTCTTTTAAAATTGGGTTGTAAATTTCCTTGGTAATTGGGATTTGAACTCCTGGTGTGGTGATTTTACCATTTAAAATAGCGAGTGTAGCCATTGCAAGGGGTAATCCCACTGTTTTAGACATAGCAGTGTAGGTTTGGTCTTCGCCTAAAACAACCATATTGGCATCTATTTGATGTTTTTTACCTTTTAATTCGTAGCCAAATTTGTGGTACATAACAATCATGTCTTTGTCCTTATCTGAAAGAGTCCAGCTATCCATCAATATTTTTTGGAGAATTTGAGCAGGTGTTGCTTTTTTGAGTTCTACAGGTTTGTTTGGGTTAAAAATATCAAGTTCTACAAGTTTGTCCCAAACCATATCGTCTTGGTCTATTTTTAATTCATGGCGAAGCTTTAACTCCACAGAATCTGTGGGGCTGTAGGGTAAAAACGAGTTTGTAAAATCGCGGTAGCTCATGTTTTCGCTATCGTCAATGGTATAACTATCGTCTGTCATACCCAGAATAACAAAGATATTCCATGCGCGACTAAAGCCAACACGACGCATAGTGCCTCGATATAAGGTTTTTATGTTTTTTAAACCATAAGCATTTTGGTATTTTAAAGAATCTCTATTGGCATAGACTTCAAAACGCCCAAAATTATCAATTTCTAAAAACTCGGTGCGTCTAAACAATCGGTTATATGGAATGTACTTATAGGTGCCCTCTTGCAGGAATTTAGCGGCACCACCTTGTCCTGCGGTTACCACATTTCTGGGATTCCAAGTGAATTTATAATTCCATAAATTATTATCGCTTTCTGGAGCAATTAACCCACCAGTAAAAGATTCAAACAAAATAATTTTACCGCCTTTATCTCTAATACGGTCAAGTACTTGCATAGCGCTCATGTGATCTATCCCTGGATCTACCCCAATTTCGTTTAGTAGAATGAGGTTATTGGTTTTGGCTTGTTCATCCAAAGCTTGCATGTCCTTGCTTACATAGGAAGCCGTTACCATATTTTTTTTATAAGTAATGCAATCTTTTGCAACTTCAATATGGAAACGTGCAGGTAGCATGGAAACTACAATATCAGCTTTTTTTATGGCGCTAATTCTAGATGTTTCATTAAAAACGTCTAGCTTAATAGCTTTAGCATTTTCATGATTGCCAATTAGTTTTTTTGCGTTTTCAATATGTAAATCTCCAACTGTTATGAATAATTGTTCTTCAGAAGATTTATCTAACAAATATTTTATTAAATATGATGTTGATTTTCCAGAACCAATAACTAAAACCTTTCGCATATTGAGTTTTGTTAAGTAATTTTGTTTTTAATTAGTGAATAGCTTAAAAAGCTTTTAATTTTACGAAATTAATAAATATTAAATGTATTTATTGAGAATAATTTATAAAAAAATGAATAAAACAATATTAATTACCGCAACTGTGTTAGGTGTTTTAAGTATTATTTTTGGTGCTTTTGGTGCTCATGCCCTAAAAGAACTCATCCCGTTTGAGTCTCAACAAACTTTTGAAACGGGAGTTAGGTATCAGATGTATCATGCACTTTTATTGCTATTTCTAGGGAGCACCTCTTTAATTAAGTTTAAGACAAAAAAAATAGTCTATTATTTAGTGGTTATTGGCGTGTTGTTCTTTTCTGGATCTATTTATGGACTAGCAACCAACGCGTTAAGCTCTTTTGATTTCAAGATTATTGGTTTTGTTACACCAATAGGTGGTTTGTTATTGATTCTAGCGTGGAGCTTTATGTTTGTTGATTTCATAAAGATTTCGTCTAAAAAGGCAATATAGTTGCTATATACTTAAAATAATTGTTTTAATTTTGTTGAATAAATAATTTTAAGTCAATTTATGGGAAACTATGGTCAGGCTACGAAAACGATTTCGTTAGAGCAATATGGCATAAAAAATGCAAAAGTAAAGTATCAATTATCTCCTGATGAACTTCATGCTATTTCGATAGAAAAAGGTCTTGGGGTAGAGGCGTCTTCTGGCGCGTTGGCAGTTAACACAGGTGAGTTTACAGGGCGTTCTCCAAAAGATAGATTTATAGTTAAGGATGATATTACTAAAGATAGGATTTGGTGGGGTGATATTAATATTCCGTTTGGACCCAAAAAATTTGATGCTTTATATGCAAAGGTTATAGATTATTTATCTAATAGGGAGTTGTATGTGAGAGATACTTATGCCTGTGCAGATGAAAACTATAAACTAAGTATTCGTGTTATTAATGAATATCCCTGGAGTAACCAGTTTGCATATAATATGTTTTTACGTCCTGACGAATTAGAATTAGAAGACTTTAATCCTCAATGGACTATTGTTAATGCACCGGGTTTTATGGCTGATGCCGAAATTGATGGTACACGTCAGCATAATTTTGCTATTCTTAATTTTTCAAGAAAGATTGCCTTAATTGGAGGAACAGGTTATACAGGCGAAATAAAAAAAGGTATTTTTTCTGCCTTAAACTTTATTCTTCCTGTATTTAAAAATACATTACCAATGCATTGTAGTGCTAATGTTGGTAAAGATGGAGATACCGCAGTGTTTTTTGGTTTATCAGGAACAGGAAAAACAACATTATCTACGGATCCTGATAGAAGTTTAATAGGCGACGATGAACATGGTTGGACTAACGAAAATACCGTGTTTAATTTTGAAGGTGGTTGTTATGCAAAAGTGATTAACCTAAGTAGAGATAATGAACCTGAAATATATGATGCCATTAAAAAAGGAGCCATTCTTGAAAATGTCATCTTAAACGATAATGCTGAGGTAGATTTTGCAGATACTTCCATAACTCAAAATACCCGCGTAAGTTACCCTATCCATCATATTGAAAATATAAAAGTGCCATCAATTGGTAAAAACCCAAAAAATATATTCTTTTTAACTGCTGATGCATTTGGGGTGATTCCACCAATATCTAAATTAACACCAAGTCAAGCAGCATATCATTTTATATCTGGATATACCGCTAAAGTGGCGGGAACAGAAGCTGGTGTTAAAGAGCCACAGCCCTCGTTTTCTGCATGTTTTGGAGCACCTTTTATGCCTTTGCATCCTGCTAAATATGCTGAAATGTTAAGTAAAAAAATGCTAGAAGCAGGTGTAAATGTTTGGTTAGTAAATACAGGTTGGACTGGAGGCCCTTATGGTGTAGGCACACGAATGAAATTAAAATACACGCGTGCTATGATAAATGCGGTGTTAGATGGTAAACTAGGTTTATATAATTACGATGATTATCACATTCATTCTGTATTTGGTGTAGCGCAACCAAGAAGCTGTCCTGGGGTACCAACAAGCGTATTAAGCCCAAGGCAAACTTGGAACGACGATGAAGCTTATTACACCATGGCATTTAAGTTAACCAACGCGTTTAGGGAAAACTTTAAAAAGTTTGAAATGCATTGTAGTGAAGAGATTAGGCGTGGCGGTCCACAGCGCTATGCCTTTTAGATAAAAAAAGGGATGATTTTAAAATCATCCCTTTTTATTATATTGTATAATAAAGTTCTACTATTTCCCTTTATTAGCTTTTTCAATATATTTCTGTAAAGCCATAGTCATAGAAGGTGTCTCGGGAGTTGGTGCAGCAATATCTACACGCAATCCTTTTTCTTCAACAGCTTTAATAGTTGTATTTCCAAAAACAGCGATACGCGTATCATTTTGTTTGAAATCTGGAAAGTTTTGAAATAAAGATTCAATTCCTGAAGGGCTAAAGAATACTAAAACATCGTAGTAAACATCAGCTAAATCCGATAAATCGCTAACCACAGTTTTGTAAAACGTTGCTTGTTTCCAATCTACTCCCAAATCATTAAGAATTTGAGGTACAGCAGGTTTCACCTTATCTGTGTTAGGTAATAAAAACTTCTCGTCTTTGTATTTTTTGATAAGCGGGGATAATTCAGCAAACGTACGTTTACCAACATAAATCTTACGCTTTCTGTAAACCACGTATTTTTGTAAGTAATATGCAACTGCTTCAGACTGGCAAAAATACTTCATCGTGTCTGGAACTTTAAAACGCATTTCCTCAGCGATTCTAAAAAAGTGATCCACAGCATTTCTACTTGTTAAAATAATTGCTGTGTAATTGCTTAAATCAATTTTTTGATGCCTAATTTCCTTAGCAGATACGCCTTCTACATGAATAAACGGTCTGAAATCTATTTTTACGCGTTGCTTTTCTTGTAAATCGAAGTAGGGCGAGTTCTCTATTTTAGGTTCTGGTTGAGATACTAAAATGGTTTTCACTTTCATAAGCGCAAGTCGTTTTTCTTTTAATTTGCAATAAACACCTTATATAAAATGATATAGGGTGCGATTTCGAGAGCGCAAAGATACAAAATAAAATAGAATAAGTTGTTTTTTATTAGACTTTGATGCGTTTTAAATGAACTAATTAGGCCTATGATATTAACAATTAATAATAATGATATAATGCCATAGATAATTGGCATTGTTGGCTTAAAACTGTATAGGAGTAAAGCATTAATGGGTAGTAGTACCAACCCTAAATAATTTTTAAAACTTGTTTTTTGAAATAAGTATTGATCTACAAGCTTATCAATTTCAAAAAGGCTACCAATTAAGCGTTCAATAAGTACTTTGATTAGAATAAAAACCCCAATACTAAAACTTAGTTTAAACATAGTGTTACCAGAAATATTGGAGACTTCTGAGATTTTTTTATAAACAATAAAGCAGAAAACAGAAACAGATAGTACCAAATTAGCAAATAACAAGGCATCAAAATTGTCGAAAAACTTCTGGTCTCTAGAATAAATTTTCAGGTACTTGTCGTTACCTAAAACTAAAATAAAATCGTCAAACCGTTTAGGAGCAATTAATTTTGCAGTAGCAATTATAATTAAACCTAAAACCAATAGAATAGTAAATATTTCGTTTGAAACTATGTGACGAAGCATGGGTTAAAATTATTATAATTTTTAAAATAAGCATGTATTATTAGGAAATATTTAAAATAAATAAACGCTGATTAATGTACATTTGCTAAAACTATAAAAGGATTTCTGTACAGATAGTAATATGGCTGATACAATAGTGATTATTCCAACATATAATGAGATTGAAAATATTGAAGCTATAATTAAGGCAGTGTTATCACAGTCTGATCATATTCACATCCTTATTGTTGATGATAATTCACCTGATTTAACAGCATTAAAGGTTAAAGAATTACAAAAAGAATTTCCCGAAAAACTTTTTTTAGAGGTAAGAAAAGAAAAGTCTGGCTTAGGTACAGCTTACATTCATGGATTTAAATGGAGTTTACAAAAAAGCTATGATTATATTTTTGAGATGGATGCTGATTTCTCACATGATCCTAATGATATTTTGAAACTTTATAATGCCTGCCAGCTTGAAGGTGCGGATATGTCCATTGGTTCTAGATACAAAACAGGGGTAAATGTTGTTAACTGGCCTATGGCTAGAGTTTTAATGTCTTATCTGGCCTCAAAATATGTGAGATTAATCACGGGGATGAAAATCCATGATACAACGGCAGGTTTTGTGTGTTACAAGAGACATGTGCTAGAAGCCATTGATTTGAATGCTGTGAAGTTTATAGGATATGCGTTTCAAATTGAAATGAAATTCAAGGCCTATTTAAAAAAGTTTAAAATTGTTGAAGTCCCTGTTATATTTACTGATAGAACACGAGGAGAGTCCAAATTAAGTTCAGGTATTATTTCTGAAGCTATTTTTGGTGTTATTTCTATGAAGTTGAAAAGTTTGTTTTACAGGGATTCTAAAAAATAAAAAATATGCAAAAGAAAACTACACTTATAAAAAATGCTAATATAGTTAATGAAGGTTCAATTTTTAATGGAGATATTTTAATTGAAGGCGAGTATATTAAACAAATTTCTGAATCTATTAGTGCAAAATCTGCAGATGTATTAGTAATTGATGCTGAAGGAAAATATATTCTACCTGGAGCAATTGATGATCAAGTGCATTTTAGAGAACCTGGATTAACCCACAAGGCAAATATTGAAACAGAATCCAAAGCTGCTATAGCAGGAGGTATTACCTCTTTTGTTGAGATGCCCAATACAAATCCGCAAACAACAACTATTGAAAAGCTTGAGGAAAAGTTTGATATTGCTGCAAAATCATCTTGGGCAAATTATTCGTTTATGTTTGGTGGTACAAACGATAATTTGGATGAAATATTAAAGCTAGATATTAATCAGGTTGCAGGATTGAAACTATTTTTAGGTTCTTCAACAGGGAATATGCTGGTGGACGATCCTAAAGTTTTAGAAAAAATCTTTAAAAGTACAGATATGGTTATTTCTGTGCATTGCGAAGATGAAGCTACAGTTCGTAAAAACCTAAAAGCACATATTGATAAGTTTGGAGACGATATTCCTATTAAATATCACCCTATCATCAGAAGTGAAGAAGCTTGTTATTTATCATCATCTAAAGCTATAGAACTTGCAAAAAAAACAGGAGCTAGATTACATGTTTTTCATTTATCTACAGGAAAAGAAACTAATTTATTTACTAATGATATTCCGTTAAAAGATAAAAAGATTACCGCAGAGGTATGTATTCATCATTTATGGTTTTCTGATGAAGACTATGATAATAAAGGTACTTTTATAAAATGGAATCCTGCTGTAAAAACAAAAGCCGATAGAGACCAGTTATGGGAAGCTTTACTAGATGATAGAATAGATGTTATTGCTACAGACCACGCACCGCATACTATAGGTGAGAAAAAAAACGTTTACACAAGTGCACCTTCAGGAGGCCCATTAGTACAACATGCTTTACCAGCAATGTTGGAAATGTATCATAAAGAAAAAATTTCTTTAGAAAAAATAGTAAAGAAAATGTGCCATAACCCAGCCATTTTATTTCAAGTTGAAAGACGTGGCTATGTAAAAGAAGGCTTTTATGCGGATTTGGTTATGGTTGATTTAAATAATCCATGGACAGTAACAAAAGATAATATATTGTATAAATGTGGGTGGTCTCCCTTTGAAGGAGCAACATTTAAATCTAGAATTACACATACGTTTTTAAATGGTAATTTAGTGTATGAAAATGCTAAATTTAGCTCCGTTAAATCGGCAAAACGATTAACTTTTAATAGATGATTTTTAAGCGACTTATAGTATGCATTGGAATGGTTTTTATTACCTTAGGGTGTAATGAATTAAAAGGGCCTGATAAACCAAAGCATTTAATTTCTAAGGATAAAATGGTTGATATTTTAATTGATGCTAAGCTTATTACTTCTGCAAGCTCTAAGAATAAACTAATCATGAGAGACAGCAGTCTAAACATGGATACCTATATTTATGAAAAACACAATATAGATAGCTTGCAATTTGCTTTAAGCAATAATTATTATGCATATCATATTGAAGAGTATGAGGAGATTTATACCAAATTAGCTGATAGTTTGGATAGATTAAAAAAAGCACTAAAAAAGCAAGAAGCTTCTGAGTGGAAAGAAAAAACGAAACGAGAAGCAGATTCGTTAAAAAAAGCCTTAAAAGCAAAGGATAGCTTAAAAATTGGTGTTAAAGATTCCTTAGTAATACCTAAAATTAAAGAGTTAATTGAAGTTGATGATACACTTCTAGAAGAAAGTATTGAAGAATTAGAAGGTATAGTTGAGCCTATTTCGGATAATTAGATCCAACACAACTAATAGCTTCACCAATAGCTTTAAACTTATAATTCAAAGCTGATTTTATGTTATCACTACTGTAATGTGTTTTAGTTGTTAAAGATTTTGCAATATGTTTGGTTAACTGCCTTCGCTTTCCTGTTAGCTTATGCTTTAACCAATCCAATTTCCAAGCCAGACTTAATAAGCTTTTACTCGCAATTTTTTTAGGAGGTTTTGCACCAACAGATATTGCTAAAGCTTCAAGAAAATCTTTGTAACTCCAATTTTCAGCTACTAAAACAAAACGTTTATTTTTTATTTGGCTATGCATTAATGCAATCATAATATTAACCACATCTTCAACGGCTATCAATCCAACAGTTCCAGAAGTATAGTATTTTAAGCCTTTATGCGCTTTTTTAAATAAACTTCCTGTGCCATATCTCCAAATACCTGCACCCAAAATAACACCGGGATTAACAACAACGGCGTCAACACCCTCTTGTGTACCTCTCCAAACTTCCATTTCAGCACCATATTTAGTTATGGCATAAACACTATTATCATCTTCAGGGTTCCAGTTGGTATCTTCAGATATAGATGTATTATTTAACGTGCTTCCCAAAGTTGCAATAGAGCTTACATAGCAAAGTTTTTCTATGTTATTAGCAATACAAAGGTTTACAATATTTGCAGTGCCCTCAATATTTGTTTTTCTTAAAAGCTGATATTTATCTGGTTCAAAAGATACAAATGCAGCAGCGTGATAAACTGTTTTTATATCTTTAAAAGCTTTGGTTAAAGCTGGAATATCTAATAGGTCAGCCTCAATCCATTCAATCTTATTGAATAGTGTTTCAGAATCAACTGTATAACAAGAAAATATGTTTTTGGTGTTTTCAAGTTTACGTTTGTTTCTGTAAATAGCTCTTACTTTCTTTTGCTCAGAAATAAGTCTGTAGAGTAAATGCCCACCAACTAAACCCGTACCTCCTGTTACTAAAATCATGCAACTAAATTAAAGAATTATTCAGAATCCATAAGTAATTATGCGTGTATTTTTATCTTTGCATAGTTTTGTAAAAATCCCAGTGTGGATATGTTATAAATTTGAACTTAAAGCTGTAAAAATGATAAAGAATTTTGTTGAAGAATTAACTTGGAGAGGCATGATACATACCGTTATGCCTGGGGCAGAAGACCATTTAATGGAAAGCATGCGAAGTGCTTATGTGGGGTTTGATCCAACGGCAGATTCTTTACACATTGGTAATTTGGTACCAATTATGCTTTTAGCACATTACCAACGTTGTGGACATAAACCCGTAGCGTTAGTTGGTGGTGCAACAGGGATGATTGGAGATCCTTCTGGAAAATCAAACGAACGTAATTTATTAGACGAAAAAACATTAAGACACAATCAAGAAGCTATAAAAGGGCAATTGGCTCATTTTTTAGACTTTGAAAGTGATGAGGCTAATGCAGCTGAACTTGTGAATAATTACGATTGGATGAAAGATTTCTCTTTTCTTGAGTTTATTCGCGATGTAGGTAAGCACATTACTGTAAACTATATGATGGCTAAAGATTCTGTAAAAAACAGAATTTCATCTGAATCATCAGAAGGCATGAGTTTTACAGAGTTTACCTATCAGCTTGTACAAGGTTATGATTTTCTTCACCTATACAAAGCAAA
Organism: uncultured Algibacter sp.; assembly: GCA_947502405.1. Lineage (GTDB taxonomy): Bacteria > Bacteroidota > Bacteroidia > Flavobacteriales > Flavobacteriaceae > Algibacter_B. The sequence goes on along the minus strand of CANMZT010000018.1, from coordinate 32,336 downwards.
TGATTGTTCTATTCAAATGGGTGGAAGCGACCAATGGGGAAATATTACAACAGGAACTGAATTAATTAGAAGAATTGCTGGAGGCAAAGGGTATGCTATAACATGTCCATTAATAACTAAGTCTGACGGGTCTAAGTTTGGAAAGTCTGAAGGAGGAAACGTTTGGCTAGATGCCAATAGAACATCGCCCTATAAATTTTACCAATACTGGTTGAATTCTAGTGATGAGGATGCAGAGAAATACATAAAAATCTTTACGTTTTTAAACAAAGATGAAATTAATAGTTTAATTTCTGAACATAAAGAAGCACCTCATTTACGAGTATTGCAAAAACGTTTAGCTGAAGAAATTACAGTTATGGTGCATTCTAAGCAGGATTTAGAGAATGCTGTAAAAGCAAGTAATATTCTTTTTGGAAAATCAACTAGTGAAGATTTAAAAGCACTTGATGAAAAAACGTTTTTAGATGTTTTTGATGGGGTTCCACAAACACAAATATCGAAATCAGAAATTGATAATGGTTTAGATATTATAGGAGCTTTGGCAGAAAAAGGTGGATTTTTAAAGTCTAATGGTGAAGCACGTAGAGCGCTTAAAGAAAATTCAATTTCTGTAAATAAAGAAAAAGTAAGAGACGATTATAAAATTACTAAAGCCGATTTAATAAACAATAAGTTTGTATTGTTACAAAGAGGCAAGAAGAATTATTTTGTATTACAAATTGTTTAGAAATTTTGAATTATGAAAAGTGTTTGTTTTAAGTTAGTTTTAGTGCTGTGCCTATTTTCAATGATTTCATGTTCTTCGGAATCAAATGATAAAGCTAGCGACGAAACTGTAAACTCGGAAAAAAGATTGACTAAGATTGTTTACGAATTTTTTGAAAATAACTCTAAGGTAGTAAGAAATATTGAGTATGATTCTCAAGGTAGAATTATATTTATGACAGATGATTTTGGGAATAAGATAGAAACTTACCAATATAATGCTACAGGTAAACTGTCTAAAAATGAATTTTTTGATTATGATAGCGAAACTAATGTTCTAGAAAACAAAGAAGTAACTGAATTCTTGTATAACGCTGATAATAAAATTTCTGATGTTATAGAAACTTACAGTTATTACGATACCTCTGGGAATTTTATTTCTGAAAACTCAGTTTCAAGCAAGGTGACATATTCAGGTAATAAAATGATTAGATTGGATGAAAATCGAGATTATAAAACCGAATATCAGTTTAATAATTCTGGTTTGATTGATTTAGTAAAAGTATTTAGAGGTGATATTTTAAAAAGTAACATGTCTTTTATTTATGATGCTGATGGTAACTGTATTTCTGGTTCAGGGCCAATCGATGAAGGCTCTTTAGATACTACTACAAGTAATATTAATTTGAGTGTGACTTACAGTGAAGAAGAAAAGCATCCATTTTTCAATCAGTTTTTTGAATATCAAATTCTTTCTTCAGGGCAAGGGTTTTATAACTTGAAAAATATTTTAGTAAATCAGCAAGGGAATAAATTTGCTAAAGAAATTGAATGGTATCAATACAACGATCACACATATAAAGAAATCTACAACAATAGTTTTGATAAAAATAATTACTTAACCAGCGCTTTATTAAGTGAGTTGCCAAATTATCTAGATTATGGGTCAATAACCTATGTTTGGGAGTAAAAGAAAGGTATTAAAAAAGCCTGAGTGAGAGCTCAGGCTTTTTTTTTGACTAACCAACTAATTAAAAACTAATTTTTCTTTTTCTTAGCTTAAATTTTGTCGTATACTTTTTGAATAGCTTACTAAAGAGAATATTATTTTTTGAATTTTATGTTTTCCCAATTAATATCAGCTTTTTCTTTTAGTGCATTTTCGTTTTCAATCTTCCATAAATTCAATGTATTAGTTCCCCAAGCATTATAAAATAAATAGAGTTTTCCGTATTTGATTTGAAAAGTTTTAGGGTTTATGGAAACCTTACTACTTTTTAAAGCAACAGCATAAGCGCAATAGCCGCCGTACTGTGGAATATACATTTTGGGGTCTTTTTTAAACGTATTGAGATTGTTTTCTGATGAAAACTTATATTTTACATCATCATATAAAGCAGTAAATTTTTTATTCCCTTCAATAGCATTGTTGTTAAAATAGGCAACTACATCATAACCATTAGCAGCATACCCCTTTTTTATATTGTAATCAATACTCTGAGCAGATAATGAAGAAATTGCTAGTGTAAAAATTATGATTAAACTTCGCATAAATATATGTTCCTAAGTTAAGTCTGAAAATTAGGAAGACCTTACAGTTTAAAGCACCATAAGGTTACAACCTCGGATATCTGAATTGTCAAAACGACCAATAATTTCAAAAGAACCATCATCAGTCACACGCCCTAAATCTTGTGTTGCAATAAAAGCGCAGGAATTAATATTGGCTAAATCAATTATATTTAAACCGCCTGTTTTTCCTGTTTTTTGAATGGTTAAAGCATCTTCTGTATCTCGCGTTAAAACTTTCATCCACGGTGGGCAATTAAAAATACCATGTTCTTTAGAGTAGGCCTGACTCAAAAGTTCGGTCATCCCATATTCGCTATGTATATGTTTAACACCAAAACCTTTTTTTAGTCTATTGTGAAGCTCTTTTCTAATTAACTCTTTTCTTCTACCTTTCATGCCACCTGTTTCCATAATAATGGTGTTTTGTAGATTAAATTGATGTGCTTCAACTAAATCTAAAAGTGCAAATGAAACCCCAATAAGTAAAATGTTTTTACCCTCTGAATCTAATTTAATTAATGACTCCTTTAAATCATTCAGATTGTTTAAATAGAATCCACTTTCTGCATATCTAGAGGTTTTAACCATAGAGTCTACCATGTATATTAAGGATGAACCTTCTCGCTCTAAATAAGAAGGTAATAGCCCTAAAACAACATAGTCTTCGATAGGGCCATAAAATGCCTCAAACCCTTTAGTAAAACTTTGTTTGTAAATATTTAAATCTGTTACAAGGTGCTTACTGGTTAAACTTCCGGTAGTGCCAGAACTGGTAAATGTTTTTTGAATTTTCTCTTTTGAACTAAGTATATTTTTGGTTTTAAAAAACTGAATTGGTAAAAAAGGAATGTCTTTTATCGTTTTTACTTCACTAGGGTGTTTGTAGAGCAAGTCGCAAAAAGAACGATAAACACGATTATTTTCAAATTGAAATTTAAAGACTTTTAATGCTAGCGCTTCAAATTCAGCTTGATTTTTTATGTTAAAAATGGAATCTATATCAGTCATACTTCAGCAAAGACACAAAAGTATGTAAAATAAAAAAAGCGCTGTTAAAAACAACGCTTTCTAATTTGTATTCGTTTTAAAGCTATTTTATAACAAGTTTCCTTGATTCGCTTATGTTATTCTCAGTAATTTTTAAAATATAAACCCCTTTTCTTAAACTAGAAATATTAAGCTGTTTTCCAGTTAAGATGTTGGCATAAACTTGTTTTCCTAAAACATCAAAAATCTCAATGGTTTTTACTAAACTATGTTTTGAGGCAATGTTAATAAAAGATTGTTCTTTATTAACAGGATTAGGGTAAATGGATAATCCTTCAATATTAGGCTGCGTAGAGGGATTCTTAGCATGATTTTGGGCAACCAAATTTTGGTGCGTAAAGCATGTAAGAGCGGCGAATAAAAATAATGAGTAAATTTTTTTCATACACTACGATTTGGTTTAACAAAGATAATATATAACAGCAAAAGTGGTGCCAAATTACTGTTAAAGATTGCAGTAATTGGTCGAAATCTTACATTCTGAATAAAGTGTTTGTTACCTTAATGTTATTAATTTTAATATTTTAATAAAATAATAACAGATGTTTTATCTTTACTTAAATAAATAATAATATCAATAAATGAAAAAAAAAGATATTAAGATCTTATTAGTTGATGATGAGCCAGATATCTTAGAAATAGTTGGTTACAATCTATCTAATGAGGGATACCAAGTAATTACAGCCGAAAACGGACAAGAAGGCGTTAAAACGGCTAAAAAAGAACTTCCTCATTTAATAATATTAGATGTTATGATGCCAGAAATGGATGGTATTGAAGCCTGTGAAATTATTAGAAAAAATCCAGATTTAAAAAACACTATTGTTACCTTTTTGACGGCAAGAGGAGAAGATTATTCTCAAGTAGCTGGTTTTGATGCAGGGGCAGATGATTACATTACAAAACCTATAAAACCAAAAGTATTAGTAAGTAAAGTAAAAGCTTTACTTAGACGTTTTAAGGAAGAAGATGTTGTTGATACCGTTAAGGTTGGAAGTTTAGAGATTAACAGAGATGAATATAAAATCATTTACAAAGGAAAAGAAATGATTTTACCGAGAAAAGAATTTGAATTATTATCTTTACTAGCATCCAAACCAGGAAAAGTGTTTAAGAGAGACGAAATTCTTGATGCTGTTTGGGGTAACGAGGTTATAGTTGGAGGTAGAACTATTGATGTTCATATTAGGAAACTTCGAGAAAAACTAGGTGATAAAAGCTTTAAAACTATAAAAGGTGTAGGCTATAAGTTTGTAGATTAATGCAAGCAAAATTTAAAAAATCTTATCGATTTGCTGTCCGTACAGCAATTTATATCACTCTATACTCAACACTCTTAATGAGTGTTTTTTTGTATTACTATCATAGTCTAGAGTGGTATTACGCATTAATGTTTGCGGTTAGTATTTTTATATTTTCATTTATTATTATACAGTATAATGTTGAACGCTTTATTTACAAACGAGTAAAAAAAATCTATGACGATTTAACACTTCTAGAATCTGCGAGTATAGCCAAAGGTGCTATAACAACAAACATGCAAACCTTAACTGAAGAAATAGATAGGTTTGCCCGAGATAAAAAAATTGAAATTGAAACCTTAAAGGTTAGAGAAGAGTACAGGAAAGAGTTTTTAGGTAATGTATCACACGAGTTAAAAACACCATTATTTACAGTTCAAGGCTATATTTTAACTTTGCTTGACGGTGCTATGGATGATGAAAACATCAGAGAAAAGTATCTGTTAAGAGCAAGTAAGGGTATTGAGAGACTAGGCTATATCATTAAAGATTTGGATATGATTACCAAATTAGAAGTTGGCGATTTAAGTTTAAATATAGAAGTTTTTGATATTGTAGAGCTGGTAGAAAATGTTTTTGAAATGTTGGAGATAAAAGCGAGTAAGAAAAAAATATCTCTAATATTTGATAGAGAATATACCAACCCAGTTATGGTTAAAGCTGATAAAGAGCGCATTCAGCAGGTTTTAGCGAATTTAATTGTAAACTCTATTAAATACGGAAGTGAAAAGGGTACAACTGAAGTAAGTATAGAAAACTTAATTAAAAACAAAGTAATTGTTAGGGTAACAGATAATGGAGAGGGTATAAGCAAAATACATATACCTAGACTTTTTGAGCGTTTTTATCGTGTAGATAAAAGTGGTTCAAGAAAAGAAGGAGGTTCTGGTCTTGGGCTTTCTATAGTTAAACATATTATAGAGGCACACAACGAAAAAATATATGTAGAAAGCGAGTATGGTGTTGGAAGTGAGTTTTCATTTACTCTAGAAAAAACTGAATAGATCTTTGTAATCAGTTTCAAAATCAAAAGCTTTTAAGCCTTCGTAAGCATTAATTTCTTTTAACTTATCAATAGTAAAACTATTTTGTTCGCAACTGGGTACTAAATTCATTTCAGTAAGGCGTTTGGCTAAATATTCTTGCTCAAACTGTCCTGGAGTAGGTATAAAAAAGGCTTTTTTGTTAAGTTTAGCCAAATCCATAACAGTTGTGTAACCAGATCTAGATAGCACCAAAGCACTTTCATTTATAGTTTTTTCCAAAAGGGCCGAAGTCATAAAATTATAAATGGTCATATTATCTAAAGCCCTTTTAGTTTGCTCTTTTTCCATAGTGCCTTTAACAAAAACAATCTTTCCAGAATAGTTTTTAAGTTCAAATAGTAATTTGGTTTCAAGTAAGGAGCGTTGTGGTTCTGGTCCAGAAAGCAGAACTAATAAATCGTTTTTAATTGTAGTGTCTGTTTTTGTAAACCTACTCAGCGGACCCATATATTTAGCAGGTATATCAAAGTCTTTCGCATGTCCCAGTCTCCCAGTTAAATTTATATCGCCTTTGGTATCAGGAATCCAACATTCATCAAATTTCTTTATAATTTCTTGATGCATTTTAGTGCTCAACCAAGTCGTGTTGCCACTCAAAACATTTAGCTGGTGCGTCATAAAAACAGATGGCACTTTGTTATGGCGTACCCCCAATCGGTTATCCGAAATAATACCAGCAATATCAATGTCCTCTAAAATCTTAGAAACAACTTTTTTTTCATCCTTAATAGCCTTCAAGAGTTTAGGCGAATCCTTAAGCAGCTTTAATTTAAAAAGCTTGCTGTTCTTAGAGTAAGTCACGTTATAAGATGGCAACTCAATGCTAGGTAAGTTAGGGAATTCCTTTCTCAGCAAAGTTAAAGCAGCACCATCGCTAGCAATTACAGGTGCAAAACCTTTACTAATCAATGCGTTTACAATTGGTATACAACGCGCTGCATGTCCTAATCCCCAATTTAAAGGAGCAACTAAAATTCGTTTTTTCATTTTAATTTGGGCGTGCCCCAAGGGTCGGGCTTTCGGCAGTCGCTTTTTTGTGTTGCATAGGTGCAACAACACAAAAAGAGCTTCAACAAATGCCTCAATCCCTCACGCACTTTTTTGCTAATTTCAAAGATAAGCTATTAAGGTTCTTGTGTATTTCCTTAATTTTACCAATTCAAAATTAATAATAAGAAATCGTTAAAACTTTGGGAAGTAAAAACAAATTAAAAAGATTTAAAGAAAACGAAACATTTGCCAATGTAATTCAACCTTCTAGAGACGAATTAGTTCAGTCTAATTTCAAATTAAAAGGGAATTGGAGAGCCAGCTTTTTCAAAAATGATAACCCATTAGTTTTAGAGTTAGGTTGCGGGAAAGGAGAATACTCGGTAGCACTCGCCAAAAAATACCCAAACAAAAATTTTATAGGAATAGATATTAAAGGCGCGCGCTTTTGGAGAGGTGCCAAAACAGCTATAGAAGAGAATATACCAAATGTGGGATTTCTTAGAACACAAATAGAATTGATTGATCATGCATTCGCTGAAAACGAAGTTGATGAAATTTGGATTACTTTCCCAGATCCGCAAATAAAATATAAAAGAACAAAGCATCGTATGACTAACGCTGCATTTTTAGAGCGTTATAAAAAAATATTAACCAAAGATGGTGTAGTGAATTTAAAAACAGATAGCGAGTTTATGCATGGTTACACACTAGGGTTATTACATGGTGCTGGACACGAGGTGTTGTATGCCAATCATAACGTTTATAAACAAGAAGGTAGTCCAGAAGAAGTAACAAGTATTCAAACTTTTTACGAGTCTCAGTATCTCGAACAAAACAAACCAATTACGTATATTAGGTTCAAAATCAAATAATAGTGAATATAACTTTTGTCTTCTTTTTGGGTTTATTCTTCGCCATGATTGGGGTTGTTCCTCCAGGGTTGTTAAATATGACAGCAGCGAAAATAAGCTTAAAAGAAGGCCATGTTAGAGGTATTGTATTCTCTGTAGGTGTATGTATTATTGTTTTAGCGCAAACTTATCTGGCAAGTATTTTTGCGCGTTATCTAAGTATGCATCCAGAGGTGGTTGGTGTATTGAGAAGTGTAGCTTTAGTTATTTTTATATTAATAACTATATACTTTTTATTTGTTGCTAAGTCGGCACCTAAACAACAAATAGAACCTAAGATTAGAAGTAAACATAGTCGGTTTTTTCAAGGTGCTTTTATGTCTGCTATCAATGTGCTTCCTATCCCATATCAAGCCTATATGTCGATTACTTTAGCGTCATTCGGTTGGATGAGTTTTGAGCCAACCAATATTATGGCCTACGTTATTGGAGCAGGTACAGGAACATTTGTAACGCTTTACATGTACATTTTCTTTTTTGATAAAATAAAAGGCAAAACATTCACATCTCAGAAAAACATGAATCGCATTATTGGAGGCATTACAGGAATAATTTCCATTGTTACTTTAATCAATATTATTAAAGATTTATAGATGAAACCTGAAACGCTTAATTTTTTTGATAAAGTTTATGAAGTTGCCAAATTAATCCCGTACGGAAGAGTAACAAGCTACGGAGCTATTGCAAAATATTTGGGAGCGGCTAGAAGTTCAAGAATGGTAGGTTATGCTATGAACGGTTCTGGCGGAAAAGATGTGCCAGCACATCGTGTGGTAAACCGAAAAGGTTTGCTAACCGGTAAGCATCATTTTGATGGTACAAATCTCATGCAACAGCTACTAGAAAGTGAAGGTGTTGAGGTTATTGAAAATCAAATTCAAGATTTAGAAAAGGTGTATTGGGATCCTTCTAAAGAATTATAATTTACTGCATACTGAGTTTATTTCAGCATCTCTTCAAATTTATCACCTTTCCAATAATTATATGTCTTTTTGTTCACAGCAACCTTTTTTAGAAATTCTCGTTCAACAAGTTCCTCTATATCTGTTCTGGCTGTTTGGTTAGTTATACTAAATGTATTTTCAATTTCTTTAACTGTAAAAAATCTGTTTTCATTTTCTTCAATTTTTTGAAGGATAATGGCTTGTCTTTCATTAATATTTTCTAATTGTAAATACTTTGAAAGCTTAGTTTGTTCTTTCTTTTTCTTGGCAACATAAGTTTTAAGTTCTTCAAAAGCGCGCATTAAAACTTTAACTTGATAATGAATGAAATAAGTAACATCCATATCATCAATTTCAGTATAGATGTATGCTTTTTCATATTGTACTTTAGTTTTCATAATTACTCTAGAAATAGATAAATATTCTGTTAACCAATATCCGTTTTTTAATAAATACCAATAAAAAATAGCACGCGCTGTTCGTCCGTTTCCATCTACAAAAGGATGGATATAGCCAATTAAAAAGTGTAAAATACTCCCTTTTACAATTGGGTGTATAAAGTCTTCTTTTGGATTGTTGTTAAAAAAGTCGCAAAACGATTTCATTAAAGCGTCAAGTTCTTCAAAATTTGGAGGTGTATGTACAATTTCTCCTGTAATTTCGTTCATAACATGAACGTCATTTGTTTTCCTAAAAACACCAATATTTTCATCTTCTAAAGTGTTGTATGTTACTAAACGGTGTATCTCATATAATTTGTCAATGGAAATATTGTCATCTTGATTTTCACTTATATATTGAATAGTTTTATAATTATTCAATATCATTTGCTCACTTTTGTTTTTAGGCTTTTTGTTTTTTCGGAGCATGTCTTTTGCCTTAACTCTTGTGGTAGTAGCACCTTCAATCATGGATGAAAAAATGGATTCTTCCATTAAAGCATTGTTTAAGTAGCTTTCTTTGTCTAAATCTGAAAGTAGTTTTTCTTTTTGAAGACCAGCTCCAAAATTAAAGTCCAGGTAGTGGAGTTTTTGTTGACTAAAATCATTAACATTATATTCTAATCTAAGAGGTTTTTTTGAATTTTCAATTATTAGTACTTTTCGATTTATCTTTCTTAATGTTTTAGTTATTTCCCAAAGATTTTTTGGTTGATTTAGATGTTTAATTTTATCCCAGTATAGGTATTCTTTTTGTATTTTCTTAAATACAGAGGAAATTTGATTTATTGCATTAGCAACTTGTATTAATTCTTCTTGTTTGTTTAACTTTATTTTTGGCGCTTTTTCAATCATATCTCCTAATTTATGAAAAATTCACAAATATCATCAAATATACAAAATATGTAATTATTTCCTAATTTATAAAAAATTTACAAATAATACTAAATCCATCATTCATAAAAATCTCCAATAATCACATCAATAAAACTTCTAACTTCTGGCTTCTATCTTCAAGCTTTATTCTCTATCTTTGCCTTTAGAATCATTCTTAATAAATGAAATTAAATAAGCAAGATATATTAAAAGCTCTCGAGAATATTACTGTTCCTGGAGAAGGACAAAACATGGTAGAGAGTGGTGCGGTAAAAAATGTGGTAACATTTGCTGATGAGGTTATAGTAGATATTACTATTAAGAACCCAAGTTTACAAGCAAAAAAACGTACTGAGGTAGATATCCTTAAAACCATCCATGAGAAGGTTTATGAAAAGGCTAAAATAACAGTAAATGTTAAGGTTGAAGCGCCAGCAAAACCAAAAGCTAACGTTATAAAAGGAAAACCTATTCCTGGAATTCAAAATATTGTAGCCGTAGCATCAGGTAAAGGTGGTGTTGGAAAGTCTACCGTTACGGCTAATTTAGCAGTAAGTTTATCCAAAATGGGATTTAAAGTTGGGATTTTAGATGCTGATATTTATGGGCCTTCTATACCAATAATGTTTGATGTTGAAGCTGAAAAGCCTTTGGCTGTAAACATTAATGGAAAATCTAAAATGAAACCTATCGAAAATTATGGAGTAAAAGTACTTTCTATTGGATTTTTTACACAACCAAATCAAGCTGTAGTATGGCGAGGACCTATGGCAGCAAAAGCTCTAAATCAAATGATTTTTGATGCCCATTGGGGTGAGTTAGATTTCTTGTTGTTAGATTTACCTCCTGGAACGGGAGATATCCACTTAAGTATCATGCAATCGCTTCCAATTACTGGTGCTGTTGTAGTGAGTACGCCTCAAAATGTTGCCCTAGCCGATGCTAAAAAAGGCGTTGCTATGTTTCAACAAGACAGTATAAATGTGCCAGTTTTAGGAATTATAGAAAATATGGCGTACTTTACTCCTGCAGAATTGCCAGATAATAAATATTTTATCTTCGGACAAGAAGGTGCAAAACATTTAGCCGAAGACTTAGATGTGCCGTTTTTAGGAGAATTGCCATTGGTACAAAGTATCAGAGAAGCGGGAGATGTTGGTAGGCCAGCTGCATTGCAAACCGAAACACCACTAGAACAAGCTTTTGAGAAATTAACTCAAAACGTAGTTCAGGAAGTAGTGAGGAGAAATGATAGTTTACCACCAACCGAAGCTATTAAAATTACAACCATGGCAGGTTGTTCAGCAGTTAAAAAGTAAAGTATGACTTCAGAAGAACTAAAAGAAAAAGTTGAAATTGCATTAGAAGAGATTCGTCCGTTTTTACAAAGTGATGGCGGTGACATCTCTTTGTTGTCTATTGAAGATGATAAACTTGTTAAAGTGCAATTAAAAGGGGCTTGTGTGGGTTGCAGTGTAAATCAAATGACACTTAAATCTGGGGTAGAAATGACCATAAAAAAACATGCGCCACAAATTGAACAAGTTGTAAATATTGACGCTTAAATACTAGTCAATTAAAAAAAGCTGCAAAAGTTTCAATTAAAACAACATACCACTGCAAAAGGGGTTCTTAAATACTTAGAATTTTAAGGATGCTACATTTTTTTATTCCACATTGTAAATTCATAAATAAAAAAATAGAAAATAGAAGTGCTTGTGCTAAATTTGTGGCACGAAATATGAAATGCTTTTAGCAGAAGAAGTAATAATAAAAGTTAATGGAAGACGTAAACATAAAAATCACAGATAGAGACGGCGTAACACACGATATTGTTGCCCCTACAGATATGGCTATGAACCTTATGGAAGTAGTAAGGTCTTACGAGCTTGCCCCAGAAGGTACTATTGGTGTTTGCGGGGGGATGGCTATGTGTGCATCATGTCAGTGTTATGTTAAAAGTGAAACAGAACTGCCAGAAATGAGCGATGATGAAGAAGCAATGTTATCTGAAGCGTTTGATGTGCAAGATAATAGCCGCTTAGGTTGCCAAATTCAAATCACTCCAGAAATGGAAGGTCTGGAAGTGGAGTTAGCTCCAGAAAGTTAAAATATAAAAGTGACATTTTGCCAAAAAATGGGTCTCAATAATAAAGAGATTAATCAATGGCACTATTTAAAATATTCAAAGACGAAACAGGTAAATATAGATTTTTTTTAAAATCTAATCATAAACAAATTATATTTACAAGTTGCGCATATTCTTCAAGATTAATCTGCTTTAACTACATTCAGCTAATTAAAAAATTAGCATTAAAAGATGAGAAGTATGAGCGACACATTTCTCTTAATGAAAGCCCTTATTTCAAATTTAAAGTATCCAAAAACAAAGTAATTGGTATTAGTGAAAAATTTATTGATAAAAATGTTATGGAAAACATTATAGCAATGATTAAAACCAACGCAAACGAAGCAGAAATCGATAGTGTAACCTATTCCATATAATTTAATTTTTTGGCGTTACCCTATCGGGTCGGGCTTTTCGTTACAATCTTTTTATTCGTGCCTCATAAAAAGGATTTCCACTACAATCCCTAACGCAGACTATTTGTTAAAGTCATATCTTTTAATAAACTTAGAGCTTACCACCAAACCAAAAACAGCTTTTTTAATTCCCCATTTTTGAACTTAATCCAACATAAAGTTGAAAATTTTTGCTCAATAAAATCATTAGTTTTCAGCTCAAAGGCATTAAAGTTTAACCAGTTCACGTTGGTATGCGGAATAACCAACCAATCTTTTTTAGTTGGTATGTAAAACTTACAATCATTAAATTGTTCTAATACATTTAAGTTAACATAAAATCCTGCAATGCATGAATTGTTTAACGTTTTTAGCTTAATACCTTGATTAGTAAAAGGAATAAACAACTGTGCCTTAAAATAAACCTGTTGCTCAATGTTTTTAGTGTTTAAATCAAAAGTATTTAAATACGGTTTACAAGCATTAGAGAAGAGTAGTGGTAATTGTTTATCCTTTAATTTGTTTAGTTTTTCAACTAAAGAATCCTTCCTGTTAGGACCAATAAAATGTTCAATTTCAGAATCCCCAACAGATTCATCATACAAGTAAAATTTATAAATAACCTCTAGATGAATCAGTTTGTTGTTTCTAAGAAGCAAACAATCCAATTCGCCCAAAGTAGTTTTACCATCTTGAATTTGAATATTTTCGGCTAAAACAGAAATATTCTTTTCTTGCTCTAATTCAAAAGAAACTAAGCGTTCAACATATTTACCAAGACGTAGATTTTCATCTAAATAAACCTCTGTTTTATTAGATTTAGAAGAGGTTTCAAATTGCTTAATATTAAACACAGAATTATTTAACCATAAACAAGGTGTTTTTAAAAAACCTTCATATCGTTTTTGGAGAACGTTTGTCATTTCAAAAACCAATTAATTAATCGGTTTTGTAATCCGAAAGTTTTACAGGACCTTCTAATAAAACTCTAACAATTTGAAGTGTCCCGTCATCCGTTGTAGCAATTTGCCATTTAATTAATGAAATGGCGCCGTTTTCAATTTCAATACCCGTTATACTTCTTGGGTGTACGCAGCTACCATCATTAAAAAAAGCAATATCGCCAGGTTCTGGAAAACGAGGTCTGTGTGTATGACCAAATATGGTCATCAAATTATCATTCTCTGTAATCCATTTTTTAGTTCTACGTTCAACTTTAATAAGTTCTTTGTAGTTTTTTGCAGGACTTGTAGGGTCGGCAATTCCCATAACGTTAAGAGGTTTCCATAAAATACGAACCATAAAACGACTCCATTTCCAAAACAGGAAATTCCACCAATCTGCTTGATGACCATGTGCTAAGAATATTTCCTGGTCAGTCATACAGTGTTTTAAAATAATACCTTCATGATAAGTTATGTCTCCAAAAAGCTCAACATCTTCACCTACCTTAGGATCAAAATACGTTGATAAATGTTTTTTAACATAATCTGGATTTCGATATACCATGTCATGATTGCCCCAAATCATATGTAGTCGATTATCCTTATGAAAAAGCTTCATAAGCATATACACATTTTTATGTGCATTTAAAATGGAGTCAAAAGATAAATTTTCCCAAAGTTCGTCACCATCACCAAGTTCACAATACTGAAAACCCTCGGCGTAATAATGCTTAAGAGCATGAAAGTATATGTTTCGGTTGTTTGCAAAATCATCTGCAAAACTATTATCACCTCTATGGCAATCACTAAATAGAATAAACTTGCTGTCATCATCAAAATCAATGACTTTAGCATTTTTGTATGCGTTATCTAATCTTTTCTTGGATGAAAACATGTAGTAAATGTAAACAAAAAAGCAATTCTAATAGAAACGCTTTTTTAATTTTTAATGGGTGTTTAAAGTTTTCTTAGAGCTACAGGTAGAATACGATCTACAAATCTCGTGTACGCTAAGGCAGAAGGATGTAAACCATCTGAAGCAACAAGTTCTGGTTTATCTAGCCCTTCTCGCGTAATATCAGTAATAAACACATAGCTAATATTATTATCCGAACAGTAGTCCCTCGCAAAGCCATTATAACGGTTTAATCGTTGCGAAATTATAGTGTTGCCATTTCCAAAGGGTGTGTATGCATAATCAGGAATAGAAACAACAATAACCTTGTTTTTATCCCCTCTAGCTTTTTGAATGGCAGTATTTACTAGCTCTGGAAACTCCGTTTCGTAAATTGAAAATGGACGATTTTGAAATTCATTGTTTACACCTATTAAAAGTGTGACTAAATTGTAGTCATTTTCAGGGTTTTGAGTTGCAATAGCATTTTTTAGATTTGAAGTAGTCCATCCAGTTCGCGCGATAATATTAAGTTGAATGTTAGAAGTAGATTCTACGCGTCGTTTTAAACTATCTTTCAGTTGTTCTGGAAATCTGCAGGTTTGGCAAACACTTTGGCCTATGGTGTAGCTATCGCCTAAAGAAAGAATTTTGAGGGTGCTTCCATTTGAAGTTTCGTTATTGGTTTCTTCCCCAGATTCTTCTTCAGTTTCTTCTTCCTCTTGCTCATCAATAATTTCGATGTCTTCATTTTGAATATCATACTCAGAACTATCAGAGCAACCAAAAGACAAAAGGACGCCCAGACTATAGCATAGTAAGGTTAATTTCAATTTCATTTTTTATTTTAAAGATACAATTTTATTGAGGAAAGCTAAAACGCATAAAAAAGCATCTCATTTTGAGATGCTTTTTTAAAGTTTGGAACAAAAAGAGGTTTTAATGAATCGCGTACTGTAACCCAAATGTTAAATTGTAATTCTGTTTTAATTGAATACCATTTAAATCTTGGTAAAGTGGTGTTGATATTTCAGTAGCAAACCTTAGTCCGCTTAACCCACCATCAGTTATTAGATAGTTTAACCCAAAACCAGAATTTATAAAAGTACCTCCAGAGTTTGTAATGTCTGCCGTAGTTACCATCATGGGGTTTAAGAACTCGCTAGTACCATCAATTTCGTCAACTAAAACACCTTCTAAGCGTACAGAAACACTTAAGTTTTTTCCAGCTTTAGCAGCAATCCAGTTATTGAATTTATAACGATTTCCAAATTTATAATCTTGGTCGTTATCATTAATATTAATCATTCCAGATAATTGGTGTCCCCAAGAAAATTTATCACATTGCCCTAAATAAGTCACCCCTAAATTAGCACCAAAAGAGCCTGTTCCCAATTGCATGGGGTAAGGTAATTGTACTTCGTTACCCATAGACATTGGTAAAACATTTTTCTCTTCAATACTTCCCGTTGGGATGTTTACACCAATTTGAGCATGCATAGCTTTTCTGTTTTTATTAAAAATACTGTATAAAGCATTTACAGAAACATCACCTAAACCAGATGTGTTAGTGGCAAATTGGTTACCATTACGCATTTGTAAATTCATATCGTTTTCCAGATAATTAGCCATAACCATTAATGTTATTTTATCCGAAGGCGAGTACATAGCACCCAACATGTGCATGTTCATAACCATATCTAAAGGTGCTACCATGTAACCAGAATGCGCATCTGCAGTTGTAGCATCATCAGTTCCCTGTCTTAATTGGCGCATGTCCATAGTCATGTATCGGTAAGAAAACATTAAGCCGCCTTTATGGTGCGTATGGTCTCCCATTACAGAAATTGGCGCATGTCCATCAGGTCTGTTTGCCGACCATTGGTCAGAGTTCGATTCGTGTTTATTGTCGTGTTCGTGTTGTGCAAAAGTTAAGGTTGTTGCAATACAAAATATTGCAATGAATATATGTTTCATCGTTTATTTTAAATTAATTATATGAGAATTTTTTGGGCGTTACCACAAGGGTCGCGCTATCCGCTATATCTTTCTGCGAGGCAGTCTCGCACTAGTTTCGGTGTCTAGTTTTTTAAAGAACTATTCGTTTTAGTATTAAAACTTCCGTTCAGTAATGCTCGCATAAAGGATGCCGCTTCTATCGCTAACGCAAAGGCGTAATACATCAAAAGCAGCAATAAAATTAAACTAAATCGGGTGGCTGAAACGCACTATAGTTGTAGTTGAAACTATATAATTTTTGGTAAGGGGTACTTGTATGTTTTTTTAGAGATGTAAAACTATTTAAGGCTTTAACTTTTAAAATATTTACAAAACCAATAGGGTAGTTTTCTATAGAAATTGCCAAAGCATTAGCGTCATTCTTTTGTTGCTTTTCAATTTCTTTAACTAAATGACATTTACCATTACATTGAAGCTCAGGTTTGTCTTTATTAATACATAAAAACTCAGCAATATAATCTTGATTTAAGATATATTCAACATAAGGTTGAACAGGTCTTAACATAGCAAGCATGTATAATAAAACAAAAAGTATTGCAGTTGATTTTTGCAAAAGTTCAATTTTTGGCAAATATATAGTTTGAATTTATGGTTACAAAAAAAATCCGAGTTAATTAACTCGGATTTTTTCACTAATTAATAACTAAATACAACTAAATTAACTAACTTTTTTATATAGCGGGTCTGCTCCAATTGTTCCAACTAAACTATCTAGATAGTTATCAGATTTAACCTTTTCATGCAGTGCTTTTACAGATTTTAATCGGTCAGTAATATTCATTTCAGTAACAAGAGTTTTGTTGTCAGGATTGTTAATGAAACTTTCTAAATAGTTTACTTGTGCTTCATAGAAACGAACATCTTTTTGTTGTTTTAATTTCAAACGTTCTTTGTACCATTCACTATTTAAAACATAATCTCTATCAAAATATTTACGTAACTCTGGATTGCTGATATCTTTACCTTCATATTCACCATATGCCATAATATGCAATAAGATTTTTAAAGGTGGAATAGCGGCTTCTACACTGCCATCTTCAAAATAATTTAAAGCTACTTTTTGTTGTGCTTCAACAATATTATTGATGCCATCAACGTAATCTTCCATACCTTGAAGTTCTGGTTTTAGCATTCTTTTATTAAATACTGCTGTAGGTTCATCAAAAATTCTGTTTAAACAAAGTAGAGCAAAAGTTTTAGTAATTCTATAACCCAATCTACTTGCTAATACTTTTTTACCTTCATACTCAAAATCTTCAAGTTTCTCTAAAGAGCCATTTTCAATTAAGTTATTTGGGTCTCTATCTTCTGGAGCCATTCTCGCCCAAATTTCTGGTATTAATAAACTTACATCATGGTCTATTTTGTTCTCTGCGCCAACATAACCTGCAGCTGTACTAAACCCGTTAGATTCTGTTAGTATATGCGATAATAAAGCATTGTTTAAATCGGTTGTTGGCGTTAGCATATTAAACGGTGCTTTAGTTAACGCGCCTTCAGATCCTGCTCCTGTAGTTGATGGCGATTTACCTGTTAAACTACAAATAAAATCCATAAACAATTCAGGAGTTTCCTGATAATGTATAGGGTTGTATACTGCCAATGGTCTAATACCTGCCTCTCTATCAACTGGATTATTTCTTCTACCAGGTAAAACAGCATTAACGGTATGTATTACGGGGTCTTCTAATTTAATTTTTCGTTTTAAACGCACACCCATATCTGATATATAAGATGCTTCAGTTTCATTATAAAACCTATTTGGCTCTAGATAACGTGGGTTTTTAGTTGGTAAACCATCTTCAATAATTCTTGGGTGAGATGGTAATACAAACTGAATATCTTCCTCATTACTATCAATAATCTCTTTTATGAAATCTTGAACGGGTTGCGTATACTTATCATAATTTATAGTGTCTTCATATATTTCTATAGCATCCTTTTTAGTAAGCATCTCATAGTTAGTTAAAAATCTACCATCAGAAATAATATCTAATTCAGCACCCTTATCATAACCTCTTACTATAGCTTCATCTGGTCTTTGGAATAAATGCGCCTCACAGTTTGTTAATACCTTAACACTTTTATTGGTGTATTCAGGGTTTAAATCTTTAAACTGGTTTCTCGGGATGGTTATAGACGCTGAAATATCATCTTCTGTTTGAATTTTTTCACTAGCTGAAAAATCAGAACGTAATTTGTTCAACATCCAGTTGCCTTGTTGATTAAACCCAATACGAACATAACTACCTACAACAGGGTTGTTATTATAGATTAAAGAAGTGCCTGCAACACCATTAATTATATCTACAGACATTAAGTCTTTCCAGTTAAGGTTGCCGCCATGGGCTTGTCTGAACAATCGTTTAACAAATAAAACTAGCGAGCGTATATGTACTGGAATGTTTTCTAACCACGCATTAAACTCATCTGAGTTTTCTTCTGAAGGTGTTAACAGTTTTACAACAGAACCCAAAGTTCTTTTTTCACTCAAAAATGATCTTGATTTTGGTCTGTTAGGGTCTTTTACTTTCCATCTTGTTGAGTAATCAAACTCAATGATTTCATCAGCTCTTTTGAAATCTTCTTCTATATTATGAATGTTAAACCTAGCGTAGGTAATGGCATTCTGCATAGATTTAGAAATCTCAGATTTACCACCACCAGATACCGTGCAGGGTTTATGACAAAATACACCTTCAGGATAGGTTTCAACAATACGCCATAAATCGATGGATTTGTGCTTTTCTAATCTAAGTTTATTACCTGAAGGGTGAATATATGTTTTAAAAGGCGATAACTTTAATTGCTGTTCTTTGCCTTTGTAGTTCCAACTGATGTTATTGGTGTTGGTATTGAAATAAGACGATTCTGGTATATAAACTATATTTGGGTATTTCTTGTCTATCGCATAGTTTTCTGGTTTAACCTCAATACGATCCTTTAATAAGTTTTTTACATCTTCAAACGTATGGTCTAATCCATAATATTGATTGTAATCATTACAATTTACAGTATCTCCCATAACACGTCTAGCGTAAGCTATTGCACCACCAGCATGCTCTTCCTCTAAAACCCCGTATAAATTAGCAGAATAACTAATTTGAGTTTTAATTTCTTTTTTGGAATAACCGTAATAGTTATCAGCTATCAAAGTAACTACAACACCACTTTCATCTCTACATGTAATTTTAAAAGCGCCGCCATCATTATATAGTTCGTTTTCCTCTATCCAACACATGCCATCTTTTTTCTGGCGGTCTGTAGCATCATCAAAATGTGGAAGCCCAACATCTTTCTTTTTTAACTTTAATAGTTGTGGAGCAAGAATAATACATCCTGTGTGTCCTGTCCAATGCTCTGGGTCTAAGGCAGCATCATTATGTGCTAAATTAGGATTGCCCGCATTGCCAAAAATATTTTCAACAAAGTCTAGGTTACTCACCAAAGAACCAGGAGCAAAGAAGCGAACTTCTAATCGTTTTTCGCTAATAATACCTTTTACCTCTGGACAAACTACGGGTCTTAAAAGCATAGAAACCATAGTTTTAGCCTTATCGTCTTGATTTGAAGTAAATGGTAATGTGTTTAATTCGTCTGAAGGTTTGAAAGCTGCATTTAAAAAATGAGCTAAAACCACTCTAGGAACTTCTTTTTTGTCTAAAGGCACCGGAAGTGGTCCTTCAACTATATGAAAGGTGCCTTTGGTTGTTCTTTTGTCGTGCAACGGATTGTTTAAAATCCCTTGTTTTAGTCGTTTTGAATTTACTAAATCACTTTCAAAAGAGTTACCATCTGGTGGTAAACTGGCTTCTCTTGCTTGTCCTTTTTTGGAAAGTATTAATGTGTTATTTGGTAGTTTATAGGATGTGTCAACAGATACATCTTTTAAATAGTCGTCTATAAAATTTTGAATTCTTGAATCGGCAGGAGCTAAGTGGTCTGCTAAAAGTCTTGATTTTTCTCTAAGACTCATTATTAATGGACGTGTTGTTTTTTCGAATTCAGGATCGCAAAACTTTTCCTTACTATCTACTTTGTCCTTAAATATAGGTTGCCCAATTGATGCTAATTGCAAGTTAATAAACTGAATAATGTCTCTTCTTGATTCTTTCATGACGTTTCGCTTAAATTTCTTAAACAAAACTATAATAAGAACTTTGCAAAAAACATGTCAAAAGTCATGTTATCAGTATATTTCTACGATAACGATGTAGTAAAATATCCAGTCTTAAATTGCTGATTTATGATATTTATTTAAAGGCATTGAGTCCGGTAATATCTAATCCTGTAATCAGCAAATGAATGTCGTGAGTGCCTTCATAAGTAATCACACTTTCAAGATTCATGGAATGACGCATAATCGAATATTCCCCAGTAATTCCCATTCCACCTAACATTTGTCTAGCTTCTCGGGCAATATTAATAGCCATATCTACATTGTTACGTTTTGCCATAGAGATTTGTGCTGAAGTAGCAGTACCGTTTTCTCGCATAACACCTAGTCTCCAAGCTAAAAGTTGTGCTTTGGTAATTTCTGTAATCATTTCGGCAAGTTTCTTTTGTTGTAATTGAAACTGACCAATAGGTTTGCCAAATTGCATTCGCTCTTTGCTATATCTTAATGCGGTATCATAACAATCCATTGCTGCGCCAATAGCACCCCAAGCAATACCGTAACGCGCTGAATCCAGACATCCAAGAGGAGCTCCAAGCCCAGATTTATTGGGTAATAGATTCTCCTTGGGTACTTTTACATTATCAAAGATTAATTCGCCAGTTGCTGATGCTCTTAAAGACCATTTACTATGTGTTTCTGGAGTAGTAAAACCCTCCATACCGCGCTCAACAATAATGCCGTGTATTCTACCTTCTTCGTTTTTAGCCCAAACTACAGCTACTTCCGCAAAAGGCGCATTACTAATCCACATTTTAGCACCATTTAAAAGATAATGGTCGCCCATATCTTTAAAATTTGTTGTCATGCCCCCTGGGTTACTCCCATGGTCTGGTTCAGTTAAACCAAAACACCCCATCCATTCGCCACTTGCTAGTTTAGGTAAGTATTTGTTCCGTTGCTCCTCATTACCGTATTTCCAAATAGGATACATCACTAAAGAGGATTGTACCGAAGCAGTTGAGCGTACTCCAGAATCGCCACGCTCAATTTCTTGCATTATTAAACCATAACTTATTTGGTCTAGTCCAGCACCACCATATTCCATAGGAATGTAAGGTCCAAAAGCTCCAATTTCAGCTAAACCACCAATAATTTGTTTTGGAAATTCTGCTTTTTGAGCATACTCCTCAATGATTGGAGAAACATCTCGTTTTACCCATTCTCGTGCAGCATCTCTAACTAGTTTGTGTTCATCAGTAAGTAATTCATCAAGGTTGTAATAATCTGGTGCTTCAAAAAGATCTGGTCGCATAAAGACTGAATTTAAAAAGGAATTAAAGAAAGATAATTAGTGAAATGATGTTTTTGTTATCAAATTATCAATATTTTTAATCAAATTTAAATAATCTTTATTAATTAAATCACATTTTTAAATAAAAATCTTTAGTCAAATTAATATAGTCTTCTGTGTATTCGTGCCTTTGTCTTTCAATAATCAATTCAGAAGTTTCACTATCTGTATTTTGAAAAGAGAATTCTATTAAACTTCTTTTTATTAAAGCATCAGGATTACCCTTAATATGTAGTGTTCTATTCGGAAATAAATTTAAAGAGGAAGCTAATTCTGTAAAATAAGCTTCCTCTTTAAAAGGAATAACAACGTTAAAAGAGCCTAAAGGAGATAATAATTGTGAAACGCTTTTCAATAAATGTTCAAACGGCATTGCATCTTGAAATCTTGCTAAATCACGTTGCTTATTATCAGTTTTAAAATCTTCTGAATAAAATGGTGGATTACAAATGATTAAATCATATTTATCTTCAATTTCTTCTGTAAATTCTTCCAAAGACGCATGATAGCAGAACAAACGGTCTCCCCAAGGAGATTGCTCAAAATTCTCTACACATTGCTCATAAGTATTGGCATCAATTTCAATAGCATCTATAAGTTCGGCTTCACTTCTTTGCGCTAACATTAATGATAATATGCCTGTGCCAGCACCAATATCTAAAATGGAAAATGGATTCTTTTTTAATGAAGACCAAGCGCCTAAAAGCACACCGTCTGTTCCAATTTTCATGGCGCATTTATCTTGAGATATTTTGAAATATTTAAAAGCGAATGGTTTAGAAGGCATGGTGTTGTTTTAGAGTAAATTAAGTAATCAATAAAAAAGTAGTTAATAAATAGTGTAAAACTATGTTGAATTAATTGCCAAAAAAAATTAATTAAAATTAAATTTATCGTGTAGTAATAATAAAAGTAAATTTTACATTATAAATGAAAGGCTCTAATAATTTCTTAAGTAAGCTGAATGAATTGATTATAATGAATGAAGAGGTTGAAAAAACCTATAAGGAAATTCTAAAAGATATTCTTGTTGAAGAGTTTAAACCTTTTTTTAAAGACAAAATTCAAGTTAGAAATCAGTTTGGTCAATTGTTGTTAAAAGAAGTTAATAAGCTTGGAGATAAAGAACAGGAGCCTATTATGTTAAATAGAAGAAATAAGCTTATTAGGTCAAGTTTAAAAAAATCATTAAAAATTAATAAAGCACTTAACTTGCAGAATGAAGTTTATAGAATAGAGCAATTTAGTATTGATAAATACAATGAATTATTGATGGAGATGAATTTGCCTTTAAAGCTTTGTAAGTTATTAATAAAGCAAAGAGATACTATTCAATATACCTCTCGTTTAATTGAGAGAGGAGAGGCTTTTGTGGATTAGTCTATATATAAATTAATTAATCCTTCAGGGGTTTCAACCAGAATAGTTTTCTGCTTTCTGTCTACTTTGATAATAAATTCATCATTCATAGGGATTAAAATTTCCGTTCCGTTTCTATCAATTTCAAAAAGTGCTTGAGCTGTGGTATCGTTAACAGCTTTAATAATCCCTACGTTTCCAAAGTTTTTATCTTTAATAGTAAATCCTATAACTTCATGAAAGTAAAACTTATTGCCATCCAGTTTCGGTAATAAATCCAAAGGCAAATATAGGTCGCTTTTCATGATGGCATCAGCATCGGCTTCGGTATCAACATCTTCAAACTTTAAACGCAGTAATTCAGACTTATGCAATTGCGAACGTTCTACGAAAAACGGAACAAGATTATTTCTCAGCTCTAAAAAAATGGCATCTAAGTTTTCATAAAGCTCAGGTTGATCGGTATCTAATTTAGCCAAAACCTCACCTTTAAAACTATACTTTTTTACAATTTTCCCTAGGTAAAAACAATCTTCTTTTTTCATAGAAAATATTTAGTCATTCCCGCAAAGGCGGGAATCTTTTTAAATTTAATTCTAAAGTTTGTGAAATTCCCATCTTCATGGGAATTATTGAACCAAACTTTTATAAGTTTAGTTAAATAAAAAACTCCGACATTTCTATCGGAGTTTAAAAGTATAAAAAATTAATTTTTTTATTCCTCTTCGTTAGAAGCTTTTACTTCTTCAGCAGCATCTTCAGTTGCTTCCTCAGCTTCTTCAACAACAGGAGCAGCTGCAGCTATTCTTGCTTCGTTTACCGCTTTTTCAGCAGCAAGTGCATCAGCTTTAGCTTTTGCTTCAGCATCAGATAAACCATCAGCTTTAGCTTGAATTTTAGCTTCTTTTTCTTCTAACCAAGCAGTAAATTTAGCTTCTGCTTGTTCTTCAGTTAAAGCACCTTTTTTAACACCACCTGCAAGATGATTTTTTAACATAGCACCTTTGTAAGATAAAAGTGTTCTTGCGGTGTCAGTTGGTTGTGCACCATTTTGTAACCATTGTACAGCACCATCAACGTTTAATTCAACAGTTGCTGGATTGGTGTTTGGATTGTAAGCACCTAGTTTTTCAAGGTATTTACCATCTCTTTTAGAGCGGGAATCCGCTGCTACGATCCAGTAATAAGGTTTTCCTTTTTTACCGTGTCTTTGTAATCTAATTTTTACTGGCATAATAATTAATTATTTGAGGTTCTCGACCTCGGTTATTAATGAGGGCGCAAATATACCATATTTTTTTAAAAATCAGTATTTTATTTGTTGTCGAATTTTAAAATAATAAACACACAGGTTCTGGAACTTTAAAATCGTGTAAATACGTTAGGGTACCTGCGTTTTTATCAATGCTAAATACTGCAATGTTTTCAGTTTTCATATTGGCAACTAAAAGAAATTTGCCTGTTGGGTCTATCGTAAAATTACGTGGCCAATCGCCATGAACAGATATGCTTTGAATTTTATTTAGTTTTCCGTTTTTGATATTACGCTTAAAAACTGCAATAGTATTTTCGCCACGGTTAGAGCCGTAAACAAAACGCTCATCTTTAGATATATGAATGTCTGCACATTTATTGAATTCAGTAAAACCGGGCTCTAATGTATTGTCTTCATCAATTCGTTTAAATCCTTTTTTTGTACGTTTAATGCTGGTAATGGTTGCACCATATTCATTAATTACATAGAAAAACTTCCCGTCTTTAGTGAATTTAAAATGGCGTGGACCAGGGTTGCCTGTGGTTTTTACAAGACCATCACATTTTAATTGATAATTATCGTCTTGCATTTCATATTGAAAAATGGCATTTCTCCCCAAATCAGCTACAAACAATTCATCTTTATAAAATAATGATGAATGGGCATGAGATTCCCTATCATTACTGCTTTGGTTAAAAACTTGAGATGCTTCTGCTAAACTATTATCATCATTTACTGGATAAACTGCAATATTGCCACCAACATAGTTTGAAACCGCAACCATTTTCCCATCTTCTCTTATTGAAATGTGGCAAGGACCTTTACCTTTGCTACTAACGCGAGTTAATAGTAACAAACTTCCATCTTCTTTTATTTTGTATGAAGAGATAAAACCACTTTCGCTACCATTGGTAGAATATAAAAATTTCCTATCAGGAGAATAAGTTAAAAATGAAGGGTTGTCAATAGGTATTGCAAGTTTTAAGTCGCTTAATTGTCCTGTTTTGGTATTAAAGTCCGCTTTATAAATTCCTTTGCTACTTCCCTTTGTGTATGTGCCTACGTACAGTTGAGCAGTCTGTGAAAAGCAGTTTAGAGCGAATGTTAGGGTAATGAGGTATACAAGTAATTTCATGATAACTGTTAAATATGAAAAAACTAATTTATAATAAATTATCTTAAATATTGGCTTTAAATGTTAATGTCTCTTAATACTATCACAAACCCTGTTAAATCGCTTGACAAATCCTGTGTTTGATTGTATATTATTACTGCAGATGTGAAACAATACGCATCTTAAAAGAAATTATTGAAACCGACTTAATTAAATTAATTATTTATATGTGTTTAATAATTAGTTTAATTATCAAAGGTCGCATGTGGCCCTTGAAAAAGATGAAAATAAGCACATGAAATTTAAAATGAAAACGATTTAATGAAGTACACAGAAGAAATTTCAAACAAGTTAAATGAATTATTAATCAAGAATTATGATGCCGAAAAAGGATATTTAAACGCATCTGAAAATGTAGATAGTCCAACATTAAAAATATTCTTTAAGCGAAGAGCTACCGAGCGTAGTGAATTTGCAAAAGAGTTGCGAACGGAGATACTACAATATGGAGAAGTACCAGAAGACTCTGGGAGTTTTAAAGGCACAGTGCATAGAAATTGGATGAGTTTAAAATCGCTGTTTTCATCAAATGATGAGGAAGCTATTTTAGAAGAAGCCATCCGAGGCGAAGAAGCAAGTCTAGAAGAATATGACGAGATTTTAAAAGATAGAACATTGCCGCCAACAATAGATGTCATGTTATTCAGACATAGAAATGCCATTCAATCGGCAATTAATACGGAAAAAGTACAAGAAGAATTAGTATCATAAGATATTAGTATTCGGTTAAGAAAACGCAACCCATTGGGTTGCGTTTTTTGTTTACAACTGTTTATAACTTCATTTTAAAAAAGTTAGTTTTCTACGTATTTTTATATGCTCGTTATTTTCGAATTAACGATTAAACGGTTCAACACATAAATACCTCGTATGTACTTAATTTTCGATACAGAAACCACCGGATTACCAAAACGTTGGGATGCACCAATTACAGATACCGATAACTGGCCAAGGTGTATTCAAATTGCGTGGCAATTGCACGATGCTATGGGAAATTGTATCGAGAGTCAAGATTATTTAGTAAAACCAGAAGGCTTTAATATTCCGTATGATGCGGAAAAAATTCATGGTATTTCTACAGAATTGGCCGAAGAACAAGGTGTGCCTTTGGCTGAGGTTTTAGAAAAATTTAATGAAGCTTTAGGTAAAACAAAATTTGTAGTTGGGCAAAATGTAAAGTTCGACTTAAACATCATGGGTGGGGAGTTTGTGCGTGAAGCTGTTGAAAACCCATTACAAGAATTACCTGTATTAGACACCTGTACTGAACACACTGCTAGTTTATGTCAAATCCCAGGCGGACGTTACGGTAAATTTAAGTTGCCAACGCTTACAGAGTTACACGAGTTTTTATTTAATGTCCCTTTTTCTGAAGCGCATAATGCCACTGCCGATGTTGAGGCAACCACGCGTTGTTTTTTCGAATTGGTGCGTTTAGGTGAATATACTAAGGAACAACTGGACGTTCAGCCTGATTATTTTGAGAACTTCAAAAAAGAGAATCCGGATACGATTCAAACTATCGGTTTAAAACATGTTAATCTTAAGCGAGAAAGTGATAAAATTCGCGAGCGAATTGCAAAATCAGAATCCTCTATTTCTTCTGAAGACATACAACAAAATGCATCAAATTTAGCCGATGTAGAGTTTGTGCATTTACATAACCATTCGCAATTTTCAGTATTGCAATCCACCATGAGTGTCTCTGATATTGTTGCAGCAGCAGCAGAACACAATATGCCTGCTGTAGCATTAACCGATCATGCCAATATGATGGGTGCATTTCACTTTGTAAATGCGGTAAATAAAGCGAATAAAAGCATTAAAGAAAAAATAGCTGCAGCCGAAGAAAGTGGTGAATCTACAGATGCTAAACTTATCAAACCTATTGTGGGTTGCGAGTTTTTTGTATGCGAAGACCATACCGATAAAACCAGAAAAGATAATGGTTACCAAATTGTACTGCTAGCTAAAAATAAAAATGGATATCATAATTTAGCAAAACTATCGTCTCATGCCTTTGTAGATGGCTTCTATTATTTACCAAGAATTGATAAAAAATTGATTCAGCAGTATAAAGAAGACATCATTGTACTCACAGGAAATTTATATGGCGAAGTACCCAGTAAAGTTTTAAATATTGGTGAAAATCAAGCTGAAGAAGCACTGTTGTGGTGGAAAGAAGAATTTGGAGATGATTTGTATGTAGAACTAATGCGTCACAATCAAGAAGATGAAAACCGTGTGAATCCAACCTTGATTAAGCTCGCAAAAAAGCACAATGTAAAGTTAGTTGCATCAAACAACACGTATTACAGAAACCAAGAAGATGCCAATGCGCACGATATTTTATTGTGTGTTAAAGATGGTGAAAAGCAGGCGACTCCAATAGGTCGCGGTCGAGGATACCGCTACGGCTTGCCAAACCAAGAATATTATTTTAAGTCTTCAGAAGATATGAAGGCTTTATTTCGCGATGTGCCCGAAGCCATTATAAATGTTCAAGAGGTGGTTGATAAAGTTGAAGCGTTTCAACTAGCACGTGATGTATTATTACCTGCCTTTGATATTCCTGAAGAATTTAAGCATGAAGAAGATGAAGTTGATGGAGGCAAGCGCGGAGAAAATGCCTATTTAAAACATTTGGTATACGAAGGTGCTAAAAAGCGTTATGGCGAACCCCTAACTGAAGAAGTAACAGAACGTCTTGATTTTGAGTTAAGTGTTATTGAAAACACAGGCTATCCCGGATATTTCTTAATTGTAGAAGACTTTATTCGAGAAGCCCGAAATATGGATGTCTCGGTAGGTCCTGGGCGTGGTTCTGCAGCAGGTTCCGTGGCGGCATATTGCCTTTGGATTACCAATATTGACCCGCTTAAGTACGATTTGCTTTTTGAGCGTTTCTTGAATCCAGATCGTATTAGTATGCCCGATATTGATATTGATTTTGATGATGAAGGCCGAAGTCGTGTCATGGATTATGTGATTGAAAAATATGGAGCCAATCAGGTAGCACAAATTATTACCTATGGTACGATGGCAGCTAAATCGTCTATACGCGATACAGCACGAGTTTTAGATTTACCTTTATTTGATGCCGATCGTATTGCGAAGTTAATCCCAACCATGTCTAAACTTGGGAAGATTTTTGGTTTAGATGAAAAGGAACTCGGTAAGAAATTTAGAGCCGAAGATTTAGAGAAAGTCAACGAGCTTTTAAATATTGCCGATGGTAGCGATTTACAAGCAGAAACTGTAAATCTTGCCAGAACACTTGAAGGTTCAGTAAGAAATACAGGAATACATGCCTGTGGTGTAATTATCACTCCTGATGATATTACCAAATTCGTTCCTGTTTCAGTGGCGAAAGATTCTGATTTGTATGTCACACAATTTGATAACTCGGTTGTAGAAGATGCAGGGTTATTAAAAATGGATTTCTTGGGATTAAAAACGCTGACTTTAATTAAAGACACCGTTAAAATCGTTAAAGCTAAACACGGCATTCAATTAGACCCTGAGAGTTTTCCGCTTGATGATGAAGAGACCTATGCGCTTTTTCAACGTGGGGAAACAGTTGGTGTGTTTCAATATGAATCGCCTGGGATGCAAAAACACCTTCGCGATTTAAAACCAACGGTTTTCGAAGATTTAATTGCGATGAATGCCTTGTACCGTCCAGGGCCGATGGAATACATTCCAAGTTTTGTTCGCAGAAAACATGGTGATGAGGAAATCGAATATGATTTACCAGCCATGGAAGAATACCTGAAGGAAACTTACGGTATTACGGTATACCAAGAGCAGGTGATGTTACTGTCGCAAAGTTTGGCAGATTTTACCAAAGGTGAAGCTGATGTACTCCGTAAAGCGATGGGTAAAAAGCAGATTGCTGTACTTGATAAAATGAAGCCTAAGTTTATTGAGCAGGCCAGTGCCAACGGACACGATGCTAAAATTTTAGAAAAAGTTTGGAAGGATTGGGAAGCCTTTGCAAGTTACGCCTTCAACAAATCGCACTCCACCTGTTACGCGTGGATTGCTTACCAAACAGCGTATTTAAAAGCGCATTACCCAGCGGAATATATGGCTGCTGTTTTGTCTAATAATATGAATGACATCAAGCAGGTTACTTTCTTCATGGAAGAATGTAAACGTATGAAGTTAGAGGTTTTAGGACCTGATGTTAATGAAAGTTATTATAAGTTCTCGGTAAATAAGGATGGTGCGGTGCGTTTTGGTATGGGCGCCATAAAAGGTGTTGGCCATGGTGCAGTAATGACGATTGTGGATAACCGAAAAGAAGATGGGCATTACAGCTCTATTTTTGATTTTGCAAAACGTATTGATTTGCGTGCAGCCAATAAAAAAGCATTTGAAAATTTAGCCTATGCAGGTGGTTTTGATGGTTTTGGCGATATACATCGCGCGCAATATTTTCATGATGATGGCGATGGAATTACCTTTTTAGAGAAAGCGATAAAGTTTGCACAAAAGTATAAAGAGAACAAGAATTCTGCACAAATTGATATGTTTGGAGAGCAGAGTAGTGTGCAATTTGCAGAACCCGAAGTGCCACCATGTGAAGAGTGGGGCACCATGAAAACCTTGAGTAAAGAGCGTGAAGTAGTTGGGGTTTATATTTCTGGACACCCGTTGGATGATTTTAAAACCGAAATGAAAACCTTTTGCAATGCCACAGTGGGCATGTTTAACAATTTAGAACCTTATGTAAATAGGGAATTGGTGTTTGGTGGCGTGGTTACCGATGTGCAACATCGCGTAAGCAAACAGGGTAAAGGATGGGCATTGTTTACTATTGAAGATTATACCGATAGCTACGAGTTTAGAATTTTTGGTGAAGAGTATTTAAAATACCGTCACTTTTTATTGCAGAACAATTTTGTGTTTGTAAAAAGCTTTGTTCGTGAAGGTTGGACGAATAAAGACACGGGTAAAAAGAGCGACCCACGATTACAGTTTAATAGTTTCCAATTGTTGCATGATGTGATGGAGCAATATGCTAAAAAACTATCTATACAAGTTGATATTAAGGATTTGACCGAACAAAAAATCGTTGCCTTAAAAGAGTTATTACACATGCACCCTGGAAATCAAGCCTTGAATTTCTTGGTGTATGATACCAAAGAAAAAATGAAATTAACAATGCCTAGTAGAAGGCAAAAAGTTAAGGTGTCTCAGGAATTGTTGAGTGAATTGGAGGCGCAGGATGTTAGGTTTAAGTTGAATTAGTTATTAATCGAAACGTCATTCTGAGCTTTTTCATTTAAAAAAAGCGAGAGAATCTGTTTGTTGGGAATCTCGGGCTAATAATCAACAGATTGTTACGTCGTGCCTCCTCACAATGACGTGTGTGTTTAATATTAACGTCATTCTGAGCAAAGCGTGAGAATCTGCTAAATAAATATTCCAATTATTCTATGAGACAATCACATGTTTACATTATAACTAATAAAAATAATACTGTTTTGTATACTGGGGTTACTAGTGATTTGGTTAAACGAATGTATCAACATAAATCTAAAACTTACAAAGGATTTGCTTCAAAATATAATTGTGAAAAGTTAGTTTACTTTGAAGGTTTCGACTCCATTGATGAAGCTATTTTTAGAGAGAAGCAAATTAAGAAGTACAAAAGAAATAAAAAGCTAGCTTTAATAAATAATGAGAATTCAGAATGGAATGACTTGTCTGAAGGTTGGTTGTTTTATTTTGATTGATTTAAACGACAAGCAGATTGTTACGTCGTACCTTCTCACAATGACGGTGTGTTTGATGTTTACGTCATTCTGAGCTTTTTCATTAGAAAAAAAGCGTGAGAATCTGTTTGTTGAGAGTTTCGGGCTAATAATCAACAGATTGTTACGGTCGTTCCTCCCTCACAATGACGCGATAGGTTATGATTTTTTACCATCCAAATAATCCCCTAAGCTACCCAATTTATCATCCCAGAACTGTTCGTAGAATTTTAGCCATTTATTAACTTCTTTTAGTTCTTTGGGGTTGGCATTACAGAAACGTTCTCTTCCTTGTGAGTTAATGTAAACTAAACCAGCTTCTTCTAGAGTTTTAATATGTTTGGTGACGCCTTGACGCGTCATATTAAACTGGTTTGAGATTTGTGTAATTGACAATGCTGAGGTTGCAATAACCAAGGCATGAAAAATATCACGCCTTGTTGGGTCTGCAATGGCTTTAAATAGTTTTGTTATTTTATCCTGCATTTACTATTTCTTTTAAATAGTTAGTTAAACCGTTGATGCAATTATCCCATCCGCCATTAAAACTCTCGAACATGGCTATCGCAGTTTCGCCTGCATAGTTTGAAATACCTGAATGCTCTAGGGTTAGTTTTGTGCCTTCTGCGGTGGATTCTAGTTCCCATTTAACTAGGGTTTCAATATCCGAGCTTCCTTCAATCCAAGTATAAATAAGCGTATAAGGGTTAGCGCTTACTATTTCGCCACCAATGGTGGTACAACCTTTATCGTTTGGTGGTGAGGTGAATAGGTATTTGTATCCTTTTTCGGCTTTAAAATCGGCTGGGATAAACCAGGTTGAGATTTCTTCGGCTTTTGTAATGGCATTCCATACTTGGTCTATGGGGTGATTAAACACGACTTCTTTTTTGATTGAATCTTTCATTATAGTTCGGTTTTTGATTAATACGCAACTTTATGGTTGCTAAATTAAAGCGAATAAATTTAATATGCAACTTTTTAGTTGCTTAACTAGAATTTTAATTGGTGTTATGTACCCGCGTATTCTATGATTAAACCAAATAAAATTTAATTTTTTTTAAGCAGCAAACTTCATGGTATCCACATATGGGGA
>CANMZT010000017.1 GCA_947502405.1 uncultured Algibacter sp. | reverse complement strand
CCATGTGATTTTGTATCATCAGATGTAACCTTAGCTTTAGGCGCAGCATATTTAGCAGCCGATTGTGATGGCGATGGTGTAACCAATGGAGATGAATTAACACCACCAGACGGAGAAGCACCAACGAATCCGAATGATCCATGTGATTATATAGTTTCTGACATTAGTTTAATAATTACCTCAGGACAAGATTGTGACGGTGATGGTTTAACTGATCAAGAAGAAGTAGATCCTAATAATGATGGGGATCCTAGTGATGGTGAAAGCGATCCAAATGATCCATGTAGTCCAATAACTAATGGATGTCAGGCTATTATGGAAGTTACTAAAACTGCTGATGTGCAAGGAACTGACTTAGGAGACAGAATTGTTTATACCATAGAAATTGAAAACACTGGAGATATAGTTTTAACTAATATTACATTGATTGATACCTTCTTAGATGCAAATGGTAATACCCTTTCTCTAACAGAAGAGCCTAATTTTGTAGGGTCAGATTTAGGTAGTCCTGAAGGAACACTTCTTGTAGGTGAAACCGCTGAATATATAGCAAGCTTTAAAATCACTCAGGAAGCAATAAATGCTGGAGGAGTAAGTAATAGTGTTGTAGCTACAGCATTAACTAAATCTTCAGGAACTGTTTCAGATACAAGTGATGATGGAGAAGATTTAGATGGTAATACGTCTGATGACCCAACAGTAACAGAACTAGGTTGTTTACTTATATTTAATGAATTTTCTCCGAACGGTGATGGAATAAATGACACCTTAATTATTAATTGTATTGATAATTTCCCTAACAACAAATTAGAGGTGTATAACCGTTGGGGTAACTTAGTTTATGAAAAACGAGGTTACAGTAATGATTGGGATGGAACGTCCAATGGACGAGCTACTCTAAATGCTAATGAGCAATTACCGGTAGGAACCTATTATTATATTCTAGACTTCGGAGATGGTACGAAACCAAAAGTAGGATGGTTATACATAAACAGGTAGTAAAGTAAACGACTAAAAAGATTAAAAAAATGATACAAAAATCATCATTCATAAAAGGTTTAATTTTAGTAGTGTTTACTGCACTATTAAGTTTAGAAACAAAGGCGCAGCAAGACCCTCAATACACACAATACATGTATAATACTATGAGTGTTAATGCTGGTTATGCAGGTCAACGCGATGTATTAAGTGCTACGGCATTATATAGAACACAATGGGTTGGTGTAGACGGAGCACCAAAAACGATTACATTCGGAATTCATTCACCATTAAAAAATGATAGAATAGGTTTGGGTTTAAATATTGTAAGTGATCAACTAGGTCCAGCAAAGGAAACCAGTGTTGATGCAAATGTATCTTACACGGTACCTGTTGATGAAACTGGAGAAACAGAATTGTCTTTTGGTTTAAAAGCTGGTTTACATTCATTAGATGTAAATTTAAGTTCTGATAATCAGCAAACAAGTGGAGATAGTAGGTTAAATGATTTTAGCATAACATCACCTACGCTTGGAGCTGCACTTTACTTTCATTCTGATAGGTGGTACCTTGGAGCTGCTATTCCTAATATACTTTCAACTGAACATTATGAAGATAATGGTGTTCAACAATCTATTGCTACAGAACGCTTACATTATTTCTTAATAGGGGGCTATGTATTTGATGCTAGTGATAGAACAAAGCTAAAACCTGCTTTTTTAGTAAAAGGAGTTTCAGGAGCGCCGTTAATTGCTGACCTTTCGCTTAATGCTTTGTTTAATGAAAAATTTACTTTAGGATTAGCCTACAGATGGGATGATTCTGTAAGTGGTTTAGCTGGTTTTCAAATTAGCTCAGGGCTATTTGTAGGTTATGCCTATGACGCTACTACAACAGCACTTAACAACTTTAATAGTGGAACACACGAAATAATGTTGCGTTTTGAGTTACAAGAAATAGGTAAAATTTTATCACCAAGATTCTTCTAAAAGATTATAGACATGAAAAAAAGAATATATATACTATCTCTATTAAGTGCTTTAGTTTTCAATAGCTCTTTTGCACAAAAAAGAAAAGCTTCTGGTGCTATAAAAAAATATGAAAACCTCTCTTATGTAGAGTCTAGAAATCAACTTCTAGAATTGGCTAATGAAGAAGATGCCTCTTCTGAAGTAATAGAAAAATTGGCCAATGCTTTTTATTTTAATAATGAAATGAAAGAAGCTTCAGTTTGGTACAAGAAATTAATGGATTTAAATCATCCTGTAGAGCCTGAGAATTTATTTAGGTATGCTCAATCTTTAAGAGCTCAAGAAAGGTATGAAGAATCAGACAAAGTATTAAACACGTTCTCAAATATAAATCCAGAAGATTCAAGAGTAAAAAGGTTTTTGAGTAATCCAAATTATGTCATAGCTATAGAAGAAATGTCAAAGGATTTTGAATTACTAAATTTAGATATTAATACAGTTTATTCAGATTTTGGGACATCAACATATAAAGACCATTTGATTTTTGCTTCATCTAGAGATGAAGATGAAGCCATATACAAATGGAATGCACAGCCCTTTTTAGATTTATTTGAATTGAATGAAGATGGAAGTGTAAAAGAGATCATAGGTGATGTAAACACAAAATATCATGAGTCTTCAACATCCTTCACTAAAGACGGAAAAACAGTTTATTTTACAAGAAATAATTTTTTCAAAGGAAAGTTTAAAAAGAACAGTGAAAATATTCATGGTTTAAAAATATACAAGGCTACTTTAGTGGATAGTATTTGGACTAATGTAGAGTCTATGCCTTTTAATAATGATGAATATAATGTGGCTCACCCAGCACTTAGTAACGATGAAAAAAAGTTATACTTTGCTTCAGATATGCAAGGGACTAAAGGTGCCTCAGATATTTTTGTAGTAGATATTTATGAAGATGGTACTTACGGAGAACCTATAAATTTAGGACCTAAAGTAAATACAGAAGGGAGAGAAAATTTTCCTTTTGTAAGTGATAAAGGCACACTCTATTTTTCTTCTGATGGACATGTTGGGTTAGGAGGTTTAGATGTTTTTAAAGTTGATTTAGATAAAATCAAAGAATCTACTGCCATGGTGCATAATGTTGGGAAACCAATTAATAGCCCTATGGATGATTTTGGTTATATAATTAACGAAACTACTGGTAAAGGCTACATAACATCCAATAGAGAAGGCGGAAAAGGTGATGACGATATATACAGTTTTGTAGTTCCAGCATGTACTAAGGATATTTCAGGAACTATTATAAATAAAAGAACACAAGAGATATTGGCAAATGCAGATGTATTTATTTATGATTCAAACAGAAATTTACTTCAATCACTAAAAAGTGATAATCAAGGAAAGTTTTCTTTTGAGTTGGGATGCAAAGATAGAACCTACTTAATAGAAGCTAAGAAAGATAAATACAAAGATGATTTTACAGATTTTTCAATTAAAGCTGATGAAGAACCCAATTTAAAATTAGAATTAAAGTTAGAGCCAGAGGCAGCAAAAATAGGCACAGATTTAGCTCTATTGTTAAATTTGAATCCTATCTATTTTGACTATGATAAATCTTTTATTAGACCAGATGCAGAAATTGAATTGGCAAAAGTTATCAATTATATGAAAGAATATCCTAGTGTTAAAATTGATGTTCGTTCGCATACAGATTCTAGAGGTAAAGATGCTTATAATTGGGCATTATCTAATAGAAGAAATAAATCTACAAGGGCGTATATTATTGAAAAAGGAGGTATTTCTGAAGGAAGATTAACGGGACAAGGTTATGGAGAAACCCGTTTGACTAATAAATGTTCAAATGGTATTAAATGTACCAAAGAGGAGCATCAGGCCAATAGGCGAAGCGAGTTTATTGTAGTTGCTAACTAATAAATATCTAACCATCAACTTTAAAAGGCATCTAAATTTATTTAGGTGCTTTTTTTATTTATAAAGAGATTTAGCAAGTTGTAATTTTGTTCGTATTTTTGTTATTCTATGGAAGAAGAAAAAGTAATTCTTGTTAATGAACAAGATGAACAAATTGGCTTAATGCCTAAAATGGAAGCGCATAAAAAAGCATTATTGCATCGTGCTTTCTCAGTATTCATTTTTAATGATGAAAATCAATTGATGTTACAACAAAGGGCATTAGATAAATATCACTCCCCTGGACTTTGGACTAATACTTGTTGCAGTCATCAACGTGATGGTGAATCTAATGTTGAAGCAGGCAAAAGACGTTTAATGGAAGAAATGGGATTTGTTGTAGACTTAAAAGAATCGATCTCATTTATTTATAAAGCACCATTTGATAATGGTTTAACTGAGCATGAATACGATCATGTTTTGTTAGGTAGATACAATAAAGAACCTATTATTAACCAGGAAGAAGTAGCCAATTGGAAATGGATGCCTTTAGAAGATGTTAAAGTTGATATCTCTTTACAACCAGAGCTATATACAGAATGGTTTAAGGTTATTTTTGATAAGTTTTATGAACACATAAATATTTCATCCTAATGAAAGTAACAGTTAGTAGAAAAGCACATTTTAATGCGGCACATAGGTTGTATAGAAAAGATTGGAGTTTTGACAAAAATGATGATGTATTTGGAAAATGTAACAACCCTAATTTTCACGGTCATAATTATGAACTTATAGCAAGTGTTAGAGGTGAAATAGATAAAGAAACGGGCTATGTTATTGATATGAAAGTATTAAAAGATATTATAAAAAGTGAAGTTGAAGATGCGTTCGATCATAAAAACTTAAACCTAGAAGTTCCTGAGTTTGCCAAACTAAATCCAACTGCTGAGAATATAGCTGTAATTATTTATAACAAGATGAAATCTAAATTAGACTCTAATTTAGAGTTGGAAATTACCTTATATGAAACGCCACGTAATTTCGTAACCTATTCAGGGTAATAAGTATGAATAAAATATTGTACCCAATAAAATTTGAACCAATTTTAAAAGATAAAATCTGGGGAGGACAAAAGTTAAAAAAGATTCTAAATAAACAGTCTGAATTAACTAATGTAGGAGAAAGTTGGGAGGTAAGTGGTGTTGAGGGAGATATATCTATTGTTTCTAATGGGTATTATAAAGGTAAATCACTAAAGGATTTATTAAAAATTTTAGGTCCAGACTTAGTTGGTCAACAAAATCATAGAATTTTTGAAGATAAATTCCCTCTACTTATCAAGTTTATTGATGCACGAGAAGATTTATCCATACAATTACATCCAAATGATAAGTTAGCAGCAGAAAGGCATGATTCCTTTGGAAAAACAGAAATGTGGTATGTGATGCAAGCTGATGAAGATTCTAATTTAATAGTTGGTTTCAATCAAAAGGTAACACCAGAAAAATATTTAAAACATCTTGAGGATAAAACATTAACAGAAATTTTAAATTTCGACAAGGTTAATAAAGGCGACACTTATTTTATTGAAGTAGGTCGGGTTCATGCTATAGGTGCCGGGGTTTTGCTTGCAGAAATACAACAAACAAGTGATGTTACTTATCGTGTTTATGATTGGGATAGAGTTGATGATGAAGGTAATGAAAGAGAACTACATAACGATTTAGCAATTGATGCCATAGATTTTGATATGTCTGATAATTTTAGAATATCGTATTCTAAAACAGAAAATAAATCAAATGAAATAGTGAATTGCCCATACTTTACAACTAATTATTTGGAAGTAACTAACAACACTATTAAGAAGCAAAACAAAAAGGACTCTTTTATTATTTATATATGTGTTGAAGGTGAAGCTACAATAACTTATAATGAATATATAGAAAGTATAAAAGTAGGTGAAACCATATTGATGCCTGCAGATGCTGTTGACTTTGAAATAGCATCAAAAAAGGCTAAGTTTCTAGAGGTCTATGTTTAGTATACAAATGTTAATAAGTAGTTTATTAATCATTAAGATATAAGAATATTCGCGTATAAATATTAATTATTTTTATTAAAAATTAAATTTAGAGAAATGAGTAGTGTAAGAGATTTAAAAAAAGATATAAATTACGTTTTAGGAGATATAATTGAGGCTGTTTATGTTTGGGAATATGAGAATACAGATAAGGACACTAAAAAAAGTGAAGCCATTATTGATGAAGCTATTGAAACGTTTGATGAGTTGATAGCTAAAGTAAATTCTAGGGACGTTGAGAATGCAAAAGCACATTTTAAAGCTATTAATAAAGAGCTAGAAGAACGAGGTAAAGCTTTGATAGAAAAAATTAATAAGCTTGGATAAAAAAATCTAAGGAGGTATTTGCAAATCTTATTTTTGCAATTATATTTGCACCCGTAAAACGCCGATGTAGCTCAGCTGGCTAGAGCAGCTGATTTGTAATCAGCAGGTCGTGGGTTCGAGTCCCTCCATCGGCTCAAAAAACAAAAAGCCTTTCCATTTGGAAAGGCTTTTTGTTTTCAAATTTATTACAGTCTAATTTTCTTTTTGTTTTACTACCTGTATAAAACGATCAAGTTCTTTGCCGTACTTAGAATTTTTTACTTCAGTTGTTAGAGACTTATTAATAGTATCTAATAAATCTATTCTGGCATCGTAAATTTCAGAAAGCGCAATATAAGGAGCAACTTCGCTATCCTTATTATTAAGTGCAAAGTTCACAGTGTATAAGTATTTACGTTTTAATGAATTTTCAGATTCCTTTACTATGGAATCTAGTTTAAGAGTATCACCACTTTTCTGAGCTTCAAAGTGTTCCTTAATCAAATCTAAATTTCTATTGTTAAGGTTGGATATTACTTTTTTGTATTCTTCCAAAACTTTTTGCTGTTCTGAGCCTTTAATTTTAGCGTCAAAAGCAAAGTTTTTTAAAGTTGTATTTATTTCAGTTATCCCTTTGTCAGCAAAAAAAGTGATTCGATCTTTTTCAGCGCTGTTTTTATCTAAATATAAATAGAAAACTTCTGGCGAGTCTATATTACTGTGTAGTTCAATAAATGATTCACCATTTATAGTTATAGAATCTACTGATATTAATGTTGTGTCTTCAATTTTTTTAAGATATAGCGTTCCTTTTTTTAAGCCTTCAACATTCACTTTAACAGTTAAATCAGCTTCTTTTTTACCACAAGCTATAATAAATAGAACAATTACTAATAGAAGAGTTTTTTTCATTTTTATATATGATATTGAGCAACAAATATCTTATAATTATTTTTTATAAACTAGCTAACAGATGCCAATTCCATTAAAATAGTACAAGCAATTGCAGCGATAGTTCCAACAGCATATCCAAAGACAGCTAAAAGTACTCCAACCGTTGCTAAAGATGGGTGAAAAGCTGATGCAACAACAGGAGCTGATGCTGCTCCGCCAACATTGGCTTGACTACCTACTGCTAAAAAGAAATATGGTGCCCTTATAATTTTAGCTACTAGAATTAGCAACCCTGCATGAATACTCATCCAAACTATACCAATAGCAATAAGTCCTAAATTATCAAAGATTAAAGTTAAATCCATTTTCATACCTATAGTAGCGACTAGTATATAAATAAAAAGGCTTCCAAATTTACTAGCACCAGCACCTTCATAATTTTTTGCCTTTGTAAATGATAAAAGAATGGCAACTAGTGTTGAAATACTAATCATCCAGAAAAATTTAGATTCTAAGAAAGTAAAAATATTTTTCCATGTAGTAGATTCAAAACTAGCAACTAAATTTTCAAAAATAGGCGCCATAAAACCAGCTCCCATATGAGCAAAACTTACGGTACCAAACGCAATGGCTGTAATGATTACAATATCTGATAATGACGGGTTACGTTTTACCTTATCAGAGAAAGAAGATACTTTTTCTTTCAAGCCTTCTATTGAAGATGTATCAGCTTTTAACCATTTATTAATGCGTTTTCTTTTTCCAATTCCTATAAGTATTAAAGCCATCCAAATATTTGCTACAACAATATCAACGAAAACCATGCCTCCATATAGTTTTTGGTTATAACCATAAATTTCTAGCATAGCGGTTTGATTTGCACCGCCACCAATCCAACTGCCTGCTAAGGTTGATAAACCTCGCCATACTGCATCAGGACCAACGCCTCCAACAGTTTCAGGTGATACTATTGAGATTAATAAAATTGCAATTGGCCCTCCGATAACAATTCCTATTGTTCCTGTAAAAAACATAATCAGTGCTTTCCAACCTAGGTTAAAAACGCCTTTTAAATCTATACTTAAGGTCATTAAAACCAAAGCTGCAGGTAGTAAATATCTACTTGCTACATAATATAATTGGGAAGTATGCTTAATTGTATTACCTGTTGCGTCTATAGTAGTCCAATCAGGAGCTATTAAACCAGAAGTTGTAAAAATAGCAGGTATCATATATGCTAAAAATAAACTAGGTACTATTTTATAAAATTTTCCCCAAAACCCACCTTTTAATGTCTCTGTATAAAATATAAAACCTAAGGCAAGCATTAATAAACCAAAAACTATAGTGTCGTTAGTAAAAAGTGGTTTAACATCCATATTTATCTTGTTTTGAAAATCTAATATACTAAAACAAAAAAGAGCAATATATTTATTTTGGCACAGTAGTTGATATATAATAAGTGATTACAATTTGAATAAATAGTTTATTGAGTGGTTACTTTAAACTTAGAATTGTAACTCATATTTTGGTTGGTTAGTTAGTAAAAAAGCACCCTGATTTTAGGGTGCTTTTTTTATGTTTTGCTCTGTCTTGTACCAATTTGATGTAGAATAGACTTGTTTTTAATTAACTTTAAAAGTGTATTTCATCGATAATATCAATTAACTCACCTATAAATGTTAAAATTTTATGCATTTTATCGATTTTAAATGTATTTAATCGTTTAAATATATTTCATAATTATATATTTGAAGTGTACTAAATAACACACTTTTTAGTTCAATGGATTAATTAATTAATATTTGCATTATGTTGTTAAAAACGGAAACCCCAAATCTAGCATCATAATAAAAAAAGCAAATTGAGAAAAAACCGAGTTTGAGGGAACTCGGTTTTTTTATGCAATAATTCTAAATGTTAAATTAATTCGTTTCCCTATTTGTTTTTTGGTTTTAGGTATTTGATGAAGCCAATTATGCTGGGTTTCTCCTTGCATTAATAAAAGACTCCCATGTTGTAAAACCAATTTAGATTTTATAGTTGAATCTTTTTTATGTTTAAAATGGAAAACCCGTTCTGCTCCGAATGAAACTGAAGCGATTATAGGGTTTTTACCAAGTTCTTTTTCATCATCAGCATGCCAACCATTACTATCTTTACCATCTCTATATAAATTTGCTAAACAACTTGTGAATTTAATCTGCAATTCAGCTTCAATTTTATCTTTAATTTCTAACAATTCGCCTTTAAAACTATGAGGTTTCATAGTAATGTTACTGTATTTATAAGTGTTTTTATTATTGGAGTAAAATGCTGTCAGCCTTGGTTGTAAATATGTTTTTCCAAAAACTGTAATATCATCTTGTTTCCACTCTAGGCTTTTCAATAAAGCATTGAAGTATGAGTTAGCTTCATTTGTATTGAAAAATTTTGGGTAATAACGAACTTCACCATCTTTTAAATTTAAATTTATTGAACTTTCAAAAAGCATATTCTTTTATTTTCTAAATTAGCATAATTCAATATCAAAATGAAGTATAAATTTGCTTTTCTATTTTTTCTTGCTTGCATAACTTTAAATGCGCAACTTCCAAAGGGTTTTGTGTATGTACATGATATGATTCCTGATTTAGATGTTGAACTTCGTTATTATACCAGTAATAATTTTGTAGGTAAACCAATTGATGGTTATGAATCTAATAGGCTAATTTTAACGCAGCAAACTGCTAAAGCTCTTAAATACGTTCATGAAGCTTTACAAGAACAAAACCTATGCTTAAAAGTTTATGATGGTTATAGACCACAGCGTGCAGTAAATCATTTTATTGTTTGGGCAAAAGATTTAAATGATACCATTAATAAGCATAAGTTTTACCCTAATGTTAAAAAAAGAAACCTTTTTAAAGAAGAGTATATAGCATCCAGATCTGGACATAGCCGTGGCAGTACAATAGATTTAACAATTATTGATGGGAATACTGGTATCCCATTGGATATGGGAAGTGCTTATGATTTTTTTGGAGAAGAATCATGGGTAAATCACAAAAACCTTTCCAATAAACAGCGGTATAATAGGCAATTACTTCAAACATTTATGCTGAAATTTGGTTTTAGAAATTACTCTAAAGAGTGGTGGCATTTTACTTTAAGAGGAGAGCCTTTCCCAAAAACGTATTTTGATTTTTTAGTAAAATAAAAACTAGATCTAATTTATTAAGTAGCTTATAAAGTTTAATTTATTTTCATAAGCGCTGATTGTAGTTTTTCTGCTAAAAATTGAACTTTAATACCAACGTTTCTTTTTCTTTTTTGATGCTTGACTTTTTCTGCCTTTTCGGTGTTTACTAGCTGTTTTTTTAGATTTGTGTACTATTGGTTTAGCTTTAGGATCTAACGGGTAAGGGTGATCTTCAACAATATCAATTTGAAGTTGTATTAAGTGTTGAATGGATTTTATATAGTTTTTCTCATCAGCAGAACAAAAAGAATATGCAGTCCCAGACTGTCCAGCTCTAGCCGTTCTACCTATTCTATGTACATAAGTTTCAGGGATGTTAGGCAGGTCAAAATTAATAACGGCATCTAATTCGTTAATATCTATACCGCGAGCAGCAACATCGGTAGCTATTAAAATATTAATATCACCCCTTTTAAACCTGTTTAATGCATCCTGTCTTGCTATCTGACTTTTATCCCCGTGAACACTATCTACTTTGTAACCATTTTTTAGTAAGGTTTTTTCAAGCTTGTCTACACCAAACTTGGTGCGTCTGAAGATGATGATATTGCCTTTAATTGTATTTCGTAAAACATGTAAACACAATTCAATTTTATTCCTTTTAGGAACATAGTAAAGCAGTTGCTTAACATCTTTTGATGTTGAGGAGTTTTTGGCTATTTCAATGCGTTCAGGAGTATTTAAAATGGTATTTGCCAAATATTCAACCTTATGAGGAATGGTTGCTGAAAATAACAGAATCTGTTTATCTTTAGTACATAAACGTTCAATTTTTCTAACATCATCAATAAAACCCATATCTAGCATTAAATCTGCTTCATCCAAAACAAGGGTTTCAACATAATCAAGGTTAATAACGTCTTGTTTATGTAAATCTAGTAAACGACCAGGAGTGGCAATTAAAATATCAACCCCTTTTCTTAAAACATCTTTTTGGGGTTCAATGGAGGTTCCTCCATAGATTACAGTGGTTCTTAAATTTGTATAGGTGTTGTAGGTTTTAAAATTATCTTCAATTTGAATAGCCAATTCTCTTGTAGGACTTACTACTAATGCTTTAATAGTTTTTCCTTTTTTGGGAGCATCTTGTTTATTTAATAATGATTGTAATATAGGAAGCGCAAAAGCGGCTGTTTTACCTGTACCAGTTTGAGCAGAAACAATTACATCTTTTTTGTCTAAGATATGC
Organism: uncultured Algibacter sp.; assembly: GCA_947502405.1. Taxonomy (GTDB): domain Bacteria; phylum Bacteroidota; class Bacteroidia; order Flavobacteriales; family Flavobacteriaceae; genus Algibacter_B. The sequence continues at coordinate 53,810 of CANMZT010000017.1, read as the reverse complement.
GGAATTGTTTTTTCTTGAACCAAGGTTGGGTTATCATATCCAGCCTCAGCAACGGCACGTAAAATGGGGCGGCTTAGTTTTAAATCTTTAAAAGACATTTATAAGAGTTTGTCGCAAAGATAGGTTAAAGCAAAGCAATCTTACTTTAAAAAAGATGCTAGTTCATCACGTTTTTTTTTAGGTAATGCGTTGTTTGCTATCATCAATTTTATATGATCCTGATTTTTTTCTTTACTATATAACAAATTGAATAATTCCCAAGTGCTAATACTGTTTTTTGCTTTTTCAATCAATTGTAAAGTATCACCAGTTTTTACACGGCCTTCTTCTAATATTCGTATGTAGGTTCCTGGATACCCATTTTCAATAAATTCTTTTAAAACTTTTTGAGTGCCAAATTTAACTCCAAATTTATAGCAAGGTTCTCTAGGTTGGGTAACTTGAACTAGAGCAGAACCTATTCTATAAATATCTCCTATATGAATCTCTTTTTCGTTTAAACCAGAAACAGAAAGGTTCTCACCAAACATTCCTAATTCCCAATTTAGATTTGGGTATAGATTTTTCCAGAAATCATATTGATCAACTGAAAATAAATAACAAGCTTTAAACTCGCCACCATGATGTTTCCTGTCTGAGACTTCATCATTTTCAACATTCTCATTTCCTAAGAATATAGCTTTATTTACAGGTTTTTTGTAAATACCAGTTGTTTCTTCTTTATTATTCCATATAATGGTGGTTGGTTTTGCTATGTTTGTTGAAATGATTTTCATTTAGGATTTATTGAAAAGGGTTTTAATTTCTGGTTTTGTTAATTCTACTAAGGTAAAGACTCCCAAAAGAATCCCTAATACTCCTGTAAGACAATTTAAAATAGCAACAACAAAAATGAAGTTATAGTTCTTTACTTCTTTAAGGTATTTTGAAGCTAAGAGTGTAAGTATTCCAAAAGTTATACAAAAGATTAACCCGATACCACCGATAATAGCAAAAATCCAACCAAAATTAAATGGTAAATCAGTATGTGTATCTTGATTTTCTGCTATGGCTCCAAAAATGAAACCCATGCACCCGTATAAAATAAAAAAAATTGAAAAACATAAGGTAAGAATACCTTTTACTAAGTATAAAATCCTGAAGGTGTTGAGATTGTTAGTAATGTTTTGCATTAAAAGTTTTTTTTTTGATTCTATATTATACTAGTTTTTACTTTTTTTCTTAACGTAAAATTTTCTCCACTTTACGACCTTTTGCCAATTCATCAATCAGTTTTTCCATACGCCTACATTGTTTATAAACTTCAAACTCATCTTCTATTTCTTCAATGCGATAACCACAAACAACTCCTCTAATTAAGTGTGCATTAGGATTTATTTTAGCTTTTTGAAAAAATGTTCTAAAAGTTACTTTTTCATCAATTAGTGTTTGTAAGGTATTTTGATCAAAACCAGTAAACCATTCAATGACTTGGTTGAGTTCTTCTTTTGTTCTACCATTTTTTTCTAATCTATTTAGGTAATGTGGGTAAATAGACCCAAATATCATGCTAGCAACTTTTTCGTTTTTTTCGACTGTAACTTTCATATTTATCTGGTTTTTTAATTAATTGGTTTTGCATAGATTAAACTATAAACTAAGTTAGCTGAAAATTTCAACAAAGTCAAGTTTAAAAAAACAAAAACCACTTCGTTTTCACAAAGTGGTTTTTATTTTTAAGTTAAATAATGTGTTTTAATTTATAGATATAAGTTCTACATTAAAAATTAATACACTACCACCAGGGATATTAAAAGTGCCATTATTGCCAAATGCTAAATGTGCTGGTATAAAAAAGGTACCACTGCCACCTTCGTTTAAATATGTCATGCCTTCAGCAAATCCGGGAATCAACGTGCTTAAATCAAAATTTATATTATCAGTACTTTCATCAAAAACCTGATCATTAAGAAAATATCCTGAATAAGTGACTGTTACATTATTGGTTAATGTGGGTTGATCACCTGTACCAATAGTGTTTATTGTATAATATAGCCCAGTTTCAGTTTTTTCAGCTATAATATCATTGTCACTTAAATAATTTTGTATTTGCTCGTCATTTTCAGTAGCGTAGTTTACATAAACAAGTTCTATATCAAATATTAGAACTGAACCTCCAGGGATACCTCTCTCATCTTTACTTCCGTAGCCTAAATGCGATGGGACTAATAGTTTTCCGCTTCCACCTTCTTTAAAATATGTAATACCTTCTGCCCAACCTCTAATGGTGTTTTGTAGATTAAAAAGAGAAATTCCTTCAGTGCTTTCATCAAAAACGGTTCCATCAGTAAAATAACCTTTATAGGTTATTTTTACTCGATCTGATATTGTAGGAGTTTCTCCAGTTCCTGGATTATCAATAATGTAATATAACCCAGAATTACTTTTTTCAGCGGTTAGGTTATTTTCAGAAAGGTATTGTAGAATTTCTTGTTCATTTTCTTCTCTGTAGTCTTTTACACTATCATCCTCAGAGCATGAGGAAAAAACGATAAGCGCAAGTAAAATTGTTAAATATCTCATAGTTTGATTTTGTATTCAAAAGTATAAAAGTTACGAGAGTTATTATTGACTTTTATAATAAAAGTTTTGGGTATTTTAAATTAACAAAAAACCACTTTGAAAAAGCAAAGTGGTTTTAATAAATTGATAAAATATTATAGCTTATAAATTAATTATCACTGATGTGATTAAAAATTTTACATAGCTGCCTTATAAATTGCAATGGTATCTTCTAAGGTTACTTCTCTTGGATTACCTCCTGTACATACATCAGCTAAAGCATTTTTGGCCATTTCTTCAAAATCTTCTTCTTTAACGCCTAATTCTTTTAGTCCAGAAGGAATACCAACAGATTTTGATAATGCTTTGATAGCTTCTATAGCGGCATTAGCTCCTTGCGTGTCGCTCATTTCTAAAACACCAACACCCATTGCTCTTGCTACCTTTTTTAGTTTGTGTGCACATGCAGGGATATTAAATTGTTCTACGTGTGGCAATAATACAGCATTGGCAACACCATGTGGCAAATCGTACATGCCTCCTAATTGGTGTGCCATAGAATGTACAAAGCCTAAGCCTGCATTTGAAAACGCTTGTCCAGCTATAAATTGCCCCCAAGCCATCTTGCTGCGAGCTTCAAGGTCTTTACCATCTACAACAGCTTTTTCTAGGCTTTGCGAAATGAGCTTAATGGCTTCTAATGCTAAGGCGTCAGACCAACCAAAGGCTCCTTTGGTTACGTAAGTTTCTATAGCATGGGTGAGTGCATCCATTCCTGTAGCAGCCGTTAAAGCTGGTGGTTTGCCCAACATCAATTTGGGGTCGTTTACGGCTATAGATACCAAACAATTTTTATCTACCATTACCATTTTAATATGGCGTTTCTCATCGGTGATAACATAATTTATGGTTACCTCACTTGCAGTACCTGCAGTTGTATTTATGGCGATAATAGGTAATGAAGCGCGTTGAGACAAATGAATACCTTCATAATCTTCAATATTCCCACCGTTAGTTGCAAGAATACCAATAGCTTTACCACAATCTTGTGGAGAGCCCCCACCTAAGGTCAAGATAAAGTCACAATCATTTTCTTTTAGTAATTGTAAACCATCATTTACATTTTTAACAGTTGGATTTGGATGGACATCATCAAACATTATAGTCTCGATGTTAGAGGCTTCAGCTACATCTAATACTTTTTGTGCAACTCCGAGTTGTACTAAAACTTTATCAGTAACAAAAAGTGCTTTTTTGTATGGAAGCGTTTTTAGTTCTTCTCCTAAATCATCTAAGGCTCCAGGGCCTATAAGGCTTAATGGTGGTAAATATATTCTTCTATTTTGTAACATTTGGATAAGTATTATGTAGTTTTTAAATATTTAATTTACTTATACAAATGACTAAAATATAGGAGTCATTTTTTATGATTTTTATCATCTCAATTAAACATCAATCATTTTTATTAAGTTGTTTTAAGAACACCCTTAAACTTTGCTTCTTTTACAATTTTTGTTTTGTTATTGTGCTGTATTAATAAAGGTTTTGTTAAAAAAGGATTATAACAAAAAAACCACTTTGTAAAGACAAAGTGGTTTTAAATATAATAGGATGCCGAATAGTTTCAGCGTGTCAACTTATTTTATCATCTCGTAACTACGCTTAATAAAATTTGTTAATTCTTCACCTTTTAATAAGCCTTGAGATAATCTAGCTAAGTCTAAACTTTGATTAATTAATCGTTCTTGTTTCTTTCTGGTTTTTGTACCAAGAATTTCACTAACTAATTCAGAGTTTGTATTCACAACTAGGTTGAACATTTCTGGCATATTACCAAACATGTTCATTCCGCCTCCACCAGTAGCTTGCATTTCTTTCATTCTACGCATAAATTCTGGTTGTGTAATGGTGAATGGCGACTCATTGCTATCCATAGCTTCAAGTTGAACTGTAAATTTTTCAGAAGGAATTACTTCTTTTAATAATTCATCTAAAGCTTTAGTCTGATCTTCATCTAATTTAGAAATAGTATTGTCATCTTTCTTAATTAAATTATTTATATGATCACCATCAACACGAGCGAAGGATATGTTTTCTTTAGTGCTTTCCAGTTTCTGGATTAAGTGAGAAACAATCGGAGAATCTAATAATAAAACTTCGTAGTCTTTTGCTTTAGCTGATTCGATATAACTGTGTTGCGTATCTTTATCAGAAGCATAAAGAATAATTAATTTATCATCTTTATCTGTTTGTTTAGCTTTAATTTTATTGTAAAGTTCTTCGTAAGTGTAATATTTACCATCAACTGTTGGATATAAAGCAAAGGCATCAGCTTTTTCAAAGAATTTTTCTTCGGAAAGCATTCCGTATTCAATTACAATTTTGATGTCGTCCCACTTCGCTTCAAAATCTTCTCTATTATTGTTAAATAGCGATTTTAGTTTATCAGCAACTTTTCTAGTGATGTAAGATGAAATCTTCTTAACAGCACCATCAGCTTGTAAATATGAACGCGATACGTTTAAAGGAATATCTGGAGAATCTATAACACCACGGAGCATCGTTAAAAACTCAGGAACAATACCTTCAACATTATCTGTTACAAAAACTTGGTTTTGATACAATTGTATTTTATCCTTTTGCATTTGCATATCGTTCGACATTTTCGGGAAATACAAAATCCCTGTTAAGTTGAACGGATAATCTACATTTAAGTGAATGTTAAATAATGGCTCCTCAAATTGCATTGGGTACAATTCTCTGTAAAAACTGCTATAATCCTCATCTTTTAAATCTGTTGGCTGTTTTGTCCATGCAGGATTAGGATTATTTATAATATCATCAACAGTAATTTGTCTATGCGGTTCAGTAGTTTCCTTTCCGTCTTTATCTTTAGTAGTTTTTGGCTCGTGCTCTGGGTCATTTATTTGCTTAGTTCCAAATTTAATAGGAATAGGCATAAACTTGTTGTACTTGTTTAATAACTCACGAATACGAGAGTCTTCAAGAAATTCAGTTGAATCTTCCGCTATATGCAAAATGATTTCTGTACCTCTTTCCGTCTTATCTGCTTCTTCTAAAGTAAATTCAGGTGAGCCATCACAAGTCCAATGCGCAGCGGGTTCATCTTTAAAAGATTTTGTAATTATTTCAACTTTATCAGCCACCATAAAAGCAGAATAGAAACCAAGACCAAAATGACCAATAATTCCAGAATCTTTGGCCGAATCTTTATATTTATCTAGAAACTCTTCAGCTCCAGAAAAAGCGACTTGGTTGATGTATTTTTCAACTTCTTCAGCAGTCATACCTAAACCTTGGTCTATAATATGAAGCTTCTTTCCATCTTTATCAATTTTAACTTCAATCTGCGGGTTGCCATATTCTACTTTTGCATCACCAACATTAGTTAAGTGTTTTAGTTTTAATGTGGCATCAGTTGCATTACTAATTAACTCACGTAAAAATATTTCGTGGTCGCTATACAAGAATTTTTTAATGAGTGGAAAGATGTTCTCTACCGATACATTAATGTTTCCTTTTGTCATGATAAATAATTTATTTGTCATTCCCTCGAAGGAGGGAATCTGATTAATTTTAGTTTTAATTTACTGCAAACTATTAGACAACAAAAATGCCAATTGACTAAATATGACAAACTGACACAACTTTTTTTAGAAAATGAATTTATAAAATTGAACTGTTCAGATTTGCTATATGGAATTTATAATATGTATAGAATTAGATTCGATTAATTTCGTATTTTGGTTATTCTAATCAATATTGGAAATATGTACAATTCAAAAATTATAGGTTTAGGAAAATATGTACCAGAAAATGTAGTAACTAATCATGATTTGTCTAAAATGATGGATACTAGCGATGAGTGGATTCAAGAACGCACAGGTATAAAAGAACGAAGATGGATTCCAGAAGGTTCAGATGATACTTCCGCGGTTATGGGAGCCAAAGCTGCTAGAATTGCTATTGAGCGTTCTGGCTTATCCAAAGACGATATAGATTTTATAGTATTTGCAACCTTAAGTCCAGACTATTATTTCCCTGGCTGCGGTGTGCAAATACAAGATATGTTAGATATGCCAACAGTAGGCGCACTAGATGTAAGAAATCAGTGTTCAGGCTTTGTATATGCCATATCGGTAGCAGACCAATTTATAAAAACAGGGATGTACAAAAACGTATTGGTTATTGGTGCAGAATACCATAGTAACGGGCTTGATAAGTCTACACGAGGACGTGGAGTTACCGTTATTTTTGGAGATGGAGCAGGGGCTTGCGTTTTGTCTAGAGAAGAAGATAACTCAAAAGGTATCCTATCTACGCACTTGCATAGCGAGGGTAAATATGCAGATAAATTGATTGTTGAAGGGCCTAGTATTGCACATTGGGTACCAGAAATTATGGCCTCAGAAGAAGAAGATTTGTCTTATTTCCCATATATGGATGGTACGTTTGTGTTTAAACATGCCGTGGTGCGTTTTAGCGAAGTTATTATGGAGGGCTTAATGAAAAACGGTTTGCAAAAAGACGATATTGATATGCTTATCCCGCATCAAGCCAACCTTAGAATAGCTCAATTTATACAAAAGAAATTTGCTTTGGGAGACCATCAAGTGTTTAATAACATCATGAAGTACGGTAATACCACCGCAGCATCTGTTATTATAGCACTTACCGAAGCTTGGGAAGAAGGCAAAATCAAACCTGGCGACAATGTTGTTTTGGCTGCTTTTGGTAGTGGTTTTACTTGGGCAAGTGCCATTATTAAGTGGGCTTAAAATAAAAATTTGGGCGTTACCCTAAAGGGTCGGGCTATCCGTTACAAGTCCTCGCTTCTGCGCTAAGGCGCAAAAGCTGTGGGCTTTCCACTACTATCCCTAACGCATTATCAGCTAAAATAATAGTCCAAATCTAAAGTATGGTACACTTGCAAAAGTTTAATAGAAAACAAAAAACCCGAAACGGTAAAGTTTCGGGTTTTTCTAGCTATTAATCAACTTCAACTAACACTATGTGAAGAATCTTAAAATATTAGACGTAAAAAGTCTAATAAAATTGCAAAAACTATATGTATTTAACTCTTATTTAACGATTAACAAAAAACTCGAAATGGATTTCGAGTTTTTTTATTATACAAATCTTATTTTACGAAAATGTTTTTTGTAGACGACTAACTCTAAATAATTATAATTCGCTTCTGGTTAGATTGTATACTGCGTTAACGTTTATTATTGTGCGTTATTGTATTGATTATCAAAATTTAACATTTTTTTTAACAGTTTATTGAAAAAAAGCAAACCCTTTAAACTAAAGTTTAAAGGGTTTTTATTTAATAGTGCTACATTAACACTAACCATCAAATATTATGTAGACTATCAAATGTTTTACATGAATCCGCCACCTCCAGATTTAGTGTTGTTGTCTCTTTGCTTACGACGTAAGGCACTATATTTTCCACCACCAAATCTGTATGAAAGCGCAATATTCCAAGTGTTACTTTCCCAATTAAATCCACCAACAGAAGGAAACGGAGTTGAGCCTTCAAATTCAAACATCATAGTGTTTAAAATATCACTATAATTAAAACTAAATGTAGCTCTATTATCTTCTAGGAAATTATAGCGCATCCCAGTATTTAACATAAACATGGGTTTTCTGGTAAATTGAATACCTTTTTCTTCTCCACGATACATAGCAAATACAGAGAAACTCAATTTTTTAGATGCTTTAAAATTGTTGAAAGCTCTCAAATTCCAGATCACATTTTCAACTTCTGTTTCTAAACTTACAATGTCATCAATAGTAGCATTTTGTATATCTGGATTATCTACAATTTCAGTGATACCACGTTGCGTTTGCGAGTATAAGTCAAAACTCGCATTTAAACTCCACCATTTAGTTGGGCGGTAATTCGTAGATAATTCTATACCATAAGCTGAGGTGTTATCAAAATTATCAAAAGATAAAATGGTATTTCCAGACGTCACATCTGTTCTGTCTATAGATACAAATCTATTTATATTATCTTCAATGATTCTATAAAATACGCCTGCTGTAACACTTCCTTTTTTTAATTGTCTTGTGTAATTAGTTTCTATTGAGTTTGTAAACTGAGGTAGTAATTCAGAATTTCCAAAAGACGATACACGAGGGGTGCTCCATTCTCTAATTGGGTTTACTTGCTGTAAACCAGGTCGGTCTACACGTCTGCTAAAACTTAACTGATAAGAGTTTTTTTCAGAAGGGTTATAAGTTAAAAAAGCAGAAGGATAAACTTGAAAATAATCATTTTCAAAGGGTATTAGCTCTGTACTGCTGTCCTCAAAAATTCTTAAAGCATCTGCGGTAACATCAACGTGTTCTGCTCTAACTCCAATTTGATAATTCCATTTTTCAAGAGTTTTTCCAAAAGTAAAATATGCTGAATAAATATCTCTTCGATATTCAAAATCTGTGCTTGGAGTTGGTATTACGTTGCCAGTGCTAGAAAATGTTTGTCCTGTTGACATATAATCAATATCAGAACTAAACAATAAAGCTTGTAAGCCTGCTTCAATTTTGGTTTTTTCATTTAGTGGCTTAACATAATCAATATTTACTGTGGTTTGATTACGTTGCGTGTCAACATTGTCTACAAAATCAGGAGGAAACTCAAAATTCACAAAATCGAAATTGGCTATTTCTTCATTTTCAAAATCATTATAATCAATCTCTATATCTAAAGTTTCATTTTCATTTGTAAACTCGTGTTTATATGCTAGGTTATATTGCCCAGAATGGTTTTCAGAATCGTTAGCAAATAATTGGCGTTGAGTAAGCAATGGGTAAGTAATTAATGTATTGCCAAAACCATTACCTTTAAAAATATTCTGGTTTGTAAAGAAAGAAATGGTATTCTTGTCGTTCATATAAAAATCTACACCAACTTTGTATAAATGAGAAGTATTATCGTTTCCGAATTTAAAATCCTGACGAGAATCATCATCTAGTCTGTCTATACCACCAAAATTATCATACTTTCCAATGTTATTACCGTAGTTACCATAGAAGTTCAGTTTCCCATTTCTATAGTTCATATCTATTGAGCTGTTGAATTTTGCAAATATCTCTTTGGTTACACCAACATTAATGTTTCCATTAAATCCAATTTTTGTGTTTTTATGTAACTTAATGTTTATAATCCCACTCATGCCTTCAGGATTATACTTAGCTGAAGGATTGGTAATTAACTCAATTTGTTTGATGGATGTAGACGGTATTTGTCTTAAAAGCTGAGCGATAGGAACATTACTAAGTTTACCATCAACCATAACACGTACATTTTCGTTTCCGCGAAGGCTAATGTTTCCAGTTTGTTGGTCTACACTAACTGATGGGATATTATTCATAATATCACTCGCGTTAGCACCAGCTGTTGTTAAATCTTTCCCAATGGTAATAACCTTTCTGTCCACCTTTTGCTGAATGGTAGAGACTTCAGCAACTACAGTGACTTCATCTAAACCTTCGGCTTCCTCCTCAAGTAAAATATTACCCAAATTAACTTTGTAGTTTCCTTTACCAATAGTAACATCTCTATTTGCTGTTTTATAACCGATGTACTGAACGCTTACAATAACTTTACCTTCAGCAACTTTTGCTATGCTGAAAGAACCATCATCCAAAGTTATACCACCAGTTAATGTTTTACCAGCAGTATTTGTTATAATAATGTTTACATAAGGTAAGGGTTGGTTTAAAGCTGCGTCTAATACTTTTCCAGATATGACACCAGTTTTGTCTGATTTGGGGGCTGGATCTGTTGCGTACGCCGTAGAAATAGAAAATAAGACGGTACACAATAAGAATAATCTTCTCATTTGTTTGGTTTGTTTTTTGATTGATTGTTATTAAGGAGACGCAAAAGTTTAACTTATGTTACTATATTTAATTAGAATTAACAGCAATTTAACATATAAATGTGCAGGTTATTAAATACATAAATAAAAATTACTATGAATAAAAAAACTTTGGTCCTTGGGGCATCATTAAAACCTAATAGATATTCTAACTATGCTGTACAGCGTTTGGTAGCTAATAATGTTGAAGTTGTAGCATTTGGACTGCGAAAGGGTAATATAGCAGGTGTAGAGGTTGATACTGAATTACTGCCTTATACTGCTATTGATACAGTAACGCTATATCTAAATCCTAAAAGGCAACAGGCTTACTACGATTATATTGTGTCTTTAAACCCTAAACGCGTTATTTTTAATCCCGGAACAGAAAATCCTGAGTTTTATAATATTTTAAAGGAAAATAATATTGAATTTGAAGCGGCTTGTACTTTAGTTCTGCTTTCTACGAATCAGTATTAAACCTAGGAAAGTAAGTAGACCATTGATGATTAAAATTTCAAAACCTATTTGATAACCGTTTAATAAATCAACAGAATATTTATTAATAAAATAGGAAACTATAGGTGCTATAATAGCCACAATCCAAACGTATTTATCTTTTAATTGGGTTTTTGTAAAAATTCCTAGTGCGAATAAGCCAAGTAGTGGTCCATAGGTGTAACCAGCTGCTTTAAAGAGCTCCCAAATCACTGAAACATCCTTAAAAATAGCATCAAATAAAACAATAACAATAACTAATAAAACACTAATAAAGACATGTGTTTGTTTTCGGATTCTTTTTTGTGATGCTTTAGGTTTTTTATCGAGTTCAATAATATCAATACAAAATGATGTGGTGAGTGATGTTAGTGCAGAATCTGCACTTGAATAAGCCGCTGCAATAAGTCCAAGTAAAAAGAAAGCAGAGGTCATGATGCCAATGTCTGGTAACATGGCTATAGTTGGAAATAAATCATCTTTTTTTGCAGTAATACCATGTTTATTGGCGTATTGCGTAAGCATTAACCCTAATACCAAAAATAAAATATTTACAAAAATTAAAACTACACTAAAGGACACCATATTTTTCTGGGCTTCTTTTAGGTTTTTGCAGGTTAGGTTTTTTTGCATCATATCTTGATCTAAACCCGTCATGGTAATCGTAATAAACATTCCAGCTAGAAAACTTTTAATAAAATACTGAGCATCATTAATGTCTTCAAAAAAGAATGTTTTGCTCATAGCACTTTCTTTGGCATTGGTATATATTTCAGAAATACTATTTAAATCCAGTGCAGAGGCTAAAAACATAATAGTAACCACAACTGAAATTAACATAAATAATGTCTGTAATGTATCTGTAAAAATTATGGTTTTTATACCACCTTTAAACGTGTATAGCCATATAAGTGCAATGGTTATAATTACTGTAATTGTAAATGGTATGCCGTATTGATCAAATATTAAAAGCTGTAAAACTTTAGCAACTAAAAACAATCTAAAAGCTGCACCAATAACTCTAGAAATAAGAAAAGCCACCGAACCTGTTTTATAGCTTACGTTGCCAAATCGGTCTTTTAAATAGGTGTAAATTGAGGTTAAATTTAGCTTGTAGTAAATAGGGAGTAATACATAAGCAATTACTAAATAGCCAAAAAAATAGCCAAATACAACTTGCAAATAACCAAATTGTTTAGCTTCAACAGCACCAGGAACAGAGATAAAAGTTACTCCAGAAAGTGAAGCTCCAATCATTCCAAAAGCCACTAAATACCATGGAGCCGATTTGTTAGCTTTAAAAAAAGCATCATTACTATCTTCTTTTCCAGTGAAATAGGAAATTAAAATTAAAACAACAAAATAAGCAGCTATTAGAAGAATGATTTGTGTGGCAGTCATAAAAACTAATTTTCAAGTTTTGAAAGTACAAATATTAAAATTCAAATACCAAATGGAATATGTATTTTAAAAGGATAAGTTTAAATTAGTGAAATTCATGGCTAAATAGTAATTTCGCAAACTATGGAATTTTCTTCTAAATTGTTAGAACGTGCTGTTAACGAAATGTCGCAATTACCAGGTATAGGTAAACGTACGGCATTGCGTTTGGTACTTCACATGTTAAGGCAACCTAAAGAACAAACATTAGCCTTATCAGAAGCATTACAAACCATGAGACAAGATGTGAAATTCTGTAAATCTTGCCATAATATAAGTGATATTGAACTTTGTGAAATCTGTACAAATCCAAAACGTAATCCTAAAATTATATGTGTTGTTGAAGATGTAAAAGATGTTATGGCTATCGAGAATACGAGTTCTTTTAAAGGGTTATATCATGTGTTGGGAGGTAAAATTTCTCCAATGGATGGTATTGGTCCGCATGATTTAAACATTGAGTCTTTGGTTAAAAAAGTAAAAGAAAATGAGGTGTCAGAACTTATATTTGCTTTAAGTTCAACAATGGAAGGCGATACAACAAATTTCTACATATACAAACAAATAAAGGATTTTGATGTAACTACATCTACCATAGCCAGAGGAATTTCAGTTGGTGATGAGTTGGAATATGCAGATGAAATTACTTTAGGAAGAAGTATCGTTAATAGAATTCCGTTTGAAACTTCCATAAAACTTTAAATACCATAAATTTGAAGCTGTCAGTAGTTATATTAAATTATAATGTTAAATTCTTTTTGGAGTTATGTCTAAAAAGTGTTGAAGCTGCTCTAAGTAATATTGATGCTGAAATTATAGTGGTAGATAACAACTCTAAAGATGGGAGTTGTGATATGGTTAAGAAACTATTCCCTGAGGTGAAGCTCATTGAAAATAAAGAAAATCATGGGTTTTCTAAGGGGAACAATATAGGTGTTTTAGAAGCTAAAGGTGAATACCTATGCATTCTAAATCCTGATACTGTAGTTGCCGAAGATACTTTTATCAAGTTACTAGAGTTTGCAGAAAGCAAACAAAACCTTGGTATTGTTGGTTGTAAATTAATTGATGGTAGAGGTGATTTTTTACCAGAGAGTAAACGAAAAATACCTTTTGTTAAAGCGTCTTTAAAGAAAATACTAGGAAAAACCAATGATTATTATGCTAATAACATTGATAAAAATGCTATAGGTAAAGTAGATATTTTGGTTGGGGCTTTTATGTTTCTTAAAAAGGAAACTTACAATAAAATTGAAGGTTTTGATGAGGATTATTTTATGTATGGCGAGGATATAGATATCTCTTATAAAGCTTTGAAAAAAGGTTTTAAAAACTACTATTTTGGAGAAACAACAGTTTTGCATTATAAAGGCGAAAGCACATTAAGAGATAAAAATTATGCACGACGTTTTTATGGTGCAATGCAAATTTTTTATAAGAAACATTTCAAAAAAAATGTTTTGTTCGATTTATTTGTTTGGGGAGGCATAAGGTTTGTTTATTTTTTTAGAAAGCAACCCATTAAAAAAATTAAAACAGTCAATAAGTATGTTTTTATTTCTGATGCCATAAATAAGCAATTAGAGAATGTGTTAAACAAGGAACTCATTTTAAAATCTAACATAAATAATATAGAAAAAGAGTCTGAAGTTATTTTTGATGCTAATAGTCTTAGTTATAAAAGCATAATTGATTTTATGGAAATGAATCATGGAGATGACTCGCTAACCTTTAAAATCTTACCTAAAAACTCTAAATTTGTAATCGGTAGTGATGATGCGGTTAGTAGAGGAGAGGTTATAGGTTTTGATTAGATTGTTGTGAATATTAGAATAAAATAGCGATATTTTTGTTAATTTTGCAAAATAATTTTTAAAAACAAGTGTTACATTATTGATATGGCAAAGTTTGAACTAAAGTTACCAAAAATGGGAGAAAGTGTTGCAGAAGCAACCATTACATCTTGGTTAAAAGACGTTGGGGATACTATTGAAATGGATGATCCTGTTTTAGAAATAGCCACAGATAAAGTGGATAGCGAAGTGCCTAGTGAAGTTGATGGTGTTTTGGTAGAACGCTTTTTTAATGTTGATGATGTTGTACAAGTAGGACAAGTTTTAGCGGTTATAGAAACCGAAGGTGATGATAGTACTACTGCTGACACAAACGAAGATGCTTCAGTTGAAGTAGTTGAAGATGCTAGCGAAACTATACAAGACTTAGAACAAACAATTGTTAAAGCAAAAGAAACAGTAGCTCCTATTGTTTCAAATGGTAACCGTTTTTATTCGCCATTAGTAAAAAATATTGCTAAAGCTGAAGGTGTTTCTCAATCTGAATTGGATGGAATTGTGGGTACAGGTAAAGATGGGCGTGTTACAAAAAATGATATTTTAGATTATATAAAAGGAAGAGGGCAGGCGCCAAAGCAAGTTATTGAACAAGTAGAAGAACCACTTGCTTCAGCTAAACCTATTGAAGCACCAAAAGTTGAAAAGCCAGTAATGGTTTCAAGTGGTGAGGATGAGATTATAGAAATGACCAGAATGGGCAAACTCATTGCGCATCATATGGTTGAGTCTGTTCAAACATCTGCGCATGTACAAAGTTTTATAGAAGCTGATGTTACTAATATTTGGAACTGGAGAAAGAAAGTAAAAGCTGATTTCATGAAACGTGAAGGTGAAAATTTAACCTTTACACCTATTTTTATGGAAGCCATTGCAAAAGCTTTACGCGATTATCCAATGATGAATATTTCTCTTCAAGGTGATACTATAATAAAAAAGAAAAATATCAATTTAGGTATGGCTGCAGCTTTACCAGATGGTAATTTGATTGTGCCTGTTATAAAAAATGCGGATCAGCTTAATTTGGTAGGCATGACCAAACAGGTAAATGATTTGGCTAATAGAGCACGAATTAACAAATTAAAACCTGATGAAATTCAAGGCGGAACATACACAGTAACTAATGTAGGTACTTTTGGAAGCATTATGGGAACACCAATAATTAACCAACCACAAGTTGGAATTTTGGCACTAGGTGCTATTAGAAAAGTACCAGCGGTTATTGAAACTCCAGATGGTGATTTTATTGGAATACGTTATAAAATGTTTTTATCGCATTCTTATGATCATCGTGTGGTTAATGGAGCTTTAGGCGGACAGTTTGTAAAAGCAGTTACGGATTACCTTGAAGCTTGGGATGTTAATAGAGAAATATAATATTTAACAAAACAATATTAAAAAACCCAACTTTAAAACGGTTGGGTTTTTTTATTTTTACGAACAATATTTAGCAAAACCATAAAATGCAATTAAACCTAACAAAGCCTATTTGTTTCTTCGATTTAGAAACCACAGGAATTAATATAACACATGATAGAATTGTTGAAATTTCAATTCTTAAAGTTTTTCCTAATGGCACTGAAGAAAGTAAAACCTGGTTAGTGAATCCAGAAATTCCAATTCCTAAAGAAGTTACAGAAATTCATGGTATTACTGATGAAAAAGTGGCTAATGAGCCAACGTTTAAGGTTTTGGCAAAGGATATTAATAATATGATTAAGGACTCAGATTTAGGAGGTTTTAATTCAAATAGGTTTGATATTCCGTTATTAGCTGAAGAAATGCTGCGAGCCGATGTAGATTTTGATATGAAAAGTAGAGTAGCAGTAGATGTGCAAACTATTTTCCATAAAATGGAACAACGTACGCTAAGTGCGGCTTACAAATTTTATTGTGATAAAAGTTTAGAAGATGCGCATAGTGCAGAGGCAGATACTAATGCTACTTACGAGGTTTTAAAAGCACAATTGGATAAGTATGAAGAGTTAGAGAACGATACTAAGTTTTTAGCTGAATTTAGCTCGCGTAGAAAGTTTGCTGATTTTGCAGGTTTTATATCTTATAATAAAGAAGGTGAGGAGTGTTTTTCTTTCGGGAAACATAAAGGGAAATTAGTAACAGAGGTTTTAGAGAAAGAGCCTGGGTATTTTGGATGGTTATTGAATGCTGATTTTCCATTGTATACTAAAAAGGTTTTAACAGCTATTAAATTGAGAAGTTTTAATAACAAGTTAGGGTAGTCCTTATGGTAGTTACTGGCTTTGGCGGATAAACCCGCGTTAGGGATTGCAGAGGAAAGCCCACAGTGAGGTACGAGCGAGGACTTGTAACGGAAAGCCCGACCCTTGTGGTAACGCCCAAATTAAAATTAATAATACATGAAATTGATTTGCATCGGTAGAAATTATACCGAACATATTGAAGAATTGCAAAACGAAAAACCAACAGATCCTGTGGTGTTTTTAAAGCCTGATACTGCAATTTTGTTGAAGAAACAGCCTTTTTTTATTCCAGATTTTTCGGATGATGTGCATTATGAGGTTGAGGTTTTGGTGAAAATTAATCGGGTTGGAAAACATATTGATAAGAAATTTGCTCATAAATATTTCAATGAAATTGGTTTAGGAATTGACTTTACAGCCCGTGATTTACAAAGTAAATTAAAAGCAAAAGGCCTACCTTGGGAAAAAGCAAAAGCCTTTGATGGTGCAGCGGTAGTTGGGAAATGGATAGATAAAAATGAACTTACTGATATTGATAATATTGAGTTTTTGTTAAAAAAGAATGATAATATTGTACAAAACGGAAATACCAGCCATATGCTTTGGAAAATTGATGAATTAATAGAATATGTATCAAAATATTTTACTTTAAAGATTGGAGATATTATATTTACAGGCACACCAGCAGGAGTTGGCAAAGTTGTTGCTAACGATAAATTAAAAGGATTTATAGAAGACAAAGAAATGTTTTCAATAACAGTTAAGTAAAATGGAACAACATTATAAGTTATTTAGAGTACGTGAATTAGCTGATAACGATGAGGATTTTGTTATGGCTTTGGCAGCTACTTTTATAGAAGAAGTGCCAGAGGATGCTGAACGTTTAAAAAAGGCAGTTGCCGAAAAAAATTATCAGGAAGCTTACCAAGCGGCACATAAAATGAAACCAACAATTGATTTATTTGAGTTGGGTGTACTACAAGATTTAATTGAGGTTCAAGATTGGGGTAAATTCACGAAAACGGATATGGATGTTACTGAACCTTTTAATACTGTAATCGCTGCTGTAGAAAATGCTACTGCTGAGATTAAAGCAGATTTTGGATTGTAATGTTAGCAGAAATCATCACTATAGGTGACGAACTTCTTATTGGGCAGGTTGTAGATACCAATTCTGCATTTATTGCTAAACAACTTAATAAAATTGGGGTTTCTGTTTATCAAATTACGTCCATACAAGATGATAAACAACACATTCTTCAAGCTTTAGCAGATGCTGAAAGTCGTGTGGATATTGTTATTTGTACAGGAGGTTTAGGCCCTACAAAAGACGATATTACCAAAAAAACCATTGCAGAATATTTTAATGATACACTTGTTAAAAACCATGATGTTTTACGTAATATAGAACATATTTGGAAGCAACATGTAAGAACTCAAATGCTTCAGGTTAACAGAGATCAAGCCTATATTCCATCTAAATCAAAGCCATTAATGAATAAGTTGGGAACAGCTCCTGGTATGTGGATTGAGAAAGATGATAAAGTTTTTATTTCCTTACCTGGTGTACCTTATGAAATGAAGGCTTTAATCAAACATCATGTTATTCCGCAACTAAAAGATAAATATAATTGTCCTTTTATATTACACAAAACCATGATTGTTTATGGTTTAGGAGAAAGTGCTTTGGCTGAGAGAATTGAAGCTTGGGAAGATGCATTACCAAAACACATTAAGCTAGCTTATTTACCTAACTTGGGTAAAATGCGATTGCGATTATCAACTAAAGGTTTTGATGAAGATCAATTAAGGCAAGATGTTCAGCAGCAGATAGATAAAGTGATTCCTTTAATAAAAGATGAATATGCGGGATTGGAAGATGAGGAAGGGTCTGTTGAGGTTGTTATTGCAAAACAGCTTACCAAATTAGGAAGTACTTTGGCAATTGCAGAAAGTTGTACTGGTGGAGCTGTTGCAGGATGTTTTACAACACATTCTGGAGCATCAGCATATTTTAAAGGCGGATTAGTTACTTATTCTACAGCGTCTAAAATTAATTTGTTAAACGTCTCAAAAGCTGATATAGAAGCTTATTCTGTTGTGAGTTCTCAAGTTGTAGAGTCTATGGCAAAAAACGCACGACAAATATTTCAGTCAGATTATGCAGTAGCTACAACCGGTAATGCGGGACCAACAAAAGGGGATTCAGAAGCTGAAGTAGGTACGGTATTTATTGCTATTGCTACAAAATCTGGTGTGTATTCTCAAGAATTTAACTTCGGAAATTCTCGAATAAAAGTTATAAATAAAGCGGTTAATAAAGCCCTTGAAATGCTTCAAAAAGAAATTTTTAAAAATTGATAAAAATTAGGTTGGCATAATATAAAGAATTTGTATATTTGCACCTCGATTTTAAGCAACAAAGAATTTAAAGTTATATAGAATGTCAAGAGTTTGTGAACTTACAGGTAAAAAGGCTATGGTTGGAAACAACGTGTCTCATGCGATGAACAAAACTAAACGCAAATTTCATGCGAATTTAGTTAAGAAACGTTTTTACATTCCAGAAGAAGATAAATGGATAACTTTAAAAGTTTCTACATCTGCTTTAAAAACTATCAATAAAATAGGTATATCTGCAGCAATTAAAGAAGCAAAATCTAAAGGGTTTTTAAAATAATAGCTGTATATAATAAGTATAAGTCATGGCAAAAAGAGGTAATAGAATACAAGTAATCTTAGAGTGCACAGAGCATAAAGAGTCTGGACAACCAGGAACTTCAAGATACATTACAACAAAAAATAAAAAGAATACGCCAGATAGAATGGAGATTAAAAAATTTAATCCTATCCTTAAGCGTATGACAGTTCATAAAGAAATCAAGTAACACATTATAGATTATGGCAAAGAAAGCAGTAGCATCGTTACAAACAGGATCAAAAAGATTAACAAAAGCTATAAAAATGGTAAAGTCTCCAAAAACAGGAGCTTACATGTTTGTTGAATCTATTATGAGTCCAGAAAAAGTAAACGACTTTTTAAAGAAGTAAAAGGTTTCGTTTTTAAGATATTATAAGCTGCTTTCTATAAGAAAGCGGCTTTTTTATTTTATATTTATCTGCCATAATAACAGAATGTAAATCGTGGTAAGATAATTGACAATGTTAATTTGGGCGTTACCCTAAAGGGTCGGGCTTTCCGCTGTATCTTTTTTGAGAAAAACAAAAAAGGATGCCGCTTCAATCCCTAACGCAGGAGTAGTTGCTCCTAAACAAATGAACAACAAACAAATAAACATTTTTTAATGAGTTTTTTTAAAAAAATATTTTCTTCAGAAAAGAAGGAAACCCTAGATAAAGGATTAGAAAAATCTAAAAGTAGTTTCTTTGGAAAGCTAAGTAAAGCAGTCGCAGGAAAATCTAAAGTAGATGATGAGGTTTTAGATAATCTTGAAGAAGTTTTAGTTACCAGTGATGTTGGAGTAAATACAACACTTAAAGTTATTGAGCGTATTGAAGAGCGTGTCTCAAAAGATAAATACTTAGGTACTGATGAGTTAAATCAAATCCTTCGTGAAGAAATTGCTGCACTATTAAGTGAAACAAATTCTGGCGAAGAAACAGAGTATACCATACCTGATTTACCAAAACAAGATAATGGTACTAAAACACCTTATGTGCTTATGGTAGTTGGTGTAAATGGCGTAGGTAAAACCACCACCATTGGTAAACTAGCATATCAATTTAAAAAGAAAGGACTGAAAGTAGTTTTAGGAGCTGCTGATACTTTTAGAGCTGCAGCTATAGACCAACTTCAAGTTTGGGCAGACCGTGTAGATGTGCCTATGGTACGTCAAGATATGGGTAGCGACCCTGCCTCTGTAGCTTTTGATGCGCTACAATCGGGTGTAAATCAAGATGCTGATGTTATAATTATTGATACTGCAGGACGCTTACATAATAAAGTTAACTTAATGAATGAGTTGACTAAAGTAAAACGTGTGATGCAAAAAGTAGTTGGTGATGCGCCTCATGATGTGCTTTTAGTTTTAGATGGATCAACAGGTCAAAATGCTTTCGAGCAAGCTAAACAATTTACGGCGGCTACAGAAGTAACATCATTAGCCGTTACAAAACTAGACGGAACAGCTAAAGGTGGCGTGGTTATTGGTATTTCTGACCAATTTCAAATCCCTGTAAAATACATAGGTGTAGGCGAAGGTATTGAAGATTTACAAGTATTTAATAAGTATGAGTTTGTTGACTCGTTCTTTAAGTAAACTATCATTCCTGCTAAGGCAAGAACTTATTTTTAAATAAAATTTGAAGAAACTTTTATCTCAGAAGAATTTAAGAGTCGTTACTTTATTGGTTTTATTATATGCTGCTTTAATGATTATAAGCAATGTAATAACCATTATTTTATCTTTTCTTGACTTAAGAAATAATCCTTTGATACCAGACTATTTAATTTCTTATATGGCTTTTCCATCTTACTTTGTTATTCCTTTTTTTGGAATGATTATATATTTAATGAGTTTACAATTGAATAGTAAACATCTTAACAATTCTATAGTTATTGGATGTTTTATGGTTTGTGCGATTTATTATTTTTTTTGGGGAGATATACATTTATTTATACACAAGTTTAACCCTTACGTTAAATAATTTGTAACTTGGTTAAGTTATGAGTTACAACATCTACCACGCATTACAAATCAAAACTTCTGCAAACGAAGTATTTGATGCTGTATCTCAACCAAAGCATTTAGACAATTGGTGGACTTTAAAGTCTTCTGGAACTCCAGAATTAGGAGTAGAATACAATCTAAATTTTACTGATGATTATAATTGGTATTGTAAAGTTTCAAAAGTAGAACCAAACAAATCAATTCATTTTAAAATGACGAAATCAGATAAAGATTGGAATCCAACTACTTTTGGCTTTGATTTAATAGAAACGGATCATGGAACGTTAATAGAGTTTAGTCATGTGAATTGGCCAGAAGCCAATCGTCATTTTAAGCACTCCTCATTTTGTTGGGCAATGCTTCTTAATGGTTTAAAAAATTATTTAGAAAAAGAGGTTATAATACCTTTTGAAGAAAGAAACTAATCAATTAAAGCATTAATTTTCCCCCATAAATCATTATCAAAACTTGAAAGGGCAAAGGTTTCATTATCTGCAGCTTCTCCCATTCTAATAACAACCAATTTTTTACTCGGTACAACATAAATTTTTTGGTCATTCTTACCTAAAGCGGCAAACATATCATCAGGAGCGTTAGGTACTAATTTTCCGGGAAATTCTAATTGACTTGCAGGTAAATGATAAGATAATTTGCCGTTAAGCCACCAAAGGTAGCCATAAGATTTATTAATGTCTTGTGAAGTATTTGTGGCTTCATTTAGAAAATCTTCTGAAATAATTTGCGTATTTCCCCATTTCCCCTTAGCATAAATCATTAACCCAAATCTAGCCATACTTCTGGTATCGCTCCAATACACATTAAAATCGTTAAGTTGTAACCAAGTATTTGGTGCTCCAGACATTCCAATCTTATCTCTTAATTTGTTATTAAAGTAGTTTTTAAAAGATGTGTTACTAGCTTCAGCAATAACATCTTGCATTTTTTTATAAACATTATGGTATGCCCAACGCGTCCCAGCATCAGCAACATATTGTAAATCTTCAGGTTCTACAGCATCACTACTATCATCCAATCCAGAATTCATTGATAATAAGTGTTTACAAGTAATAAGGTTTTCTTTTTCTAACGGTGCATTAGTCCAACCAGTTCCTAAGTAATCAGAAACTTTATTGTTAATATTTATAAGGCCATCTTCTTGTGCAATTCCAGAAAGGGTAGTGGTTAATGTTTTTCCAGCACTGGCCCAATACCAAAGCTTATTCATATCATGATTGTTCATATACTCCTCAACAACAATCTTTCCTTCATGAAGAATAATAAAACTTTTGGTGTTGTTTTGTTCTAAAAAATCTAAAAGCGGTTGTAAGTTATTATCATCCCATCCGAGTTCAGCAATCGATTTAGTATCCCAAGCATCAGTACTAAAAGGCGGAAAATAGATTTCTGTTTCAGTAGGATCTGGATTTTGATTAGTTTCTTCAGTAGTAGAACAGCTAAACACTAAAAGAATAATAAGAATCGAGATATAAAATCGGGGTTTCATAACGGTAGGATTTCAATTTTGGACTATCAAATATATAAAAGGTTTAATTGATAAAAAATTCTTTGAGGTTTTGTCTTGAAGTATCTATTGTAAATCTCATTACCATGAAAACGGAATCTTTAGAAAAATTAAAGGTTTTCAAATATTCATCCAACATCCATTAATCTCTAAATCATTATGTATCTTTGCGCCCTGATTTATAGATAGAATGCGCACAAAATCTCTTAAGAAAAACAAGATTAATGTTGTAACCCTTGGTTGTAGTAAAAATGTTTACGACAGTGAAGTGTTAATGGGCCAATTAAAAGCTAATGGTAAAGAAGTTGCCCATGAAGAAGAAGGCAATATTGTAGTAATTAATACCTGCGGATTTATAAATAATGCTAAAGAAGAGAGTGTAAATACTATTCTAGAATACGTTAAAAAGAAAGATGAAGGTGATGTTGATAAGGTTTTTGTTACGGGGTGTTTAAGTGAGCGTTATAAACCAGATTTGGTTAAAGAAATCCCAAATGTAGACGAGTATTTTGGCACTACTGAATTACCAGGATTATTAAAAGCATTAGGTGCAGATTATAAGCATGAGTTGATTGGAGAACGCTTAACAACCACACCAAAAAATTACGCCTATTTAAAAATTGCAGAAGGTTGTGATAGACCTTGCTCGTTTTGTGCGATTCCTTTAATGCGAGGTAAACACAAGAGTAAGCTAATTGAAGAACTTGTTATTGAAGCTGAAAAATTAGCAGCCAATGGTGTAAAAGAGCTTATTTTGATTGCTCAAGATTTAACCTATTACGGTCTCGATTTATATAAAAAACGAAATTTAGCTGAATTACTTGAGGCTTTGGTTAAAGTTGAAGGCGTAGAATGGATTCGATTGCATTATGCATTCCCAACAGGATTTCCGTTGGATGTTTTAGATGTTATGAAGCGAGAGCCCAAAGTTTGTAACTATTTAGATATCCCTTTGCAACATATTTCAGATTCCATTTTAAAGAGTATGCGTCGAGGTACAACCAAAGAAAAAACAACAAAGTTAATTTCTCAGTTTAGAGAAGCTGTTCCAGAAATGACCATAAGAACTACGCTCATCGTTGGCTATCCTGGAGAAACCGAAGAGAATTTCCAAGAATTAAAGCAATGGGTTTCAGAGATGCGTTTTGAGCGTTTAGGATGTTTTACCTATTCTCATGAGGAAAACACCCATGCTTTTAATTTAGAAGATGATGTTCCTGAAGATGTAAAGATTGACAGAGCGAATCAAATTATGGAAATTCAATCACAGATTTCTTGGGAATTGAATCAGCAAAAAATAGGAGAGACGTTTAAAGTGGTTATAGACAGAAAAGAAGGTAACTACTTTATTGGGCGAACAGAGTTTGATTCTCCAGATGTAGATAATGAAGTATTGATTGACGCCACAAAAACCTATTTAAAAACAGGTGAGTTTGCTACAGTGAAAATTATTGAAGCTGAAGATTTTGATCTTTATGCTGAGGTTGTGAGCTAGAATTTTTAGTTAAAATATTTCTGGTTTAGCATCAAGATTCTATAAAGAATTTTAAAGTTTCTTACTTTTGAAATGATGGAACTCGAAGATTTTTCAGATTTTTTAAAGTATATAAGTTCAGAACCACTTCATGTATTGGATGCCTCCATTCCAAGAGCAAATTACGTTCCTATCGATTTATCGCAAACCAACGATGCGCTTAATACAATTGATGTGTCTTCATCTTACAAGTTTGAAAGATTTGTAAATAAATATCTGGCTACGAATAAAGCTCAAGTAGCATATGGTGGTTACTTAGAAGTTAGAAATATTTATAAGCGCAGTCAGCATTTTAATAGCCAAGCCAAAGACGAACGCAACATACATTTGGGAATCGATTTGTGGAGTGAAGCAGAAACACCAATTTATACACCTTTAGAGGGTATAATACATAGTTTTAAAAATAACACTAATTATGGGGATTATGGACCAACTATAATTTTAAAGCATAGCATTAATGGTGTTGATTTTTATACCCTTTTTGGGCATTTAAGTTTAGATTCAATAAAAAACCTCAAAGTAGGGCAAACTTTTAATAAAAGTGATAAAATAGCTAGCCTTGGTGATTTTTCAGTTAATGGCGACTATCCTCCTCATTTACATTTTCAGATTATAAAAGATATTCAAGGGTTTCAGGGCGATTATCCTGGAGTGTGTTCTAAAAAAGATTTAGAGTTTTATAAAATGAATTGTCCAGATCCTGAGGTGTTATTGAAGTTGTTAAATAAAGAGGTTTTTTAAAAGTTTAATTAAGGTTAGTGAGCAAAAGTAAGCTGTTTTTGAAAGCCCGATAACACTAAGTGTTAAAATTAATTCTAAATATTTTATTATGGTTGTCATTTTTTTAACGGTAACGCTCACTGTATAAGTTAAAGTTATGTGCGCCTTACGGGTAGCCATAATTACGCCTTATTTGCTACACACGTTTTTGTGCTTTCGTTATTTTTTATCGTAATTCTCTATTGCTAATAATAATTTATTTCCATAAGTTAATTGCTCATTATAAAAGTTTGTCAAGTCAGCAGTAAACAAGAAACCTCTATATAAAAGGGATAATACCATATCATTTCCTTTGTGATCACAAAGTTCATCTGTATAATTTCCTATGACTTCATTAAGTTTTTGATTTGGTCTTTTTTCTAGTTCAATCCATTCTGAAAAGAACCCACTTTTATGTAATTCTAAATCTAAATCATTTGCCCAAACTTGTAGGCTAGATTCTTCAAATATCACTTTATCTACTGCATTATAATACTTATAAATAAGTTCTTCCACTTTCGGATTGTCAAGATGTTGTAAATATCCAGAATTTTTTAGAGATTCAAATCCACTACGATTAAAATTCAAAGGTTGTTCTATTATCATCGCAAATACAGCGTTGGTAATTTTTCGTTGGTCATTCCAGTCTTTTTTAGAAATTAATTCGGTAGCCTCAGCACATAATAATGATTGCTGCGTTCTGGTTTCTATCATAGTTTCCGCAACTTTAATATCACCTTTTACATTGATTGCTATTTTTTCTAAGTAATTTTTGAGTGCTTTTTTTTCGTTTTCGACTTGATTTTGATTGTTGACTTGAAGAGCGATCAATATTCCAATAACTACAAGAATAATTTCTCCAATTGCGTAAATCAGATACTTACTGAATTTATTTTCAGAGAGTAGTTTTTGCCTAATTTTTCTAAAGAATTTTATCATTTGTTAGTGGTTGGTTATAACGGTCTTGTGTATGATTTCGTTGCGTGTTTCAGCACTAAAGTTAGCAAATAAAGCACAGATAGAATATTCAGGAGGAATTTTCGTAAGTAGGCAAAAATCAAGCAATTATTTTTAAACGGTGTTTGCCTTTGCTAATTTTACACTTTATTTTTGGCTCAAAGCAAATGTAACAGACCATACTCCTATAGCGATGGGTATCCAGCATATATTATTCCACCTATGGTTAATACATAAACAAAACCCAGTGGAATATTAACAACTGCAGATAAAGCTCGATTCTTAATTTTAATTTCACTAAGATC
Organism: uncultured Algibacter sp.; assembly: GCA_947502405.1. Taxonomy (GTDB): domain Bacteria; phylum Bacteroidota; class Bacteroidia; order Flavobacteriales; family Flavobacteriaceae; genus Algibacter_B. Next base: position 27,593 of record CANMZT010000017.1, on the reverse strand, counting down.
TTCTTGGTTTAAAGGCATCTTAATAGTCTGTCTCTTTTTTTTCTTTATCCCATAATAAATTCCGTTTTCAAATTCTATATTCTTAAATTTTAACTTTTCTCCACTTTTGGTTATAACCTTTGTTTTAATATTAATATTATTTGCTTCTTTAAGGGTTAAAGATTCCGATTTATATACCGTAATGCAACTTTGAAAAAAAATTAAAATTGTTAAAATAAGAGATAACATTGTTTTATTTGATGTTTTCATATTCTAAACATATTTATAAAAGCTTATTATTGTTTTGTAATTTATAATTAAAATTGATTTTTTATGTATATGTTTCATTTTTAATGACTTGTATCCGAAAGTAAACCAAGGTAGTTAAAATTTTTTGCATAGTTAAGTAAGAATTCAACTTAATAGTTTAATATTAAGTTAATAGTATTCGTTTCCGAAATTTTGACATTGCATCAAAACCTGAAAATGAAAAAATGGCAGAAATATGTTAAAAGAATATTAAGGAAATCATACAAAATAAAACACATTTATTTTGGTATTTTTTTTGCTTATTTATTGGTGAATAAATGTTTAACTTAAAATTTTTTAAAAATGAGCAATTTAGCAACATTACCGAAAAATGGAAGTTTAGCAAACAAAAACAATATGTCGAACTTCCCATCACTATCCAATTGGTTTGATGATTTTTCATTAGCAGAGTTTCCATCGCTATTTTCATCAAATTTCAATACAGGCATGTCTTTGCCTAAAGTAAATATAAAAGAAGAAGCTGATGCTTTTGTGGTAGAAATGGCGGTTCCAGGATTAAAAAAATCTGACTTTAATATTAATTTAGAAAACAATATCCTGTCTATTTCTGCTGAAATACAAAACGATAATAAAGAAGAAGATAAGGGTTATACCAGAAGAGAATTTGGATACTCTTCTTTTAAAAGAACTTTCACGCTGCCAGAAACAGTTGAGGATAGTAAAATAAATGCAAAGTATAACGAGGGTATTTTAAATATTCATCTTCCAAAAAAAGAAGAGGCAAAACAAAAACCTCCAAGAAGCATCAAGATTTCTTAGTCAAAAAAATTCCACTAAACTACAAAAAGCCTGTTTTTAAAAAAGCAGGCTTTTTTTAATAACCCCATTTTAAAATACGAAATAATCAAAATAAGGTAGTTTTTTTTGAGATATGATAAATGTCATAGTTGTTTTGGTAGTTATATGATAACTTTAAAGTAGTCAAATTATGATGAGTTTATATGATAATAATCTCATCAGTTTAAAACGAAGTGTCATGGAAGCTAAAAAAAATCCAAATTTGGAAATAGGAAGAAATAGCGGCATTTATTTCGCTATTGGATTAAACTTGATGTTACTTTTATCTTGGAGAGCTCTGGAATACAGAACTTATGAAAAAGATGATGTGGTTCTAGACCTTATAGAGATGGAAGGGGAGTTTGAGGAAGAAATTCCCATAATGAATGCTAATACACCACCGCCACCACCACCGCCTGCTGTTGTTCAAGAATCTATACAAATTGTAGATGATGTAGAGGAAATTGAAGAAACCGTTATTGAAAGCACAGAAATAGGGCAGGACGATGCTGTTGAAGAACGTATTGTTGAGGTTAGCGATGTTGAAGTAGAGGAAATAGATGAGGATGTACAAGTAGCATTTGCAATAATAGAAGATGTACCTGTATTTCCGGGTTGTGAAAACTTATCTAAAAAAGCAACAAAAGATTGTTTTCAAAAGAAAATACAAGAGCATGTAGCTAATAATTTTACTTACCCGCAAACGGCTTTAGATTTAGGTATTCAAGGACGTGTCTCAGTTGTATTTGTTATTGATAAGAACGGACATATTACAGGTATCCGATCAAGGGGGCCAGATAAAATTCTTCAAAAAGAAGCAGAACGGATAATAAGTAAATTACCAAAAATGAAACCTGGTAAGCAGCGAGGTAAACCTGTAAAAGTGGCTTATGCTGTACCCATATTCTTCAAGTTTCAAGAAGGTTGATAAGAGGAGTAAAGGGTTTTATATCAATGTGAGTAAAAGAGGCTATTTTAAAAGTGTAATTTTTAACGTTTTGTCACATTGAGCGCAGTCGAAATGCATTTAAAATCAAAATTATAAGTTTTTCGACTGCGCTCAAAATGACATTACTAATTACTTTTAGATAGTCTCTTTTTTATTTTAATTCCAATGTTTTACGCTATCATTATGTAATATCACTTTTCTAAAGTCTGCAGGTTTTTTATCATTCATCAATTTTAAACCATTACTGGCCTCAATTAACATATTAAAATTAGCTTCACTGGCATGGTATTGTAATTTACTTTTATATGTGGTTATCAGCATAAAACTGTATGGTGTTTCTTCAGTAGGTTGTGTTTCTAACAACTGATAACTGTCTATATAACCTTTTTCAATAGCCTTAATGCGTAGTTGTTCCCAATTGTTCTGATAATAAAATAAGGCTTCAGCTTTATTATTATTCAAAACTTGTACGTAGTCAATCATTGATATTCTTTCTGTCTGACTAAACCCTAAAGCAGTTAATAAAACAAAAAAAAGCAGCATTAATTTTTTCATGATTTAAAATTTTTAGACACAGCAAAATAGGTAATCATATACTTAAACAATAAAGGTTTAACATTTCAGCAACAAAAAATAACAGTTCGGTAAGTTGGTTTTTAAAAACATGAGCTTCTGTTGGATATTTGTCTCATCATTAAAAAACAACCATTATGAACTTTTCAAAGAAAAATCAAGAACACAAAAACAACAATAAGTATTCTGTTGGTAAAAATGTAATTATAATTATCTGTCTTTCACTTTTAACATTTACAAGCATAAATGCACAAGATGTAAATTTAGCTGATGTTACTGTAGTAATTTCAAATTTTGAATCGAACAAAGGAAAAGCTTATGTGGCACTTTACAACTCAGAAGCCAGCTTTTTAAGTAAAGGGTTTGAGGCTACTTTCTCTAAAATAGAAAACAATACTTGTACAGTAACTTTTAAAGCGGTTCCAAAGGGTGAGTACGCAATCTCTATGTTTCACGACGAAAATGAGAATAATAAATTTGATACCGCGCTTTTTGGTATTCCAAAAGAAGACTATGGCTTTTCAAATAATGCAACAGGTTTTATGGGGCCAGCAAAATGGAAAGATGCCAAATTTCAAATTAATAATACATCAATTACTCAAAACATAACACTTTAATACATAGTCAAAATGAAACATTTAATCATTATAGCAACACTTTTAGTTTCTGGATTTGTAAATGCACAAACTAATTATGAAAAAGGGATGCAAAAGGCCTTTGACCTTTGGGGAGAAAATAAACCTGTAGAAGCTGCAAATTTATTTGAACGTATTGCAAAAGCAGAACCAGACAATTGGTTACCGCCTTATTATGCGGCTCACATTAATATCATATATAGCTTTGGAGAACGGGATGAAGAAAAGCTAACTGCACAACTTAAAAAAGCTCAAGATTTGATTAATGATGCAACGGCTATCTCAAAAGAAAACCCTGAGATATTAGTTTTACAAGCCTTATTGCATACCGCTTGGGTAGCCTACGATGGCGCTACTTATGGCATGACTTTATCTGGGAAAGTAGTAGAGCTTTACACGAAAGCTAATATGCTAGCACCAGAAAACCCAAGAGTGGTATATTGTAAAGCAGAGTGGGATATTGGAGGTGCTAAATATTTTGGTCAAGACACGAAGCCATTTTGTAAAGAATTAGAGCGTGCTGTAGAACTTTTTGCTAACTTTAAAGCAGAAACACCATTTTACCCAAATTGGGGTGCAGACCGAGCAAAAATGCTTTTAGAGTCTTGTGGGAAGTAAATAATATTATATAAAAAAAATATGACAAAATCGACTAAAAATATCATTATCACCTTCATTATAGGATGCGTCATTTTTGTGATAGGCAATCTCTTATCAGGAGGCTTTAATTTTAAAAATGTAAATGAGTTTTTAATCGATTTTGGATTTTATCAGTTGTATTCTTTCGTGTTAGGCTATTCCAATATGTATTTTTTCGATTTCATGGAACGCCGTAACTGGAAAAAGAACGATACAGTAAAACGTATAATTCTGGGTATTCTAGGAGCTACTATTATAACTTTAATTGGGTTGTTTGTTTTAAGAGCTTCAACGCATATGGTTTATGGAGGCATTACATTTAATCAGTTCATAACAAACGAGCAGTTTAAATATTACCAGTTTGGATTATGGATTACATTAACAATAGTTGCTATATTTCATGTTATATACTTCTATAATAAGTACCAGCAAAATAGAATTAAAGAACAAAAAGTAATTGCAGGTACAGCAAGTGCAAAATTTGATGCTTTAAAAAACCAATTAGATCCACATTTTTTGTTTAATAGCTTAAATGTATTAACCAGTTTAATTGAAGAAAACCCAGATAATGCGCAGAAATTCACCACCTCATTATCTAAAGTATACCGTTATGTTTTAGAGCAAAAAAATAAAGAATTGGTAACAGTTGATGAGGAGTTGCAATTTGCAAAAACCTATATGTCTTTGCTAAAAATGCGTTTTGAAGATAGTATTGTGTTTACTATGCCAGAAAACGCATCAAATCCAGAAAGTAAGGTGGTACCATTATCACTACAATTATTGTTAGAAAATGCAGTAAAACACAATATGGTTACCTCAAGTAAACCCTTAAAAATTAGAATCTATGAAGATCAAGGGAGCTTAATAGTTGAAAACAACCTACAACCCAAACAAATAGTAAAAAAGAGTAGTGGTGTAGGTTTAAGTAATATTAAACAACGTTATGGTTTATTAACCAATAAAAAAGTAAATATAAATAAAGAAGCACACCGTTTTGCAGTAGCAATACCTATGCTTACTAAAAAAATATCAGTTATGAGAGCAGAACAAAGAACATCGCAATTAGATGATAGTTACATGCGTGCATTAAACCATGTAGACGAGCTAAAGGGATTCTATTACAGTTTAATTTCCTATGTCTTAGTCATACCGTTTTTAATATTTATTAACTACAGAACCTCTTGGAGCTTCCAATGGTTTTGGTTCCCAATGTTTGGATGGGGAATTGGTTTAACCATTCAAGCATTTAGAGTGTTTTTAAACAATGGGTCTTTTGGGAGAAATTGGGAAAAACGCAAAATGGAAGAATTTATGCGAGACGAAGAAAATAATTGGGATTAAAAATTAAAGCATCATGGAAAGATTACCATCAGATTCAGAAAAAGATAGAAAATACGTTAGGGCACGTAAGCGTATCGAAGAAATTAAAGGCTTTTACCAGCACTTATTAGCTTACTGTTTATTTGTACCGTTTATCATTTTTATTAACTATAAAACTTACTGGGACTATAAATGGTTTTGGTTTTCAGTAATAGGTTGGGGCATTGGTGTAGCCATACATGGTTTTATAATTTTTGTAGGTAAAGGTATGTTCGGAAAAGAATGGGAAGAGCGCAAAATAGAAGAACTTATGCGTAAGGAAGAAAAAAAGTGGGATTAAAAGATTAAGATTATGGAAGATTATAAATTAGAGCCGTATCAAGATAAAAACTATCAAAAAGAACAAGCCTATGTTCGAGCTAAAAAACGTTTAAAAGAACTTAAGGGTTTCTATTGGCATGCCTTCTGGTATATAGTGGTTAATATTTTTATCGTGTACATAATTGTTTCTAACGGAGGCAATATATGGCATTTCGGAACCTTTTCAACTCCAATTTTTTGGGGAATAGGTTTAGGGTTTCATGCGCTTGGGGTATTTGGTAAAAACCTCATTTTTAGTAAATCTTGGGAAGAACGGAAAATTAAAGAGTATATGGATAATGATAAAAGACAGTGGAAGTAAAACTATTAGGGCGTTACCACAAGGGTCGGGCTATCCGCCAACAAAAAGTTAAGCATCAAAAACAAACCAATCAATGAAAGTAATCATCATAGAAGACGAAAAACCATCAGCAAGACGCCTACAGCGCATGCTTCAAAAACTAGATTTAACAACAGATGTTATGTTACATTCCGTAGAAGAATCTATCAACTGGTTTCAAAATAACACCCACCCAGATTTAATATTCTTAGATATTCAATTAAGCGATGGTTTGTCCTTCGAAATCTTTGAAGCTATAGATATCAAATCAGCCATTATTTTCACAACAGCTTATGATGAATATGCGCTTCAAGCATTCAAACTAAACAGTATTGATTATTTACTAAAACCTATTGATGAAGATGATTTAGCAGTAGCAGTAAAAAAATATCAAGAACGAGCACCACAAAAACAAGCTGTAACGCTAGATTTTAATGATATTAAAAAACTGCTAGTAAATCCGATAGATAGAGAATACAAAAAGCGCTTTTCAGTAAAAGTAGGGCAGCACCTTAAGCTTATAAACATTGATGAAATAGAATGTTTTTACAGCGAAAATAAAGGTACCTATTTGCATACCACAGAAGGCAGAAACTACCTTTTAGATACCACACTCGATAATTTAGCTGACGAGCTAGAGCCACAAACCTTTTTCCGTATTAATCGTAAGTTTTTTGTAAATATTAATGCTATTAAAGATATGGTAAGTTATACCAATTCGCGATTACAGATAAAACTAAACTCATATAACGAGCAAGAGGTTATTGTAGCTAGAGAGCGTGTTAAGGATTTCAAGACTTGGTTGGAATAGAATTTGATTATTAACCCTTATTTTGCTCATAATACTCTAAAACGTGCTTAGGTATTTCCATTTTAGTTGGTAAGCCTTTATCTGCAATTGGATATTCGGCAACTTGCTTTAACGGGACTAAGCCAGCCCAAACATTTAAATTGTAATCCTCGGGTTCATCCCCAACACCAACATCTCTTATTTTAGCAGAAGCGGTATTAATAGTCATTTCTACAACTAGTGTCCTATCTAATTCTTTTTTGTGCATGGGTCTAATGCCATCCCAACGGCCTTTCATCATATGCTCCATAAAGCAAAAAATCGCAGTGTCTTTCTCTTTTGGGTCTTCAATCTTTTTAACTGAACCAAATAAGGTAGCAGAACGATAATTTACAGAATGATGCAGTCCAGAACGGGCTAAAACTAAAGCATCTAAATGCATCACTGTCATACTCATTTCTTTGGCCTCCAATAAGGCTAATAGCATCCTGTTGGCTTGAGATCCGTGCAAGTAAATTTTATTGTCTTTTCTTCCATAAGCCATAGGTAAAGTAATCGCCCTGTTTTCATATATATAACTGACATAGCCAATAAAACCAGCATCTAAAATGGTATTGATTTTTTCAACATCATAAGAGGCTCTGTTTTGTCCACGTTTTACTCGGTTCAATTTTGATTTTTCGTATGCTTTCATCTTTATAAATTTTTATCGAAAATTAGGTTTGGGTAATTACTATTACCAACAAAAAAATCAATATTTCCTATTTCTTTGAAGCCATATTTTTTATAGAAATTGATTCCCTTTTTATTTTTATAATATGCAGTCAGCCATATCTTTTTAAATTTTAAATCCGTAGCATTTTGTAATATGATTTCTTGTAATTTAGAACCTATTTTTAGTCCAATAAAATCATTTAAAATGTACAATCTTTGTAGTTTACAAGAATTAATCTCTGGATTTATAGGGTGTTTTATATTTAAAGAAAGTTTAGCAAAACCTATTGGTAATTCATTGTAAAAAACAATCCAAAATATAGCATCACTATCATTTAATTCTTCTTTAATCTTAGAAACTGCATAATGTTCATTGTAAAATTCAAGTAAGTCGTTTTTGTTTGCTATATAATCTCCATGAGATTCTGTGTAGGTTACTCTTCCTAATAAGGCAATATGAACTGCATCAGATGGTATGGCTCGTCGTATTTCAATCATTTTCACCTTTTTTTATATTTCACTATTTTTTTGATTATTTCAAAATTATTACATTTATGGACTCTTGTAATCATCCAGAATAAATATAATTAATAGTCCAGATGTTTCCATACAAAACCAGTATTCAATTTGATAGAAAAAGTAATCAAGCTTTGTATTTGCAATTGGCAAATCAAATAATTCAATTAATTAAAAATCAAACTTTAGTACCTAATACAAAACTTCCAGGGAGTAGAACTTTAGCAGATCAGTTAAATGTTCATAGAAAAACTATTGTTGCTTGTTATGATGAGCTTTTATTGCAAGGTTGGGTAGAAAGTATTCCTAAAAAGGGAACTTTTGTGCTTAGTAATTTACCTGTGTTGAAACAGTATAGGTTAAGTGATTTTGATGATGTTGATTCGAAAAAAAATATTGGTTTTTCTTTTTATAAGAACAGCAATTTCCCCGAAAAGCCTACTAAGAAGGATAATGATTTTATGTATTTAAATGATGGTATTTCGGATGCAAGATTAACCCCAATAGATGAAATTGCCAGAACATACAGAAGAATTTCTGCCAAAAAAAACGTGTTTAAACATTTGTCTTATGGCTCTATTTACGGGAATGATACTTTACGTGAAGTTTTAGTTAACTATTTAAACGCTACAAGAGGCTTAAATATTAATAAAGACAATGTATTACTTACTCGCGGTAGTCAAATGGGGATTTGGTTATCCTCACAATTGTTACTTAAAAAGGACGATATTGTTGTAGTTGGAAATACTAATTATGAGTCTGCAGATTGTACTTTTTTATATCAACAAGCAAAACTTGAAACTGTTTTAGTTGATGAAAATGGAATAGTAACTGATGAAATTGAAAAGCTTTGTAAGAAACAACAAATTAAAGCAGTTTATGTAACAACGCATCATCACCATCCAACAACAGTAACACTTTCTGCTAAAAGAAGAATTCATCTTTTAAACCTTTCAAAGCAGTATAATTTTGCAATTATTGAAGATGATTACGATTATGATTTTAATTATAATCATGCTCCAATTTTACCATTAGCAAGTCATGATACCAATGGAAATGTTATTTATATTGGTTCGATTTGTAAAACGGTTGCCCCAGTTTACAGAGTTGGTTATTTAATTGCTTCAAAAACGTTTGTAGATGAAGCAGCTAAATTAAGAGGTTTTATAGATAGACAAGGCGATGCATTATTAGAATTAACATTTGCAGATTTTATAAAATCAGGAGATCTAGATAGGCATATTCGTAAAGTGATGAAAATTTACAAGCAAAGACGCGATTTGTTTTGTAAGCTTTTAAAAGATGAAATGGATGATTTTTTACAGTTTGAAATTCCAATTGGCGGTATGGCAGTTTGGGTAAGGTTACATCCCGAGTATTCTTGGTCTTCTATTGCTGAAGTAGCAAAAAAATACAAATTGGAAATTGGAAATTGGCAACGTTATGATAGAGCAAAATCAGGACATAATTGCATAAGAATTGGTTTTGCAGCTTATAATGAAAATGAAATTCATGAATTAATATACAGATTAAAGAAAACGATTAAGGAGATTAAAAAATAATAATCTCTAATAAAATCAAATTCTTTATTTCTTAACTAATCTACGCATTGCCACCCATTGTTTAAGCATATCTCTGGAGTCTTGTGCAGGATAACCTAATACAGTTTCGCCAGCTTTTACATTATTCATAACGCCAGAACCAGCACCAACAGTGGCACCAGATTCAATATTAGTGTGGTCTTTAATGGAAGCGCTTCCGCCAATAATAACACCATCACCTAAAGTTACAGAACCTGCAAGTCCGCTATGTCCTGCCATAATGCAGGAGCGTCCCATAACGCTGTTATGAGCAATTTGTACGAGGTTGTCTATTTTACAGCCATCTCCTATAATAGTACTGCTAAATTTAGCTCGATCCACGCAAGAGTTAGCACCAATTTCAACATAATTCCCTATGATAACATTACCGATTTGAGGGATTTTTACTAAGCCTCTGCCATCATCACTAGGCCTGTATCCAAAGCCATCAGCACCAATACTTACATTAGTATGAAAAATGCAATGGCTACCTATAATACATCGCTCTCTAATCACGGTTCCAGACCATGCTATAGTATTATCTCCAATAGTAGTTTCGTCAAAAACACAAACATTTGGGTACAAAATAATACCGTTTGCTAAAACTACATCTTTTCCAACATAGCAATTAGCTCCAATTTTACAACCGTCACCAATTTTAGCGGTTTCATGAATAACAGCCGTGGGATGAATATCGGTTTCAAATTCAGGAGCAGGTGGATTAAAAAGTTCTAAGATTTTTGCCATAGCTAAATCTGCATTTTTTACTTTAATGACTGCACGATTCTCGCCCGGTTCAATAGCTAAATTGTCGTTTACTAAAACTGCACAAGCTTTAGAGGCTTCCCAATACTTTTTGTACTTACTACTGCCAATAAAAGTAATATGTTTATTTTCTGCTTTTTGTAATTGTTCTGGGCCTTCAATTTGTTGTGTAGTGTTGCCGATTAATTCACCTTTAAGCAGGTTATTAATTTCCTGGATAGAGTAAGATTTCATGTAGTCTTTTTAGTTAGTGTATTTGTAAAGCTAATGAAATTCTAAGGAAATCTCAGTTTTTACTCTTCAATCCTATTCTCATCAAAGGCAGAAGGCAATAACTTAGGAATAAACTTTACCACTAAAGGAAGCAATAAGGCACCACCAGGAAGCAGAAAGATAGCTAGACTTGGTATTGATTTGAAAATATCAAGAAGTTGTTCTTGCACTTTTTTTTGTTCATCTTTATCCAAATCTCTGATAGTAGATTGAGATAAAAGTATCATTAATTCTTTACTGTCTTTTAACTCTTGGTATAAACGCTTACTATTTCTAGTAATCAATTTATTTACCATTTTACTGGAGTTATTATAAAAACTTTGTACAATATTTTTAGAGCTTAATAGGGCAATATTGTCTTTATTAACCGTATAAAAATGATTAACTGTTTTTAAAGATTGGTGGGTTTTTGAGATGCTTAAATTTAAATCCTTACCTAATTTTTCAAGAAAGTACTGTTCTTCAATATCTATGGTTTGATCGCTCCATGTTGCCATACATGCTAAATCCATAATATAGTACTTCTCTAAATCTGTAGTAATATTTTTTATAGCTTTTTTATAGCCTAAATGGGAATCTTCTTGATATCGTAAAGACGATTCAAACAGTTTAATTAAACTCTCGTCGTATTGATTTATGGTTTCTTTAGCATTTAAAACATCCAAACAAATAGAAGTAATTGACGCTTCAATATTTTTTAAGTAATCAGTAGATATGGTTTCCTTTTCTAGGTACTTTTTATAAGCTAAAACATCAACAAATAGAAGGGCGTTTATTATAAAATAATTGAAATTCTTGGTAAGAACATTTGCATCTATTTGAATGCGTTTGTGGATTATTTTTTCAAGTTGTTCACTAGATTTTTTACCACTTAACAAATCTCTAAAAAAGGAAGTCTTTATTTCATCAATATCTGAATAAAAACCTATGACACTTTCAATAAAAGGTGTATCAGACTCTGATTTAGCATATGTATAATGTAATGCCAAACATAAATTGATTTTGCACAATTCTTCTTCTGTAAAATCTTTTTTGAGAACAATTTGATTAACTACATCTAAGTTACTACCATAAATAAACCCGCAACTCCTTAAGGTATCATAAAACGATTCTTCTGAGTACTCTAAAAAACGATCGTTATTCTCAATCTCTTTGAGTAACTTCTTAATCCAACCAGTAGATGATGGGTTCATAATTCAATTATAATAACAGATTGTAAAAGTAAACTTTTAGATGAATATGAGTGTAATTTTTTCTTTAACATAATTTTAACAAAACCGCTGTTTCTTTTTTTTCGTAGGTATGGCAGAGAGTGAAATTAACAATAAAAAAACTCAAAATCATGAAAAAATTAAAAACAGTATTAGGAATTGGAGCTATAGCAGTGGCTAGCTTCTTCATCATTGCAGCAGATCATATTGATGCGCCTGCAGTAGCAGGAGGTAATAGTGATATTACAGACTTTTATGCATTTCAAGGTCAGAATGAAGACAATTTAGTTTTTGTTGCAAATCTTCAAGGCTTATTAAGTCCATCAACAACAGGTTCTGCAACATTTAACGAAAATGTATTGGTAGAGTTTAATATAGACACAGACCAAGACAATATTGAGGATTTAGTAATTCAAGCGGTTCCAAGAAATGGTAAAATGTATTTTTTTGGGCCAATAGCACCAGCACAAACAGGATTAAATAGTATGATTCAGACCAATGCTTTAACTGGTGAAGTAGATATTACTGCTTATGGATCAGCTCCTGTAATTACAACAAATGGAGGAATGAGCTTTTTTGCAGGCCCAAGAGATGATCCATTCTTTATGGATTTTGCGCAATTTTCAGAAATTATTGCAGGTAACGCTACTGGTTTTAACTCTCCAGGAGCGGATACTTTTGCAGGAACTAATGTAATGTCTATCGTAGTTGAAGTACCAAAATCTATGATTGGTGGTTCTGGAACAATTAATACTTGGGTAGAATCAAAAAGAAAATAATAAAAAAACTTATAAAATATAATATGATGAAAAATATAAAAATATTAGCCTTAGTATTAACGGTTTCGTTAATGACTTTCAATTGTTCAAAAGACGATGATAATAATGTAAAATCGAATGCACCTGATTTTTCTGGGACTTATGTTCAAGAAGATCAAATGGGAAGACCAGCAGTAAACACAGTTTTTGTAGCTAGTGCTGATAAAGATACCTATAACATAACCACACCATCATCTCAAAATGCAGCATTTCAAAGTAAGTTTGAAGCTAATTTATTGGCTTTAAGTCCCGCTTATGCTAACGGTGGAACTAATGCGCTTGGACAAGATGCTGCAACATTTACAGGTTTATTAGCTACAGATGTTTTAAATGTGTCTTTAGATGGTAAAACCACATTTTTCGATGGAGAAAATGTTTTAACAGGTAGAGCACTTGCTGATGATGTTATTACAGTGGAACTACTACTAATTTTTGGTGGTGAAGATTTTAGTGAAAATCCAGGTCTATCCAATGATAATGTAGATGCAAATGATAAAACCTTTTTGACCTCATTTCCTTATTTAGCTTCACCTCACTAAATAACAGTTATTTCTAAATCAAGGGTTTAGGCTCTTGATTTAGAATTTTTAAAAGACTAATAAACTATAAAAAATAAACACATGAAATTCTATAACACCATAACATTCATTTTTTTATTGCTACTTACTATAAGCTGTAAAAATGAACCAAAGCAAATAACAGAAGCAAAAGTATATTCTAAGTATTTAGAAGTTGAGAATAACGAGATGTTGCAATTAGTAAAAGAGGATTTTGATTTCTGGGAAAAAAAGCTAGAAAAAGAGACAAATCAGTTTCCTTACTTGGCTAAGGCTGCGGCATCTCAATCTCAAATATTCAATCTAACAGGACAAATAGAAGCTTTAAAAAAGGCAGAAGATTATTTAGTTCAGGCAAATAAGGCTACAAATTATAACAATGCAGCCTATTTAAGAGCTTTGGCTAGAAACTACATTTCTCAACATAGGTTTAAAGAGGCGTTAAAGCTTTTGGTTAAAGCTGAAATTAATGGAGAAGGTTTAAAAGGCACACAAAAAATGTTATTTGATGTGCATCTAGAACTCGGGAATTTTAAAAAGGCAAAATCCTATTTAGTAAACATTCAAAAAGATTCAGATTTTGACTATTTAATTCGATTATCAAAATGGTCAGATCACAGAGGGAATCTTGATGCAGCCATAAAGTATATGGAGCAAGCAAAAACTATCGCAGAAGCATCAAATGTACCATCAACAAAGCAATGGGTGTATACAAATCTGGCTGATTATTATGGTCATGCAGGTAGAATTGAAGCGTCTTATAATCATTATTTAATGGCTTTAGAGTTAGATCCTAATGATGCTTATGCAAAAAAAGGAATTGCTTGGATTATTTATTCTTATGAAAATAATGCAGACGAAGCTCTTAACATTTTGAATGAAATTACAGAAAGTTATGTGTCTCCTGATTATTATTTGTTGAAAGCAGAAATAGCAGAATTTAAAGGAGACGATAAATTAAAAGAAGAGCAATTAGCTTTGTATTATAAGGCTGTTGAAAATCGTATGTATGGTGATATGTATAATGTTTATAATACACATCTATTCATTGAAAATAAAAAAGAAACAGAACAGGCATTAAAAATAGCTTATAAAGAAATTGAAAATAGACCAACGCCACAATCTTATGATTTATTGGCGTGGACATATTACAGTAAAGGTGATGTTGAAAAAGCACTTAAACTAGCTGAAAAGTATGTAGTTAATAAAACTTCTGAACCAGAAGTATTACTCCACTTAGCTAAAATTTACAAAGCTAATGGAGAAGTAAAAAAAGCAAAAGCATTAAAAGAAGAACTACTTGAAAGTGTTTTTGAACTAGGTCCGCTTTCAATACAAGATATTAAAAATATATAACGAATAGTTTGGTTAGTTTTTGAGTGGATGATTACCTGAGGGGGAATCATCAGATAGTAAACCTTATTTAAATGTTGATTTTAGGGTTTGTTTGTTAGTCGAAAGTGCCTGATTGCCATAGTGCAGTTGGGCACTTTTTTATGGTATAAAAATAGATTCAAGTTGTTTTGCAAAAGCTTCCATACTAATTCCTGATCTGTTGGTTAAAACAGAAATTACAAGTTCTTCTTTTGGATAGATTAATAACACTGTTGATGCCCCAACACCACCACCTGTATGATAATATTTATGCGTGTTGTTTTTTGTACATTCAACAGAGAAACCAATACCATATCCGGTAATTTTTCCAGATTTTAATTCTTGAGAAGTAATCATATTATTTAATGCTTCTTTTGAAACGGTTTTAGGCCAAATAATCTCTTCTCCAAACTTAATTAAATCTTCAGAGGTTGATAAAAAACCACCGCCAGCAACTTTATATTCGTTTGCAACAGGTGATGATAAAATGCGTTTTTTTCTATAGAACTTAGTGGTATTTAGATAGTTTACTTCAGAATCATCTAAAAAAGTATTCAACATACCTAAGGGTTTCATAACAGAATTATTTACCAGTGTATTAAAGTCGGTTTTAGAAGCTTTTTGCATAATTTCACTTAGCAAAACATATCCAAACGTATTGTATGAAAACTGCGTGGAGGGTTCAAACAAAAGTGCATCATCTTTAAATAAATTTAAGCCTTCAGTAATAGACATCTTTTTGCTAATTGTAAACTCATTACTCTTATAATGTCTTATTCCGGCTAAGTGTCCGCCCAACTCTCTTACTGTAAAATCGTAGCGCTTTTTTGGGTAATTTGGAAGATAAGTATAAACACTCTCATTTAAATCAATTTGCTTGTTATCAATTAATTGAGCCAATGTTAATGCAGTAATGGATTTAGATATACTAGCAATTCTGAAAAGTGTTTTACTGGGATTAACTTTAGTTTTTGGTTTTCTGTTTGAATAACCAAAACCTTCAGACCAAATTAGCTGACCTTTTTGAGAAACAGAAATAGCCATTCCAGGAATTCTTTGTTGACGTAAAAATTTTTTTGCTTGTCGTTTTGCAGCTCTTATTTTATTGTCTTCAGAATTTTCAATATTCAAATTAAACCCAACAGAGGTTAAAAGTAAAATTAAGGAAGCTAAAATGTTTTTCACGGATATATTAAATATGTTTCACGAATCTTTTTAAATGCTTTCAATCCATCTTGCCATGTAGCTTTTATAGCTTCCTCAGATAAACCAGCTTCAATTTGCTTTTGCAATACATTGGTTCCAGCATGTGTTGTAAAATTATCAGTATTAAAAAATAAGGATGGATCTGTTGCGTTTTTATAGGCTTTAATAATCCATTTTAAAGTCATTTCATCCTTAACAGTAGCGTTTTTTAAATCTTCACCATAGCATAATTTATCCTTGTGTTTGGGGTACTTAGCACCAAAATTTGCATGAGGTGTATATGTAAAAGCCATAGTCTCTGGATTTAAAAAAGGGGCGCCATAACGCTGAAATTGAAATTCTGTACCACGTCCAGCATTCACATTAGTGCCTTCAAAAAGTCCAAGACTGGGGTATAGTTTTATAGATTGGTCATTGGGTAAGTTTGGAGAAGGTCTAATAGCCAAACTGTATGGTGTTTCATGAGTATAATGCTTCACAGGAATAACGGTTATATTACACGAGACTTCATTTTTCAACCATTTTTCACCATTAATCATTTTAGCATATTCGCCAATAGTCATACCATGTACAAGGGGTATTGGGTGCATACCCAAAAAGCTTTTATTTTCAATTTCTAGGGTAGGCCCATCAATGTAATGTCCATTAGGGTTTGGTCTGTCAAGTATTAAAACGGGGATATCTTGTTCAGCACAAGCTTCCATAATATAATGCAAGGTTGAAATATAGGTGTAAAAACGTACACCCACATCTTGAATATCAAAAATTATTACATCTAAACCTTCAAGATGTTCTTTAGTTGGTTTACGGTTTTTCCCGTGTAAAGAGATAATGGGTAAACCAGATTTGGTATCAATACCATCATTTACATGCTCACCAGCATCAGCACTACCTCTAAAACCATGTTCTGGAGAAAAAACTTTTTTAATATTAATATTCAATGAAAGTAAAGAATCAACCAAATGCGTATAACTAGTTTCAGATTTAAAAATAACCGAAGTTTGATTCGCCACAATCCCAATACGTTTCCCTTTTAATAAAGGCAAATAATTCTCGGTTTGGTTTGCACCAACAATTAAAGTGCTGTCAATCTTAACTTCTTCAATAGTCTCATCTTTTTTTTCAGTGTTGTTTTTTACTTTAGAAGCGCAAGAAATCATTACCAAAACAAATAATAAAACTGTATTTTTGAAAACATTAAACTTCATAGATAGCTTTTGAATTACGAGTTTTTTATAGCTAAACGCATTATTGGTAGTAAAGCGTATAAAAGTAGCATATCGGCACCAATAATAAAAATTGGTATCGCAGCAATTGCTATAGGAATTATTGTTATGATGATTGCCATAGCAACGGGTATTGGCTTACAGCAAAAAATACGAGATAAAGTTGTAGCATTTAATGGGCATGTTACCATCACAAATTACGATAATAACAATTCCCAAGAAAGTGTTTTACCAATTTCAAAGTATCAAGATTTTTATCCAGATTTTAAAGCTGTAGAAGGGGTAAATTATATACAAGGGGTAGCTTCTAAATTCGGGGTTATACGCACTGAAACTGATTTTGAAGGCGTTTACCTTAAAGGCGTCGGAGCAGATTATAACTGGAATTATTTTAAAGAATTCTTAATTGCGGGTAAACTGCCAGATTACACACAAAAACGTAATGAAGATGTTTTAATCTCAAAATATCTAGCCAATCGCCTCAATTTTGAAGTAGGAGATAAGTTTCAAATGGTATTTGCAAAAGACGACCCAGAAAAACTCCCCAATATTATTACATATCAAGTTGTAGGCATTTATAATTCAGGTTTTCAAGATTTGGATGCACAATATATCATCGGCGATATAAAGCATTTACAGCGAATCAATAGATGGAAAAAAGATGAGGTTGGGCATTTCGAAGTATTTATTAATGACTACAACAATCTTGAAGAAACAGGAGAAAAAATTCACCAAAACCTTCCATCATTACTAGATTCCCAAACTATAATAGATCGTTATTATTCAATCTTCGAATGGATTAGAATTTTCGACAAAAACATCTACGGTATCATTGGCATCATGATACTAGTGGCAGGTATAAATATGATAACTGCACTACTGGTTTTAATTCTAGAACGCACCACCATGATAGGTGTTTTAAAAACCCTAGGAAGCAGTAATTGGAGCATCCGTAAACTCTTCTTGTATAACGCATCATACCTTATTTTACTAGGGTTATTCTGGGGTAACCTTATAGGTTTAGGGCTATTGTTTGCACAAAAATATTTCAAATTATTTCCACTAGACCCAAGTGTTTATTACGTTACCGAGGCACCCGTTTATATCAGTCTCAGTTACATCATCGCGTTAAACATCGGTACACTCATTTTGTGCCTACTCATGCTTTTGGTGCCCTCTTATATAATCACAAAAATTTCTCCTGTAAAAGCCATAAGGTTCAATTAGTTTTTTAGGGCGTTACCCACAAGGGGGCGGGCTTTCCGTTGCAATCTTTTTAAATTGTCATAGAAAGGAGCTAACGATGTAACTATCTGTTTAATAGTTAATATAGTGCTTGTTAACTTTAAAAAGGATTTCCTCTGCTCCCGATAGCTATCGGGACTAACGCACACATCAGCTAACAAATTAACATATACCTGCTAGCTTTTTAGTATTTTTGGTTAGTACGATAAAAAAACTATGGAATACGCTAAAAACATACTAGAAACAATAGGAAACACACCGTTAGTAAAACTTAATACACTAACAAAAGATTTACCGTGCTTGGTTCTAGCTAAGTACGAAACCTTCAACCCAGGTAACTCCACAAAGGATAGGATGGCACTAAAAATGATTGAAGATGCAGAGGCTGATGGACGATTAAAACCAGGAGGCACTATAATAGAAGGAACCTCAGGAAACACAGGTATGGGTTTAGCCTTAGCAGCTATAGTAAAAGGCTATAAAATGATATGTGTTATTAGCGATAAACAAAGCAAAGAAAAAATGGATATCCTGCGTGCCGTTGGTAGTAAAGTTATTGTATGTCCAACCAATGTAGAACCTGAAGATCCTAAATCCTATTACTCAACCTCCAAAAGATTAGCTGAGGAAACACCAAATTCTTGGTATGTCAATCAATATGATAACCCCAGTAACGCGCTAGCACATTATGAAAGTACAGGACCAGAAATTTGGAAACAGACCGATGGTAAAATTACACACTTTATAGTTGGAGTTGGCACAGGCGGTACCATTTCAGGAGTTGGTAAGTATTTAAAAGAGCAAAACCCCAATATTAAAGTTTGGGGAATAGACACCTATGGTTCAGTTTTTAAAAAGTACCATGAAACAGGCGAGTTTGATGAAAACGAAATTTATCCATACATTACAGAAGGTATAGGTGAAGATATTTTACCAAAAAATGTAGACTTTAGTATTATTGACGGTTTTACAAAAGTAACCGATAAAGATGCCGCTATTTATACCCAAAAATTAGCCAAAGAAGAAGGTATGTTTTTAGGAAATTCTGCAGGAGCAGCAGTAAAAGGTATCCTTCAATTGCAACAACATTTTAAAAAGGAAGATGTAGTCGTGGTACTTTTTCACGACCATGGAAGCCGTTACGTAGGTAAAATGTTTAATGATGAGTGGATGCGAGAACGAGGTTTTATAGAAGATGAGATTACTTCTGCAGCAGACCTTGTTGCTAATAATACAGAAAAGCCTTTAGTAACAGTAAAAACTGAAGAGTTAGTATCTCATGCTATAGAGCGCATGAAAGCCTACAAAATATCTCAAATACCCGTAGAAGATTCTACAGGATTTGTAGGGGCAATTGATGAAGCAGATTTATTAAGGAAGTACATCGAAAACAAAGACATTTCAGATTTACCAATTAAAGATGTAATGCATAAGCCCTTTCCTGTGGTAGATAAACATATGCCTATAGAAGAGATATCAAAATTATTCAATAAAGAAAATAACGCAGTTTTAGTTAAGCTTTCAGAAGATAACTATCAAATAATAACGAAGTACGATATTATTAGTGCACTTTAGTTATTTTAAAATTATAGAATCAATTTCCAGACTAAAAGATTCCGCTTTTTTGTTACCAATTAAAAAAGCAAGCATCTCCATTTTGCTACCATCGTAATTAGGTATATCTAATTTTCTACCTCTAAAAGCAGGCGATAAGGTTTTAAAAGGAATTTCGATAGTCTCCCAATCTCCAGAAGTATTAAAAGGTGCAACATATGAGTGGTTATCTGAAGTATTGGTTTTCACTCTAAACTGATATGATTTGCCATCTCCTTTTAATCTTATACAAACTTTCGAAAACGTATTAACTTTTTTCGTTTCAAAATGATATTGTACCATCGAAAATCCACCGTTATTTTCTAATGAGACTTCACCGTAGAATAAACCATAACCAGCATCATTAATTTTAAAACTTCCGTTAGAGCGTCCGCCCATAACCACATCATCAACTGTGCGCCAATTGGAAATATCACTTTTAGAATTGAAATCGAATAGAGTCATAGGTGTTTGAGTTATTAGATAAAATGAAAATAGAATAATAAATTTCATTAGAGCTTTAAGTTTTTATTATTTGCAATCTGCTTGAACGTTTTTGTTTTTCCACTGTATCCAATACTCTTGCAAACCTTCGGGAGTAGTTTTTAAATCACTTACATCCAATTTATGCCCTTCCATTAAAGCGGCACTTAAAGCTTGTTTACGTCTTAATAGTTCTGGACTATGATTCCAACCGCCAACATGATCGAATGATGTGTATGCTTCACACTTATTTTCAACGCTAACAAAAGGAATTGATAGCTTGTATATAACTTTTCCTGAGCCCATGCCTATGGTAGACATACTTATTTTAGAGAAATCTACTTTTTTGAAGTTATTTGATTTATAAAGCGCTTTTAATTTATCACCAACTTTACGAGACATTTTGTTTGAAAACTGATGTGCAATATCATCCCCGTTTATAAATTCAGGACCTTCATAAGAACCTTCGCAAACATTTGAATTACATAATATAGTGCTATCTTGATTAACCTTTAATACTGTTTTATTGCTAGTACTAGTGTTGCAGTTAACCATAAATAAACTAAATACTATATAGGTAATTAAATGGTTCATGTATAAAGTTTTCATAAAAATTAAAAACTATCAACCTGTGCTTACTACACCCAAAGTATATAATTGCTCCATAGTTGGAGATTCACTTCCGCCTGCTGGTTCTAGAGTAATACCAAATGCTTCACTCTTATTTGTGTTTTCTATTTCGAAGATTTTATTAGCATCAGTACTAAAACTATCAATAGTTCCTAAACTGGTAGGAGTAAGTGGGCTTAATGTTAAAGACCACACTTGATACACTTTACCCTCCGGAGGTTCAGGTAAGCCTTGGGCATCTAAAAAGATACGATCTGAGTTTTTATCCCAATACACTTTAGCATAGGTCTCAGCAAAATTCCCTTGACCTGCTAGAGGTATTTTAGTAATGTTATCATCACGTAAAACACTTATTAAAATATTGGCTTCTTGAAGGCTGTTTTTAGAATTTTCAATTTGCGTTTCTAATAAAGATTGCTGAGTTTTTGCAACTTGAATATCAGATTCCAATTGTTTGTTTTGATTAACGGTCCATAATAAACCAACCCCCAAAAGAATAGAAGCTGCCCAACCTGTATAGGTAATCCAGTTGTATTTAGGTTTAGCTATCGAAATAACTTTAGTATCGTCATCATTAGAACCTAATGATTGCTTTATACGCTGTAAAATATGGTTGTTGTCTCGTTGTGACGTTGAAGCTGTAAGCTTAACAATCGCTACTTCAATTTCTAAAACTTCTTGTAATATTTCAGGATGTTTTTGCATAAGCGCATATACCTCTTCATTTTCTTTTTCAGAAAGTGAGCCAGCTACGTATAGCTCCAGTATTCCAGATTCTATGTATGCGTTTATATCCATTTTATTCTAAAACCATCTGTCTTAGTTCTTTAATACAATTTCTATTTCTTGTTTTTATCGTGCCAATAGGCATATTAAGCGTTTCAGATGCTTCACTTTGCGTATATCCTTTAAAGTACAAAAGCTCTATAACCTTTTTACATTTTTCAGCAAGCTTGGTTACAAACTTTTTTATCCCAATAGCATCAGTCGAATCATCTAAACTTTCAGAGGTTTCTATAATATCTACGAAAAAATCAACATCTAGGTTTTGTTTTGATTTTTTAAAATTTTTGGAACGTGTCTTGTCAATAGCTGCATTTCTGGCAATATTCAAAATCCAAGTAAAAAAACGTCCTTTTTTGTTAGAATAGGTGTCTGATTTATGCCATGCTTTGATAAAAACATCTTGCATCACTTCTTGAGCAATATCATGATCCCTGACTATATTGTATATAACACCATGCATGCTATCACTATACATATTGTAAAGGGTCTCAAAAGCTTTTTCGTTTTTTTGCTTAAATTTTTCTACAAGCGATTCTATATCCATTCAGTGGATTTAAAAGATTTTAATATATAAAATGAAGCTTTTTATTACTGTATTATACCAGCACAACTAACACGAGCACCTGCTGCACCAGAAGGTTGTGATGTTAAGTCATCTTCACCAGCATGAACGATTACCGCTTTTCCTAAAATATCTTTAGTATCATCTCCACAGCCTATACACCATTCGTCAGTAGTAAATGAAATGGTTCCATTGCCTTTTTCATCTGCGGTAAAGTTGCCAATATCTCCTTTATGGTAGCCAGTTTCTGCGCCCCATTTCCCATGAGGTTGCGATGTAGGGTTCCAGTGCCCGCCTGCAGATTTTCCATCTGGAGAAGAACAATCAGAAGAGGCATGAATATGTATAGCATGTTGTCCAGCAGATAAACCACTAATAATAGCAGTCATACTAACTTCACCATCAACTTCTTTAAAAACAACATTCCCAGTAACATTACTATCACTTTTAGAATTCAAAGCTATTTTGACTTTTTTAGGAGTTACAACAGCAGTTTCTGTAACTTCACTCTCAACAGTTTTAGCTTCTTTTTTTTCTTTTTTACAAGATGTAAAGCTTATAGCTATGGCAAATAATAGTATACTTAATTTTTTCATTTTTCAGGAGTTTTTATTTATTCGAAAGTTAAGGCTTAATTAAACAAATTGCAAGTCTTAGCTATGACATATATCATATTTTTTAGCAGCATATTCCCTTAATTTTGAATCATAATTGTTAGGTATGTTAAAATCAATAGTCAATAAATACAATATTGCAGGGCCTCGTTATACGAGTTATCCAACGGTTCCGTATTGGAATCAAGAGACATTTTCTTTAGAAAAATGGAAAACCTCTTTGATAAAATCTTTTAACGAAAGTAACTCGAATGAAGGTATAAGTTTGTATATCCATTTGCCCTTTTGCGAAAGCCTTTGCACATTTTGCGGTTGTAATAAACGCATAACAAAGCAACACACGGTGGAGCTGCCATATATTAAAGCGGTTTTAAAAGAGTGGCAACTATATTTAGAGTTGTTTGATGAAAAACCTATTATAAAAGAATTACATCTTGGAGGCGGAACTCCAACATTTTTTAGTCCAGAGAATTTAAAACACCTCATTCTTGAAATTTTAAAAGATGCAGAATTGGCAGTAGGATATGAGTTTAGTTTTGAAGGGCATCCAAATAATACCACGCGAGAGCATCTGGAAGCTTTATTTGAGGTAGGTTTTAAACGTGTGAGTTATGGCGTGCAGGATTATAATCCAAGAGTACAAAAAGCGATTCATAGAATCCAACCTTTTGAAAATGTTAAGAAAGCTACAGAACTAGCGCGAGAAATAGGGTACACCTCTGTAGGACACGATATTATTTTTGGGTTACCATTTCAAACCCTAGCGCACGTAAAAGAAACTATTTTAAAAACAAAAGAATTATTACCAGACCGGTTGGCATTTTACAGTTACGCACATGTACCATGGATAAAGGGTAATGGTCAACGAGGGTTTAATGATTCTGATTTGCCTTCAGCAGAATTAAAAAGAAGACAGTACGAGTTAGGTAAAACATTACTAGCAGAAGTTGGATATAACGAAATAGGGATGGATCATTTTGCATTAACCACAGATAGCCTTTATGAGTCTATGGTTAATGGTAAATTACACCGCAACTTTATGGGGTATACCGCTTCAAAAACAAAAGCTATGATAGGTTTAGGCGTCTCGTCTATTAGCGATAGTTGGTACGGATTTGCTCAGAATGTAAAGGATATTAAAAGCTATTACAGTCAGTTGCAATCTAATACTATTCCCGTGTACAGAGGACACATTTTAAATGAAGAAGATTTAATTATTCGTAAGCATATCTTAAACTTAATGTGCCAATTTAAAACAACCTGGACAAAGGATTATCTCTATTTTAAGGAGTTGCCAGATACACTAATTAAGTTAAAAGAAATGGAAAAGGATGGGTTGCTTCATATGCATTCCAATACTATTGAAGTAACAAAAAAAGGTCAACCATTTATTAGGAATATATGTATGGCGTTTGATGTGTTACTACAGAGAAAACAACCAAATACTCAGTTATTCTCTATGACTATTTAATTAAAAAAAATCATCGATTTTTAGAATCGAAGTAACCGTTGAATTTGTCATTCTCGAGACATCGGGAATCTAAAAAAAAGAATCATGAAAAAAATTATTATACCTGTAGATTTTTCTGAGCACTCAGAATATGCTTTAAGAACCGCTGCAAAGCTTGCTAAAAAATATGATGCAGAGTTGTTAGCTTTACATATGCTTGAAATGTCAGATATTATGTTATCCGCTTCAGATGGGTTGCAAAATCAAAAAGCGGCATTTTTTCTCCAATTAGCAGAACAACGCTTTGAAGATTTTTTAGATAAAAATTATTTAGAAGACGTAAAACTCACACCAATTATTAAACACTTTAAGGTATTTAGTGAGGTTAACGATGTAGCCCTTCAGCACAATGCAGATTTAATTGTTATGGGGTCTCACGGAACCAATGGTATCGCAGAGTTTTTTGTTGGGTCTAATACAGAGCGTGTAGTAAGGAATGCTAACATTCCAGTATTGGTAGTAAAAAACGATGTATCTGATGTTAATTTTGATGTTGTAGCATTTGCCTGCGATTTTTCAGAGGAGGCTATAAAACCTTATTTAAATGCTGTTAACATGTTTAAAAATACAAATACAAAACTTTACATAATACATGTAAATCTGCCTAATGATAGATTTCTTAGTTCTCAAGACATCGAGAAAAAAGCGGTTAATTTTTTCACCAAAGCAGAGCGCAATTTAGATAAAATGAAAGACGTGCATTATGTATGTGATTATACAGTAGAAGAAGGTGTTTTAAACACAGCAAATAAAATTGGAGCAGACCTGATAGTGATACCAACACACGGTAGAAAAGGGCTTTCGCATTTTTTTCAAGGAAGTATAGGAGAAGATGTAGCAAACCATTCCACACTGCCCGTTATGACATTTAAAATCTAATTAGTAAAACTAGTCTTTTGGGCGTTACCACAAGGGTCGGGCTTTACTCATTGATTAATATTTTAAATTAATGAATTCGTGAATATAAATATTTCACTAGTCGCTCTCTGTGAGGAGCTCCAACACGCCGTTCAATCCCTAACGCGGGCATATATGCAAGTTTAGTTACATTTTAGTGTTTGATTGTACAGAGGTATTCAAACGTCTTATTTTTAATAGTTTAAAATTATGTAGCCTTTATTCAGGACGGGTCAAAATTGCTCACAACGTTGTTGGATAAGATTAGTTGCGTGGTTTAAGCAACTAATTTAGCAAATACAAACCGAATAGAAAATCCGCGAGGATTTTCGTAAGTAGGCTCGTGCCAAGCAATTAATTTTATACGGTGTTGCCAGTAGTGTTTTATTTTTGAGTCCCTTGAACGTTTTTCTTTGTGCTCAAAATAATTTATTACAAACTACAATTACCATTTACAATATCAGAAATACTTGGGTTATAGGCATTGTTAGTAATAAATACCTCATCATAAGAGCCATTTGTTAACAAATTTGTCAAAGCACAATAATTTTTTAATTTGGAATTAGAACGGTTTAAATTGTAATTATAGTTTCCACCAATATTTAATGCATTTCCTATATTTAATAAATTACTAAAGCCTTCTAACGACAATAAGGAATCGTTAAAATAAATATTTAAATTGTATCCAACATTTGTTAAGTTATTTAACCCCATAAGGGAAGTTAATGAGTCATTATTTCTAATTTCAAAATTCGAAACCGAACTAATATTTTCTAATCCTTCTAAAGACAATAATAATGGATTATCAGCAATGGTTATTGATAGTTCAAAGGTTGATGATATGATGCTCAATCCAGCTATTGACGTTAAGCTATTATTTTCTTGAATATTTAAAAAGCCAACGATTGTTTTTATATTATTTAATTCGTTAAGAGAGGTTAATGAATTACATTTATTAATAGTAAAAGAACCATTTACTAAATTTAAACTAGTTAATCCTATAGATTCTAGTGCATTATTTGTAGCAAATTCGACATTCTCTGCGTTTGTAAGGTTACCAAACGCAGAAAATGTTTTTAATAAATGATTATTCCTAATAGTCATAGAAGAAACAGAGGTTACATTATTAAATCCAGATACAGTTAATAGGGTTGGGTTATTATAGATAAGTAAAGAATTTCCATTCGTTAGGCTATTGAAACCAGATATTTCTTTTAACATCGGATTAGAATGTATATTGATAAAAAAAGAAGCGTTAGCGGTTTCAATTGAATTATTAAAACCCTCTATTGTCGATAATTTAGGGTTTTCATAAATTCTTATATTTCCACAAGAAGTTAAATTATTAAAAGCAGGTATCTTTGAGAGAGAATTATTTCTGTATATTTTTAAATGAGAAATTGATTTAAGATTATTTAAACTAGATATTGATGTCAATGAATTATTAAGATAAATTTCTATACTACCACTATTCAAGTTTTCTAACCCATTCAAAGACACTAACAACTCATTATTAGAAATCCATACAGAAGAAGTGTTTACTAGACCCGTTAAATCAGGCAATGATGTCAATGAAGCATTACTATGTAAAGTTAAATGATCAATACTACTTATATTACTAAATCCATTTACAGACTCTAACAAATCATTAACAGTTATAGATAGTGTACTCGATATTTCATCAAGATTTGCAAAGCCATTAACAGATTTTAATAATGGATTAAAACTAATTTCTAAAACTTTTAATGTCTTCAAATTGTTGAATCCTGTTAATTCTGTTAAAGAATCATTATATAATATTTCTAGACGCCTAACATGTGTAATGTTTTTTAACCCTTCTACATTTGTTATATCATTACCACTAATAGTTAATTTTCCATTAATTATTTTATAACAATTATTTAAGAAATTATCAACATCATCTTGAGTGGTTAAGTCAATATTGCCATTATATGTTACATCTGTTACACTTGAACAATCTACATTGCTAAACTCATTACCATTGCTGTCTTCATCATCAATACTATCATCAGCACTATTATTATCACTACAACCAATTGTTAAAGCAAAAAAAAGTGATAGCAATGTTAAAATTTTAAATTTGTTCATTTTTTATTATTTTTTTATAAAAATCAGTCAAAATTTCTACTAACAGATTCTGTTTGTTATTTTAAGATAAATTAGATTTGATTTCATCCCATTATAAGATAAAATTTTCATAATCTTTTTGTTCAATACGCTTGATTAAGCCTTCATTTTTCACATGTCTAGTCCTGAAATATGGCTACAGGTTAATAATTGATTTACGCTGTTAATTTATATACCATATTCGGCGTTTTAT
>CANMZT010000016.1 GCA_947502405.1 uncultured Algibacter sp. | reverse complement strand
ACATTTGTGGAAGAGTAGGTCGTCGCCTTTTTTGAATCCTCAACATTTATTTGTTGAGGATTTTTTTTGTTGTATACCGACCGAATCTTAACAAATAAGAAATAGCTAAAGGGTTATAAGTATGTTAGCGGATAGATGCGGGAGCGATAGTAACGGCATCCTTTTTGCGGAGCTTTATAAAAAGGATTTCTATTTTTTACTAAAATGTTTATTGTGATGGTATTTTTACCCTAAAGAAGTTAGATACTGCTACGCACAAAGATATAGTGGATAGCGCGGTTTTTATTTTTCTTAAAAACCCGCCATAAAATTTATTAATAAGAATGATTTATAAAAACAAAAAATCCCGTAAACTAAAGTTTCGGGATTTTTTTGTGGTACCTCCAGGAATCGAACCAGGGACACAAGGATTTTCAGTCCTTTGCTCTACCAACTGAGCTAAGGTACCTCGCCAAAGCGGTTGCAAATATATATTCATTTTTACTATTCGCCAAGAGAAATACAGAAAAAATTGTTTCAATTACTTTATTTTTTTGATATTTAAAAGTTAACTTATTTCTAATTAATATTATAAGAAAACTAGGGATAGTTATTGTGGGTCATTTTGTAAATTTATCCTTTTAGATATATGAATTTAATTATTGACGTTGGAAATTCGTTTGTTAAGCTTGCCGTTTTTAATAAGGACAAGATGATACAAAAGGTTACTACTAATATTGATGATGTAATTATTAAGATACGCTTTCTAAAGAAGGAATATGATGATATTGATAAAGCTATTATTTCTTCAGTAGGAAGATTGAAAGTTAAAGATGTAGAACGTATTTCTTCGTATTTTGAGTTGTTGATTTTAGACTCTGATGTTAAGTTGCCATTTAAGAATTTTTATGAAACGCCTAAAACTCTAGGTGTTGATAGGGTTGCTCTAGTTTGTGGTTCTATTAGAAAGTTTTCTGAAAGTGATGTACTGATTATAGACGCTGGGACTTGCGTAACTTACGATTTTATAAATAAAAACAATGAGTATTTAGGTGGTGCCATTTCCCCAGGGATTAGGATGCGATATAAATCTCTAAATAATTTAACTGCAAATTTACCGTTATTAGATTCAGGAATGCCAAAAGATATCATTGGTAATTCTACGAATGAGTCTATACATTCAGGAGTGATTTATGGTATTTTGAATGAAATAGAAGGTGTTATAGAATCGTATAGGCTTAAATATCCAGATTTAACAGTAATTTTAACAGGAGGTGATGCTAAATTTTTGTCTAAACAATTAAAAAGTAGCATATTTGCCAATCCTAATTTTCTTTTAGAGGGATTAAACTTTATTTTACAATTTAACTCAAACGAATGATTAAAAAACTAGTATTAGTTTTTATTGCTGGTATTGCGATACATGGTTATGGACAGCAAGGTACGAAGTCTCCTTATTCTTTTTATGGTATTGGAAGCTTAAAATTTAAAGGTACCGTAGAGAATAGAAGTATGGGAGGGTTGAGTATATATACCGATAGTATCCATGTTAATTTACGAAATCCTGCCTCTTATGCGGGTGATAATTTAGCAATATGGGGTAACGAAAGCAGACCTGTAAAGTTTACTGTTGGAGGTGGTTATTCTAGTACTAATTTGAAAAGTAGTACTAGTAGTGATAATGCGTCAGCTTCAACTTTTGATTATTTAGCTATAAATATACCTTTAGGAAGATTTGGTTTTGGTTTTGGCTTGTTACCATATACTTCTGTAGGATATAGATTAGAAGAATTAAATGCTAATGAGGAAATCGAAAATCGATTTGAGGGAGAAGGAGGAATAAATAAAGCTTTTTTAGGTTTTGGGTATCGATTGGCTAAAGGCCTTACTATGGGTATTGATTTTCAATATAATTTTGGAAATATTCAAAATAGTATTGATAGCTTTCAATATTCCGATGGTGTTCCTTTACAGAATTATACACAGGAGAATAATCGTTCTGATTTAAGTGGATTGAATATGAATATTGGAATTTCATATAAAACCATGCTAAATAAAAAATTAGAGATTGTTTCTGCATTAACATATTCTCCAGAGAGTAACTTAACATCTAAAAATGAACGCTCTTTAACAACTATAAGTACATTAAATCCTGCACTTAATAATACTATTGATGTAGATTTAAAAACCTTTGGGTTATTTGAAACAGATTTGGTTTTGCCCTCTAAAGTTGCATTTGGCGCGGGTATTGGAGAGCCAAGAAAATGGTTTGTTGGAGCAGAAACAACTATTTTAAACACTAGTGAGTTTTCAAATGAATTGTTTAGCAATAATAGTTCATACAAAGATGCATACTCATTTTCTTTAGGAGGCTTTTACATACCGCAGTATAATTCGTTTTCAAAATACTGGAAGCGTATTGTTTACAGAGCTGGTTTTAGAACAGAGGAAACAGGTTTAAATATAAATAATGAGTCTATAAAGGAGTTTGGCATATCTTTTGGAGTAGGAATACCAGTTGGAGATGCAAGATTACTGTCAAATGCTAACTTAGGTTTCGAAATTGGCCAAAGAGGAACTACAAATAGCAATTTAATACAGGAGAATTTTATTAATTTCCAATTAAGTTTATCTTTGAACGATAGATGGTTTCAGAAAAGGAAGTATGACTAACAGTACAAAATTATTATCATGAAAACAAAAATTACATTATTATTAGCTTTATTATTTCTTGGGTTGAATTTAGGATTCGCACAACAAGATGAGGAGTGTATGACTAAGCTTTCTATATTCCATGAATATACTAAAGCCAAAAATTACGATGCAGCTTACGAGCCATGGATGGCTGTAAGAAACAAATGTCCAAAATTTAATAACGCTATATATGTTGATGGTGAAAAAATATTAAATCATAAAATTAAGAACTCTGCAGGAGCGGAAAAAGTAGCTTTTATCAATGATTTAGTTTTGCTATGGGAACAACGTGGAGAGCATTTTACAAGTAAAACTCCTAAAGGTGAGTATTTAGCTAAAGGTTGTCAATTAATGTATGATAACAGAAAAGAATTAAATAAAACAGATGAAGAGTTATATAAATGCTTTGATGATGCTTACCATTTTGATAAAGAAACATTTACTAACCCTAAAAGTTTATATACGTATTTCTCTTTAATGGTTGATTTATATGACGCTGGAAATAAATCTGCAGCTGATTTGTTTAACAAATATGATGATATTGTTGAAAAAGTAGAAGATGAAGTTAAAAGTTTTTCTGGAAAGTTAAATAAACTTATCGAAAAAGAGGAGGCTGGTACAGCTTTAACAAAAAAAGAAGGTAAGTATAAAAAATACTACGAAAACTATTTGAAAAATTATGATTTAATTTCTGGAAGTATTGATGGGAAGCTAGGGCCTAGAGCCAATTGTGAGAACTTACTACCCATATATGAGAGAGATTTTGAAGAGAACAAAAATAATGCAGTTTGGTTGCAAAGTGCTATGAACTTGATGTACCAAAAAGAATGTACAGATGATGATTTGTTTGTAAAAATTGTAGAGCAAAAAAATTCTATTTCACCAGATGCAAATACCGCATTTTATGTTGGTTTACTTAAAGATAAAGCGGGCAAAACTAGTGAAGCAATAACATTTTATGAGCAAGCTATTAGTTTAGAAACAGATAGTTTCAAGAAATCGAAATTATATTATAGAATAGCTACTAAGCTTAAGGCTAGAGGAAGTTATGGAAAAGCAAGAAACTATTACAGACAAGCGTTAAAGCTTAATCCTTCAAATGGCCGTCCTTATTTAGCTATAGCAGCAATGTATGCAAAGAGTGCTAATAACTGTGGGCAATCTAATTTTGATAAAAGAGCAGTATATTGGTTAGCTGCAGAAGAAGCAAGAAAAGCAGCAAGGGTAGATCCTACTTTGAGTAAATCTGCTGGAAAATCTATAGCCAATTATAAAGCTAAAGCACCTCAAAAAGCTGAAATATTTAGTTCAGGTAGAGCAGGACAAACTATTAAAATAGGTTGTTGGATTGGAGGATCAGTTACAGTGCCAAAAATCTAATGAAAAAAAGTAATACATATACTATATTAAACATAGTCACAATATTTATTGTGACTATGTTTTTTTCATGTAATGACAGTTTCAAACAGGTACAAAAAATTGGTATTTCTGAAAATGAACCTATTGGTGTTGAGTATAATAGCAATATTAAGTATACGGATTCTGGTAGGGTTAGTGCCAATTTAATTAGTAATAAAATGTTAGATTATTCTAACAGAGATTTTCCTTTTTACCAATTTACAGACGGAGTAACACTCTACGTATATAAGGATAATAAAAAAAGTACTGTTGTTGCAGATAATGCTTTTGTATACAATAATACAGATTTGATTGATATGCAAGATAATGTGGTGATTACTACTCATGATAATAGAGTATTAAAAACCGACCAGTTGTTTTACGATCAGAAAAAAGAATGGCTCTACACAAACAAACCTGTGAGTTTTAAAACCGACCAAGATCTTATAAATGGTAATGGTTTTGACTCTAACTCAAATTTCACAAATGCCGAAGTTTTAGAAGTTACAGGTATAATTACTCTTGAAGATTAATTTTTAAGTTATTCAAAATCATCTTTCTCAATTTTGAGTATCTTTACCTTTTAAATATTAGCCATGAAATATTCTAAGATTTTTCAATATGCATATATAGTGTTTGCCGTATTATTTATTTATGATGGTATTACAAAATGGGGTAACGGGACTAATGGTGCCTATATTTCATTAGGCTTAGCAGCTTTAGCTATATTTATGTATTTCTTCAGAAGAAAGTTTAGTAAAAAATTTGAAAATAGAGACAATTCAAATTAAATGAGCCTTTATGTTATTATTATAATTGCTTCATTAATTCTTTCTGCATTCTTTTCGGGTATGGAGATAGCTTACGTATCTTCAAATAAAATTCATATTGAAATTGAAAAAAAACAAGATGGTATTCTTGCAAAAGCCTTAACTAAACTTACTGCAAAACCATCAAAATTTATCACCACCATGCTTATTGGTAATAATATAGCACTGGTGATTTATGGTTTTTTTATGGGAGATGTATTGGTTAAATGGTTTCAGTCCTTATTACCAACAGCCTATCCTTTTTTAGATTATTTATTAACAGATTTAAGTTTACTATCACAAACCATAATTTCAACATTTGTAATTTTAATTACTGCAGAATTTTTACCAAAAGTATTCTTTCAAATTTATGCTAATACATTAATAAAAGCTCTGGCAATTCCAGCATATATATTTTATTTGTTATTTACTCTTATATCAGATTTTGTTATCTGGATATCAGATTTTGTGTTAAGAGTTTTCTTTAAAACTGAAGGCGATCAAATTCAACTTGCATTTACCAAAGTTGAGTTAGGAAATTACATCAGTGAGCAAATGGAATCGGTTGAGGAACAAGATGAAGTTGATAGTGAAATACAGATTTTTCAAAATGCTTTAGAATTTTCAGAAGTCAAAGCACGAGAAGTTATGATACCCAGAACTGAGATTATAGCTGTGGATATTAATGACACCATTAAATCGTTAAATGCTTTATTTACTGAAACAGGAAGAACCAAAATATTAGTTTATAAAGATACTATTGATGATATTTTAGGTTATGTACATTCTTTTCAGCTTTTTAAAAAGACTAAAAGTATAAAAGCAATGTTAGTGCCAGTAGAGTTTGTTCCAGAAACTGTTCTTATTAAAGACGTGCTAAGTGTGCTTACTAAAAAGCGTAGAAGTATTGCTGTAGTTTTAGATGAATATGGTGGAACTTCAGGAATTATGACTGTTGAGGATATTGTTGAAGAACTTTTTGGTGAAATTGAGGATGAGCATGATTCAGTTGATTTAATAGAAGAAGTTTTACAAGACGATACTTATAGGTTTTCGGCCCGTTTAGAAGTTGATTATATTAATGAAACTTACAAAACTAATCTTCCTGAAAGTGAGAATTATGAAACTCTTGGAGGGCTTATAGTAAATCATACTGAAGAGATTCCTGCCCAAAATGATATTGTTCAAATCGATACCTTTCAATTTACCATATTGGAAGTTTCCAATACTAAAATTGATATGGTAGAACTTAAAGTGTTAGAAGAAGATTAAAATACAGATTTCTACTTTTATTATTGAATAGAAAATGGTATTTTCGCGCACGATATTTTTGTCAGTTTTAGTGTAACTGGCACCAACTTAACAAGTAAATCCCAACATCGGGTATTAAAATTTAATTTACAAATGGCAGTTTTAAATAAGATAAGACAACGTTCACTATTCTTAATATTAATCATAGCTTTAGCGTTATTCTCTTTTGTATTAGCAGATTTATTTAAAAATAGTGATGCATTAACATCTAAGTCACAAAATATTGTGGCAACTATTAATGGTAAAGACATTACTAGAGAAGATTTTATGCAAAAAGTTGAGCAAAGACAGCGTCAACTAGGGCCAAATGCTACCAATACTCAGGTTATGAATCAAGTTTGGGAACAGGAGGTAAGACAAGCTGTTATGGAAACTCAATTTGAAGAACTAGAGATTTCTGTTGAGAAAGACCAGATGCGAGATTTACTTAAAACTTCGTTAGCTACAAATCCAAATTTTTTAAATGAAGCAGGATTATTTGATGAAAATAAAATGAACGAATACATAGCTAATTTAAAAGAAACTTCTCCAGAAGGCTTTTTGAGTTGGGTTAACTATGAAAAGCAAGTCGCTTCAAATGCCTTAAACCAAAACTATTTCAATATGGTTAAAGCGGGTTTAACAGGTACACTTGCTGAAGGGAAATTAGAGCATGAGCTTGAGGGCAATAAAGTAGATATTAAATATGTGCAAGTGCCGTTTTCTTCTATTCCTGATAGTATTGTTGAAGTGTCTAAATCAGATATTTCTAATTATATTAAAGAAAATAAAAATCAATTTAAAGTTGATGCATCTCGAGATATTCGTTTTGTAGAATTTAAAGAAACGGCATCAGTTGAAGATGAAAATGCTATTAAAGCAGAACTTGAAACTTACATTAACGGAAGATTGGTTGATGAAAGAGGACGAAAAGATACAATTGTTGCGTTTTCGAAAGTGAAAAATAATGAAGAGTATATAAATACAATTGCTGGCTCTGATATTAAATTTGACAAGCGTTTTGTTTTTAAATCAAGTTTACCTACTGAAGCAGCTGATGCAATATATAATTTAAATGAAGGAGAGGTTTACGGTCCGTATAAACATGATGGACGTTTTAAGGTAACTAAAGTTATAGCTACTAAGCTAATACCAGATTCAGCTAAAGTTAGACATATATTAATTCCTTTTAAAGGTGCTCAAAGTGCTGGACCTGATGTAGTACAAACGGAAGCTGAAGCAAAACAAACTGCAGATAGCTTATTAACAATATTGAAAAGAAACCGATCAAAATTTCCAGAGTTTGTTAAAGAGTTTTCTTCTGATCAAGGTAGTGTAGCTAAGGAAGGTCGTTACGATTGGCACCCATACAATACTATGGTGCCAGAATTTAATGATTTTGAGTTTGAGGGAAAAACTGGAGATTTAGGAGTTGTTAAGACTGTTTTTGGATTTCATATTATAGAAGTTGAAGGGCAAAAAAATAAAACTAAAGCAGTTCAAGTAGGAACTATTTCAAGAAAAATTGAACCATCTGAAAAAACAACTGATAAAGTGTTTAGAGATGCTTCAAATTTTGAAATTAAAGCAGGACAAGGTGATTTTGAAGCTCTTGCTAAAGAAAATAAATATGTTGTAAGGCCTGTAAATGGGATTAAGGTTTTAGATGAAAATATTCCTGGTGTTGGAAACCAAAGACAAATTGTACGCTGGACTTTTGAGGAAGATGCTGAAGTTGGAGATATAAAACGTTTTAATGTTCCTAACGGTTACGTGATTGCTCAGTTAGTTGCAAAAAACGAAGAGGGCTTAATGTCTGTTGATGATGCCACAGGAAAAGTATTACCAATTATAAGAAAAGAGAAGAAAGCTGCTCTTATTAAAGATAGAGTTACTGCCACAACACTAGAAGATTTAGCTGCTGCAGAAAAAACTAGTGTAAGAACTGCTACTGGGATTAATATGAAAAATCCAACCATTTCGGGAGCTGGAAGAGAGCCTATGGTTGTGGGTGCTGCTTTTGGACTTAGTGAAGGTGAAACGTCTAATTTAATTGAAGGTGAAAAAGGTGTTTATATGTTACAAGTTAACAAAGTTACTCCTGCTGTAGAATTAGATAATTACCAAGCTGCTGCCAATAGAGTTGAACAACAAAAGGCAAATACAGTAAATTCTAAATTATATAATGCGTTAAAAGAAGCTGCTGATATTGAAGATAACAGAGCTGCTACACAAGTACAATAGAAGAATATTTGTAATTTTATATAAAAAAAAGCCTCGTTTATCGAGGCTTTTTTTTATGTTATTAATTAAAGTGTCATTTCGGAATACGGAATAATAGTTTTATAACCTTTTTCTCTAAAAAAATTAGTTGGATTTTGGTTTGAGGCTACCATTACAAAGTCACCTCCCCATGCACCAAGGCTTTTAATAGCACCACTAAACTCTTTAAATAAAAGTGTTTTTACGGGTACTTGCTTAGTTAATTCTGAAATGATAGTTTCATGTTGTATCATTAAATTTTGAAAATGCTCTAAATTTGTAGAAGTTATCATTTCACGCGTAATGGTATTAATCTCTTTCATGGCAGATTTGGCATTTACTTTGTTTTGATGATAGTATTTTATACCGTCTCGACTATTTTGTTTTTTATTTAAATGAACAAAATATATATGCTCTCTAAAAACAGGATTAAAATCTGTTTTTTCAACTATTGGCTTTTCATTTTTTAATTGATACGTAATAGCAGAATCGTTCTGAGCACATGCTATATCATAGCCACTGCCTCCAAAAGTATTTTCTAATAAGGTATAAGCATCAATATTAGCCCAATGGGCTACATTATTAATAAGTGTTGATGAAGTGCCTAAACCCCAGTTTTTAGGGAACTCTAAGTGAGTTTCAATTTTAAGTCCTGAATTATTATTCAGAAATTCAGGGTTTAAGTTATGTGCAGTCTTTAGTATTTTAACCAGCATGTTTGATATGTTTTCATCCGGAGCTCGATTAAGAGCTTTAAAACTCATGATATCAAATTTATTTTCAAACCAAACTTGCTTAATGTCATCAAAACTTTTCCAGTGCAAAACTTGATCTTCCGTATGTGTGATATTTAAAGATTGCCCAAATTTTGTTGGAATTGCGAGTGATAAAGCACCATCAAGCACAACATATTCTCCTGATAGAAGTAGTTTTCCGTGGCTGTAAAAGGTTTTATTATTCACTGGAAACTCGTAGGTTTTTTAGTGCTTCTGTAACAGCACTATGTGTTACCGTGTTATTTTTAAAATGTTCTACTAAGGTTTGTTTTTCAAACTCATTAGCTTCAAATTGGTTTAAAATATTCATCAAGTGCATTTTCATGTGTCCTTGTTGGATGCCAGTAGTTGTTAATGAGCGTAACGCTGCAAAATTCTGAGCTAATCCTGCTACAGCTACAATTTGCATAAGTTCTTTTGCAGATGGTTTATGTAGTAACTCTAAAGCTAATTTTACTAGCGGGTGTAATCCTGTTAGTCCGCCAACGGTTCCCAAAGCTAGGGGGATTTCCATCCAAAAGGTGAATATGTTATTTTCCACTTTAGCATGAGATAAACTACTGTATCGTCCGTCTTTTGAAGCGTAAGCATGTACACCTGCCTCAACAGCTCTAAAATCATTTCCTGTTGCTAAAACTACAGCATCAATACCATTCATGATGCCTTTATTATGTGTCACAGCTCTATATGGTTCAACTTCAGCAATATTAACTGCTTGAATAAATTTACTTGCAAAAGCTTCTCCTGAAAAATCAGAGCCTTCAGTTAAATCTTCAACATTACAACTCACTTCGGCTCTAACTAAACAATTCGGAACGTAGTTAGATAAAATGCTCATCACAATATCAATCTCTTTTTCTTTATCAGAAAACAAATCAAAGGATAAGGCTTCTTTTTTAAATGTTTTTGCAAATTGCTCTAAACAAGAATTTATAAAATTGGCACCCATAGCATCCAAAGTCTCAAAAGATGCGTGTAACTGATAGTAATTTTCAATATCTGCCGTTTTATTGCGTAATTCAATATCAAGAATGCCACCACCTCGCTTTTTCATGTTTTTGGTGATAGCTTCACTTTCTGTTATAAGCTTCGATTTAACTTGATTAAAAAATGTTACTAGTTTATCAAAATCACCTTTATATATAAAGTGAACTTGCCCAATTTTTGTGGTTGAAATTACTTTGGTTTTAAATCCACCTCGTTCAAGCCAGAATTTAGCTGCTTTACTTGCTGCAGCAACTACTGAGCTTTCCTCAATAGCCATAGGGATTGTGTATAACGTATTATTTATCAAGAAATTAGGTGCAACACCTAAAGGCAAATAATAGTTGGTAATGGTGTTTTCAATAAATTCATCATGAAGCTGTTGTAATTTGTCATCTGAATTCCAATATTGTTTTAAAACACGTTTGGTATCATCAGCATTTGAAAAATAGGTGTCAACAATCCAATCAATTTTTTTTGACTTTGATAATTTAGAAAAACCAGCAATAGATTTACTCATATTATAAAATTTGCATAGCAAAGATAAGACTCTTGGTATGAATATTGAATAGCCAACTCTAAACTACCTTATTTAAGTGTTAATAAATAGGGTTTTTTGCATAATTTTTAGTAAACTTGACAACATTTTATGAAAAAAATAGCTTTTTAAGCTTAATTCATATAATTGATTAATATTTCACTTAATAAAACTGGTTAAATAAATATATGCAACACATGAAATTATCCCTTTTTGTTTGTCTTTTTATCACTACAATTTTAGCAGCACAAACTAAAAATATTACACTTGAAGAAATTTGGAAAGACGGTACGTTTAGAACAGAACGAATGGATGCTTTGCATTCTATGGACAATGGTCAACAATATTCTGTTTTAAATTTTGATAGAGCGTCTAGAAGCACATCTATTGATATTTATGATTATAAAACATTGAAGAAGGTTAAAACATTGGTTAGTTCAGCAGATTTGGAAGCTATCCCTTATTTTACGGATTATACGTTTAGTGAAGATGAGCAGCAGGTTATTCTAGCTACTAATGAAAAAGCCATTTATAGACGTTCAGCATTAGGAAATTATTTCGTTTATAATGTAAAGAGCGGCGATTTAGACTTAATTTCTGAAGATAAAATACAAGAGCCAACATTTTCTCCTGATGGAAAAAAAGTGGCTTTTGCTAAAGATAACAACCTTTATATGAAAGATTTAAGTTCTGGTGAAATCACTCAGATTACTTCTGATGGTGAAAAGAATAAAATTATAAATGGTATTACCGATTGGGTGTACGAAGAAGAATTTAGTTTTGTTCGTGCTTTTGATTGGAATGCAGATAGTAATAAAATTGCCTTTATTCGTTTTGACGAGACCAATGTACCAGAGTTTTCTATGGATGTTTATGGTTCAGAATTATATCAAACACAACAGGTTTTTAAATACCCAAAAGCTGGTGAAGCTAATTCATTAGTAACTTTACATCTTTACGATTTAAACTCAGGAAAAACGCATGAAGTCAAAGTAGATAAAGCTTACGAAGACTTTTATATTCCTAGAATTAAATGGACAAAAAATCCAGATATTTTAAGTGCTCAATATATGAATAGGCATCAAAACGAGTTGGACTTATGGATGATTAATGCAAAAACAAACTCATCTAGTTTGGTATTAGCTGAAAAAGACAAAGCTTATATTGATGTTACTGATAACTTAACTTTTTTAAAGGATAATAGTTTTATTTGGACAAGTGAAAAAGATGGTTATAATCATATTTATCACTACGATAAGAAAGGAAATTTGATTAACCAAGTAACTAAAGGTAATTGGGAGGTAACTGACTATTATGGTTATGATGATAAAACAAATACCATTTTTTATCAATCGGTTGAAAATGGTTCGATAAATAGAGATGTTTACTCTATAAAGCTAAACGGTAGAAATAAAAACCGATTAACAAAGAGTGAAGGAACTAATAATGCAGCATTTAGCGCTGATTTTTCATTCTTTATAAATACATTTTCTAGTGCTACTACGCCACCAGAATATACTTTGAATAGTGCAGCTTCTGGTAATTTGATAAAAAGTATCAAAGACAATGATAAGTTAGCCCAAAAACTATCCGAGTTTAAAACATCCAAGAAAACATTTAGTACTATTAATGTTAATGGAAACGATTTAAATATGTGGATGATTAAACCTGCAAATTTTGATGCTTCAAAAACCTATCCGCTATTTATGTATCAATATTCAGGTCCTGGGTCTCAACAGGTTGCTAACAGTTGGAATAGTGCTAATGATTACTGGTACCAACACTTAGCCCAACAAGGCTATATTATTGCCTGTATAGATGGACGTGGAACGGGGTTGAAAGGTGCAGATTTTAAAAAGGTAACTCAAAATGAATTAGGTAAATATGAAGTTGAAGACCAAATTGCAGCAGCAAAACAATTAGGAGAATTACCCTATGTTGATGCTGCCAGAATTGGTATTTGGGGATGGAGTTATGGTGGTTTTATGAGTAGTAACTGCTTGTTTAAAGGGAATGATGTATTTAAAATGGCTATTGCTGTGGCTCCTGTAAGTAGCTGGCGTTTTTATGATACTATTTATACTGAACGCTATATGACCACGCCACAAGAAAATCCTAGTGGCTATGATGAAAACTCGCCTATAAATCATGTAGATAAATTAAAAGGTGATTTTCTTTTAGTACATGGATCTGGAGATGATAATGTACATTTACAAAACACTATGCGTTTAGCAGAGGCTTTAATTCAAGCTGATAAACAATTTGATTGGGCTATTTATCCAGATAAAAACCATGGCATATATGGCGGAAACACTAGATTGCATCTATACAAAAAAATGACCAATTTTATTCATGAAACACTTGGCGATAAAATTCAAGAAGAAAAAGAAACTAAAGTGAATCAGATTAATATTAAAGGCTAAAAACTAACCAAAACTTTATATATGGCTACTTCGGCATTAAAACAATCTCAAGAAAAAGAATTATTTGGACACCCTGTTGGTTTATATATATTATTTTTTACAGAAATGTGGGAGCGTTTTTCATTTTATGGAATGAAAGCACTCTTGATTTTTTATTTGACTAAGTATCACTTGTTCTCAGATAGTGCAGGGAATTTAATAATAGGTAGTTATGCTGCTTTAGTATACGCTGTTCCTGTAATAGGTGGATTTATAGCGGATAAATATTTAGGATTTAGAAAAGCGATTGTATTTGGAGGAGTCATGCTCGTTTTAGGGCACTTAGGAATGGCTTATGAAGGAAATGCAGCTACACAATCTTTGACAGGAGCTATAACAAGAGATGATACTGCACTTCAAGTATTTTATTTTTCACTAGCTCTAATAATTTTGGGGGTAGGATTTTTAAAAGCAAATATATCATCTCTAGTGGGGGAGTTATACAAAGTTGGTGATAAGAGACGTGATTCGGGATTTACAATTTTTTATATGGGTATTAATCTAGGTTCTTTTTTTGCTACTATAATATGTGTTTGGTTAGGCGAGAAATTTGGATGGAGTTATGGTTTTGGGGCTGCAGGAATAGGAATGACCTTAGGTTTAATAACATTTATTTTAGGTAAAAAATACTTGATGGGTAAAGGTGAATCTTCTGTTCCAGATTTTTTGAATCAACTTACATTTGGTGTTAAAAATGAATGGCTAATTTATATAGCTAGTATACTGTCAACTGTTATTTTTTGGCAGATGGTACAAAGGCATGAGGCTGTATCAATGTCTTTGATGATAGCTGGAGCAGCTTCATTTATATATATAATTTATTATGCTATTAAAGAATTGGATAAGATAGCAAGGGAACAATTATTCGCGCTAACCGTACTAATAGTTTTTACTGTAATATTTTGGGCATTATTTGAGCAAGCTTATACATCCTTAAATTTATTCGCTGATAGAGTTTTAGATAGGGGCGATATAGCTGCTGGAACTTTTTTAAGTTTAAATGCTTTATTCATAATTCTTTTAGCACCAGTCTTTGCTTGGTTATGGGTTAAATTAGGTAAGTATAACCCTAATACAGCAGTTAAGTTCTCATTAGCATTAATGCTTGTAGGTTTAGGTTTTGGGTCTTTAGTGTTAGGTATTAATGCTTCAGGAATAGGTAAGGTTGCTATTTATTGGTTAGTAATAACTTATTTTTTACATACTTGCGGAGAATTGTGTTTATCACCTGTAGGTTTATCAGCTGTAACAAAATTGTCTCCACCAAAGATAGTTGGATTTATGATGGGTGTATGGTTTTTAGCTACTGCAAGTTCAGAGTTTATAGCTTCAGTTTTAGCAAATATAGCTTCAGTTGATACATCTAACGGTACTACTTTAGACTTAAGTATTGCTAAAGAAAGTTATTTACAGCTTTTTGAATATTTACTATATACAGGAGTTGGATTCGGATTTATTTTATTGTTGTTTTCACCATTAGTAAAAAAAATGATGCATGGTGTTGATGCAGATAACCCCGGTGACGATGGCTCTGAACTCATGGATGAAAAGCATTAATAATTAAATTTGAAATCTTCTTTTATGAATACGGATATTGAAAATCTTTTTAAGGATAAAGTAATAGGTCATCCTGCAGGACTATTTGTGTTGTTTTTTACTGAAATGTGGGAACGGTTTTCATTCTATGGGATGAGAATTCTACTAGTAATATTTTAACGGCACCAATAATTGACGATAATCCAGGATGGGGATGGGCTAGAGAGAATGCACTGGCTTTAATAGGTACTTATGCGTCGCTCTTATACTTAACACCAATAATTGGAGGCTGGGTAGCAGATAAAATCACAGGTTATAGAATAGCAGTTGTAATTGGTTGTACGATAATGACTTTAGGGCATGCATCAATGGCTTTAGAAACTACTACTACATTTTATATTGGTTTAGCGCTTTTGATTATCGGAACAGGCTTCTTTAAGC
The DNA here is from genome assembly GCA_947502405.1 of uncultured Algibacter sp. GTDB lineage: Bacteria > Bacteroidota > Bacteroidia > Flavobacteriales > Flavobacteriaceae > Algibacter_B. The sequence continues at coordinate 57,543 of CANMZT010000016.1, read as the reverse complement.
CAAATATTACTTCGATAATTTCTGAAATGTACAAAGGGAAGGAGTCAAAAAAAGATGGAGCTTATACCATATTTTACATGGGGGTAAATGCAGGTGCATTTTTTGGAATGATGCTCTGTGGATATTTAGCCGAAAATTTTGGTTGGTCTTGGGGCTTTGGTTTAGCTGGTATATTTATGTTTTTAGGTATGCTTCAGTTTTGGTTGGCAGGAAGTTTATTTGGAAGTGTTGGGGCAAAACCTAGTAAAGTATATGAGGTTGAATTACCTCAAAATATAAATGAAGAAAGTCCAGCTGATAGTAGTGCAAATCAAACAGAAGAAAAACTTAATCCATTTACCTTATTTGATAAGGTTTTAATTATCCTATCATCGGTTGGTGGACTATTATATTTGTTTAATGACCCATTGGAGAAGATAGGAGGAACAAACTTATTACCATTTCAAATTGGGAACTTAAGTGGTTCAAATGTTGTAGTGCTTTGTGCTCTTGTATTGTTCTTAATACTACTAGTAACTAGAATTTCAAGATATATTAAAGTGGTAAGAGATAAAATTATTGCAGTCTCTATTTTTGGAATATTTACGGTCTTCTTCTTTGCTTTTTTTGAACAATCATTGGGGTCTATGACTTTATTTGCTCGAGATTATACCGAGCGAGATTTAATTGGGAATTCAGCAATGATTTTTAAAATTATTGATGCCTTATTAACTACTGTACCATTAATAATAATTACTTGGGTACTTGTTTTATTAGCTAAAAAGACATTTTCCAGAATAGGTTTATCAAATATTATTTTAGGAATTGCTTTTGCTGGACTATGGTTTTTGGTGATATTTAGATTAGCTGATAAATTTTCTCAAGAAGGTAATGAGGTAGATGCAACTTGGTTTGGAATTTTAAATTCATTTTTCATAATTACGTTAGCACCTTTATTTTCAAGATGGTGGGAAAGTAAATATAATCCTAGTGCTGCAATGAAATACGGTATAGGTTTAATTTTACTAAGGCTTGGTTTCGCTTTTCTATCCTATGGTGCTTCAGAAATCCCATCGGGCGCAAAAACAGCTTCTGTGAGTATGATTTTTCTAATTTTTGCTTACCTATTGCATACTATGGGTGAGTTGTGTATTTCTCCAGTAGGGTTGTCGTATTTGAGTAAACTAGTGCCTCCCAGAATGATAGGCTTTATGTTTGGTGTGTGGTACTTGGCAATTGCTGTTGGTCAAAAGGCTGCAGGTACAATGGGAGGGATGATTGATAAAATTTCAGAGCAGTATTCTCTAGGAACTTTTTTCTTGATATTTACATTAATTCCAATAGGGGTTGGTATAATTTCAATTGTCTTAAATCCACTACTCAAAAAGCTCATGCACGGTGTTCGATAATCGAATAAATCGTTAAAAAATATTCAAAATGTCCCTATTTAGGGGCATTTTTTGTAAGTTCGGCATACCATTTGCAACTTATAGGTTATGAAGAAAACTATACTTTTTACACTAGCATTAGCATTCTTAAGCTTAAATGCTATAGCGCAAAAGATTAACTGGGTCACTTTTGAAGAGGCTATTAAACTTCAGAAGAAAAATCCAAAGAAAATTATGATGGATGTTTACACCAATTGGTGTGGACCATGTAAAATGCTTGATAAAAATACATTTCAGAATAAAGATGTGGCAGATTATGTAAATGCAAATTATTATGCGGTAAAGTTTAATGGAGAAGGTAATGAGGTTGTAAATTATAATGGTAAATCGTTTTCTAATCCAAATTATAATCCTGCTTTTGCTAATAGAAGAAATTCTGCTCATGAATTGGCTCGATATTTTCAAATAAGATCCTATCCAACGGTGATGTTTTTGGATGAAAAAGGTGATTTAATCTTTCCTTTGATAGGGTATAAAACAGTTTCTCAAATGGAGTTGTATTTAAAAATGTTTGATAAGGATGAGCATAAAAAACTAGATACTCAAGAAAAGTTTAATGAATACTATAAAGCATTTCAGCCTGAGTTTAAAGGCTAAGTAAAAATAATAATATATGAAGAAGTTTATATTTACTTTATTCTTAACAGGTTTTGTCTCTAGTGTTAGTATTGCTCAAGAAAGAGTTACTTGGCATACTGATGTTAATGAAGCTCTAGAAATTGCAGTTAAGGAAAATAAAAAAGTGATGCTATTTTTTACAGGATCAGACTGGTGTGGATGGTGTATCAAACTCCAAAATGAAGTTTTTAAAACTTCCGATTTTGAAAAATGGTCTAATGATATGGTTTTAGTAGAATTAGACTTTCCTAGAAGAACACCACAAGATGAAAAAATAAAAGGGCAAAACCGACAACTGCAAGCTATGTTTAAAGTAAGAGGATATCCTTCTGTTCATTTTGTAAGCCCTGAAAAGCTGCCTGACGGAAGAATGAATTTGAATAATTTGGGTAAAACAGGTTATGTGCGTGGAGGCGCAAAAAAATGGCTTGAAGTGGCGAATAACATAGTCAAAAAAACGATATAGAAAAATTAATAATCTATAACAAACGCACCCTTTTTACTAGTTTGGTGAAAAGGGATTTTTCTTTTTCTACATATATGTTCCCAACGCTCTATGTAGGATTTGTAATTACTTCCATCAGAAATAATATGTTTCGGCTTTAGAGAATCAATTAGCCTACTTAAATTGATTTTTGGTGATTGCCTGAGCAAAACATAATCTGGTTTGAATGTCTTAATATTATAAATTCCAAGGCTATCGATCACTAATAGGTTTTTATCGTTCAGTTGGTAAACTGAAGCTATTTTTTGTTCTTCAATTTCAGCTATATTATTACCAACGGTATAATCTTTAATAATCTTGTTTTTTGTATTTGTAATACTATCAAAATCGCTAGCAACTATAATTTTATTATTTGTGGTATTTCCTAGTAAGCTAAATCTACTTTTATGAAAAACAATAAAGGTATTGGTGGGTTTGTAAAATTTGTTAAAAATAAAAGTGCTTTGAATAATGAGAAAGGCTATTAAAAACAATTTAAGATTTAAGTAATTTCTTTTAAAAACAAGCCTAAAGAATGCTATAATTAATAAATAAGATGTGATGACTAATAGAAGACTAAAAGAAATACCTTTAAATAAAAAGGCTTCTTGTTTAGATACCCAACTTACAAAGCCATTCATAGCACTTATAATGCATCCAAAGCTATCAGCTACAAACTGAGGAAGCAAGTTTAAAATAGCTAACAGAATGACTACAATGCCAAAACCGAGTATAAGGCCTAAAAACGGAATTATAAATAGGTTTGAGATAAAAAATAAACCCGGAAACTGATGAAAGTAATATAGACTAACTGGTATAATTCCGAATTGAGCAGAAACAGTAATTGTAAACGTATGCCATAATTTATCAGTAACCCAATATTTTGGTTTCCAAAAGCTATACAAATACGGGTCAATTATAACTATAGCAAATACAGCCAAATAACTTAACTGAAACCCTACATCAAATAAGAATAACGGTTTTATAAGTAAAATAACAAACATGCTAATGGCTAAAGTGTTGAATATGTTGGTAGGTCGTTTAAGGTTTAATGCAATAGCTACAATACTAAACATGGTAACTGCTCTTGTAACCGAAGCTGATAATCCTGCAATTAATGCAAAACTCCAAAGCATACTCACTAAAAGAATTGTTTTTATGAGTTTACCGTGTTTAAATTGTTCTAAGGGCCTAAAAACGAAGCTCAGAATAATTAGAATTATACCAACATGAAGACCCGAAACAGCCAAAATATGTATAGCACCTGCGTTTGTGTAACTGGTGTAAACGTCTTCGCTAATATCTTGCCTTTGCCCTAACAAAAGAGCATTGATTATGGCGAGTTCATCAGATTTAAAATTGTAAGGCCTAAGTTTTTTATTGATATGTTGTCTAATATTATCAGCAATTCCAAAAAGAGTTCTTGCTTCCAATTTAGTATCTAATAATGCTTCGTTTGATGTAAAGAGCTGATGATAAATGTATTTTTTTTCTAAATAGTTTTTATAGTCAAATTGATTAGGGTTTAGTGGGTGAATAAGATCTTTAAAATCGGTTCTGCTTACATAAATGTCATCAATTTTTAAAGGTGAAAATAAAGTGTCTTTTTGGATGTTTAAAAGTGTTTTGCCAGTAACTTTTTTTTGATTGATTTCTAAAAGATCAATAATGTATTTGTCATAGTAATTTCCAGGTTTTAAAATTTCTCGTATTCTAAAAGTTACAGTGTTTAAGCTATCGCGTTCTATCGGTATTAATTTCGTGTAATGATTTGAAAAGTTTTTTTGATTATGAAAACTGGTTGTTAAAATACCAACAGAAATCATAACTAAAAACGCAAAAGCACCAAACCAAATAGATTGTAAAAATTGCTTTTTGGCAATAAAATAAAAAACAAGCAAAGCAATAAGAAGCGAAACTGATAAAAGTATTGAGGTGTTTAAAGGAAAATTGAATACATAGCCAATAATAATGCCCAGAATCAGGCAAATACTTAGTTTAATTATAGTAAAATTGAGTAGCCGCATACTTTTGAAAGATATAAAATATCTTATAATTTCAAATCAATAAATAATTTGGGCGTTACCCACAAGGGGTCGGGCTATCCGTTATATCTTTTTAAAACGTCATTGCGAGGGAGGAACAACCGTAACAATCTGTTAAACTAAAGTTTTTAAGCAAATTATTTTTTCTAAGGTTTTAAAAAGGATGCCACTACTATCCCTAACGCGGGTTGGTCAGCTAGGGTCTGTCTCAAAACCATTGTGTAGTTTGTTTAATTTGGCAAGTTTATAAAATACGACGAGCTTCATGGAATGCTTTTAGCCAATAAGCTTCGTTTAAACCAGAAATAATGACGCCTTTGCTGGTTGTAGCGTGAATAAATTTAATGTCATTATCTCTAATATCTACAACTAAACCAACATGATTTATTGAGTTTCTTCTGTTTCCAGTTTTAAAAAAAAGCAGGTCGCCTTTGAATACTTTGTTGAGTTTAATTCTTGTACCTTTTTTGGCCATGTCTCTTGAAATTCTTGGTAGTAAAATATCATGAGTTTTAAAAGATTCATAAACTAAGCCAGAACAGTCCATTCCAGATTTTGTTGTGCCTCCCCATTTGTAACGCACACCCTCAAACTGTTTAGCATAATCAATAATAAAATCAGCTTTATATTTAGTTGAGGAGCCTTTGTTAACAGGAACTGTAGTAATAGTTGCGTTTTTATCTGAAGAGGTTCTTGTTTCACGTTTCTTAGTAATAATTTTAGTAGATTTTCTAGTTTTAGAGCGTTTAGAAGATTTACAATTACTAAGGTTTGTAACGACTAAAAGGATTAAAAGTACTCGAGTTATTTTAAGATTTAATAGATTCATAAATCAAATTAGCAGTTTTTTCACTAGCGCCTTTACCACCTAAGGCTTTTTCTAATTCATAATAATCCAAAAACAACTGTTTGCGAGTTTCTGGGTTAAGAATCTTATCGAGTTCTTGTTTAAGTCGTTTTTTATTGAAGTCATTCTGGATAAGCTCAGTAACAACTTCTTTGTCCATTACCAAGTTTACTAACGAAATAAATTTCAAAGTTATTATACGTTTCGCTATCTGGTAAGAAATATTGCTTCCTTTGTAACAAACAACTTGAGGGACTTTAAATAAAGCTGTTTCAAGAGTTGCCGTTCCAGATGTAACCAATGCAGCAGTAGATATACTAAGTAAATCGTATGTTTTGTTAGAAATAAATTTAACGTTTCTCGATTTAATGAAAGTTTTATAAAAACTATAATCCTGACTTGGTGCACCTGCAATAACAAACTGGTGGTCTGGGTAGTAATCTACAATACCCAACATCACAGAGAGCATCTTTGTAATTTCTTGTTTCCGGCTTCCGGGGAGTAAAGCTATTATTGGTTTGTTTCCTAATTTATGTGTTTCCCTAAACTTAAATTCGCTAACCTGTTCCCTGTTTGCTATGGCGTCAATTAATGGGTGGCCAACAAAAGTAACCTCATATCCGTGTTTTTTGTAAAAAGGTTTTACAAAAGGGAGTATAACATACATGGCATCAATATCACGTTTTATAGCTTTTACTCTGCTAGCTCTTGATGCCCAAACCTGCGGCGATATATAATAGTGGGTTCTAAAACCTTCCTGTTTTGCCCATTTTGCTATGCGTAAATTAAAACCAGAATTATCTATAAAAATAATCACGTCTGGGTTGAAATTTGCAATATCCTTTTTACAAAAAGAAATGTCTTTGAAAATTTTATTCAGGTTCATAATAACTTCAATAAAACCCATAAAAGCACGCTCTTTATAGTGTTTTACCAAATTACCACCAGTAGCTTGCATGAGATCACCACCCCAAAACCTAAAATCTGCATTTGCATCAATCTTTTGCAATGCCTTCATTAAGTTAGAGCCATGTAAATCACCTGATGCTTCTCCAGCTACAATATAATACTTCATCTAGAAGAGTTTAAAAACAAATGTAAAAACAGCAATAAAAACGGTAATTAATAACACGCCTCTAGCACGATAATCTTGTCTTCTTTTTATAAAGATAAAAAAAGCAATAAGGTTTAAAATAGCACCTAAACTTATAAGTTTACCTAAAAACCCTTCTTTAGCGGCAGCATCTATTACAACGGTAAAGTCATCTCCTTTCCCTAATAAATTAGCTGCTAAAAATAAACCAATGGCATTAGCTATTAAACCAACAAACATGCCTATAAAAATATCTTTCTTCATGTATTAAGTACGTGTTTCAGTATTATAAATCCCAACTATTTAAATCTTTTATAAAATGATGAGCAGTTAAATCGAATTGTGCAGGAACCACAGAAACATAACCGTTTTCAAGCGCCCACTCATCAGTGTCTTCTCCGCCATCCAAATTAACAAATTTCCCTGTAAGCCAATAGTAGTCTTTACCTTGTGGTGTTTTACGTTTGTCAAATTCTTCAACCCAATTCGCTTTAGCTTGTCTACAAATTTTTATGCCTTTTATAGTGTCTTCAGAGATATTAGGGATATTTACATTTAAAACTACACCATTTGGTAAGCCGTGTTTCAAAACTTGTTCTGTAATAATCTTTACAAAAGGCTTTGAGGCTTCAAAATCTGCATCCCATCCGTAATCTAATAGCGAAAAACCAATTGCTGGAATCCCTTCAATCCCAGCTTCAATTGCAGCACTCATTGTTCCTGAATAAATAACGTTTATTGAAGAGTTTGAACCATGGTTAATTCCTGAAACACAAATATCAGGAACTCTATCAGCAAGCTCTCTGATGGCAAGTTTTACACAATCGGCAGGTGTTCCGGAACAGCTAAACTCTTTTTGTGGTCCTTCGTCTAAATGCACCTCTTTAGCATGTAAAGTAGAATTTAAAGTAATGGCGTGTCCCATACCACTTTGTGGGCTGTCTGGTGCTACAACTACCACATCTCCAATAGTATTCATTACTGAAATTAATGAACGTATTCCGGGTGCATTAATGCCATCGTCATTTGTAACAAGTATAAGCGGTTTTTTACTCATTTTAGTATTAAAAGTCATCGCTAAAATACATAATTTAGCCAGTTAACCCGTAATTTCTTTGGTTTAACAAAAAATTAGTAGAGAATCGAAGTATTGGCATGGTTTTTTCTTTATTTTAGTGAAAAAATATGCTGTGCTTTTTGAAGCAAAAAAGAATAAAACATGAAGAATATTATGAAAAGGAATTATAAAGTACTCTCTCTTTTATTATTGTTGGCGTTTGCATCTTGCAGTTTCACATCAAATAAATTCAGTAATCCTGATAAAGATAAACTTCTAATTCAAATCATCACATTTGTTATTGAGCAAGGTCATTTTGATCCGATTGCCATGGATGATGCGTTTTCTGCAGAATTATTTTCTGATTTTGTTGAAGTGATGGATCCTGTTAAACGATATTTTTATCAATCTGATTACAAAGATTTTGAGAAGTATAAATTGACTATTGATGATCAACTTAAAATAACGGATATTACGTTTTTTAATGTAGTTCATGAGCGTTTTGTAAAACGAATAGAGGAGTCTAAAGAACTTTATAAAGCCATTTTGTCTGAACCTTTTGATTACACTATAGATGAAGCTTTTGATACAGATTATGATAAAATTAGCTTTCCAAAGAACAAAAAAGAAATGAAAGATCGTTGGAGGAAGCAACTTAAGTTTTCTACAATCTCTAACTATGATGATCTTTATGAAGATGAAAAAAGAGCGAAAGAAAAAGATCCAAATTATGTAATGAAGTCTGAGAAAGAAATTGAAAAAGAAGCTCGTGAGGCTACATTACGATCCTTAGATATCTATTTTCAAGATTATATAGATGATCAAAGACGTGAAGATTGGTTTGCTGTTTATGTTAATACAATTGTTGAGGAGTTTGATCCTCATACATACTATCTAGCTCCAAAAGGAAAAGAAGATTTTGATACTCGTATGTCTGGTAAGTTAGAAGGTATCGGAGCAAGACTTCAAAAACGTATGGATTACATTAAAGTTGTAGAGCTTATTTCTGGTGGACCTGCTTGGAGGGGTAACGAGCTAGAAGTTGAAGATTTAATTCTTAAAGTGAAGCAAGAAGATGAAGAATTTCCTGTAGATATTGTTGGTATGCGTATTAATGACGCTATTAAGTATATAAAAGGCCCAAAAGGAACCAAAGTAACCCTTACTGTTAAAAAAGTTGATGGTACTGTAAAAGATATAACCATTACAAGAGATATTGTTGAGGTTTTTGATACTTATGCCAAATCATCTGTAGTTAAAAAAGACGACAAAACTTTTGGTGTTATAAACTTACCTGCATTTTATGCTGATTTTAATGATTATAAAAATATTAACGCAGCTAAAGATGTAAAAAAGGAAATCGAAAGGTTGAAAGAAGATGGTATTGAAGGGCTTGTACTCGATTTACGCAATAATGGAGGAGGATCATTGCCTACGGTAGTTGAGATGGCAGGTTTATTTATAAAAGATGGTCCTATTGTACAAGTGCGCTCAACAGATACACCAAAAGAGGTTTTGAAGGATAGGGATAAATCTATTGCGTGGGATGGCCCGTTAGTTATTTTGGTAAATGAAATTTCAGCGTCAGCCTCAGAGATTTTGGCAGCTGCAATGCAAGATTATAAACGTGCCATTATAATTGGTAGTAAGCAAACTTACGGTAAAGGAACTGTGCAAAATGTTATTGATTTGAATAACATGATAAAAAATAGTACAAATGGAGATATGGGAGCGCTTGCATTAACAAGACAAAAGTATTATAGAATTAATGGTGGCTCTGTGCAGCTGGAAGGTGTTAAGAGTGATATTAAAGTGCCTGGGCGTTTTAGCTTTATTGATGTTGGTGAAAAGGATAAAGAAAATCCATTGCCTTATGATGAAATTGATGAAGCACAATTCACGCCTTGGGAGTATTATTTTGATTATGATGCTACTATTAAAAAAAGCCAACAACGTATGAGTAATAATGCCCAATTAAAGCTTATTGAAGAAAATGCTAAATGGGTAAAAACTAAGATTGATGAGACGGTTTATTCGCTTAATTATGATAAGTATAAGGCTCAGTTAAAAGAAAATGAAATAGAATCAAAGAAATATGATGCTATTAGTGATTACGATACAAATCTAACTTTTGATTCTACGAGTTTCGAAAAAGAACTTATTGCAAAAGATGCCACAGATTTAAAAGAGAAGCGTAAACGTTGGCATGAAAGCTTAAGTAAAGATGTTTATATTGAAGAAGCATTAAATGTATTGGAGGATTTAAAAACTGCATATCCAATTAAAAAAGTGGCTTCTACAGTAAAGAATTAATAAACGTTTATGAGTCATAAATCAAACTCACTAAAACACTTAGCGCTCCAAAAGTTTAAAAGGAACTTTTGGGGCGTTTTTAGTTTTTGTTTTATCATTTTGGTTGGAGTAATTTCTGTTTTTGCTTATGTGTTGGCGCCAGACGATTCTCAATATGCTAATCAAATGCATTTGGCAATTCATTCTAAAAAACCTGGTTTTAAGGTAAACATGTTAACAATGCCCTCGGAAATTTCAAACGAACAAAGTGGTTTTGATAAATTGTTTTTTGGAAAGAAAAATGCTAATACAGAAATCCCAATTTCAGATTACGCTATAGAAGATGATGTACTGGTTTATAAGGAATATGCTTCTGATGGATTAGAAGGAGCGGAGAAAAGTGTAAAATTAAACACATTTCCTAATAATGCATCTACAGACTATATTGTTGAAAAAACCTTTCTGTTTGGAACTGATAAATATGGTCGTGATTTACTTAGTAGAATTTTAGTAGGCGCTAGAATATCTTTTTTTATTGGTTTTGTAGCGGTTCTTATTTCATTAATTATTGGAATTCTTATGGGGAGTATTGCTGGCTATTTTGGAGGAAGAGTTGATGCAATCATCATGTGGATTATTAATGTAACATGGTCTATCCCTACATTGTTATTGGTAATAGCTATTACTCTGGCATTAGGAAAAGGCTTTTGGCAGGTATTTATCGCGGTAGGTTTAACCATGTGGGTAGAAGTTGCAAGAGTAGTGCGAGGACAAATAATTAGTGCAAAAGAAATGCAATATGTTACTGCGGCAAGAGCTTTAGGCTACAATGATTACAGAATTATAACTAAGCATATATTACCAAATATAATGGCGCCTGTTATTGTTATTTCGGCAGCTAATTTTGCAGCTGCTATTTTAATTGAAAGTGGTTTAAGTTTTTTGGGTATTGGAGCTCAACCGCCCATGGCAAGTTGGGGTGCTATGATTAAAGATCATTATAATTATATTATTCTTGGGAAACCCTATTTAGCAATAATTCCTGGGCTTTGTATTATGAGTCTGGTTATGGCTTTTATGCTTATAGGAAATGCACTCAGAGACGCTCTTGATGTTAAGGGTTAAGGGTACTTTATTTTAAAAACTCTAAAACAGTATTCCAAATTCTATGGTCTACAGGTATTCCTTTTTCTAAATTATTTTGTCGAACTTGTAAAGTGCGCTCACCAGGATAATAAGTTTTTTGGCCTGTTTCGGTTGGGGTTATGTTATGTGTGAAATTTATAATTTCGTTTAACAGGTTTTCTTGAAGATTAGAATCGTTAAAAGTCTTTTGATGTATACACATATAAACTTGAGAAACTCCTGTTTCGTATTCGTCTAACCCTAATTTATAGGTTGATTTACCTGCTGATAAAATTGTAGCCAGCATATCCAAAACCATTGAGAGTGCAGAGCCTTTCCAAAGTCCAATAGGTAAGCTGCGTTCACTTTTTAGTATAGCATCTGGGTCTTTAGTTAAATTATTGTTGTTGTCCCATCCGCCTTCATAAGGAAGCATTTTATTATTTAATTTATAATCGTTTATTTTCCCAAATGAAAACTGAGAGATTGCCATATCTAAAACAATATGTCCTTTTTTTCTAGGGATTGAGATTATAAAAGGGTTATTACCAAGTCTCAATTCTTTTCCTCCCCAAGCTGGCATATTAGGTTTTGTATTGGTAAATAGTAAGCTTATGCAGTCTTTTTTTGCAGCTTGCCACCCATAATAACCTCCACGCATCCAGTGATTCGTATTTCTAAGGGCTACAATACCCATACCGTGGTTTTTAGCTAATTCAACAGCCCGATTAGTGCATTTAACCGCATTAATAATTCCAACTCCATTATTGCCATCCCACCTTTCAATATTCCCAAAAGTTTCTACTTTTTCAGCTTCAGCGTTTATATCAACTAAATCTTTATTAATAAAGTCAAGTAGAACAGGAACTCTATTTATGCCGTGAGAAGTAACCCCACATAATGAGTTTTCTGTAAAAACTTCAGATAGTAGGTTTGCTTTTTCATTAGTAAACTTATATTTCACAAAAATATCAAAAAGCGTTTTTGACATAAGTTCTTGAGAAACTATTTTTGTTTGTTTCATGAATTTCCAAAAAGGTTTTGTTGAAAGTAATTTATTTTATGTGAGACTCATAATTATCAGAATTAAGTTTCCATATTTAGATTTAATTCATCTATATATCCCAAAACTTCGTCCTTTCCAATATTTTTTGAAGATGATGTTATGAAGTAATTAGGCATATCTTCCCAAGATTCTAATAGAATGGTTTTGTAATCTTTAACATGATTTTCTATTGCCTTGGGTTTTAATTTATCAGCCTTAGTGAAAATAATAGAAAAAGGAATGCCATTTTCTCCTAGCCATTGCATGAACTCTAAATCAATAGACTGAGGTTTGTGTCTTATGTCTACTAAAACGAAAGCGGTTACTAATTGTTCTCTTAGTGCAAAGTATTGCGTAATAAATTTTTGAAATACTTTTTTTGAACTTTTTGATACTCGCGCATAACCATAGCCAGGTAAATCTACCAAATGCCAATTTTTATTAATCAAGAAGTGATTAATAAGTTGAGTTTTCCCAGGTCTTCCGGAGGTTTTTGCTAAACTTTTTCGACTTGTAAGCATATTGATTAGAGAAGACTTGCCTACATTACTTCTGCCTATAAAAGCATATTCTGGCAATCTGCTTTTTGGGCATTTAGCAACATCTGAGTTACTCATAACAAATTCAGCAGACTTTATTTTCATGACAAGTTTTTTTGTCATTCCCTCAAAGAAGGAAATCTCATTAAAGGAATCCAATGTTTCCAGATGTTTTTTTTGAATAAATTTTTAAAAACCTCTTTTTTCTAGCCATGTATCAAGAATCTTATTAAATTCTTGTGGGTGTTCCATCATGGCAGCATGTCCACATTTATCAATCCAATGCAATTCAGAATCAGGTAGTAATTCATTAAACTCTTCAGCAACTTCAGGAGGTGTAACACTATCGTTTTTACCCCAAATAATACATGTTGGAGTTTTTATATTGGGTAAATCTTTAGACATATTATGTCTAATGGCACTTTTTGCAATGGCAAGTGTTTTTATAAGTTTATTGCGGTCATTTACAGTTTCGTAGACTTCATCTACTATTTCTTTAGTAGCAACTTCTGGGTCGTAAAAAACATCTTGTGCTTTCTTTTTAATTACTTCATAATCACTACGCTTTGTGTAGCCACCACCCATTGCGTTTTCATAAAGTCCAGAACTTCCAGTAATAATTAATGCTTTTACACTTTCTGGGTAAAGTTTAGTGTGATATAACCCAATGTGTCCACCCAAAGAATTACCAAGTAAAATAACTTCTTCAAAGCCTTTAAATTTTATAAACTCATGTAAATACTTAGCAAAATGCTTTACGTTTGTCTTGATTAAAGACATCTTGTAAATAGGGAGTTCTGGGATAATTACCTTATAGCCTTTACAGCTAAAAAAATCGGTCACAGCGTCAAAATTGCTCAGTCCACCCATTAATCCATGTAGCACAATTATAGGTGTGCCTTCCCCTGCTTCAATGTAGCTATAATTTTTTTCTTTTTTTAAACGATGCGTCATTAATCAGTTAGTCATTCATTCGTTAAAAACAAATATAGTTATTTCATTCATATTTCCCTTATTAATAATTCTTTTCAGATAAAACTGCTCTTTTGCTAGAATAAAAATTCTTGAAATTTCAAAACTAAAATATCAACAACCTAAAGATTTCAAAGTTCTAGAGTGAAGTTTATATTTCGTGTTTATTGGTAAGGGGTTGTAGGTTTTCGTATCCGATAAAAAACAGTCTAGATTTAAAATTTATTAACAAAGTGGTATTAAGTGGTAGAATGTGGGATATTTTTCAATATATTTGAAACTTAAACGTTTAAAAGTCAGTAAATCACTTTGGATTTAATCACAGGAACATACGATTGTAAAGTTGATGCAAAAGGCAGATTAATGATGCCTGCTGCAATCAAGAAGCAGCTTTCTGCGATTTTACAAGATGGTTTTGTTATTCGTCGTTCAGTGTTTCAGCAGTGTTTAGAGCTTTATCCTATGGGAGAATGGCAGGTGCTTATGCAAAAGATGAATAAGCTTAATAAGTTTAAAAAGAAGAATAACGATTTTATTAGACGATTTACTGCTGGAGCAAAAATGGTTGAGGTAGATGTTAATGGTAGGGTTTTGATACCAAAGGATTTGACGGTTTTTGCAAATATTTCAAAAAATATAGTGGTGGCTTCTGCAATCAATATTATTGAGATTTGGGATAAGGATTTATACGAACAAGCTATAGATGATGCAGCTGTTGATTTTGCTGATTTAGCAGAAGAGGTAATGGGGCAAGATGATGACGATTATGGAATATCATAACCCGGTACTTCTTAAAGAAACGGTTGATGGATTAAATATTAATCCAGACGGTATTTATGTAGATGTAACATTTGGTGGTGGCGGACATAGTAGAGAAATATTAAAACGGCTTAGTAATAAAGGAAAGCTTTTTGCTTTCGATCAAGATTTAGACGCTCTTAAAAATACAATTGATGACGATAGGTTTACCTTGATTCATGAGAATTTCAGGTACGTGAAACGATTTTTGAGATTTCATGGTGTGAAACAAGTGGATGGGGTTTTGGCTGATTTTGGTGTGTCATCACATCAATTTGATGTAGCTGAACGTGGTTTTTCTACACGCTTTGAAGCGGATTTAGATATGCGAATGAACCAAGAAAATGAACTATCTGCTTTTCATGTAGTTAATGAATATGAAGAAGAACGATTAAAGCAAGTCTTTTTGCAATATGGTGAATTGCGTGCAGCCCCAGCTATGGCAAGATTAATTGTTGAGTTTCGAAGAGATGAACCAATTATTACAAGTAAGCAGTTAAAAACAGTTTTGAGGAAATTTTTACCGCCAAGACATGAAAATAAAGTGTTAGCTCAGATTTATCAAGCGATTAGAATTGAGGTAAACCAAGAGATTGAGGTTTTAAAAGAGTTTTTGTTGCAAACACCAGAAGTGTTAAAAGTTGGAGGGCGGCTGAGTTTTATATCCTACCACTCGCTTGAAGATAGATTGGTGAAACGTTTTATAAGAAATGGGATGTTTGAGGGGGAGCCGGAAAGAGATATGTTCGGAAATTTTGAAGTGCCGCTTAAAAAAGTAAACGGGCTAATTGTTCCAACAGCAGAAGAAATAAAAATAAATAATAGGGCAAGAAGTGCGAAACTTAGGATAGCTGAAAAAATATAATTTTTAGGAATTGAGAGAAATCGAAACTACAAAATTATCAGAATGAAGAAAAATATCCATAACATATTAAAAGGAACATTTTTAGTAAGTGATGATTCATTTAAGAATTGGCGATTCATTTTGTTTGTTTCGGTGTTAGCTATAATAATGATTGCAAGTTCGCACAGTGCTGATAAAAAGGTCTATGAAATTGCAAGATTAAAAAATGAAGTAAAAGAAATGCGATCTGCTTTTGTTGATGGTCGCTCCAAACTCATGAGGCTCAAAATGGAATCTCATGTTATAGCAGTAATGAAAGAAAAAGGATTGGCGCCTTCGGTAATTCCGCCAAAAAAAATAAAAGTTAAAACACAAAATTGATAACGCAACCTTGGCAGTAAACGAAAGAAACATATTAAACCGTTTGTACTTTATAGCTGGATGTATGTTCATCTTCGGGCTTGCTGTGGTGTTTAAGCTTTTAAGTATTCAATTTCTTCAAGGCGATGTGTATAGAGCAAAAGCTACAGAGCGTGTTGTTAAAAATGTTGTGATTCCTGCAAATAGAGGTAATGTGTATTCTGTAAATGGGAATTTACTAGCTACCTCAATTCCTAAGTACGATATTCGTTTTGATGCTCTAACTCCAAAAGCAAAAACTTTTGAAAAGTATATCAAGCCACTTTGTGATTCGCTTTCAAAATATTCTGGTAAATCTTCAAACGCATTAGAAAAAGACTTAAGACGAGCACGAGCTAATAGAAACAGGTATTTTTTATTAGCTAGAAATATTGGGTATTCAGATTATATTCGATTAAGAAATTTTCCATTATTAGAGTTAGGGGCGTTTAAAGGAGGTTTAATTGTTGAGCAAACTACAAAACGGGAACATCCAATGGGTGGTATTGCGCAAAGAACAATAGGTTATGAGCGTATTGATGATAAAGGAAATGTGACAAGGCCAGGTATTGATGGTGCTTTTGGGGTAAAATATTTGCGTGGTGTAGATGGACAACGTAAAAAGCAACAAATAGGAAAAGGCCAGTGGAAACCGTTGAGTGATGCTAATGAAATTGAACCACAAGATGGTTATGATGTTTATACTACCATAGATGTTAATATTCAAGATATTGCGCACCATGCACTTTTGGCACAATTGGAAAAATATAAAGCAGACCACGGATGTGTAGTGGTTATGGAAACCAAAACTGGAGAGATTCGAGCCATTTCAAATTTGGGAAGGAATAAAAATGGACATTATTATGAGCGGTTGAATTATGCGGTAGGTGAAAGTCATGAATCGGGTTCTACATTCAAGTTGATGGCGCTTGCTGCTGCTTTTGAAGATAAGGTTGTAGACACTAGTGATGTGGTTGATACTGAAAATGGGATTTTGAGTTTCTATGGAAAAAAAGTTCGAGATTCAAAACATGGTGGTTATGGAAAGATAACGGTTTCAAAAGCTTTCGAAGTGTCTTCAAACACAGGAATTGTAAAGGTTATTGATAAGGCCTATAGAAAACAGCCTGAAAAGTTTGTAGATAGGTTATATGAGATGAATCTTCAAGACAGCTTAAATCTACCAATTATAGGGGAGCCTAAACCCATTATTCCAGATCCGAGAGTAAAGAATGGTCGTTGGAGTGGAATTGCTTTACAGTGGATGGCTTATGGTTATGGTGTGTCATTTACGCCTCTACAAACACTTACATTCTATAATGCTGTTGCGAATGATGGTGTTATGGTTAAACCTAGGTTTTTAAAAGAAGTTAAGGAGTTTGATAAAATTATTAAGCCTTTTGAAAAAGAAGTGATTAACAAACAAATCTGTTCAAAAGAAACTATTTCAAAATTACAAGCATTGCTTAAAAATGTAGTAGAAAAAAAACATGGAACAGGTCACCGATTGTATTCTAAAAACTTCTCGATGGCGGGTAAAACGGGAACATGTCAAAAAGATTATCGCGATAAAGAAAAGCTGAATTACATCTCGTCTTTTGCAGGTTATTTTCCAGCTGATAATCCAAAATATTCTTGCATTGTGGTTATTCATGAGCCAGATAAAAGTGTTGGGTATTACGGTGCAGATGTTTCTGGCCCCGTGTTTAAAAGGGTGGCGCAAAAGATTTTTACAGATACACCTATTGTTGATGAGGTTGAATCGTTAGAAGTGAAAATGGGTGCGGTAGAAAAGGATTATGAAAGCTTCTATGAAAAAGCGCAAAAATATAAAACAATTATGCCTAATGTAGTAGGGATGCCTGCTATGGATGCTTTGGTTTTGTTAGAAAATATGCAGATTAATGTAAAGGTGCGGTTAGAAGGTAATGGCTTAGTGAAAGCCCAATCCATAAACAAGAATACCAAATTAAAGGATAATCAAACAGTAGTTTTAAAAGCATCATGATAGCTCTCAAGGATATATTGTATAAGGTTACTTTAAATGCTGTAGTTGGAAGCACAAGCATAGGGGTTGATGCTGTTAATTTTGATTCACGTAAAATTGAAAAAGGCAATTTGTTTGTTGCTATTCGTGGTTTGGTTACAGATGGGCACGATTACATTGATTTGGCTATTGAAAAAGGCGCAACAAGTATTGTGTGTGAAACCCTGCCAAAAAAACTAATAGATGGTGTTGCTTATATTGAAGTTGATAATTCTAGTAAAGCGCTGGCTATTATAGCTTCGAATTTTTATCATAACCCATCGCAAAACTTAAGACTGGTTGGTGTTACTGGTACAAATGGAAAAACTACAGTAACAAGTTTATTGTATCAGCTATTTAAAAAAGCAGGTTACAAAGTAGGGTTGTTGTCTACTGTAAAAATTATGGTAGATGAAACTGAATATAAAGCAACCCATACTACACCAGATTCTTTAACTATCAACAAGTACTTGAGTAAAATGAATACTGAAGGTGTAGAGTTTTGTTTTATGGAAGTGAGTTCTCACGGAATTCACCAACATAGAACGGAAGGTTTGCATTTTGAGGGCGGTATTTTTACGAATTTGTCTCACGATCATTTGGATTATCATAAAACATTTGCTGAATATAGGGATGTAAAAAAGAAATTCTTCGATGAGCTTTCAAGTCAAGCATTTGCGCTTTCAAATGTGGATGATAAAAATGGCTTGGTGATGTTGCAAAATACGAAAGCTAAAAAGTATACCTACGCTTTAAAGCAGTATGCTGATTATAAAACTCAGATTTTAGAAAATCAGTTTGGAGGTCTATTGTTAAAAGTTAACGATAGTGAAGTTTGGACCAAGCTTATTGGAAACTTTAATGCATATAATGTTCTAGCAATTTATGCTACTGCGGAATTATTAGGTCTTGAAAAAGTTGAAATACTTCGATTAATAAGTGATTTAGAGAGCGTTAGTGGGCGTTTTCAATATGTGGTTTCTGATGATAAAATCACCGCTATTGTGGATTATGCGCATACACCTGATGCACTAAAAAATGTATTAGAGACTGTAAATAGTATTAGAACTAAAAATGAAGCGCTTATTACTGTAGTTGGTTGTGGCGGTGATAGAGATAAAACAAAGCGCCCTAAAATGGGACATATAGCAACAGCTTTAAGTAACAAGGTGATTTTTACGAATGATAATCCTAGGAGTGAAAATCCAGAGGATATTTTAAATGAGATTGAGGCTGGAGTTGAGCCACAAAATTTCAAAAAAGCATTAACCATACAAGATAGAAAACAAGCAATTAAGGCGGCGTGTCAGATGGCGCAACCTAAAGATATTATTTTGATTGCTGGAAAAGGGCATGAAACTTATCAAGAAATAAATGGAGAGCGATTTGATTTTGATGACCTTAAAATAGTAAAAGAGTTTTTAAAACAATTACAAAAATAGTAAACAAAATGCCTCCCCAAGGGCAGTCGAGGGGTTAATAAAAGTAGAGAATTAAATGTTGTACTACCTATTTGAGTATTTAGAAAAACAGTTTCAGCTTCCTGGAGCTACACTTTTTGGGTTTTTAACCTTTAGAGCAGCTTTGGCTATGATTTTATCACTGTTGATTTCTACAATATATGGTAAAAGAATTATTCGCTTTTTGTTAAAGCAGCAAGTAGGTGAAACTATAAGAGACTTAGGTTTAGACGGTCAAAAAGAAAAAGCAGGAACCCCAACTATGGGTGGTATAATTATCATTTTAGCAACATTGATACCAGTTTTGCTTCTGGCAAAACTTGAGAATATCTATATCATTCTTTTGTTGGTTACTACCGTTTGGATGGGGACTATTGGATTTATTGATGACTATATCAAAAAATTTAAAAATGATAAAGAAGGCCTAAAAGGAAGGTTTAAGGTATTGGGTCAAATAGGCTTAGGGATTATTGTTGGCGCTACTTTGTTTTTTCATCAAGATGTTACCATGAAGGAGAAATTGCCAATTGAACAACAACGTGTTCTGCTAGCAGAAAATCCAGATATAGAAGCTTCGAAATTATTTAAGGATGAAGTAAAATCTACCAAAACAACCATTCCTTTTATAAAAGGTAATGAGTTTGATTATGCTAAAGTAATTACTTGGATTAGTCCTGATTTGGAGAAATACGCATGGGTGATTTTTATTTTGGTTGCTATTTTCATTATCACAGCAGTATCTAATGGAGCTAATTTAACGGATGGTATAGACGGTTTAGCAGCGGGAACTTCAGCAATTATCGTATTAACCTTAGGGATTTTTGCATGGGTCTCAGGTAATATCATCTTTTCAGAATATCTCAATATCATGTATATCCCCATGGTAGAGGAAATCACTATATATATCGCCGCTTTTGTGGGGGCGCTAATTGGTTTTCTGTGGTATAATACTTTTCCAGCGCAAGTGTTTATGGGTGATACAGGGAGTTTGACTATTGGAGGGATTATAGCGGTAATCGCTATAGCAGTCCGTAAAGAATGGTTAATACCTGTGTTGTGTGGCATTTTTTTAGCTGAGAATTTATCTGTGGTTATGCAAGTGGGTTGGTTTAAATACACCAAAAAAAAATACGGTGAGGGGCGTCGGATTTTTAAAATGTCACCATTGCATCATCATTATCAAAAATTAGGATATCACGAAAGTAAAATAGTGACTAGGTTTTGGATTGTGGGTATTCTGCTAGCAATTCTTTCAATAGTAACACTGAAAATACGATAACAAATTTGTCATTCTCGCGAAGGCGGGAATCTTATGAAATGATAACAGAATGACAAAACAAAGATTAGTCATATTGGGCGGAGGAGAAAGTGGTGTTGGAACAGCACTTTTAGGTAAGGAAAGAGGCTATGAGGTTTTTGTTTCCGATAAAGGAAAAATAAAAGAAAAGTACAAGCAAGTTCTTATACATAATGAGATTGAATGGGAAGATGGAAAGCATACGGAGTCTAAGATTTTAAATGCAGATATGGTTATGAAAAGCCCTGGAATTTCTGATAAGGTTGATTTGGTAAAACAAATTAGAAAACAAGGAATTTTAGTTGTTTCAGAAATTGAGTTTGCTTCAAAATTTACTGATGCTGTTATTGTTGGTATTACTGGTAGCAATGGAAAAACAACTACGGCAACGTTAACGCATCACATTTTAAAACAAGAATTAAATGTAGGGCTGGCAGGAAATATTGGGGATAGTTTTGCTAAACAGATCTTAGAATCAGATTTTAAAAACTATGTGCTTGAAATTAGCAGTTTTCAGTTAGATGATGTTATTGATTTCAAGCCAAACATAGCGGTTCTGTTGAATATTACTCCAGATCATTTAGATAGATATGATTACAAGTTTGAAAATTATATCCATTCTAAATTTAGAATAGCAATGAATCAAACTAAAGCTGATTACTTGATTTATGATGCCGATGATGAAGTTATAGTTAATCACTTGAAAAACAATCCAGTTCAATCCACATTATTGCCATTTTCATTAGAAAAAATCCTTGAAAATGGAGTGTATTTAGATAAAGAAAATATTAAACTAACAATAAATAACAACGAAATTATTATGCCAACAGCAAACTTAACTTTAGAAGGAAAGCACAACATTAAAAATGCCATGGCTGCTTCTACTGTGGCGCATTTACTTAAAATAAGAAAGCAAACTATTAGAGAAAGTTTAGAGAACTTTCAAGGTGTAGAACATCGTTTAGAGCAAGTGCTTAAAATTAATAAAGTGCAATACATAAACGATTCTAAAGCAACCAATGTGAATGCAACATATTATGCTCTAGAAAGTATGGATGCACCAACTGTTTGGATTGTTGGAGGTGTTGATAAAGGGAATAATTACGAAGAGTTATTTCCGTTTATAAACGAGAAGGTAAAGGCTATTATTTGTCTGGGTGTTGATAATGAAAAATTGATAAACACTTTTGGAAATATGGTTGATATTATAGTTGAAACGCAGTTTATGAGCGAAGCTGTAAAAATAGCTTATAAAGTGGCTGATGCTGGTGATAATGTATTGCTGTCTCCAGCATGTGCGAGTTTCGATTTGTTTGAGAATTACGAAGATAGAGGGCGTCAATTTAAAGATGCGGTAAGAAATCTGTAAAATAATATAAGTGCAGGCGGTATTTAAAAATATAAAAGGAGATCGGTTAATATGGGCAATAGCAGCTCTATTAGCTATACTATCGTTTTTGCCTGTTTATAGTGCTGCTAGTAATTTGGCGTATAAAGGCGCGGGTGGTAGTACATTTACTTTTTTTGTTAAGCATTTTGTGCATTTAGTGCTAGGTTTTGCTATTATGTATGGGGTACATAAAATTCCTTACAGGTATTTTAAAGGTTTATCTTTGATAATGATTCCTGTTGTATTGGCTTTGTTAGGTTTAACAATACTTCAAGGGAAAACTATTGATGGTGCTAATGCTAGCCGATGGATTCAAATTCCGTTTGTTGGGATGTCTTTTCAAACATCAACACTAGCTGCAGTTGTGCTTATGGTTTATGTGGCAAGATATATGTCTAAGATTAAAGATGAAATTATAACGTTTAAAGCCTCTATTTTACCGCTTTGGATTCCTGTATTTTTAGTCTTAATTCTTATACTTCCAGCAAATTTCTCTACTGCGGCAATCATGTTTTTAATGGTAGTTATGCTCGTGTTTCTAGGAGGCTATCCTTTACGTTATCTAGCTGTAATTATTGGCTCAGGGATTTTAGTGTTAACCTTATTTATTTTAGTAGCTAAGGCTTTTCCTGATGCTATGCCAAATAGAATTGATACTTGGATGGGGAGGATTGAAAGCTTTGCAAATCCAGAAGATACAGAAGCAGATTATCAAATAGAAAAAGCAAAAATTGCCATTGCAACAGGCGGAATACAAGGAGTAGGTCCAGGAAAAAGTATGCAAAAGAATTTCTTACCACAATCGTCATCAGATTTCATTTTTGCAATTATTATTGAAGAGTACGGATTAGTAGGTGGTTTTGTAATTATGATTTTATACTTATGGTTACTATTCCGTGTTGTTATAGTAGCTCAAAAGTCTGATACCATATTTGGAAAGTTGTTGGTATTAGGCGTTGGACTCCCAATTGTTTTTCAAGCCTTAATTAATATGGCTGTAGCTGTGGAATTATTTCCAGTTACGGGTCAAACATTACCTCTAATAAGTAGTGGAGGAACATCCATCTGGATGACTTGTTTGGCTATAGGAATTATACTTAGTGTTAGTGCGAAACGAGAAGAAATAAAAGAGAAAGAAATAAACGAAGAAAACCCGCTGGAAATTCTTAGCGAAACAATTTAAATGAGTAATTATAAAATCATATTATCTGGAGGTGGAACAGGAGGTCATATTTATCCAGCAATTGCCATTGCAAACGAGTTGAAATCTCGTTATCCTGATGCTGATTTTTTATTTGTTGGTGCTAAGGATAGAATGGAAATGGAGAAAGTTCCTCAAGCTGGATATGATATCAGGGGTTTATGGATTTCAGGTATTCAGCGTAAGCTGACTTTAAAAAATTTAAGTTTTCCTTTTAAAGTGATTAGTAGTCTTTGGAAAGCTCGTAAAATTATAAAATCTTTTAAGCCCGATGTGGCTATAGGTACAGGTGGTTTTGCGAGTGGTCCACTATTGAAAGTAGCTGCTTCAAATAATATTCCAACATTGATTCAAGAACAGAATTCTTATCCTGGAATTACAAATAAACTATTATCTAAAAAAGCAAAAAAAATATGTGTTGCTTATGACGGTTTAGAACGATTTTTTCCAGAAGATAAAATTATTAAAACTGGTAATCCTGTACGACAAGGTTTGTTAGATATTGAAACAAAAGCTGTTAAGGCAAAAGATTTTTTCGATTTAAAACACGGAAAATTTACTTTACTTATTATAGGCGGTAGTTTAGGTTCTAAAAGAATCAATGAGCTAATAGAAAAAGAATTAGATTTTTTTGATACCCAGAATATTCAAATTATCTGGCAATGCGGTAAGTTGTATTATCAACAATACAAGATATACAAGAATACTAAAGATGTTCAAGTTTATGAGTTTCTAAACAATATGGATTTAGCTTATGCTGCAGCAGATATTGTT
This sequence comes from uncultured Algibacter sp., assembly GCA_947502405.1. Lineage (GTDB taxonomy): Bacteria > Bacteroidota > Bacteroidia > Flavobacteriales > Flavobacteriaceae > Algibacter_B. The sequence goes on along the minus strand of CANMZT010000016.1, from coordinate 33,810 downwards.
ATTTCTAGAGCGGGAGCAGGTTCTGTTTCAGAATTATGTATTGTTGGGAAGCCAGTAATATTTATACCATCTCCAAATGTTGCTGAAGACCATCAAACTAAAAATGCCATGTCTATTGTAAACGAAGATGCAGCTTTGATGATTAAAGAGGAAGATTTAGAGGCAGATTTTGAAAATAAATTTTCTCAGCTAGTGGCTTCAACAGAAAAGCAAAAACAATTAGGCGAGAATATTAAAAAATTAGCATTAGTAAATGCAACAAAAGATATAGCAGATGAGGTTGAAAAACTTTTGAATAATAGTAAATGAATTTAAAAGGAGTAAATAATATCTATTTTATTGGCATTGGTGGTATAGGTATGAGTGCCTTAGCACGATATTTTTATGCTAATAAAAAGCAAGTTGCTGGCTATGACAAGGCGCAAACTGAAATAACGGATAGTTTGATAGATTTAGGTGTTGACGTTCATTTTAATGATGCTATTGAGAATATAAATTTAGGTTTTAAGAACCCTGAAAACACATTAGTGGTTTACACACCTGCTATACCAAAAAATCATAAAGAGTTAAGTTATTTTAAAGAGAACGGTTTTAATATTTTAAAACGTTCTGAGGTTTTAGGTTTAATTACTGAACATACATTTTGTTTAGCTGTGGCTGGGACTCATGGAAAGACCACTACAACAAGTATTTTAGGGCATATTATGAGGGTTTGTAATGTGCCTATGACAGCTTTTTTAGGTGGTATTAGCGAAAATTATAATTCGAATTTGATTCTTAACGGAACTGAAGTTTCTGTAGTTGAAGCCGATGAGTTTGATCGTTCATTTTTAACACTTTCACCAGATCTAGCTTGCATAACCTCAATGGATGCAGATCATTTAGATATATATGGAGATGCTTCAGAATTGAAAAAAACTTTTGAAGATTTTTCAAAAAGGATAAAACCTAATGGAAAATTATTTGTTAAAAGCGGATTACCCTTAAAAGGGATTACTTATGGTATAGAAGATGATTCAGATTATACCATCCAAAATATAAAAGTAGAAAGTGGGACTTATGTTTTTGATGTGAAAATGCCAAAAACTGTACTTAAAAATATACAATTTAACCTACCAGGTAGACATAATTTGTCGAATGCATTAATAGCCTTGGCGATGGCTGTGGAATTTGGTTGCCCGCACCAACAGCTCGCCAAAGCTTTAGCATCTTATAAAGGCGTTAAAAGACGATTTACTTATCATATTAAAACAGAAGAATTTGTTTTTATTGATGATTATGCACATCATCCAGAAGAAATAAATGCTGTTTATCAGGCGGTAAGAGAAATGTACCCTAGTAAAGAAGTACTTGCTATTTTTCAGCCGCATTTATATAGTAGAACTAAAGATTTTGCTGATGCTTTTGCGAAAAGCTTATCTCAGTTTGATGAATTGATTTTATTAGATATTTATCCAGCTAGAGAGTTGCCTATTGAAGGTGTAACATCATCGTGGTTACTGAATAAAATAGATAATAAAAATAAGCAGTTGGTTAGAAAAAACGAGATAATAAATAAAATTCGTCAAAGCAGTGCTAAAGTCATATTGACTATAGGTGCAGGTGATATTGGTGAAGAAGTAAAACATATAAAAAATGAGTTTAGTATTGCGAGTTAATTGGAGTTACATAAAGTTGCCTGTTTTATTAGTATTGGTGGTGTTTTTATTTGCATTTTCATCCCATAGAAATGCTAGTAGAAATTTATCACAACCTAATATCAAATTTATTGGAGAAAACAACCTTTTTATTACCAATGAGACTGTTAGTAAATTGTTAATACAAAATTATGGTAGCTTTAAAAACGTGCCTAAAGAAACTTTAGATTTGAATGAATTAGAAAATGCCCTCAAATCTAATCCCATGATAAAAACTGCAGAAGTGTATGTTGCTGTAAATGGTACGCTTAGCGCTGATATTGAACAGAAAACACCTATTGCAAGAGTAAGTACTAATGCGTCTTATTACATTGATGATGATGGTTCATTTATGCCTTTGTCAAAAAATTATTCCGCTAGAGTGCCACTGGTTACTGGTTATGTTGAAAAAAATAATTTAAAAAACGTTTACAAAGTAGCACGTAAAATTAAAACTGATGAGTTTTTGAAAAAGCATGTTTTTGAGATTCATCAGGATATTAATAAAAGCCTTTATTTAAGGCTTAGAAAGTGTAATTTTTTAGTGCAACTAGGTGATGATATGTTTTTGGATAAAAAAATAAATAATCTAAAAGCATTTTATAAAAAAAATCAAAAGGATAAGACACTGAATAACTATAGTAAAGTGAATTTGCAGTTTGAGAACCAAGTAATATGTACCAAAATATAAACTATGGAGCATAATTTATCAGTAGGGTTAGACATTGGAACTACAAAGATAGTAGCCATGATTGGTCGTAAAAATGAGTACGGCAAGGTTGAAATTTTAGGTATTGGTAAATCTAAAAGTTTAGGTGTTCATCGTGGTGTGGTAAATAATATTACGCAAACTATTCAGTCTATTCAGCAAGCGGTTCAAGAAGCAGAAGCTGAAGCAGAAATGAAAATTAATGAGGTTACTGTTGGTATAGCAGGACAGCATATCCGTAGTTTGCAACATAGTGATTATATAACCCGCTCAAATTCCGAAACAGTTATTGATGATGATGATATTGATAGGCTAATCAATCAAGTTCATAAGTTAGTAATGCTTCCAGGAGAAGAGATTATTCATGTATTGCCTCAAGAGTATAAAGTTGACGGTCAAGCAGAAATAAAAGAACCTATAGGCATGTATGGAGGTCGTTTAGAGGCTAATTTTCATGTTGTAGTTGGTCAAGTGTCTTCTATCAGAAATATTGGGCGTTGTGTTCAAAGTTCTGGGTTAAATCTTGAAGGTATTACACTAGAACCTTTAGCATCAGCAAATGCAGTATTAAGTCAAGAAGAGAAAGAAGCTGGAGTAGCTTTAATTGATATAGGAGGTGGAACGACTGATTTAGCAATTTTTAGAGATGGTATTATCCGTCATACAGCTGTTATTCCTTTTGGAGGAAACGTGATTACTGAAGATATAAAAGAAGGTTGCTCCATTATTGAAAAGCAAGCAGAATTATTAAAAATAAAATTTGGTTCTGCATGGCCTGGAGAAAATAAAGATAACGAGATTGTTTCTATTCCTGGTTTGAGAGGTAGAGAGCCTAAAGAAATTACACTAAAAAACCTGTCTAAGATTATCCATGCTCGTGTTGTTGAGATTGTAGAACAGGTTTATGTTGAGATTAAAAATTATGGGCATGAAGAGCAAAAGAAAAAACTAATTGCAGGTATAGTTTTAACAGGAGGAGGAAGCCAACTTAAACACTTAAAACAGTTAGTAGAATATATTACAGGAATGGATACCAGAATTGGTTATCCTAATGAGCACCTTGCTGGTGATAGTGATGATAATATCACGAGTCCTCTATTTGCTACAGCAGTTGGTTTGGTTTTAGATGGTTTAAAAAGGCAGGAAAGAAAAAAGATTGAACTGCAAGAGCAAGTTGAAGAAGAAGAAACACCGCTAATTGAAGAAGAAGTTAAAGAGAAACCTATCAAGGAAAGACGCTCATTTCTTGATAAGTTAACAGAACGCGTTAAAGATTTTTTAGATAACGCAGAGTAATTAAATCCATTGAATTAAAAATATAAAGTACAAAACCCCAGAAAAATAGAATTTTATGAGCAGCAAGAAAGAATTCGAAACAAGCATTTCATTTGATTTACCTAAAAATCAGTCAAATGTTATTAAAGTCATTGGTGTTGGTGGCGGTGGTAGTAATGCCATTAATCACATGTTTCAACAAGGCATAAAAGGCGTAGATTTTTACGTTTGTAATACAGATGCCCAAGCCCTACAAAACAGTGGTGTTCCAAATAAAATCCAATTAGGTGTTAACTTAACTGAAGGATTAGGTGCTGGAGCAAATCCAGATATCGGAGAGCAATCTGCGGTGGAAAGTTTTGACGATATTTCTCAGATGTTAGATACCAATACTAAAATGGTATTTATTACAGCTGGAATGGGTGGTGGAACAGGTACTGGAGCTGCTCCTATAATTGCGAAAATGGCGAAGGATTTAGATATTCTAACAGTAGGTATCGTGACTATGCCGTTTCAATTTGAAGGAAGAATGCGTATCGAGCAATCTCAAAAAGGTATTGAAAAACTAAGAGATGTAGTTGATTCGTTAATTGTAATAAACAATAACAAACTTCGTGAAGTATATGGGAATCTTGGTTTTAAAGCTGGATTTTCAAAAGCAGACGAGGTATTATCCACAGCTGCTCGTGGAATAGCAGAAGTTATTACACATCACTATACACAAAATATTGATTTACGAGATGCTAAAACCGTTTTAAGTAATAGTGGTACAGCTATTATGGGGTCAGCATTAGCATCAGGTCAGAATCGTGCTCAAGATGCCATTCGTAAGGCACTTGACTCTCCATTATTAAATGATAATAAGATTACAGGAGCTAAAAACGTATTATTACTCATAGTTTCTGGGTCTCAAGAAATCACAATTGATGAAATCGGAGAAATCAATGATCATATTCAAAATGAAGCAGGTCATGGAGCCAATATTATCATGGGTGTTGGTGAAGATGAAGCTTTAGAAGAATCCATTGCTGTTACTATAATAGCAACTGGTTTCGATATTGAACAGCAAGACGAAATCTCTAATACTGAAACAAAAAAAGTAGTTCATGCTTTAGGAGAAGAACAAGAATTAGATTCTAAAGAAAAAGAACCAGTAATTATTGAACCAATCATTGAACTTGAAGAAAAGAAAGAAACGCCAGTGGTGCGTCATACTTTAGATATAGAAGAAGAGGAAGTTTCTTTTGTGAAAAAGGAAGAAATACAAAATATTCCTGAAAATATTGACTTGATTCCTACCTCGGAAATTATCAAGAATATAGATGTAGTTTATGATGAAGTAAGCGCAAATATTAATATTATTGAAGAGGATGAAGATTTTATCATTAAGCCTGTTACAAGAATGGCAACTGATCTTGAAGATGTTCAGGATATTGAAGTGATATCTGATAATGTTGAAGAAGAGCAGCAAATTACATTGACTTTTGATTTACCATTATCTTCTACAAGTGATGAAGTTGAAGAGCCAAAGGACGATATAATCTCTCATGATTTAACAGATGAAGTAAAAGATATTGCAGTAAATGATTATGTTGAGTTAATTACGGTCAACGAAACTAATGAAGAAGGAGATATTCGTTATGCATTAGATGATTATATTGAAGTTGAATCTGCTATAAATCAAACACAGCAAAAGTCTAAAGAGGTATTGGAAGAAGTTGATGAAGAAGTTGTTTTTGAAAAGAAGATAGTAAACGAACTCGCGGTTGATGATGAGGTTGAGGAAATTGATCCTATGAATAGCCCGATTTCTGAATTATTGAAAGAGCGAGCTGAAGAACGCAGACGTAAGATGAAAGACTTTAACTATAAATTCAATAATGCTAAAATTGATGATATAGAAAAGGTGCCAGCTTATAAGCGACAAGGAGTTGACTTGGATGAAACTAAGCACTCTTCTGAAAGTAATGATTTGTCTAGAACAAGTATAGGGCTAGATGATAATGATGATATACAGTTAAGAAATAATAATTCGTTTTTACATGATAATGTAGACTAATTTTCCGAATTTAACTTAGTGTGCTATTTATTAACCCGAAAAATTCCCTCAATTTTTCGGGTTTTTTTCTACCGTTTTCTGTTTAAGGAGGAATCTATTTTTTATCTTCGCAATTCCTTCAAAACAATGAGTTATGAGTTTACAACAAGATATAATGTCGGCATTAAAGGAAGCTATGAAATCTAAGGATCAAACAGCTTTAACAGCATTGCGTGCTGTAAAATCAGCTATTTTATTAGCACAAACAGAAAGTGGAGCTAAAGAAGATTTAACTGAAGAGCAAGAACTAAAAATACTTCAAAAGTTAGTAAAACAGCGTAAAGATAGTGCTGCAATTTATTTAGATCAAGGTAGAAAAGACTTAGCATTGCCTGAAATTGATGAAGCAGAAGTGATTAGTCAATTTTTGCCAGAAGCTTTAAGTGATGAGGAAATTGAAAAAGTAGTAGTTGCTACTATAGACCAAATTGGTGCCGAAGGCATGAAAGATATGGGCAAGGTAATGGGAATAGTAAGTAAAGAACTTGCAGGACAAGCTGACGGAAAAACTATTTCTAATATTGTAAAATCAAAATTATCATAAAAAAATAAGGCTTCTGCTTTTGTAGGAATTAACGGCCCCGTGGCGCAACTGAATAGCGCATCAGATTTCGGCTCTGAGGGTTGGGGGTTTGAATCCCTCCGGGGTCACTACTTTAGACTAATAAAGTTTACAAAAGTCTAATAAAAGACGTTAAAACTCGATATCTTCGGGTTTTTTGTTTTTTTTGGTTAGTCATTATGTCTCACATTAACTAGCCCTATAATTAGCTTTTTCGAAATGACTCAAAAAGAATGTAACACACACCAGTGATTATAAGTAAGAGCAAAATGTTATTTTTAGGAATCTTTAAAACAGAAATAAAAAATTCCTTTTAAATAAACTAGAAGGCAATGATGAAAAATGAATGTTTTGTGATATTATAAAAGCATTGAGGAAGGAAAAGAATATTCTCATCAATTCTAGTGCAACTATAAATACTTTAAGGCAACTAACTATTATGAAAACGATACAATTATTAGGTTTGTTACTAATAGCTTCCTTAGGTCTAAATGCACAAACATTTGCAGAAGTAAGTGCTATTTCTGGAATAGATCATATCTATGATCAAATTGGAACTTTGGGTGGTGGTTGTGTGTTTTTTGATTATGATAATGATGGTTGGGAAGACTTATATATTGTAGGTGGTAAAACAAGAGATGTCTTGTATAAAAATATGGCTAATGGAACTTTTGAAATTGTTCCAAATGCTGGATTTGATATAACAGATAATTTCTATACAACAGGTGTTGTAAGCGCAGATGTAAATAATGATGGTTATAGAGATTTATTTATAACTACCTGGGGAGGGCGTAATGATGGAAGTAATTTAAAAAGAAATCTACTTTTTTTAAACAATGGGAATGGTACTTTTACTGAGTCAGGTTTAGTTGCAGGTATTACTGAGGTTAGTTTTTCTATGGGAGCATCAGTATTAGATTATAATAAAGATGGTTTTTTAGATGTTTATGTGGTTAATTATATTGAGGATGAAGCTGTTTCGGAAGATGATCAAGGAAATGTAATATTTAGTCATACTTGTTTTGAAAATTATTTTTACGAGAATAATGGAGATGGAACATTTAGTGAAAAAGCTCAAATATTAGGATTAGACAATACAGGATGTGCTTTGGCTGTAATGCCAACCGATTTTGATCTAGATCACGATCAAGATATATATCTGGCAAATGATTTTGGGGCTTATATTGAACCCAATGCATTATATGCTAACAATTACCCACAAAGTTTATATAGTAATGTATCTCAACAGACAAGAACCGACATTGGAATATTCGCTATGGGCATTGCATATGCTGATATCGATAAGGATAATGATTTTGATTACTATCTCACAAACCTAGGTAGGAATGTGCTTCTAAGAAATAATGGGGACCAAACATTTACTGATGATAGTACATCAGCAAATGTTGAAAACACCTATGCACAAGACGGTACTGGAGGTGAGTTTCTTGCTACAGGTTGGGGAACGGCTTTTTTAGATGTAAATAATGATACATGGCCAGATTTATTTGTTGCTAATGGAAAAATACCATCAGCAAATTCAATTTCAACTGGAGAGGACGACCCAAATAAACTCTATATTAATAATAATGGTATAACATTCACTGATATATCTTTCGAATCTGGAATTAGTGATTCCAATAGAGGAAGAGGGATGGCATATTGTGATTATGATAGGGATGGTGATTTAGATATTGTAGTTGTTGTGCAAACCCATTCGGCTGATACGAATGCGCGTACAACCTTATACCAAAACCAATTAAACCCTGGTAGTACTCAGGGTAAAAACTGGGTGCAATTTAAACTTGAAGGCGTATCAATTAACAAGGATGCTATTGGAGCAAAGGTGAAGCTTACAGTAAATGGTGAGCAACTAATCCAAGAAATCCATGGTCAGGGGAGTCACTGTAGTCAACATTCATTGGTTGTACATTTTGGTTTAGCCAATAATGAGGTGATTGATAATGTGGAAATCATTTGGTCTGATGGTTATAGTCAAAATTTCGATGATGTCACTCCTAATCAACGTTACAGGATCAAGGAGGGGAATAATCTTTCAATAGCTATTCCTGGCTGTACAGACCCTAATTCCTGTACATACAATCCAGCTGCAACTATTGATGATGGTAGTTGTCAATACTTACCACCAAATGACATTTTAGGAAATACAGATTCTGGATTTTACAACACAGAAACTTACACTTACAATGTCCCTGCTGATTCGCAAGTATCTTGGACAGTAGAAGGAGGTGAAATTATCAATGGTCAAGGAACAAACAGCATACAAGTAACATGGGACTTTGTAGAACAAGGAAGAGTCATTGCTTTAGAAAGTAGCAACTCTTGTTCTAATAGTGAAGCAGAACTAATTGTAAATCTTCATATCGATAATTTATCAGAAGATATTTCTATTGCTAGAATCTGGAATGAAGCATTGTTAGAGGCTATTCGTGGTGATTATGCAAGACCTACAGTACATGCTAGAAACTTATTTCATGCCTCAGTTGCCTTGTATGATGTTTGGGCCATTTACGAAAGCGCTAAGCCTTATTTAATAGGTAATGAAGTACATGGGTTTGCGAGTGATTTGGTTGAATTTGAACCAACTGAATCAATAGCTGCATCTAAAGAAAAAGCTATGAGTTATGCCGCATATCGTTTGCTTGTTCATCGATTTGAAGATTCTCCAAGTGCAGATACATCTTTAGAACGCTTTAATCTAATCATGAAACAATTAGGCTATGATATTAGTAATACTTCTATGGATTATCAATCAGGAGATGCAGCTGCTTTAGGAAATTATGTTGCACAAACCATTATTAATTATGGGTTTACCGACAACTCTAGAGAAATAACAGGCTACGATAATGCCTTTTATCAACCAGTAAATCCAGCATTGGATTTAAATGGATCAGGAAACTCTTCTACAGGTATTGTAGCTTCTAGCAAATGGCAGCCATTAGCCTTTAATACTTTTATTGATCAGAGTGGTAATTTAATAGAAGGATCTACCCCAGAATTTTTGAGTCCTGAATGGGGAGCAGTACATCCTTTTGCTTTATCAGATTCAGATAAGGAAACTTTTAGTGAAAATGGAAATAATTATACCTTATACCATAATCCAGAGGCACCTCCTCACTTAAGTGGAGTTAGTGAATCCTCCAGAGAACAGTACAAATGGAACTTTGAATTGGTGTCTATATGGAGCTCTCATTTAGATCCTACAGATGGAGTGATGTGGGATATATCCCCAAAGTCCATTGGAAATATCGATATTGACTTGTTTCCTAATTCATATGATAACTATCCCGATTTTTATAATGAGCTGGAGGGTGGTGATATCAGTTTAGGTCATACTATAAATCCAGTAACAGGAAAAGCCTATGATACTCAAATGGTGCCAAGAGCAGATTATGCAAGAGTATTGGCAGAGTTTTGGGCGGATGGTCCAGATTCTGAAACACCACCAGGACATTGGTTTACCATACTGAATTATGTGACAGACCATGAACTCTTTGAACGAAAGTTTAATGGACAAGGAGATGAATTAAGTCCCTTAGAATGGGATATAAAGGCATATTTTATATTAGGTGGAGCCTTACATGATTCTGCAGTAGCCGCATGGGGCATAAAAGGATGGCATGATTATATACGCCCTATATCAGCGATACGATATATGTGCGAGTTAGGGCAAAGTACAGATAATAGTTTGCCAAACTATAACCCAGAAGGAATAGAATTAAAAGTTGGCTATATAGAAGTTGTTCAAGATGGAGATCCATTAAGTGGAATAAACGATGAGCATGTTGGTAAAATAAAATTAAAGGCATGGAGAGGTCATGATTTTATAGATAATACCACAACCGATGTAGCTGGTGTAGGTTGGATCTTGGCAGAAAACTGGTGGCCTTACCAACGTCCGAGCTTTGTAACACCGCCTTTTGCAGGTTTTGTGTCAGGGCACTCTACTTTTTCAAGAGCAGCTGCAGAGGTAATGACCTTAATTACTGGAGATGAGTTTTTTCCTGGAGGCATGGGAGAATTTGTAGCCAAAAAAGATGAGTTTTTGGTATTCGAAAAAGGTCCTTCAGTAGATGTAATCTTACAATGGGCAACATATAGAGATGCTTCAGATCAAACGAGTTTGTCTAGAATTTGGGGAGGTATTCACCCACCAGTTGATGACATTCCAGGAAGGCTAATAGGTAAACAAATTGGTATTGATGCTTACAATTTTGCCTTACCTTATTTTGAAAAAAGTAATACTTCTGATGACGAATTTGAGATTGTACTATACCCGAACCCTATTGAGGATAATCTCTATTTAAAAAATTTAAGAGGTACTAGTACCATACAGTTATACTCCATTAATGGACAACTTTTATTCAATAGCACAATTTCGGAAACATCAGGTAGCTTTGATTTAAAAACATTAGCGCAAGGTGTTTATATTTTAAAAGTCACTAGTGGTTCTGAAAATGTAAATGAAATTCTGATTAAGCGATAGATAGCTTTAAGTTTATTTAGCAAAACATATAATATTTTTTATAAAGTAGCTTCTTCAAGAATTGAATTTTTTTAACAAATGATTTATCACCCCTTTTTGTGCATTTTTGTTATTTGTATTGTCTAGAATTCCTATTATGGTATTAACACTTAAATCTAATGACTACTCTTATGTTGGAAATATAATTCTAGGAATTCTTTTGTGCGGTGTTTTATTCCTTATAATTTTATTAATTAGAAAAGTTATAACAACCATTTTAGATGGAATAGAAATGCTGTATGCTTTATTTGCTAAGCGTCCTATTTTTATTCACTTTTATTTATTTAAGAGAAAATTAAAACCAAGTCAAATTTTCATTTTACAACATGAATTTAGCTTTTACAATAAACTAGATGATAGGTATAAACGTTTTTTTCAGCATCGTGTAGCAGTATTTTTAAAGAAAAAGAAATTTGAAGGTAAAGAAGGGTTTGTAATTACCGATGAAGCTAAAATCTTAGTGTCTGCAACAGCTGTTATGTTAACTTTCGGTTTTAGAAATTACCTCATTCAGTTTGTGAAGCATATTTTAATTTATCCAACAGAATATTATTCAATATTTAGTAAAACTCATAATAAAGGAGAGTTTAATCCTCGTCTTAAAACTCTTGTGCTTTGATGGGATAACTTTTTAGAAGGGTATAGAATTGAAGATGATAAACTTAATTTGGGAATTCATGAGTTTGCTCATGCTATCCATTTTAATAGTGTAAAAAGCGAAGATATAAACTCTATTATTTTTGTGGATACATTTAATGCATTAAGAATTGCGTTGAATGAAGATGACATACTTAAAAAAAGATTAGAGAATTCTAATTTATTAAGAGATTACGCCTTTAATAACGACTCAGAGCTATTAGCAGTATTAATTGAAACTTTTATTGAGACACCAATAACATTTAGAGAACAATTCCCAGAGATTTATACAAAGATTAAGCAAATGCTCAATTTTAACTTTTTAGGCTATTAATTAAGTAGTTATGACATTTATCATACAATTTTAGGTTTTGGTTAAGTAGTTTTAGAAAACTAAACTAAATATTAAATGTCATGATACGAAAAGCACCAATTTCAATGATAATGACTGAGGATGTCATAACATTAGAAAAAACCGACAGCTTAGAAAAAGCAGAACAATTATTTAAACAACATAGAATAAGACATATTCCTGTGGTTAGCGATAATGTTATTCTTGGTATGTTAAGTTATACCGATTTACTTAGATTAAGTTTTGCAGATATTACTAATGATAATGATAGTTATGCAGATGTGATGGTTTACAATATGTTTACTATTGAGCAAGTAATGAAAAGAAACATAGTTACCGTATCATCTTCAAATTCAATAAAAGAAGTAGCAGAAATTTTAGCTGCAAAAGAGTTTCATGCGCTTCCAGTAGTTGATAACAATAAGTTAACAGGGATTGTAACCACTACAGACTTAATAAATTATTTACTTAAACAGTTTTAATATTTTAGTAGTAACTATAAGAAAAGTAAATATGCCGAAGAAGGCTTAAGAGTTTGCAATGGCTCTTAAATCTTTTATGGTTTCTAGCTGATTAGTGCTTTTAAAAACATAACTACCAGCAACCAAAACATCTGCGCCAGCATCAACCAATTGTTTTGCATTTTTGTTGGTTACTCCACCATCAATTTGAATTTTTGTTGATGCACCTTTGCGAGTAATTAGGTCTTTTAATTGTTTTATCTTATTAAATGTGCTTTCAATAAAACTTTGCCCACCAAAACCAGGATTTACACTCATCAAGCATACTAAATCAATATCATTAATAGTGTCTTCTAATAAGCTTACATTGGTATGCGGATTTAATGCCACACCAGCTTTCATGTCTTGAGATTTTATAGTTTGTAATGTTCTGTGCAAGTGTGTACATGCTTCATAATGTACAGTTAATATATCACTGCCTAGTTCAGCAAAAGTTTTTATATATCTATCAGGATCAATAATCATTAAATGAACATCAATGGTTTTTTTTGCATGTTTGCTAATTGCTTTCAATACAGGCATTCCAAATGATATATTCGGAACAAAAACACCGTCCATGATATCAATGTGAAACCAGTCTGCATTGCTATTGTTAACCATTTCAATATCACGTTGTAAATTGGCAAAATCAGCAGCTAAAATAGATGGCGCAATTAATTTAGAATTCATAAATAATGATTTTTTGCAAAAATAAGTTTTTAATATATCTATTATCCTACTGTTTTAATAAAATTTTCCACCATGGTTATTAATTTGTTTGCTATTGTATGATCTGCATTTTTTAACCAGTCTAAATATTCGTTTAATTCTTTAAATTCACTACTAGTTTTAACTATGGTAAAGCCAAAATTGTAGTCTTCAAAAATGCGCTCATCTATATTTATATTAATAACTTTTATGATGTTTTTGTGTCTAGTATCATTCTTAATTTTATTAAAGGTTTTATCGATATTTTCTGTTTTACCTTCTAGAACCTGTAAAAAATTACCTTTATGAAATATTAAAATACCACTTATGTTATTTTTAAAATTATTAGCTTTTGCCTTTTCGTAAATGTTCTTAATATTATCAATTGATTCACTACTAGTAGAGCTACTAATATAACATATGGTTTTTAACATTAAATTATTTATTAGGTTGGTTAAAATAAAAACTTTGTGATTTATTACTGAGTTTTTATTTATGTAAATATAAAACCCTTTTAAGCTTTTATAAAGTAAAATTAATAGAATAAATAAACCCCCGGTAATCAGCCGGGGGTTCTTTCATCAATCAAAAAACGAACAGTTATGTTTTGTAACTGTTGTTACCTTAATTTAGTCGTAATTATCATCAAAAAATTACTAACCTAAATATGTTTTTAATATTTTACTTCTAGACGTATGTTTCAGTCTACGAATAGCTTTTTCTTTAATTTGTCTTACACGCTCACGTGTTAAATCGAAAGTTTCACCAATTTCTTCAAGAGTCATTGGGTGTTGGTTTCCTAAACCAAAGTATAAACGAATTACATCTGCTTCACGCGGCGTTAACGTTTCCAATGCACGCTCAATCTCTGTACGTAAAGACTCATGTAATAATTCTTTGTCAGGATTTGGCGACTCACCAGAATTTAATACATCATATAAGTTAGAGTCTTCACCTTCAACTAACGGCGCATCCATACTTACGTGGCGTCCAGAGTTTTTCATAGACTCCTTAACATCATTAATCGTCATATCCAACTCTTTTGCAATTTCTTCAGCAGAAGGCGGGCGTTCATGACTTTGCTCTAAAAAAGCAAACGTTTTATTAATCTTGTTAATAGAACCAATTTTATTTAATGGTAAACGTACAATACGTGATTGTTCAGCTAATGCCTGAAGAATCGATTGACGAATCCACCAAACCGCGTAAGATATAAATTTAAAACCACGCGTCTCATCAAAACGTTGCGCTGCTTTAATTAAACCTAAATTACCTTCATTAATCAAATCAGGTAATGTAAGTCCTTGGTTTTGATATTGCTTAGCTACAGATACAACGAAACGTAAATTAGCTTTCGTTAGCTTTTCTAAAGCTATCTGGTCGCCAGCTTTAATTCGTTGCGCTAATTCAACTTCCTCGTCGGCTGTAATTAAATCAACCTTACCAATTTCCTGTAGATATTTATCTAACGATGCAGTTTCTCTATTAGTAACCTGCTTCGTAATTTTAAGTTGTCTCATCTAATGTGTCCTGAATTTAATTATGAATAAATAGGTCGTTCAATAGTTATACGTTAATATGATACATTTTGTTACAAAAAGATTAAATTATTTTTAACTCTTTAATAATTAGACCCTAAAATGTGTTATTAGTCACAAATAATTTATTTGGTTATTACCTTACAGAGATACACTTTGGTTATTGATTTTTATTTAAAATTAATGAATTTGGCAATATACCATTTTAGTACCCAAGTATCAATCCAAATCCAATAGCTATCGGGAGCGAGTATTTAAAACATCCTATTCAACCCCTAATACAAATACTGTTGAAGCATGCTACTAATCAAAAATAGCCTATTAGATAAATAATAGGCTAAATATTAATACGCATTTATATAAATTAATCTACAATTTCTATAGAAAGTGTACCATTTATCTTTAGTTTCTTTCCATGTAATCTTGCATCATTAAAGAAAGATTTTGCGTCTAATTTTGCATTAATTAACTCATTAATTCTTCCATTGTCATACTCGCATAGATCATCACAATTACCTTCTGTTATAGAAAGTCTTTTCAATTTATGAAAGTTAATTTTCACATCTAAAATAGAATCAATAATATCAGCAGCTTCTGATGGTTTAAATTGACCCTCCACAAGTTTAATATATTGTGTTTCAATTTTATTCTCTTTGTTTTTTTGTTCTACTGTTTCCATAATGTTTTGTTTTTAGATTATAATTTTATTTTTAATAACAGTTTTGAATAATGCATAAGTAAAGTGGCATCCCCAGTGTAATGTTAAAGGGAAAAGTGATGGCTAAGGCCATAGGTATATATAAGCTGGGGCTTGCCTTTGGTACTGCTATTTTCATTGCTGCTGGAACAGCAATGTATGAAGCACTAGCAGCTAATATGGCAAATAGTAATCGGTTACCTATGCCTTCAATAAATGTTCCGCTAACAAATGCTACTATTACACCATTAATTATAGGTATTACAATAGCAAATACCAGTGCAAACCATCCCTTTTTTATAAACTCATTGAGTTTTTTACCACTAGTAATACCCATATCTAAAAGGAATACTGCCAAAAATCCTTTAAAAATATCTGTTGTAAAAGGTTTTATGCCCTCAGCTTGAGCATCACTTGCTAGAAACCCTATAACTAAACTTCCTAATATTAGTAATACACTACCGTTAAAAAGGGCGTGTTGTAATACAGTTTTCATAGGAATCTCAGATTTTCCTTTTCCTCCTTTAAACAACATGATAAGTAAAAGTCCAACCATAATTGACGGTGCTTCCATTAAAGCCATTACCGCAACCATGTGGCCACTAAAAGGTATCTGCTCTATTTCTAGAAAAGAGATTGCAGTTACAAAAGTAACAGCACTCACAGATCCGTAAGAAGCCGCAATAGCTCCAGCGTTTTCAATATTAAACTTTCTTCTCAAGATAAAGTAAGCGTAAACTGGAACTGTTACCGCTAGAAAAATACCAAATAATAAAGACCAAAGAATCTCCATATCAAATTGGCTATGTGCCAATTCTTGTCCGCCTTTAAATCCAATAGCAAGTAAAAGGTAAAGTGAAATAAATTTTGATGAATTCTCAGGAATTTTTAAATCACTTTTAAGTTGTACTGCAATAATGCCTAAGAAAAAGAATAATAAAGCGGGGTTGGTTAGGTTGTCAATTAGTAAATGTAAATCCATTTGCTGGTTTTAGTTAATTTCTATTATTTTAATTTTTTAGATTGCGCTCCAAGTATTGCAAAGAATACTATAACACCTAAAAGAACTAGCTCCTTTAAAAACAATCCATCATTTTTTAAGGAAAGTAAAATAGGACACAAAAACATCATACTTAAGATGATTTGATTTGTAGCTAATGATTTTTGTTTAATTACTTTTAAAATTTTTTCTTTCATGGTTTTTAAATTTGATGCAAAGTTTATATTTAATTTTTATATATTTTTATTTATATTTATTATGAAATATATTAGATATAATTATGAATTACACGTTACACCAGTTAGAAATATTTTTAAAAGTAGTCGAATTGCATAGTGTTACCAAGGCTTCCGAAGCTTTGTATCTCACTCAGCCAGCCGTTTCAATTCAACTAAAAAAATTTCAAGAACAGTTTAAAATTCCTTTGTTTGAAATCGTTGGGCGACGTATTTATATCACAGAATTTGGAGAAGAAATTGCTTTAGCTGCTGAAAAAATTATGGAAGAAGTAAAGGCTATATCATACAAAGCTTTATCGTATCAAGGTGAATTAGCGGGTAAACTAAAAATAGCTATTGTATCTACTGCTAAATATGTAATGCCTTATTTTTTGTCTGATTTTATAAATGAAAATCGTGGAGTTGATTTAATAATGGATGTAACAAATAAAGCTTCGGTAATAAAGGCTCTTGAAAATAATGAAATTGACTTTGCTATGGTATCAACCATACCTAAAAAGCTAAATATAAATCGTATAGAGCTTATGAAGAATGAGTTATACCTGGTGGGAAGTAAAGATTATAAACATAAGGGGGAGTATTTGTCTAAATTAGAATTTCAGAATTTACCCTTAATTTATAGAGAGCAGGGTTCTGCTACACGTTTGGCTATGGAAAAGTTTATTGATTCAAAGAAAATATCTTCAATTAAAAAAATGGAATTAACATCAAATGAAGCGCTCAAACAAGCCGTAATATCTGGTTTAGGTTTCTCCATTATGCCATTAATTGGAATAAAAAATGCAATAGCCAATGGCGATTTGCAAATTATACCAGTGAAAGGTTTACCAATAGTTACTAACTGGAATTTGATTTGGTTGAGTTCCAAAAACATGTCTACTATTGCTAAAAGTCTAATTAAGCATATAACCGAGAATAAGGAGGCAGTAATGGAAAGGGATTTTGGATGGATGAATAATTACTAACTAAATAAGGCCGTTTCAAAAGTTTTGAAACGGCCTTTATATTAAAAAATAATAAGAGTTTAATCCTCCTTTTTATCTTCTCTAGGTTTTCTATCGTCTCTGCGATTATCTCTTCCGCGATTATCACGTCCACGATTATCTCTACCTCTGTTGTCTCTTCCACGATTGTTATCTCTAGGTGGTCTTGCAACGTAACCTTCAGGTTTTGGTAAAATAGCTTTACGAGATACTTTTTCTTTACGTGTTCTAGAATCTACACCAAAGTATTTTACATCAAATACATCACCCATGTTTACAACATCGCTTACATTTTCAGTACGTTCCCAAGCTAATTCGCTAACGTGAAGTAGCACTTCGTTTCCTGGAGCTTCAGTATATTCTACTACGGCACCAAAGTCAAGCATTTTAATCACTTTTACTTCGTATACGCTACCAACTTCAGGCTTAAATAATAAAGAATCTATCTTTGCCATTACAGCATCAATACCTTTACTACCAACACCTAAAACTTCAACAATACCCTCTTCTGTAACAGGATCTTCATTGATAACAATGGTAGTCTCAGTTTCTTTTTGTAATTCTTGAATTACTTTTCCACCAGGACCAATTAATGCACCAATAAATTCATTAGGTATACGTCTTGTCACCATTGTAGGCGCATGATCTTTAACCTCTGCATTTGGTGTTTCAATAGTTTCGGTAATTTTACCTAAAATATGTAAACGACCTTCACGTGCTTGTTTTAAAGCATTCACAAGAATCTCGTATGATAATCCTTTTACTTTAATATCCATTTGGCAAGCCGTAATACCATCAGCAGTACCTGTCACTTTAAAGTCCATATCTCCTAAGTGATCTTCATCACCTAAAATATCAGAAAGTACAGCATACTTTCCAGTATCAGCATCAGAAATTAATCCCATGGCGATACCCGAAACAGGTTTCTTAAGTTGTACACCAGCGTCCATCATTGCCATAGTACCAGCACAAACTGTTGCCATAGATGACGATCCGTTAGATTCTAAAATCTCAGAAACCACACGAACAGTATATGGGCAATCTTCAGGTACCATACCTTTTAAAGCACGTTGCGCTAAATTACCGTGCCCAACCTCACGACGAGACGTTCCGCGAATAGGTCTAGCTTCACCCGTTGAAAAAGGTGGGAAGTTATAATGTAAATAAAAACGCTCTTCACCTTCGTAAGATGGCATATCTATTTGGTTAGCTTCTCTACTTGTACCTAAAGTAACCGTAGCTAAAGCCTGAGTTTCCCCACGTGTAAAAATAGAAGAACCGTGTGTAGAAGGTAAATAATCAACCTCACACCAAATAGGTCTAATTTCATCAGTTTTTCTACCATCTAAACGTAAACCTTCATCCAAGGTTAAGTTTCTAATAGCAGATTTTTGAGCTTTCGCTACATACTTATGAATCAATTTTCCTAACTCAGCTTGCTCCTCTTCAGAGAAAGCTGCGAAAACTTCTTCTTTAATCTCACTAAAAGCAGCACCTCTTTCGTGCTTAGCAGAACCTGCTTTAGCAATGGCATACGTTTTATCGTAAACCATATCTTTTATTTTTTCAGCCAAAGCTTCATCTTCAACAGCTGGCTCATACTCACGTACTTCTTTTTTACCAAAAGCTTCTGCTAACCTAACTTGGGCAGCACATTGTACCTTAATAGCTTCATGTGCAAACTTAATCGCATCAGCCATTTCTTCTTCAGAAATCTCATCCATTTCACCTTCAACCATCATCACAGAATCGGCAGAAGCACCAATCATCATATCAATGTCAGATTCTTCTAATTGTGCTCTAGTTGGGTTGATAACAAACTCACCATTAATACGACCAACTCTAGCTTCAGAGATTGGGCATTCAAAAGGGAAATCAGATAATTGAATAGCTGCCGAAGCCGCTAAACCTGCCATAGCATCTGGCATAACCTCATCATCATGAGACATTAACTGAATCATTACCTGAGTTTCAGAATGGTAATCTTTTGGGAATAATGGGCGTAAAACGCGGTCTACCAAACGCATCGTTAAAACTTCCCCGTCACTCGGTCTTGCTTCTCTTTTAAAGAACCCGCCTGGGTACCTTCCTGCCGCAGCAAATTTCTCTCTGTAGTCTACCGTTAATGGTAAAAAGTCTACATCTGCAGCGTGATAGTTGGAAACAACTGTACACAAAAGCATACATTTTCCAGATTGAACAACAACAGAACCATGCGCCTGTTTTGCCAATTTTCCGGTTTCAATAGAAATTTCTCTACCGTCACCAAGGTCTATAACCTCTTTAAATGTTTGTGGAATCATAAATTTTTTAGTTTGTAATTTGTGCAGCCACAAGTGTTTAGGCCGCCAAAAAACATGTTAAACAATGGTCGTTGTGTTGTGTGTAGTTGTTGTGTGTGCGACTGTAAAGTCTCGACCAATGAAAAACCTTTAGTCCTGAATTCATTTCAGGATCTAGCTTCTTCTAATGCGCGGTTTAAACTCCTACGCTCGAGTTATATTTATTTGGGCGTTACCCTAAAGGGTCGGGCTTTCCGCTATATCTTTTTTGAATAAAAATCAAAAAAGGATGCCGCTACAATCCCTAACGCAAAAAGAAAAAACCACGCTTTTATTTAAAGCGTGGTCTTAATTCTTGTTTATTTTCTTAATCCTAATTCTTTAACTATTGCACGATATCTTAAGACATCTTTCTTAGTTAAATAGTCAAGTAAAGCACGACGCTTACCTACTAATTTTACTAACGAACGCTCAGTGTTATAATCCTTACGATTATTTTTTAAGTGTTCTGTTAAATGGTTAATTCTCTGCGTAAATAACGCAATTTGTCCTTCTGCAGTACCAGTATCGTTCTTACCTTTACCGTGTTTTGCAAAAATCTCTTCTTTCTTTTCTTTTGTTAAATACATGCTAATATTATTGTAAATGATTTTTATGTACTATGAAAGTCATTCTTTCAAGCCGCAAATATAGTATCTTTTTTGTATATAAATGTTTTTTTATGTAACTTTTACATTGATTTTTAAAAGCACCCCCTAAGGCAGCTATTTAAAGGCTTTAAATTGAATAATATGAAGTTCACTTGCCCATGAAGTCTCTTTTTCCACAAAAAAGCTTTCCAGATTCTTACGATTCCTTAGAAAAAATTTTCAACAATACATACAATGGTATAGCCATCCTAACACTAGACGGTGATTGGATAAAGGTTAATGATAGTTTGTGTGATATGCTAGGGTATACCAAGCATGAATTATATAATATGTTGATAGATAATATTGTTTTTAGAGACGATTTGGGTGTACACCTTAAAAAGTACGAACGATTGATGCAGGGAAATATTGATAGATATCGTGTTATGCAACGTTATTTTCATAAGGATGGTTCGATTATATGGTTTTTAATATCGGTTTCGTTAATATCTGCAATTGATGGTAACCCAACTCAAATGATTTGGCAATTTTCTGATATTACTAGTAGAAAGTTAAACCAAGATAAGCTTAAATTAATGCTTAGAGTAGTTAGAGAACAGAATGAAAGGTTATCTTCATTTGCAGATATTATAACGCACAATTTACGTTCACACTCTGGGAATTTATCAATTGTAAAGGGTTTTTTAGAGGAAGAATTTTCATGGTTAAAAGACAATGAAAGTTTTGGACTACTTACTAAGGCGATAGACAACCTTGAAGAAACGGTATCTCATTTAACCGAAGTTGCAAAAATCAAACCTGTTGAGGTTACAGAACTACAAGTCTTAAATTTATATGATTACGTAGAAAAGGCAATTTATAACGTAGCTGCAGTTGCAAGAAACACGAATACTACCATTATAAATGATGTTAATGAAGAGTTTTGTATTAAAGGGTTACCAGCCTATGTAGATAGTATTGTACTTAATTTTTTAACTAATGCTATTAAGTACAGATCTGATGATAGGACACCGCAGATAGAACTAACAACACAAGAGGAGGATGCATATATTGTTTTAAGAATTGCAGATAATGGTATGGGTATAGATTTGGATATGTATGGTGATAAATTATTCCAGCTTTACAAAACCTTTCATACAAATAAAGACTCGATTGGTCTTGGGCTTTTTATTACAAAAAACCATATAGAATCTATGGGAGGAAAAGTAGAAGTAACCAGTGAAGTTGACGTTGGTACAGAGTTTTGTATATTTTTCAAAAAAGCATAAAAAAAAGAGCCAGTGGCTCTTTTTTTTATTTTATTAACGTAAAGGTTGATTCAAAATTAAATCTAAATATTGATTCACTTTATCTTTTAAATCTTTTCGAAGTGTTATAAAATCTAGAAAACCATGTTCAAGAAGGAATTCTGAGGTTTGGAAACCTTCAGGTAATTCTTTTCCTGTTGTATCACGAACAATTCTTGGACCTGCAAAACCAATTAAAGCTCCAGGTTCACTAATGTTTATATCGCCTAACATAGCAAATGATGCTGTTGTGCCTCCAGTTGTTGGGTCTGTACATAATGATATGTATGGTAAACCTGCATCAGCTAATTGCGCTAATTTTACAGATGTTTTTGCTAATTGCATTAATGATAATGCTGCTTCCATCATACGAGCACCCCCAGATTTTGAAATTACCATTAGAGGTAATTTATGTTTTAATGCATAATCTGCAGCCCTAGCAATTTTCTCTCCTACAACACTTCCCATAGAGCCACCAATGAATGCAAAATCCATACAAGCAACAACTAAGTTTTTACCTTTTGATTTTCCAACGGCTGTTCTTACAGCATCCTTTAATTTTGTCTTGCTTTGCGCTGCTTTTAAACGCTCAGGATATTTTTTTGTATCTACAAATTTAAGAGGATCTTTAGATTCTAGGTTAGCATCTAGTTCTTTAAATTTATTATCGTCAAAAAGAATTTCAAAATATTCTTTACTGCCAATTCTTACATGGTATCCATCTTCTGGACTTACGTAAAAGTTTTGCTCTAATTCTTCGGTGTCAACAATTTTACCTGTAGGAGACTTGTACCAAAGCCCTTTTGGTGTGTCTTTTTTCTCTTCAGTTGTTGTTGTAATTCCTTTTGTTTTTCTTTTAAACCAAGACATAATGCTCTGCGATTTTAGATTTTCAATTTTAGACTCAAATTATCCGATGAATCGATAAATTGCGTTAAGGATTGAGGCATTTGTTGAAGCTCTCCCAATTTTTATTGGGAAGCGACTGCCGAAAGCCTGACCACAAAATTAAACCTTTTTTTAATTTTGTGGTAACGCCCTAATGATTTTATTTGATTGTGTTTTTATAACTACTTGTTTTTTAGTAGTGTAAATAAAAAAGGTTCTGCTTAATACAGAACCTTTTTGTGAGGACATAGTAAATTTCTTTAAACTATAGTGAATTTACATTGTTTAAATCTTCAAATGCCTTTTTTAAACGTGTAACAAATGTTTTTTCACCTTCACGTAACCATACTCTTGGATCGTAAAACTTCTTGTTTGGTACATCGTCACCATCAGGATTTCCGATTTGAGCTTTTAAATACTCTACTTTAGAGCCCATGTAGTCTCTAATACCAGTCATGAATGCATATTGTAAATCGGTGTCAATATTCATTTTAATTACACCATAACCGATGGCTTCACGAATTTCTTCAACAGTAGAACCAGAGCCACCATGGAATACGAAATCAATATGATTATGTTCTACACCATATTTTTTTGTGATATATTCCTGAGAGTTTTTAAGTATTTTTGGAGTTAGTTTTACATTACCTGGTTTGTAAACGCCATGTACATTACCAAATGCAGCAGCAATAGTAAACCTATGGCTTACCTTACTAAGCTCTTCATATGCATAGGCAACTTCTTCAGGTTGTGTGTATAATTTCGATGCATCAACATCTGTATTGTCTACACCATCTTCTTCACCACCTGTAATTCCTAATTCAATTTCTAAAGTCATGTCCATTTTTGCCATACGCTCTAAATATTGTTTACAGATTTCAATATTTTCTTCGATTGGCTCTTCAGAAAGATCTATCATATGAGAACTGAATAACGATTTACCAGTTTCTTTATAATGAACTTCGCTAGCATCTAACAACCCATCAATCCAAGGCAATAATTTTTTTGCACAGTGGTCTGTATGTAAAATAACTGTTGCGCCGTAAGCTTCGGCTAAAGTATGTACGTGTTTTGCTCCAGCAATAGCACCAGCAATGGCTGATTTTTGGTTTTCATTACTTAGACCTTTACCAGCGTTAAATTGAGCGCCGCTATTTGAAAATTGTACAATTACTGGCGAATTTAAATCTCTTGCTGTTTCTAAAACACCATTGATACTATCTGAGCCTATTACATTAACAGCAGGTAAGGCATAACCATTAGCTTTTGCATGATTGAAAATAGCTTGAACTTCGTCTCCTGTAGCTACTCCTGGTTTTATATTATGTGCCATTGTTTTAATTTAAAATGATTAATAATTTAATGAATTTCAAAAGTAATCATTTTTAAGTAATGAGTGGTTGTTTTTGAGCTATATACGGTTAAAAATAGACTAAAACGTTATAGCTTATATTTATAGATTGTTATTAGAACGGGTAGTTTATACCAATGTTGTATACAGCATTTGCAAAATTGTAGTCATTAAACCATCTGTTTTCATCTCTGTAAGATGGGTCGTAGGTTTTGAAACCAACATCAAATCTGAAAATAAAAAAACTAAAATCGTAGCGTAATCCAAAGCCAGAACCAATAGCTATATCTTCTAGCGATTTAAAACTCGAAAACGTGGCTCTATCATCTTCAACATTATCTAAAACATTCCAAATATTCCCAGCGTCAACGAAAAGCGCACCATTAAGATCGCCAAAAATATTAAACCGCTGTTCTGCACTAAAAGCAATTTTTAAATTTGCCTCGTTAAATTCGTTTGTGGTTTCAGAACTTCCAGGGCCTAGGTTGTAGGCTGTCCACGCACGATTATCATTTGGTCCTCCACCAAAAAAACTCTTTGCAAAAGGAATACTGTTTGAGTTTCCGTAGGGTATAGCAATACCAAAAAATGCACGTGTTGCTAGTACATTTTTCTTGCCTAAATCCCAGTGTTTTATATAATCGAATTCTGTTTTTACGTATTGAGAAAAAGCTACGTTTAAGAGCTCAAAACGCCCATCATTATCTTTTTGAAGGCCTAAAATTTTTGAAGTTGTAGCTAGTAAGTTTCCAGCCAATTCTAGTTTAAATCTAAATATAGAAAAATCGTTATCAAAAAGATTCGTTCTTTGATCTCTAGTAAAACTAAAACTAGAAGATAAAATAAGGTTGTTTTCTGTTAACCTATCTTGACGTTCATCAATATTATTAATAGTTTGCCTTTGATCTGCAGAAATTTCGTTTGGTGTAGGATTACCTAATGCATAATCAATAAATGCGTCAGCACCATCAGGAATATCTAAGTTTTCTGTGGTAAAACCTACATCTTTGGCAATTTGATTTAATGAATTGAAAGAATTATTATAAACGTTAAAATAATTATTAGTGTTTAAGTTTCTAACATATTGTACGTTGAATACGTCTAATTGGTTTGTTACTTTTTTACTAGGAAACCAGTTGTAGCTATAATTACCACTTAGAGTTTGTTTGTCTAAACCAATATTAGTTTGACTTGTAGCTGCTAAACCAATACGTGTACTAGGGGACATGTATTTTGGTATGATGTTCTCAGTGTAGAAAGGAGAAAAAATTCGTGGTATAGTAAGTCTTAAGTCTGCTCCAAATTCATTAATATCAAAGAAAGGGTCGTCTTCCTCTCTAAGGTCATCAGAAGCTCCAATTGAGGCTATTCCTGATATTTCTAGTGTTTCGGCTCCTCTAAAAACATTTCTGATTTTTAAACTCGGGTTTAGCGAAAAACCAACAGTTTGAATATCGCTAGTAGATACATCTGTTCTGAAACCTAAACTAAATTTTTTCAGTGGTGTTAACCTGATAGTATCAGTTAAGGTATTGTCAGGATTCTCAATATATTCAATATTGGGATATTTAAAAGTTCTAAGTTCGTTTATGTATCTGTACGTTCTAGTTCTATCAATATCACGAAAAACTTGACCGGGCGCTATAAACATAGCATCCGTTAAAGCTTTTGGCCTAAAGCGCATATCTCCATAACTATATATTTTATAGCCACCATAGGAAATAGAATCTTTAAAGGGCTTATTTCGATTCTCAAAGGTGTAGTCTGTTATGATATTAACATCGTTAATAGTATACACTTTAAAGGGTTCACGCCTTATAGAATCTGGAGTTCTTATTGCTCTGTTTTGAATTTTTAGACTAACATTAACTTTTTTATTTGTACCGATAGTATCCATTTCAAAAGCAATGTAATCTTGATTGAAATGGTAGACACCAGAGTTTCTAAGTTCGGAAGATATTCTGTCACGTTCTTGTTCAAAATCTGAAGTTCTATACTGCTGACCTGCTGTTATTAGTGTGTTTTTTTTGATATTCTGATATAGGGAATCAACAATTGGCGATTTAATAGTTTCTGTAATCGAATCAATTAAAAAGGGCTGTTTGGTTTCAATGTTATATTTTATTTCTGCCCGTTTATTATCTTTTTTTTCTATGTCGTAATCTGCTTCAACATCAAACCAGCCATTGTTAAAGTAATAATCCTTAATGCGTCTTACTGAGCGTTTAGTTTTATTTTCACTCAAGATAACAGGGGCTTCACCAGTTTTTTTAAGCCATTTATTAAAACCGACAGCTGATTGTTTTAACTTATCTACTTGTTTTTTTGAATATCTGCGAATCAATCGTGCCTTTCGTTTGGGGTTTTTATTTAACCAAGCTTCAAAAAGAGAATCTCTGTTAGGTCGAGCTGTGTTGTAAATATATAGCCGAAGCGGAATACCAGCTATTTTTCTGTTGGGTTTTTGATATAGTAGATTATTAATGGTTTCAGTATTATTGTTTTTACCATTAACAGTTACTGATGTTTTTGTTAGTAAATGTTCATCTTCAGCAACTCTTTTTACAACATCACAAGAGTGTAAAATCATTGTGAAAAATATGAAAACTGATATTTTTATAAGTTGTTTATTCAAATTTATCCTAATTTGCTCAATGCATATTTTTAAAAGATTGGTTTGGTTAAAAATACCGAGTTTCTGGAATCAAAAATACATTTTTTTACTCTTAAAATATATTTAAATAAACAGTCTCTTAGCTTAACTTATCAATAATTTCTTTTCTTTATAAAAAATTAATCAAAGTTGCATGCTTTCTAAAAGTCAAATCAAATTAATAACGAGTTTAAAGCAAAAAAAATATAGACAACAACATGGTTTTTTTGTTGTTGAAGGCGTGAAAACTATAACTGAGCTTTTAAACTCCAATTTAAAACTTCATAAGTTATATAGCACAGAGTCGTTCAATATTGATGCCAAAGACGAAGTTATAATTTCAGATTCTGATTTAAAACGCATTAGTTACTTAAAAACGCCAAACAAATCTTTGGCTATTTTTGAAATACCAGAAGAAAAACCTATAGATGAAAAAGGAATAATAGTGGCGTTAGATGCTATTCGAGACCCTGGTAATTTAGGAACTATTATTAGGTTGTGCGATTGGTTTGGAATAAAAGAATTAGTTTGTAGTAATGAAACTGTAGATTGTTATAATCCTAAAGTGATTCAGGCTACTATGGGGTCCATAACCCGAGTTAATGTGTCTTATGTTGATTTAGAAGGTTTTCTTAAGGAAATTGAAATGCCAGTTTTTGGAGCTTTTATGCAAGGACAGGATGTTTACAGTAAAGCTTTGCCAGAGCAGGGTGTTCTTGTTATGGGTAATGAGGCCAATGGTGTTTCAAAAGCAATCGAAGCTGTAGTTACTGAAAAAGTATCAATACCTAGATTTGGAGATTTACAGGCTACGGAGAGTTTAAACGTAGCTACTGCAACAGCTATTTTGCTGAGTGAATTCAGACGACAATAAAATAAATTTATTGAAACGTAAAGTTAATAAATACACCACGAGTTTGCATGTTGGCAATATTAGTGGTCCATGGGCTGTTTGGGTCGTTATCTCTTACTAATTCATCATTAATACCAAAAAGACCACGTATTGAAGGCGTAAACTTGAAATTATATAGGTAAAAATCTATACCAAAACCAATCTCGTAAAAAAGAGAGTTTCTTGTGCTTCTAAATTGTCC
This sequence comes from uncultured Algibacter sp., assembly GCA_947502405.1. Lineage (GTDB taxonomy): Bacteria > Bacteroidota > Bacteroidia > Flavobacteriales > Flavobacteriaceae > Algibacter_B. The sequence continues at coordinate 6,087 of CANMZT010000016.1, read as the reverse complement.
GTTACTATTGTCCTCAGGGTTGTCTTCGTTACTTGATAAATTAAGTGCAGTAGAAAAACCACCAACAACAAACGGTTTAAAGTTATTGATACGTTTTGTTGAAACTTTAATAAGTAATGGAATATGAATGTATGTGGATTTTACTTCTCTAATAAGGTCTGAAGCTTTGGTGTCAGGAACACCTTGAAACCATTCTTGACCATAATAAAGTTCTCTGGTTGTTATCAATAAGCCCGGTTCTAGGCGTAAATCAATAAAACTATTTACACGTAAATTACCAATTAAACCAACACTGAATCCAGTACTCTTCTTTACATAGATATCGCGTAAATCATCATTATAATCAAAATTAAAATCATAACTGTTTATCCCTAAAAAATAACCCCAACGCAGTAAATTGTTATCAGTTGAACCTCGTCCTTGATTTGCATCATAAGTTACTTTTTCTTTTTTAAAAAGTTGAGCACTAGATGTTTCAATGATAAATAAAAATGATAATAATGCAAAAAAGTATTTCATACGATTACTTAGACGATTTATAAATGGTTGCCACACCCAAAGTTTGTGGAAAATCTTCAACATTAATAAACCCAATTTTACGTAAAATATTGTTTAGCGCTTCACCATAAGGAAAAACTGAAGCCGATTCACATAGATATTTGTATGCACTTCTGTCCTTTGAAAAGGCTTTCCCTATAAGTGGTAAAATATTTTTGGTATAAAACTTATAACCCTGTTTATAAGGTGTTTTTGTTGGTATAGAAGTTTCTAAAATTAAAAAAGCGCCACCAGGTTTAAGCACACGATGTATTTCTTTTAGGCCATTTTCTAGTGTTTCAAAATTTCTAACACCAAAGGCTACGGTTATGGCATCAAAAGTATTATCTTCAAAAGGCATGTTTTCAGAATCACCTAAAACCATTTCAATTTTAGAATCTAAATTCTTTTTCTTGATTTTTTCTTTCCCAATTTCTAGCATACCACTACTTATGTCTAAACCAACAATTTTTGAGGCATTAGTTTCTGCTAGATTTATGGCTAAATCACCTGTGCCAGTAGCAATATCTAGAATGGTATCCGGATTAGTACTCTTAACCATCTGTACTACTTTTTTTCGCCACTTTATATCTATTCCAAAAGATATTACACGATTTAAACCATCGTAATCTTCAGAAATAGTGTCAAACATTTGGGTAACCTGTTCTTTTTTACCTAAATCGCTGTTTTTGTATGGTTTTACTTTTGACAAATTCGAAATTTTTTGGCAAATATAAGCTAATATGAAAGCAATACATAAAGCTATTCTAAATTAATTCCATGTTCTAATATCTAATTTGTAGTATATTTGTTCTACTTTTTATGAATAAAGAAAAATGAAAATAATAATTGCTGGTGCAGGTGAAGTCGGGTTTCATTTAGCAAAATTATTGTCTTACGAATCTCAAGAGATTACCTTAATTGATATAGACAAGGAAGGTTTAGCATACGCAGATACGCATTTAGATATTAAAGTTATAAGAGGTGATGCCACTTCTATAGCTATTTTAAAAGAAGGACATGTAGATAATTGTGATTTGTTTATTGCCGTTACAGCGAGTGAAACAACTAATATTACAGCATGTGTTTTAGCTAAACAATTAGGAGCAAAAAAGACTATTGCTAGAATTACAAATACAGAGTTTATTAGTCATAAAGATGAAGTAGGCTTTACCAAGTTTGGTATTGATGAGTTAATTTCACCAGAGTCTTTAGCAGCGTCAGAGATAGAATTGTCTTTAAAACAATCTTCATTTAACGATACGTATGAGTTTGAAGATGGCGCCTTAACTATGGTAGGTTTAACACTATCTAGTTCGGCTTCTTTTGTTGGGAAAACCGTTAAAGAAGCTGCCAAAATTTTTCCAGAAATACATTTTATACCTATTGCTATACAACGTTTCGGGACGCAATACACAATTATTCCAAGAGGAGATACTCAATTTAAAAGAGGTGATAATGTAGTGTTTATTACTTCTGAAGGCGGCGCTGAAGAATTATGTACTATGACAGGTAAGTCTAACAGCGAGATTAAAAATGTTATGATTTTGGGTGGAAGCGAAATAGGTTATAAATCTGCCAGAGATTTGAGTGATAAAGGGTTTAATGTGAAACTTTTTGAAGCTAATAAAGAGCGTGCTTTTGATATAGCTGATGATTTGCCAAACGTACTTGTTATACAAAGTGATGGTAGAAATGTAGATGTTTTAGATGAAGAGAATATTGCAGATATGGATGCATTTATTGCAGTTGGAGATAACTCTGAAACCAACATCATGTCGTGTTTAATGGCTAAATCTAAAGGTGTTAAAAAGAGTGTGGCTTTAGTTGAAAATATGGATTATTTTGAACTCTCACATTCGGTTGGTATTGAAACACTCATCAATAAAAAATTATTGGCAGCAAACAATATCTTTAGATATATCCGTAAAGGAGAAGTAGTAGCTATGACGAAGCTTAGTAATATGAATGCTGAGTTATTAGAGTTTGAGGTAAAGGCAACGTCTTCAATCTGTAACAAATATATTAGAAAAGTAGACTTCCCTCGATCTGCCATTATAGGTGGCGTAATACGAGACGATAAAGGTGTTATCGCTTTGGGGGATTTTAAAATTCAAGAAGGAGATAAAGTTGTAGTTTGTAGTTTGTTACAATCTATAAAAGGTGTTGAAAAACTATTCCGTTAATGAAGCTCAACTACAAAATTATTTTTCATTTTTTAGGTCTATTACTGCTGTTTAATGGTGGTTTTATGTTGTTGTCCTCATTAATAAGTCTTATTTATAAAGACGGTGTGTCGCTTCAAATTTTTTTAGCAGGAATCACAACGTTAATAGTGGGGGTTGTTGCTATGCTTTTTACCAGAAAGCATAACAAAGAAATGAACAAAAGAGAGGGGTATATTGTAGTAAGTTTTGGTTGGATAATTATGTCATTATCAGGCACGCTACCATATGTGTTTACAGAAAGCATCCCTAATTTTACAAATGCTTTTTTTGAGACGATGTCTGGATATACAACTACTGGGGCGTCTATTTTAAACGATATTGAAGCTGTACCCAAAGGTGTCTTATTTTGGCGAAGTTTAACCCACTGGATAGGGGGTATGGGTATTATCGTATTGGCTATAGCTATACTACCACTACTGGGTATTGGAGGTATGCAGCTTTTTGCAGCCGAAGCGCCAGGGCCAAGTGCCGATAAATTGCATCCTAGAATTACCGATACAGCAAAACGATTATGGCTTATTTATTTTGGGTATACCGCAACAGAAACCTTGTTGTTAAGTGTTGCAGGTATGTCTTTTTTTGATGCCATAAATCATGCGTTGTGTACATTATCAACAGGAGGGTTTTCAACTAAAAATGCAAGTGTTGCCTATTGGAATGGGCAACCCATTATACAGTATATTATTATCTTTTTTATGTTTCTGGCAGGAACTAACTTTGTGCTAAGTTATTTTGCTTTTAAAGGCAAGGTTCAAAAAATAATTAAGGACGATGAGTTTAAACTCTATTTCTGGTTTATTGCCATATTCACTATTATAGCAGCATTAATTATATATTTTAGGGCAGATGTTTCGGCATCTTCAGTAAACCATCCTATGGTTTGGGGTGAAGGAGAAAGCGCATTTAGGCACGCCTTATTTCAGGTACTAGCCATTGTAACTACAACAGGATTTGTAACGGCAGATTACACCATGTGGACGCCCTTTTTAGTTGTTTTCTTTTTTGGTCTTATGTTTTTAGGAGGTTCGGCAGGAAGTACTTCAGGAGGTGTAAAAGTAGTTCGCCATTTAATTCTTATAAAAAATGGATTTCTAGAATTCAAGCGTACTTTGCATCCAAGTGCCATATTGCCAGTGCGTTATAATAAACGCGCCATCTCAGGAGATATCGTTTTTAATATACTTGGGTTTTTTATCTTATATATGTTGTCATTTATAATAGGCTCGCTTGGGTTTTCTATTATGGGAATAGAGTTTAAATCAGCCATAGGTTTGGCAGCATCTACTTTAGGCAATGTAGGGCCAGCAATAGGCGATTTTGGTCCAGTAAATAATTACGCCCCATTACCTGCAGCAGGCAAATGGTGGGCATCGTTTTTAATGCTTATCGGTCGTTTAGAACTCTTTACAGTTCTTATTCTACTTACGCCTTTTTTCTGGCGAAACAGGTAATCAATGCGTTTGTTTGTCATTTCCATGAAGATGGAAATCATATAAATAATAAATCTTAATTTTCTTTTTGGGCGTTACCACAATCCCGATAGCTATCGGGATTAACTCGGGCTTGTTTGCTAATAGTGTGGTTTTCAATAAGGGTATTGTAACATTTTTCTAAGTTCCTCGTCGATATAATATATCAATCAAAAAACAATCAATCATGGAATTAGTATTAACATCAAAAAAATTAGGGCGTTTAACAAAGCAAAAGGAAAACTACGTAAATGAGCCTTCAGGGTTTTTAAATTCGCAATATAAAAATGTTGTAGAGCGTAGTTATAAACGTAAAAATAAAACCTCAATTTTCGGAATCAGACAACGCATTAAAAGTAAAAGTTATGCAACAAGTTGTGTGGCAGAAACTACATTAAAATTGTCGCTATTCTTAGTAGTGATGCTAATAATTTTTAATTAATCTTTAGTTTGAAAGTGTTTTTTATCTGTCTTTTAATTTCTTTTTTAGGATTTAATCAATCTCAGATAGAACAAAAGTTAATTGGTAATTGGGAGTTTAACCCAAAAGAAGACAATTTAGTAAAAACTAATAATCACAGAAAGAATAGATTTTATATTGAATTTCTTGAAAAAGGGAGATGTTTGTATCCTTATATTGCAGGTATTTGTGGTAATGAAAAGCCAAGAATGAGAGAAGGGAAATGGGAGTTAAAGGATTCAATTTTAAAGATTCAATTGATGCAGTTTGCTAAGGAAAAAATCGTTTCTTTCCGTATTCAAGAAATTAGTGAAAAATACTTAATTCTAAACTAAATAATTAATTAATAAAAATGCTATTGCGCCTAAAAGAAAACGTTTGGTTACAAATCTTTATCATTTATACCAGATATTTAATAGGTAGCGCCTTTGTATTCGCAAGTATAGTAAAAATTAAAGGCGGCAGGTTTACAGCTGAAAGTGGAGCAGAAAATCCAATTGATAGTTCGTGGCATCTATTTGAAACCTTATACCAATCAGGTTTGTACTGGAAATTTTTAGGAGTAGCTCAATTAGTTTCTGGGTTTTTATTAATGTCGCAGCGTTATGCTAAACTAGGAGCTCTTATCAATCTTCCTATTATAGCCAACGTGTTTGTGATTACTTTATCTTATTATTTTGCTTATACACCAGTTGTTACAGGCTTAATGTTATTGGCTAATATTACACTTATTGTTTGGGATTGGAATACACTAAAAGTATTAATCAATAAAAAACCATCATTCAATTTAAAACCAAGACTTGAAAGTGATATCATTTGGCAAATTCTTGGTTTATTATTGTTTGTAATAATTGTAGTGGCTAACATTTTTGCAAATCAAAAAAGTCTCTTAGTTATCTTTTTAGTAGTTCTTATTACGTCATTAGTAGGTTTAATTATTGGGTTGAAGCGAAGGAAAGCTTACTGATGGTTGTAACATTTTCTGAAAAAACCTTACTTATATATTAAATGTGATAATTATGGGTGGAGAAGGCTCAATGATGGCTGCTATAAAGTCATTAAGTAATAATAGAAATCTTTTAAAGAGAAAAGGAAAAAGTCCATTAGGAGGTAGTTATGCAAATATTAAACTTAAAGATTTACCAAAAGCAACTCCTGAACAATTATTAGAAATAAAGAAAAGACTTGAAAGAGAAAATAGAGAGGCTAGAATTAAGAACATATCAATATTTCTTATAATGTTTTTTGGAGCTTTAGCTTTTATCTTATTTATAACACAGTAAAATCTTTTATCATATTTGAATGATGTTATCAAATTCCGCGTATTCTATGATTAAACCAAATAAAATTTAATTTTTTTTAAGCAGCAAACTTCATGGTATCCACATATGGG
>CANMZT010000015.1 GCA_947502405.1 uncultured Algibacter sp. | reverse complement strand
CACCGTGTATAGTAACCTTATTACGCTCTTTTGTTCTTTCTGATTAATGCTTAAATTTAATAGATTATAAACTTAAGCCGTATATAATTTATTGCTAGTTCTAGCCTACTTACGAAAATCCTCGCAGATTTTCTATTCGGTTTTTATTTGCTAAATAAGGTGCTTAAACAACGCAACAAACCATATACAAACACGATAAGCGTAACTCCAAAAACACCCATATCACTCCACTCAATTTCAGCATAAAAAGTACTTTCAATTAAAAAACATATTCTAAGCAACATAAACTAAGTAGTTTTTCCTTTCAAAACCGCCAATTTTCTGTTTAAACTTTAAGTGTTTAATTAAAACATACGTAAAATGTTATTAACAAACACCTGTTTATACGTAGCGATTTAAGTAGGTGCAATCGTGTTTGTTTTATATGTAAATAATTGTTTATTAAATAATTATATTTAAAACCTGTGTTATTACAGGTTTTTTTATGACGTAAAAAGAGGTTTTTACATGGGTAACATCATGTGTAAAAATTAAGACTACTTATATATTTGTCAAAAAATAAGTATTTATACTTAGTTAATTAAAAACACAAAACATGAAATCTCTATTAAAACGCTCATTTTGGATTTTACCAGCAGCAGTATTATTATTTGCTTGTGGTGGCGAAAAGAAAAAGGAAACTGTTGTAGCTGAAGCTACTCCAGCAAGTACAACAAAAACATTAGAAATTGAAAAACCACAATTAACCTTTGGGTTTATCAAATTAACAGATATGGCGCCTTTAGCTATTGCTAAAGAAAAAGGGTTCTTCGAAGATGAAGGCTTATTTGTTTCTGTAGAAGCGCAATCTAATTGGAAAAACGTATTAGACCGTGTAATTGATGGTCAATTAGACGGTTCTCACATGTTAGCAGGTCAGCCAATTGCTGCAGGCGCAGGTTTTGGTCGTCAAGCAGAATTGGTAACACCATTTTCTATGGATTTAAATGGTAATGGTATTACAGTATCTAATGATGTATGGAGCAAAATGAAGCCAAACGTACCTAAAGATGCAGATGGTAAACCAATACACCCTATAAAAGCAGATGCACTTAAACCTGTAATTACTGAATACAAAAACAGTGGTAAGGCTTTTAAAATGGGTATGGTATTCCCAGTTTCTACGCATAACTACGAAATAAGATATTGGTTAGCAGCAGCGGGTATCCACCCAGGTATGTATACTGCTGATAACGTACAGGGGCAAATTGATGCTGAGGTTTTATTATCTGTTACACCACCGCCACAAATGCCTGCAACGCTAGAAGCTGGTACTATTTATGGGTACTGTGTAGGAGAGCCATGGAATCAACAAGCTGTATTTAAAGGTATAGGTGTCCCAGTGACTACCAACTACGATATTTGGAAAAATAATCCAGAAAAAGTATTTGTAATGACAAAGAAATTCGTGGATGAAAACCCGAACACTGCAATTGCTGTAACTAAAGCTTTAATTAGAGCAGGGAAGTGGTTAGACGAGCCAGGAAATAGAGCAGAGGCTGTAAAAATATTGTCTATGAGTCAATACGTGGGTGCTGATGAGGCTGTATTAGCAAATTCAATGACAGGTACTTTCGAATTTGAAAAAGGTGATAAGCGTGAGATGCCAGACTTTAATGTATTCTACAAGTACAATGCAACATACCCATTCTATTCTGATGGTATCTGGTTTTTAACACAAATGAGACGTTGGGGACAAATCCCTGAAGCTAAGCCTGCAGATTGGTACGCATCTACTATAAAAGATATTTACAGACCTGATATTTGGACTAAAGCTGCTAAACTTCTAGTAGAAGAAGGTAATATTCCAGCAAGTGATATTCCAACAACTGATGGGTACAAACCAGCTACTGCAGACTTTATAGACGGTACAACGTATGATGCTAAAGATCCTATTGGATACATCAACAGTTTTAAAATTGGTAATAAAGATAAGGCTGTACAGTAATAAGATAACATTTGTCATTCCGAGCGAAGTATGAGGAGGAATCTCATCATTACTTTTGAGATTTCTCGTCACTCGTTCCTCGTTCTGTCGAAATGACAATACACAAACACTAAACACACATTAAATAAAGAATCATGAAGCAAAGTGTAACATTAGGAAAAGTAACCAAATTTATGGGCTTGGGTTTTATAAGTACATTTAAAGATCTATTCACAGGGAAGCTAGAAAAGGAAGATTACAAAGCCTTTTTACGTAAAGTCATTGTGCCTGTTGCTTCCGTTCTATTATTTTTAGGATTATGGCATTTAGGAGCAAATGCGCTTTACAATGTTGAAGCTGAATTTAGAATTGAGAAAGCACTAAATGAGCAAGGGCAAGTTGCGGCAGATGAAATGGCTGCTTGTATTGCTAGTGGCGATACGAGTTGCCAGCCAAACACCTTGCCGTCACCTTCGCAAGTTTGGACATCGTTTCAATCATTACTTAACGATCACGCCTTAATTAGTGCAGATAAAGTTGCTTTTAAAGAAAAAACGGCTGCCTTAAATGAAAAACGTGTTGCTGAAGGTAAAGATCCTATTGTGTATACGGGACGCCCATCATTCGTAGATCAAATCTTTAGAAGTTTAAAAACCGTTTTTGCAGGGTTCTTTTTAGCATTGCTTATTGCTGTGCCTCTTGGTATTTTTATAGGATTGAGTCCAACTTTAAAAAGTGCATTTAACTGGTTTATTCAAATTTTTAAACCTGTATCGCCTGTAGTTTGGTACTTATTAGTGTTTATGATTGTAAAAACGTTATTGATTGATTCTAGTGAGGATAGCTCATTTAGTATTTCGTTTATAGCAGTTGGTTTATGTTCTATGTGGGCCACATTGGTAAACACGTCTATGGGAGTTTCATCTGTAGATAAAGATTACATCAACGTTGCTAAGGTTTTAAAATTAGGGAATTTCCAAAAGGTTTTTAAAATAATATTACCATCGTCTTTACCATTAATTTTTACAGGTTTAAAAATTACCTTATCTGTAGCGTGGATGGTATTAATTGCTATTGAACTTTTAGCACAAAGTCCTGGTTTAGGATTGTTTGTTTGGGAGGAATTCCAAAATGGTGCAAACGACTCTAACGCCAAAATTATTGTTGCCATGTTTGTTATTGGTATTATTGGTTTCTTATTAGACCGCTTGATGTTATCGATACAAAATTGGGTGTCTTTTGAGAAGACAGATGCGATATAAAATGATGGATGACCGAAGACCGAAGTTTAGCTCGTTTGCGGATATACTTTGACTTGGAATTGAAAAATAAAGTTGGCGGATAAACCCGCGTTAGGGATTGAACGGCATGTTTGAAATCCCCGACGCAGGAGGGATTGAGTAGTGAAAGCCCGACCCTTGTGGTAACGCCCTAAAAATGTTGAATTGTTCAAATGCTTAATCGTGTAATCGGTTAAACGAATTAACAAATTAACGATTAAACACTATTAAAAATGGCATACTTAGAATTAAATAATGTTTACAAAACCTACGGAACGGATGAGAACGCTACCGAGGTGCTATCTAATATTAATTTATCGATAGAGGAGGGCGAGTTTGTAGCGATTGTGGGGTTTACGGGAAGTGGAAAAACTACCTTGGTAAACTTAATAAATGGATTGCTTGAGCCTACAAAAGGCGAGGTGTTGTTTAAAGGAAAACCTGTTGAAGGCACAAGCCATGAGCGAGGTGTGATTTTTCAGAATTACTCGTTGCTACCTTGGTTAACAGTTGAGCAAAATGTGTTAATGGCCGTGAAAGAGGCGTTCCCAAAACGCGAAAAAGCGGTGTACAAGCGTAAAGCGGCATACTATATTGATATGGTTGGCTTAACGCCTGCTATTAACAAACTACCTAAAGAATTATCTGGTGGGATGCGCCAACGTGTGGCGGTGGCTAGAGCACTATCTATGAAACCTGATATGATTATTATGGATGAACCTTTAGGCGCTTTAGACGCTTTAACTAGAGGTACACTTCAAGATCAAATTTTAAATATTTGGGGGAAAGATAAGCGTACAGCATTGTTGATTACTAACGATGTGGATGAAGGGATTTATATGGCAGACCGCATTATACCGCTTCGTCCAGGACCAAATGCAACTTTAGGGCCTGAGTTTAAGATTGATATTGAGCGCCCACGGGATAAGACAGCAATGAACGACAACCCTAATTATAAGAAAACAAGAAATGCGATTATTGAGTATTTAATGGATATTGGGGAAGAGCGTAAATCGCAAGTTTCTGAAGCGTTTGTGCTTCCTGATTTAGCACCAAAAGATTTTGTTAACCAATTTAGATAAGCACATCATGAGCACAATAATTGAAAATAAAGACACTATTATTACTAAAACTTCTGGATTTCCTTCTAATGATGTGATGCTAGATTTAAAAGATTTGAAAAAAGTGTATCCAACACCAAAAGGCGATTATGTGGTGTTAGAGCATTTAAATCTTCAAATAAAAAAAGAAGAATTTGTTACCATTATTGGGCATTCTGGATGTGGTAAAACAACTATGTTGTCTATGATTGCAGGATTGAATCCAATTTCTGGAGGAAACATATCCGTATTAGGAAAGCATATTAAAGGCCCGGGTCCAGATAGAGGGGTAATTTTTCAAGCGCCTAGTTTAATGCCTTGGATGACGGCCTTACAAAATGTAATGTTGGGTGTAAATCAAGTATTTCCACACGCTACAAAAGCGCAACGTAACGACATTGCAAAGTATTATTTACAGAAAGTAGGTTTAGAAGATGCGTTTAATAAGCGTGCATCAGACTTATCACAAGGGATGCAACAGCGCGTGGGTATTGCTAGAGCCTTTGCTATAAAACCAAAAGTGTTATTACTGGATGAACCTTTTGGTATGCTAGATTCGCTAACCCGTGGTGAATTACAGGATACTCTAATTGATATCTGGAATAAAGAAAAAATCACTGCGGTAATGATTACCCACGATGTAGATGAAGCGATATTTTTAGCAGATCGTGTTGTGATGATGACAAGCGGACCGCGAGCAAAAATTGGCGATGTTCTAGATATAGAATTTGAAAGACCTAGAACAAGAAAAACTGTATTAGAACATGACGATTATTATAAATACAGAAAGCATCTAATAGACTTTTTAGAGCACTAATTCAAAAAAAGACATATTTATCTTTTTAGATTATGAAACATGAGAAATGTCATAATCTCAGGATAGTTACAACCATATATTTGCATTTAAATAGAATTTAAAAATGATTAAAAATCAAATAAAATCGATAAACAATTCAAACTTAAAAACAACTAACATGAAAAAACAATATGTATTAATAGGCTTGATGGCATTGATGATTCAATTTGCACAAGCACAGTTTACATTAGAAGGTGAATTTAGACCACGTTCGGAATACTTTGGAAACGGAGGTAATTTTACAGGAGGCTCTTTTCCAGCACAAACAGCTACAGATGCTGATGAAGGTTTTATGAGAACTACGGTAAGAGCAGCTATAATTGCTAAGTATAAAGCAGAAACTTATTCAGTATATACGAGTTTTCAAGAAGTGTTTGCTTTTGGAGATAGACCACAAATAGCAACTGCGGGAAATGGAAACTTTAGAGTTCAAGAAGCTTGGGCGGATTTAAAATTAGGTGAGTTTTCAAGTTTAAAATTAGGACGTCAGCCATTATCTTATGATGACCAAAGGATTCTAGGTGGACTTGGATGGGCGCAACAAGCAAGAACGCATGATGCAGCAGTGTATAAATACAAGAAAAATAAATTAAGCTTAGATATTGGTGGTGCTTTAAACACGACTTTAGATGAAGTATATAATACTTCTGCATTATTTTCTTATAGAGATATGGTATTTGCCAGAGTAAATAACAAAGGAGAAAAATTCAATATTTCTTTCTTAGCATTATTAAATACATTTCAAGATTCTAGTGTAGATGGTTCAAACAAGTCTAGTTTACTTACAGCAGGTGCGCATGCAGATTATAAAACAGGTGCATTATCGTTAGCAGCAAACTTATACCTTCAAGAAGGAGAACGATTAGGAGGCGTTGATGTAAAAGGAGCACTTTTGGCTAGTATTTTAGCAAAGTATAAAGTGTCTGATAAAGTAACTTTAGGAGCTGGTTATGAGTCTATTTCTGGTAGAAAAGATGATTCTGCTGCTTTCTTCCCATTATACGGAACTAACCATGCATTTAACGGTTTAATCGATAGATTTTATGTTGGAAATCATGGAAATGCAGGTGGTTTAAATGATATACAAGTATCTCTTGCTACGAAAATCTCTGGTTTAGCTGTTACTCTAACAGGACATTACTTTACTGAAGTAGAAGATGTTGATGGTTTTGATGGTAAAGATTTAGGTTCTGAGATAGATTTAGTAATAGCTAAAAAATTCAAAGAATTTAAATTAGTTGGTGGTTATTCTCATTTCTTTGAACCAAGTGATGTTGCAGATGTTTCAGGAGTAAAAAGTACTCAAAACTGGGCATGGGCTATGTTAGTTATTAAACCAAAATTTATCAATTAACAATACAGATGATTTTTTTCATCGTGAATTGGAAATGGTTTTCATTTAGATGTTAATTAGTTTAAATTCCAATTTATACTGAATCCCGCTTAGGCGGGATTCTTTGTTTTACGAACTTCAATTATTCAAATACATTTCTTACATTTAAGCAGTAAACAAAACATATGCTTAAAAAAGTTTTTGCTAGCGCCGTTTTTGGTGTGGAAGCTTCAACTGTAACTGTTGAAGTTAATGTAGATAAAGGTGTTGGTTATCATTTAGTAGGATTACCAGATAACGCTATAAAAGAAAGTAATTACCGTATAGCTGCTGCACTTCAGAATAACGGTTACAGAATTCCTGGAAAGAAAATTATAATTAATATGTCGCCTGCTGATTTACGAAAGGAGGGTAGTGCTTATGATTTAACTTTGGCTATTGGAATTTTAGCATCTTCAAGTCAGATTAAAGCCGAAGATTTAGATAAGTATTTAATTATGGGAGAATTGTCATTAGATGGCAGTTTACAACCCATAAAAGGGGCTTTACCAATAGCGGTTAAGGCTCGAGAAGAAGGTTTTAAAGGTTTTATTTTGCCTATTCAGAATGCTAAGGAAGCTGCTATTGTAAATGATTTGGAAGTTTATGGTGTAGAAAATATAGAGCAAGTCATTAATTATTTTGATAAGGGAGAACCTTTAGAGCAAACTATTATTGATACAAGAAAAGAGTTTGAAAAAAATCTAGATTTTCCAGAATTCGATTTTGCTGATGTAAAAGGACAAGAAGGCATAAAACGCTGCATGGAGATTGCTGCCGCTGGTGGACACAATATTATTTTGATTGGACCACCGGGTGCAGGAAAAACTATGTTAGCAAAACGACTTCCAAGTATTTTACCACCAATGACCTTGCATGAAGCTTTGGAAACTACAAAAATACATTCTGTGGTGGGGCGTGTAAAAGATACGGGGTTGATGGCGCAACGCCCGTTTCGTAGTCCGCATCACACCATATCTAACGTGGCTTTAGTTGGTGGCGGTAGTTATCCACAACCCGGAGAAATTTCGTTATCACATAATGGCGTATTGTTTTTAGATGAATTACCAGAATTTAAACGTGAGGTTTTAGAGGTAATGCGTCAACCGTTGGAAGACAGAGAAGTAACGATTTCTAGAGCGAAATTTACGGTAACCTATCCTTCATCATTTATGTTGGTAGCGAGTATGAACCCGAGTCCGGGAGGTTATTTTAACGATCCTGATGCGCCTGTAACGTCAAGCCCTGCGGAAATGCAACGCTATTTAGGTAAAATTTCAGGTCCTTTGTTGGATAGAATTGATATTCATATTGAAGTAACGCCTGTACCTTTTGAAAAACTAAGTGATGACAGAAAAGGTGAAACCTCGGTAGCCATTAGAAAACGCGTTACCCAAGCCAGAGAGATACAGACCAAACGTTTTGCAGATTCTGATAGTGTGCATTATAATGCGCAAATGAATGTGAAACAAATTAGGAAATATTGTGTTTTAGATGAAGATTCCAAACAGCTTTTAAAAACCGCTATGGAGCGATTAAATTTATCGGCACGTGCTTATGATAGAATTTTAAAAGTTTCAAGAACCATTGCTGATTTGGAGGGTTCAGAAAACGTGAATGGGTCTCATATTAGTGAAGCGATACAGTATCGTAGTTTGGATCGTGAGGGGTGGTTGGGGTGACTCATTCCTGCGGAAGCAGGAATCTTTTTATGCTTATTCGGAACGCCACTAGTTGCAAACTAGCGGTAGCGGGGGGAAGTAGTTTAATTCTTAGATTTGTATAAAAATATCTAAATGAATATTTACAGATTTATAAATTGGAAAACCATATCCATCTTTGGAAAAAGTAAAATAATTAATAGGTCATATATATATTTAGTTATAGTTCCAGTTCTTGCTAAAATATTTTCTAAAATTGAATCTCCCATTGAGATGAGCTTAGGAGGTGAGACTATGGAATTGATGCTTGTACTGCCATTTAGTTGGAAATTATTTTTTTTTAGCGCATTACTTTTTACAATAGGTTCATTATTATACAATTTAATGGCTCCTTCGATAATTAAGGAAAACAAATCTTTTGGAGAGTTTCTAACAGATAAAAAAAACTTTTCCCATATTCACAGTTATAGGTATGAACTTGGTATTACACAAGAAAATATGGATAAATGGGGGATTTTTACTCAAGACCTAGTGCAAGTAAAAGGCGGCTTTGAGAGAGCTAAAAGAGATTTTGACTATTTTAAAAGCGATTGGCGAAAGAAAATAGCTTTAGGTAAAATCAAAGTCTTTATGCATACGGAAAAATGGATGAACTATCCTAAAGTTAATAATGAAATAGCTTTAGAGAATAGCTTTTGGTTATTATATAGTTTCTCTAATAAAAGTCGTAAAATTGCTTTATTAATTACTACCTTATTTTACTTTTATGGTTTCATTTTAATCTCAATAGTATTTATTCAGAGTATTATTGAAGTTGTAAAATGGATTTAGAAAAAATCATTGTCAAAATCGTGTAACCTATCAAATAAATCATCGATCATTTGTTGAGGTAATTTATCAGTTACATTGGAATCAACTTTTATCCTCAATTCTGTTGGGTAATCAGTGTTAAATGTTTTAAGTCTAATTTCCCATGGATTTATTTTGGAGTTTTTATATATAAAAGTCAAAAAAACATTTTCAAATTCGCTATCTACAAGGGTGTAATAAGCTTTTCTTTTCTTAAACTTTTTAGTAATATTATTACCTATTGATAATGCTTTAGCGTTATAATTGTCAGTTAGAATTTGAATAAAAATTTCAATTAAGTTTTCAGTATTATCAAATAAAGATGATAGTCTACTATCTGTATTTTATGGAGTACTCAAATCTTTTTAGTTTTCTGGGTTATTATTTTTTTTCTGTAAATTTCAATAATTTCTTCAATTTTTTCAATAGGAGTTCCTACTGAATATCCTGAATTTACTATAACGCTATTTATAGCTAATGGTACATATTGGATTACCACTCCAATTAATTTAATTTTTCTAGTTTTAGGATAATAACTAAATATAGGACCTCCACTGTTTCCATTATGTAGTTCACAATCTAATATAATTGTATTCATTTTTGAATTTAAGCCAGAAACAATTCCTTTTTTTACTAGTGGTTTCTTATAATCTATTTGAGGGATATTTTCAAATCCAACAGAGGTTGGATATCCAATTACAAAAACATCATTTCCAATTTTTACCTCTTTCGCCTTTGTTAATAAATCACTTTGTATAGTCGTGAGAGAGACTTCTTTCTCTTGAACAATAGTCTTTGCATGAGCATTATTAACATAGATTATTTTATTATCCTTTGCTAAAGCTATTAAACATATAGCAACATCACTGTTATTATTTATTGCTAAATTTCCAGATTTCCATAGATTTTGTAAGTTTATTGATACGCCATTAAATTTTTCTGAATAAATATCTCCATGATAATATATGTTTAAAATGTCATCTTTGAAGATGAAATTACCAGAATTGTTAAATTTGCCTAAGACGTGTTTTGCTGTAACTAAATAGAGGAAGCTTCCTTCTTCCATTTTATCTCTTATTATGAAGCCAGTTCCATTGTAAGCTTTATTGTTGTCGTCCTTAAATTCTAAGTATAAAGCTGATTCAAATAACTTCATATTATCGATTGAATATTGAGCACTTATCTTATTGCAAAAAAACATTATAAATAACGCAGAGTATAATATATATTTCTTCATTTTATTGATGTTAAAATTATTCCTACAAAGATAATCTCTACTACTTGTATTTTGATTAAATGTTATCAACATTACCCACAAACTTGTGAACGAAAATTTTTAGAAATCTTATTAATCAAATGGTTTGGCTTCCCCTGCTACCGCTAGTTTGTAACTAATGGCGTTATGAGTAAGTCCAAAAATATCTTTAATATTATTTAAAGTAAATATTGTCAAAAATATATTCTAAATAATAATGACTCGTTCCGCAAAGTCTCCCGACTTTGAGGAATACAAAAATTACAAGCTTCGAAGTTTTTAACTTTAAAGCATAACCATCATACATCAATTACTAAACTTAGAGCCAGCAAACACGCAAAAACATTAAGATTTAGACTGTTATTAGCAAACAAGTGCGTTAGGGATTGAACGGCATGTTTGAAATCCCCGACGGAGTAGGGATTGAGTAGTGAAAGCCCGACCCCTTGCGGGTAACGCCCAAAAGCACATAGATTTATCCCAATTCTAAAGCGATATCTACCATATCCTTAAACGTGGTTTCGCGTTCTTTGGCTGTGGTGCGTTCGCCTGTAACTAAGGAATCTGAAATGGTTAAAATGGTTAAAGCCTTAACGTTGTGTTTAGCGGCAATGGTGTATAAGCCAGCAGTTTCCATGTCTACACAGAGCACCCCAAATTTAGACCATTTTTTGTAGGATTCGAAATCGTCTGCATAAAATTCATCGGAAGTAAATACATTACCTGCTTTTATGGGAATATGTTTTGCCTTTGCGGTTTCTACTGCTTTTTGGAACAAATCAAAGTCGGCAGTGGGCGCATAGTCTGCGCCGCTAAAGCGCAATTCGTTAACGCCAGAATTTGAAGATGCCGCCATTGCCAAAACGATATCTCTGATTTTTATGTGTTTTTGGTACGACCCTGAACTGCCTACGCGAATTAGGTTTTTTACGCCATAATCGGTGATAAGCTCGTGCGCATAAATGGATATAGAGGGTACGCCCATGCCTGTACCCATTACGGAAATACGTTTCCCATTGTACGTGCCAGTATACCCCAACATGCCTCTTACCTTATTGAAACAAACGGGGTTTTCGAAAAATGTTTCGGCAATCCATTTGGCTCTTAGTGGATCTCCAGGAAGTAAAATAGTTTCGGCAATGTCTCCCTGTTTTGCTTCTATATGAATGCTCATAGGTTTAAATTAATAGGTTGAATTAGACGTTTCTCCATTTACTATGGCAACACCTGATGATGTGCCTAAGCGTTCTACACCAAGATTAATATATTCCAAAGCAGTTTTGGCATCTCTTATCCCTCCTGAGGCTTTTATTTTTACACAATCTCCACATACGCTTTTCATGAGTTTAATATCGTTTACCGATGCGCCTCTTGTACCAAATCCTGTGGATGTTTTAATAAAGTCTGCTCCACTTTGTACCGCTAATTCACTAGCCTTAATAATTTCGATGTCTTCAAGATAGCAGGTTTCTAAAATGACTTTCAAAATATTATGGGGCAACTCACGTTTTACGGCTTCAATATCTTTCCAAACGGCATCAAAATCTTTACTTTTTAAAAGCCCGATGTTGATAACCATATCAATTTCATCTGCACCAGCTTCTACTGCTGTTTTGGCTTCGGCTATTTTGGCCTCGGTACTAGCTGCTCCTAAAGGAAACCCTACTACAGTACACACTTTAACATTAGTGTTATTTAGTTGGGCTTTGGCAAGTGCTACATAACTGCTATTTACGCAAACTGATAAAAAATTGTAGGTTTTGGCCTCTTCACATAAGTTAATGATGTCTTGCTTTATTGTATTGGCTTTTAAAAGTGTGTGGTCTATATAGCGATGTAATAGTTTCATATATAAAAAGATACGTTATTACTTGGGCTAACATTGTGCTGCCTTTTACAAAGGTATTTATTCTATCTGTATTGAAGTTTATGATGGCACAATTATTCACCAATTTTAGAGAAGTTTATTAAAATTATAATAATTCTTTGTTAAACATCATTTCTTTCTATTGATGTTTTTCATTGAAGTTATATTTTTATAGAAGTAATTAAATACCTTTTAAATGACATTTTCAAAAATTTTCTTAGTGATATCTTCACTAATATTTTCTAATGCAAGTTTTGCTCAATCACCTTTAATTAATTTTCCTGCACTAAGCCCTGATGGGCAGACTTTAGCGTTTAACTATCAAGGCGATATTTGGACAGCAGATTTAAATGGGCAAAATGCAAAAAGATTAACCATACATGAGGCTTATGATAATAAACCTTTTTGGAGCGCCGATGGGAATTCTATTGCTTTTATAAGTGAGCGTTTTGGAAATAATGATGTTTTTGTAATGCCTTCAACAGGAGGTTTGCCTAAAAGAGTTACCTATCATTCTACAACTGATATTATTACAGATTATACTAAGGATGGTAATATACTTTTTTCTACGCGAAGGAATTTTATGCAAGTTGAGCGCGAGCCAGAAACGCATATTGTCAACAAAAACGGAGGGACACCAAAACGCTATTTGGATGCCACAGGTTTTGATGTATCTATTTCGCCAAATGGGAAATTTGTGGTATTTGTTAAAGGTAGTTGTAGATTAGAAAGAGAGGCTTACAGAGGACCTGCAAATAGAGATGTTTGGTTGTATGATATAAAAAATGATGCTTACACGAAACTGACCGATTATGATGGTAACGATTTTTACCCGCAGTGGGGAGATAATAATACTATTTATTTTCAATCGTCTAGAAGTGGAAAGTATAATGTTCATAAATTGAACATAACCGATTCTGGTAAAAAAGAAGGAACAATATCTAAAATAACTGATTTTTCAGATATGGGTATATTTTCATTTCAGATAAGTAAAAATGGAAAAGATATTGTTGTGGTAAAAGGCAATCAAGTATATGTTATAAATGCTTCAAATAAATCTAAAAAGGAGGTAAAAATAAACTTGAACTCTGATTACAGGTTTGATCCTGTAGTTCATAAATCTTATTCCAGCAATGTGTCAGATATTGCTATTTCTCCAAACGGGAAGTATGCAGCTATAAATATTAGAGGAGAGGTTTTTATTCGTGAAACTTCAAAAGATAAAAAGCGTACTGTAAACCTTACTAAATCGTCTTTTAGGGAAACGAATGCTACATGGTTAAATGATAGTACGCTGCTTTTTATTTCGGATAGAGATGGCCAAAAGGATTTATATTTAATAAAATCTGATAATGAAAATGAATCCGATTTGTTTAAAACATTGAAGCATAAAATTGAGCGTATTACAAAAACAGCAGATGATGAAAGCAACTTAGTACTTTCTCCTGATGGAAAACAATTAGCTTATAGAGTTGGTAGAGGTAAATTATTAATTTCGAAAGTTAATAGCCAAGGTAAATTATCAAATTCAATTAAGTTATTAGATGGTTGGGCAACTCCAGATGGTATGTCTTGGTCTCCAGACTCAAAATGGTTGGCTTACAGTTTAAGTGATTTAAATTTTAACAATGAAATATATATTCATAAAGCTGATAATACCAAGAAACCTGTTAATATTTCTATGCATCCTAAACAAGATTATAGTCCAGTTTGGAGTCCTGATGGTAAAAAATTAATGTTTTCATCAAATAGAAATAATAATGATTATGATGTGTGGTTTACTTGGTTAACTAAGGCTGATTGGGAGAAAACTTCTCAAGACTGGGAGGAAGAGGTTGAGGATGATTCTAAATCTAAAAAGAAAAAAACTAAGAAAGAAGATGACAAAAAAGAAGATAATAATAAACAAGATAAACCAAAAATAGAACCTGTTGTGATTGACTTTGAAGATATTCATCAAAGACAGGTTCAAGTAACATCATTTGTTGGAGGTGAATTTGGTAGATTGTTTTCAAAAGATTCAAAAACCATTTATTATACAACTGGAAATGGAAGCAGGGGAAATGCTGATACAGAGTCTGATTTATATAAAATAAAATGGGATAAAAAGGATAAAAAAGCAATAACTACAAATAACACAAGACCTTCAGGTATTACTACGGATAAGAAGTTATCTAAAATATACTTAACCAAAAGTGGTGGAAGTTTATCTAGTGTAAATATGTCTGGAGATAAAATGGAATCTTTAGCATTTTCTGCTAAACTAGATATTGATTATAATGTTGAATCTCAGCAAATTTTTAATGAAGCGTGGAAAGCTATCAATGATGGTTTTTATGATCCAAATTTCCATGGGCAGGACTGGAATAGATTAAGAAAAAAGTATGAGCCTTTAGCATTTAACGCTTCTACACGCGACGATTTTCAAAGGATGTTTAATTGGATGTTAGGGCAAATTAACGCAAGCCATATGGGTCTTTATCGTGTAGAAACCAGAGAAGATTTACAGCGCGAGCGTACAGGTTTATTGGGTATTGAATTTGAGCCTACATCTGCTGGGAATTTAAAGGTAGTTTCGGTCGTGCCTACAATGCCAGGGTATAGGAGTTCTAGTCAAATTCTTTTAGGTGATGTGATTACTTCCGTAAATGGTAATAGTTTGGATAAAACTACTAATGTTTATGAGTTTTTAGAAGGTACTGCAAATGAAAAAATTTATTTAGAAATTAATCGAGGTGGAACTTCAAAAGAAATCGTCATAAGGCCAAAAAGTAGTAATCGGGTTGAAAATTACAATGCTTGGGTAAAAGCACGTAAACGTTTAACCGATAAATATTCCAACGGAAAGTTAGGGTATATACATATTAAGGGGATGAACTGGACCAGTTTTGAACGTTTTGAACGCGAATTAACGGCAGCAGGTTTAGGAAAGGAAGGTATCGTAATTGATGTAAGGTTTAATGGTGGTGGTTGGACTACGGATTATCTTATGGCTGTGCTAAATGTTAAACAACACGCTTACACGGTACCGAGAGGTGCAGCAAAAAACTTAGCATCAGAGCATACTAAATTTAAAAATAATTATCCGTTTAGTGAGCGTTTGCCTCTAGCATCATGGACAAAGCCTTCAATAGCATTATGTAATCAAAACAGTTATTCCAACGCTGAGATTTTCTCTCATGCATATAAAGCTTTAGACATTGGAACTTTAGTTGGTGTACCAACATTTGGCGCTGTAATTTCCACAGGTAGTACTGGGCTTATCGATGGCTCGTTTGTTAGAATGCCTTTTAGAGGATGGTATGTTAAAGAAACAAAATCTAATATGGAGTTAGGACCTGCAGTACCAGACATTGTTGTTTATAATAATCCAGACGACAAAGCTAAAAATAGGGATACACAACTTAAAAAAGCTATTGACGAATTACTCAGTCAAATTGATTAGTTTTAGTACTTAATGATAAACACTATAATTGATATTAATGCAGATGTAGGAGAGGGCATAGGGAACGAAAAAGAACTTATGCCATATATATCATCTTGTAATATTGCTTGTGGCGGACATACTGGAGATTTTGATACGATGCGAAAAGTTGTAGAACTAGCTATTAAGCATCATCTGAAAATAGGAGCGCATCCATCATTTCCTGATACCAAGAATTTTGGCAGACAGGTTATGGAAATGTCTTGTGTAGCACTTTACACATCAATTCGAGAGCAAATACAAAAGTTAGTTGATGTTTTAAATGACTTGCACAAGCCATTACACCATGTAAAACCGCATGGTGCTTTGTATAACTTAGCAGCTGTGGATGAAAAAACAGCAAATGTTATTATTGAAGTAATGAAGACTTCAATGTCTCAGACTAAACTTTACGTACCTTATGATTCTGTTATATCACATTTAGCGTTAAAAAATAATATTCCAATCGTTTATGAAGTTTTTGCAGATAGAAATTATAATGATGACTTAACTCTAGTTTCTAGATCCGAAAGTAATGCTATAATTAATGATGCTGACGTTATGTTTGAGCATCTAAGCACCATGTTTTTTAAAGGAAAAGTAAAAACAGTTTCAAACAATTACAAAACTATAAAGGCAGAAACATTTTGTATTCATGGAGATAACCCTAAATCAGTTACACTTTTGAAAACTTTATTGAATCGTTTAAAATTAGAAGGTATAAGCGTACGTTAGCCCATGAAGTTTCAATTAGAATATAAATCTTATCATGATCGTGCTATTTTAGTTGAGTGGCCTCCAAAAATTGATAAATCTATCTTGCGTGATATTATGCTTTTTAAATCTAAGATTATATCAGATAATAATAAGAATAGATTGGAACTCAGGTCTGCATACAATTCATTATTAATTGTTTATAAAGAAGCAGTGTGTTTTGAAGCTGAAATAGAAGTTTTAAGAACTATGTATTCAAGTGGTTCTGTTGAAACTAGTTTGACCAGTAAATTATGGAAAATACCTGTTTGTTATGAAGATGATTATGCTCTGGATTTGCAATATATTTCAAATGCCAAAGGAATATCAAAAGAAGCAATAATTCAAAAACATTCAGAAGTAGTTTATACTGTTTATTTCATCGGGTTTTTACCAGGTTTTTTATACCTAGGAGGTTTAAACGAAGATTTAGAAATACCTAGAAAATCAACCCCTCGTTTAAAAATTGAAAAGGGAGCAGTGGCTATTGGTGGAAACCAAACTGGGGTTTATCCTATTGAAAGCCCTGGTGGCTGGAATATTATTGGTAACTCTCCAATAGAATTTTTTAATTCCAAAAATAATCCACCGTGTTTTGCTAAAGCAGGAGATCAAATCCAGTTTATCCCTGTTAAGATTAGTACATATGATAAAATCAAATCTCAAGTAGAAAATAATACTTATATAATTGAAAGCTCGATGATTTATGATTAACGTATTGCAAAAAGGGTTTTACTCTACCATTCAAGATTTAGGTAGATTTGGATATCAAGATTACGGCGTACCATACTCTGGTGCTTTGGACAAACAAGCTGCTATAGTAGCTAATACCTTATTGGGGAATCATGAGAATGATGCTGTTTTAGAAATAACCATGACTGGCCCAAAATTAAAGTTTGAATGTGACACCTTAATATGTTTATCTGGAGCTAATATGAATCCGCAAATAAATAAACAACTTATAAAAAACAATAAGGTTTTTAAGGTGAATAAAAATGATGTGTTATCCTTTGGGAAATTAGATAGCGGATTTCGTTGCTATCTAGCGGTATTAGGAGGTTTTAAATCTGAAGAGATTATGAATAGTAGGAGTATGTACCATAAAATAACGCAACAGTCTACGATTAAAAAAGGAGAGAATCTTACAATAGAAAATACTACTTTTAATTACAAGACACATCATTCAAACCTAAGGGTTAATATGTCTTATATAGGCAAATCAACTTTAGAAGTATATCAAGGACCAGAGTTTAAATATCTTTCGGCATCGAATCAGGAATTATTATTGCGTTCAAATTTCACTATTTCAAAATTTAATAACAGAATGGCTTATCAACTAGAAGAAAGTTTAGCTAATAAGTTGGATAGTATTATTACATCTCCTGTATTACCAGGAACAGTGCAATTAACACCTTCTGGAAAATTAATAATTTTAATGAAAGATTGTCAAACTACAGGTGGTTATCCAAGAGTGTTACAATTATCTGAATCTGCAATACAATCGTTAGCACAAAAATTAACAGGCGATAAACTACAGTTTAAATGTCTTTAGAAGACGTTTCTTTGATACTTTTTGTATTTTGAGTAGTGGTCTCAGAATTCAGAACTGTCTTTATGTAATCTTTGTAGATTTTAGTATTTCTTATTTGACGTCTATTGTTTTTAGATTTAATAGCTGTTGATGTTCCGATTCTATCTGCTCCAGCATCAATGTATTTAATAGCAGTGTCAAAATCACTAATACCTCCTGATGCTTTAATTTTTGCTTTATTTCTAACAGTTTTCTTAATAATCTTAACTGCAGTTAATGTAGCACCACTTTTAGAGAACCCTGTTGACGTTTTAATAAAATTGGCTTTAGCATCTAAACAAATTTCAGAAGCTTTAATAATTTCATTTTTGTTTAGCTCAGAAATCTCAAGAATTACTTTTAAAGGTGTTTTTCCAATAGCAAGTTTTACATCACTAATGTCTTTTAAAACTGATACATAATTTCTGCTTTTTAAATAGCCTAGATTAATTACCATATCAATCTCATCAGCACCATCTTCAATAGCTTTTTCCGCTTCAAAAACTTTAGCTTGTGTTGACATTGAACCTAAGGGGAAACCAATAACTGTACAAATCTTTACATCAGAACCCAGTAGTAATTGTTTAGCCAGTGGAACATAACAACTGCTAATACATATACTATAGAAATCATGAGATTTAGCCTCATCACATAAGTCCATAATATCACGTTCTGAAGTGGTAGGTTTTAGTAAAGTGTATTCAATATAATTGCTGATTTCCATTGATATAAGTAGGTTTTTTTGTTAAAAAGATTAATTTCTTGAGGAGGAAATAAATCTAAAATTGTTTAATTAAATGTAATATTTAGGGCTTACATCTATAGCTAAATTATTAATTAAAATGAATTAGCCTACATAAAATGTTGAATTTTAGATTAACGGTAACACATTTTAACTAATAACTAGATATACGGTAAAAAAGTATATTTAGTTTATATTTTTTTGAACGAATTTTGGCTTCAAATGATTAATGCGCTCTTCAAAACTATTTGTTATAATTGGATTGTTTACATTTTTAAACAATTCCATTAAACTATCAGTATGTATTTCTCTCTTTTGAGTTAATAAATTAAAATGTGCAAAACCACACCATATTACTGATTTTAAATGACTTTTATCTGAATTATACATACGCATTTCTACCTGTAGATTACTTTCATCATAGTTTATTAATTGAGATTCAAGCACGATAGTTTCCATAAGTAGAGCTGGTTTCAAATAGGCTATTTGGTTAGTAGTTGATACCCAACTCTTACCTTCAAGTTTAGCTTTTTTGTATATATCTAAGTTATAATGCTCAATTAAAACATCTTCTCTATGATTCATAAAGTAGTTAATATAACTGCCATTATTTAAATGATTAAAAGGGTCGCAATCTTGGAATCTAATTTTTGTTTTACTGGTTAGTGTTTTTGGAAGTTGATTCATGATTTTGTATTTTTTTATACCAATCGGTATATTTTTGATTAAAAAAATATTAAAGTTTCAATTCGTTAGTAATCATCTGGTCGACATAATTCATGGTGTCTTTCATATAAGACTCATCATTCATGGTGTAAGTCATAAAAATAGCACCTTGTATTATTGTATCTATACGCTTTGCATATTGCATGGCATTAATTTCTGCTGAGATTTCTTCACATTCAATACCATTTTCTATAATACTACATAATTTATCTTGTATCCGTTGAATGGTGTCTCTAACCTTTGTAAGTAAACTTGAATTACTATTATTAGAATCTACGCCAATATTAAGTACAGGACAACCACCTAGTTGTTTACTAAACGGATAATAATTTCGATAAAAATCAGTAATTAGATAAAGTTTTTTTATTGGTGAACTACTTTGTTCTAAATGAATGGACAATGGTTTCATTAAAGATTTTACCATGTATTTAAAGGCTTCATAGGCGAGTTCTTCTTTGTTTTTGAAATTACCGTATATAGCGCCTTTAGTTAAACCTGTAGCTTTTGTAATATCAAGCATGCTTGTAGCAGCATACCCATTTTTATTAAAAATTGGCGCAACAGTTTTTATGATGTATTGTGACGTAATTTCTGCTTTAGTTGTCATGATAAAGCAAATATAATAAAAAATATACCAATTGGTATATTTTTTTAAAATATAAAAAGCAACACTCATCTCAATAAAGAGATTCATGTTGCTTTTCAACTAACCAACCACTTAATAGACTCTTTGTATAAGAATATGTTACAAAGAAACCTATAAACTTTAAAATTCTTCAGTTACTAAGTCGCCTTGGTTTCTAAAAACTAACTTATCATCAAAGGCATCTAGCAAAATAATGCTATCTGTTGTTACTTTTCCAGATAAAATTTCTTTACTAAGAGCGTTTAACACTTCTTTCTGTATTACGCGTTTTACAGGTCTGGCACCATATTCTGGGTTATAACCTTTTTCTGCAAGATAGTTTATGGCTTCAGGTGTTGCATCAAATGTAATACCTTGTTGTGCTATCATTTTTGTTACACTTTTAAGTTGTAATCCAACAATATTTACAATATTCTCTTTACTTAAAGGTGTGAACATAACCGTATCATCAATTCTGTTTAAGAATTCTGGACGCACCGTTTGTTTTAATAGGGCTAATACATCAACTTTGGCAGCTTCAATAGCAGAATCTATATCTTGAGTAGCTTCAAAACGCTCTTGAATAATATTGCTTCCCATATTAGATGTCATGATGATAATGGTATTTTTAAAGTCGGCAACACGACCTTTATTATCAGTTAAATGCCCTTCATCAAGCACCTGTAATAAAATATTAAAGGTGTCAGGATGCGCTTTTTCAATTTCATCTAAAAGCACTACAGAGTATGGCTTTCTTCTAACAGCTTCGGTGAGTTGTCCACCTTCATCATATCCAACATATCCTGGAGGTGCTCCAACTAATCGGCTTACTGCATGACGCTCTTGGTATTCACTCATGTCAATACGAGTCATTGCGCTTTCATCATCAAATAAGTATTCCGCTAATGCTTTTGCAAGTTCTGTTTTGCCTACACCCGTTGTTCCAAGGAATAAGAAGGTTCCAATGGGTTTCTGCGGGTTTTGTAAACCTGCACGACTTCGTCTTACGGCATCACTTACGGCTTCAATAGCTTCTTCCTGTCCAACAACACGTTTGTGCAATTCGTCTTCTAATTTTAAAAGCTTTTCGCGTTCGCTTTGAAGCATTTTTGTAACTGGAATACCTGTCCATTTTGCAACAACTTCTGCAATATCATCATAAGTAACTTCTTCTTTAATTAAAGAGTTTTCAGATTGTTCTTGCAATTGTTTTTGAAAAATTTCTAATTGTTCTTGGGCTTCTTTAATTTTCCCATAACGCAATTCAGCTACTTTTCCATAATCGCCTTCACGTTCTGCTTTTTCTGCTTCTAATTTGAAGTTTTCAATATCTTGTTTTGTGTTTTGAATATTGTCTACTACCTCTTTTTCGGACTTCCATTTAGCATAAATAGCATTGCGTTGCTCTTTGATATTGGCTAAGTCGGCACGTAATGATTTTAATTTCGTTTCATCTTTTTCGCGCTTAATAGCCTCAATCTCTATCTCTAACTGCATGATTTTTCTATCCAAAACATCCAATTCCTCAGGTTTTGAGTTTATTTCCATACGCATTTTTGAAGCAGCTTCATCCATTAAATCGATGGCTTTGTCTGGTAAAAAGCGATTGGTAATATAGCGCTGAGATAACTCTACGGCACCAATAATAGCATCATCTTTTATGCGTACTTTATGGTGCGTTTCGTATTTTTCTTTAATACCACGTAATATTGAAATGGCACTTTCTGTATCTGGCTCATCCACCATTACTTTTTGGAAACGACGCTCTAAGGCTTTGTCTTTTTCAAAATATTTCTGGTATTCATCAAGAGTTGTTGCTCCTATGGCTCTTAATTCGCCTCTAGCTAGGGCAGGTTTTAGGATGTTTGCTGCATCCATAGCACCTTGACCGCCACCAGCACCAACTAAGGTGTGAATTTCATCTATAAATAGAACAATATCACCATCACTTGTGGTTACCTCCTTAATTACAGCTTTTAAACGCTCTTCAAATTCTCCTTTAAATTTTGCACCAGCAATAAGTGCCCCCATATCAAGTGCAAAAATTTGCTTGTCTTTTAAGTTTTCTGGAATATCACCATCAATAATTCGATGTGCTAAACCTTCAGCAATAGCAGTTTTTCCAGTTCCAGGTTCTCCAACAAGAATGGGATTGTTTTTGGTTCTGCGTGATAAAATTTGAAGTATTCTTCGGATTTCCTCATCGCGACCAATAACAGGGTCTAACTTACCGTCTTTTGCTAATTGGTTTAGGTTTTTGGCATATTTATTTAAGGCGTTATAGGTTTCCTCTTGACTTTGAGAGGTTACGTTATTGCCTTTTCTTAATTCTTCGATAGCCGATTTTAATCCTTTTTCCGTTACGCCTTGATCCTTTAGCATTTGTGCAATTTTGCTATTGGATTTAAAAACAGCTAAAATTAGATGCTCTATGGAAACATACTCATCTTTCATTTTTTTAGCAATAATAGCGGCTTCGTTTAATGCTTTTCCAGCTTCTCTGGAGAGCATGAGTTCTGCTCCAGATACTTTTGAAAAGCTCTCAAGTTGCTTATCTAAGGCTTGCTCTAAAATTGAAACATTAACGTTTAGCTTTTTTAACATGAAAGGCAATACGTTTTCATCCACCTCAAAAATGCCCTTAAAAACATGTTCATTCTCAATTTGTTGATGCCCGAAGCTTTGTGCAAGTTGTTGTGCTTGCTGTATGGCTTCTTGCGATTTTATGGTATAATTATTAAAATTCATATTATTTTTTTTAATCTATTGTGTTTTTCTTTTACGGTTGTATATAGTCAATAATCTTACCAATAGATTTAGGGAGACAAAATGTCTGCTTAAGTAAGGTTTTTAGTGACTTTTTGTCGGTTTGTAAGTTTCAAAACTTGTTTCGACTTAATATCAAGTATGCTTTGACGTATAATAAGTTTATTTTTGCGTTCGAGTGAGTATATCAAAGGGTTGCATCAGTCCCGATAGCTGTTTAGAGAGGTGCGAGGACTTGTAGCAAAACATTTATGTTCATTAATAAAAGCGAGACCCTTGCGGTAACGCCATAAAAAATATAAAATATGGGATTTATAAATAAATTATTTGGAGGCTCATCTGAGCCGAAAGAAGAGAAAGTATTGCCCTGGATAGCTTTGAATAGCTTAGAGCAATTAAATGATATAAGTAAAAAATCTAGAGCAAAGACACAAGTTATTTTTAAACATTCTACGCGTTGTGGAATCAGTAGAATGGTGATGAATCAGTTTGTAGATGCTTATGATTTGGAGCACAATAATCTTGATTTGTACTACTTAGATTTACTAAACTACAGGGAAGTTTCCAATGAGGTAGGTTATAAATTTCAGGTAATGCATCAATCTCCACAACTATTAGTAATTAGAAATGGTAGTGCGGTTGCACATGCATCTCATGGTGGGATTAATGAAATAGATTTGAGTAGATTTGTATAAATCTATTATTTTTTGAATACTAGTTACTTATTTGTTTACGGGACTTTACAGCTTGATGCGGATAATGATATGTCTCGATTTCTTAGCTTAAATTCTAGTGTTTTTAGTAAAGCTTACATCCAAGGAAAACTCTATAAGATTTTTTGGTTTCCTGGTGTGGTTTTGAGTGAAGATGCTTCTGAAAAGGTTTATGGAACTTTATTTCAATTACATAATGTTAGTGACACACTTCGCTTTTTAGATGATTACGAGGGTTTTTATGAATCAAATATAGAAGAGAGCTTATTTAGAAGAGAAATTACTACTGTTTTTTTAGAAAATGGAAATTCTATTGACGCTTGGGTGTATCTTTACAACCAGAATATTGAAAACAAGCAACGAATTTTATCTGGGGATTTTCTAAAAGATGCCAAAAACTAAATTTACCGATACATTTTTTCACAAGTTAGAAGTAGATAAGGATGTTTTACTTCCTGAAAAATTCACTTTTCCATTTTATTACGAACCACATAAATTGAGTATGCTTGCAGCAAAAGATTTGCAGCGTTATTTAGAGATGCAAGTTGACTTTGAGCATAATTTTGGCTTAGACCCCACAATTAAAGGTTTGCAAATAGGAAAGATGTTTGGTGTGATGGTGGTACAAAATACCGCTAAAGAAATAGGTTATTTAGCTGCGTTTTCAGGTAAACTTGCAGAGAATAATCACCACAAAGGTTTTGTGCCAACAGTTTATGATACTTTGGATACAAACGGGTTTTACAAAAAAGGCGAAGCGGAATTGAATAGATTAAATTCTGAGATTGAACTTCTGGGAAAAGCACCCAAATTAAAAACTTTAAAATCTGATTTAAATGTAGCTTGCTTAGATTATGATAAGGCATTACTGGATTTAAAAATTTTAATTAAAACCGAAAAGAACGCACGAAAATTAAAGCGTGAGGATGCACTTGTAACACTATCTAAAAATGAATATGATCTGCTTGATGATGCACTGAAACAGGAAAGTATTCATTATAATTTGCGATTAAGAGATTTAAAGTTGTATTGGAAACAAACTATTGAAACGCTAAAACTAAATATACAGCAGTTAGAAGCTCCAATTGAAGCTTTAAAAAATAAGCGCGCCAAATTATCAGCATCATTACAGAAACGTTTGCATGAGCAATATTGTTTTTTAAATGCTAAAGGGGAAACTAAAGATTTACTTGATATTTTTGAGGGTACAACTTCTCCAGTACCACCAGCAGCATCTGGAGAATGTGCTGCTCCTAAATTATTTCAGTATGCTTACGAGCATGAATTGAAACCCATTGCTATGGCTGAGTTTTGGTGGGGTACTTCACCAAAATCGGAAGTAAGAAAGCATAAACAATTTTATCCATCCTGTAGAAGTAAATGCGAGCCTATTCTAGGGCATATGATGGTAGGTTTAGATGTTGAAGACAATCCAATTTTAGAGGTTAAAAGCCATAATCAACCACTTGAAATTGTCTATGAAGATGACTATTTATTATTAGTTAATAAACCTCACGACTTTTTATCGGTACCTGGAAAAACAGCTTTAGATTCTGTTTATACTAAAATGAAGCAGTATTTGCCAAATGCTAAAGGACCTTTATTGGTGCATCGGTTGGATATGTCTACATCAGGTTTATTGCTGGTTGCCAAAAATGAAAGAACCTATAAAAAATTACAAAAGCAGTTTATTGAGCGTACCGTAAAAAAACGTTATGTTGCCGTTTTAGAAGGTGAAATTCATGAGGAGAAAGGTGTTATCGATTTGCCATTACGGGTAGATTTGGATAACCGCCCGCAACAATTAGTATGTTATATACATGGTAAACCTGCTAAAACTAAATACGAAGTTGTTAGTATTGCAAATGGTAAAACACGAATTCATTTTTATCCTGTTTCTGGTCGTACGCACCAATTACGTGTACATGCGGCACATGTAGATGGTTTAAATATACCTATTGTTGGAGATGATCTTTATGGCATTAAAGGCAAACGTCTATATTTACATGCGGAGCAATTAACGTTTACCCACCCTGTAAGGCTGGAAGTTTTAGATGTGATTTGTGAGGCTCCTTTTTAGTGCTTTTTTAAAATGATTTACGAATTAAGTATTCGTGATAGAGTTGTTTATAAATTGATAGTCGTCAATTTTGTTTAGGTAAAGTACTAAAGTCTTTATTAAGCTTTATCTTAAAAATTATTGATTTTGTATATTAGATTTCTCTAAGGATAGAGGTTAATAGTGTCAAGAAATATAAAAAAATGAATATGAAATCAAAATTACTTTTAGCTATTTTACTTTTGAATGCCTTGGTATGTGTATCTCAGACTATTGATGTTAGATACAATCAAATAGGGTATTTTAATGATAGAGGTAAAGTGATTAGTCTAGTAGCTAATACCACCTTTTCTCCTCAAACCTTTACAGTTTTAGATGCAGATGACAATGTTGTACTTTCAGGAACATCAGCTGCTGTAAATTACTGGTCAGATGCCCAAGAGTACGTGTCAAAAATAGAGGTGTCATCTATTACTACAGCTGGTGTATATAAATGTCAGGTTAGTGGTGAAGAAGTTACATTTAATATAGGTTCAGATATTTACCAAGACATTTCTGATGCTAGTTTAAAATATTACTATTTCAATAGAGCTTCAACTGCAATTTCGTCAACTTATGGCGGTATATATGCCAGAAGTATGGGGCATCCAGATACTAGTGTTCGTGTGCATAGTTCAGCAGCATCTCCTGCAAGACCTACTAATACTATTATTTCTTCACCAAAAGGATGGTATGATGCTGGTGATTATAATAAATATATTGTAAACAGTGGTATTTCAACATATACGCTTTTAGCAGCTTACGAACATTTTGAAAGCTATTACCAAGTAAAAGCCATAGATATTCCTGAAACTGGTGGAAATTTACCAGACCTATTAGACGAGGTAAAGTGGAATTTAGATTGGATGCTTACAATGCAAGAACCTTCAGATGGTGGTGTGTATCACAAATTAACAGGATTAAATTTTTCAGGTAGAATAATGCCAAATGCTTATACAGCAACACGATATGTAATAAAGAAAAGTACATCAGCAACTTTAAATTTTGCCGCAGTTATGGCAATGGCTTCGAGAATTTATGCAAATTATGAGAGTGAATTACCTGGTTATAGTGCTACACTTTTAAGTGCTGCAGAGGCCGCCTATGCGTGGGCTGAGGCAAACCCTACCGATTATTTTATAAACCCCAATGGTGTTAACACAGGCGAATATGGAGACAGCAATGTTAGTGACGAATTTCAATGGGCAGCGGTAGAACTATTTATAACTACAAATAATACAAATTATAGTAATGATATTGTTGTATCTAGTATTGGTAATGGTACACCAAGTTGGCAATACACAGACCCTTTAGCTTTAATTTCAATGTTACATCATGATACTTCATTTTCTTCAAGCACTATCAATACTGCTAGAAATACATTTTTAATTACTGCGGATGCTTTAAAAAACCAAATAGAAAACTCTGTAATGAATATATCTATGGGAGTTTCTAATTGGGATTATGTTTGGGGTAGTAATAGTGTTGCTGCAAATCATATTCTACTATTAATTAGAGCTTATGAATTGACTAATGATGATACGTATTTAGATGCAGCATATATTGGTATGGATTATTTATTAGGTAGAAATGGTACTGGCTATTGTTATGTTTCGGGGTTTGGAGAAATCTCACCTGTAAGCCCACATCATAGAATATCTGATGCCGATGGTATTGCTGCGCCAATTCCTGGCATGTTATGTGGTGGCCCTAATCCTGGACGTCAAGATGGATGTTCTGGATATATCAATACCTCTAATGCGGGTTCTTATGTAGACGATTGGTGTTCTTATGCATCCAACGAAGTAACCATCAATTGGAATGCGCCTTTGGCGTATGCATTAAATGCGCTTAATTTTTATCAAAATGGAGCAGTATTAAGTACTGATGATTTAGAGTTGATGTCTGAAACAATAACCATATATCCTAATCCTACAAATGGAACATTTCAAATTAATTCTGAAAAAAAAATAGCTTTAGTAGTGGTTTATAATACGCTTGGTAAAGTTGTACATACCACAGCATCAGCAAAGATTAGTTTGCCAGATATTCAAAACGGACTTTATATTTTAAAAATTATTACTGAAGATAACAGGACGTACACTAAGAAGTTACTGAAGCATTAGAAAAGTTTTTCTACTATATTTATATATATATGAATGTAAAATAAATAGGTGCTAATCTAAATAAAAAAACTCCCAAAGTAATTAGGGAGTTTTTTTATTATCTAACAGCATAAGAATTTATAATATCCTTGAGCTGTAATTTTAAATCTTCGCCCGTATCATAAACCATTTGTTCGTTACTAGGGAAGGGGATACGTCTGTTATTTATAAGTGCCATATCGTTTGCATTTAATGCGCGTTTATCACCTCTATATCGTGCAAATACATATTCAAAAACAAACTCACTGTCAATTGGAAAGGCATCCAATAACTGATTAGATTTTAAATTTAAGTACACCACATCTCCAACAACATGTGAAGATTTTGTTTGTATAGTTTCCATATATCTGGCTTTTACATTTACTAACTTATCTATTTTAATGTACTTGCCTAAGCTATCTTTTATAGCTTCTCCATTTCGGTCTTTTTTATATTCCCAACCATCAACAATTTCTTTTTCTCTTATAAATTCACGCTCGCTGATTCGTTCTGGAGATACGTTGATGCCTTTTAAGTTAAGTTGCATCGCATAGTCATAATTTAGATTTTCTAATTTATTGATATGGTACTCGCTCCAAAATTTATTTAATCCGTAGGTATTAAAGTTTAGTAAATCGTCTTCTAAACGACTAGGTATAATTTGTTGTGTATCGTTATTTAAAGTAACTAAAATATAGTCCTTACCACGTTGATGTGCTTCTTCAAGAAGTTCTCTGGTGTTTTCGTAATTTGGGTTTATACGCTCTAAGTAGCTTAATTCTGAATACGCTTCTCTAATTACCCTCTTATCATCAGACTCTAATAATTCCAGCCCTTTTTCATAAGTATAATCTGAAACTTTGTTTTTAGAATCTAAAATGGCATCACTGTAATTATTAAAATTAAATGTGATATTTTTTCCGTTGACTTTAAGCGGAAGAATAGGTTTTATAGCATTTTGTCGTGCATCTAAATCCAGATACATCTCATAAATGGTTCTGTAGCTTTCTGGATTGTTATCTTTTTTAAGGTGTGCTATATTTTCTATATCGCGTTCTGTTACTTTATAGTAAGCATCTTGAAGCATTAAAGCATAATCGTAATTACGTTTTTTGTCTTTATTTGCTCTTAGTTTTTTTAATGCTGTATTTATGGCTTGATTGTAATTACCAGAATTCACAGCTTTTTCAACTTGCTTTCTAGTATTACAGGCCATTATAAATAGGCTTAATACGAATATGAGTAGTGTTTTTTTCATGGGTCTACTGTTTTGGTTATTGGGTTGGTAATTTCAATAGTGGTGCCAAAATATGAATAATATCCATTAAATACCAATATATTCGATTAAGTGTTAATTATTGTTTTATTATGAAGGAATAAGATTTCAAATAAATGTATGTATTGATTTTTTCAGAAGGTACTAGTTTATGGGTTTTACAATGTTGATAGCAGATTTACCCGCGTTAGGGATAGTAGTGGATAGCCCACAGCTTTTGCGCCTTAGCGCAGAAGCGAGGACTTGTAACGTATAGCCCGACCTCCCGATTGCTATCGGGATGGTAACGCCCAAAACTAAAAAAACCTGCACTAGGCAGGATTTTATTTATTTTATATGTTACTTTTTATTTGTTGTAAACGGGTAATAACTTTGTGGAAACCTCACCAAAACCAATACGTGTGCCATCGTTTTCGCAGTAGCCACGCATAATCACGGTGTCGTTATCGTTTATAAACTTACGCTCGCTACCATCTTTCATTTTAATTGGTTTTTCGCCTCTCCAAGTAAGCTCTAGCATAGAGCCATAGCTGTCTTCGGTTGGTCCAGAAATGGTACCACTTCCCATCATATCACCAGAATTAACAGGGCAACCGTTAACAGTATGATGTGCTAATTGTTGTACCATATTCCAGTACATGTATTTAAAATTAGAATTGCTTACCACAGTTTCTTTTGCGTTTTCTGGTTGTATGGCAACCTCTAAGTTAATATCGTAACTCTTTTTGCCTTTATATTTTAAATATGGTAGTTGTTCTTTTTTAGGTTTTGGGCTTTCAACGCGGTAAGGCTCCAGTGCATCTAAAGTTACAATCCATGGTGAGATTGATGACGCAAAGTTTTTAGCTAAAAAAGGCCCTAAAGGGACGTATTCCCATTTTTGAATATCGCGAGCACTCCAATCGTTTAGCAATACAAGCCCAAAAATATATTCTTCAGCTTCTTCAATAGGAATAGGCTCGCCTAAATCGTTAGCATCTGTTGTGATGAATGCCATTTCTAATTCAAAATCTACCAATCTGCTTGGTCCAAAAACAGGTTCTGTAGCGCCGTTAGGTAAGGTTTGACCTTGTGGTCTGTGTACTGGAATTCCAGAAGGGATAATAGAGCTACTTCTACCATGATAACCCACAGGTATATGCAGCCAGTTGGGTAGCAAAGCATTATCTGGATCTCTAAACATGGTTCCTACATTGGTGGCATGTTCTATACTAGAGTAAAAATCTGTATAATCACCAATTTGAACAGGAAGTTGCATTTCAATTTCATCTAAACGAAACAAAATAGTTTCTTTATCCTTGGTGTTTTTCTTTAAGGTATCGTTTTTTGAATCAAAAATTTCAGCAATTCTATTTCTAACGGCGCGCCATGTTTTTCTACCATCAGCAATAAAATCGTTTAGAGAATCTTGAAGAAAAATATCATCAGTAAGCGGGATTCCATCAAAATACCCGAGTTGATGCAATGCACCAAGATCTATGGCAGTATCTCCAATACGTGTACCAATGGTAATAATATCATCACGGGTTAAAAACACTCCAAAAGGAATATTTTGTATGGGAAAGTCTGAATTTTTATCAACGTGTAACCACGATGTTCTATCTGGATTGTTAGCGGATAATGGCATAACTATAATTTTATTTATTTATTGAATTCTTATCAAACCTACACATTTTTTTTATTTTAATTTAAAAAAGAACATAAAATTTGCATTAATTTTAATGGTTAATAAACCGTTGAAAACTTAAGCTGAAATCTACTTTTTTTAAAGCTAATAACTAATCTATTTCCTATTTTTGCACATCATTAAAAAAGAACTTCATTTTTATGCAACGCGACGAACAAATTTTTGAACTTATTCAAGCAGAAAAAGAACGCCAGTTACATGGTATAGAACTTATTGCTTCAGAGAATTTTGTTAGCCCACAAGTTATGGAAGCTGCAGGCTCTGTGTTAACTAATAAATATGCCGAGGGTTACCCTGGAAAGCGATATTATGGCGGTTGCGAAGTTGTCGATGAAGTAGAACAAATTGCTATTGATAGAGCTAAAACCTTATTTGGTGCAGCTTATGTTAATGTGCAACCACACTCTGGTAGTCAAGCTAACACAGCTGTGTATCATGCCTGTTTAAAGCCAGGAGATACTATATTAGGTTTTGATTTATCACATGGTGGACATTTAACTCATGGATCTCCAGTAAATTTTTCTGGTAAGTTGTACAATCCCGTTTTTTATGGTGTAGAGCAAGAAACAGGAGTTTTAAACTATGACAAAATTCAAGAGATAGCGACTAAAGAGCAGCCAAAATTAATTATTGCTGGGGCTTCTGCGTATTCAAGAGATATTGATTTTAAACGTTTTAGAGCCATTGCAGATAGCGTTGGAGCTATTTTATTAGCTGATATATCGCATCCAGCAGGTTTAATAGCGAAAGGTATTTTAAATGACCCGCTTCCGCATTGTCATATCATTACTACCACAACGCACAAAACCCTAAGAGGACCAAGAGGAGGAATGATTATGATGGGAAAAGATTTTGAAAACCCATTTGGTATTAAACTTAAAAATGGAAACTTGCGTAAAATGTCATCACTTTTAGATTCTGCTGTATTCCCAGGAAATCAAGGAGGGCCTCTAGAGCATATTATTGCTGCAAAAGCAATTGCTTTTGGTGAAGCTTTAACAGATAGCTTTTTACATTACCAATTACAAGTTAAGAAAAATGCTGCAGCTATGGCTGATGCTTTAGTAGCTAAGGGGTATAATATCATTTCTGGTGGAACAGATAACCATATGATGTTAATTGATTTGCGTAACAAAAACGTTTCTGGTAAAGATGCTGAACAAGCTTTAGTAAAAGCTGATATTACTGCTAATAAGAATATGGTGCCGTTTGATGATAAGTCGCCATTTGTAACTTCTGGTATCCGTTTAGGTACAGCTGCGGTTACCACTCGTGGTTTAAAAGAAGATGATATGCTTGCTATAGTGGAGTTAATTGACGAGGTTATTACTAACTTTGAAGATGATGCGACTCTTGAAGCAGTTAAAACAAAAGTTAATAGCATGATGAAGGATAAACCTTTATTCGTGTAGTCCCTAAATCAAATCTAGTGTTAATTACATAGAAACTCTGAGGCTATTGCCTCAGAGTTTTTTTTGCGTGTTACCATCCTGATAGCTATAGGGACTTAAGTTTGATTTAATGAGCTGGCTTATCCAAAGGTCCTTCCCAAATCACCTGTTCAATCATCCATTTATCTCCGCGTTTAGAAAGCAGTATGTAATCTATACCCCATCTAGCAGTAACTTTGGCAGAGGCAATTACATTTCCAATATCAAAAACTTCAACTTTTTTTGGAGAATCAGGTTTTGCAAACCGCTTTTTTTCTAAAACACTTCGAGCATAAGCTAAAGCCTTATCGTAAGACAGGTAATCTCGTTGCTTATAATCTCCCGAATTTTTATCTTTCCAAAATCCAAATTTATTGAGGGTAGGTTGTAGGCTTTCTTTAAGTTTACTTTCGTCACCTTCATAGAAACCTTCAATATAGTTCATACAGGCTTTTTTAACCCCTTTTTTATCTGCTTCAGTTTGAGCATAACTAAAAGATATACTTAAAAAGAGAATGATTAGGATTGGTAGCTTTTTCATGTTTTTACGTTTTTTGTTTTTGATTAATAGTAAAAACTAAAATAGCTGTATTTGAGTAGATTACATGTTAAGAGACTGTTAATCCTCTTCTTCAAAAGTAACATGTTGATATGCACCTATGTCTGGAGAACTTACTCTATTAACGTTCAAAATATCAAATGGTACTTGAGACGCAAAAGACGCTAGACCTTGTCCGTTTGCTGCAGATTCATCACCAATAATCATTTCATTCAAATCTACATCTTTAAAATTTGGGTCTTGATTAAAAATAATGCCTTCATATTTAGATGTGTCATCAAAATCGTAGTTAGCTCCTGAAAAATTATTACTATTATCATCAAAACGAATTAAACAGTTGGTAAACTTAAAATTAAAAACGACTGCATCATCTTCAACTTCATCTAAAAGAATTTCAGGATTATCATTACCATAGATTATACAATTGTTAAAATTAGCTTCAGTTAAATCAGCTAAGGTAGCAACGTTATTTTCGTCTACAATAAAATTGTTTAGTAACACAGAAGGGAATTGCCTAAAACCAGCATCCCAGTAGTTGGCTATGGTTGAGTGTGTGAAATTGTATTTGCCACCTATGGTTCCAGCAAAAGATGACAAACCAGAATTATTGATAACCACATTTTCTCCAGAAATAGAGGTGTTTCTTCCAAGAATACCAAAGCTACTAGAGTTATAAATTTGAGTGTTTGTTATATTAAGTTTATTAGTGGACTCATCAGGGTTTCCATCACTTAAAACACCAATAGTAGCGTTTTTTATTGTTGCGTAGTTAATGGTGTTATTAATACTACCATCTAAAAGCCATATAGTACCCCATTGCCCTGGAACATCAGAGAAGTTGGGTTCTAATCGATCCCCTTCAAAAATCACTTCATTTTCCATTAAGTCTCGGTCATTACTATAAGCACCATTTACATTAATTGAAGCACCATTTGAGACAATGATACCTGAGTTTTCATGAAAATGTAAACGTGCTCCAGCCTCAATAGTTAATGTTTCTCCGTTAGGAACGGTTGCAAATCCATAAACAACATAGGGTTTCTCATTTGTAAAGGTGAGTTCAGTTGGTAACAATTCACGACCTTGTAATTCGGTTTCCACCATTTCCCCATCAATATCCAGAATTAAGGTTTCAATCACTTTGGTTGTATTATCTCTATCAGGGAAAATAAAAACAGCATCTTGTACAAGGGTTACTAATTCTACTTTTTGAAGATTAGAACCTGAATCAAACTCAATTTGATCTGTGTATAAATATGTGCCATCAAGGTTTGTAAAATTGTTTATATCTATAGTTGATTCAATAAAAATGAACAAACTATCCTCAGCTAATAGCTCTATATCTTCAAAACGCTTCCCTGAAATACCATCTACACTTAATCTATAATTTGAAGCCTCACCACCTGCTAAACCAAGAGATGGGATTACAATATCATCATCACTTTTATTATAAACTTTTAAATTATATGTACTCGAGCCAATGTTTGTAAATACAGTATCCAAATAAACAGTGTCTCTTGAAAATTCAAGACTGCCTGTACTTGGAGAAAACTCAAAATCTTTTCTACAAGAACTCCATAGTATTAAAAAACATAAGGTGATTATAAAATATAAATAGCGTTTCATTTAAGAATATTGGTTTAATTGGCTAAAAATATAACTTTTGAAGCAACCTTTTATTATAATAGAACTAAAATTTAAAAACCCGATGTAATACATCAGGTTTTTAAAATTTCTATAGTACAGAGTAATGCTAATAAGACAGCACTCATTGTTGTTATCTGACTATATGTGTTCCTTCCTCTAATTTTATGAAATAAGTAGAACAAGATTTATTAAATTTATCCTTGTATGCTTTAGAAACCTTTTTGGTAAATACTTTAGCTTCGCTCTTAGCAATTAGATTAATGGTACAGCCACCAAAGCCACCACCCATCATTCTAGCACCTAGGACATGTTTATTTTTCTTTGCTTGATTTACTAGGAAATCTAATTCATCGCAACTTACTTTGTATTGATTTGAAAGCCCTTGGTGAGACTCATATATGAGTGAACCTAATCTCTCTAAATCATTATTTTCAATAGCTTTTGCCGCTTTTAATGTTCTTAAATTTTCTTGAATTACGAATAATGCTTTTTGATAGTTAGCGGGTGTAACTTTATCTATTACTTTTTCTAAATCTGATTCTGAAGCATCTCTTAGAGCCTTGATTCCTAATAGTTTTGAAACACCTTCACAAGCAGAACGCCTATCATTATAGGCACTATCAGATAAACTATGTTTTACATTGGTGTTAATAAGCATTAATTGATAACCTTTAAAATCAATTTTATAAGGTTTAGCTTCAATAGTTCTACAATCTAGATGTAAGGCATGGTTTTTTTTACCAAACATACTAGCGTATTGATCCATAATACCGCAATTAACACCTACATAATTATGCTCTGCTTTTTGAGAAATAGATATCATTTCTTCTTTAGTTAATTCTAATTCAAATAATTCATTTAAACCAAAAACAACACTATTTTCAAGTGCTGCTGATGATGACATGCCAGCACCTTCAGGAATATTACCTTTAAAAACAATATTAAAATCACCAACTACTTTATTTCTGTTTTGTATTTCTGCAACAACACCAAATACATAATTTTCCCAACTACCTCTCTTTGAAGGTTTTAGTGTATCTAATTCAAATTCAATAGTGCTATCTAAATCTAGTGCAATAGCTGTACTCTTTCCAGAAGAACTCTTTTGAATAGCAGCAGTAATTCCTTTATCAATTGCTGCAGGAAAAACAAATCCATCATTATAATCTGTATGCTCTCCAATAATATTTATTCTCCCAGGAGAGAAAATCAGTATTGGTTGCGACTTAAATTTTTCAATGAATGTTTTTTTAACTTCTTTTATTAACAAAGCACTCATGGTTATTTTAGTTTTTAGATATTTTTAAATTCCATGTTATTTTGTAAGATTCATTAGGATTGAGAGTCTGCAAACCAATTTTATTATTAAAACTATCAGAAACACCTGTTGTAGGTTCAATAGCTATATTATTTGCCTTTGGAGGTGTGTATAATTGTAAAAAGTTATTTTTTGCTGAAGAGTCAATAATAATTTTGTAGCTGGGTGTATGGAATTGAATGATTTCTGAGTTTAAAATCCAACAATCATCAAGTTGTTGGTCTTTAATTTTAAAAGTGTCACTAGAATCAAATGTTTTTACTCCTGTAGTAATATTTCTTGTTCCAATTTCAAGTTTTTGTTTACTGTCAAAACGCAATGTACTTTCATATAAATTTTTACTTAAAAAGTAAGGGTGCCAACCTATTGTAAAAGGAAAGGTGCTAGTATCTGTGTTTTTAACTAATAAACCTAAACTCAAATTATCTTCATAAAATTTATAGGTAACCTCAATATTATAGGTAAATGGAAACCCGATAGATTTATTTTGTTCAATATATTCTAGAACTATTTCCGCATGCGTTTCAGAAGTATTTTGTTTAAGGATTTTAAATACTTTGTTATATACAAAGCCGTGTAACGCATTATGCTCTTCTTCATGATTCGTCTCTAACTGATACTTCTCTTTGTTAAAACTATATTGACCATCTTTTACTCTGTTTGCAAATGGAAATAGGATAGAAGAGGCGTAGGTAGTCTCATAACTTAAAGGTGATAAATCTTTTATTATTTCATGGCCACCTAAGGTTAACTCTTGTAAACTAGCACCATCATTTAAATGTATTTTTCCAAATAGTTGTTGTTTAGAATCTTTTATTTCTAAAATATTTAAGTCTTTAATGTGATTGATACTGTACATGTTAATATATTAGATTTCTATTATCGGGTTACTTTAGTTTTAATCTAAGGTTTTTATTTAAGATATTTCTTAAATATTCTTATTTATTTAAAACTGGTTGAAATGCTTGTAATTGTAATTTTCTACAATACCTTATATTAGCATCAGAATATGTTGTAAATATATGTTGGATTTTAAAAAAAACCTACCAATCTCTACTCGTTTACTTTATCGCTTCTAAAAGTGATGTTTAGCAATGCATACAGCTATTTTCTTTTAAATTTAAATTCTATATTTGGTTCATAATTACTAACCAAATAAATACAATATAATTATGACTGAAGGCTTTCATATGTGGGATTATGCAGTTTTTATAGCTTATGCTATCCTAATATTAGGTGTAGGTTTATGGGTATCTCGAGACAAAGAAGGGCATCAAAAAAATGCAGAAGACTATTTTTTAGCAAGTAAATCATTACCATGGTGGGCCATAGGAACATCATTAATTGCAGCAAATATTTCAGCAGAACAATTTATAGGGATGTCTGGTTCTGGATTTGCTCTTGGTATTGCTATTGCCTCGTATGAATGGATGGCAGCATTAACACTAATTATAGTTGGTAAATATTTCTTACCAATTTTTATTGAAAAAGGACTTTATACTATTCCTGAGTTTGTTGAAAAACGTTTCTCTACTAATCTAAAAACCATACTAGCGGTGTTCTGGCTAGCGCTTTATATTTTTGTGAATCTTGCTTCTGTGCTTTACCTAGGCGGTTTAGCTATCGAAACTATTATGGGTGTAGATATGATGTATGCTATAATAGGTTTAGCTTTATTTGCAGCAGCATATTCTTTATATGGTGGGCTATCAGCAGTAGCATGGACTGATGTTATTCAAGTTGTATTTTTAGTGTTAGGAGGTTTAATTACTACATACTTAGCTTTAAATACAGTATCTGGTGGTGAAGGGGTTTTAGCTGGTTTTTCTAAGGTATGGGAAGCAGCTCCTGAAAAATTTCATATGATATTGGAAGAAACAAATGATAATTATATAAACTTACCTGGTATATGGGTTTTAGTTGGGGGATTATGGGTAGCAAACTTGTATTATTGGGGTTTTAATCAATATATCATACAAAGAACTTTAGCGGCTAAATCTTTAAAAGAGTCTCAGAAAGGTATTTTATTAGCAGCTTTTTTAAAACTAATTATTCCTTTAATAGTTGTAGTTCCTGGTATTGCTGCTTATGTAATGGTAAACGACCCATCAATTATGGCAAATTTAGGAGAAGTGGGTATGTTGAATATGCCTTCGGTAGAACAAGCAGATAAAGCATATCCTTGGTTGTTACAATTTTTGCCTACAGGTCTTAAAGGGATTGCCTTTGCTGCATTAACGGCAGCAGTAGTATCTTCTTTAGCGTCTATGTTGAATTCAACATCCACTATATTTACAATGGATATTTATAAGCAATATTTTAATAAAAATGCTGATGATAAAACTACGGTAAATGTT
Source organism: uncultured Algibacter sp. (assembly GCA_947502405.1). GTDB lineage: Bacteria > Bacteroidota > Bacteroidia > Flavobacteriales > Flavobacteriaceae > Algibacter_B. The sequence goes on along the minus strand of CANMZT010000015.1, from coordinate 62,472 downwards.
GGTCGTATTTCAGCAGCTATATCTTTAATCATCGCAGTTATTGTTGCGCCTCTTTTGGGAGGTATAGATCAAGCTTTTCAGTTTATACAAGAATATACTGGTATTGTGAGTCCAGGTATTTTGGCGGTATTTATTTTAGGGTTATTCTGGAAAAAAACAACAAACAATGCAGCCATTTGGGGAGCGATCTTGTCTATTCCAATTGCATTAGCACTCAAGTTTATTCCGATTCCTGCTTTTGAGCCATGGATGCATCAAATGGGGATTACTGCTTTATTAACTATGGTTATAATAGTAGTGATGAGTAATCTTCAAAATAAAGGAGCTGATGAGGTTAAGGGTATTGAAATTACAAAAGACTTATTTAAAACTACACCATTATTTAATATTGGTTCTATGGTAGTGTGTATTCTTCTTGCTGTTTTATATGCATTATTCTGGTAGAATGTGTTTTAAAATAATGTGCTCTAAGTTATAACTCTATGACGCCTTTTTTATTTTAAAATTTTAAAACATTTCTTTTGGTTAGATTTGTAGTTAATTTTATATTTGCACACCAGAAAACGAAAATGTTTTCTTTGAGGGCTCTTAGCTCAGCTGGATAGAGCACCTCCCTTCTAAGGAGGCGGTCGAAGGTTCGAATCCTTCAGGGCTCACAAAAAGCTTCAACATCAAGATGTTGGAGCTTTTTTGTTTTAATTTATAGGCTCTTTAAGGATATCAAACCGAAAACAACGTTCTGTACCTAAATAATTTGGATCGCCATGTTTTTCAGACCAAAATCCTTCTAATAAATCTTTAGAAATACACTTATAAACCACAACACCTTTAAAAACGCTATTCTCATTTTTATAATTGAAGTTTATAACTAAAATATTGTCTTTAAAAAAACCATAGCCCAATTGTTCTTGGCTATTATTAATTAACCATCTTGCCCTAATTCTATTATTTCCATCCAAAGATAAATTTAGTACCCCTTTGTATTCATTAGGATTTGCATCTTGGTTACTCCCAATAACAGTGTATTTTCCTGGTAAATCTTCAAGGGTCATAATTTTTCAGTAATTAAAATTATTTTTTGATAATCTAAATCTGTTGTAAAAAAAAGATAGACGTCACCACCATCTTTAAGTTTAGCTTTTTTTCGAATCTGCTGCACAGTTTCAGGAAAGTTTCTAGTTGTTATATTAGCTTTTGATAAAGTTAAATCTTTGAGACCTTTTTTGCTGTAAGGAATCACACTTTTAATTTTAAAAACTCTTCCAGGAAACTTAACAAGACTATGGCTGGTGTATAAATGTGAGTGTTTTTGTAACTTAAATACATTAAGTTGTTTTGATACCTGATTAAAAGCTCCAGCTTTTAAAATGGCAGCATTAGGTTCGTATAGGTAAGTAAGTGGCTTACTAAATATTGCTTCATTTTTCTTCTCTTCATTTAAGACAAAATTAAATGATTCACTACTATTTTTTTTGAGGTTAATAGTGTTAATTGATATAGTATTCTCGTACGCTTTTTCTAATACCCAAAGTAGTTCCTTAACTTCATTATTTATTGCAATTACATGTATAGTTTTTACATGCTTTAACTCATTAATGCCAACTGATATATCTAAAAGTGGTGATGTTTTAATCATGATATTATCAGAATAACTAAATAGTAAGTCTAAATGTTTTGGGACATTTGGCAAGCAATCATCAAGAAAAAAAACTTTGCCTTTACTATCGTGTCGTCTTGAAGGGTCAATGTAAATCCAATCAAAGGTTTTAGATGCATTTTCTAAATATTCAATACCACTGGCTGGTACTGTTTCAATATTATCAATATTTAATTGCTCATAGTTATGCTTTACAATCTCTGAAAGTGATGTATTTATTTCACAATGTGTAACCGATTTGAATTGTTTTGAAAAGTAAAAACAATCTACTCCAAAACCTCCCGTTATATCTATTATAGAATCTCCTTCTAATAATTCTGATTTGTATTTTGCTGAAACTTCAGAAGAAGTTTGTTCAATATTTAGCTTATTTGGGTAGTAAATATTTTGAGTATTGAACCAAGTGGAGAGTTTAGTTTTACTTCTTTTTTTTGCTTCAATTTGTTCTGCAATAGCTTTAACTTCTACTTTATCAAATGCAATACCTTTTAAAATTAGAGTATTAATATTTGAATCTAAATTTAAATTTATAAACTCTTGTATTTCAGTATTTAAAATAGTCTTATTCAAAATAAAACTTAAAGGTCTTTAGTAAGCTTTTTTACAATTTTATTTTCGGATAAAAACGCTTTTAAAATCACTTTTATAGCTGTATAAGCTGGTATAGCTATAATTAAACCAATTACACCAAATAAAATTCCAGTGATGAGTATTACCAAGAATATTTCAAGCGGATGCGATTTTACACTTTTTGAAAAAATGATAGGTTGACTTCCAAAATTATCAACTAGCTGCCCAATTAGAAACACAATAAAAACCCAAAATGTTTTTGGTAGAATTACATCGCTAAATGATTCTCCAAGATTACTTGTCATGGTAAGGGTTAACATTAAAAAAGCACCTACCAAAGGTCCTACATACGGAATAAGATTTAAAAGTGCACAGAGAAATGCAATTACCACAGCGTTTTCAACACCAATTATTAATAGGCCTATAGTGTAAATTATAAAAAGGATAAGAATTTGGAATATAAGTCCAACAAAATAACGAGATAGTAAATCCTTAATTTTTGTTGAAGAGGCTTTCCAACGAGATTCTTTGTTATCTGGTATAAAAGTTAGTACGCCACTCTCAAACAGTCTGCTGTCTTTTAAAAAGAAAAACGAAATGAATAAAACAGAAAATAAGCCAATGCTAAAGCTACCTAGTCCACTAATAACTGAGTTTAAAAAATTTGGTATTAGAGAAAAGTCAATTTTTGAAAGTAAGTTAGAATCTTTTAGAGATTGTTCAACATCTATTTGATGTAAATTAAAATACGTGATAATTTCAGAATAAAGGTTTTCAATATTTGTTTGTAGCTCATCAATATTTAGTAATGACAAATTTTGCCCTTGCTTGATTACTAAAGGAATAAATAACCAAACTAAGCCAATAAAAACACCTAGTAGCAATACCATAGTAACAATTACAGCTATGGTATTTTTAAATTTAAGTCGGCGTTCTAGAAATAGAACAATAGGTCTACCAATAAGAGAAATCACAGAAGCTATTGCTATATAGCCAATAACAGCTTGAATTTGGTATAAAAAATATAGCAATACAGCGATGCCTATTATAATACCAACAGCTTTTAAAATACCAGTTGAAATGGTGTTAGAATTCATAGAGTAAATATATAAAACAGTTTACAAAAGCTGCTTTGTAATTTCATATAAAGCAATATTAGTGGCTTGTACCACATTCATACTACTATTTTGCCCAAACATATTAATATGAATAATGTTACTTGATTTATTCAGAATGTCTTCAGAAACTCCAAAATTCTCGTCACCAATAATTAGTGCAATCGGTTTTTCTTTTGAAAATTGAACCTTGTGAATTGGTTTGCTAGAATCTGTAATTTCTAATGAAATAATCTGGTAGTTTTTACTTTTTAAGTTTTCAATCACTTCTGAAGCATTACCATTAATTTCATAAGACACTACCTTTTCAGTGGCTCTAGAGGTTTTTGCTACTTTTCTACCTAACTGAATATTTTCACCACAAAGAATTAGTTTTTCAATACCAAATGCATCACTAATTCTAAATAAACTCCCGATGTTTGGCGCATTGGTAACATTATTACAAACTAAGGTAATAGGGAAGGTTTGCTTTTTAAAATTGGTATTGTAGTGATTGAGTTGCAACGATATTAAGTTTTAAAATGAGCGGGTATGATTAATCGCGTATGAGTACTTTGTTAAAGGCACTTGCTTTTTTCTCTTCACTCATCCAAATAGCTATCGGTATTGTTCCACTCAATGTTGATACAAGTCCAAAATCCCAAAGTAATATAGTCGCTATTATGGCTAACCCTAAACCTCCTATTACAATAATGTAATTTGGGGAAGCATGCAATCTGTTTATATGTCTTTTGGTATGATTCCCACAGTGTTTACATCTTTCGTTTATCTCTGTGCCAATTTCTTTTTTCAAATCATAACGATTGCTAGATTCAACTTTAATTGAATTCAATTTTTTACAAGATGGAGAGCTACAATAATAGTGTAATTTCATAATCAATCAATTCTCAAAAGTATATTTTACAATATTGGCGCCCATTTTTAATGCTTTTTCTCTAACATCAGCAGGGTCATTATGGACTTCGGCGTCTTCCCAACCATCACCCAAATCACTTTCATATGTAAATAACAGCATTAACCTGTCATTATCAAAAATACCAAAAGCTTGTGGACGTTTACCATCATGCTCATGTATTTTTGGTAAACCATTAGGGAATTTATATTCAATATTAAAAATAGGATGATTTAGTGGTAGTTCAACTAAATCTTTATCAGGAAACACTTTTTTTAGTTCTTTAGTAATGTATGGTTGCATCCCATAATTATCATCAATATGTAAAAACCCACCAGAGCGTAAATAGTTACGTAAGTTTTCAGCGTCGGTTTCACTAAAAAATACATTTCCATGCCCTGTCATGTGCAAGAATGGAAATTGAAAAATATAAGAACTTCCTGTCTCAACCGTTTGGGGTTTAGGTGTTATTTTAGTGTTTATATTGGCATTACAAAACTCAATAAGGTTTGGAAGCGCAGTAGGATTTCCGTACCAATCACCACCGCCTTTGTATTTTAAAATAGCTACTTCTTGCGAATAGCAAATACATGTTGAAAGTATACTAAATAAAATTACTATTGTAAGCTTTCTATGTTTTGTACCACTATACTTCATATTCATCAAAAGTAAAAATAAATATTATGCAAAAAATATTTTTAGCTCTAATTATACTAGCCTTATTTGGGTACTATGATATAAATGAAGATAAGAGCAATATAGTTGTTCTTGAATTATTTACATCTCAGGGATGTTCAAGTTGTCCGTCAGCGGATGAATTATTAGCTGAAGTTAACAATAAATTTAGCAATAATGTAATAGCACTCTCTTATCATGTAGATTATTGGAATTACATAGGTTGGAAGGATCCTTTTAGCAAAAAAACTTTTAGTGATAAACAGCGTGCCTACAGCAAAAAGTTTAAAAGCAGTAGTATTTATACACCACAATTAGTAATTAATGGCAGTGAACATTTTGTTGGTTCAAATAAAGCAATCATGTACAGTAAATTAGATTATTACTCAAAAGAAAAAAATAATAATAACATTAGTATTTCAAATGTGAAAAAGGAAAACAAAAATGTAAATTTTAGTTTTCAAGTTAATGGAGCAATTACAAAGAAACATCTAAGAGTTATTTTGGTCATAGATAAAAAAATAACTAATGTTAAACATGGTGAAAATAGAAATAGAGTAATTGAAAACACAAATATAGTTGCTAAAGAATTTTATTTGGATTTGAAAACCTTTGCAGGCCAATCTATAATTACTATTCCAGACTTAGTAACTGATGAAGATGAAATATCTTTAGTATTATTAGTTGAAAACGATAATTTAGATATTACAGGAGGAATTAAAGTAGCATTATAAATGATTGGTATAAGCAACAGAGTGGCACGCTACAATTGCCGCAGTTTCCGTACGCAATCTAGTTTTACCCAAAGTTACAGGAATAAAATTATTTTCTATGGCTTTTGCTATTTCTTTAACAGAAAAATCGCCTTCGGGACCAATTAAAATGGTTGTATTAGTTCTAGGTTTTAATTGTTGCTTCAATGATTTTCTATCGGTTTCTTCACAATGCGCAATAAAAAGATCATCATCAAAATTTTGATTAATAAATTCTTGAAAGGATAAAACTGGATTCAACTTTGGTAAGTAACAGCTTAAAGATTGTTTCATTGCAGATTGTAAAATACGCTCAAACCGTTCAGCCTTAATTACTTTTCGTTCACTGTGATCACAAATAATAGGGGTTACGGAATCTACACCAATCTCAGTAGCTTTTTCTAAAAACCATTCATACCTATCATTCATTTTTGTTGGAGCCACAGCTAAATGTAAATAATATGCTTTTGGTTTTTGAATTTTTTTTTCAACTATTTTAGCTGTACATTTATTAATATTTGGAATAGTAATTTCAGCAGTAAATAGCCAACCTATACCGTTGGTAATATGTAAAGTATCGCCAATATTTTTACGAAGCACTTTTACAATATGTTTACTCTCTTCTCTTTCAAAAGTAAAGTCTGTAGTGTTTTCGTTAATATTTGGATTGTAAAAAAGTTGCATTATTCTTTAGCTTCAACAATTTTTAAAACTTCAATTTCTAATATCTCCTTGGGCTCATGGGTTTTCAAAACAACATAAAACCCATTTTCAGAAGGAATATTGATGGTAAAAATAGAATTTAAGTCGTTATTATTGCGAATTACTTTATCCTCAAAATCAGGATGCATTTCTCCTTCTAGAAACCAACCAGTGTCACCACCTTTGTTTGCGTTTTTGTCTAAAGAATAACGTTTGGCTAAAACATCAAAAGGGGTTCCAGTTTGGTAGCGCAATATGATTTTTTCTCGAAGTTTCTCAATTTCATTGATGCTATATTTGGTAGCATCTAAATAGATATAGGCGGCTCGATAATATGTGTTTTTGTTTTTTGTAACAACTTTATAAAATGTTTTTTCAAACTCATTTTCATTGACTTTAGTGCCACCAGTAGGTAGCTTAAAAAGTGCTTTGGCTAAAATTGTTTTATGTTTTTCTTCATTAAAAGTGATTAATTTATTCTTTTTAGATTTTTTTGTTTCTAAATAGGTTTCAATTTGCTCTGGTGTTTCAATGACTAAAAGTTCTTCTTCAGTTGAAGTTTGAGCTGTTAGAACAGATGTAAATCCAATAAATATTAAAACAAGTAATTGTTTGTGCATAATGTAGGTTTTAAATTCGATTTCAAATTTAAAAGTAATAGTAAGCAATTTGAATTTGGCTGTGATAAGTTTTTAAGAAGGTATTGTTTATAACTTTGGTTTGGAAAATTTTTTGGTTACTAATTGGAAAATAAAAATTAAAAAAGAATAGATTACAATTCTTACAATAAAGAACGCAAATATAGATAATGGAATCAAGTGCCATAAATCAGATGGATCATAAAGTTTCCAGCTACTTGGAAGATAATCTCTGTGTAATGAAGTGATTAAAATTATAAAGCGTTCAATGTTTGCTCCGGAAAATAGAACGACAATAAAAATTATAAAAGTTAAAATAAAATTTGCAAAACTCTTCTTTAGAAATATTTTTAGCCATAATAATTGTGTTAAAAGTGAAAACACAATTGGTCTTAATAGCATAAACCAATATGCCAAAGCATAGGAACCAGTTGCTCTATTTTTGGTAGACAAATAATCTTCTTTAGAAATAACAAAATTAAAATAATAAATAGAATAACTTAAGGTGTAAATTAGATAAATGATTCCAAAAACTCTAATACATTTAATGGATTGTTTGAAGAAGTTTTCATTGAGTAGTTTTATGTTTTCAGATTTTGATAGAGATAAGAAATAACTAATTAATGAAGTGAAGCAAAAACCATAAAATATGGTATTAAATATTGATATTATAAAGTCATTATTCAAATTATATTCGTGTATTAGTGGCGAATTAAATCTTCAATCGTGCACTAGCCACAACATCCTGTTCAGCAAAATCACCTCCTAAATATTTTAAATAACCAACAATAGCAATCATTGCAGCATTATCTGTGGTGAATTCAAATTTAGGAATGTAAGTAGTCCAACCAAATTTTTGTTCGCCATCTTTTAAAGCTTGTCTAATTCCAGAATTTGCAGACACCCCACCACCAATAGCAATATGGTTTATTCCTGTTTGTTTTGTGGCTAGCTTTAGCTTATCTATTAAAATACCAATAATAGTGTATTGAATAGAAGCACAAATATCGTTAAGGTTTTCTTCAATAAAATTTGGATTTGCTTTTACTTCACGTTGAATAAAATAAAGAACAGCTGTTTTAAACCCAGAAAAACTAAAGTTTAAGCCATCCACTTTTGGTTTAGTAAATAGGTAGGCTTTTGGGTTTCCAAGTGCTGCACGTCTATCAATTTCTGGTCCTGCTGGATAGCCTAAACCTAAAATCTTTCCGCTTTTGTCAAAAGCTTCACCAACGGCATCATCAATGGTTTCTCCTATAACAGTCATTTCAAAATAATTGTCAACTTTCACTATTTGTGTATGTCCGCCAGAAATAGTCATTGCTAAAAATGGAAATGGAGGTTTTTCAAACCCATCTTCATCTATAAAATGCGCTAGAATATGTCCTTGCATGTGGTTCACATCTATTAAAGGAATATTTAATCCGTACGCTAAAGATTTCGCAAAAGAAGTTCCTACCAGCAAACTGCCCATTAAACCAGGGCCTTTAGTAAAGGCTATAGCGTTTAACTGTGCTTTAGTAATACCAGCTTTTTCTATGGCTTGATGCACTACTGGTACAATATTTTGTTGATGTGCTCTAGAAGCTAATTCTGGTACAACACCACCATATTCTTCATGTATTTTTTGGCTGGCTACAACATTGCTTAAAATACGGCCGTTATGAATTACGGAAGCTGCTGTATCATCGCAAGAAGACTCAATTCCTAGAATGTAAATATTTTGTGAAGACATTAATGAATTTTAGGCACAATAATTGTTAATTTTGAAAACGAATAAACATCTCAAAGGCTACTTTTACTCGTAATTACAAAACTACTCATTTATTTTTCAACTGAGGAGTAATAAAGTAAATGTAGTTTATCTTAGATAGATATTTTTAAATAATTGCTATCTAAGAAAAAGTAGTTTATTCTTAATTAAGTTATAACTTTAAGGGCATCAAAAAATTTCTAAAAATACTAGCAAAAATAGCAGGTATTCTGTTATTGTTATTCATCATTTTGGTGCTGGTGCTTTCTATTCCTGCTGTACAAACAAGCTTAGGTAAATATGCCACAAAACGTTTGAATGATGATTTTAAAACAAACATCAACATTGAAAAGGTTAGTTTACAATTTAATGGGGATGTAGAGATTAAGAATATTTACATTGAGGATTATAAAAAAGATACGCTAATTAGTATCCAAGAGCTCAACACGTCTATTCTAAGTTTTAAAAATTTATCTCAAGGAAAATTGGTTTTTGGTGATATAGATATTGAAAGTTTGATTTTCAATATTAAAACCTATGAAGGTGAAACGGAGACCAATTTGGATGTTTTTGTTGATAGATTTGAAGATGATAACCCCAGAACTGGTAAAAGTAATTTCTTATTATCCTCAAGCGATGTATCAATTTATGACGGACTATTTATGCTTTCCGATGAAAATAAGGAAACTACTAAAGTACTTCATTTTGATGATCTGAACATTAATGCAACTAACTTCTTAATTAATGGAAGTGATGTAAGCGCTAGAATAAATACACTATCATTTAATGATAGTAGAGGCGTAGAGGTTAAAAATATGATGACCGATTTTGCATATACCTTGGAGGATATGACCTTTGCAAACCTAAAAATACATACTCCAGGATCGGTTCTTAAAGGTGATTTAAAGTTCTCTTATGCCCGCGAAGATTTACAATACTTTGTGGATAAAGTTCAAGTTAATGCCAGTTTCAACGACTCTAATGTTTTGTTAGACGAACTTAATACCTTTTATAACGAGTTTGGTGTTAATCAATCGGCAATGTTTAGCGCGGATTTAACAGGAACTTTAAACGATTTAAAGGCCCATAATTTAAGACTAAACACAAACTATAACACTAGGGTTTATGGTGATATAAATTTCAAGAATTTATTTAGCAAAGAAGTAGACGATTTTTACATGAATGGTGATTTCAGCAATTTATCTTCAACTTATAAAGATTTAAAAGGACTTTTACCAAATGTTTTAGGAGCAGCTATTCCAACATCTTTTGATAGATTAGGATATTTTACAATTAGAGGAAACTCTCAAGTAACATCCACTAATGTAGTCGCTGATATAGAGATAGATACCGAGTTGGGGTTTGTTGATAGTAATTTAGAAATTACTAAAATTAATGATATTGATAATGCCGATTACAAAGGGCAAGTGATTTTTGAAGCATTTGATTTTGGTATATTTTTGAACGACCCAAAAGTAGGTATAGCCTCTTTAGATTTTGATGTTAATGGAAAAGGTTTTACTGCTGAAAAAATTGATACTCAAGTTAAAGGTGAGGTATTCGAAGTGATTTATAATGATTATAATTACAAGCATGTTAAGGTTGCTGGTAATGTTAAGAATAGAATTTTTGATGGTAATTTAAATGTAAATGATAAAAATCTTAAATTAAACTTTACTGGTTTAGTGGACTTTTCTGAAGCTATTAAAAAATATGATTTTGAAGCTGTAGTTGATTACGCCAACTTAAATACGCTCAATTTTGTAAAAAAAGATAGTATTTCAATTTTTAAGAGTAAGGTCAAGATGAATATGAACAGTAGTAGTCTTGACGATGCACATGGTAAAATTGCATTCAGAAACACCATGTATAAAAATGAAAATGACACCTATTACTTTAACCGTTTTGATGTGTCTTCCCGCTTTGAAAAAGATATTAGATTTGTAGAGTTTAATTCTCCTGATATAATTCAAGGCGAATTAAAAGGTCGTTTCTTTCTCAAAGATTTAAAGAAACTTTTTGAAAACTCAATAGGACACATCTATACCAATTATATTCCGCATGAGGTGGATAACAATCAAAGTATAGACTTTAATTTTAGAATTTATAATAAAATAGTTGAAGTTGTTTTTCCAGAAGTAGAACTTGGTAAAAACACCTTTATAAGGGGGCGGGTTGAAAGTAAAGAAGAGAATTTCAAACTCACATTCAAATCACCAAAAATCAAGTTTCTTGATAACTTTGCTAATAATATTGAGTTGCAGGTTGATAATAGCAACCCATTATTTAACACTTACGTGGAAATTGATAGTTTGAATACTAAATATTATGATGTTTCAAAATTTAATTTAATTAACGTAACTGTTAATGATACGCTGTTTATGCGATCTGAGTTTAATGGAGGAAAGCGAAACAATGATATCTATAATTTGAGTTTTTATCATACTATCAATGAAGAAAATGAATCTGTTATTGGCTTTAAACAATCTGATGTAACAATAAAAAATAACAAATGGTTAATTAATGAAAACCAAGATAAATTTCATAAGGTATCTTTTGATAAGAAGCTTACGAAGTTTAGATTGGATAAGTTTAGAATTAATCATAAAAACGAAGAAATAAAACTCTCAGGTTTTATTAAAGATTCTACTCAAAAAGATATTAAGCTAAACTTCAAAAATGTAGATTTAGCTAAAATCACACCAGATATAGATAGCTTATCTCTTGCTGGTAATGTTAATGGGAAATTAGATGTTTTACAGCAAAAAGGAAGCTATTTGCCAAATTCAACTATTGTAATTGATGATTTTAAAGTTAACAACTTTTTATTGGGCTCTTTTGATGCCACTATAACAGGGAATGAATCACTTACCAATTATAAAGTAAATGCTAATATTAAAAATGATATTAGTAAATCGTTTAGTGCAAAAGGGGATATTTCGGTTTTAGGTAAGCGTTCTACAATAGATGTTGCTTTAGATTTTAATGCATTTAATTTATTTCCATTAAACCCATTATTAGATGGTATTTTATCTGATATTCGTGGAGAAGCCAATGGAAATGTTAAAGTAGTTGGAAACCTAAATAAACCAGATATAAATGGTGATTTGATTATTAAAGAAGGAGGCTTAGGAATTCCATATTTAAATGTTGATTATGATTTTAATAGAAGTGCTTCGGTAACATTAAAAGATCAAACATTTATTTTTAATAATATTAGATTAACAGATACCAAACATAATTCAAAGGGATTGTTAGACGGTAGTATAAGCCATATAAATTTTTCAAATTGGAGTTTAGGTTTAAATATTGTAACTCCAAGATTATTAGTTTTAGACACAGAAGAAACCGAAGAGTCTTTGTATTATGGAACAGGTTTTATTGGAGGAAGAGCTAGTATTTATGGGCCTACAGACGAGCTGGTTATTAGTGTTGTAGGTGAAACAAAACGAGGTACCGTTTTTAAAATTCCTTTAAGTGATTCAGAATCTTTTGGTGATAATTCTTATATACATTTTATAACTAAAAAGGAAAAAGAAGCAAGAAAAAAAGGAGAAGAAGTTGTATTTGAAGAAATAAAGGGGCTAGAGCTTGATTTTGATTTGGATGTAACTGAAGATGCTGAAGTTGAGCTTATTATAGATAAAAACACAGGACATGCTTTAAAAGGTCGTGGTAGTGGTGGATTGTTAGTAGAAATAAATACAAACGGCAAGTTTGATATGTGGGGAGATTTTGCGGTATTTGAAGGGATTTATAACTTTGCTTATGGCGGTTTAATACAAAAACAATTTATAGTACAACCTGGTGGTACAATAGCATGGGAAGGTGAGCCAGCAGAACCTATAATTAATATGCTTGCTGTATACAAAACACAAGCGAATCCTTCTCCGTTACTAGATAATCCTATTAATAGAAGCATTCCTGTAGAACTCAATATTAATTTAAGTGGTAATTTAGAGCAATTGGACCCAAATTTTAGCTTTGAATTTCCAAATGTAAATTCAACTATAAAATCAGAGCTTAATTATCGTTTAGAATCTCAAGACGAACGTGATAGACAAGCTTTATTTTTAGTGTCTACTGGTTCGTTTTCAAGTGGTTTTAACGATTTAAATGCATCAGGAACTATAGCAGAGCGTTTAAACGGTATTTTAAATGGTATTTTCACCTCTGGTGATAGTAAATTAAATGTAGGTTTAAATTATGAAGCTGGACAAAATAGACCAGATTATCAAACAGATGATAGGTTTGGGGTTACCTTACAAACTCAAATAAGTGACCGTGTTTTAATCAATGGAAAAGTGGGGGTACCCGTTGGTGGTGCTACTGAAACTGTAATAGCAGGAGATGTAGAAGTTGATTTCTTATTAAATGAAGAAGGAACACTTACTGCAAAAGTATTCAATCGAGAAAATAGTATTAGAAATTTTGGAGAAGAGATTGGATATACGCAAGGTATTGGTCTTTCTTATAATGTAGATTTTGATACATTTAAGGAATTAATAAGAAAGCTATTTAAAAAATCTAAAGAGGAAGAAAATACAGTCGAGGAATCTTCAGAAAATGCGAAAGAAAAATCTACTCCAGACTACATTTCATTCAAAACATCTTCAGAAAAATAACTCTTTTTTAAGCTGTTTTTCACATTGTTAACTTTTTTTTATCAACTAAAACGTTATAGTTTTTGTAGCACTATTAATTTACTGCAAATGGTATAGATATATGGGTTTTGTTTAGTAATTTTACTGTATTAAATTTAGAAATACATGTCTAAACCAATAAAAAAAATAGCCGTATTAACTTCTGGAGGAGATTCACCTGGTATGAATGCAGCAATTCGTTCTGTAGTTAGAGCTTGTGCTTATCATAGTGTTGAGTGTGTTGGTGTTTACAGAGGTTATGAAGGATTGATAGAAGGAGATTTCAAAGCCATGGATGCTAGAAGTGTGAAAGGTATCATTAATAAAGGCGGAACTATACTTAAATCTGCACGCTCTAAAGAGTTTAGAACTAAAGAAGGTCGTCAAAAGGCCTACGAAAATTTACTAAATGAAGGTGTTGATGGACTTGTAGTTGTGGGTGGTGATGGTTCTTTTACAGGTGCATTGATATTTAATCAAGAGTTTGGGTTTCCAGTAATGGGTATTCCCGGAACTATTGATAACGATATTTTTGGAACTTCTCATACTCTAGGTTTTGATACAGCACTTAACACGGTAGTTGATGCCATTGATAAAATTAGAGATACTGCTAGTTCTCATAACCGATTATTCTTTATTGAGGTCATGGGACGAGATGTAGGTCACATAGCACTAAACACAGGAATTGCAGGAGGTGCGGAAGAGATTTTAATACCTGAAGAAGATTTAGGATTAGAGCGTTTAGTTGAATCGCTTAACAAAAGTCGAAAAACAGGTAAAACATCAAGTATAGTTATTGTGGCTGAAGGTGATAAAATAGGAAAGAATATTTTTGAACTTAAAGAATATGTAGATGAAAATATGGAAGGTTATGATGTAAGGGTCTCTGTATTAGGTCACATGCAGCGTGGTGGTGCTCCTTCATGTTTTGATAGAGTTTTGGCAAGTAGAATGGGTGTAAAAGCTGTTGAATCTATGCTAAATGGAGAAACCAATTATATGGTTGGTTTAATAAACTCTAAAATGGAACTTACGCCATTAGACAATGCTATTAAAGGTAAAACAAAAATAAATTTAGAATTACTTCGTGTCTCAGATATCATGAGCACATAAACATTAATAAATAAGAACATGTCAAAATTAAAAATTGGAATTAACGGATTTGGTAGAATTGGTAGAATTGCTTTTAGAGTAGCAGCCGAAAGACCTGATATCGAAATAGTAGGAATCAACGATTTATTAGATGTTGATCACTTAGCTTACTTATTGAAATATGATTCTGTACACGGAAGATTTAATGGTACAGTAGATACAAATAATGGAAATTTAGTAGTAAATGGAAATGAAATTAGAATTACTGCTGAACGTAATCCAGAAGACCTAAAATGGGACGCTGTAGGAGCAGAAGTTATTTTAGATTGTACAGGTATATTCACAACTTTAGATACGGCACAAGCGCACATTAAAGCTGGAGCTAAGAAAGTTGCAATTTCTGCACCTTCTGCTGATGCACCAATGTTTGTTATGGGAGTTAACCATAAATCAGTTACACCAGCTGATACAATAGTATCTAATGCATCTTGTACTACTAACTGTTTATCGCCTTTAGCAAAAGTTATTAACGATAAATTTGGTATTGCTGAGGGGTTAATGACAACTGTGCATGCAGCAACATCTACTCAACTAACTGTAGATGGACCATCTAGAAAAAATTACAGATTAGGTCGTGCTGCTATTTCTAATATTATTCCTTCAACAACAGGTGCTGCAAAAGCAGTAGGTAAAGTAATACCAGAATTAAACGGAAAGTTAACAGGTATGGCATTTAGGGTTCCTACTCCAGATGTATCCGTAGTTGATTTAACATGTCGCTTAGAAAACCCAGCTTCTTTTGATGAAGTAAAAGCTGCTCTTAAAGAAGCTTCTGAAAATGAGTTGAAAGGTGTTTTAGGTTACACTGAAGAGGGTGTTGTTTCTCAAGATTTTGTTTCTGAACCTCGTACTAGTGTTTTTGATGCTGGAGCAAGTATAGGTTTAAATGACGGATTTATCAAATTAATATCTTGGTATGATAATGAGTTTGGTTACTCAACTAAATTAGTTGATTTAGCACAACACATTGCTTCTGTAAAATAAATTAATTAAATTATTAATAATAACTCCGCAGAGTTATTGTGTAATGAGCACAGTAATCTGTGGAGTTTTTTTATTTAAAGTAACTTATGATTCTAATAGTTGATAGTGGTTCTACAAAATCTGATTGGTTATCAGTAGATAATAATGGTAATAAATTAATGGAGAAAGTACGTACCAAAGGGCTTAATCCAGCAATTTTAAGCGAAAAAAAATTATATAAAACCATTAGAAAAAGTGATGATTTGATTTCTAATAGTGACAAAGTTACCCATGTGTTTTTTTATGGAGCTGGTTGTGGTACCGAAAACCCAAGGATGCTTCTAAAGGATGTTTTAGAAAATATTTTTCCCAATGCGCATGTGGAAGTTAATGAGGATACACTTGCTGCCGTTTATGCAACTATAAATGCACCAGATGAAGCTGCCGTAGTATGTATTATGGGTACGGGTTCTAACTGTAGTTATTATGATGGAGAAAAACTACATCAGCGTGTTAATTCGTTAGGCTATATACTTATGGATGATGCTTCAGGAAACTATTACGGTAAACAACTTATCAGGGATTTCTATTTTAATCACATGCCAGAAAATGTTAAGATTGCTTTTGGAGCTAAATACAATATGGATTCTGATTTTATAAAATACAACCTTTATAAACAACCAAGTCCTAATGCATATTTAGCTAGTTTTGCTGAGTTTATGTTCTTGCATAAAGATTCTGAATACACCATAAACCTTATCAAAGAAGGTATTCGAGTATTTGCTAGAAATATGATTATGCAATACAAGGAAGAATTAAAAACGGTTCCTGTGCATTTTGCTGGTTCAATTGCATTTTTTGCTCAGAAAGAAATTAAAGAGGTTGCAGAAGAAATGGGCTTTAAAGTCGGGAATTTTGAGCGTAGACCAATTGATGGTTTAGTGCCTTTCCATACTAAGAACTTATAAATTTATAAGTAAAATACCTTATTGTGCTGAAGCATACAGCTATTTATATTTCTAATCTTGAGAATAAAAAAGAACTCTTAAGAAAAATCACTTCTGGGTTGCTTTTTCCAGAGGTATTACATTTAAAAGGTGGTGTTTTATCAGATATAGCTTTAAGTAAGTTTATTGAAAAAGAAATCCGCTACGGGCAATCGCATGTGCAAACTACAACAAGCAATACCTTAAAAAATTCTTCTGAAGGTGAGCGAAAAAAAGCATTACTCAATTACATTCTTTTGAGTCAGCCTGAATATGTTTTATTAGATAATGTTTTTGATTGTTTGGATATAAAGTCCCAATCTGATCTTGAAAACAAACTTTTTCAATTAAAAAATCAACTTATAATAATTCAAATAACTACACGAAAACGTGACATATTACCTTTTATTTATGAAGTGTATAGTTATGAAAATGAGAAGCTTAAACCATACGATAACAAGTTAGAATACAAAAAAGATTATTTCATAAACCATTTACCAAAACCCTACAAGAATATAGTTGAAATTAGTGTCCCTTTGATTCGTTTAAATAATATTAACCTAAGTTATGGAGAAAGACAAATATTAAGAGACATATCTTGGGAAATTAAGCCAAATCAATTTTGGCAGCTTGTTGGACCAAATGGTTCTGGTAAGAGTACCCTTTTATCCTTAATCTCAGGAGATAACCCTAAAGGCTATTTGCAAGATATGACTTTATTTGGAATGAAAAAGGGTAGTGGAGAATCTGTATGGGATATAAAAAAACATATTGGTTTTTTTTCATCTGAAATGCTATTGGGTTTTAGACGACCAGATACTATTGAGAACATGATTATTTCTGGGTTTTTAGATTCAATTGGTCTTTACAAGTATCCAACAGATATTCAAATTAATATAGCTCATAAGTGGTTAGATGTTTTGAATATGTATCATATTAAAGATAAAAGTTTTCAATCATTAGCAAATGGGCATAAGCGATTAGTTTTAATTGCACGTGCCATGGTTAAACATCCTTCACTGTTAATTTTAGATGAACCTACAAATGGATTGGATGATAATGATGCTATATTGCTTGCCGAATTAGTAAATAAAATTTGTAAAGAGTCAGACACTGCAATTTTATACGTCTCGCATAGAAAAGAAGAAAGTATTAATCCAGATTATATATTTGAGTTAATTCCAAGTCAACAGGGGTCTACAGGAAGAATTTTATAGTAATAGAGTCTTTTTTGTTTCTTATTTCTTTGTAATATGAGTCTATGTCTCATGAAGGTTTTGTGTAGGAACTAAATCTATAAATAGTGAGTTTCATCACATTTTACTTTTGCTAATTCGTATATTTATAGATATGTTTGTTAAAAGCACGAAGTAATGAAGATTTTCCCTAAATCTATTAAGCGCATGAAAATGAAAAAGAAGTTGTCTTTTTTCATTTTTGCTTCTATAGCTTCTATTCTACTTATTGGATATTTTTTTTTGGAGAAGAAAATATACGCTGAAAGTGCCGCCATATTCCTCTTTATCTTAGCTATACTTCAAGTTTTTGTATTGCAATTCTTTTTTAAGAATCAATTAAAGAATGATGTTATTAAAGCAAATCTAAAGCTTCGTATTGAAGAATTAAAATCAAGTTTAGAGGCTGCCGAAGAAATTGGAAATCACAAATCCATTTATTTAGCAAATATGAGCTACGAGGTTCGTACTCCGCTAAATACAGTACTTGGTATGATGAATATGCTGAAGCAAACAGATTTGAATAATGACCAAATGGCGCAAGTTGAGATAGCAGAATATTCATCTAAGCATTTGCTTCAATTAGTTAATATGGTAACTGATAATACTGAAGTGGAATCTGGTAATTTTAATTTGGATTTGCAAACTACAGATTTAAAGTCTGATTTATCCAAACTTTTTAAAGTGTTTGAATTTCAAGCATGGGAAAAAGGTTTAGAATTCGATTTTAGGTTTCTGCATGAAGAAAAAGATAAATTTTTAGTAATAGCTGATTCTCCCAGAATCCAGCAGGTACTAATAAACCTTATAAACAATGCTATAAAATTCACTAATGCGGGAAAAATATCTGTTATAGTTGATCAATCCGTAGGTATTGATGGCTTTCAGTATATTACTTTTTATGTTAAGGATACTGGAATAGGTATGAAACCTGAACAAGTTAAACGAGTATTAACAACACCTGAGGCTGTTTTTAGTAATAATTTGATGAAAGATTATAGAGGTGGCGGTATGGGTTTATCAATTTCTAATCAGTTAGTTGAACTGATGGGTGGAGATCTTAAATTAGAAAGTAAAGAAAACGAAGGGACTACTTTTTATTTCAGCTTACAGTTAAAAAAGACATTAAATATAAAAACTGAAGAAGAATCACCAGCACCGGTGCTATCTGAAAAGTTTAGTGTATTGGTTGCTGAAGATAATAGATTGAATCAGAAAGTAATTAAATTTTTATTAGAGCGCCAAGGAGCTGATTGCACATTTGCTAAAAACGGGAAAGAAGCTGTTGATTTATACAAAATTTTAGATTTTGATATGATTTTTATGGATATCTATATGCCTGGTATGGATGGTTATGAGGCAACCAGATTTATTAAAAAAACAGATAAATATAAAAAACAAAACACACCTATAATTGGTGTTTCGGCTAGCGCTTTTGAAAAGGATATTGAAAAAGCAAAAGAATCAGGAATAGATTATTTTTTATCAAAACCTCTAGAAGTAGATAAGATAAAGGCCTTATTAGTAAAGTTTTCTAAAACTGCAGTTTAAGAATTATTTAACTGCTATCATACTAATTTCTACATTAACATTTTTTGGTAATCTTGCTACTTGAACCGTTTCTCTTGCAGGTGCATTGGCATCATCAAAATAGCTTCCATAAACTTCATTTATTAGGGCAAAATCATCCATGTTACTAATAAATATAGATGATTTTATAACATGTTCAAAAGTCATATTAGCTGCTTTTAAAACAGCTTTTAAATTCAGCATTACTTGATTGGTTTCAAGTTTAATATTATCTAAAACTAAGGTGTTAGTTTCTGCATTTATCGCTATTTGTCCAGAAGTATATAATGTATTTCCAGATAATACAGCTTGGTTATATGGCCCGATAGGAGCTGGAGCATTTGGTGTGTTTATAACAGTTTTCATTTTTAAAAAAAGTTAAAATTGAATATCAGGTTGTCTGCGTTGCTCGTATTTCAAATCTTGGAGGATACTTGATTTTATACCAATAAAGAAGTTCCATGAGCTTCTATTACTAAAAGGTACCCACGAAAAGTTCATACGCCAACTTAATAAGTCACGTTCAAAGCGTAATTGAGTAAACGTAAATCCTGCATTTTTTAAATCGTATCCAGATGAAGCACCAATGGACCACTTAGGCGATAATTCAATGTCACCAGAAAACATGAGGGAATGCGATGAAATTTCATTTTGGCGCCTATTGTTGGAATAATTTACTGCATAAGCTAGTCTAAGATTCCAAGGTATAGCGTATCTATATAAATCACTAGGTTTTTCATCATCTTGATTTTTATTGTTTACTTGCTTATTAGCAAAATCTTCCGAAACACCAAATAAATCATCAGCTCTACCACCGCTACGCACATTTTCTTGAATCGCATCGTCTTTTTTCTTGTCTTTTTTATCTCCCTTACTACTAGCTAAAGTCCAGCTAGCATTCATACTAGCATTGGTTAATCTAAAAAGACTACCGCCATTATCTATATTAAACTTATCAATTCTATTGTTGTTATTGTCTAGTGCATAAGGATCAAGAGTAGCATTAAAGTTAATACTCATTTTGTTTTTAAAGAGTTGCGTGCTACCATTCATTCTTACTGGACTCCACTGTAATGAGTCACCAGCAAAATTATAGGATGTTGTAAAGTTTAAGTTATTTAATATGGTAATTTTCTTAGGCTCAGTTGCTGTGCTATCTCTATCTCGTACTTTAGCTTCAATATTGTTTGAAAGCGAAATACCCATAGAACTAGAAAAGGTTTGATTAGGAGAGCCAAAAACACCACCTTCAAATCTTGTATATTCAATAAGTTCTCTGCGAGTTGTACCATCAGCATCAATAATTTCTTCACCATCAATAGTATTGTAATATTGATCAAATGCTGGATTTATATTGTAACTTATAGAAGGCCTCATAACATGCCGAATAGCTTTTATCTTTTTATCTTCACCGTCTTTCTCAAAATTAAACATACCATAAATAGTGGTTCCAATACTTGTACTAAAGTTGTAAGTTCTAAATGAATCAAAACCTTTCAAATCTTCTGTTACAGTTTCTCCTGTAGCTTCATCAAAAGTTCTGTCAATGGTGTTAAAAGTCCAAACTTCCCTAAAATTTGTACTAGCACTAGCACTAAAATATTTAAATAGTTTAAAGTTAGTTGTTAAAGGTATAGTGTGTTCAAAACCAGCTCTTGCATCGTCAAACATTTCTTTTTTAAAGAACAGTGAGTCTGTGGTTTGTATTCTGTTTTCTCCGCGTATATTATATTGAAAGTTTACATTTTGAATGATTCCTTTTTTTGAACCTGTTCCAGATGCAAAAGGGTACATTCTGCTGATACTTCCTTGGAAAGTTGGAAGCGTCATATTAATGGTTTCGGTATTGGTGTTCTGAGAGTGTGTTGCAGTTACACTAAAATTAACTTGAGGTTCGCCTTGAAATGTTTTAGAATAAGAAACTGAAGATGCTAAAGTGTTATTTAAGAATGCTCCCGTGTTTACTTGATTTACAGATTGACGAAAATAAGTACTACTACCTAGATTTACCGATGCTGAAAAACGAGAACTTGGATTAGCTTTTGAATCTTGACTATGAGACCACCTTAAGTTGTAAATGGTATTTCTGGCATAATCAGGAAAACCACGTTCGCTGGTAATTAAATTTTCATACCTAAAACCAAAATTCCCTCTAAATCTATAGCGTTTAGAATAGGTGGATTCTGTACGTACACCGTAACTTCCGTTAGTAAAATAGTCTCCTAAAACTGCTAAATCTATATAATCACTAATGGCAAAATAATACCCTCCGTTCTGTAAAAAATATCCTCTACTATTTTGTTCACCAAAAGAAGGGATAATAACTCCAGAAGTATGCGTTTCACTCTGAGGAAAAAAACCAAACGGTAGGCCTAATGGCGTCGGTACATCATAAAAGAAAAGATTAGCTAATCCAGTAACGATTTTTTTACCTGGAACAATTTTAGCTTTTCTTAGTTTTATATAATATTCAGGGTCGTCAAGATTTTTGGCTGTAGTATATTTGGCGTCTTTTACAAAGTATACAGAATCATTTTCTTTTTTTGTGGTTTCAGATATAACAGTACCTTCACCTTGTTCTGTTTTAGAATTATAAATTAGCGCTTTTTGAGTTTTGGTATTAAAAACAATAGAATCTGGTTCAACAACATTAGTACCTTGGGAGAAAACGGGTTTTTGAGTGTAACCCTCAATAGTGTCAGTAATTCCTCTAGCGTAAACCGTATTGTTGTTGTAGTCAATTGTGATTTGTCCTGCTTTAATATTCATATCACCATAATCAATATTTGCTTCGTTGTACAAATACAATTTTTGCTGTTTATTACTAAATTTAGTATAGTCTTTTGCGTGATATTTTACAATGTTTTCTAAAAGATCTTTTTGGGGCTTAACAGAATCCTTGACTATGGTGTCTTGAATTTTTTCAGAAGGAGCCGTTATAGGAAGACTGTCTATTTTGGTAATCAAGCTATCTTTAACAGTTCTATCAATCGTTTTTCCTTTGTTTGGAATATCTTGAGAGAAGCTTAACGTGTTAATAAACACTGTAAAACTTAATGCAAAAAGTATTTTAAAGTTGTTTGTACGCAACGCTTTTAAATGTATTTTTGTAAAAGTATGGCTCGGTTTTTGAAAAGCCAAAATTACATATATTTTTCTGGGATTAATTTAATATTCTAGTAAAAATTTAAAATTAAAATAAACACAGTTTTTTGGTCGTTAAAATTGCATAAGACTTCAAATTATTTAGCATCAAAAATGATGCCTCTGATTGAAAATTTATGCCATCGATTAAAAAAATAGTAATTACCACATGAAAACGAGCAACATATTACTTTTCGTATCTTTTACAATAGTATTAACATTTTCTTTAAATGTTAAGATTTATGGTCAATCAGCTGAAAGGCCATTTGTTATAATGATTGACCCAGGACATGGTGGTAGGGATACTGGAACTCCAGGAACAGGACGCTATAAAGCAACAGAAAAGGATATTGCTTTAGATGTTTCCTTGGATTTGGGAAAAATGATTGAAACTAAACTGCATAATGTAGAAGTTATTTATACACGTAAAAAAGACGTTTTTCCTACCTTAAGAAGTAGACCAAATCTTGCTAATAAAAAAGATGTTGATTTATTTATTTCCATTCATTGTAATGCGCAACCTGGAAAAAAAGGTACCGCCTATGGTTCTGAGACCTATGTTTTAGGTACTACTAAGAATAAGCAAAATTTAGAGGTTGCAAAACGTGAGAATTCAGTTATTGCTTTGGAGGATAATTTAGAGGTGTACAAAGATTTTAGATCTGATTCTCCGGAATTTTTATTAGGATTAGAAATGGCACAAGAAGCTTATTTGGATCATAGTATTAAACTAGCGCGTTTAATTGAAGATGAATTTCAAGTTACCGCAAAACGAAGAAGTAGAGGGGTAAAACAAAACATATTTTATGTTTTAGCGTATTCTTATATGCCCAGTGTACTTGTAGAATTAGGTTTTCTTACTCATAAGAAAGAAGAAGACTTTTTAAATTCTAAAAAAGGGAAGCAGCTAATGACTAAATCATTATTTGTTGCTATTGAAAAGTATCTGGACTACATGAATATTAATTCTGCTCCAACTACTATAGTTAAAACAGATAAAAAAGTACAGGCTTCTGGAAACATTACATACAAAGTCCAAATAGCTGCAAGTTCAAAAGCACTAGAAACAAAGCCTTATAACTTTAAAGGATTGCAGACTATTTCTAGAATGCAAGATGGTAGTTTGTATAAATATTTTTATGGTAGTACTTCTGATTATGAGGAAACTAAAGCTCTGGAGCAAGAAGCCCGTAGCAAAGGTTACAATTCAAGTTTCGTAGTAGCTTTTAAAGATGGAAAAAAAATAGCTTTAATGGATGCTTTAAAATCCACTGCCAATTAAAGGTTTTCTTCTTATATTTATCTTAAATTTGTTTCTCTAAAGAAATTCAGTTTGAAAATATCAAAAGAAGCCAAAACTGGCATACTAGTACTATTAGGAATCATTCTCTTTATTTTTGGGTTTAACTATCTCAAAGGTCAAAACATATTAGATTCTTCTCGAGTTTTTTATACAAACTATGATAATGTTGAAGGTTTAGTGCCCTCAACGCCTGTTACAATTAACGGATTATCAGTAGGGAAAGTTCTAGATATAGGTTTTGTAGGTGATGGTTCTGCCAAATTAAAAATTAAACTCTTAGTAGATAGTGATTTTGAATTTTCGAAAAATAGCAAAGCTGAGTTATACGAAACGGGTTTAATAGGGGGTAAGGCTATAGCAATTATCCCAGCTTTTGATGGTGCAGAAAATGCTAAAGAAGGTGCAGTACTTCAAGGTGCAGTTAAAGCAGGTTTAACAGATTTGGTTAATCAGCGTTTAACACCATTACAAGAGAAAATTGAGATTATGATGGTTGGTGCAGATTCATTATTAAATAATTTAAATGAAGTTTTTGATGATAAAACTAAGGCGAATTTAAGGACTAGTATTTCTGGTTTAAATGATGTTATCCAAAATTTTAAGAAAACATCAAATGCATTGAACTCATTGATGGTAAAAAATGAAGAGAAGCTTAACTCCACATTATCAAATGTTGATAATATTTCTTCAAATTTATCAAAAACAACAGAGCAACTTGCTAATGCTGATTTAGAGAATACAGTTAAAACATTGGAAGCTACAATTCAAAATTTTAAAGGCATTAGTAGTAAAATTAATAATGGAGATGGTTCTATTGGAAAGCTTTTGCATGACGATGCTTTATATAACAACTTAGAAGCAGCATCAAGAGAGATGGAAGCTTTAATAAGAGATATTAAATTGCACCCTGCGCGTTACAGACGTATTTTATCAAAAAAAGAAATACCATATAAAGAACCTACTGAAGCTCAAAAGAACTAAATTTTGTTATGAACTATATACCTAACATACTTTTCTTAATTATACTTGTTGCTGGCATTGGCTATTTTTTAAAAAATGTAAAAAAGCTTATCAGGAATATAAAGCTTGGAAAAGATGTTGATGTAAGTGATAATAAATCTGAGCGTTGGAAAAACATGGCTATGATTGCTCTGGGACAGAGTAAAATGGTGCGTCGTCCAATTTCAGGATTTTTACACGTTGTAGTTTATGTTGGCTTTATTATTATAAATATTGAAGTTTTAGAAATAATAATTGACGGGATATTTGGTACGCATCGTATTGGTTTAAAAGTATTACCTAAATCTGTTTATGGGTTTTTAATTGGAACTTTTGAAGTGTTAGCAGTATTAGTTTTTGTTTCTGTAATTATTTTTTGGGCGCGTAGAAATGTTTTAAAATTAGCGCGGTTTTGGAAAAGTGAAATGACAAGTTGGCCTAAAAATGATGGAAATTTCATTTTATATTTTGAAATGGTGTTAATGACTTTGTTTTTAGTTATGAATGCTACCGATTTGGATTTTCAATCCATGAATTCTGGAAATGTAATTAGTCAGTATATAGCACCATGGTTTTCTAGTTTCTCTGAAAGTACTTTGCATGTTATTGAACGAGGTGCATGGTGGTTACATATTGTGGGTATTCTAGTTTTTTTAAATTACCTCTACTTTTCTAAGCATTTACATATTTTATTAGCATTTCCTAACACGTATTTTGGAAACCTAAAACCCAAAGGACAGTTTAATAACCTTGAAGCAGTAACGAATGAAGTGAAGATGATGATGGACCCTAATGTTGATCCTTTTGCTGCTCCAGCTGAAGGCTCAGAGGAAGATGTTCCAGCAAAATTCGGAGCCAGTGATGTACAAGATTTAAATTGGGTGCAGCTATTAAATGCATATACTTGTACAGAATGCGGACGTTGTACAAGCGAATGTCCTGCTAACCAAACAGGTAAAAAACTGTCGCCACGAAAAATCATGATGGATACGCGTGATCGTTTGGAAGAAGTTGGTAAAAATATTGATGCAAATAAAGGTGAATTTAAAGAGGATGGAAAGCAACTTCTTGATGATTATATAACAAAAGAAGAACTTTGGTCTTGTACATCATGTAATGCATGTGTTGAAGCTTGCCCTGTAAGTATTGACCCTCTGTCAATTATTTTAGAAATGCGCCGTTATTTGGTTATGGAGCAATCTGCTGCACCAACAGAACTAAATACGATGATGACTAATATTGAAAATAATGGAGCGCCTTGGCCTTACAATCAAATGGATAGATTAAACTGGAAAGACGAATAGCACATGATTAAAAAACTAAACAATTTAACGATAACATTAGTTGTTATTGCATTTTTAGTAGTAAACCTTAATACTATAGCTCAATCAAACAAGAACGAGCTTAAGGTTGTAGATAGTATGGCTTTAAAAATGTTTAAAGACATGAACAATAGAGATTATGATGCAATACTAGATATGACACATCCAAAGGTGTTTGAAATTGTTCCAAAAGAATCAATGAAAGGTATTTTTAAGAGTATGTTTGAAGGTAATGAGGATTTTTCAATTGATATTCCTAAAACTGTACCAGAATATAAGATATCTGAAATTTTTGAAATCGTAAACGATACCCTTCAATATGCTTTTGTCTCTTACGATATGGAAATGAACATGACGTTCAATAAGCAAGAGTTTGATGATGATTCAAAAGAAACTATGGTTGCAATGATGAAAACAAAAGGAATTGATGTTGATTTCGTTTCAGATAATTCCTTAGCAATGTTTATGCGTAATAGAATGACTATAATTCTTAATGATAATTCTACCAATGGTAAATGGGTTATGATTAATTACGACCCAGATTCACCATTGTTTTATCAAATAATACCATCTAGTTTATTAGAAAAAGCAAAGGAGTATAATCAAAATTTGATGCTTCAAAGTAAAAAGGAAAATGAAGATTAACTCAAATCGTATTTGAAATGATAATAAAAACAATGGCTGAGTTTATGTCTGAAGGCAAGCAGCCCGAAGTGTTATTTTGGGTAGGTTGTGCTGGAAGTTTTGATGATAGAGCCAAAAAAATAACTAAAGCGTTTGCTAAATTATTGAATAAGGCGAATGTAGAATTTGCTGTATTAGGAGCTGAGGAAAGCTGTACAGGCGATCCAGCAAAACGAGCAGGTAATGAGTTCCTGTTTCAAATGCAAGCGGTTACTAACATTGAAGTTCTAAACGCTTATGAAGTAAAAAAGATAGTAACTGCATGCCCACATTGCTTTAACACCATTAAAAATGAATATCCAGAATTGGGTGGGAATTATGAAGTGATGCACCATACGCAGTTTCTAAAAACATTACTTGATGAAGGAAGACTATCCATTGAAGGTGGTAAATTTAAAGGTAAGCGCATTACATTTCATGACCCTTGTTATCTTGGACGTGCGAATGATATTTATGAAGCTCCCAGAGATTTAATTCAAAAACTGGATGCTGAGTTGGTTGAAATGAAAAACTGCAAACGTAACGGATTATGCTGTGGAGCGGGAGGAGCACAGATGTTTAAAGATGCTGAGAAAGGAGATAAAGAAGTAAATATAGAACGTACAGAACAGGCTTTAGATGTAAAACCAGAAATTATTGCTGCTGGTTGTCCTTTTTGCAACACTATGATGACAGATGGTATAAAAGTTAAAGAAAAAGAAAGTGATGTTGATGTAATGGATATCGCTGAATTAATTGCTAATGCCCAAGATTTATAAAATTTTTACCATGATAAAAAAGCTACCATTATTATTCTTATTTTTTGTTGTAAATATTTTTGCTCAAGATAAAACCAGAGAAGAAATTATTCAGCTAATGGCTGAAGACACTTGTGAATGTATTAAAAATGATACTGCTTCTTTTACGCCTGATAAAACAATGAACCAAAAGCAAGTGGCTCTAGGTTTATGTTTACTTAAAAGCTACAACAAGCGAAAAGCTGAATCTGTAGACATGAAAAATGCTGGTATGGATGACTTTGAAGCTTTAGGAGAGGAAGTGGGCTTACAAATGGTATCAGTTTGTGCTTCTGATTTTATGGCTATTTTTAGTGATGAACAATTAGATGAAATTATTGATGAATCTGAAGAGCAAGACGCCAATACACCGCCACCACCTGCACCAAAAAACGACGATGACTTACAATTAGAAGCGCAATTAATATCGCTCAGTAATGATGCTGTTTCATATTTTCAAGTAAAAGATGCGTTTGATAAAACGCATACCTTTTTAATAAAAGAACAGTTTGAAGGTTATAAATTATTAAAAAAGTCTAACTACAATAAAGCGTTTAATATCTATTATAAAGAGATTAATATGTTTGATTTAAGCGAACGTAAATATGTTAAGAAAAAGGTTGTTAAATATTTAGAAAGTATAGATTAAGATATCCATGTTAGTAGATTTTAAAACATTACCTGAAGAATCACGTGTTTGGATATACCAAGCCAATCGTTCGTTTACTGAAGCAGAGCTCGAGGAAATTAAGTCCAGACTTGATGTATTTGTTGAAAACTGGACTGCTCATGGTAGCGACTTACAAGCAGGTTACATCATTAAATATAAGCGATTTATAATAATAGGCTTAAATCAAAACTTAAATAATGCAACTGGCTGTTCTATTGATGCCTCGGTTCATTTCATTCAACAATTAGAAAAAGATTATAATGTTGATTTAATGGATAAAATGAATGTTTCTTATAAACAAGGAGAATTTGTAGCTCATAAAACGCTTTCTGACTTTAGAAAAATGGCTAAAGATAAGGCGGTTTCCAAAAAAACAATCGTATTTAATAATCTGGTGACTAGTATAGCAGAGTTTAATGAAAATTGGGAAGTTCCTGCAAGCGAAAGTTGGCACGCCCGTTTTTTAAAGTAAAACTTGTTTAAAAACTTCTTTATAAATCTATCTTAAAGTCTTTTTATCTTCTTTTTAAAAGTATTACTTTGGCATGATTATTAGTGCAGTATATGTGTCTTTTAATTCCCCTTAATTAATCTTTTATGCGTCAAATCTATATTACAATAATTTCTTTTTTGTTTGTGCTACCTATAATTGGTCAAACAACTAAAAACCCTTTACTTACTTCAGATTATCAAGCACAGAAAAAATGGGTAGATAGTGTTTATACATCTATGACTTTAGCTGAAAGGGTTGGGCAATTGTATATGGTGCAAGTTATGTCAAATCAAGATCAAGCTACCAAAAATAAAGTAGTTGAAATTATAAAAAAACACCAAATAGGAGGGATTATCTACTCTAATGGAGGTCCAAATAGACAAGCGAGACTTAATAATGAATTACAATCACTTTCAAAAATTCCGATGCTTATTGGTATGGATGCAGAGTGGGGGCTTAGTATGCGTTTAGACTCTACTTATGCTTTTCCTTGGAATATGACGCTTGGTGCTATTAAAGACAATAAATTAATAGAACAAACAGGAAAACAAATTGGTGAACATTGTAAGCGTTTAGGGGTTCATTTTAATTTTGCACCTGTGGTGGATATTAATACTAACCCGAAAAACCCAATAATAGGGAATAGGTCTTTTGGTGAAGATAGAGATAATGTAACAGAGAAAGCTTCAGCATTTATGAAAGGCATGCAAGGTGCAGGCGTATTAGCAAATGCAAAACATTTTCCTGGTCATGGTGACACAGATCAAGATTCACACCATACACTTCCAACAATAAGTTTCAACGAAAAGCGTATTGATTCTATTGAGCTGTATCCTTATAAAAAGCTCATTAAAGAAGGGCTTTCAAGTGTTATGGTGGCACATTTAAATGTTCCGAGTTTAGAGGCTAGAGATGGATATCCTTCATCTTTATCAAAGCACATTGTTACAGATATATTAAAGGAACGATTAGGGTTTAAGGGGCTTATTTTTACCGATGCTCTAACGATGAAAGGGGCTGCTGATTTTAGTGAAACTGGTGACATAGATTTAGCAGCATTTAAAGCTGGTAATGATGTGATGCTCATGTCTGAAGATGTTGGTATTGGCGTTTCTAAAATTATTGAAGCTTATGAGAATGGTGAGATTACTGAAACCCGTTTAGAACATTCAGTTAAAAAAATTCTTCAAGCAAAATATAAGGTTGGTCTTCATAACTATGAACCTATTGGTCTTTATAATTTATCAAAAGATTTAAACAGACTTGAAGATGATATACTTTACGAAGAGTTACTTGAAAATGCTATTACTGTTGTTAAAAATGAAAACGATTTGTTGCCTTTAAGACGATTAGAAACTAAAAGTATTGCTTATGTGGAGTTGGGTGATGATTCAGGTTCTGCCTTTTACAAAGAGTTAAAAAAATATACTAAAGTTCATATAGTTGCTTCTGATAATTTGTTTTCTTTAACAAAAAACCTAAAGCCTTACAATACAGTGGTTATCGGTTTTCATCGTTCAAATGATGACCCTTGGGAAGCTTATAAGTTTAGTAATAAAGAGTTGGTTTGGTTACACGAAATTGCACGAACACACACGGTTATATTAGATGTTTTTGTAAAACCTTATGCGCTTTCAAAACTTAAAACGATTGAAAATATTGAAAGTATTATTGTTAGCTATCAAAACAGTGAGATAGCGCAACAAAAATCAGCACAACTCATTTTTGGCGCTATTCCATCAAAAGGAGATTTACCTGTTTCCATTGGTAGTTACTTTAAAGAAGGTGATGGTATTCATAATAACTCTTTGAAACGATTAGGTTATAGTATACCTGAGCGTGTTGGTATGAATTCTAAACGATTACATCGAATAGATTCAGTAGCACAAGTGGCTGTAGATTCTATGATGACACCAGGAATTCAATTATTAGTCGCTAGAAAGGGCAAGGTGATTTATAATAAAAACTTTGGTAAACATACATACAAAGGAAAAGAAAAAGTAGCCTTTGATGATATTTATGATGTGGCTTCGCTTACCAAAATATTATCAACTTTACCATTATTAATGGAACTTGAAGAGCAAGGAATCGTATCTTTAAATACAAAGCTTTCATCGATTTTACCAGAATATAAAAACTCTAATAAATCGCATATCACATTAAAAAGCATGTTATCGCATTATGCGCGTTTGAGACCTTGGGAACCTTTTTATTATCATACTTTAGATAGTGTTACGAAACGCCCAAGTAAGAAATATTACCGAACAGAGCGAAGTGATAAATTTAATGTTGAAGTCGCTAAAAATTTATTTTTAAGAACTGATTATCAGGATTCTATACCAGAAATAATCAAAGATTCAGAATTGTTAGAGCGTCAACGTTATCGCTATAGTGACTTCCCTTATTATATTTTAAAGAAATTTATTGAACAACATTACGACAGAACACTTGATGAATTGGTTCAATCGCATTTTTATGAATCTTTAGGTGCAAATTATACCTTATATAATCCGTATTACAAGATTAGTAGTAAAAAGATTGTGCCAACTGAGGTTGATGATTATTATCGCTATCAAAAAGTACACGGATATGTACATGATATGGGAGCAGCGATGCAAAATGGAGTAGGTGGACATGCAGGTGTATTTAGTAATGCCAATGATGTTGCAAAAATTATGCAAATGTATTTGCAAAAAGGTTACTATGGCGGTAAACGTTATTTAAAACCTGAGACTATTGATAAGTTTAATACCTGTTACTATTGTGATAATAATAACAGACGAGGTATAGGATTTGATAAACCGCAATTAGGAGAAGAAGGTCCTACTTGTGGCTGTATTTCAATGACAAGCTTTGGGCATTCGGGATTTACAGGTACTTATACATGGGCTGATCCTGAAGAAGAAATAGTTTATGTGTTTTTAGCAAACAGAACTTATCCACATGCTGGAAAAAATTT
Organism: uncultured Algibacter sp.; assembly: GCA_947502405.1. Taxonomy (GTDB): domain Bacteria; phylum Bacteroidota; class Bacteroidia; order Flavobacteriales; family Flavobacteriaceae; genus Algibacter_B. The sequence goes on along the minus strand of CANMZT010000015.1, from coordinate 30,820 downwards.
ATTGCTAAGAAAAAATATAAGAACAGAAATTCAACGCTTAATTTACGAAGCGATAGAAGATTAAGTAAGATAAGAGAAATAAGGTAAGAGAAAATAGACTAAGTAAAATTTATACAATTGTCTTTATTATTTTATCTCTTTTCTTTTTCTAAAAATTTAGAATAAATTTTTATGAAAATAGGTATAGTTTGTTACCCAACATTCGGAGGTAGTGGTGTAGTTGCAACAGAGTTAGGATTAGAGCTTTCTAAACGTGGGCACGAAATACATTTTATTACTTACAATCAGCCTGTTCGGTTAGAACTTATAAGTAATAATGTACATTACCATGAAGTGAATGTGCCAGAGTATCCGTTATTTCATTATCAGCCTTACGAATTGGCTTTATCCAGTAAACTTGTAAATATGGTAAAGCAACATGGGATAGAAATATTGCATGTACATTATGCTATTCCTCATGCTTATGCAGCCTATATGGCAAAAATGATGTTGCAAGAGGAAGGTATTTACGTGCCAATAGTAACTACCCTACACGGAACAGACATTACACTAGTTGGTAGTCATCCATTTTATAAACCTGCAGTTACATTTAGTATTAATAAATCTGATGCTGTAACTACAGTTTCTCAAAGTTTAAAAGATGATACTTTACGACTGTTCGATATAAAAAATGATATAACTGTAGTACCAAACTTTATCGATTTAGAAAAGTACAATCACAGTTTTACAGATTGCCAACGTGGAATGATGGCTAATGACGATGAAAAAATTATTACGCACATTAGTAATTTGCGTCCAGTAAAGCGAGTTCAAGATGTTATAAGTGTATTTTATAATATTCAAAAGGAAATACCAGCAAAACTAATGTTTATTGGTGAAGGGCCTGAAAAAGAAAGTGTTGAACTACGTTGTCAAGAATTAGGTATTTTAGATAGAGTGGTTTTCTTTGGTAGAAGTAATGAAATAGATAAAATATTATGTTTCAGTGATTTATTCTTACTACCATCACAAACAGAAAGTTTTGGTTTAGCAGCTTTAGAAGCCATGGCTTCGGGTGTTGCTGTAATTTCAAGTAATACAGGAGGACTTCCAGAAGTAAATATACATGGAGAATCTGGTTTTTTAAGTGATGTTGGAGATATTGATGATATGACAAAAAATGCTTTACATATTTTGAGTGATGAAGCCCGTTTAAAAGTATTTAAGGATAACGCTCGAAAAGAATCTTTAAAGTTTGATTTACATGCTATTGTGCCGCAATATGAAGCTATTTATGAAGATACTTTAGAGAAGTGTTTGGTACTTTAAATTAACGTGAGTTCGACGTAAGACATTAGGTTTTAAAGAACATTTCATTTGTCAATAATATTATTGCTGTTACTAATTATATATGATTTATAAAAAAAGCACCTTAAAAAAGGTGCTTTTTAATTTTATATGTTAATTAATGATAATTAGAACTGATAACGAATACCTAAAGCAATATCAAAGTCTAAATCGTTATTATTGAAATTATCATCACCAAAACCAATTTCTGGTCTAAAGTCAAGGGATATTAATAATGGAATATCAAAATTATACTCAATACCAATATCACCAGCAGCAAAAATAAATGTATCCGAGATATCTTTCCCGCCAGGGTTATTAAAACTAAAAGACCCTAATCCACCACCAGCACCAGCATACCAGTTAAATCCTCCATCTAAATTCCAAACCCATTGGTATAAACCAGCCAATTTAAAACCGTCGTAATTTTTACCATCACGCCATCCCAAATCAACTTCTAAACGATTATTGTCGCCTAAGGCACGTTGATAAGATATTTCAGCACCAAATCCGTCACTATCGCCTAAACGAAGACCAATGGCATTATTGGCAATTTCTTGTGCGTTAGACATTACTGTAAATCCTAATAATGCAATACCTAATAAAAATACTTTTTTCATGTGTTTTATTATTTTGTTAGTGTTAACATATACGATCAGTACGTATATAAAGATCTTTAAAATATTCTAAATAACTTTACAAAAATAACGCCATTTTTGTTTCTATATTTACGCATATCATAGTTTTTTTAACTCAATGTCTTTAAAGCGCTTAAAATCAGTACTGTCAGGAGATTTGTATTTTGATGATTTAATAAAATCAATATACGCCACAGACGCTTCGGTCTACAGAAAATTGCCATTAGCTGTAGCTTACCCAAAAAATGAAGCTGATATTAAGTTGCTCATTGATTTTTCTCGTGAAAATAAAACGTCATTAATTCCAAGAACAGCAGGAACATCTTTAGCAGGACAATGTGTTGGTGATGGTATTATAGTTGATGTTTCTAAGTATTTTACAAAAATTATAAAACTTGATGAAAAAGCGCAAACGGTTACGGTACAGCCGGGTGTTGTTAGGGATGCATTGAATAATTACCTGAAACCCTTTGGGCTGTTTTTTAGTCCAAATACATCCACATCAAATCGATGCATGATAGGTGGTATGGTAGGCAATAATTCTTCTGGAACAACATCTATTCAATATGGTGTTACTAGAGATAAGGTTTTGCAAATACATACCATTTTAAGCGATGGTAGTCATGCTGTTTTTGGAGCGGTAACTTCAGAGGTCTTTCATCAAAAAGTTAATGAAAATTCATTAGAAGGGCAGATTTATAAAACTATTTATAATGAATTAAAATCTGAATCTGTTCAACAAGAAATCATTGAAAATTTCCCTAAACCAGAAATTCATAGAAGAAACACTGGTTATGCTATTGACGAGCTTATTAAATCTGAAATCTTTAATCAGTCTTCAGAGAAATTTAATATGTGTAAACTCCTTTCAGGAAGCGAAGGTACTTTAGCTTTTACAACAGCAGTAACTCTAAAACTCGATAAGCTACCACCAGATGAATCTATTATGCTAGCTGTTCATTTTGAGAGTGTAGAAAACTGTATGAAAGCGGTTCAGCCCTTAATGCAGCATAGTCTATACACTTGCGAAATGATGGATAAAACTATTTTAGATTGTACAAAGCACAATAAAAATCAGCAAGAAAATAGACAATTTATAGTTGGTGATCCCCAAGCTATTTTAATGTGCGAAGTAAAGGCTGATACTTTGAAACATGTAAAAGAGTTAGTTAGAAACCTTGAAGAAACTATTAGGGTATCAGGTTTAAGTTATGCGTATCCAAAACTTGTTGGTTCAGATATACAAAAAGCTGTTGAGCTAAGAAGTGCTGGTTTAGGACTTTTGGGAAATATTATTGGCGATAAAAAATCTGCAGCTTGTATAGAAGATACGGCTGTAGCTTTACCCGATTTGGCAAATTATATTTCTGAGTTTACACAGCTCATGAAAAACTACAAACAAGATACCGTTTATTACGCACATGCAGGAGCTGGAGAAATTCATTTGCGTCCTATTCTAAACTTAAAAAAAGGTGAAGATGTTACTCTGTTTAGAAAAATAACCACTGATGTGGCGCATTTAGTTAAGAAGTATAATGGGTCTATGAGTGGGGAACATGGTGATGGTATTGTACGTTCGGAGTTTATAGAACTTATGATTGGAAAAACCAATTACGATATTTTAAAGCGAATAAAGAAAGTTTTTGATAACGATAATATTTTTAACCCTGGTAAAATAGTGGATGCTTTACCGATGGATAAAGCACTTCGTTATGAAGAAAATAGGAAAGAACCCGAAGTAAAGACGCTTTTAGATTTCTCAAAATCTATGGGTATTTTAAGAGAAGCCGAAAAGTGTAACGGCTCAGGTGATTGTAGAAAACTACCCGAATTTGGAGGGACCATGTGTCCAAGTTACCGCGCAACTAGAAATGAAAAAGACACAACCAGAGCAAGAGCCAATGCCTTGCGTGAGTTTTTAACCCATTCAGAGAAATCAAATAAATTTAATCATAAGGAATTGAAAGACGTTTTTGATTTGTGTTTAAGTTGTAAAGCCTGTGCCAGCGAATGCCCTAGTAGTGTCGATGTGGCAAGTTTAAAAGCTGAGTTTCAATACCAATATCAAAAAGCTAATGGGTTTAAGTTTAAAGATAAATTCTTTGCAAAATCTACTAAATACAATAAGAAAGCTTCAAGAGTACCAAAATTTTATAATGCGTTATTTCAAAACACATTCAGTGGTGGAATTATAAAAAGAGTATTAGGAATTCACCCTAAACGTAGCTTGCCTAAAATTTCAGATTCATTTACTGGTTTTGAGAATTTTTCAAATTGGATAGATGGTAATGATCACGCACCTAATCCAATAAAAACAGTTTATTTATTTGTAGATGAATTTACAAACTATCTGGAATCAGAAATCGCTATTGATACTTTAATAGTCTTAGAAGCTCTAAACTATAAGGTAGTTCCTGTACATCATCTTGAAAGTGGAAGAAGCTATTTATCTAAAGGGTTTCTTGAAGAAGCAAAACACCTTGCTAACCAAAATATTTCATTATTTAAAAATAAAGTTTCAAAGGAAACACCACTTATAGGAATAGAACCTTCCGCAATACTCACATTTAAAGACGAATATTTAAAATTAGCAGATGATAAAACTTCCGCGGAAGCAATATCAAAAAACACTTTTTTAATAGAAGAATTTATCCAGCAAGAAGTAAAACTAGGAAACATAAAACCAGAACAATTTACATCTGATACAAAAATCATCAAATTTCATGGGCATTGTCATCAAAAAGCTATAGCAAATCAATTATCAAGTTTTACAGTATTGAATTTACCAGTAAACTATAAAGTTACTATCATTCCAAGCGGTTGTTGTGGAATGGCAGGTAGTTTTGGTTACGAAAAAGATAAATATAAGGTAAGCATGCAAATAGGCGAGCAAACCTTATTTCCAGCAATTAGAAAAGCTTCAAGGGATGTTATAATTTCTGCAAACGGAACAAGTTGCAGGCATCAAATAAAAGACGGTACAAATATAGAAGCTAAACATCCTATAACTATTTTAAAAGAGGCTTTAATTTAGTTTTAAAACTTGTAAAAAATTATTAGACAATCGTTTTGTAATAATTAATTGTTGTGAATAGCAAAATTTTATGGCTTTATCTTATAGATTGATTTCTTATTTAAGCGTATTAGCTTTATTTTAGCAAAAAATTTTAAGCTATGGCTGGTAATTCCTTCGGAAAACTATTTAATTTAACAACTTATGGAGAATCTCACGGACCTGCTTTAGGTGGTGTAATAGATGGTTGCCCATCTGGGATTGCCTTAGATTTGGATGAAATTCAAAACGAATTAAATAGAAGAAAACCTGGTCAGTCAGCTATTGTAACACAGCGTAAAGAACCAGACACTGTAAAGTTTTATTCAGGAATTTTTGAGGGTGTTACAACAGGAACTTCTATAGGTTTTGTTATAGAAAACACCAATCAAAAATCTCATGACTACTCGCATATAAAAGATAGTTACAGACCTAGTCATGCAGATTATACCTATGATAAGAAGTATGGTGTTAGAGATTACAGAGGTGGTGGCAGAAGTTCAGCTAGAGAAACCGCATGTCGTGTTGTGGCAGGAGCCATTGCAAAACAGCTGTTAAAAGGTATTGAGATTACAGCTTACGTTTCTGGTGTTGGCGCCATGAAGCTTGATAAGCCATACACAGATGTAGATCTTACAAAAGTAGAGTCGAATATTGTGCGTTGCCCAGACACAGAAATGGCAGCAAAAATGGAAACTTACATCAAGGAAGTTCGTGGAAAAGGCGATACCGTTGGTGGTATTGTAAGTTGTGTTATAAAAAATGTGCCCGTAGGTTTAGGAGAGCCAGTTTTTGATAAATTACATGCTGAATTAGGCAAAGCCATGTTATCCATAAACGCTGTAAAAGGTTTTGAGTATGGTAGTGGTTTCCATGGAAGTACCATGTATGGTAGCGATCATAATGATGCTTTTAATAACGATGGTTCTACAAAAACCAACTATTCTGGTGGAATTCAAGGCGGAATAAGTAACGGTATGGATATTTACTTTAATGTAGCTTTCAAGCCTGTAGCAACTTTAATCCAGAAGTACGAAACTATCGATAAAGCAGGTAATACAGTAGAAATGCAAGGTAAAGGACGCCACGACCCTTGTGTTGTTCCTCGCGCGGTGCCTATCGTAGAAGCTATGGCTGCATTGGTTTTAGCCGATTTTTATTTGATAAATAAGCTTTATAGTTAATTTTTTTAGAAGCTATTTCCCGCTTTCCGCTATATCTTTTTTGTGCTGAACTTGTTTTAGTATCTCATCTAGTTTAGTGAATAAATCTAATTTTTAGATAGTTCAAAATTTGTTTTAAAGCACAAAAAAGGATGCCGCTTCAATCGGGGCTAACTTATCCGCTAGAGTAAGTACTTTGTACTAATTTGAGTTAGATTTACCAAACCATAATTTTAAGAACAGACCTTTGCAGATTTGCCCGCGTTAGGGATAGTAGTGAATAGCCCACAGCCTGACGAAGGAAGTGCGAGGACTTGTAACGAATAGCCCAACTCCTTGTGGGTAAAACCCAAATTATGTATTTAAATGGGCTTTTTACCAGCGTGTTTCCAACGTTTATGTGTCCAGAAATAATACTCAGGAGCTTCATGAATTTGCTCTTCAACACGTTTTAAATACAAATCTGTAAGTTCAAAATCAGAATACTTTTCACTATCTCTAATAATATTAGTAAAAGTAGCCTCATAATAACCCCGTTTTACTTTTTTAACTTTTAAAAAAAGTGTTACCATATTCAAGCGTTTAGCAAGCACCTCTGCACCAACATGAACAGGAACTTCTTTACCCATAAAATACTGCCAATGAATGGCTTTTTTGAGTTTTGGAGACTGATCAAAAACAAAACCATTAAGCGTTAACTCATTGTTTTTTTTAGCTTTAATTAAGGTTGGAAACGTGTCTTTTGTAGTAATTAAGTAGCTATTGTATTTGGCGCGAATGCGTTTTACAAGCGCATCAAAATACTTATTGCTTAGTCTCTTATATACGGCGTAACCTTTGTGTTTTATATGTGTTTGCAAAATAAAAATCCATTCCCAACTGGCATAATGTCCCATAAATAAAATAATGCTTCGTTGTTCTTTTTCTAATTTATGGATTTCATTAAGGTTAGTAAATATGTAGCGTTTTTGCATTTCAGCTTCAGAAATGGTAATGGACTTTATGGCTTCAAACATCATATCACATAAATGGTGATAAAAAGCTTTTCTGATGGCTAAAATCTCGTTTTTAGATTTATCAGGGAAGGCTAACTTTAAATTATCTAAAACAACTTTTTTTCTGTAGCCAATAATGTAATAAACCAATACATAAAAACCATCAGATAGCGCATACAATAACCTAAAGGGTAAAATGGAAATTATCCATAAAAAAGGATAAACCAGAATATAAGCTAGAAATTGCATGAATAAGTTTTAAATTTGCAAAAGCAAATATATGCTAATTATAAAATAAACGTTTAGTACTGTATGGGTAAATTAGATTTAGTAACCATAATAATAATTGGAGCTAACGTATTAATCTCTTATAAGGGGTTTAGCGATTACAGTTTTTTTGAGAAGTACAAATTTAACATTGGAGGTGTAAAACGTGGCGAACAATTTAGAATGTTAAGTTCTGGGTTTTTACACGCAGATACGCAGCACCTTTTGTTTAACATGCTTACTCTTTATTTTTTTGCAGATGTTGTTATAAGTTTACTTAGTCCTATTCAATTTCTTATCGTGTATTTTGGTAGTCTTCTATTAGGAAGTTTATTAGCACTTTATTTCCATAAAAATGAGTACCACTATAGTGCTGTTGGGGCAAGCGGTGCGGTAAGTGGTATTATTTACTCTGCTATTTTGCTACAACCTGGAATGAATCTTTACATGTTTTTTATACCAATCCCCATTCCAGCTTACATATTTGGTATTGGTTATTTATTATACTCCATTTATGGTATGAAGAACAGAATAGGAAATATAGGCCACGATGCACACTTTGGCGGCGCTGTTGGTGGTTATTTAATAACATTATTATTATCGCCTTGGTTGTTTGAAACTAATTTACTCATGATAGTTTTATTAGCGATCCCAATTGTTATTTTATTTGGATTGAAGAAGATGGGTAAGATTTAGAAACAATAAAAGCGGCTAGTTTAAACTAGCCGCTTTTATTGTTTATGTTTTTACTTCAGATTTTATTCGTATTCAAAGTCAATAGTTTCAATGTCTTCAATTTCATCTCCATTAAGCGAGGTGTATACACAGGTTAAAGGGTAGTCTTTTTCATTGTATGTATATTCAAAGGTTTCGTTATTATTATCACCTGGAGTTTCTTCAGTTTCAACATAGGCTGTAATATTATTTGTATTTCCAAAAATTACTGCACCAAACTCATTTTCGCTTAAAATATTTAAAATTTCAATAGCATGAATGTTTTTATATGCACCATTTTTGTTATCATATGTGTAGGTTATGTTATATCCTTCATTGTCTGATATTTCAACAATGTTTTTTCCATTTAAAACAAATGTTTCAGTTCTGTCGAATTCAAATCCGTTGTTATCATAATTAACTTCATTAGTACTAGTTATAGTGCCATCATTATTATGTGAGAAAGTGTGTCTATATTGACGGTCGTCTAATCCAGAATCTTCAAAGAAAGTTTCAGTATATGTGGCAATTTTTGAATCAGAATTATATGTTAAGTCAACAGAAGCATTAAGCACACCTTCGTTGAAATATTCATATTTAATTAAATTATTATCTTGATCGTAGGAGTAAACATGTCTGGAGCCATCTCCATAATCTATACTAGTCAATTTATTACCATCATAGTTAAAGGTTTCTATGTATTCGTCAGTAGTACTTTTATTATAAATTATTCTTTTTAATAATGTTGTGTCATCAATAGTTTCTTCATCATCTTTATCATTTGAAGATTCTGAACTACATCCAAAAAAAGTAATGCATAAGGTAAAAAGTAAGATTTGTTTTAATTTCATTGTAGAATTTGTTTGTGATTTGTTCAGCAAATATAAAAATATAATGTAAACGCTTTTGATGATAAATGTTAGTTTTAATATTTTATTTGTAAATAAAATTCTAATTGGCATAGCAATTGAATTTATAGTTGTGTTGTATATCGTGATTTGAATTTAAATCATTTATATTCAGTATTTTAACATATTAAGTTAATAATAAAAAAAATGCTCAATCTCATTTTAATGACAGATTGACCTAAATATATTTATGAAGAAATCTAAATTTAGTACCCTTGACAGTTTGTCACTTCAGGAATTTGATGAAAACTCAGAGTTAATTCCTTTAATGACACCAGAGGACGAGGAAGCAATAAATAATGAAGAATTACCTGAAACCTTACCTATTCTTTCTTTAAGGAATACGGTGCTATTTCCAGGTGTTGTTATACCAATAACAGCTGGAAGAGATGCTTCAATAAAGCTTATAAATGATGCTAATAAAGGCGGAAAGGTAGTAGGAGTTGTTGCTCAAAAAGATGAAGAAGTTGAGAAGCCTACAGCAAAAGATATTCATGAAACGGGTACAGTTGCTAGAATTTTACGTGTTTTAAAAATGCCAGATGGTAACGTAACTGTTATTATACAGGGAAAAAAACGTTTTAGAGTAGCTGAGGTGCTCACTGAAGATCCTTACATGAATGCTACAATTCGTGATATTCCTGAGGCTAAACCTGCTCAAAAAAACAAAGAGTTTTCAGCAATTATAGATTCAATTAAAGATTTAGCACTAGAAATTATAAAGGAAAGTCCTAACATTCCTAGTGAAGCGTCTTTTGCTATAAAAAATATTGAAAGTAATTCATTTCTAGTCAATTTTGTGTCGTCTAATATGAATCTTTCTGTTGCTGAAAAACAAGAACTTCTTGAGATAAATGATCTTAAGAAACGTGCACTTGCCACATTGAAATACATGAATGTTGAGTTTCAGAAATTAGAGCTTAAGAATGATATTCAGTCTAAAGTTCAAATGGATATGAGTCAACAACAACGTGAATATTTCTTGCACCAACAAATGAAAACCATTCAAGAGGAGTTAGGTGGGGTGAGTCATGATGGTGAAATTGAAGAAATGCGAATTAAAGCCAAGGATAAGCTTTGGGATGAGAAAGTTGCAAAACATTTTGAGAAAGAAATTGCAAAAATGCAACGTATGAACCCGCAGGTTGCAGAATATTCTATTCAAAGAAACTACCTTGAGCTGTTTTTAGATTTACCATGGAACGAGTTTAGTAATGATAAATTCGACTTAAAACGCGCCATGAAAATTCTAGATAGAGATCATTTTGGTTTAGAAGATGTTAAAAGAAGAATCATTGAATATTTGGCAGTTTTAAAATTGCGTAATGATATGAAATCTCCAATTCTTTGTCTTTATGGGCCTCCAGGAGTTGGTAAAACTTCTTTAGGAAAATCTATTGCAGAGGCTTTAGGAAGAGAATATGTACGTATATCTTTAGGTGGATTGCGAGATGAAGCAGAAATTCGCGGACATCGTAAAACCTATATTGGAGCAATGCCAGGGCGTATTATTCAAAGTTTGAAAAAAGCGGGAACATCTAACCCTGTTTTTGTTCTTGATGAAATTGATAAACTCTCAAATTCGCATCAAGGTGACCCTTCATCTGCTATGTTAGAGGTTTTAGACCCTGAGCAGAATGGGGAGTTCTATGATAACTTTTTAGAGATGGGTTACGATTTGTCTAAAGTAATGTTTATTGCAACATCTAATAGTTTATCAACCATTCAGCCAGCATTAAGAGATAGAATGGAAATTATCAATGTTACTGGCTATACCATAGAAGAAAAGGTAGAAATTGCCAAACGCCATCTACTCCCAAAACAGTTAAAAGAGCATGGTTTAACTGATAAACATTTAAAAATTGGAAAACCGCAATTAGAAAAAATAGTTGAAGGTTATACACGAGAATCTGGAGTTCGTGGTCTGGAAAAACAAGTAGCAAAAATGGTGCGTTATGCAGCTAAGAACATTGCTATGGAAGAAGATTATAATATTAAAGTTTCTAACGAAGATATTATTGAAGTGTTAGGTGGCCCCAAATTAGAGCGTGATAAATATGAAAATAATAATGTAGCAGGAGTTGTTACTGGTTTAGCATGGACTCGTGTAGGTGGGGATATCTTGTTTATTGAATCCATACTTTCAAAAGGAAAAGGAACAATGACAATTACAGGGAACCTTGGAAAGGTAATGAAAGAGTCTGCCACTATTGCTATGGAATACATAAAATCCAATGCCGATAAATTTGGAATAGATACTACTGTTTTTGATAAATATAACGTTCATATACACGTGCCAGAAGGTGCTACACCTAAAGATGGACCAAGTGCGGGAGTTACTATGTTAACCTCTTTGGTTTCGCTTTTTACCCAGAAGAAAGTTAAGAAGAGCCTAGCGATGACAGGTGAAATTACACTCAGAGGTAAAGTGTTGCCAGTTGGTGGTATTAAAGAAAAAATTCTTGCTGCAAAACGTGCTAGAATTAAAGAGATTTTACTTTGTGATGATAACAGAAGAGATATTGAGGAAATAAAACCTGAATACCTTAAAGGTTTAACATTTCATTACGTGTCGGATATGAGTGATGTTATCGACATTGCTATAACAAATCAAAAAGTTAAGAATGCAAAAAAAATATAAAATTTTCGGAGTTGTTTTAACTGTGCTAATTTCTTGTATTAGTATACAGGCGCAAACAGTAACTGCATATAAGGATGTGCTTTTAAATGGAAAAGCAGCTAGGTTAAATTTAAAAACAGGAGAGTTTATTTTTACAGACTCAAAAGGAAATGATTCTATAGTAAAAGCAAAAAGACCAGATGAGGATAATTCTTTAGATCGTTTAAACTATCATGTTGTGGAGTCAGGTGAAAAATTGCTAGATATATCTGAACAGTACGGTTTAACTCTAAAAGAAATTAAAGATGCTAATAGTTTAAAAACTACTTTGGTTAGCGTTGGGCAGAAGCTTCGTGTTAGAAATTTTGAACAGCTAGAACAAAAAAAGGAAGATAATGTTTGGGTGGTTTCTAAAGGGCAAACACTTTATTCAATTTCAAAAAAAACAGGGGTTAGTATTAAAACAATTAAGCGCTTAAATGGCTTGAAAAATAACACGCTTGCTATTGGTCAAAAGCTATATTTGAAATAGAAATATATGTTAAAAAAAAATAAATAATGCATAGCACCGTTCTAGTATAGATTTAGTTACTTTGCGCCGTAAATATGCTAAGAAAAATTATTACGCTTTTTTGTCTAACCTTGTCTTTTCTCTCTTTGGCGCAAGTAGGAGGGGAAACTACTTATCGATTTCTTAATCTAGTGGCGTCACCTCGTCAAGCTGCATTAGGAGGTAAAGTCTTAACCAATGTTGATTACGATGTAACTCAAGCTATTTTTAATCCAGCAACCATTAATGTTGAAATGGATAATCAATTGGCTTTAAATTATACCAGTTACCTAGGTGATATTGGATATGGTACAGCAGCTTATGCTTACACTATAGATAGGCGAACACAAACATTTCATGCAGGTATTACATATATAAATTACGGCGATTTTGATGGTTATGATGAAGCCGGAAACTCTACGGGTTCCTTTACTGGTAACGAAACAGCATTATCTTTTGGGTATGCAACTCAGGTTGGGTATTCCGATTTTTATTTTGGAGCTAACGTAAAACTAATCACTTCCAAGCTAGAACAGTATAATTCCCTCGGAGCTGCTGCTGACCTTGGGTTAATATATATTAACGAGAACTTAGATTTTAATGCTGCATTAGTAGTTAGAAACATTGGTTCGCAAATAACAACATATGCTGATTTAAATGAAAGATTACCCTTTGAAGTAGCATTTGGAATGTCGCAACGTTTAGAAAATGTTCCTATTCGTTGGCATGTTACTTTAGAGAATTTGCAGCAATGGCCTATATCTAGACCAAATCCAGCGCGTGCAATAAGTGATTTGTCTGGTAATCAGTCTTCTGAAAAAGTTGGTTTTCTAGGTCAAGTTATTAGGCACACTATTTTAGGCGCTGAAATTTTTCCAGAAGGTGGATTTAATATTCGCTTAGGGTATAACTTTCGTAGGGGTGAAGAACTAAGAATAATTGATCAAAGAAACTTCTCAGGTTTATCTGCCGGTATATCTATTAAAATGAATAAAATGCGTTTTAGCTATACCCATGCAAAATATACAAGTGCCGCAAATTCAAACTTTTTCGGACTACAAATTGATTTACAATAAAGGGTGTATTTGGAATTGTATACTTTTTACTTTACCACACTTTAAGTACTTTAGCCTCTTTAAACTTAATAATGAATAAAATTACGATTGCAATAGATGGGTTTTCATCTACAGGAAAAAGTACAGTTGCTAAACAACTTGCAAAAGCACTGGGTTATGTTTATGTAGATACAGGTGCTATGTATAGAGCTGTTACCTATTATGCTATGAATAACGGATTGATAAACATTAGTGATTTTAATTCAGAGGCTTTAATTTATCAATTACCAAAAATAAAATTAAGTTTTAAATTTAATGAGGTTTTAGGCTATGCCGAAGTTTATTTGAATGGTTTAAATGTTGAAAAGAAAATCAGAACACTTGAAGTGTCAAGTTTTGTAAGCAAAGTAGCTGCTGTTTCTGAAGTGAGGCAAAAATTAGTAGAACAACAACAACAAATGGGACAAGATAAAGGCGTTGTAATGGATGGTAGAGATATTGGTACAGTAGTTTTTCCTGATGCTGAACTTAAATTATTTATGACAGCTTCAGCTAAAACTAGAGCAGAACGACGTTATCAAGAGCTAATAGAACGTGGCGATCAGGTAGAGTATAAGGATGTGTTAAAGAATGTTCAGGAAAGGGATTATATTGATTCTAATAGAGAAGATTCTCCGTTAACTAAAGCAGATGATGCTATTGAGATAGATAATTCTAACTTGACTTTAGATGAGCAGTTTAATAAAATTTTGCGATTAGCGAAAATGACTATTGAAGATTTAGAATGATTTTGGTAGTCTAAAATGTAGAAATAAAAAAACGAATCTTTAAGTGCTTAAGGATTCGTTTTTTTATTAATTTAAAACTATATTAAAGTTTTGGAATAATTAATTCTTGATCTGGATGAATTAAATCAGGATTCTTTAATATATCTGAATTTGCTTTAAAAATGTCATTGTATTTTGAAGCATTACCATAATATTGTTTCGCTATTTTGCCCAAAGTTTCTCCGCTTTTTACGGTATGTCTTGCATAAACACTTTCATCAGCAACAGAAATATTTGCCATAATATCTGATGGGTTGTCACCACCAATAGCTTTTATTTTGTCCCAAAGAATATCTTTTTCATATTGCGTGTTTGCTGTTCCTTTAATTTTAAGGACACCATTTTCTTCTGTTACATTTCCATCTTGAATGTTAAGTTCTTCTCCTAAGTTTAATACTTCTTGGTATTTTGCTTTAACCATGATTTTGAATTTTTAAGTGTTAATTTGTAATCAACAATATAATAAAATATTCGATTGTTACAATTAATTATTACTAAGATATTGTATTTGTTTATTGGACTCAATTTTGATAAAAAAGTCACATCAATTTTATGTGTTCATTTTTAGGTAATTATATCAATAATATGTATTTTTGCACTCCTTTTAGCGAATCGTCGGAAAGATAAAAGGAATGAAACTTAAAATTAAATAACACTTCTGTGTGTTAGTCGCTTAAAACTTCCGAGGCATAACAGAATACAAAACGTAGTGTTTATACCTATGTATAGACATTATTAAATTATCTTAAATGGCTGAAAAAGCAAAACAAGCTGAGGTTGAAGCAACTGAAGCACAAACAGCAGAGGCTCCAGTAGTATCTGAAGCTCAAGCAAATCCTGAAAAGTTCTTGAAAGAGTTTAACTGGCACAATTACCAAGAAGGTATTGATGAGGTTGACGATAAACAATTACAAGAATTTGAAAAACTAGTAGCAGAAAATTTCGTTGACACTTTAGATGATGAAGTTGTAGAAGGTACTGTAGTTCATATTACAGATCGTGATGCAATTATTGATATTAATGCAAAATCTGAGGGTGTTATTTCTTTAAACGAATTTCGTTACAATCCAGATTTAAAAGAAGGAGATAAAGTAGAGGTGTTAATTGATGTGCGTGAAGATGCAACAGGACAATTAGTGTTATCTCACAGGAAAGCTCGTGTAATTAAAGCTTGGGATAGAGTAAATAAAGCTCACGAAACTGGTGAAATCGTTAATGGTTTTGTTAAATGCAGAACTAAAGGTGGTATGATTGTAGATGTTTTTGGAATTGAAGCATTCTTACCAGGTTCTCAAATTGATGTAAAACCAATTAGAGATTACGACCAGTACGTAAATAAAACTATGGAATTTAAAGTTGTTAAAATCAACCACGAATTCAAAAACGTAGTAGTATCTCATAAAGCGCTTATTGAAGCTGATATTGAGGAACAAAAGAAAGAAATTATTGGTCAATTAGAAAAAGGTCAAGTATTAGAAGGTGTTGTTAAAAACATCACATCTTACGGTGTATTTATTGATCTTGGAGGTGTTGATGGATTAGTTCATATTACTGATTTATCTTGGTCTAGAATTAACCATCCAAATGAGATTGTTGAGTTAGATCAGAAGTTAAATGTTGTGATCCTTGATTTTGATGAAAACAAATCAAGAATCCAATTAGGTCTTAAACAATTATCTAAACACCCATGGGAAGCTCTTGCAGAAGAGGTGAAAGTTGGTGATAAAGTAAAAGGTAAAGTAGTAGTAATTGCAGATTACGGTGCGTTTATTGAAGTTGCTGATGGTGTTGAAGGTTTAATTCACGTTTCTGAAATGTCTTGGTCTACGCACTTACGTTCGGCACAAGATTTCGTAACAGTTGGAGATGAGGTTGAAGCTCAAATCTTAACTTTAGATAGAGAAGATAGAAAAATGTCTCTTGGTATTAAGCAATTAACGCCAGATCCATGGACAGATATTACTGGGAAATACCCTGTAGGTTCTAAGCACACAGGTATCGTGCGTAACTTTACAAACTTTGGTGTTTTTGTTGAATTAGAAGAAGGTATTGATGGGTTAATTTACATCTCTGATTTATCTTGGACTAAGAAGATTAAGCATCCAAGTGAGTTCTGTAACGTAGGTGATAAGTTAGATGTTGTTGTACTTGAGTTAGACGTTGAAGGACGTAAACTATCTTTAGGTCATAAACAAACTACTGAAAACCCATGGGATAAGTATGAAACTGAGTTTGCTTTAGGAACTACTCATACTGCTGATCTTACTGAAATTGTTGATAAAGGCGCTACTGTAGCTTTTAACGATGATATTGTTGCATTTGTTCCTTCTCGTCATTTAGAGAAAGAAGACGGTAGTAAATTGAAAAAAGGTGAGAACGCAGAGTTTAAAATCATTGAGTTTAACAAAGAATTTAAACGTGTTGTAGCTTCTCATACAGCTATCTTTAAAGAAGAAGAAATTAAGAATGTAAAAGCAGCTGTTAAGAAAGCAGCAAGTGCTGCTGCTGAAGCAAAACCAACTTTAGGTGATGCTAACGATGCTTTACAAGCTCTTAAAGATAAAATGGACGGGAAAAAGTAATTAATTCTCGATACATTAAATAGATTAAAGCCTTCAAGTAATTGAAGGCTTTTTTTTGTTTTAAAGGTTTTTAGAAAAAATTAACTGACTTTGAAGAAAGAACTACTATAGCAAATAAGTGCGCAAGGGATAGAAGAGGAAAGCCCACAGCGACCCCGCAGGGTAGCGAGGACTTGTAACGGATAGCCCGACCCTTTTCGGGTTGCGCCCAAATAAAGATTTTTATTTAAGGTTTTTACTTCTAAATTTTTGCACTACCTTTGTACTCCAACGACGTTTGGATAGTATATGAGTCAAAAAGTTTTACTTAACGCAAAAGAGGTAAACATCATTCTTCATCGATTGGCTTGTCAACTTATTGAAAAACATAACGATTTCTCTAATACGGTTTTAATTGGTTTGCAGCCTCGTGGCGTGTTTTTAGCAGATAGATTAGCTAAAATTTTAACGGAAGATTATAAGGTTAAAAATATCCAATTAGGGCATTTAGATATCACGTTTTACAGAGATGATTTTAGAAGAGGAGAAAAAACACTTGAAGCTAATACTACAAAAATTAACTTTTTAGTAGAGGGTAAGAATATTGTGTTTATTGATGATGTATTGTACACTGGGAGAAGTATAAGGGCTGCATTAACCGCTATTCAGTCGTTTGGTAGGCCAAATGAAATTGAACTATTAACCCTTATTGATAGGCGTTTTAGCAGACATTTACCTATACAACCTGATTATCGTGGTAGGCAGGTAGATGTAATAAACGATGAAAAAGTAAAAGTAAACTGGAAGGAATACGATAACGAAGATACCGTTTACTTAATAGAAAAATAATTAAAAGTAATGAGCGAATTAAGTGTAAATCACTTATTAGGAATAAAATATCTTAATCCACAAGATATCCAACTTATTTTTGAAACTGCCGATCATTTTAAAGAAGTGATAAACAGACCGATTAAAAAAGTTCCATCGCTTAGAGATATTACAATTGCTAATTTGTTTTTTGAAAATTCTACCAGAACAAAATTATCTTTTGAGCTAGCTGAAAAACGACTATCTGCAGATGTTATAAATTTTTCATCGGCACAATCTTCTGTAAAAAAGGGGGAAACCTTAATTGATACGGTAAATAACATCTTATCTATGAAAGTAGATATGGTAGTTATGAGGCATCCTAATCCTGGAGCAGGCGTGTTTTTGTCGAAACATATTAATGCAAGTATAATTAATGCTGGTGATGGTGCTCATGAACATCCAACTCAAGCGTTATTAGATTCTTATTCTATAAGAGAAAAGCTGGGGGATGTTAATGGGAAAAAAGTAGTTATTGTTGGTGATATTCTTCACAGTAGAGTGGCGCTTTCTAATGTATTTGCATTACAATTACAAGGGGCAGAGGTTATGGTTTGTGGACCAAAAACCTTGATTCCAAAGTATATAGATAAACTTGGAGTAAAAGTTGAAACGAATTTACGTAAAGCATTGAATTGGTGCGATGTAGCAAATATGCTTCGTGTGCAAAATGAGCGTATGGATATTAGTTATTTTCCATCAACAAGAGAATATACACAACAGTTTGGAGTCAATAAAGATTTACTGGATTCTCTAGATAAAGAAATCACAATCATGCATCCTGGACCAATTAACAGAGGTGTAGAGATTACTAGTGATGTTGCAGATTCAAAACAATCTATTATATTAGACCAAGTACAAAATGGTGTTGCAGTAAGAATGGCAATTATTTATCTGCTAGCATCCAAAATAAAACAATAGGTAATGATTTTTGATCAAGTTGGTAATACTTCCATAATAACACAAGAAAAGGCTACAGTTATAGAGTTAGTTAAAAAACTACAAGCTCTGTACCCAAAGTTTAAGCATAATAATATTATAGTAGGATTAACTAGTTTAAATAGCATACCAAAAGAAGAAATTGTTGAGTTTTTAGATTTATCAAAAACACATAAGGCGGCAAAGCATTCATTTGTTATAGTATCTGAGAAAATTGATCTAGATGCTATTCCTGATGATTTGATTGTTGTGCCCACACTGCAAGAAGCGCACGATATTATAGAAATGGAAGATATGGAACGCGATTTAGGTTTTTAAGATGATCTACCACCTTGCTCAAGTTAACATCGCAAAGCGATTGGCTCCAATGGACGACCCTATTATGCAAGATTTTATTAATAATGTTGAACGTATAAATGCCATTGCTGATGAAGCTGAAGGTTTTATTTGGCGAATGCAAGATGAAGACAAAGATTTGGGTGTAGAGATTTTTAAAGATGATACGCTACTCGTTAATATATCTGTTTGGGAGAATTTAGAATCCCTTTTTAATTACACTTATAAATCAGGGCATATCGAGGTATTTAAGCGAAAAAAAGAATGGTTTAGTAAAATGAAAATGGTACATATGGCGTTTTGGTATATTCCAGAAGGCTATGAGCCAACTTTTCAAGATGCTAAACAGCGATTAGATTATTTGAATAAATATGGTGACACACCTTATGCCTTTTCTTTTAAAAGTAAATTTTCAGCTAAAGATGCTATAAACTACAAAAAACAGGCATCATGAAACTCTCCATTTTAGGCTGTTATAGTGCTACTCCAAGAACACTAAATAATACAACATCTCAGGTTTTAGAAATAAACAACCACATGTTTTTAATTGATTGTGGTGAAGGAACTCAAGTACAACTAAGGAAACACAAAATTAAGTTTAGCCGTATTAAACATATCTTTATATCCCACTTACATGGCGATCATTTTTTTGGTTTAGTAGGTTTAATTTCTACATTTAGATTATTAACACGAGAAGCAGACTTGCATGTCTATGGGCCAAAGGGTATCAAAGAAGTAGTTACGCTTCAAATGAAGTTGGCTGATTCATGGACAAATTATAATTTAATTTTTCATGAGTTAACCTCTAAAGAATCTGAATTAATTTTTGAAGATGAAAAAGTAGAAGTGTATACTGTACCTTTAAATCATAGAGTGTATACCAATGGGTTTTTATTCAAAGAAAAGGAGGGGTTAAGAAAATTAAAGATGAGTGCTATTAAAGAAGCTAACATTAATGTTGCTTATTACAGGAAGTTAACACAAGGGTTTGATGTTGAAAATGAAGATGGTATTCTTATAAAGAATGATACGGTTACTAAACCTGGTGCAAAACCTAAGAGTTATGCATTTTGTAGTGACACGATGTATAAAGAGGATATTATTCCTATAATACAAAATACAGATGTATTGTATCATGAATCTACTTTTTTAGAACAGCATGCACATTTAGCTGTTAGAACAAAGCATGCAACTGCAAAAGAAGCAGCTACTATTGCCAAAAAAGCTAATGTTGAAACATTGATATTAGGACATTATTCTACGCGATATGGAAACATTGAAACGTTTAAAGAAGAAGCTTTAGAAGTTTTTAATAATGTTGAGTTGGCCGAAGACGGAAAAACTTTTGAATTTTAATTAAATTCTTTTAAACTCAACATCCACTCAATTGCTTCTTGCAAAGACATACACCGCTTTATACTTATTTTAGCAAATTGCTTTTCAATGGAAGCATTCATATATGTGGAGTTATTGTACATAACAATTGCACTGGCAACTATAAGATTATATTTCTCTTCAATTTTAATCCAATTATTAGGGTCAATTGAGTAATGATTAATCCTGTTAGATATAAACCCAATTTTAGCTCCCTTACCATAATGCTCTATGAGTTTTTTTACAACTTGTTCTGTTTTATTCCAATCAAAATGAACTCCTTCATTTAACTCGCCTATAAAAAACTTATCACATAAATAATAAGTTCCAAAAGGCATTTCTAGCTTTGTATAGTCTACAGTTTCACTATATGAATAGTTCTTAAAGCGCATAAATAGGGACAATGGTTGGTTTTGCTAAGGTAGGTAAATTATTACGGTGTTAAAACAAAATCATATTAATTTTGTGTTATTATAAATTATAAATCATATAGTATTTAAAATAAAGGAATTACAAACTTGGTTTTAATAATTTAATGAATTTAACGATGTGCTGTTTTTAAAAACATTAAACAACCTTAAAAATTGGTTTGTTAATAGTTGTGTTTTAAACAAATTTCATGAAACATAGTTTGCTGTAACATAATAGAAAAATGTATTCTAATTATTTTTAAAAAACGCGTAAATTGCATTATTATGGAAAAGGATTTAAGCAATTACAGAAAAACATATCAAAAAGGAGAACTGCTTTTAAATGAGGTGCCAGAGAACCCTTTGGAGTTATTTCAAAAATGGTTTCATGAAGTTGATAAACACTTTACAGAAGATGAAACAAATGCCATGACTATTTCTACTATAGGATTAGATGGTTTTCCAAAGAATAGGGTAGTACTCCTAAAAAAATACACCTTTGAAGGTTTTATATTTTACACTAATTATAAAAGTGAAAAAGGAAAAGCGATTCAGGCTAATCCTAATGTTTGTTTATCTTTCTTTTGGCATGGTGCCGAACGACAAGTTATAATAAAGGGAAAAGCAGAAAAAATAGCTCCTAATTTAAGTGATGGCTATTTTGAATCCAGACCTCGAGGTAGCCAGTTAGGAGCTTTAATATCTAATCAAAGCGAAATTATATCTGATAGAGATTTTCTTGAGAATAAACTCTTAGCTGCTGAAAATAAACATAAAGGAGAAGACATACCAAGACCAGATTATTGGGGTGGGTATATTGTTAAACCTGCTGAAATTGAGTTTTGGCAAGGTCGCCCAAATCGCCTTCATGATAGAATTCGTTATCAATTACAGGAAGACTATAATTGGCAAATACATCGTTTATCTCCTTAAATCATCGTTAAAATGTAAATTCACTTACATAAAAATTGTAATTCATCGATTAAAAACGTAAAAAATCGACAAAATACATGTTTTTAATCGATTTTAACATTTTGTTAACAATTACTTTAAGTTAGGCGGTTAATTTTACAGAACCAAATCTAAATATGCTTAACCTATGAAGTTACTAACCAAGCTACCTGTTTGGGTATTGTTGGCTGTTTTTACTCTATCATCTTGTACAACTGATAATTTAGATGATAAAGTAGAATCCATGGAATTAAGTGCAGTTCCGCCAGAAACCAAAACTATAGAAACAGAAATCTTAGAACTTATTAATAATCATAGATTGTCTTTAGGGTTAAATCCTTTGCAAGAGATGGCTATTGTTAAATCAGTCGCTTTCAGTCATACAGATTACATGGTAGATAATGATCAAATATCACACGCTAATTTCTTTACAAGAAGTAATTATTTAAAGTCCAATGCAGGTGCAAAAAAAGTATCTGAAAATGTGGCTTTTGGATATAGTTCAGCTGAAAGTGTAGTGAAGGCTTGGATTAGAAGTGAAGCTCATAAAGAAAATTTAGAAGGTGATTATACAAATTTTGATGTCTCTGCAGAGAAAAATGCAGAAGGCCGATGGTATTATACTAATATATTTATAAAAAAATAGAAGTGTTAATCACTTAACCGAATAGCCATTTTAATTTACTGATTAATAGCTTGATACGGAATTAAAAAGGTTGTATTAATAACTTAATTGTTATTAAATTTAGCTTTAGGTAAAAAAGTCTTTCCATAACGTGAAAGGGCTTTTTTTTATGTTTTTTTGGGCGTTACCCAAAGGGTCGGGCTTTCGGCAGTCTCTCCCTCTCCCGATAGCTATCGGGAGAGGGGAGCTTCAACAAATGCCTCAATCCCTAACGCGGGCATATTTGCTAATTTATTTTATTAAAACCAAAGTAAAGTTTATTTAATCAAGCCAATACTTGTAAATCATAATGCGAAGACATCATTAATTTTTCCAATTCTATATCCTTGTTTTGTAACCATTTTAGCTTCAGAGCTATTTGGATTAATAACAGGATTGGTGTGATTAAAATGAATAAAAATTACTTTATTTCTATCCGTTGTACTTAGGCTTTTAAACAGATCTAAACTTTCAATAATAAATGGATGCGGAATTTGAGAAATATCTCGATTATCAATTTCTTTACCACTATAAAATGTAGCGTCTAAAAAAGCATAATCTACTTGTTTTATTTCGGCAATAATATCTTTATCCCATTTATGCCATTTATCAATATCAGGAATAAACAATGCACTTTTGTTGGGCCCAACTATTTTGTAACCAACAGTTTCAGAATATTCATCTCTATGCGGAACTATAAAGGGAGTTACATAAATTTCATTAGAGAGTTCTATAACTTTTTCATCGGCTATTTCATTTAAACTTATATTTTTTCTGGCTACAAGTTGACTCCAAGGACCGTTGTTTTCCAAAAATGCTTTCATTCTTGGCATTGTATAAACAGGAGTATCTTTAGCATCTATGGCTTCCTTACCTAAAAACATTAAACCAGTGTAATGTCCAATATGAGCATGAGATAAAAAGATACCATCGGGAATTTCGTCTTCATTGTGTTTATTTAACTGAGTCAGCTTTTTTATTTGCTTAACTATATCTAGTGTGGCTTCAAATAAATAAGTTTTACTGTTAAATTTATCAATTAAACCTAAAGATATAACCTGTCTGGAATTATCAGGACTGTCAAATAAATCTTCACAGCAAGTCTTGTTACATCCAATTTGCGGAGAACCAGCATCTTGAATAGTTCCTAGTATGACTATAGAGGTTTCATTAACATCTAACTCTTTGTTGTTTTCAACTATTGTATTATTTGCAGAAGGCCTTTTCTTTGTGCAAGAAAGCAAAAATGAAATTATAATTAATGCAACTATTTTTTTCATGTATTTATACAATAACATTATAGCTTCCAATTTAGCAATTAATTATTCATTATTTAAAAACCTTTTTTAATAAAAAAACCATCAAAGGTATTTTTCCTTTGACGGTTTAGTGGTATTAAGTTATTATTGTTTCTATTTCATTTTTAATACAACAAATTGTGTTCGTCTATTTAACTGGTGCTCAGCTTCAGTACAATTTGAATTACTATCACAATTATTAGTCAAATTTTCTTCTCCAAAGCCTATAGAATCAATAATTCTACTTGAATCAACACCATTAATAACTAGATAATTATAAGCAGAATTAGCTCTCTTTATTGAAAGTTTATGATTATAATCTACAGCTCCTCTTGAATCTGAATAAGATTCAATTTTAATAGTCATATTTGGATAAACATTCAACATTGTATTCAATATACTATCTAATACTTGAATATCTTCATTTCTGATTTTAGAACTATTATAGTCATAATAAATAGGAGATAAAGCTATTGTTTTTTCAGTTTCATCTAATTGTTTAGGTATAGGATTCAAAGAAAAGTCGGTTGTAATTGTTTTTACATTTCTATCAATATTTTTTGAACTTACCGAATTTTCACTGTCAATAAAATCATCTTTGTTTACTTTAATTATGTATTCAGAATCTCTATCAATAGTTACAGCATATTGACCTTTATTATTGGTTTTGTAAGTTCCAACTATATCGTCTTTATTATCGACCAAGGTCACTGTAGCATCATCAATTGGCTCACTATTAATAACATCGTAAACCGTTCCGTTTAGATTCAATTGCGGAATTCTATCATAGGCATAGATATCATCTTTACCAACACCACCTTTTCTGTTGGATGCAAAATATCCTGATAGGCCATCCTCATTCATGAAAAATGAAAAATCATCTTTACTAGAATTAACGGGTGTTCCTAAATTTATAACACTTAAAATAGTATTGTTCTCATCCGAAACGGTTCCAAAAATATCTAATAAACCAAGCCCAGGATGTCCATCAGAAGAAAAGAATAAAGCCCCTTCACTATTTACAAATGGGAATCTTTCGTTTTTATTTGTGTTAATAATGGAGCCTAAGTTTTTAGGTTTACTATAATCCCCGTTATTAATTTCTACATAATATATATCAGAACCACCAAAACCTCCAGATCTATCTGAAGCAAAATAAAGTTTTGATTCATCTGGACTTAAAGCGGGGTGTCCATTAGAAAAATGATTACTATTAAAAGGAAGCTCTTTAATGTTCTTCCATTTTCCATTAACCAGTGAAGCTTTGTAAATCTTTAAGTTAGAAATGCCTTCACCATTTCTACCCAAAACATTTTTTATAAAATCCGTTCTGGAAAAATACATGGTTTTACCATCTTTAGTTATGGTGATTGGGCCATCATGATAAACTGAATTCACTTTCCCTTTTAACTTAGATTTACCATTAATAATACTATCATTACCGCCTTTATCTATGGCATAAACGTTTAAAAAAGGTTCTTCATCCCAACTGTTTATATGCTTTTTTAAATCACCTTTATCTCTAGATGATGCAAAATAAATTTTGCCATCATGCTCATAAGCACCAAAATCACTGTATTTAGAGTTGAATTTAACGTCTTTTAAAAAGTATTGTTTTTTTGAGTTGAAAATTGAGTTTAAAAAATCTGAGTCTTTCAAATATTTTTCTTCTTTAATATCACCCCCAGATTCTTTGAATTGTTTCATCCATTCGCGCGACGTTTCGTAGTCTTTAACGCCACGTAGTGCTTGAGAATAGTTGTAGTAGTATTCAATAGGAACATGGTTTTGCTTAACAGCTTTTTCATAATAAACCACAGCACTATCTGGGTTTCTCATATAAGCGTAGCTGTCTGCTATTTGCCTAATGGCATAATCAGTATCTATACCATTATTTACTAAATCTTGATACGCATTTGTTGCTTGAACAAAGGCAAAATTATTAAATAGATTATCTGCCTTTTTTATCATGTCGTTTTGTGCTAAAGCACAAAAACTGACAAGTATAGCTAAACTTGTTGTTATGTAGTTTTTTAATTTCATTTGGGGTCTTATTTAATTAAAAATACTATTCCGTATGTGTGTTTCGCAATGAGGTAGTTGCGGTGTCTATTCCATTTGTACAACTATAAATTGAGTACGTCTGTTTAATTGGTGTTCTGCTTCTTCACAATCTTGTCCGTCTTCACATCCATTAGTTAATCTGCGTTCACCAAAACCTTGATGCTCAGTTATTCTTGCAGAATCAATACCTTTCGAAATTAAATATTCGTAAGTTGAATTAGCTCTATCAATTGATAGTTTATCGTTATAAGAAAGTTCTCCTCTAGAATCGGTATGTGATTCAATTCTAATTACCATTTCAGGATAATCATTTTGCATTAAACTCACAATTTTGTCTAACTCTATTTCAGCATCTTTTCTAATGTTGTGGCTATCAAAATCAAAATAAATTGTATTTAAGCTGATATCAGCGAGCTTAACAACATCTTGAACCGGATTTAGTAACAAATTAGCGGAAATAGTTACCAACTCAGTTTGGATATTTTTTGATGTAAAATCTCTGTAATCTTCTATGTATTTATCTTGACTCGCAACAATTTTATAATCTTTATTTCTGTCAATATTTATTTGATAATAGCCATTTTCATCAGTTTCCATATAAGCTACCTGATTATTGTTTTCATCAAATAAAGTTATTTTAGCACCAGCAACTGGGTTAGTATTAATAGCATCAGTTACAACACCTTCAACATGTAAAACAGGTTCTCTGTGGAAAGCATAGATATCATCGCTTCCACGACCACCTTGTCGGTTGGATGCAAAATATCCAGTAATACCATCTTGATTCATGCTAAATGCAAAATCATCTTTGTTAGAATTAACAGGTATTCCAAGGTTTATAACATCAACAATACTCTCTTCATCATCCCCTTTTATAGTTGCAAAAATATCTAGTAATCCAAGACCAGTATGGCCGTCTGAAGAAAAGAATAAAACCCCTTCATTATTTATAAAAGGGAAACCTTCAGCACTTTCAGTATTTATAATGCTTCCAGCGTTGGTAACTTCTCCAAGTGTACCGTCAGGATTAATATCAACATACCAAATATCAGAACCACCTCTAGTACCTGGACGGTCTGAAGAGAAATATAATTTTGTATCATCTGTATTTAACGCTGCATGCTGTGTTGAAAACTCATCACCATTAATTGGTAGGTCTTCTACATTAGTCCATAAACTATCTACTAAAGTAGCACGATAAATCTTCATATTGGTTAAACCATTTTTATCCTTCAGCTCAATATCATCTTTAAAATTATTTCTTGAGAAATACATGGTTTTACCATCTTTGGTAATAGTTACTGGTCCATCATGATAAATAGAATTGATATCACCTTTAACTTTAGCAGTGTAATCAACATTTCTCTTGCTTCCAGCTTCAGTAACATATACATCTAAAAATGGTTGCTCATTCCATCCATACAGACGTTTAATCGCAGCACCTTCATCCCTTGCTGAAGCAAAATATACTTTTCCGTCATGTTCGAAAGCACCAAAATCACTGTACTTAGAGTTGAATCGAACTCGATCCAAAAAGTATTGTTGTTTAGCACCAAATACGCTGGTTATAAAATTAACATCTTTTGAAAAATCATTGGCACTCACAACACCTCCTGAATCTTTATAGCGTTTTAGCCATTCTTGAGATTCCTCATATTTCTTCATACCTCGAAGCGATTGTGCATACTTATAATAATACTCAATAGGAACGTCTTTTTGCTTAACTACACTTTTATAATATCTTGAAGCATTTCTTGGGTCTCTTAAAAAAGCATAACTATCAGCTAGCTTTCTCATAGCATAGTTTCTGTTATAATTATCTTGAACAAGTTCTCTGTAAAGCTTAGCCGCTTTAACAAAAGAAAACTTATTGAATAATGTATCAGCTCTTTTTTGTTTTCCTTGTTGTGAAAACATTGAAAAGCTTAGCATTAATGCTAAACAAACTAATATGTAATTTTTAGTATTCATAGAAAAATTATAATTAGAAATATCTAGGTGATTTTAATTTAGAGCTTAAGAATTTAAACTCGTACATAAGAATTATTTCATGAGTTCCACTTGTGAAATCTGTAATCTCAGATCTTGGTTTTTCATAAGCATAACCAATTAGAAGTTGTCTTGATATTTGAAAACCAGCAAAACCACCAATAGCTGCAGTCAATTCATTTATCCTATAAGAACCACCTAGCCAAACTTTTTCGTTATATAAAATACTAGATGTTAAGTCATAAGAAACGGGAGCTCCATTAGTAGCTTTAATTAATACAGACGGTCTGAATTTAATTGTTTTATTAAGGTCAATGATTCCACCAGCTGTAAAATAATAACTTACATCATCTAATGCTTCAAAATCTCGATTTGTATTACTTGTATTGTTTAATATTCTAGGAGCAGATATACTAGCATAAATTTTATTTGTACTCCAATAAACACCAGCTCCAATATTAGGAGCCCATCGATCTTGAGTACCAAAAATTAAGGGATCATTTTGATTGTCTTCGTCTATTCGAAAACTTGTATCAAAACTAAATTGGGTAAATCCTGCTTTTAATCCAAATGCCAATTTACCGTCTGTTCCTGTTGGAATACTATATGAGAAATCTCCGTATAAATAGGTAAAATTCTGTGGGCCTAAATCATCTTCAATAAAAGAAAGTCCTAAACCAATTCTATCGTTTCTAAGTGGGGTATGTACCGATAGTGTTTGGGTTATAGGGCCTCCTTTAAAGCCAACCCATTGACTTCTATGTAATCCAACTATACTTAAAGCCTCTCTACTACCAGCATAAGCGGGGTTAATAGAGATTGTGTTGTACATGTACTGTGTAAATTGCGGTAATTGTTGTGCAACTCCTACCGTACAACTTAACAACGCAATAGCAATTATATTATGTTTTAAAAGTTTCATAGGTTAAGATGTTATTTGGTTCCCAGGTAAACTGGACCTGTTATTGGTTTTAATTCAAGTTTTCCTGAGTTAGGATCTCTTAATTGTATTATGTAATAATATGTTCCGTTTGGTAATTTTCCGTTATTTCCAATAGCTGACTTAGGAGCAGTACCATCCCATTTTCCAAATCCAGAATCTGTACCAAAACCATCACCATCTCTTTCACTTCCTAATTTATAATTATCAGATTCGTAAACTAAGGCACCCCAACGGTTAAATATTTTTACATGAGCTTGAAATCCACATAGAGTAATACCTTCAATATCGAAAGTTTTATTATAGTCATCACCATTTGGTGTTATAGCTGTTGATATACTAATGTCTTTTTCTCCACAAGGTAAAACTCGACAGCTTGCATCTACTACCATAATAACATCAGTTATGTTTATACAACCATCTTGGAAACCGGTATATCTTAATACGTATTCTATACCGTCTGTATTAGGGTTAAAGGATTCCGAATATTCGCTATCTAAGTTAGTAGGATCAAATATACTTCCGTTTACAGTTGCAACTGGATTACCTTCGATTAATTCCCATGTTCCTCCAAATGTTCCTTCAGCTAAGTAGTCATCTAAATTAACTACACCATTATCAAAACATCTGTCTTCAGCAACTACTTCATTTAATATTTCATCCAGAGACACATTTAATGTTTGAGTGTAAACTTCTTCATTATTACATGCATCTCTAACTGTCCACGTTCTAATTATTTGATAATCTGCAATTACATTTTCATCGAATGTATTGGTTTCATTAAACACCTCAATGATGTTAGTAGAACAATTATCAGTAAATGTAATTTCAGGAACTTCAGGAATATCAGTACAACTTACATCTAATTCTGTTGCAAAAGATGTAGCTGGTTCTGGAGCTTTTGTATCTTGAACTGTAATGATTTGAGTATGTGTTGTTGTTAAACCACATTCGTCTGTTGCAACCCATGTTCGTGCTAAGAAATAACTATTTGGACAATCACCATTAGTTCTAATGTCACTAACTGAAACCGTAGCTTTACCACAATTATCTGTTGCGGTTAAAGTTGTAGCATCTGGTATTTCATCACATTCCACTACGATATCTCTTGGTAAAGATTCTACAAAAGTTGGTGGAGTAGTATCTTGAACTACAATGTTTTGAGTATAAGTTGTTGTTAAACCACATTCGTCTGTTGCAACCCAAGTACGTGCTAATGAATAACTATTTGGGCAATTGCCATTGGTTCTAGCATCAGTAACCGAAACGGTAGCTCTACCACAGGTGTCTGTAGCTGTTAATATTTCTGGTTCTGGTATAGCATCACATTGAACTACAATATTTGCAGCTGGAAGTGATTCCACAAAAGTAGGTGGTGTGCTATCTTGAACTGTTATTGTTTGGATGTGAGTATTGGTAACACCACAATCATCAGTTGCAGTATACGAACGAGTTATTGTATAATTGTTTGGACAGTTACCTTCTATTACTGTATCAACAACATCTACTGTTGCTGCACCACAATTATCTGTAGCCGATAATATATCAGGTTGAGGAATAGCATCACATTCTACAACTAAATCTCTTGGAAGATCTGTTTGGTCAAATTCAGGTGCAGTTGTGTCTTGTGTTGAAATTATTTGATCTCCACTTGCAATATTACCACAAGCATCTGTTGCTGTCCAAGTACGCGTTATTGTAAAGTTTCCAGAACAACTACCGTTGGTTGTAACATCGGTAAAAGCAATAACAGGATTAGAATCACAATTGTCAACAGCAGTTGCAACTCCAAAAGCAGTAGTTGATAAATCGTCACTACATTCAGCAGTAATATTTGCTGGTAATGTAAGTACTGGAGCAGTTGTGTCTTTTACTAAGTATGTGTAAGTATACACAGATTCATTACCTGCACAATCTGTATACGTAAATGTATAAATTTTATCACCTTCACATACAGGGTCAGCGTTTTCAGTAATTACCGGTGTAATATCGTTACCACATACATCTGTTACCACAGGAGCAGTAGGCTGTGTAGCATCTGCAATACATTCCACTGTAGACCCCGCATTAGCCGGAACCACAGGAGCAGTAGTTACATCGATAGTGTATGTATAGATGTACACAGATTCATTACCTGCACAGTCAGTATACGTGAATGTATAAATTTTATCACCTTCACATGCAGGGTCAGCGTTTTCAGTAATTACCGGTGTAATATCGTTACCACATACATCGGTTACCACAGGAGCAGTAGGCTGTGTAGCATCTGCAATACATTCCACTGTAGACCCCGCATTAGCTGGAACCACAGG
>CANMZT010000014.1 GCA_947502405.1 uncultured Algibacter sp. | reverse complement strand
AATGATTTCAACTTAGAGTTGGAAGGTCAGAATATGAATATGCAAGCCTATTCGTCTATTACACCAGATAAAGTTGTACCATTAAACTTCAGGTCTTCTGGAGATAACAGTTTTGAGATACGAATTACAGAATTGGATAACCTAGATGAGGGTCAAGAGGTTTATTTACGAGATAACGTAACAGGAACTTATTTTGATTTAACACAGGATTTAGCCTATAATTTTTCGTCATCACAAGGGATATTCAATGAAAGGTTTGAGATTGTTTTCCAAGGAGAGCAACAGAGTTTAAGTACAGAGGAGTCAGCGATTACAGAAAACTTTATGTATTTCAAGAACAGGAACAACACGTTTTATGTAAAGAAACTAAATGCTGATGTAAGCAAGTTGTCTTTAGTGAGTATGAGAGGTCAGACAGTTAAGGAGTTAACAGATGTATCAAGGCAAGAGTTAGAGAATGGTATACAGTTTAGTAATGTATCCACAGGAGCTTATGTAGTTTGTATGAGAACGGAAACCAATGAGGTGTTAACTAAAAAGATTGTAGTTAACTAAACATTAATAAATAATAAAACTTAAAAAAAGGCTACTTAAAACAGTAGTCTTTTTTTTGGTTTTAAAATTAATGTTTTAAGGATAATTCATTAAATTCGCGAACTTATAAGAATTAAGAGTAAATGAGCGCTAAAACTTTGGTTTAGAGAAGATTGTGTTTAGCACCGATTTGTCACCAAAGTTTACATCTGTCTTATTATAATAAAATAAAAATTATCAGATGAAATTTCCTGAATATAAAGGACTTGACTTACCAAATGTAGCTAATGATATTCTACAATATTGGCAAGAAAATAACATTTTTGAAAAAAGTGTATCTACCAGAGAAGGTGCAGTATCTTATGTGTTTTTTGAAGGCCCACCTTCAGCAAATGGACTTCCAGGGGTACACCATGTTTTAGCGCGTGCTATTAAAGATATTTTTCCACGTTATAAAACCATGAAAGGTTATCAGGTAAAGCGAAAAGCTGGATGGGATACTCATGGTTTGCCAATTGAATTGGGTGTTGAAAAAGAGTTAGGAATTACTAAAGAAGATATTGGTAAAACTATTTCTGTTGAAGATTATAATGCAGCATGCCGTAAAGCTGTAATGCGTTACACAGATGTTTGGAATGATTTAACACAAAAAATGGGTTATTGGGTAGATATGGACGACCCATATATTACTTACGAGCCTAAGTATATGGAATCTGTTTGGTGGTTATTAAAGCAGATTTACAATAAAAGCTTATTATACAAAGGGTATACTATTCAGCCGTATTCTCCAAAGGCTGGTACAGGGTTGAGTTCACATGAGTTAAACCAACCAGGAACTTATCAAGATGTAACAGATACTACGGTAGTTGCTCAGTTTAAAGCAGTTGAAAACACTTTGCCTGAGTTTTTAAAAAAATTCGATAATTTACATCTTCTAGCTTGGACTACTACACCTTGGACCTTACCAAGTAATACGGCGTTAACTGTTGGGTCTAAGATTGATTATGTTGTAGTGGCAACTTATAATCAATATACTTTTGAGCCTATTCATGTTATTTTGGCTAAAAATCTAGTTGGAAAACAGTTTACAGGAAAGTATCAGCAAACTGAGGATGTTTCAGAATTATCTAGTTATACAAAAGAAAACAAAAAGATTCCTTTTTTAATAGCTGCTGAATGTAAAGGTGAAGATTTGTTAGGAATCAGATACGAACAACTTTTAAAATATGCCTTACCAAACGATAATCCTCAAGATGCATTCAGAGTTATTTCAGGAGATTTTGTTACGACGGAAGATGGAACAGGAATTGTACATACAGCACCAACTTTTGGTGCAGATGACGCCTTAGTAGCTAAACAGGCAACTCCTGAGATACCACCAATGTTGGTTAAGGATGAGAATGATAATTTAGTGCCACTCGTAGACTTACAAGGGAAATTTAGACCAGAAATGGGAGAGTTTGCAGGTAAGTATGTAAAAAACGAGTATTATACGGATGGTGAAGCACCAGAACGTTCCATAGATGTTGAGCTTGCTATCAAATTAAAAGAAGAAAATAAAGCCTTTAAGGTTGAAAAATATAAACACAGTTACCCAAATTGCTGGCGTACTGATAAACCTATTCTATACTACCCATTAGATTCTTGGTTTGTAAAAGTTACGGATGTTAAGGACAGAATGTTCGAACTTAACGAAACCATTAATTGGAAACCAAAATCAACAGGGACAGGACGTTTTGGAAATTGGTTAGCAAATGCTAATGATTGGAATTTATCACGTTCTCGTTATTGGGGAATTCCATTGCCAATTTGGAGAACTGAAGATGGTAAAGAGGAAATCTGTATCGGTTCAGTTGAAGAATTGAAAAGTGAAATGGCTAAGGCGGTTTCAACAGGTGTTCTAAAAGCAGATATTTTTGCTGATTTTGAAGTGGGAAACAATTCCGAAGCTAATTATGCTAAAATCGATTTGCATAAAAATATTGTTGACGAGATTGTATTAGTATCTCCATCAGGTCAAAAAATGTTCCGCGAAAGCGACCTTATTGATGTTTGGTTCGATTCTGGTTCTATGCCTTATGCACAATGGCATTACCCTTTTGAAAACAAAGATTTAATTGATAAAGGCACAACCTATCCAGCAGATTTTATTGCAGAAGGTGTCGATCAAACCCGTGGTTGGTTCTATACGCTTCACGCTATCGGAACTATGGTTTTCGATTCTGTAGCTTATAAAAATGTGGTTTCAAACGGATTAGTATTAGATAAGAATGGGCAAAAAATGTCCAAGCGTTTAGGAAATGCTGTAGACCCGTTTGAAACTCTAGGAAATTATGGTGCAGATGCCACACGTTGGTATATGATTAGTAATGCAAATCCTTGGGATAACTTAAAGTTTGATTTGGATGGTGTTGAAGAAGTAAAGCGTAAGTTTTTCGGAACACTTTACAATACCTATTCTTTCTTTCAGCTTTATGCGAATTTAGATAATTTCAATTATAGTGAAGCTGATATTCCTTTAAATGAGCGACCAGAAATAGACCGTTGGATACTTTCTGAATTACATACATTAATTAAGAAAGTTGATGCCTTTTATGCAGATTATGAGCCTACAAAAGCAGCTAGAGCAATCTCAGATTTCACACAAGATTATGTAAGCAACTGGTTTGTGCGTTTAAGTAGAAGACGTTTCTGGAAAGGGGATTATCAACAAGATAAAATTTCAGCATACCAAACACTTTACACCTGTATGGTTACTATTGCTAAATTGGGTGCACCAATTGCACCATTCTTTATGGATAGATTGTATTTGGATTTAAATGCTGCTACTAAAAAAGAAAGTTTTGAAAGTGTGCACTTAGCTAATTTTCCTGTTTTTGATGAATCGTATGTTGATAAGTCGCTAGAAAACAAGATGGAAAGTGCTCAAACAATATCATCTTTAGTTTTATCGTTAAGAGCAAAAGAGAAGATTAAAGTGCGTCAGCCGCTTCAAAAAATAATGATTCCCATTAATAGCGAATCACAGAAAAATGAGATTTTAGCAGTAACAGACCTTATAAAATCTGAGGTAAATGTAAAAGAAATTGAAGTTTTAGAAGACGCTTCAGATATTCTTGTAAAACAAATTAAACCTAACTTTAAAGTGTTAGGACCTCGTTTTGGGAAAGACATGAAAGCTGTAGCTCAGGTAGTTAATAACTTTACATCTGATGATATAAAAAATATCGAACAAAAGGGTATTTTAGACGTTGAAGTAAATGAAAAAACTATTACCTTAGAACTTACAGATGTAGAAATTACATCTCAAGATATTGAGGGCTGGTTGGTTGCAAATGAAGGGGCTTTAACAGTAGCTTTAGATGTAACAATTACTGACGATTTACGAAAAGAAGGTATTGCAAGAGAGCTAATAAACAGAATTCAGAATTTAAGAAAAGATTCAGGTTTTGAAGTTACAGATAGAATTGATGTTGTTCTTCAAAAAGATGATCAGATTGTGAATGCTGTTGATGCAAACAGAGCATATATTAAATCGGAAACATTAACAAACGAACTTGAAATTATAGATAAATTAGAAGATGGTATAGAAATTGCTTTTGACGATGTAAATACCAAGCTATTTATTCAAAAACATTAAATTATTATGGCAGACAGTGTAAGATATTCAGATGCTGATTTAGCAGAATTCAAAGAATTAATAACAGAGAAAATAGAGAAAGCACAACACGATTTAGAATTGATTAAAAGTGCGTATATGAACGACCATAATAATGGTACGGAAGATACGTCACCAACATTTAAGGCTTTTGATGAAGGTAGTGCGGTAATGAGTAAAGAGTCTAATTCGCAGCTAGCTATTCGTCAGGAAAAGTTTATTCGTGATTTAAAAAATGCGTTAATCCGTATAGAAAATAAAACCTATGGAGTATGTAGAGTAACAGGTAAATTGATTAACAAAAAACGTTTAGAGCTTGTGCCACATGCTACGTTAAGTATAGAAGCAAAAAACATGCAAAAATAATTTTGTTAAAATGATATATTTAAAACGTCTCGTTTAACCCGAGACGTTTTTTGTTTGTCATTCCTGCGAAATCGGAGATTCATGAATTCATTAATATGAAATATAAGTCAATGAATAATGCAGGAATCTATTTTTTAAAAAGAATGTCACTAAAAAAATCCATAATCTTAATCATTATTATTTTACTAATCGATCAGATTAGTAAAATATACATTAAAACCAATTTTGTGCTTCAAGAAAGTTTAGATGTATTTAGTTGGTTTGAAATTATTTTTGTTGAAAATGATGGTATGGCATGGGGTACTAAAATTAGTGATTTTGTATCTTTTATATCAGATAGAACAGCCAAAGTAATATTAACATCATTTAGAATTATAGCTATTTTTGGAATTGGGTATTGGCTATATGATGCTACAAAAAAGCAAAGTTCTAAAATATTAATTGTAGCTATTGCTTTAATTTTTTCTGGTGCCTTAGGAAATATAATAGACTCTGTGTTTTACGGTGTCTTATTTGATGATAGTTACAGTCAAGTTGCTACGTTTCTTCCAGAAACTGGTGGATATGATGGTTTTTTACATGGTAAAGTTGTAGATATGCTTCACTTCCCGTTATTTGAAGTTGATTTACCAGAATGGTTCCCTATTTCCGGAGGAAAACGCTTTAGCTTTTTTGATCCTGTTTTTAATATAGCAGATATGGCTATAAGTACAGGTTTTATCATGCTTATTGTGTTTAATAAGCGAGCATTTGTAAAAAATTAAGAAGTTTTTGAAAATATAGTCTCTAAGTCTTTAACACGTACAGGTTTTGATATGTAATCGTATACCTCAGGTATAGATTTTGCTTTACTTATATCGGAAGGATTGATAGAAGAGCTAACTATGTATAGTGATATTTGTTTTTTGAATTTGTGTTTTATGGATTTAAACCAATCTAAAAATTCCCATCCATCTATAATAGGCATATTTAAATCTAAAAAGATAACTTCAGGAATATCTTCAGCTTTTAGATTGTTCAATAGCGTTTCAAAATAATTAATACTTTGTTGCCCATTATTAAAAACAAGAATATTAGAACATAAATTCTTAGTGTTAATTATTTTTTTTAGCAAATTAACATAAATGCTATCATCATCTATAATACAAGCAAGATTTACAGTAGGAGGCCTCATATATTAAAATTCAATTTTAAAAGTAGTTCCTTTATTTACTTCACTAGAAACAGAAATTTTTCCATTCAAAGCTTCAACTTGGTTTTTTGTGATGAATAATCCAATTCCCACAGCATCGTCGTTGTAGTGAAAGGTCTTGTACATACCAAAAATTTTATCTCCATATTTATCCATATCTATACCAACACCATTATCACTAATTTCTAAAATTTTATTATTATCTAGAACTTTAGATTTTATTGTAATTATTGGATTACGATCAGGATGTTTATACTTAATAGCATTAGTAATTATATTCAGGAAAATACTTTCTAGATAAGCAGGGATATAATCTATAGCTTCTAGTTTAGAGAAATTGGAATGTATTGTTGTATTTTCTTTTGCAATAATCTGGCCTATAGATTTAATAACTTGGTTTAGTATATTATCAAAAACCACTAACGATTTACTTTTGTTAGTACTAGTTTGTATAGTAACAACTTCATTAAGATGCTCTATGGTTTCATGTAAGCTATTTGCTATATCTTTAACGTTTTCGATTAAACTAAGTTTCTCTTCACAACTATCATAAGTATCTATTAGTTCAGAAATAAGTGTTAAATTACTAGTATGAGATCTTAGATTGTGAGATACAATATGTGCAAAGTTAAAAAGTCTCTTGTTTTGGGAAGCTACTATATTAGAGGTTTTTTGTAGACTTATTTCTTTTGTTTTTGAAGCATCAATATCTTGAAAAACACCTCGTATGCCTATGATTTTTTTTAAATCGTTAAAAACTGGTTTTCCCATGGCTCTTACCCAAAATGAACGATTATTTTTCGTTAACATTTTTATCTCAATATTAAACTTTTTCCCTTCATAAGCACATTCAATAAATGTGTTTTTTGCTAGTTTTTGGTATGCTTTTGGAAAGTATTTTATTGAGTGTTTTAAAGATGGGATATAATCTTCAGGATATTCTAGGATTCTTCTTGTTTGTTGATCCCAATAACTTTTTTGCTTCGTAAAATCTACATACCAACTGCCAGTTTTTGTCATTTCGGCAGTTTCTTTATAATAGAATTTATTTTTAGATACCTTTTTGTTTGTTTTAAATTTTCTTTTGTTGAAGAATATGAATCTCGAGTTTTCATTGAGTTTCAGAGAAAAATTAAAATTCGTGGTACATACAAATTCTTTATATTTTCCTTTTCTGGATTTTAAAAGCATACTTTGCCTAAAATCAGTGCCATTTTTTATAAAACTGAAAAAGTTATTTCTAAATAAATCGTGATCTTCCTTATGGATTATATGATTTAAGAAATAGTTTAGGTTAATTTTAGCTTCTTTTTCAGAGTACTTAAGACTTGATAAAAATGCTTTGGACCAAAGTATTTCATCATTATCTTTAAGTTCCCAATAACCTATATCAATTTCATCTACTGTTTTATTGCTTAATTGGTTTAGTAACATTGTCTGTTAAGTATGATGGTTTGACAATAATTCTTGTAAACATAACATAAAATTAACATAAGTAAGAAATAATTTTACATTTAATCGATGAAATGCATCATTTTATCGAAAATATTGTTAATGGAGTCACACAATAATCCAATCCAATATCACCATCAAAAACATCACTAATTTCATTTTCTGCTTCAAAAAAGGATAATCCGATTTTCAAAGTTCCAGGTTTACAATTGCTTAAAAATTTATCGTAAAATCCTTTGCCATATCCAACTCTATTCCCAGTTTTATCAAACGCTAAAAGCGGAATAAATACAACTTCAATTTTATCGTTTGAAATTTCTATACCATCAACAGGTTCTGGAATATTATAAGCGTTTTTCTTTATAACCGTACTATCAGTTAAAAGAAAATGAGTCATATTACCAGTTTTAAAATCACTTTTAGAAATAAGAATATTTTTGTCTTTACCTGATAGAATATTCAAAATATATTCTGTGTTTACTTCTTTTTGTTCTTCAATAGGAAGAAAAATATGGTAAAAAGAATAGTCCCAAATAGGTAGTTTTAAGAGCTGATTTGAAATGGCTAAACTTAAATCTTCTAGAGCATCAGAAGATAAATTGTTTCGCAACCCTTTATATTTTTCACGCAGTTCATTTTTAGTCATAATTCTACTTTTTAAGTTCAGTAGAAATATGAAACAACGCATCACCTTGGTAAACAATTGGCGATTCGTTTACATTTATAATGTAACCACTATTTAAAGCCCTAACAAAATAGTTAAACTTACCGTAAGGGTCGGTAATATTGCCAATTAAATCGTCCTTTTCAACATGAGCTCCAAATTTCACGGAAGCTTTAAACATACCAGAATATTTAGCGCGTTGCCATTTGCTTTTATCTATAAACACACAAGCTTTTTTGGGTTTTGAGGCTTTAAAAACAGTTTTTAACATGCCTAAATGTTTTAAAATACGTTTAGAGCCATTTACTCCAGAATTAGTAACCACATCATCAATATGAAAAGACTTTCCGCCTTCAAAAAGCAATAGAGGCTTTCCAAGTTTATAGCATGTAGTTCTAAAGGATTTTGATAAATTTTTAGAGTACAAAACAAATGGGGCTCCAAACACCTTTGCTAAATCATTTAGCTCTTTGTTTTCTTTGGCATATCTTAGTTGAGGCGCATTAAACCGGTCTGAACCACCCGTATGAAAATCGACAATTAAATCTACATGTGGTACAACCTCATGAATTAATTTATAGGCTACACGTGCAGCCAAAGAGCCAGCAGGACTTCCCGGAAATACACGATTTAAATCACGTCCATCTGGAAATTCACGCTTCAAATTTATAAATCCAAAAATATTAATTACAGGCATACAAATAATAGTGCCACATTTGGGTTTGTTTATGCCTTTGGCAATAAGTTGTCTAACAATTTCAACACCATTAACTTCATCACCATGAATACCAGCTGTAAATAAAACGGTTGGCCCGGGTTTTTTAGAGCGTTCTACAATTACAGGTACATTTACAGGAGTAGAGGTATGCAAATTAGCGACATCAAAGTTTACTTCTCTACTTTCACCAAGTTCAATTGTTTCACCAAGTATGGTTAAAGTTCCATTATTAATCTGCGTCATTTATCGTCTGTTTTTTTCAATAAAACGTATTATGGCTTTGGCAATATTGCGTCCGGTAGCGGTTTCAATACCTTCTAATCCTGGGGTAGAATTAACTTCTAATAGCAAGGGGCCTCGTGAAGATTGCAACATATCAACGCCACATACAGGTAATTTTAGTGCTCTTGAAGCATTCATTGCTAACTTTAGCTCGTCGTGATTCAATTTGATGATATTTGCTGTACCACCACGATGTAAATTAGAACGAAATTCACCTGCTTTTCCTTGACGTTTCATGGCGCCAACCACTTGTCCGTCTACTACCAAAGCTCGTAAATCTGCTCCACCAGCTTCTTTTATATATTCTTGAACAATTACACGAGCTTGCAACCCATTAAAAGCCTCTAAAACTGATTCAGCAGCATTCTTAGTTTCAGCTAAAACAACCCCTAAACCCTGTGTGCCTTCTAAAAGTTTAATAATTACTGGGGTTCCGCCAACATGCTCAATAACTTCTTCAACATCCCTTGAGTAATTTGTAAAAACGGTTTTAGGCATACCAATTCCAGCCTTACTTAAGCGTTGTAAACTCCGGAGTTTATCTCTTGAACGTTGAATAGCGTCTGAAGTAACAATGGTAAAAACACCCATCATTTCAAACTGTCTTACAACGGCGCATCCATAAAAAGTAACAGAAGCTCCAATTCTAGGAATGATGGCATCAACATAATCCAAATATCGGTCTTTGTAATAAATAGTAGGCTTTTCTTTTTCAATAATGATGTCGCATTTAAGCGGATCTATCACTTCAACTTTATGGCCTTTTCTTTCACCTTCTTCAACTAAACGTTCGGTAGAGTATAAATTAGGATTTCTGGAGAGTATAACTATATTCATTAAAAGCGGTTTAGCCTTTCTATGCAATATACTAAAAAAGAGAGACGAATTTTCACATTATCTAGAATTTAA
This sequence comes from uncultured Algibacter sp., assembly GCA_947502405.1. GTDB lineage: Bacteria > Bacteroidota > Bacteroidia > Flavobacteriales > Flavobacteriaceae > Algibacter_B. The sequence continues at coordinate 109,246 of CANMZT010000014.1, read as the reverse complement.
TATACCTTTACATGGCATGGATACCCCCGATTTAGAGATACAATTAAAAACCTTACCAAATCAACCTGGAGTTTATCAATATTTCGATAAAGAAGGGACAATTATCTATGTTGGTAAAGCAAAAAACTTAAAAAAACGAGTTAGTTCTTATTTTACCAAAACCCATGAAAATGGAAAAACACGCGTATTGGTAAAAAAAATTGCTAAGATTAAACATATTGTTGTTGAAACCGAAACCGATGCGCTTTTACTAGAAAACAACTTAATAAAAAAGCACAAACCACGTTATAATGTCTTGCTTAAAGATGACAAATCGTATCCATGGATTTGTATAAAAAAGGAACGTTTCCCCAGAGTGTTTTCTACGCGTAGAGTATTTAAAGGAAGTGGAGAATACTTTGGACCCTATACGAGTGTAAAAACCGTATATACTTTACTAGAATTAATAAAAGGTTTGTACAGTTTGCGGACTTGTAATTATAATTTGTCTGAAGAAAAAGTAGACGCTGGAAAATATAAAGTCTGTTTAGAATATCATTTAGGAAACTGCAAAGGTGCCTGTGAAGGTTTAGAAACCGAAGCTGAATACAACAAAAATATTAAAGCCATCAAAGAGATTTTAAAAGGAAATTTTAAAGATTCGATGCAGCAATTTAAAAAGCAAATGCATCAGTTGGCTGAAAATATGCAGTTTGAAGAAGCTCAAAAAATAAAAGAGAAAGTTGAGGTTTTAGAAAATTACCAAGCAAAATCTACCATTGTTAACCCTAAAATTAGCAATGTAGATGTGTTTTCTATTATGAGTGATGAGAGTTATGGATATATTAACTTTTTACAATTGTCTTATGGTTCAATTATACGTTCACATACCTTAGAGATTAAGAAAAAACTTGATGAAACTGATAAGGAACTTTTAGAATTGGCTATTACAGAAATTAGACAACGGTTCACCTCTAATTCTAAAGAGATTTATGTGCCTTTTGAAGTGGATTTGGGTGAAAACGTAAAAGTGACTATCCCGAAATTAGGCGATAAAAAGCACATATTAGATTTATCACTTAGAAACGCTAAATATTTTAGAATGGAGCGTTTTAAGCAAATGAAAATTGTAGATCCCGATAGGCATGCCAATAGAATTATGGCACAAATGAAAGCCGATTTACGTTTGTCTGAAGAACCCAGACATATTGAGTGTTTTGATAATTCAAACATTCAAGGGACACATCCTGTAGCTGCTTGTGTAGTGTTTAAAAATGGAAAGCCAAGTAAGAAAGATTATCGTCATTTTAATATAAAAACCGTTGAAGGACCAGATGATTTTGCATCTATGGAGGAAGTGGTTTACAGACGTTACAAACGTTTGGTTGAAGAAGAGCAACCCTTACCACAACTTATTATTATAGATGGTGGTAAAGGACAACTATCTTCCGCATTAAAAAGTTTAGATGCGTTGAATTTAAGAGGAAAAATTGCCATTATCGGAATTGCTAAACGTTTGGAAGAATTATTTTACCCAAACGATCCAATTCCCTTATATTTAGATAAGAAAAGCGAGACCCTAAAAATTATTCAACAGTTACGAAACGAAGCCCACCGTTTCGGAATCGAACATCATAGAAATAAACGTAGTAAAACAGCGTTAAACACAGAGCTAGAAACCATAAATGGCGTTGGCGAAAAAACAGTTGTGGAATTGCTAAGGCATTTTAAATCAGCAAAACGAGTAGCTAACGCTAAGTTAGATGAATTGGAGGCGGTTGTTGGTGTATCACGTGCTGAAAAGGTTTATAATTATTATCATGGGAAGTGAATGAAGTGTTAATGGCGGAAATTTTTGAATTAAGAGATAAACCAGAATTATTAAAATAATCAATAAAAAAACCAATAATTAAACTTGAATATAAAACCAATAATATTAACCCTATTCCTAATCGCTTCACTTTCCGCGAAAGCGCAAAATGAAGTAACTGAAAACACAAAACCAAAAGTAGGTTTAGTGTTAAGTGGTGGTGGTGCTAAAGGTTTAGCGCATATTGGTGTTTTAAAAGTAATTGATAGTTTAGGAGTAAAAGTTGATTATGTTGCTGGAACCAGTATGGGTTCTATAATTGGAGCTTTGTATGCTTCAGGATATTCAGGAAAACAACTGGATTCTATTTTTCAAAAAGTAAATTTTGATACTATCATTAATGATGATTTACCGCGCTCATCTACAGCGTTTAGCGAACGTGATGATATGGAGAAGTATGCAGTGAAATTGCCATTTAATAATTTTAAAATCAAATTACCTTCAGCACTTTCAAGAGGGCATAATACATATAGCTTGCTTTTAAAATTACTTATTCATGTTAATACTATTAATGATTTTAGCAAGCTACCCATTCCCTTTTTCTGTATAGCTACAAATATTGAAAACGGAAAACAAGTGGTTTTAGATAAAGGAAATTTAACGCAATCCATTATGGCAAGTGGTGCGTTACCTTCTCTATTTCAACCTGTAACAATTAATGGAGAAATTCTTATTGATGGTGGTGTGGTGAATAATTACCCCGTTGATGAATTACGCGCTAAGGGTATGGATATTATAATTGGGGTTGATGTTCAAGATGGATTAGCATCTCGTGAGGAATTAACATCGGCACCAGAGGTACTTATTCAAATTAATAATTTTAGAACAATTAATGATATGAAGACTAAGGTTAAAAAAACCGATATTTATATCAAACCTAATATTAAAGATTTTAATGTAGTGTCTTTTAGTCAAGGTAACCAAATAATTAATTCGGGAAGAGACGCTGCTATGGCAAAATTAAATACGTTGCGAGAAGTAGCATTGTATTCGCCTAACGTAAATCAGAAAGTTAAACTGAATCAAATAGATAGTCTTACTATAAACAAAGTTAAGATTAAGGGTTTAAAAAATTACACAAGAGCTTATGTATTAGGTAAACTAAAAATTAAAAATAATGAGAGTGTAAGCTATCAAGATTTTACCAAAGGAATAAATAACCTAGTAGCAACAAATAATTTTGATGCTTTTGAGTTTGAATTAAAGGATAGTCAAAACAAAATAGGTTATGATTTAGTGGCTAGAGTAAAAGAATCAGATGTAAACACCTTTTTTAAACTAGGATTGCATTACGATGATTTATACAAAAGTGCAGCGCTTGTGAATCTAACTAAAAAACGTTTATTTTTTAAAAATGATATAGCGTCTTTAGATGTAATTCTTGGTGATAATGTGAGATATAATTTTGATTATTTAATAGATAAAGGATTTTATTGGAGTATAGGTCTAAGATCAAGATATAATCAATTTCATAAAAACATTAATGCCAGATTATTTCTTGACGCGGATATGGTCTCAAACATGGGTTTAAACAAAATAGATGTTAAATTAAGAGATCAAACAAATCAATTTTATTTACAAACTTTATTTAGGCGAGACTTTTCCTTGAGTGCAGGTATAGAGCATAAACGTTTAGAAATTGATTCTGAAACGCTTTCTGGAAATAACCCTAATGATGACTTTTTATTGGAGAGCACAGACTATTTTAGTCTCTTTGGGAATTTAAAACTTGATACCTATGATAATAAGTACTTTCCTAAAAAAGGAGTTTACTTTAATGGTGATTTAAATATTTATTTCAATGCCTCGGGTATTGTTGAGGATTTTGAAGAGTTTTCTATTGCCAAGGCTGATATAGGTTATGCATTTAGTATCTCAGATAAATTAGCATTAAACTTACAAACCAGTGGTGGGTTTAAATTTGGAGATAAATCTAACAGGTCTCTTGATTTTGCTCTTGGAGGGTATGGTAACAATTTTATTAATAATTTCATACCCTTTTTAGGCTACGATTTCATCTCATTATCTGGGAATAGTTATGTAAAAGCATCTATTATTGGCGATTTTGAGCTCATTAAAAATCATCACATCACATTGGAGGGTAATTGGGCTAATGTTGATGATGATATTTTTGATACCGGAGAGTGGTTTACACTTCCTGATTACAGAGGTTATGCTCTTGGCTATGCTGTAGAGACCTTTTTAGGGCCTGTACAGGCAAAATATAGCTACTCACCAGAGCAAAGAGAAGGTACATTATTTTTTAATGTAGGATTTTGGTTTTAATCATGTTATTTACCATTTCCTAGAGGGGGAATTTACAGATCTTATTTTCTCAAGAATTTTCACGATATTTGTGAAACTATGAAGCCTTTTTGGAAAGACTTATTAGCACATCTTCACTACCTCATCAAGAGAAATCCTGAGTGAGCATACTTTTTGTATCTTTATAAATACGAGTTTTTTAGCACCTTGATTCAGAATCAAGATAGCGTTTAATTAGTCATTTTAAAATTTCAAAGTATGCCTTTTTATCATAAATTAGGAAATATTCCGCATAAACGACACATTCAATTCAGGAAACCAGATGGTAGTTTGTATTACGAACAATTATTTGGAACTATTGGGTTTGATGGCATGTCAACAAACAGTTATCACGAACAACGTCCTACTCAGGTTAAGGAAATAAAAAACCAATACAGTGTAGCGCCAAAAATTGCAAAAGCCAATAATATAAAATCATATCGTTTAAAAGGGTTTCAAGTAAAACCAGAAAACGATTTTTTAGAAAGCAGAAAAACGGTTTTAATTAATAGCGATTGTGCCATTATTTTAGCAGCTCCAAAACAATCTACAAGAGACTATTTTTATAAGAATACCGATGCAGATGAATTGATTTTCGTTCATAAAGGTACAGGGAAATTAAGAACCATGTTAGGGAATCTCGATTTTAAATATGGCGATTACCTCTTGATTCCGAGAGGAATTATCTACAAAATAGATTTTGATACGGAAGACAACAGACTTTTTATAGTTGAATCTCGCAGACCCATTTACACACCAAAACGATACAGAAATTGGTTTGGGCAGTTGTTAGAACATTCACCATTTTGCGAACGCGACATTCGCAGACCTGAAGAGTTAGAAACTTATAATGAATCCGGAGACTTTTTGATCAAGGTTAAAAAGCAGGATGATATCATAGAAATGGTATATGCATCGCATCCTTTTGATGTGATTGGGTATGATGGTTATAACTACCCCTATGCATTTTCAATTCATGATTTTGAACCCATAACAGGTAGAATTCATCAACCGCCACCAGTACATCAAACTTTCGAGACTGATGCCTTTGTGGTTTGTAGTTTTGTACCTCGACTTTACGATTACCACCCACAATCTATTCCAGCACCATACAACCATAGCAATATTGATAGTGATGAGGTTTTATATTATGTAGATGGCGATTTTATGAGTAGAAATGATATTGAAGCAGGACATATTTCGTTACATCCAGCAGGTATTCCGCACGGGCCACATCCAGGTGCTACCGAGCGCAGTATAGGCAAAACAAAAACCGAAGAACTTGCCGTTATGGTAGATACCTTTAAACCATTAATGGTAACAGAAGACGCTATGAAAATAGCCGATGATAGTTATCATAAATCTTGGTTAGAGTAAAAAAGAGAAGAGAAACTAGAAGCTAGAAAAGAGATATGAGTGCTAGGAAAAGACATAATTATAAAAATCTAAAGATTTGGAGTTTGGGGATTGAAATTGTTGATGATGTTTTTGAAATTTTGAAAGTTTTTCCATCTGAGGAAAGATTTGGTTTAATTTCTCAGATTAGTAGGTGTTCAATTTCTATTCCTAGTAATGTTGCAGAAGGTTCATCTAGAACAGATAAATCTTTTTCTCATTTTCTTGATATTTCTCTTGGGTCTTCTTTCGAGTTAGAAACACAACTAATAATAGCTCATAAAAGAAAATATATAACAAAAGAACAATTAAATAAACTAGAAGAAAAAATAGCAGAGTTTCAAAAAATGACTATGGGTTTTCAAAATAAACTATAAACAAGTCTTGACTCTCTATTCTAACTTCTTTATTCTAATAAAATCATGAGTAAAGACATAAAATCAGTAAACTACGGTTTAGAAAAAATATTTGAAGGGGCACAAGACTTTTTGCCACTTCTTGGAACAGACTATGTAGAATTCTATGTAGGTAATGCAAAACAATCCGCACACTTTTATAAAACAGCATTTGGTTTTCAATCTTATGCCTACAGAGGTTTAGAAACTGGTGCTAAAGATTCTGTAAGTTATGTGTTAAAACAAGATAAAATAAAATTAGTACTAACCACACCATTAAACAGTAAATCGCCAATTAATAAACATATAGTTAAACACGGTGATGGTGTGAAAGTTATTGCACTTTGGGTTGAAGATGCTAAAAAAGCACATGAAGAAACTACAAGTAGAGGTGCAAAATCATATATGGAGCCAACCGTTGAAAAAGACGAATATGGTGAAGTGGTGCGAGCAGGAATTTACACCTACGGAGAAACGGTACACATGTTTGTAGAACGCAAAAACTACAAGGGTGCTTTTTTACCAGGATTTGAAGCTTGGGAGAGTGATTATAACCCAGATCCAGCAGGTTTAAAATTTATAGACCACATGGTAGGTAATGTAGGATGGGGCCAAATGAATAAGTGGGTAAAATGGTATGAAGATGTTATGGGGTTTGAGAATTTCTTGTCTTTTGATGATACCCAAATCCATACGGAATACTCTGCACTTATGAGTAAAGTGATGAGTAATGGAAACGGACGTATAAAATTCCCTATTAACGAGCCTGCTGAAGGTAAAAAACGTTCGCAAATTGAAGAATATCTTGATTTTTATGAAGGTGCTGGTGTGCAACACATTGCCGTAGCAACAGATGATATTATTACAACAGTAAGCCAGTTAAGAAGCAGAGGTGTGGAGTTTTTATCAATTCCGCCAGAAGAATATTATCGAGCAGTACCAGGACGCTTAGAAGAGCATAGCCACGAATTACGAGAAGATATTGAAGCCTTAAAAAAACTAGGTATTATGATTGATGCCGACGAGGAAGGCTATTTGTTACAAATATTCACTAAGCCTGTTGAAGATAGACCAACCTTGTTTTTTGAAATTATTCAGCGTATGGGGGCTAGAGGTTTTGGTGCTGGAAATTTTAAGGCATTGTTTGAATCTATTGAGCGCGAGCAAGCAAAAAGGGGTACGCTTTAATTTTTAGTTATTATGTAAATAAAAACCTGTTAGTTTACTTCTAGCAGGTTTTTTGCGTTAGGGATAGCAGTGAAAAGCCCACAGCCTGATCCCGACCCCGATAGCTATCGGGATCGGGAGAAGTGCGAGGACTTGTAACGAATAGCCCTCCCGATAGCTATCGGGATTGTGGTAACGCCCAAATGCTAATAATGCGTTAATTTTTGTTAATCTAACACAACTATAATGCGCTTAACCCTTGCTAATACAATAAAATTTTTATTTTTGGAACAGTAATTGTAATTTCTTACTTAAAAACAATAAATGTTTCGCTACGGAGTTACATTACAATTACCCAAAGAAAATGAAAAGACTACTACTTATATGTATTGCTATAGTTTCCATGCAAACTGCTTTTTCTCAACAAGAATCAGCTTTTGAAAGTGGCGAATGGTTTAAGTTTAAAATGAGTTACAGCAATTGGCTTAAGGCAGGTAATGCAACACTTACGGTTAAAGATGCTAAACTTGGTAATAAAGATGTGTACCATGTAGTAGGGAAGGGCTGGACTACTGGCATGATTAAATGGTTTTTTAAGGTTAAAGATAGGTATGAAAGCTATTTTGATAAGCAAACCATTATGCCTTATAAATTTGTTAGAAATATTTATGAAGGTGGGCATACAAAAGATTTAGAAATAGAGTTTGATCAAGAAAATAACAAAGCCCACATAAACAATAAGAAGAAAAAGACAAGAAAGGTTATTGATACTAAACCTAACATTCAAGATATGGTATCTACGTTTTATTATTTGCGGAATAATTTAGATACAAGGTCTTTAAAAGTTGGTGATGAGGTAAAGATTGATATGTTTTTTGATGAAGAAAATTATGGTTTTAAACTAAAGTATTTAGGAGAAGAAACTATTGATACTGAATTTGGAAATATTGAGTCGCTTAAATTTAGACCATATGTAATGGCAGGCCGTGTTTTTAAAGAGGAAGAAAGTTTAACACTATGGGTATCGAAAGACAAAAATAAAGTACCTTTGCGTATTAAAGCAGATTTAGCTGTTGGGTCTTTAAGAGCCGATTTAGAAGCATTTAAAGGACTCAAGCACCCTTTTAAAATAGTTGTTAATAATTAAGGTATTTTGAACTCTAAAATAACCAACCAACTTAAAGAAAAATACGATGCCATAGACCAAGACGTTGAGGTGCACTTGGAAGGATTGTTACACAGTAAACCCATTAACTACTGGGATTACATTCAAACGGATGTTTTATTAAATCTACAAAAACCCAGAACTGATTTTCCAGACGAAATGGTGTTTATTATGTATCATCAAATTAGCGAATTGCTATTTAAAATGATACTTACCGAGTTAGAACAAGTAGCTCAAAATGATTTTAGTGTTGCAGAATTTACCGAAAAGGTAATGCGTGTAAGTCGCTATTTTGATGTGCTAACGTCTTCTTTTAGTATAATGAAAGACGGAATGAATATTGATCAATACAACCAATTTCGAACGACTTTAACACCAGCTAGTGGATTTCAAAGCGCACAATACAGAATGGTAGAATTTGCTTCTACCGATTTAATAAACTTAATAGATAAGCGCTTTAGAGATAAGGTGGATAAAAACATTTGTTGTAATAGTGCCTTTGAGCAATTGTATTGGCAAGCAGCTGGTAAAGATTATAAAACGGGCAAAAAAACGTATACATTGTCTGCTTTTGAAGAACGCTATAAAGAAGAGTTTATCAAGTTTTCCAAGGATTATGAAGGGAGAAATTTATGGTCTAAGTACAAAGCATTACCAAAAAAGGACAGAGAAAATAAAGCCTTAATTAAAGCCATGCGCCATTATGATTATACGGTTAACGTAAAATGGGTTATGGCACATTATAATACAGCAAATCATTATTTAAATATAGGGGGTAAAACTGCTGAAGCTACTGGAGGTAGTGAATGGGTAAAGTACATGCACCCAAAGTATCAAAAAAGAATATTTTTTCCAGATTTATGGACCGAAAAAGAAATAGAAACGTGGGGAACAGATATTTAATATTAGTATTATTAGTCTTTGGACTTATTGGGTGTAAAGATGATGAAAAGCCAGTTGTAGTTGAGCCAATTTCTATTGTTGAAGAACCAGAAGAAGTTTTAGAATTTGGCTTTAATGTAGAAGATTTCATTGTTAAAAAAGACACTATTAGAAAAGGCGATAGTTTTGGTGAAATATTAGAGCGTAACCATGTGGGGTATCCTAAAATTTTCAATATTGCTGAAAAAGCTAAAGATACATTTGATATTAGACGCCTACAAGTTGGGAAACCTTATACACTTTTATGCGCAAAGGATTCTTTAGAAACCCCAAAATGTTTTATTTATCAACCTAATTTGGAAGAGTATGTTGTTATAAATTTCCAAGACTCTATACATGCCTACACGGATAGGAAACCTATTAAATATGTTGAGAAAACGGCAACAGGTGTAATAAATAATAATATCTCTGAAACACTGGAAGAACAAGGTTTGAGTCCCAGATTAGCTTATAAAATGGCTGATGAAATTTACGCTTGGACCATAGATTTTAGGAGGCTTCAAAAAGGAGATAGATTTAAAGTTATTTATACTGATAAATATATAGATGACACCATTTATACTGGTGTGCATAAAGTAAAAGCAGCATATTTTGAGCATAACAAAGAGCCTTTTTATGCTTTTGAGTTTGTAACGGATTCAGTAAAAGGTATAGTAGATTACTTTAGTGAAGATGCTAAAAATTTACGTCGTGCTTTTTTAAAAGCTCCAGTTAAGTTTAGTAGAATATCATCTCGCTATAATTTAAAACGGCGTATTGCGGTTTATGGATTTAAAGTACGACCACACAAAGGAACTGATTTTGCAGCACCAATAGGTACACCCATAATGGCAACGGCAAACGGAACCGTTACCGAATCTAAACGAAGAGGAGGTAATGGGAATTATGTAAAAATAAGACATAATGCTACATACGAAACACAGTATTTGCACATGCGAAAGCGAAAAGCAAAAGTAGGACAGTTTGTAAAACAAGGTGATGTAATAGGTTGGGTTGGTATGACAGGTAATACTGGTGGCCCTCATGTGTGTTATCGTTTTTGGAAAAACGGAAAACAAGTAGATCCATTTAAACAGAAATTACCAGAGGCTAAACCTATTTCAGATTCATTAAAAGTAAAATACTTGAATTTTATTCAACCTATAAAATATCAGTTAGATAATATTCATTTTTTAGAGGATGTTTTTGAGGAACAAAATCAACCTGAGCATACCATTAAACAAAACGATAATCTCGTATCAATTAACTATTAATTAGATAATCATGGCATTACCAACTGTAAACCCTACAAAAACGAATTCATGGGGAAAATTAAAAGCGCATTTTGAAGCTATAAAAGATGTTCACATGAAGGACTTGTTTGCAAAAGATGAAAACAGAGCAAACACTTTTAAAATTGAATGGGATGATTTTTATGTTGACTTTTCAAAGAATAGAATTACTGAAGAAACGTTTAAATATCTTTTAGAATTAGCTGATGAAGTTAAACTTAAAGAAGCCATTGAGAGTCAGTTCTCAGGAGAAATTATTAATCAAACCGAAGGTAGAGCAGTATTGCATTCAGCATTAAGAGCTCCAGAATCCTACAATGTAAAAGTTGATGGAGAGAATGTGATTCCAGAAGTACATAAGGTAAAAAGAAAGATAGAAGCGTTTACTAATGAAGTTGTAAATGGAGATAGAAAAGGTTATACAGGAAAACCTTTTACAGATATTGTAAATATTGGAATTGGAGGATCAGATTTAGGACCAGCTATGGTTGTTGATAGTTTACAATACTATAAAAACCATTTAACAACACATTTTGTTAGCAATGTAGATGGCGATCATGTAAACGAGGTAATCAAGAAACTGAATCCTGAAACAACATTATTTGTGGTGGTTTCTAAAACGTTTACTACTCAAGAAACCCTATCTAATGCTAATACCATCAAATCTTGGTTTTTAAAGCATGCTAATGAAGCTGATATAGCTAAGCATTTTGTTGCAGTTTCTACAAATATCGATTCGGTTAAAAATTTCGGAATAGATCCAAACAATATTTTCCCAATGTGGGATTGGGTTGGAGGTCGTTTTTCTTTGTGGAGTGCTGTTGGGTTATCTATTAGTTTAGCTGTTGGTTATGATAACTATGATGCCCTATTAAGTGGCGCCTATAAAATGGATGAACATTTTAAAAGTGAAGATTTTGATAGTAATATTCCAGTAGTTTTAGCACTAATAAGCATTTGGTATAATAACTTTTTTGGTGCTGAAAGCGAAGCTGTTATTCCGTATTCTCAATACTTAAATCAATTTGCAACTTATCTTCAGCAAGGCATTATGGAAAGCAATGGAAAAAGTATTGATAGAAATGGATATCCTATTGATTATGAAACAGGAACTTTAATTTGGGGAGAGCCAGGAACCAATTCACAACATGCTTTTTTTCAACTTATTCACCAAGGGACTAAATTAATTCCAGCTGATTTCATAGGGTTTACTAAGTCTTTGCATGGTAATCAAGACCATCAAGATAAGTTAATGTCTAACTTTTTGGCGCAAACAGAGGCTTTGCTTAATGGAAAAACTAAGGATGAGGTTGTATCTGAAGGAACACCAGAAGCTATTATTCCCTTTAAAATATTTCAAGGCAATAAACCCACCAATACTATTTTTATAAATAAGCTTTCACCTGAAAGTTTAGGGAAGTTAATAGCTATGTACGAACATAAAATTTTTGTACAAGGGGTTATCTGGAATATTTTTAGTTATGACCAATTCGGGGTTGAGTTAGGAAAGCAGTTAGCATCAAAGATTTTGCAGGAATTTAACAATCAATCTGTTAACAATCACGATTCATCTACAAGTAATTTGTTAGAATACTATAAAAAATCAAGATAAGTTTCTGTTTTACAGAGGTTTGTATTTTTTTTATTTAAGGCACAAAGAAATTAGCGTTATTAACACTTAATTTCCTTGTGCTTTATTTTTTGTTAACATTTAATTTATGCATGCATAATATATCATGTGATATAATGTGTATTTTTGTCTCGACTAATTTCAAATAAATAATTATGAAAAAAACTACACATTTTTTAATGTTTGGTCTAGCGCTGCTATTTTCTGCAGTCGTTATGGCGCAAAGTACTATCTCAGGTACAGTTTTAGAAGCAGGAACTAATATTCCACTTCCTGGAGCAAATGTAATTGAGAAGGGTACATCAAATGGTGTTACTACAGATTTTGATGGTAACTTCACCATTAAAACAAAATCTTCATCTGGAGATATTGTAATATCGTACATCGGTTATAACTCTAAAACGATTTCTTTTTCTGAAGATGCAACTCTTGGGAATGTCATATTAGAATCAAATCAGGTAGGTTTAGAAGAAATACAGATTATTGCTTCTGTAGCTGTTGATAGAAAAACACCTGTTGCTGTTTCGACAATTAAAAAAGAAGCTATTCAACTTAAATTAGGTAATCAAGAATTTCCAGAGATTTTAAAATCTACACCAGGTGTTTTTGTAACCCGTAACGGTGGTGGTTTTGGAGATGGAGAAGTTACTATGAGGGGCTTTAATTCCGAAAATGTTGCTGTTTTAATTAATGGTATTCCTGTTAACGATATGGAAAATGGTCGTGTGTTTTGGAGTAACTGGGCTAGTTTAGGTAGTGTTACATCAACAGTCCAAACGCAAAGAGGTTTAGGAGCTGCTAAAATTGCAGTCCCATCTATTGGAGGAACCATAAATACAATTACAGAATCTACAGATTCTGAAAAAGGAGGATTTGTTGGTTTTGATGTTGGTAATGATGGGTACACGCGTTATGGTGCTAAAGTATCTACAGGACTACAGGAAAACGGTTTTGCTGTTACAGCTTATGGAGATAGAACGGTAGGAGATGCTACATATGCTGACGGGACTAACTTTACAGCAATTTCATATTTTCTTAATATATCATACAAATTAAATGATGAACATAAATTTGCATTTAACGTATTTGGTGCAAAACAACGTCACGGACAACGTCAAAATAGATCTCTAATTAATGACTATAGATTAAGTGATAGAGGTATACGTTATAATCCAGACTGGGGGTATAAAAATGGAGAAGTAACTAATATTGAAGATAATTTTTATCACAAACCATTAGCTTCATTAAATCATTATTGGAGAATTAATGATAATAGTACGCTTTCAACCTCTTTTTATGGTTCAACAGGAACTGGAGGAGGCGGTGGAATTGCTGGAGATGAAAGCAGTAAATTTTCTGATGCTAATTATAAAATAGGAAGTTTTGGGCCTGTTGATTTAGATAGAATTGTTGATGAAAATATAGCTAATGGTGCAAACGGTTCTTCAGCTTTATTGAGAGCGAGTAGAAATGATCATGTTTGGGTTGGTGCTTTAAGTGTATTCAATACGAAAATTTCAGATTACATTGATTTAAACGTTGGTGCAGATTATCGTTACTACGTTGGGGAGCACTTTCAAGAAGTGACAGATTTATTAGGTGGACAATATTTTCTTAGTGATGATGATATAAATAATCCTATTAGAAATACTAGAGTAGGTGATAAGATTAATTATCATGATAAAGGATATCACGAATATATTGGAACTTTTGGTCAAGCTGAGTATGATAACGAAGATTTTTCAGCATTTTTTGCTGCTAATATTAATAATAGTAGATACCAAAGAGAAGATTTCTTCCAAAAATTAGATTCAGATTCTAATCAATTAACAGATGTGCAAAGTTTTACTGGTTTTGGAGCTAAACTAGGGGGTAATTATCGTATTGATACTATGCATAATGTATTTTTCAATGCAGGTTATTTTGAAAGAGTACCTTTTTTAGATGATGTATGGTTAAACTTTAGTAATGATGATTTAAACGAAGGCGTAGAAAATCAGAAAATTACTAGTTTTGAATTGGGCTATGGATTACGTTCAGAAAAATTATCTGCTAATTTAAATGTTTATCATACTATTTGGAAAAATAGAACAGAAACTGCAGACAGAGGTACTGGTGAAGATTTAATAACCGCAAATATAAATGGTTTGGAAGCTTTACATCAAGGTGTGGAATTTGACTTTGAATATCGTCCATTAGATTATTTAACTTTAACTGGAATGCTTTCCTTTGGAGATTGGACGTGGAATAATAATGTAACAGATGTTCCTTTCTTTGATATAGATAGAAATCCAACAGGAGAAACAACGGATATATATTTAAAAGGTATTCCAGTAGGACGTTCTGCACAAACTACATCAGCTTTTGGTTTAACATTAAAACTTTCGGATAAAACAAATTTTTCATTTGATTACAATTATTATGATAGATATTATGCAGATTTCGATTTGCAGAGTAGAGCAACCAAAGAAACTTTAGATACTAAACCTTGGAAAGTACCAAGTTACTTTTTATCAGACGTCATCCTAAGCCATAGCTTCGAATTTGGTGGTTTTGATGCTAGAATAACTGGAAGAATCTATAACTTATTTGATGAAGAATTCATCAATAGAGCAGATGATGGTGCAAATAGTTCAGCAGCCGATGCATTAGTGTTTTTTGGACAGGGTAGAACATTTAGCATAAGTACAAGAATTAATTTCTAATTAAAAAGAGAGAAAAATGAAAAAATTCATATACATATTAACGGTACTAGTAATTGGCTTAGTGTCGTGTGAAAGTTCTTTAGAAGATACTTTCGATGAACTAGACTTAGATAACACCGTAGTTGGTGATGCAACAATCATTTTAACAGATGATGATTATGAAGAAATAGGTATTCAAACAACTTTTTTTGAAAGTATTGATGATGCAAAAGAATTAATTCCCGATTTCCTCTCTAATCGTTACCCTGTATGGGGAAAAGGTTCATCTGTTTTAGTAGGTTACGAATTAGAATTTGGAACTGACCTTCAAGAGATAGTTGATTTTACAAATGCAACGATATATCAACTAGGGCTTGATGATTACGCTACAACTGGAAATGAAGGTGCTGCATTTTATCCTGAAATTGCACCTGGCGATTTCATTCCTGAAATTTTAGATGATGCTATTGATATGCCAGAAGATGGTGCTTTGATTTTAGCTAGATACGATCAGTTTTTTGATACTCCGGAGATAGGTTTAGCCAATATTTA
The DNA here is from genome assembly GCA_947502405.1 of uncultured Algibacter sp. Lineage (GTDB taxonomy): Bacteria > Bacteroidota > Bacteroidia > Flavobacteriales > Flavobacteriaceae > Algibacter_B. The sequence goes on along the minus strand of CANMZT010000014.1, from coordinate 93,892 downwards.
CCAAGCATCTTTTCCCACTAATTATGGAGATTTTGAAAACATTGATGTTTTAGGAGATCAAGGTTGGACGTCAGGATCAGCAAACGTTCAAGGCTCTGGTTTTCAAAGTGGGGCATTTGCTAATGAAGATTGGTTGATTTCACCAGAAATTGATTTAACGGGAGAAACTGGATTAAAGTTTCAAATTAATCAAGAAATTGATTTGTTTGGTAGCCCAATTGATTTATTTGATATTATTGTATCTACAGACTATACCACAGGAGCAGATCCTATGGTTGCAACATGGACAGTATTAGATTTTGATAAAACTGCCTATGGTGATTTAACATTATCACCAGATTTAGACTTTTCAGCATATGATGGTGAAACTATTCACGTCGCATTTAAATATACATCAACTGATGATAATTCACCTAGATGGAGAATAGAGTCTTTTGCGATAAAAACAATAGGTATAGAAGGGGAAGTTGATAATAAAGGCGCATATTATACTTATGATGGATCAAGATGGGAAGAAGCAGAGGATATATTTTATCTAAGTAAATCTGATTATGATGCTATGGGAGAAAATAGCGGAAGACCAGGAAGATTTAATAACTTTAGTAGCTCTGTAGCTCCTGAAGATTATCTTCCAACCTTCTTGGGTATAACTTCGCCATATAACTTTGCTCAAGAAGAAGATCAATTATTTGTAATTTACAGGTTTTTTAATGGAAGTACTGTATTAAGAGGAAATTCTTATAGGGTTGTTAATGGAGAATGGACTCCAAGTCAAACCCAATTACAATTTGGTCATGATGGAAAAAAATGGGTTCCAGATAATACGCTTAAATATACATTTGTACCTAGTGATTACGCTTTTATATCAAGCGAGTTTGCTACTATTTACCCAGATCCAGCTTCTAATTTAGGAAACTTTTCAAGTTTTGATAGAAGAGCTGCTGGAGGTAACATATGGAGTAATGATATGTTACTGGAAGCTATAGGTTCAGTTTTAGATAATCTCTTTCCTGATGCTGCAATAGGACAAAAATATCAAGTGACTTTTGATGTGTTTACTGGTTCTAGAGGTGTAGAAACGCAAGCTGTTATTAAGAATGATGATTCAGAGTGGGATTACCAATAGAAAAGTATTAAATAATTGCAAACACCTTTTTTTGAGGTGATTTCATAAATAAAATATATAACAAAATGAAAAAAATATTTTTATTAATTGTATCCATAGCTTTTGTAAGTTGTTTAAGTAATGATGATACGTTAACACCTGATATAGGTCTTGATTTAGATGTTCCCGCAGAATTAGAGTTGTACTATGCTACAATGACATTAACTGAAGATGGTGAAGCCAATTATGATGCTTTAAGAAAGCATACTGTTGATAATCATACAACAATTCTATCTTATGGTAGCAGACATGATTTTTTATATAATGCAGACGCAGATATAGCAAATCCAGATAATGTAACATTGATGTATACAGGAGAAAGTAGATATTGGGAAGAATATACTTCAGGTAATAATACTTATATGCCTCAAACATTTAATACAGAACATGTTTATCCGCAATCGTTATTAAGAATGGCAGATGCAATTACGGATTTACATCATTTAAGATCAGCTGATGTGGATGTTAATAGCGATAGGAGCAACCTGCCATTTACAGATGGTAGCGGACCTAATCAACGTATTGATAATGCATGGTACCCTGGAGACGAATGGAAAGGTGATGTAGCTAGAATGATTTTATATTTGAATGTAAGATATCGTGAAAAAATAGAGAAAGTAGGAACTGCAGAATTATTTTTAAAATGGAATGTTGAAGATCCTGTTTCTACATTTGAAGAGCAACGTAATGAAGTTATATATGCAGCTCAAGGTAACAGAAACCCATTTATTGATAATCCATATTTAGCTACGTTAATTTGGGGTGGCGATGCTGCTGAAAATAAATGGCAATAATAAATTGTAGATTTTTAAAAACCGTTTCTATCAAAGAAGCGGTTTTTTTATGAATTAAAATTATTATTTTTGAACTTCTAAAAATCTAGAGACATGTACGAAGTTATTCAGGTATTACATTCATATTGGGCATATTTAGTGCTTTTAATTTTAATTCTTGCAACAGGTAACGCGTTGTTTAAATCAATTACAGGCAAAGAGTACAGTGCTAAAGATTTTAGGATTTCATTGTTTACCCTAATTGTTTCGCACATTCAATTATTAATAGGTTTGATTTTATATTTTGTTTCTCCCAGATTACAATTGTTTAGCGAATTAGGAATGGGCGGTGTCATGAAAGATGCCGTAAATCGATTGTATTTGGTTGAACATCCATTAATTAATATTATTGCTGTGGCATTAATTACTATAGGGTATTCAAAACATAAAAAGAAACTTACTTCTGCGCCTAAATTAAAGACTATTGCAATTTTCTATACCATAGCTCTAGTATTATTCTTGTCAAGAATTCCTTGGAGTGCTTGGTTAGCTTAAAAATTTAGTTAAAAATATATTTACTCAGACCTGACAGGTTTAAAAAACCTGTCAGGTCTATTTTATTTCACTTCTTTAATTACATACATGTAAACAGGAAAGTGGTCGCTGTAGCCGTTACTAAAACCACTGTCATTCCAACTTCTAAAGGGATAGCCTTTGTATTTTCCGTTAGCTGTAATTAAATAGTTTTTGTTGAATATACCTGCTTTGTAATATCTAAATGATGAATAGTCTTTTTCAATTAGAGGTTTTGATATAATTATTTGGTCAAACAAACTCCAATTGTCACGGTAAGCTGTTGTGCCTAAACCATCACGAAAAAAGTTCTCATAAGGATTATATAGCCCTTTGAAGCCTACTTTTTTACGTTTTCTTTGGGTTTTTAATGCATCCTTTAAACTCGGGTTATTCGGATTATCATTCATGTCGCCCATGATAAATATTTTAGCATATGGATCTTGAGTTTGAAGCGAATCTACAATACGCCTGTTCAGTTTTGCGGCTGCTAAACGTTTAGGTCTACTTCTTGCTTCACCTCCACGTCGTGAAGGCCAATGATTCACAATAATATGAACAACGTCATCTTCCAATTGGCCGCTTACTACCAGTTGGTCTCTTGTAGTGATGAGTTTTCCGTCTTGATCATCATAAATTTTCAATTCATAGGTATAGGTGTGAATTGGAGTAAACAGGCTTTTTTGATATAATAAAGCTACATCAATTCCTCTAGCATCAGGCGAATCATGATGCACAATGCCATAATCTTTTTCAACTAAAAGTGCGTCATTTACAATATCTTCCAAAACGCCTCTGTTTTCAACCTCGCAAACACCAAGGATAGCAGGAGTATTTTGTGTAACATCTTTTCCAATTTCAGAAATTACACGGGACATATTTCTTGTTTTTTTCAGGTAGGCTTCCTCACGATTCGTTTTTAATCCCATTATTGGGCTATACTCATCAAACTTTAGGGGGTCGTTTATGGTATCGAATAAGTTTTCTAAATTGTAAAACGCAATCGTATGAATTTTGAATTTTTTATCTTGAGCATTCAAATTAATGACGACACTAAAAAAAATAATGGATAAGGTAAGTTTAAAAAAATTCATTTATTAAGAATTGCAATTTGTATAATACAAAACCCAAGCCAAAGTTAGCTTAATGATTTAAATTTTTTAGAATCAATCAGTTACTTTTTCTTATTATTGGTGTCTTAAAGGTAATTATGAATAAAATAACCCTCATTTTTTTATTCGGATTTTTTTCAATTTCCCTTTTTTCTCAGGAGACTGTTGTTAAAGGTAGTGTAAAGGATGCAGTGTCATTTCAACCTATTTTGAATGTTACTGTAGAATTAGAAGGTACTGAACTAGCAGTACTCACAGATGTTCAAGGAGAGTTTCTTTTCAACGCAAATATGCCTTTAGGCGAACAAATTCTTAAAATTTCTAAAACAGGATATACTACCAAACGTTTTCCGATTATTGTAAATGAAGGACGAACGGTGGATATTAGTGATATGACTTTGGAACGCAACTTATCGCAAAGTCAAGATTTATTTACCATCACGCTTTCTGATGATGAGTTGGATAATGATGCCGTAGGAGCGGACAATATTACAGGGCTTTTATCATCCTCTCTTGATGTGTTTCAAAGAACTGCAGCTTTTGAATTTAGTCAGTCGTTTTTCAGGTTAAGAGGATTGGATTCTGAAAATGGAAGTGTACTTATTAACGGTATTCCCATGAACAAGTTATTCAATGGCAGACCCCAATGGAGTAATTGGGGCGGATTGAACGATGTGATGCGAAATCAAGAACTAACAACAGGTTTAGCGCCATCCGATTATAACTTTGGTGGGATTTTAGGAACTACAAACATCAACGTAAGAGCATCCCAGGCAAGAAAAGGTGGACGTTTAACCTACTCGTCTTCAAATAGAAGTTATACAAACCGCTTAATGGCAACCTATGCTTCTGGATTATTAAAAAATGATTGGGCATATACCATTTCCATTGGAAGGCGTTGGGGAAATGAAGGCTATCAGGATGCCACGATATATGATGCAAATTCCTTTTTTCTCTCTGTTGAAAAGAAGTTGAATGATAACCATAGTTTGAGTTTTACAGGGATATATGCGCCTAATCGAAGAGGGAAATCTTCACCAAACACACAGGAAGTTTTCGATTTAAAAGGTATAAGGTATAATGAATATTGGGGCTGGCAAGATGGTGAAAAACGAAATTCGCGTATAAAGGAGGTGGAGGAACCCATTTTTATGCTAAACCACTATTGGGATTTATCTTCAAAAACTAGATTAAATACTAACGTTGCATACCAATTTGGAAAACTAGGAAATAGCCGCTTGGATAATAATGGAACCGACTTGGTAAATGGTGTTCCGGAAGGTGGTGGTGCTAATCCTAGTCCTACCTACTATCAAAAGCTTCCAAGTTATTTTGAGCGTAATTTTCCTAACGATTTACAGTTTGCCTATTTGGCATTACAAGAATTTCAGGATAATGGTCAAATAGACTGGAATACTTTATACGAAGCCAATATTTCGAATTCGCAAACTGGCGGAAATGCTAGATATGCACTTTATGAAGATCGCGTTGATGATACCCAGTTTACATTCAATTCCATTTTCAATTCTGAATTGAATGACAATATAATTTTGAATGCTGGTTTGAGCCTTCAAACCCTTAAATCAGAAAATTTTGCTAAGGTTTTGGATTTGTTAGGGGCAGACACCTATTTGGATATCGATCAGTTTGCTGATGATGTTGATGAAGCACAAAACGATTTGCAAAACCCAAACCGACTTGTAGGAGTGGGTGATAAGTTTAAATATAACTATAATTTGTTTGCCAACGTCATCAGTGGGTTTGCCCAAGCGCAGTTTAGATATAATAAATTAGATTTTTTCTTATCTGGAAGTGTTACAAATACACAATATCAACGAGAGGGATTGTATCAAAATGGTGCTTTTCCAGATAACTCTTTAGGTAAAGGCGATAAGTTAAACTTTACTGGTTTTGGAGCTAAAGGCGGATTAACTTATAAAATTTCAGGAAAACATTTAGTGAATGTAAACAGTGGATACATTACTAGAGCACCATCATTAAGAAACACGTTTTCCAATTCAAGAGAAAACCATAATATAGTGCCAGATATTACGGAGGAAAAAATAGTATCTGCAGATGCGAGTTATATTTTCCGTTCACCAATTATAAAAGCTAAAATAACTGGCTACTATACTAAGATTCGAGATGCTAATGAGATTTCATTCTTCTTTGCAGATGGTATTGGCGGCGATAATGTAGCGTTTATCCAAGAGATTTTACAGGGTATTGATAAGCAACATATGGGTGGGGAGTTAGGTGTTGAGGCACAAGTAACACCTACCATCAAGTTGAAAGGTGTAGCTTCCGTAGGACAATTTACATATGCCAATAACCCCAATTTATTTTTAACTACCGAAGCGGATGATGAATCTGTGGCTGCTGGTTTTGTTAATGGGTTTAAAGATTTTGGAACGTCAAATTTAAAAGATTATAAAATTGCTGCGGGTCCACATCGTGCGTATTCTTTTGGGTTTGAATATCGCGATCCAGATTTTTGGTGGTTTGGAGCTACGGCAAACTTTTTTACAAATACGTATATTGATATAAGTCCGTTGACGCGTTCTTCAAACTTTACCACAGATTTTGATGGCAATGTATTTAATGATTATGATGAAGATTTGGCTAGGGAATTGTTGCAACAAGAACGTTTTGATGACTATATGGTGGTGAATCTTATAGGTGGAAAGTCTTGGAAAATTGGTAGTAAATACATTAGTGTTTTTGCAAGTGTGAATAACCTTTTGGATGAGGTGTTTAAAACAGGTGGTTTCGAGCAAGGGAGAAATGCAAATTTTAGACAATTACGAGATGACCAAGCTCTGGACACACCAGTATTTGGTTCAAAATATTGGTATGGTCGGGGCGCTACGTATTTTTTAAATGTGAATTATAGGTTTTAGTGGAAGCCCCACTTAACCTCTCTGTAGAGTAGGAACTATAAACGGAAGTATACGGATAAGTTTTTACTAATTGATTGAAACGACGATGGCGGATAGATGCGTTAGGGATTGCAATGGAAAGCCCGCAGCTATCCCGATAACTATCGGGATAGCGAGGACTTGTAGTGTAAAGCCCGACCCCGATAGGGGAACGCCCAAAATATAAAATTGTTACCCATGACTAGTTTTTGGGACTTAAAATATATATGATGAAAAAATTTGATAACATTTTAATTGGAACACTTTTGTTGTTTGCAGTTTCTTGTGTGAATGATGATGATTTTGGTATACCAAATATTTCTAGTGAAGACCCAATGATTCCTACTGAAAAACTAACCACTTTTAAAGCCGTTAAATCCCTGTATGAACAAGCTGTAAATGGGGGAAATACAACTGTGAAAATTGAAGACGATATTTATATTGAAGGTTATGTGGTATCCTCTGATAAAGCTGGAAACTTTTTTGAAGAGTTGATTATTCAGAATAAAATAGACGACAGCAATCCAGATAACGACCCAAGATTAGGTTTTAAAATTGATATTAATCAAAGTAGTTTGTCCGATACCTACCAATTTGGACAGAAAGTATACGTGAAATTGCAAGGTTTGACTATTGGCGAAACAAGCGGAGTAGTAACCATTGGGAAGGGCGAAGCAGTTAATGTAGAACAAATTCAACCTGCAGAGTACAAAGAAATTGTACTAAGAACCAACGAGATTGTTGACATTAAACCCAAAGTTTCTGGTTTAGCAGATTTAACTGAGGCTGATGAAAACACTTTAATACAGTTAAATAATATGCAACTCAATAGGTTTGAATTGGGAGCGTCCTTTGCCAGCGAATCGTTTGATGAATTTGATGGTTTACGCTTATTGGAAAGTTGCGATTCAGGTATTCAAATTATCATGCAAACCAGTACGTTTTCGGATTTTAAATCTTTGATTGTACCACAAGGAAAAGGGCAAGTTACAGGTGTGTTTAGTCGCGATTTTAGAGATAATTTTAATGTTTTGGTTATAAATAGTTCTGTGGATGTGAATTTTGATAATAATCAGCGTTGCGACCCATTAGAGTTTTCCTGTGGTGTAGGGTCAACAATAGGATTTCAGAATTTACTCTATGAAGATTTTGAGTCACAAAGAAACAATAGACCTGTAGAAATTGATGGATGGACAAATTATATTGAAGCTGGTACAGAAGCTTGGGAGGGTTATTCTTCAACATCATCAAATGCATCTTTAGGACGTTCCTGTAGGTTTCAATCTGCTAGTTCTGGCGATGCAAGCAATATAGGTTGGTTAATTACTCCAGCTATAGATTTGGATGCTCAAGACGGTGAGACTTTGCGGTTTAAAACTTCAAATAGTTTAGCAGATAGTAGTTATATGGAAGTGTTTTATGCAGATGATTGGGATGGTACCGAAGCTGGTGTAACAGCTGCTACATGGCGTTTTTTAACGGACGCTTATGTAGTAAAAGATTCTGATTCTTTTGCTGAATGGTTTTCTTCTGGAAATGTAGATTTATCGTGCTTATCAGGAACAATTCATATCGCATTTAAATATACAGGAAGTGGGCAATCTACGTTTGATGGTGTTTATGAGTTGGATGAAATTAGTGTGGATTACATGCCTTAAAATAATTTAAATTTGGGCGTTCCCCTATCGGGTCGGGCTTTACGCTATATCTTTTGTTTTTGTTGTTTCTGCCAAGGTAGGAATCCACAAGACTATCAATAGCTTTCAATAAACGTCAGTCTACTTTATATAAAAAACAAAAGGATGCCGCTGCAATCCCTAACGCGGGTCTCATCCGCCTAAGTAATGTGTTCACAAAACGTTTTTGTTAATCAATAAAATTCCAGACAAAATTACTAGAGAAGTCTAAATATACCTTGTTATAAAACCATTTTAAAATATCTTATCTTAACAAGAAAATCATATGAAGAGAATTTTATCTTTATTACTCGTTCTAGGGTGTATATTTCAATATTCCCAAGCCCAAACAACCATTCAAAAACAAGGCAAAAGTTGGCAACTTTTAGTTGATGGCAAACCTTTCGATATCAAAGGAGTAACATTTGGTTACGATAAAGACATTGAAAACTACGATAGCTACTTCAAAGACTTAAATTTCCTAGGTGTCAATGCAATTAGAACTTGGGCAACAGGAGATAACATGCCTCAGCTTTTAGAAGCTGCCCAGAAACACAATATTAAAGTTATGGTTGGTATTTGGATGCGCCATGGTAGACCTGGAATGGAAGACGATGATAGTTTTAATTACCTTAAAGACAAAAAAGGAATGGAAGACATGTACAATAATGCTATAAATGTTGTGCAAAAGTATAAAGACCATTCTGCAGTTTTAACTTGGGGAATTGGTAACGAGGTCTATTTAAATATGGCTACCGATGAAGAAAAGGAAGCCTATTCAAAACTCCTGGAACGTATTTGCAGTGAAATAAAATCTATTGATCCTAACCATCCAATAACATCGGTAGAGGCTTGGACTTTCGGATTGGAATGGTGGCAAAAATACGTGCCCTCTATTGATATTTATGGATTAAATAGTTACGGTGCAGGCGCAGGATTTTTAGCTTCAGAATTAGAAAAACGAAATATTGATAAACCATATATAATTACAGAGTTTGGCGTAACAGGAGAATGGGATATCAAAACAGAAAAACATGGCGTAAAACAAGAACCAACAGATCAACAGAAATATGATGCCATAGCCAAAGGTTACCCAGATTGGATTGCTAGCAAGCCAACAAATTTAGGCGTATTTGTATTTCATTATGGTGATGGTAACCATTTTGGTTCGCCTTGGTTACATACACATCATACAGGTGCATACCGACCGCAATATTGGGCAATTAGAGAAGCTTATACTGGAGAAAAGCCAAGTAATAACGTACCTAAAGTAGAACAATTGGAATTGCCTGATGGCGAACACAAAAGTGGCTCTTGGGTTCCCGTAACCTTAAAAGTCATAGATGTAGAAAATGAAACACTTAATATAAGTTTTCATTACAACCACAGAGAAGGCAGTAGAAATAGACGTAATCAAATTAATACTCTAGTACATAGAGGAACTCTAGAAAGTGGTTTTGAAATACAACTGCCCAAAGAACATGGTGCCATTAAAGTTTATGTAAACGTCAAGGATAGTTATAATAATGTTGGTATTGCATCAACAGCTATTAAAGTAACTGATGAAGATGCTAAAAACAGAAAGTATCTTGTGCCTAAAGTAAAATTGCCATTTTATGTGTATAAAGATGGTGAAGATATGCCTTATGCACCTTCTGCTTATATGGGTAATCACGAAAAGATATTAGTAGATACCAGAAATACTACTGAGGTGTATTCTGGAAGTGCAGCTTTAAAAATAAGCTATAATCATCACTACAATTGGTACGGATTGGGAATGGTAAATCCAGCCAATGATTGGGGTGATATTCTTGGAGGGTATGATATTTCTGGAGCCACCAAGTTTAGTTTTTGGGCAAAGAGCAGTGAAAGTTCGCTTAAAGCTACCATTGGTTTTGGTTTAATAGGAAAAGACAAAGCTTATCCAGATACAGCTAAAGCATCTCTTGAAATAAAGCTAGGAACTAAGTGGAAGAAATATACCATCAAACTTAAAAAACAAGATTTAAGCTGCATTCGTTCTGGGTTTACGCTGTTTTCACAAAGTTATGGCGCTGGTCATCATATTTATATTGATGATATAGTTTTTGAATAGATAATTAGTTTTGGTATTTATCGATTTTGGAAAGATTGGTTAACAGGAATAATCATACCTTTGTAATAACAACAACTATATGTCTATATTCGACACCTTTTTCTTTAACATATTTCAATATTACAAAACGAAAAAAAGCAAAAAGGCTATTAAGATTGCTATGTTTTATGTGTCGTTCTTACAATGCAGTTTACTACTGCTTTTAGGTGTTTTTTTTGCTGGTTTTTTTAGGCAGATGCATGTTGATACCATGTCATCATCTAAAGCATGGACTCTATTTGTTTTGCTAGTAGTAGCTGTATTTTTTAAAAATTGGATGCAATACAGCGGAAAGAAAAGAAATTTGCTTAACGCCAAAATGCTAAAAAAAAGAAAACAGACTTATAATATTTGGATACTTTGGTTACTTCCTATTATTGTTTTAGGATTAACCTATGTTCTTTTTCAAGCCACCTAATTACTTCTTTAAAATAGTATAAACAGGAAAATGGTCACTATAACCACCTTTATATTTTTTCCCCACATAAGTTCTAAATGGAGCACCTTTAAAGGGCCCATTAAACTGCTTTAAAAAGTCATGATCAAAAATATCAGCTTTAAAAAATTCGAATTCGTTGTTAGAACTTTTAAAAAAAATAGTAGAAACTAATATTTGATCAAAAATATACCATTGACGCCTGTGTTTTACTGTACCTCTCGTAAAAGAACGCAAGGTTTCAAAGGGATTAAATAAACTATGGTCGTTAACCAAACGTTTAATACTTTCATTTTGTGGAGTATCATTAAAATCACCCAAAACCATAATTTTAGCGGTTTCGTCTTTTTGAGTGATTGATGAAATAATGTCACTTATCTTATCTGAAGCTGCTAATCGTTTAAATTCTGTTTCTTTTTGTCCTTCACGTCTAGAGGACCAATGGTTAACAATAAAATGGACATACTCACCATCTAAGTGCCCTCCAACTAACAAAATATCACGTGTATAATCAGGAGCACCATCGTCATCAGTTAAACTTACAGAGAATGTTTCTGTATGCATAGGCTTAAAAACATTTGTATCGTAAATCATTGCTACATCAATACCACGCTCATCCAAAGAGTCAAAATGCACATAATCGTAATCTAAATCATCTAAATGTTTAGAATCAAGAAGGTCTTCCAAAACTTTAGCATTTTCTACTTCGGCTAAACCAATAATAGCAGGGTGTTTTCCAGTTTCTTCTCTTCCAATGTTAGAAATAGCAAAGCCTATTTTTCGCAATTTATTCTTATAACGTTTGGGTGTCCATCGCTTTACGGACTCTGGTAAAAAGTCATTGTCGTTGGTGAATTTACTATCTCTTAAATCAAATAAATTCTCAATATTATAAAACGCCACAGTTTGCATATTGTGGCGTACTGGGATATCGTCAAAATCGTCTGTCATGGGTCAAAAATAGGCTTAAAATTATAAACTTTAAAATCCCTGTAATTATGTAACTTTGTCGATATAATATTATTATAATTATTAGGCGTGTATGGGATTAGAAAAAGCTGTTTTAATAGGTATTGTAACTAAAGATCAAGACGAAGCTAAACTCAAAGAGTATTTAGACGAGTTGGAGTTTTTAACCTTTACAGCCGGTGGTTATGCCGTAAAGCGTTTTACGCAAAAAATGGATATGCCTAATGCCAAAACCTTCATAGGTTCTGGAAAAATGGAAGATGTAAGTGAGTTTATAAAGGAAAATGACATTGATACGGCCATTTTTGACGACGAACTTTCTGCAGCACAAGAACGAAATATTAGTAAAATACTCAACGTAAAAGTTTTAGATAGAACCAACTTAATCCTAGATATTTTTGCGCAACGCGCGCAAACAAGTTATGCAAGAACGCAAGTAGAACTAGCGCAATGCGAATATTTATTGCCACGGTTAAGAGGAATGTGGACACACCTTGAACGTCAAAAAGGGGGTATTGGTATGCGTGGTCCGGGTGAAACCGAAATAGAAACAGATAGACGTATTGTTCGTGATAAAATAGCCTTATTAAAAAAACGTATAAAAACGATAGATAAGCAAATGGCTGTGCAACGTGGTAACCGTGGTAAAATGGTTCGTGTTGCATTAGTAGGTTACACCAATGTTGGTAAATCTACGCTTATGAATGTGATTAGTAAAAGCGAAGTATTTGCAGAAAACAAGCTGTTTGCAACACTCGATACTACCGTAAGAAAGGTAGTTATACAAAATTTACCATTTTTATTAAGTGACACAGTAGGGTTTATCCGCAAGTTGCCTACCCAATTGGTTGATAGTTTTAAAAGTACACTAGATGAGGTTAGAGAAGCAGATTTATTGCTACATGTTGTAGATATATCACATCCTAATTTTGAGGAGCATATAGCGTCTGTAAATAAAATTTTAGGCGAAATTAATAGTAGCGATAAGCCAACCATTATGGTTTTTAATAAAATAGATGCTTACGAAGCAGAACCACATGATGAAACTGATTTAGAAATAGAACGAACAAAAAAGCACTACACGCTAGAAGAGTGGAAAAGTACTTGGATGAGTAAGGTTGGTAACAACGCTTTATTCATATCTGCAATAAATAAAAGTAATCTAGAAGATTTTAAAAAGCGTGTTTACGATGAGGTACGCGAAATTCACGTCACCCGTTTTCCTTATAATCATTTCCTATATCCAGATTATAACTACGAGGATATGGAATAGAGTAACTTGGGCGTTACCCAAAGGGTCGGGCTTTCACTACTCAATTCCTCTACCGATAGCAATCGGGACTAACGCAAAAAATGCGCTTCCCTTTTTCTGGGAAGCGCATTTTTTTATAAAATTCAACTATAGATTTTAAATCTACAAATGTATGTGATGTTAGAATTTGTAGCTTAAACCAAAAGTATAGTAAGATTGTAAATCATTATCAGCATCTTCTAAAGCCACACCTTGGAAATTAGCAGCCTCTTGTTGGTTGCTTCTCAAACCAAAATCAAAACCAACACCAATCATTTTCCATAGCGTATAGCTAAAAGAGTTGGTCCACGTCCAGTTTGATAATTCTGAAGTTTCATAACTTTGAAATGCAGATAAGTTAGTTTTAAAAGCTACAGCACCAATTTGTCTTGTATAATCTGCAACAATTTTAGCCCCTAAAGACGATTGAAATACTGCATCGTTATCAGCAAAAACAAAATTGTAGTTTAATGGGTGTACCACAACTATTAAATTTTCAATTGGCGTCCAAGTAGCACCAATACCAACATCTAAATAACCAGGATCATTAAAGTTGTTAAGTAATGTTGTTCTGTATTCCGCTAAACCAGAAACAGCTAAGTTTTTGGCAATGTTTCTACCATAAAGCGATGATATGTTAAAAACATCTGTTGTAGGGTTAAAGTCTTTATCGTCATCAGTATTATTTGATGTGTCATCTAGTTTTACCCAATTTAAGTTAGCAGTTAAACTGTTTCTCCAGAAAAATTTCTCTTGGATTAAGTTAGCAAAACCATTTACTGTAATACCAATGTTACCCGAATTATTGTTTGCGGCTTCTTGAGCGTACCAATTTTTAAAACCAGATAAGCTACCACCAATAGTACCAAAAGCACCTTTTCTCCAACCTGGAAGAGCGTCTATTTGGGCTTGCAAAGCATTTGCTTCAGCTTGTGCAGCATCAGCAACAGCTTGTTTTTCAGCTTTTTGAGTTTCTAATTCTTCCTTTGTTTGCGCATTAATCGAAACCATTCCGAAAAGTAATGCAAGTAATAATAACGTTTTTTTCATTTCTTTAAATTTAAAAATGCGTGCAAATATATATTAATTTTAACAAATGTTAAGCGGTTTCTTTTGAAACTACTTTATTCTATGACCCCTTTTAAGTTTTTAAGTCACTTTAATATTATTTCTTTTTGTAGAGAGGAACAGAAGAGCAAGCTTCGCCATACATAATTGACTTTGCAACAGATTTTAGTTTATTGGAAAGCAAGATATAGGCATTTTGAGGTACTGGTTTGTTAGAACAACCTTTAACTATTATAGGCTTACCTTCATATTCAGAAACATCTAAATCGTTTATTATATCTTGATAAATAGACGTTTCCAATTGTTCTAAATTTCCAATAATTATTGTTTTGGCAAAAGGTTCTAGTTGAATACTTAAAAGCATATATGCCCAACCTGGTATAATAGCATCAGAACTACAAGCTAGTGCTACATGCGCATCTTGATAAATACTCCAATCAAATTCTGAGACTTGTTGTCTAAAATCCTTTTCTCGAAGTACAAAACCTTCAAATAGCCAATCTTTAATATCAAACAATACGCGCTTACCTTCAGGATAAAAATCTTCAAGGTCGATGGTAATTAATTTGCTGTTTGCAACGCGGTTTATGATTTCGTCTTTCATGTTTAGGAGACCTTCGATTGCGCTCAAGGCTACATCGGGTTTAGGTATTTAATTGCTTATTGAATATAGAATTAAAGCATGCCTAATTCCAACTTTGCCTCTTCGCTCATTAAATCTTGAGTCCAAGGTGGGTCGAATGTAATTTCAACTTTGGCATCTTTAACAGCATTAAGCGATTTTACTTTTTCTTCTACCTCCAAAGGCAAAGTTTCTGCCACGGGGCAGTTAGGTGTTGTTAGCGTCATTAAGATTTTTACATCATAATCTTCATTAACAAATACATCATAAATTAAACCTAATTCATAAATATCAACTGGTATTTCTGGATCGTAAATCGTTTTTAAAACGTTTACTATTTTTTCGCCTAATTCGGCTGTGTCTATCTGTTCACTCATAACTTTAATTTGTTTAATCGTTTAGTCGTTTATTTGTTTAGTCGTCGCATCAACGATTAAACGCATCAACACATAAACTAATTAAGTTGTGTTTGGTACGCTATAGCATACATTTTTAATTGTTTCACCATACTTACTAAACCATTAGCTCGGGTTGGAGATAAGTGTTCCTTCAATCCAATTTTATCAATAAAATCAGTGTCTGCATCAATAATATCTTTTGGGTGTTGATTTGAGAATGTTCTAATTAAAATGGCAATAATGCCTTTAGTAATTATAGCATCACTATCAGCCGTAAACTCAATTTTATTATCATTCATTTCAGCATGCACCCATACTTTACTTTGGCAACCCTTTATAATGTTATTATCGGTTTTGTATTCATCGTCAATTAGGGGTAATTCTTTCCCTAAATCAATCATATATTGGTAACGTTCTTCCCAATCTTCAAACATCGAGAATTCGTCTATTATTTCGTTTTGAATGTCTTCAATACTCATGGTTTCAATTTTAAACAAAAATACGATAAGAATTTAAGACAACATCATTTTAGCTTTCCTAACACCTTCAACTAATGCATCTATTTCTGCTTTAGTATTGTAAAATGCAAATGAAGCACGAACAGTTCCAGGGATTTTATAGAAATCCATAATGGGTTGTGCGCAATGGTGTCCTGTTCTAACCGCTATTCCTAACTTATCTAAAATGGTGCCAACATCGTAAGGGTGGATGCCTTCTAAATTAAAAGAAATTACAGATGTTTTGTGTTTAGAAGTGCCGTAGATTTTTAAACCTTCTATTTCAAGCAGTTTTTTTGTGCCGTATTCTAGAAGCTCATTTTCATAGTTTGCGATGTTGTCGAAACCTATGTTGTTCATATAGTTAATTGCTGCTCCAAAAGCAATGCCACCGCAAATATTAGGCGTTCCTGCTTCGAATTTATGTGGTAAATCTGCGTAGGTTGTTTTTTCAAAGGTAACTTCGGCAATCATTTCGCCACCGCCTTGATATGGAGGTAGTTTTTTTAACCATGCCTCTTTTCCGTAAAGCATACCAACACCTGTTGGTCCACAAATTTTGTGAGCTGAGGTTACATAGAAATCTACATCTAAAGCTTGAACATTTGGTTTAATGTGTGGTGCAGATTGTGCGCCATCAATCAAAACAGCTGCTCCAACGTTATGTGCTTTTTCAATGATGTATTCAATAGGGTTTATGGTTCCTAAAGCATTTGATATGTGGTTAACGAAAACAAGTTTTGTGTTCTGGGATACAAGTTTATCGAATTCAGACATAATAAGTTCACCGTCTTCATTCATCGGAATTACTTTTAAAGTAGCTCCTGTGCGTTCACAAAGCATTTGCCAAGGCACAATATTACTATGATGTTCTAAGGCTGAAACTATTATTTCGTCTCCTTTTTTTAATAATGAAGAGAATCCATTTGCTACAAGGTTTATACCGTGTGTTGTGCCCGAAGTAAAAATAATTTCGTGCGGGAACTTTGCATTAAAATGTGCTTGTATTTTTTGTCTTGAAGCTTCGTATAAATCAGTTGCTTCTTGACTTAATGTGTGTACTCCACGATGTATGTTTGCGTTGTAGTTTGAATAATAATCTACAATCACATCAATAACCTGTTGCGGTGTTTGAGAGGTTGCAGCATTATCAAAATACACTAAAGGTTTGCCGTTTACTTTTCGAAAAAGTATCGGGAAGTCTTTTCGTATGGTGTCTACATTAAACATGGCAGATAGGTTAACCCCGTAGTCGCCGTTCGGCTATTATCATAGTCTTAACCTTTTTTGCTTTTTTGCAAAAAGATATAGCGGATAGCGGGAAATAGCTTCAAATAAAAATATTATAAATCAAACCCAATATTAACACCCAACTTATTGGCGATTATCTTGGTAATACGTTGTTTTAATTCTGGAATTTTAACCGATTCTAGTACATTATTGCTAAACGCAAACATTAACAACGCTTTGGCTTCCTTCTCTGGAATACCACGTGAACGCATGTAAAACATAGCGCTTTCATCTAGCTGGCCAATGGTACAACCGTGTGAACATTTTACATCATCAGCAAAAATTTCTAATTGCGGTTTGGTATTTATAGATGCTTTGTCGCTTATTAGTATATTATTGTTGGCTTGAAATGCATTGGTTTTTTGTGCTTCTTTTTCAACCACAACTTTACCATTGAAAACCCCAGTTGATTTATCATCAAATATGCCCTTGTAGTCTTGATGACTTTCACAATTAGGCTCGATGTGATGCACTAAGGTGTTGTGATCTACATGCTGTTTGTCGCCAATAATGGTTATACCTTTTAAGGTTGAATCTATACGCTCGCCGTTTTGGTAAAAGTTTAGATTATTACGTGTAAGTTTACCTCCAAAAGCAAATGTGTGTACTGATGCAAGGCTTTCTCTTTTTTGGTTGATAAATGTATTATCGATTAGAGAAGCGTTTTCATTATCGTTTTGAATTTTGTAATAATCGACTATAGCACGTTTATTAGCAAAAATTTCTGTAACACTATTTGTTAAAACAGGATTGCCAGTTAAACTTTGGTGGCGTTCGATAATTTGAACATGGGAATTCTCATCAACTACAACTAAATTACGAGGTTGCAACATGGTTGCAGACTCATTTCCTGTTGAGAAATGTATGATTTGAATTGGTTTTTCTACAATCTTATTTTTTGGTATGTGTATGTAAGCACCTTCACTGGAAAAAGCTGTGTTTAATGAGGTTAAACTGTCTTTTTCAGCTGCTTTATTAAAATAGTTTTCAATAATTAGTTGATACTTTGGTTTGCTTAACGCAGCAGACATTAAACATACATCTATGCCATCATGAGTGGTTTGCGATAGGTGCGATGAGTATTTACCATCAATAAAAATAATTTTGTACGTATCAATATCGTGGATAAAGTACTTTTTTACCTGAGGGTATTCTAAGGCATTTTCTTGCTTAGGGAATACACTATAATCTTCCTTTAAGATGCTATTTAAAGATGTGTATTTCCATGCTTCTTCTTTTTTAGAAGGAAAACCTTTTTCTTCGAATATTTTTATAGCATCCGTCCTAACATCATGTGCATAAGCATCGATATCAACACTATTTTCAAATGCTAAAAATGATGAAACTAATTTTTCTTTTAAATCCATGTTTTTCAGTATTCAGTATTCAGTATTCAGTATTCAGTTGTTACGACTGTTTACAGCGGCTGAAAACCGGTTACTGGCGCTATGCGCCAACTTCTTCTTTTATCCAATCGTAACCTTTGGCTTCTAATTCATGTGCCAATTCTTTTGAACCTGATTTTACAATTTTTCCGTTGTAAAGTACGTGAACATAATCTGGAACAATATGGTCTAACAAGCGTTGGTAATGCGTAATTACAACAACTGCATTGTCTTTACTTTTTAATTTATTAACACCATTTGCTACAATTCGTAATGCGTCAATATCCAAACCGGAATCCGTTTCATCGAGAATAGCTAATTTAGGCTCAAGCATAGCCATTTGAAAGATTTCATTACGTTTCTTTTCTCCACCTGAAAAACCTTCGTTTAATGAACGCGATAAAAACTTTCGGTCTATTTCTAGTAACTCTGATTTTTCACGAATCAACTTTAACATATCTTTAGCAGGCATATCATCTAAACCTTTAGCCTTTCTAGATTCGTTGATAGCTGTTTTCATGAAGTTAGTTACTGAAACTCCAGGGATTTCAACGGGATATTGGAACGATAAGAATACACCTTTGTGAGCACGCTCTTCTGCTGCTAACTCTTCAATGTCTTCACCTTCAAAAACAATGTTTCCTTCAGTAACTTCGTATTCTTCCTTTCCTGCAATAACAGATGCTAAAGTACTTTTTCCAGAACCATTAGGCCCCATAATAGCATGTACTTCACCTGGTTTTACTTCAAGGTTAATACCTTTCAGGATACTCTTGTCTTCAATGTTTGCGTGTAAATTATTTATTTTTAACATAGCTTTTAGCTTCCTAATTTTATTGTTTCTTTATCTTCTATCTGAGTAGGTTGAACGTTTAGTATTTCAACAACTTCTACCTTATTCTCCCAAAGAATTTTATCATGTTTTTCAGTAGAGATTTTACCACGGATTTCAACAAAAACCATATCAGTTGGTTCTTTTTTGAATACTTGCGCTTTTTCGTCAAGTACTTCCAATTTATCAGTTAAAAGAACTCCATAAATTTCATCGCGTGTTTGTAAAACAGCAGCACCATCATAATGCACAAATTGACCTTGAAGTAGTGTTAAACCATCATTCTGCTTAGCAGTTTTTTCGTTACTTTCAACTTCAGTTTCGACTTCTTTTTGTTCTGATTTAGCCTCATTTTTGCAGCTTACTATTGCTGTTAAGAATAATGAGATAAAAAGTATTTTTTTCATTTTTGATTTCAATTATTATTATCCTACTGAACCTTCTAAACTTATTTCTAATAATTTTTGGGCTTCAACAGCAAATTCCATAGGTAGTTTATTTAAAACTTCTTTACTAAAACCATTTACTATTAAGGCTATTGCTTTTTCTGTATCTATACCACGTTGGTTACAATAGAAAATTTGGTCTTCACCAATTTTACTAGTTGTAGCTTCGTGTTCTATTTTTGCAGTTTTGTTTTTTGCTTCTATATATGGGAAAGTATGTGCTCCACATTCATTACCCATCAATAAACTATCACACTGTGAAAAGTTACGTGCGTTTTCTGCTCTTGAGTTTATTTGAACTAAACCTCTGTAACTGTTTTGAGATTTTCCTGCTGAAATCCCTTTGGAAATAATTGTTGACTTTGTGTTCTTACCTAAGTGAACCATTTTAGTACCTGTATCAGCTTGCTGATAGTTATTAGTTACAGCAATAGAATAAAATTCACCTACTGAATTATCTCCTTTTAGTATACAACTTGGGTATTTCCATGTAACTGCAGAACCTGTTTCAACTTGCGTCCAAGAAATTTTAGCATTGGTTTCACACAAACCTCTTTTGGTTACAAAGTTATATACGCCCCCTTTACCTTCTGCATTACCAGGGAACCAGTTTTGAACTGTTGAGTATTTAATTTCGGCATCATCCAAAGCAATTAACTCAACAACAGCAGCGTGTAATTGATTTTCATCACGACTGGGAGCTGTACACCCTTCAAGATAACTTACATAGCTCCCTTCATCTGCGATTACTAATGTTCTTTCAAACTGCCCAGTTCCTGCTTGATTAATTCTGAAGTATGTAGATAATTCCATAGGGCATCGCACGCCTTTTGGAATGTAACAGAATGATCCATCACTAAATACAGCTGAATTTAAAGCCGCATAAAAATTGTCCTTTTGAGGAACAACGGTACCTATGTATTTCTTTACTAGCTCTGGATGCTCCTTGATAGCTTCAGAAATACTCATAAAAATAATACCTTGTTCTGCAAGCGTCTTTTTAAATGTTGTAGCTACAGAAACCGAATCAACCACTACATCCATAGCAACACCAGCTAACTTCTTTTGCTCATCTAAAGAAATTCCTAATTTTTCAAAAGTTGCCAGTAATTCTGGGTCAACTTCATCCAAACTATCATATTTAGGTTTGCTATTGGGAGCAGAATAATAAGAGATTCCTTGAAAATCTGGTTTCTCATAATGTACGTTAGCCCATTCTGGTTCTTCCATGTTTTTCCAAACGCGAAATGCTTCCAAACGCCATTCGGTCATCCAGTTTGGTTCTTCTTTCTTTTTAGAAATGGCACGAACGATATCTTCGTTTAAACCATTTGGAAAGGTATCCGATTCAATATCTGTATAAAAACCGTATTCGTATTCTTTGGTTTTTAATTCTTCGCGAAGATCATCTTCTGTATACTTCGACATATTTTTTCTTATTTATAATGAAAATGATTCGCCACAACCACATGTGCGGTTGGCGTTAGGGTTGTTAAAAACGAAACCTGTTCCGTTTAAACCACCTGAATATTCTAATGTTGTACCTATGAGATATAAAAAACTTTTTTTGTCAACTATGATTTTTACACCATTATCTTCAAAAACTTTATCGTCTTCTTGTTGCTCTTTATCAAATTTTAAATCATAAGATAAACCTGAACAACCGCCACTTTTTACACCAACACGAACATAATCTGTAGTAGCATTATAACCATCATCGGTCATAAGCTCAACAACTTTCTTTTTAGCTGTATCAGAGACTTTTATCATATTATTTTGTTATTAAATTTAGTTTTGCCCTGTATAATTTATTAAGACAGTTTCTAAATAGAGCACAAATATACAATATAAGTCAGTGAATATCGAATAACCTAACATTATATTAATATATGGTTTTATAGGTTTTTCTTATGAATTGATTGTGGTCTAATAGTTAGATGGTTAACCCACTATTTTATTTTGAAAACTACTGAGATGTAGAAGAATTAAGCCGTTTGCTTTCTGTAGAGCATTGAGGAGAATCTTTCGTTCTCTTTAGGAGAAACAGGAGATATAGAACCATTATTTTCAAATTTAAAGTAGCCCTTACAACATTTACAGATTAATTCAGGAGTATTAGCATTCGCATTACTCAATCGAAAATAATTATGCCCATAAGTGGAGCAGAAAAGATTAGATGTTATTCTATTATTCATATAATGAATTGATTGAATGAGTAATATGGTTAAAAATATATAATGTTAGACAAAATATATAATATTTTCGATGAAATGCATTTTTAACGTAGTATTATTCCTTTTTAAATTCAGGATTGCTTATAAATTCATTGTCAGATAGTGATAATAGGAAAGCTTTTAAGTCTGCTTTGTCATTTTCAGATAAACCAACACCGCCTTGTGATACCTTTTTCATTAGGGGGTCAATAGTACTTGAGTTTTTTAAACCTTCGCTGTAATGGTTAATGACGTCCTCTAGGGAGGTAAACCTACCATCGTGCATGTAAGGAGCTGTAAATGCTAAATTTCTCAATGAAGGCGATTTAAATTTTCCATTATCTGCAGGGTCTCCTGTTACAGCACCTAATCCTAGGTCTGTAAATGTTTCATCTAAACCGTTATTGTGAAACAAATTATCTGTCCAAAGAGGGTTTTTGTCGCTTCCGTGGCAATGAAAGCAGTCGCCTCTGGCTTCATCCATAAACACATTGAACCCATTTAATTCTTGAGGTGTTAGCTCAATTTCACCTAATAGATGCTTATCGAATTTAGAGTTTGCAGAAATTAAAGTCCGCTCAAATTGTGCTATGGCTTTAGTGACTAAACTGGAATCTATGGTTTTTGTACCAAAAGCTTTTTCAAACAGTTCCGGGTAATCTGTATGTTGTTTGAGTTTTTGTTCTATATTTTGCCAAGTACTGTTCATTTCAATAGGGTCTGTAACAGGAATAAATGCTTGATGTTCTAAACTAAAAGTGTTTCCATCCCAGAAGAACTTTTCATCATAATTCCATGCTAAGTTGAACAGTGGCATCGAGTTTCTATTTCCAAAAAAGCCTTCCACACCATCACTAAATCTGTCGCTATCAGTAAATGCATTTTCAGGCGCATGACAATCTGCACAAGCTTGTGTGTTATTTGAGGATAAAATGGGGTCGAAAAATAACTTTTTACCAAGTGCAATACCTTCTTCCGTTTGTGGGTTATCAATAGGAACTATAGGTGCAAGTATATTCTCTTGAAAAAGTTTAGGAATTTCAAGTGGACTAGGCGTGTTTTTATACGTATTAACAGTTTCGCTTTCACAAGAAAAACAAACGATAATTATAAATGTGATATGTAATAATTTCCTAAGTCTCAAAACAACCTTTTAATCACCAGATTTTAAACTGAATACATTTTGCCCATTTTCATACATTTTGATTTGTGCATCAGAATTTGGCATTAACATTTGGTTTAAAACATTCAAATCCCATCTATTTGGGTTTTTAAACCATTCAGCAATGTTCATTTCAATATTAAATTTAGCATTATTTGTAACGGTAACTTCTCCAAGACTTACATTAAAAAAGGTGTCTTGAGGAAATGTTGGGTTGTCTCCAGGGTTGTCAGCTGCTCTGATAGAATGATAATTATAACCCTGTTCTTCATCTGCATTATTGATAAATTTACCATCCATTTGCATGTAATGGTATCCGCCACCAAGCATTTCAGGAACAAACCAAGAGGCAGAGTTTAAATCTTCATAATTACCGCTATTATCTTCATTGGTAAAGCCAAAAGTAAAAGACAAATCACGATAATTACCTTGAGGTATAAAGGCTGATGACGTAATTGATAAATTCTGATTATTAGTTACATCTATTAAGTTGTAACCATTTAATACCAGTTTTTCATTACTATTTGATGTAAAAGTAATTCTAGAAATAAGATATCGAAGGCGTTCTATACTAAGTTTGTCACCATTTTCATTAGTGAATTTAATATCATTAAAGTCAGCATTAGTCACTGCAGTACCATCCCATGTGTGACTAAAATTAAAAGTTATGTTAGTTTGAGATGTGTCGTTTTCGTTGTCTTCACCACAAGAGATTAATGTGAAAAAAGTAATTAGTAAAAGGGAGAGTATATTTTTCATTTTAAGGGTCTATTTTGAAAATCAGTAAATCTGAAAATCCTTTATTAGTTGAAATATCTATGTTTGAGCTGCTGGATTCTCCAACTACAACTATGCTTTTATTGTTCAGTTCCACGGCATCATAGGCAAAATCAATTTCTGATCCACCTATACTTTTTTGCCATAGGAGTTTACCATTATTATTAATTTTTAAAACCCACGCATCATTCTGTCCATTATTGTTAGTTAAATCATTATTTACACTTCTAGAACTTCCAGAAATAATAAAGCCACCATCTTGAGTTTTAGAGATGGAACGCGCTACATCAAAACTATTTCCTCCAAAAGATTTTTCCCAAAGTAAATCTCCTGAAGATGATATTTTAATGCACCATAAATCAGCAGCACCATGGTCTATTGAAACGTCCAAGTCGTTA
Organism: uncultured Algibacter sp.; assembly: GCA_947502405.1. Lineage (GTDB taxonomy): Bacteria > Bacteroidota > Bacteroidia > Flavobacteriales > Flavobacteriaceae > Algibacter_B. The sequence continues at coordinate 69,757 of CANMZT010000014.1, read as the reverse complement.
CTTCTAGTATCCCCTACGATGATAAAATTATTGTCATCTGTATTTGTAATGGCCCAAGCTTCATCTGTTTGCGAGCCTCCAAAAGATTTTTCCCAAACCAGTGTTCCAGTTTCAGAAATTTTTACGACCCAAAAGTCATAAGAGCCTTTTTTGTTAGAAATATCTACATCGTCACTATCAGATGAACCAATTAATATATAACCATTATCTTGAGTTTGAATAGCATCGTATGGGGTATCTGTAAAAGTGCCTCCAAAAAATTTACTCCACTCTTTTTCGCCTGATGCATCTATTTTTATTACCCAATAATCACCACCTGCATGTCGAGCAAAAAGTTTTGATTTGCTGTTTTTACTATTACCTTCTCCGTTGGAAGCTGAAACATCTAAAACACCTGTTAATAAGAATCCGCCATCATTAGTCTGAATAATTGAATTACAGATGTCTGCTCCTAAGAATCCATAAGATTTTTCCCAAATAATAGTTCCAGAATTGTCTAACTTAGAAACCCAGAAGTCATGAGCACCATTGTTTTCAGAAACATCTTGATTGTTACTTTTACTGTAGCCAGATATAACATAACCGTCATCTGAAGTTTGTAATAAATCATTTCCACGGTCGTCATCAGTTCCTCCATATGTTTTTTGCCACTGTAAAAAATGATTGGAGTCGTATTTAAGTAGCCATAAATCAAATGATTCATTGGATTTACCAGAAACATCTCCATCCATACTTTGGGTGTGCCCTAAAATAGCATAACCTCCGTCTGTTGTATTGATAATGGATTTTGCACTTTCATTTTTAGAACCACCAATAGCTTTTATAAATGCAACGTTTACTGATTTTGGTGTATGAGACTTACCATCATCTTTTTTAGAACAATTAAAAAGGATTAGGCTGATGCATACGAGATAAGGGGCGACTCTAAAGGTTTTCAAATGGTTTGATGTTTTAAAATTTAAGTGCCACTTTTTCTGATGATGAATAACCCTCTTTCAATATCGCTTACTATAATGTTTCCGCTCGGGAAATATGGATATATATTCCAAGCGCCATTAAATTCTGTAACATTATCCTTTGGATAGGTATCGAAAAATCCAATTTCAGTGGCAGATTTTGAATCTATTTGAGATATATCTAACATACGCACACCAGCCCTGTAACTTGCAAAGTAATATGTGTTTCCTTTTACATATCCATTATGATCTATAGCTACACTTGTGCCAAAATAATTAAAATGAAAAGCAGGGTTATCTAAATCTGTGAAATCAAATACAATAGTTCTCGTATTATTTCCTGCTCTTATTTCATCAAGTTCATCACCTAAAATAAAATATTTCATATCATCGGTAAACCAACCTTGATGTGCATACTCTACGTTATTATAGCTAATAGTAGATATGATTGTTGGATTAGCCTTATCTGTTACATCAGCTATAACTACTTCGTCTTCATTACTGCCAATTAAAATTTCTTTACCAGTATAATCAGTATCAGGTCCATTATATGTAACCACTTGTGCATCGTGGGAATATCCGCCTTGGCTAAAACCACCCTCCGCAACAGGGTTTTTAGGGTCTTGAATATTTATGAATATTGGACCACCGCTATAAGTTGAATTTCTATTAGCGCCAACTATATATGCATATCCGCTATCTTCATTAATAACAATATTATGTGCTTTACCAAATCCTGTAAAACGTGTATCTGCGGTAAATGTTTCTGGCGGGTTTTGAACGTTTCTTAAACGTGTTAAATCAAAAACTTGCATGCCATGGTCGTCATTACATGTAGGATCTCTCCCCAAACTACAATCAGCGACAATAAAAGCATGATTTTTGTAAACCTTAACATCACGCCAAGGACTAGTAGTTGTAGCTGTTGGTAGTTTTCCTAAGTAAATAGGCTCATTTGGTTTAGTTATATCAACAAAAGATGTGTTATGAGTTGTAGCCATTAAAGCATATTCTCTTCCAGTAGTTTCATCAGTCCATCCCCAGCAATCATTACCTTCAGCAGCACCAAAAACATTTAGTGGAATTTGAGCCATAAGATCATAATCATTACATGGGTATCCATCTGCAAAACCATTTTCACAAATTGCTAAAGGAGCATTAGGGTCTACAGAATCATCATCACAAGTATCACCAATACCATCCCCATCCTCATCTTCTTGGTCTGGATTTGCAATAGTTGGGCAATTATCATTTATATCTAAAACACCATCGTTATCATCATCATCGTCACAAACATCTCCAATGCCGTCATTATCATTATCACTTTGATCAGTATTCGAAATTGTAGCACAGTTGTCAATGCTTTCTTCAATACCATCATTATCAGAATCTACGACAGGTATAATTTCTACAGGTTCATCATTACAAGATTGTGAAAAAAAAATAATAGAGCACGCCAAGAAAAAGGCGTAAGAAATTCTTAAAAGTTTCATAGAAAGATTTATTGTTATAACTAAATAGGTTTAGTTTTAGTATAAAGATAGTAAAAACAAAATTAGCTTCTTATTTTTGCAGCATGATAGAAGATAAAAACCAGCAAAGTACACAGTTAAGTGATTTAGGTGAATTTGGATTAATAGAACATTTGACAAAAAATTTTGAAATAAAGCAAAAATCAACAATTAAAGGGATTGGTGATGACGCTGCAGTTTTAAATTTTGAAGATAAACGCATTGTTGTGTCTACTGATTTATTAGTTGAAGGTGTGCATTTTGATTTAAGTTATATGCCTTTAAAGCATTTGGGCTATAAAGCGATAGTTGTAAATTTATCTGATGTTTATGCGATGAATGCTAAAGCAACACAGGTAACAGTTTCAATTGCAGTATCTAATAGATTTCCTTTGGAAGCTTTAGAAGATTTATATGCTGGAATTGAAACGGCTGCAAGTATTTATGCTATTGATGTGGTTGGAGGCGATACCACATCTTCAAATAAAGGATTGCTTATTTCTGTCACTGCTATTGGAGAGGTGAAACCTGAAAATGAAGTATATAGAAGTGGTGCAAAACCTAATGATTTATTAGTAGTATCTGGAGATTTAGGAGCGGCTTACATGGGTTTGCAAGTTTTAGAGCGTGAAAAAGAGGTTTATAAAGTAAATCCTAATAGTCAACCAGATTTAGAACCTTATACTTATATTGTTGAAAGACAGCTTAAACCTGAAGCGAGAAAGGATATTGTTAAATTATTAACAGATTTAGAAGTTAAACCCACGTCCATGATTGATGTTAGTGATGGCTTATCTTCAGAAATAATACATCTATGTAAGCAGAGTAAGGTAGGTTGTGATTTGTACGAAAATAAAATTCCATTAGACCCACAAGTTATTTCTACCTGTGAAGAATTTAAAATTGATAGTACTACAGTGGCTTTAAATGGAGGTGAAGATTACGAACTTTTATTTACAGTTTCTCAAGATGATTTTCCAAAAATAAAAGCAAATCCTAACCTTTCAGTTATTGGTTATATAAAGGAAGAAAAAGAAGGATTACATCTTGTGACTAGAGCAGATACGAGAATACCCATCAAAGCTCAAGGTTGGAAGAATTTTAATGACTAAGCAATCATTAACTTAGGTTTTGGTTGAGTTCTGCTGAGCTTTTTTCTCTTGTTCATTCTTACTAAACGTTTGTGATGAATTCGCTCAAGAACGTCATTAATCTCTTTAAATTTTGGTGTAAGTTCTATTAAGTTTCCGTTACTGTTTGTAGTGAGTTCTTTTTTACAGTTTTTACAAGTGTATTCTTGAACATGATAAGTAACTTGTCTGGTAACTTTAAAATTGTGCCCAAACACCATACAATGAATGCTTTTCATTTTGTTTGCTTATTAATAAATTTAAGAGAGACGCCTAAAAATATTAAAAACAAGTTAATTATGTTAACAAGTAGTTAATAAATCGACGAAGCGACACTTTTTTTCTTTAAACGTTCGGTTCTGGAAGCGTGAATACGCTCTAAGATGGCATTAATCTCTTTAAATTTTGGAGTAAGCTCGGTAAGCTTTCCATTGCTATTGGTAGTTAATTCTTTTTTGCAATGTCTACAGGTGTACTCTTTTACATGATAAGTTACCTTTTTAGTAACTTCAAAATCATGCCCAAAAAGATTGCAATACATTCTTGGAATAAGAGTAGGTTTGTTAGTAGGTTTTTTCATGATCTAATCATTTGGGAGCTTAAAAGTAAAAAAATAATTTAATAAATCGATAAAAAGCAATTATTTTTCGATGAAATACATTATTTGTTGTAGGAATTCATCTTTATTTTCAATATGACTCATGTGTCCATCTGGAAATTCAATTAGATTTACTTTAGTAGGTTTAATTAATGAAATTAAATTTTTATAATCTAAAACAGGATCTTTTCTACCTACAATAATCATTTTCTTAAACGTTGAGTTTTTTAGAATTTTTAGTCTATCTTTTCTAGTTTTCATGCCTTCTAGAGCAGCTATAATGCCCTGAAGCGGAGTTTTTAAAGCAGCTTCAGTAGTGTTCTTTATTTCATTTTTTAAAATAGTTCTATTTGCTGGACTAAATAAATTAGCAACAGCCATCCTAATAAAGGTTTTATGATTTTGCTTTACAGCAATAATAGCTCGGTCTCTGTTCTTTTTCTTTTCCAGAGTGTCTTCTTGGGGTGTTGAGTTCATAAGACATAGCCCCTTTACCGCGTCTTGGTTTTTTTCAGCGAAAGCTAGCGAAACATAACCACCCATGGAGTGGCCTATAAAGATTGATTTTTTAATATTCAAATGATTTAAAACTGCCTCAACAGCTTCTGCCATAAGTTCCATACTATGAATGTAACCTAAGCATCCTGTTTTACCATGCCCTAATAAATCGATGCAAATAACACGATTGTTTTTTGATAGTTCTGGGATAAAAGGTTTCCACATCGAGGTATTTTCTAAAAAACCATGAAGAAAAACGATTGCCTCTCCATTGCCTTCATCTTTATAAAAAATAGTGATTCCTTTATGTTCTAAAATCATTTTTAATTTATCTTAGGCAAAGATAAACTCATACTATGAATAAAACTAAAGAAACCTTTGTATTTGGTTTTGCATTATTTGCTGGCTTTTTTGGAGCTGGGAACTTAATATTACCGCCATTATTGGGTTTTAAATCTGGGTCGGATTGGTGGTTGGTAACCTTAGGGTTTGTAATATCTGCAATTGTAATTCCTTTACTAGCTATTTTTGCGCATGCTAAATTACAAGGCACTTTGTTTGACTTTGGGAAAAAAGTATCACCAATTTTTAGTTTAATCTTTAGTTTTAGTTTGTTTGTTATTGCAATAGCTTTACCGTGTCCTCGTACAGCGGCAGTTACACACGAAATGGCAATTGCTCCTTTTTTTGGCACAAGCTCTTTACTTACAAGTATTATATATTTTATTTTGGTTTTTGTTTTTGTGATGAATAGAAATAAAGTACTAAGTATAGTTGGTAAATACCTAACTCCCGTAATTGTTTTAATAATTCTGGCTATAATTCTTGTTGGTGTTTTTTCACCTGTAATTCAAATGAATCCATCAAGTTTAGAGTTTCCAATCATAAGTGGTTTGCTGGAAGGTTATCAGACTTATGATGCAATGGCAGGTATAATTATGGGAGGTGTAGTTTTGGTATCTATTAACAGATCCAAAAATAATATGTCCTTTGCTGAGAAAAAAACAATGATTGTCAAATCTGGTACTATTGCTATGATAGGATTGTTTGTAGTTTATACAGGTTTAATTGCTGTTGGAGCTTATTATAATGGAGAGTTTGGTGATAATATCTCTAGAACTGATTTACTTTCTGGACTAGCAACAAAAACTTTAGGAAATACGGGTTCAGCTTTTTTAAGTGTTCTGATTGCTTTAGCGTGTTTTACAACGGCTATTGCTATTGTAGTCAGTATTGCAGATTTTTTTAAAGCCTATTTTAAGAATTATAAGCATGTGTATTTAGTAACCTCTATTTTTTGCTGTATAGTAGGTGTTGTGGTAGGGCAAATGGACGTTAAGTACATTATTGATGTTGCATTACCAGCCTTAATGTTTATTTATCCACTTTGTATAGTTCTAATAATTTTAAACGTTCTTCCAGAAAAATTAGCTACAAAACTTGTATTTAGATGGGTGGTTTTAGTGGCGTTTATTTTTAGTATTCCAGACTTTTTAGGATTTATAATACCTGCTGAAAATCTAAAAGTGGTAAAAACAATAATTCCTTTTGCAAATCAAAATCTAGGTTGGGTTTTGCCAACTATCATTACTTTTATATTGGTAAATATATTTCAAAAGTTTAAGGAAGATTATTAAGATTTCACTCTTTTAATTGCGGTAAAAGCCTTATCAACATACTCGTCTTCAACAAGAATGGTAAATTCGTTTGTAGTGGATAATACTTCGTACAAAACGATTCCTTCCCAAGCTAATCGCTTAAAGAAATGATAATATAAGCCGGCTATTTTTGAGTTGTCTTGAGGTAAGCTTATACTGATTGCTGATAAGTTTTCTTGAACCGCAATAAAGGTTTCGTTATCTAAATGCTCATTAACAAAATCGTTCAAACTGCTAGATACAACAATATTACTTTCATGGATACCTCGTGTAAAGGCATAAAACAATTTATCTTCTCTATTGATGCGTTCCAGTATTTTAGCATGATTATCAATTAATGTTGTAGAATTTCTAACCGTAAAATCTGTTAGGTTAGAGCGCACAGTAATATCACCTAGGTTTTGAATAACTCGTTTCATTTTAATTGAATTCCCAAGAGTTACAGGTGGGTTATAACGCCTTAGTGCCATCATTATGGCGCCCGGTTTAACCTCTTTTTTTAACATTTTGCTTATGGGTTCTACTAATTCAATGGCCAGAGCACTAAAATTTATGATGTTTCTAGATAAAGCCTCTTCTAAATAAGGTTGTGTAATTAGTATATCTTCAACACAATTTGATACTGTTTTCATTTGTTTAGAACTTATCGTATGTTAATTATTTAACAATTTGTGTAAAAATAACTTTTTTTTAATAAAAACATCGCAGTTACTTAAATGAATCATAGTTTTGTGGCTCAAATTAATAGTAATGAAGGTATTAAAGTTTGGAGGTACATCAGTAGGTTCTGTAGAGAATATGCATAATGTTAAAAATATTATCAGTGATGGTGATAAGAAGGTTGTAGTGCTTTCTGCTATGTCAGGCACAACTAATCATCTGGTGGCTATTGCTCAAGCTATTGAGTTGGGTAATCCAAGTGATGCTATAGATAAAATAAACAACCTTCATGAAACTTATTTCAAAACAATAGACAGCCTTTTAACTGATGCGCATTTAATCGTAGATGTTAAAAACTATGTTTCAAGTGTTTTTGAATTCTTATTAGAGTGTACTAACAAGTCTTGTTCTAAAACATTAGAAAATAAAATATTGGCTCAAGGGGAGTTGCTTTCAACATATATATTTAACAGCTTTTTGAAGCAAGAAGGAATTAGTGCAACATTGTTACCTGCATTAGATTTTATGCGAACTGATGCTTTTAATGAACCTGATATTGATAGTATAAAGGTTAATTTAGAGCGCCTGATTAGTGATGGAAAGGGTTCAGAAATATATATTACTCAAGGTTTTATTTGTTTAGATGATGAAGGGCAAATATCTAATTTACAGCGTGGTGGAAGTGATTATACAGCAACCATAATTGGTGCTGCAATAAAAGCTGAGGAAGTTCAAATTTGGACAGATATTGATGGGATGCATAATAACGATCCAAGGTATGTTGAAAACACATCGGCTATCTCAAATCTATCGTTTGAAGAGGCAGCGGAGTTAGCTTACTTTGGTGCTAAAATATTACATCCGCAAACTGTTACACCAGTTAGAAAAGATAGTATCCCCGTACGTTTAAAAAATACAATGAAGCCTGAGGCTCATGGAACACTTATTTCAAAAAGTACATCAGAAAACGGGATAAAAGCTATAGCTGCAAAAGATAATATTACAGCCATTAAAATAAAATCGGCTAGAATGTTACAGGCTCATGGTTTTTTAAAGAAAGTTTTTGAAATTTTTGAGACTTATCAAACATCAATAGATATGATTACAACCTCAGAGGTTGCAGTTTCGTTAACTATTGATGACGACAAAAACCTTGAAAGTATAATAACGGAATTAGAAAAAATCGCTTTAATTGAAGTTGATACAAACCAAAGTATTGTTTGTTTGGTAGGGCATTCTGTTGTAAATCATCAAGATACTTATAAGTTATTCCAAATATTACAGGATGTAAAAATCAGAATGATTTCATACGGTGGAAGCAAAAACAATATATCTCTATTAATTGATTCTAAAGATAAAATCAATACGCTACAAAAACTAAACGATTATTTATTTGAATTAGTCACTCTATAAATTACAACATTAGTGTTTTTAGCAAAAAGGGTCGTTTTAAAACGACCCTTTTATATTTTACGCATTCATAATCTCTTCGATTTCATCTGGTTCAATAGGAATGTTTCTCATAAGGTTTATGGGTTCACCAGATTCTTGAATAACCACATCATCCTCAAGTCTAATACCAAAACCTTCATCAGGAATATAAATACCTGGTTCAACAGTAAATACCATATTGGGTAACATCGGTTCGGTGAGTATACCATAGTCATGAGTATCTAAGCCCATATGGTGGCTCGTGCCATGCATAAAGTATTTTTTATAGGCAGGCCAATCTGGGTTTTCATTTTGAACATCGGCTTTGTCAATTAAACCTAAACCAAGTAATTCGCTAGTCATTAGTTTACCAACTTCAACATGATACTCAGCCCAATCAGTTCCAGGAACTAACATTTTTGTTGCTTCATTTTTTACATGAAGCACAGCGTTATAAACGTCTCTTTGTCTTTTAGAAAAACGACCAGAAACAGGTATCGTTCTTGTCATATCACTCGAATAATTGGCATATTCTGCTCCTACATCCATCAATATCAAATCGCCAGTTTTACATTGTTGATTGTTTTCAATATAGTGCAAAACATTGGCATTATTTCCTGATGCTATAATAGGTGTGTATGCAAACTTTTTTGAACGGTTTCGTAAAAATTCGTGCATGTACTCAGCTTCAATTTCAAATTCCCAAACGCCTGGTTTTACAAAATTTAAAACTCTTCGAAATCCTTTATTGGTAATATCGCAAGCTTTTTGAATTAAATCGATTTCAATAGGTTCTTTTACAGAACGTAAACGTTGCAAAATAGGGTTACTTTTTGCTACACTATGTGCAGGGTATTTGTCTTTTAACCATTTGGTAAATCTATCTTCTCGGGTTTCTGTTTCAACATTAGAACGATAGTGTTCGTTGGTGTTAATGTAAATCGTATTGCATTGAGTCATGATTTCAAACATTACTTTTTCCATGTCTTGTAGCCAATACACCGTTTTGATTCCACTAGTTTCAAATGCTTTTTCTTTTGTTAATTTTTCGCCTTCCCAAACTGCAATATGTTCATTGGTCTCTCTAAGAAAAAGGATTTCTCGGTGTTTTTCTTTAGGGCAATCTGGAAATAAAACAAGGATACTCTCTTCTTGGTCTACACCACTTAGGTAGAAAATATCTCGGTGTTGCTCAAAAGGTAGGGTGCTATCGGCACTTATTGGGTATATGTCATTAGAGTTAAAAACAGCCAGACTATTAGGCTTCATTTTAGACATGAATTTTGCTCTATTTTTTATGAAAAGGGAATTGTTTATGGGAAAATATTTCATGTTATGTAAAGTTTAATTTTGTGTATGATGTAAATGTATAAAGAAAAAGTAGATTTTTATTTCCTATATTTGATATTCCCTCACTCAATTTTTATTAATATAATTTAAAATTTATGATTAGAAAACTACCATTAAAAATAGTCTTTTTATTTCTAGGCTTTTTAATAAATGTGCCTACTATGGTTGCTCAAGTTTTAATGAAAGAAGTTTCATTTGAACAACAAATTGAAAATTCTACTTTACTTATTGAGGGAAGAGTGTTGTCAAAAGAATCATTTTGGGATAGTGAGCGTAAAAACATATATACTTTAAATAGAATAGAAGTTTATAAAGTGTTTAAAGGTGAATTAAAAAAAACAGTTGATGTTATTACACATGGAGGGGTTGTTGGATTACGTGCTGAAGTTGTTTCACCAAGTTTAAGTTTAAATACAAACGATATTGGTGTATTTGTATTACATAATAATGATGTCAACTTAGAATCTAAAACAAATATAAAGGCATATAAGCCGTATTCAAGTTCTCAAGGCTTTTATAAGTATAACATAGAGCAAGACGTAGTTAGAAACCCATTCAATAAAACTAAAGGTATTACATCGTCTTTTTATGATAAGATTATAGCATTAACAAAGGCTGATTACATTAATGTTGATGATTTTGATGTTAAAGAAAAACAAAGAGAGTTTCTTCAGAAAAAAAGTTTTAGGCCTCCAAGTTCAATTACTTTTACACCTACATCAATAACGGCTGGTACTAAATCTGTATTAACAATTAATGGTTCTGGATTTGGAGCCACAAAAGGGTCAGTTGGCTTTTCTGATGCAGATGAAGGAGGTTCAGAGTTTTATGAAGCACTAGATACTCAAATTTTAACTTGGTCAGATACGCAAATTACAGTTGAAGTGCCTTCTAAAGCTGGTACAGGAATAATTAGGGTTACTGATAGTTCTAACAGTTCTGCTGATTCTAATGATATCTTAACTGTTTCATATTCAGAAATTAATATAATTAGCAATCAAGCTACACAAGGACCCAATGCAGGTTTAGATGTAGCTTACCAAACTCGACATGTAAATGATGATGGGGCTGGAGGCTACACTTGGCAAATGTTTACAGGTTTTGATTCAAATACTTTGGCTAAGGCCGCTTTTTTAAGAGCATTTGAAACATGGCGTTGCGAGTCTGGAGTTAATTGGGTGATCGGAGAAACTACAAATACCAACATTATTGCTGAAGATAATATAAATGTTATAAGGTTTGATGTAGGAGATGAGTTGCCTGATGGTGTTTTAGGTAGATGTACTTCTCGTTTTGGAGGGTGTTTTGCAAATGGAAATACAAGTATAGATTGGTTTGTTAATGAGTTAGATATAGTTTTTAATGATGACCCAGACAGTAGTCAGTCAACCGATGTGATGGAGACATGGAATTATGGCACTGGAGCATCTAGTGGTTCAGAATATGATTTTGAAAGTGTAGCACTTCATGAATTAGGTCATGGGCATCAATTAGCGCATGTTATTGATTCTAACTCAGATGTTATGCATTTTACATTATTTAATGGACAAGATCAAAGAACTTTAGGTGCAAACAATATTCTAGCGGCAGCAGATGTACACAGTAGAAGTACATCAGGACCTGTCTGTGTAGTAATTTTGCCAATGACAGATTATGCAGGCACTTGCGGCTTAAGTGTTGATGATAATACAATAGAAGAGGGGATTTCAATATTTCCAAATCCAGCTAAAAAGGAATTCTTTATTAAATCAGCTTACCTAAATCTCGATAAGATTGAAATATATGACGTAAGCGGTAGGTTAGTTTCCGATATCAGTATTTCTGAAGCTGTCAGGATGAAAGCTATAAATATGCATCATGCTTCAAAGGGTGTGTATTTTGTTAACATACATTCAGAAGGAAGATTTATTACTAAAAAACTCATCCTTGATTAGTGAAATAAAGCAATATTTATAAAAAAAGAGAGTCATACTTATATGACTCTCTTTTTATTTAACAAGGAAATATTTATTTATTCATGGCTTTTTTGATTAGCTCAATAGTAGCTATTACAAATCCATCACCAATGTCACCGCCAGCAACGATTTTTAATATTCCTTATATATTCATACCGTCACCGTCATTTGTACCTAAGCCTACCATACATAGAATACTAACCCAAGTCCACCGCCTAATATCCCAGCTACAAAATTCCATAAAGTGCCAAATGAAGAGTTTTTTATGAATGAGCCAGCAATGTTTCCGCCAACTACACCACTGATTAGTTAAATAATTAATTGTAGATACTCTTTTACCTTAATTGTATTTAGTTAGTTAAAATCTGTAAATTGGCAAAATAATTACTAATTACTTAAATAAAACAACTTTTTGTTAAAGTAATACTATTTTTTAGATAAAAAAACAGGATTTATTTTTATCTTTAAAATCATTCTAAATAAAGAAAACATGACATATGTTATTTGTCTAAGAATGTGTCCATAACTACCTTTGTTAAAAACTTATAACAACTTCAAAATAATGAGTGGATTTTTTAAATCTTCGGTTGGAAGAAAAGTAGCCATGGCTCTTTCTGCATTCTTCCTTATGTTTTTTCTAATTATACATTTAGCAGTTAATATCACCTCACTTTTTAGTGCAGATTTATTTAATGAGCTATCTCATTTTATGGGTACAAATCCGCTAGTACAGTTTGCATTGCAGCCAGTTTTAATTTTTGGTGTTGTATTCCATTTTGTGATGGGCTTTATTTTAGAAATACAAAACAAAAAAGCAAACGGTGTAAGTTACGCTAAGAATAACGGAGGCGCTAATTCGTCATGGGTAAGTAGAAACATGATTTACAGCGGACTTGTAATTTTAGCTTTTATCGTATTGCATTTTATTGACTTTTGGTTTCCAGAACTAAATGTAAAATATATTCAAGGCGACATGTCTGGAATGCATAATGGCGAATATCGCTATTTTCATGAAATGGTAGAAAAGTTTCATAATCCACTTAGGGTTGCGGCATACGTAATATCATTTGTTTTACTAGGGCTTCATTTGGCTCATGGTTTTACCTCTGCGTTTCAATCTGTAGGTTCTACAGCAGGACGCAAAAAAACATTACAAAATATAGGAAAAGCATATTCAATTTTAATCCCGTTAGGGTTCATTGTAATTGCTATTTTTCATCATTTAACACATAACCATTAATCTTAAATAACATGGCTTTAGATTCAAAAGTACCAGAAGGTCCAATTCAAGATAAATGGACAGATTACAAAAATAAAATTAACCTTGTAAATCCAGCGAACAAGCGCCATATAGATGTTATTGTTGTAGGGACTGGTTTAGCAGGAGGTTCGGCAGCAGCTACATTAGCAGAATTAGGATATAATGTAAAAGCATTTGCATACCAAGATTCTCCAAGACGTGCGCATTCTATTGCGGCACAAGGAGGTATTAATGCAGCCAAAAATTATCAAGGAGATGGAGATTCTACATACAGATTATTTTATGATACTGTAAAAGGTGGTGATTACCGCTCAAGAGAGGCCAATGTATACAGATTAGCTGAGGTTTCAGCAAATATTATTGACCAATGTGTAGCACAAGGTGTTCCTTTTGCTCGTGATTATGGTGGGCTTTTAGATAACCGTTCGTTTGGTGGTGTATTAGTTTCGAGAACATTTTATGCCAAAGGACAAACGGGACAGCAATTATTATTAGGAGCATATTCAGCAATGAATCGTCAAATAGCTCGTGGTAAAATTGAAATGTTTAATCGTCACGAAATGCTAGATGTTGTAATTGTAGATGGAAAAGCAAGAGGTATCATAGCTAGAAACTTAGTTACAGGTGAAATTGAGCGTCATTCAGCTCACGCTGTTGTGGTAGGTTCTGGTGGTTATGGTAATGTGTATTTCTTATCAACAAATGCCATGGGTAGTAATGTAACCGCGGCGTGGAAAATTCATAAAAAAGGTGCATATTTTGCAAATCCTTGTTACACACAAATACACCCAACATGTATTCCGCGTTCTGGGGATTATCAGTCTAAATTAACATTGATGTCTGAATCATTACGTAATGATGGGCGCATTTGGGTACCTAAAAATTTAGATGATGTTAAAGCAATTCGTGAAGGGCGTAAAAAGCCTACGGATTTATCCGAAGATGAAAGAGATTATTATTTAGAGCGTCGTTATCCAGCATTTGGTAACCTAGTGCCTCGTGATGTAGCTTCGCGTGCTGCTAAGGAACGTTGTGATGCAGGTTATGGTGTAAACGCAACAGGAGAAGCGGTATACTTAGACTTTGCAGCTGCTATTGAGCGTTATGGAAAAGAGCAAGCTAAAATTCATAATATTTCAAACCCTTCAAAAGGAAAAATATACGAATTAGGTCAGGCTATTGTTGAAGCTAAGTATGGAAACCTTTTTCAAATGTACGAGAAAATCGTAGATGAAAACCCATACGAAACACCTATGATGATTTATCCGGCAGTACATTACACCATGGGAGGTGTATGGGTTGATTATAATTTAATGACAACTGTTCCAGGATTATACTGTATTGGTGAAGCTAATTTCTCTGATCATGGCGCTAATAGACTTGGAGCTTCTGCTTTAATGCAAGGCTTAGCTGATGGATATTTTGTGTTACCATATACCATTGGAGATTATTTGGCAGATGATATTAGAACTGGTAAGATTTCAACAGATACTAAAGAGTTTGAAGAAGCTGAAAAATCAGTAAAAGAAACCATCAACTTCTTTGTAAATAACAAAGGATCAAAATCAGTTGATTATTTCCATAAAAAACTAGGTAAAATCATGTGGGATAAATGTGGTATGTCTAGAAATGCTAAAGGATTAACAGAAGCTATTCAAGAGATTTCAGATTTAAGAAAAGAATTCTGGAAAGAAGTTTCGGTTCCTGGTGGAAGTGAAGAATATAACGAAGAACTGGCTAAAGCTGGTAGAGTTGCAGATTTCTTAGAACTAGGAGAATTGTTTGCTAAAGATGCACTTGTAAGAGAAGAATCTGCTGGTGGTCACTTTAGAGAAGAACATCAAACACCAGAAGGAGAAGCAAAACGAATGAAAGAATTCCAGTTTGTTTCTGCTTGGGAGTATAAAGGTGAACCAAAAGATGCAGTGTTGCATAAAGAAGAATTGGTTTATAAAAATATTGAAGTAAAAGAAAGAAGTTACAAATAAAAAAGACGCTATGAATTTAACACTTAAAATTTGGAGACAAAAAGACTCAAATGCGAAGGGTCAGATGGTCGATTATAAAGTAACTGAAATTTCAGAACATATGTCTTTTTTAGAGATGATGGATGTTTTGAATGAACAACTTGTTGGTAAAGGAGAAGAGCCTGTAGCTTTCGATCATGATTGTCGTGAGGGAATTTGTGGCATGTGTTCCATGTATATAAATGGTGAAGCCCATGGACCAGATAGAGGCATTACAACATGCCAATTACATATGCGTATGTTTAAAGATGGAGATACTATTACAATAGAGCCATTTAGAGCAGCTGCCTTTCCAGTGATAAAAGATTTAGTAATAGATAGAACTGCTTTTGATAGAATACAACACGCGGGTGGATACATTTCGGTAAATACCTCAGGAAACACGCAGGATGCAAACGCTATTCCTATTTCTAAGCATGATGCAGACGAAGCTATGGATGCCGCAACTTGTATCGGTTGTGGTGCGTGTGTAGCTACATGTAAAAATTCTAGTGCTATGTTATTTGTTGGTGCTAAGGTATCGCAATATGCATTATTGCCTCAAGGACAAGTTGAAGCTGCAGATCGCGTTCAGAATATGGTAGCTCAAATGGATTTAGAAGGCTTTGGTAACTGTACAAATACTGGAGCTTGTGAGGTGGAATGTCCTAAAGGAATTTCATTAGATAATATTGCAAGAATGAATAGAGAGTTAATGAAAGCTGCTGTAAAGTAATTATCACAGTAATTTTTTAATATACTTAAACCCGTACCTAATTAATGGTATGGGTTTTGTTTTTGTATTCTATATTAAATGGAAGTTTAATATTTTAAGTATATTTAAAAGCTAATTCATTAAAATTATATGATACTACCAAAAAGACTATTTCTTTTTGTCTTCTTTTTTTGGTCTTCTTTTTTTGCAGTCTCCCAATCTAAATCAGAATGTACATTATTTGACGAAGCAACTCTTTTAAAACATGTTAAGTCTTTATCTTCTGATGCGTTTGAAGGAAGGAGAACAGGAACCGATGGAGCCAAAAAAGCTAGAAAGTATATAGTTAATCAATTTCACACTTTAAAAGTAAAACCATTAGAAAAATCTTTTTATCAACCATTTTCATTCGTTAATAAAAGAGAATTTTATGAAGGTATAAATGTCTTGGGGCAAGTTAAAGGTTCAAAGTATCCAAAAAAATATATAATCATTAGTGCTCACTATGATCATGAAGGTGTTAAAAATGGAATAATTTATAATGGTGCCGATGACAATGCATCTGGAATAAGTGCCTTATTTGCTTTTGCAGAGTATTTTAGAAGTAATCCACCAGAGCATTCAGTTATTTTAGCAGCATTTGATGGTGAGGAATTAGGTTTACAAGGTTCTAAACATTATGTAAAGAATCCCATTATTTCTAGTTCTGATATAGTAGTTAATTTGAATATGGATATGATTAGTCGAAGTAAAAAGAAAGAGCTTTATGTAGTTGGTACTTCGGAAAACAAAACACTAAAAAAGTTAATTACTGACTCAAAACATTCTTGTAAAATCAATTTGGTTAGAGGACATGATGGCTATGATGATTTGGATAATTGGACTTATTCTTCAGATCATGCTAACTTTCATAAAAAAGGTATACCTTTTCTATATTTTGGAGTAGAAGATCATAAAGACTATCATGAACCTACTGATGATTTTGAAAATATTCATCCAGAGTTTTATACTGAAGCGGTTAAAACAATTATTTCAGTATTTGAAAAAATTGATTCTTCAACTAACCTTTAAAAATAAGCTTTTAGTTGAATAGAGCCAGAATGAATAGTTCTACTACTTTCTGATTTTCTTCCAAAATAACTCAAATTTAAATCTAAAAATTTAGTTAGTTTTTTTTGAGCTAAAAGTGTCCATGTAAAGTTTTTTCCAGGTTGAAGACCTTCTAAAATTTGATATGCTACAGGTGTATTAGGATTTCCTGTGTAATCATTTGAAAAGTAATTAAACTCACCATTTATAGCACTGTTTTGGCTACCGCCAAGAGTAAAGGATATACCATAATTTTGTTGTTTTAGTGTCTCCATGTCACCAACTGTATTATTTTTACTGGCATACTGATAAAACACATCAAAGCTTGAATTATCATTAAAGAGGTAAGATAGTTTTGGGTTAAATCTTGCTTCATCAAAATTAAAATTTTTGCTAGCAAAATTCTCACTAATACTTTCATTATTGTCAAAAGCAGAAAGCATGTTAATCAACCAATTATCAGCTATTTTATGATTAAAATTTAGTTGATGACTTTTTAAACTATTTTCTATAAACCCAACAGACAATACATTTCTTGTGGTGTTATCTAAAAATGTGTAAGATGTGGTATATTTTTGTTTTCCTCTATTAAAAAACAATACATTTCTAAAGTTAAGTTGTAAACCTAATTGATCTTCTTCATTATTATTAAAGGGGTTTAAATTAAATTTGCTCCCTTCGCGGTTTATTTTTCTATCAATTAAATAACTGGTTTGGTTGTAAAAATGAGACCAGAATTTTTTTGATTTTGTATCTGAAACCGACCATTGTGCAGGGTTTAAAGTAATTGTCTGACTCAATCTATTTTGATGTGTTTTTATAAAAACGCGATTTGGAAGAAGTACACGGATAAATCGTCCTTCATCTTGAAATTGCGCAATTTCAAATTCTTCAAGTTCTTGTATCCCATTTTCATTATAATCATTCCAAGTATAGGTGCCTTGTCCAGCTTCAACTTCAACATAAGTAAAATCTTGCTGTGGTAATCTACCAGAATTGGTTTCAAAAATGGTATTCCATTGTATGATTTGATTAAATAGTTTCTGATTAAACTGCAACCTAGAGTTTATAGAATTTTCATCTTCAATAGTTTCATCTGTGTTTTTTAAAGTTCTGTAATTAGCATATAAAGAGAGGTTGGTGTTTTTGTTTTGAACGATTCTTGAATCAAGATAAAATGTATTTGAAGTGTTTACTTTTTGTAATTCATTATTTCTAATACTATCATTTATGCGATACTTATAACCTATTTCTGTGAAGATTTTAGTGCTATCTCCAACACCCACAAAAACCTCATAAGATTTAAAACGTTGACTTAGAGGTGTGAGTTCTTGAGTAACTGTATTGCGTTGTTCATTATCTTCAATAGCTATTTTTGTTCCTGCCCAACTTTTCTTCATGGCATAAGTAATCCGGTTGTAAGACCTTAAAAACGTTGAGGTATTTATATTAGAGTCAGCATTTAAAAAACTTGAAGACGATAAAATATTCCAATTTTTTAAAAGAAGATTTGCATTGGCTATATGTCGGTTTCCATTAAACCCATCAGAAAAATTTAAATGCTCATATTGGTAATTTACAGTTCCTTTTTTAGGATGAAATAATTTGAAACCAGAATTAACCAACCATTGGTTTCCTAAATTAAGTCCAATACCATTAATGTTGGTTGGGTCTAAATTCCAATCTCTATTAAATTCTGGATTGTATAAACCTTCAATATTTCTGTAGTCTGTATTTATATAATCACTATCTAAATAAGCGCCTAAGTTCCAAAGGCTATCTCGTTTAACCAATGTTTGGTTGATATTTATTTTTCCAGCAAACCCATCGTTATTATCGTCATCAGCAGTTGAAAACAGATTTAAATCGTTTTTACTACCCGAGGCTTCAAAACTAATATTGGTTTTCTCTGAAGGTTTATAGCTCCCGTTTATAACAGCAATTTGAAGTCTTGTAGGCGCTACAAGTTGCACTACTGGAGCATAATTGCCTTGATTCATCCCAACAAATTCATATATATTATTGATGGCATTAATGTTACTTAAAGCGTAATCACCTTGGTTATCGCCAACAAGTGTAAACGTAACTCTAAAGAGTTCATCATCAGGATTGTTAGAAAACACAAAAGCTTCAACACCACTGATTAGTTCTTTTTTATAAAGGATTCTGTTTTCATTTAATTCTTCTTGAACAGCAGAAGGAGCAACCATTTGAGAACGATCATCACCGGCATTGGCAAGAATTTCAACTTGTTCATCAGATAGATTCTGTTGCAAAGGTTGATTTTTAGAATCATTTTCAGAATAAACAGAAATGCCTATTTTTAGTTTTTCGCTTTCATAATTACCTCCGCCATAAGCTACAAATCTGGAGTAATTTCTATCGCTAAATTGATAATCAACCGTAATTCGCATTTCGGAAGTAATGGGAAATGTGGAGTTAAATATAATTTCTCCAGCATTATAATCAATAATATAATCTTGGTCTTCACCACGTTTTACAGGAATCCCATTCACATAAACAGTTTCGCTACCAGAAACAATAAGTACAAACAATTCGCCATTTGGACCCTGCAATTTATAAGGACCTTGGTTCCCTTCTTGAGCAATAAATTGGCTAGTTGTAAATTGTCCTCTAACAATAGCACCAGCAGCGAATAAATTAGTGCGATTCTCATCGTCGCCCAATTTTAAATTAAAATTTAAACCTTGGACACGCTTAGAGAAATTTGCAAAATAAGAGTTTGTATTTACTAAATCAATATCACCAGCACGCACATTCCACCGTTCACTAAATAGTTCAATAAAAACTTGGTCAAACTCATCTAAACGTTGACTATAGCCGCTTTCTTGTAAAGGAATGTTGGCATCTTGAATTGAGGCGCGTAATGATACTTTATCATTTAGTTTTCCTGTAATTTGAAGGTCAAGTTCGCTATTTAAAACAGAATTCTGATTATTACCAACCGTAACCCCACGAGAAATACTTCCAGATGTAGTTAACCCATCAAAAGGAATAAAATTTCTATCTGTATTAGGTTGAGATAATTTGTAGAGCGTTTGGTTATTGGAGTTATTCTCAACTATTATATT
This sequence comes from uncultured Algibacter sp., assembly GCA_947502405.1. Lineage (GTDB taxonomy): Bacteria > Bacteroidota > Bacteroidia > Flavobacteriales > Flavobacteriaceae > Algibacter_B. Next base: position 49,847 of record CANMZT010000014.1, on the reverse strand, counting down.
TTCATCTAATTGCTGATAAGTTTTTGTAAGAAAGTCTGGAAACTTGAGGTAGTTAATAATGATAGAATCTGTTTCTATGGGTTTTTTAAACGTTAAAATAGCTTTAGCAAAATCAACCTTATAGAAAGTTGAATCTACAAGAGTGTTGTCTTTTTTTCTAATAGAAAACGCATTGGAATTTATACTAACGCTATCAATTTGAATGGTATCATTTACAGCAACTTTTTTAGTTTTATAGTTCGAAGTTTGGTTCTGCGAAAACCCGCAAAAACCAATTAAAACCATAAGAATGCATGTGAAAAACTTCATCAGATACTTAAACTACAAAACGTTTAAAATATTTTAGTGAGACCCTGTTTTAAAAAAGCCTTTCAGACGCAATTAAAATAGATGGTCGAACTAATTCCGACTTTTTTTATCGGGATCTCAGGAATTGAACCTAAATGTTAATAGCTTCGTTAAAATTCCTGCTATTTTTTATGGTGTAAAAGTAATGCATTATTTAATTTAGCTGATATACTTATTTAATCATAATGAAGATTATATCCTATAATGTAAACGGTATCAGAGCAGCCATTAATAAAGGCTTTATAGATTGGTTAAAAGCAGCAGACCCAGATGTGGTTTGTTTGCAAGAGATTAAAGCCATGAAAGAGCAATTAGATTTAAGTCTTTTTGAAGAAGCTGGTTACAAATACAACTATTGGTTTAGTGCGCAAAAAAAGGGTTACAGCGGTGTGGCTATATTAAGTAAAACTGAGCCCAATCATATTGAATATGGCACAGGCATTGAATCGATGGATTTTGAGGGACGAAACATTCGTGCAGATTTTGGCGGTTTTTCAGTAATGAGTTTGTATTTACCATCAGGAACTAACGACGCCAGATTAAACCATAAGTTGGAGTATATGGATATGTTTCAGGATTATATTAATACACTTAAAAAAGACATTCCAAACCTCATTATTTGTGGCGATTATAATATTTGCCATGAAGAAATTGATATTCATAATCCAAAAATGAAAGGTGTCTCAGGTTTTTTGCCCGTAGAGCGCGAGTGGATAGGAAATTTTATTAATAGTGGTTTTATTGATTCATTCAGGTTTATTAACCCAGAATTACAACAATATAGCTGGTGGAGTTACAGAGCTAATGCACGTGCTAATAACAAAGGTTGGCGATTAGATTATGCTATGGTTTCGCAACCCTTACAAGAAAACATAAAAAGAGCCGTTATACTATCCGAAGCCGTTCATAGCGACCATTGTCCTATTCTGGTAGAAATAGATAAATAAGAGATAATAAACAACAATGAACCCAAACAACATGATTAAAAAAATCGTATTTTCAGTATTAACTTTATCCCTTTTAGCATCTTGTGTATCACCAAAAGTCTATAAAGACTTAGAAGCAAAATATGCCGATTTAAAACAAGAGAATAAAAAACTGACTTCAGATAATGAAGCGCTTTTAAGTGCTAAAACAGCAGCAGAAAACGAATTAAAGCAATTGCAATCTGCCTATGATGAAGCTGTATCACAACGTGATAAGTTACAAGCCGATTATAACGCTGCAAAATCTAATTTAGACAATTTAAAAGCCTCTTATGATGCTTTAGAGAAGAATAGTTCAGCTGCCATAGCTGCCAATTCAAAGAAAAACAGAGAGCTTTTAGCACAATTAGAAGCTAAAGAACAAGCCTTAGCTGCTGAAAATGCAAGATTAGAAAAACTAAAAAAAGCGTTGGAAGATCGCTCCAACCGTGTGGCAGAATTGGAACAGGTAATAGCTTCTAAAGATGCAGCAATGACAGCGCTTAAAAATGCCATATCAAGAGCGTTAACTGATTTTGAGGGCAAAGGTCTAACCGTAGAGCAACGCGACGGAAAAGTGTATGTATCTATGGAAAACAAACTCCTTTTTAGTTCAGGAAGTTGGGCCGTAGGTAGCGAAGGACAAAGAGCCGTTAAACAACTTGGTAATGTGCTTGGAGATAATCCAGACATTGCAGTGCTAATCGAAGGTCACACAGATAACGTGCCATACAAAGGCAACGGGACTTTAACCAGTAACTGGGATTTATCCACCAAACGTGCAACAGCAATCGTGAATATTTTACGAGAAAACAATGATATAAACCCAGAAAACTTAACCGCAGCAGGTCGAGGTGAATTTGCTCCAGTTGCAACAAATAGTACTAAAGAAGGAAAAGCCAAAAACAGACGTATAGAAGTTATTTTAACGCCAAAATTAGATGAGCTTTCTAAACTGTTAAGCGAGTAAAATAAGTAGGGCGTTACCACAAGGGTCGCGCTTTCGGCAGTCGCTCCCTCTCCGGATAGGGATCGGGGAGCTTCAACAAATGCCTCAATCCCTAACGCATAAAAAACCTTTAAAAGTCTTATTAACTTTTAAAGGTTTTTTATCTTTACGATTCGTCAAAAAAATATAACCAATTTGTCATTTCTGCGCAGGCAGGAATCCACAATTAAGGTGTAAGTTCCATTAAAAATATTCCCGTCTTCACGGGAATGACAAAAGAAAAATATGAAATACACAACACTTCCAAATACCAATATAAAAGTTAGTAAAATATGTTTAGGCTCGATGACTTGGGGAAATCAAAACACCGAGGCAGAAGGCCATCAGCAACTAGACTATGCATTTGAAAAAGGCGTAAATTTTATTGATACTGCCGAATTGTATCCAGTGCCAGCAAGCCCAGATACTCAAGGAAAAACTAGTGAAATTATTGGCACATGGCTAAAAAAAACAGGTAAAAGAGACCAAGTAATTATTGCCTCAAAAATTGCTGGTAATGGCGATTATACAGCGCATATACGCACTACGGGCTTTAGTCCTGCATCGATTAAAGAAGCTATAGACTTAGAGTTAAAAAGGCTTCAAACAGATTATATAGATTTATATCAATTACACTGGCCAGAACGAGAAACTAATACCTTTGGCACTAGAGATTATAAACCTAATGAAAATGATAAATGGGAAGATAATTTTAAAGAGGTTTTAGTAACACTACAATCTCAAATTAAAGCAGGTAAGATAAGACATATTGGTTTGTCTAACGAAAAGGCTTGGGGTACTATGCGTTATTTACAAGAAAGTAAAACCAACAATTTACCACGGCCAATAACCATACAAAATGCCTATTCTTTGTTATGTAGAACATTTGAAGGCGATTTAGCCGAAGTATCGCACAGAGAAAATATTGGGCTATTAGCCTATTCGCCAATGGCATTTGGAGTGCTTTCAGGAAAGTATATAAAAGGTAATGCGGCAGATAATGCAAGACTTAAATTATTCCCAAGATTTGCAAGATATAGCGGAGAACAAGCTACAGAAGCTGCTAAACGCTATTTGAAGATTGCAGAAGATAATGGTATGACTTTAGCACAAATGAGTTTAGCTTTTGTAAACCAGCGTCCTTTTGTAACAAGTAATATTATTGGAGCTACAACATTAGAACAGCTAAAAGAGAATATTGATAGTATTGATGTTATTTTAAGCAATGAAGTATTGTCTCAAATAAACGATGTGCATCATACTATTCCCAATCCTGCGCCTTAAATTTATTGCAAAGAGATGATTTTTATAAATGTCTCTCTGAAATTGTATAAAACAACTCTTTTAACTTATATGCTGACTTGTTTTAAGTCTCTTTTCAATCATTACGAGATAACTATATATATTATTATGAAGGTTTTATATACCATAAATTTTAAAAAATAAGATTTTTACTCATTTTATGTAGGAATTTATGATAAATATTGTTAGGTTTATCGCATTTAAATAGAGCTTTCTCTCTAAAATGTTTAATAGGATTTAACATTAATTTATTATTCTTAATTATATATGTTTATGAAAAATCATTTTACAATGCCCTCAAGCCTCAAACACTTTTGTGTTTTATTACTAATTACATTATTGTCTTTTAGTTGTGAGAAAGACGATAGTCCCAATCAAGAAACTAGTATTTCTCAACCCCAAGAGAAAGGCTATACCGTTAAAAAAGTAACCTTAAACGAAGTAAAACAAAGTAATTTAGTAAAACAAGCTATAGATAATATTGAGCAACAATTAGATTATAATAAATTAAACAGCACAAAATCGTCTAAAACCAAGTATCAAACAAATGCATCTACATCAGCAATAGCTACTAATGACCCTATAAAAAATAAGGACAATACGTTTACTATTTTAACCGATGAGATATTACAAGTAAGTACAGACTCCACAGATGTTTATACGTTTCGTATAGAAACCCCAACCAAACCAGAATCAGATTTTGAAAACTTTGTAATACACAAAAACAGTGATGAAAGTATAGCTTATTATATTTATAGATACGAAAGTATTGGTTCTGAGATTACTGCTCTTAACTTTTCAAGAGAAGAAGTAAATAGTGATCAAATTAATATAGGTGATTTTGATGATTATCTACCCAGTGTTATGAGGTATGATGATGCAAATCGCTGTTGGGTAAGAGTTACTATTGAAAATGGCGATTTAATAATAGATACCTCTGACTGTAGAGATAGAGCTTATGGTGGAGATGGTGCAATACATGTAGCAGGAAGCGGAGCTTTGACAGGTTTTGCTTTATCAGGAGCTAGTATATCTTATGGAACTGAATTTAGGTTTGGAAATTGGATTAATCATGGACGAATATCTGGAGGAGATCAATGTTTTTTATCTAGAGCACTATTTGATTTAGATGGGAACCCTCTTAATACATATCAAGTAACATCAGTAGATTGTCAAGATGGGAGCTTGCCATCAAATGGCAATTCTCCAACCGACACAGATTCATCAGACCCTTGGGGAAACTCAACTAATACATGGCCTAATGTCGACCCACTTCATAGTGACTCTGGTGGAGGTGGTTCGCCTTCAAATGATTCCAATACAGATAATAATACAAATCAAGGTGATGTAGTAGGTGTTTTAGCTCCTTCTCCATTAGACCTCGCTATTGATGCCTTTTTTGAAAGTCTTACAGATGAGCAAAAAGATTATTTAAATCCACAATGGGGAGAACCTCATAATAACCTTAAGAAAGAGTTAGAAGATTTTTTCAGAAATAATAAAGTAGTTAATGAAATTGGTTATGATGGGGCTTTGATTAATGAAGTACTTAAAAATGAAGCCATAATGCGAATTATTGCCGAAATGGTTAATGATATTAGCCATACAACCTCTCAATGGGATTTTACAAAAAAAGGTACATACTTAGATAGAGATTCACTTAAATACGTCGCTATCTCAGATATTCCTGGTACTTTTGGTACTGAAAAAATGTATTTATTAGAAAACGGTTTGGTATTATATGTAGCAGATGGTGAAAAGAAAATAAATGCAGATTCGGTCAGTTTGCCTTCTAAAGAGACAAGTGATGAAGGCTATCATTACATATACAGTTATGATACAAAAAAATACTATGAATATAGGTTGCCGCCTACAGATTACCCGGATGCAGATATAGATTTTTTACTAGATGCTTTCTGGACAGGTACAAAAATAGTAGCAAGATATGCAACACCAATTGAGGATGCTATTATTTTAATTGACGGTAAAGATTTTGATGGTGTAGAGCAGAATAAGATGATTGCAGGTGGGATGTTATTGGTTAGTATCGTTCCTGGTGGTAAAGTTTTAAAACCAGTAACAAAAATTGCCAAAGGGACTAAAGCATGGAAAATTACTGCAAAAGTTGGTGATAGGACAGTAAAATTAACTTTTAAAGTAATTGATGGTGTTGTAAATTTTGGTAGTCGTAGCAAATTAGCAACCATTATTAAAACTACACCTCTTGAAGAAGCACATCATATTGTTCCTTGGAACAAATTAGAACATGAAGTCATACAAGAAGCTGCTTATGCAGGTTTTCATATGAATGCGGAAGTTAATGGTAGAGCTCTTAAAAAGTTTACTGCTTTAACGGGAGAAGGAATTCATGGTAATCACCCTGCATATGATAAATATGTGCAAAAGAGACTAAATGATTTTATTGGAGAAACTTCTGAAGAGGCTAAGGAGTTTTTAGAAGACATTTTAATTCCAGAATTGAATGAGCATATTGACGATGCAATTGAGTCTACTATGAATTTAAATACTTATTTTAGAGATGTTATTAACCCTGCTAATGGTATTGATTAAATGAAATATTTCACTCTGAGTATATCCGATGATCTTAAGGTCATCGGATATTATCCTCAATTAAAATTTAAAAAAGGTTATGACCCTAGTTTATCAAACGGATATTATTGTGTTAAAAAAGATGAGTTCCCAAATTTTATTCCAGATTATGAGTTAGAATTAAATAAAAAAGCTAAAGCCACAAATATTTTACCACTGTATCCAGAGGGTAAAGGGTTATTGGTGGATGAAAAAGTTAAGCAAATCCTGAAAACACATTATTTGCCTCCTCATGCTTTTTATCCTATGAAGTTACATTACAAAGGTAGTATACTTGATTACTATTGGTTTCATTTTATTCCAAACGATTTTTGGAAGTTACTAGACACAAACAATTCTTATGCTGAAGTAGTGAAAATTAAGAAAGGGCAAGTTTCTTTAATTAAAAAAATAAAAATAACCTCATTAGGTCAAATTCAAAAAGAAAAAAAACAATACACTGGACGCACTCCAATTAGGCTAGGGGAATTAAAAATGAGTTTTGAGTTTTCTAAATATGATTTTTATAAAACAGGAGCCTTTAGCCATATTATAGTAAGTCAAAAATTAAAAGATACATTGGAGAAAAATAATATTACTGGCTATACTGCTAAATTGTTTAATAAAATCATTATAAATGACGAATAGTTATTTAAAGAAAAAGTTATTATTACTATTAGTTTGTGTAAACATATTTGTTTTTGGGCAATCGAAAGATAATGTTAATTTACCTGAAGCAAAAGGGAAAGAACTTTCGTTCTATGGAACTATAGATTTATTTGTAACTAAAAATCAGGAAGTGTTTAATGAAAATAAAATATTTGTACGTTATGATGATATTTCAAATTTTATTTTAAGCAAACATGATCTTCCATTGCCAGAGAGAAGGGTTTTAGTATATGCTGATAGAAAAACAAGATATTCTTTCATAGATAAGCTTAAGCAAGAAATTGCCTTAGTAGAAAAATCATTATTTTTAATGACGGATAGTTCAGATGACACTAAAAGAGGCTATTCAATTTTCTTAAACAGTTTTTTGCTCAAACATAAAAATAATAAAACAATACTTACTTTAGAACAAGAAATTAAGAATGAAGAATTTAACAAAAACGTTCCACCTCCCCCACTTCCTCCTCTAAGTTTATGGCATAGGAGCTTTGCAGAAACAATTTATTCTGGGGAAAAAGGAGCAATAATAAAAGCCTTAACAGATTACTCATATGATGTGTTTAGGGTATTGCCAAACAAACGGCTTGAGCATAATAATTCTATTATATCTGGAAAATCTATAGATAAAATAATAGGTAGTAAAGATGTGATTTTTTTAAAATTTGATAAAAAAATTCTTTACGAGGATTATATATATGCTATTCAAGAAATTAAAAATAGTCAAAGAAATCTTAAAGAAAAAAATGGGGGTGGTCCTTATTTAGTTGAAATTTCTTTTCAGATAGAGCATTATTTGAAAAATTTGAATATTCTTTTTTAATGTTTATAATTGTTTGAGATTGGAGCAATAAATTCTGCGTTAGGGATAGTAGTGGAAGGTCCACAGCCCGATCCCGATAGCCATCGGGAGAGGTGCGAGGACTTGTAACGGATAGCCCGACCCTTGTGGTAACGCCCAAAATGAATCAGACAGATATTCATTAAACAGATTGCCACGTCGTTGCACTCCTCACAATGACATAAAAACAAAAAACCCGCTACTTTTAAGTTAGCGGGTTTTTTAAATTATTTAATTTGATTACCATCTTTATCAAAAAAGTGGTACTCTAAGTATGTGTAAGCATCTCTTGGTAAAATTTTCACCCATTTTTTATGCTCTAAAAACCATTTAGAACGTATAGATGGAAAGCCTTTGGTTAAAAAGGCCGCTATAAAAGGATGTGTGTTTAAAGTCAACTTTTTATAGTCTTTTTTAAATAGTCTTTCAAGATCATGGTTAATTTTTTGTATCAACCCTATTGGTGCTTCAACCTCTGCGCCATTAATTATTGCATCTGGATTTTCCTCGCGCGTTTTAATGTTCATTTCTGGTCTTGTGCGTTGTCTTGTTATTTGTATCAATCCAAATTTACTTGGAGGCAATATTTTGTGTTTTGCTCTGTCGTCCTTCATTTCATCTCGAAGGTGATTGAACAATTTTTGCCTGTTTTCTGCACTGGTTAAGTCTATAAAATCGACTACGATGATGCCGCCCATATCACGCAAGCGTAACTGACGCGCCATTTCTGTAGCTGCAATTAAGTTAACCTCTAATGCTGTATCCTCTTGATTGTTTGCTTTGTTTGAGCGGTTTCCGCTGTTTACATCTATAACATGGAGGGCTTCGGTATGTTCGATAACCAAATAAGCACCTTTTGCCATAGATACGGTTTTTCCAAAGGAGGTTTTAATTTGTCTTTCAATTCCAAATTTTTCAAAAATTGGATTTTTAGACTGATACAATTTAACTATTGATTCTTTTTGTGGTGCAATTTCTTGCACGTAATCTTTAATTTGGTAATAAAGCGTTTCATCGTCCACTGTAATTCCAGTAAAGGTATCATTAAATATATCTCGTAAAATTGACGAGGCTTTATTCATTTCTCCTAATACTTTGGTAGGATGATGCGCTTTGTGTAGCTTTTTGCACATTGCCGTCCAACGACTAAGCAAATTTTGCAAATCTTTATCTAGTTCAGCTACTTTTTTGCCTTGTGCTACCGTACGTACAATAACGCCAAAACCTTGGGGAGCTATGCTCTTTACCAAACGTTTTAAGCGGTCTTTCTCTTCGCGAGATTCTATTTTTTGTGAAATAGAAATACGGTTTGAAAATGGCATTAAAACGATATATCTTCCGGCTATGGATAACTCTGAAGTTATTCTTGGACCTTTTGTAGATATCGGTTCTTTTACGATTTGTACTAATAGCGATTGATTAGATTTTAAGGCGTCGGTAATTTTACCGTCTTTCTCAATATCTTTTTCAAATGGGAAATTTTTTAAAGAAAAATCTTTTAGTTTACCTGTGCTTACACGTTTTGTGAATTTTAAAAGAGAAGGTAATTTTGGTCCTAAATCATGATAATGCAAAAAAGCATCTTTCTCATAACCTACATTTACAAATGCAGCATTTAGACCAGGAACAGCTTTTCGTATTTTGGCTATAAACACATCACCAACCGAAAAGTCGTTATCATCTTCGTCTTTCTGTAATTCAATAAGTTTTCCATCTTTTAATAAGGCAAAATCAACATTATCGGAACTAGATCTAATGATCAATTCTTTATCCATTGTGTTAATTTTTGTCCCGATGACTATCGGGATGGATTAAACATTATTTTTTCACAGGTCCCGTCCCGATAGCTATCGGGTTTATACGGGGTTTATCCGTGGAGTTCAAAATACACTTAAAAAGTGTTAAAAATTTATGAACTCATTTCAAAGAACTTTGTTTGTTTTTAAAATCAAAAAAAGTAGCTAATCTAACTACTTTTTCGATTTATTTTTTCTTTTTGTGACGGTTAGCGCGTCTACGTTTTTTACGTTTGTGCGTCGCTACCTTATGTCTTTTGCGTTTTTTACCACTTGGCATAAATAGTGTCTTTTTAAATTAATAATTCGTTTTAATACTGAATAAGAATTTCAGTACTTGGTTTTTTTATTTAACGTCTACATTAGTTTTAACGCCTTCTACAAATACTTTTGCAGGCTTAAATGCAGGGATATTATGAGCAGGTATTTTAATGGTAGTGTTTTTAGAAATGTTTCTACCAGTTTTTTCAGCTCTAGTTTTAATTATAAAGCTTCCAAAACCTCTTAAATAAACATTATCTCCACTTTCTAAAGAAGTTTTTACCTCTTCCATAAATGTTTCAACAGTTGCTTGAACATCACCTTTTTCAATTCCTAATTTTTCAGAAATTTTTGCTACTAAATCAGCCTTCGTCATTTTTAATATATTATTTTTTAGGTTACTATAAAATTATAAAAGGGATGCAAATATATGCATTTAATATTCAATATTTCAAACCTAATTCACTAAAATTTAATATTATAAACGTTTATTTTTGTTTCCTCGATTAAATGAATTCATGATATTTTCAAAAACCTTAATACACTGGTATTCAAATAATAAGCGAAATCTTCCTTGGAGAGAAACCCAAGACCCCTACAGAATTTGGTTGTCTGAAATTATTTTGCAGCAAACTCAAGTAAAACAGGGATTGCCTTATTATGAAGTTTTTGTAAATACTTATCCTACGGTTTTTGATTTAGCTAAGGCTGACGAAAGTGAGGTGTTAAAATTATGGCAAGGGCTTGGGTATTATTCTCGTGCTAGGAATTTGCATGCTACTGCAAAGTATGTGGCTGATAAGTTAAATGGTGAATTTCCTGATAATTACAAAGCGCTTTTAAAGCTTAAAGGTGTTGGTGATTATACGGCTAGTGCCATTGCTTCTATTTGTTTTAATGAGGCATCTGCTGTGGTAGATGGGAATGTATACAGAGTTTTATCGCGCTATTTTGGGATGGATATACCAATAAATTCTTCAAAAGGGGCAAAAGAGTTTAAGGCTTTAGCGCAAGAACTGATTGATAAAAAACAACCAGCAGAGTTTAATCAAGCTATTATGGAGTTTGGTGCTACGCAATGTAAACCCAAAAACCCTTATTGCCATATTTGTCCATTTAAGGATAGTTGTGTTGCTTTTAATAAAAATATAATTAACGAATTGCCCGTTAAAATTAAATCAGCGAAAGCGAAAAAAAAGTATTTTAATTTTTTAGTGTTTATTTCTGAAGATGATAAAACCATTTTAGAAAAACGAGAGGGGAAAGGGATATGGCAAAACTTGTATCAATTTCCTTTAATTGAAACAAAAAGCACGCTTGACTATGATTCGTTTTTAAAATTGGTTAAAAAACATCCAGATTTAGATAATAAGACTTTTGAGTTGCGCCAGTATAACGATGTACCTAAAGTACATAAACTGTCTCATCAACATTTGAATACTACTTTTTGGATAATTAAAATAGATTCAATTGAAAAAGGGATACTTTTTAAAAACATTACAGAATATCCCGTGCCTATTTTAATTGGAAAATTTATTGCGGAGTTTGATGGGTTTAACGATTAACTAAAAGGCCACTTCAAATATTTAAAGATTTGCTAGCTTTTTTTCTACTTTTAGTCATAACTCCAACCTTTGTCTATTCTTGTAATTTTACCTTGTTTATTAAAATAAATAACTGAACGGTACCAAGCAAAATCTCTAATTAGATATTTGCAGTCGCTACTTCTACTTAAAAAAGCATCAAGTGTATAATAAAATACTGTTTCGTTTTTCCAGGTATTCTTTTTTAAAGGTTCCCCAAGAATTTTTAGAACTTCTTTTTCATTTAAGTCCATTTGTATTAAATCGAACTTTTCTGGGGTGTAATTTTCAGCAAATTCTGTGTCAATATATGGTGAGAAAACGTTGTAACCTTCTATTAACGACCCTGCACCAACGATAAACACTAAACTTAAAATAGGAGCAATAATTATAAGGCTTAGTATTTTGTATAAGTGTTTCATTTATATAAAAATAGGATGTAACGCTGCAAAAATATACCCCGCAATAAAAACAACTGCACTAAAACCAAATGAGATTTTTAAACTATTTATAAAAGATGGTTTTTTAGGTTGGTTGCTCCAAATGGTAATGCCAAAAGAAATAGCGAGTCCACCAATAGCAATAATTAATGCGCAGATTGCGAGCCATTTAACTATATTATTGGAGCCTATGGATATTGTAGGTAATACCATTGCAATGCTAAAAGCGCTAGCACTGAACGTATATTTTGAGATATCTCTCATTAGGAATTGTTTTAATTCTTATAGACTTAACGTTTGTAAAAAAATGATATTGTTTTGTTTAGTCAAATGGCTAGCTGATGAGCCCGCGTTAGGGATTGAAGTGGCATCCTTTTTTGAGGCACGAGAAAAAGATATAACGGAAAGCCCGACCCCTTGTGGGTAACGCCCAAAAAACAAACAATTTTTAGAATAGTCTCATTTTTTTATTAATTTTAGAACTATGAATTTTGAATGCGTATTTTTGCATTTATAAAACAATAAAATTATGTCTGGAAGTTTAAATAAAGTAATGCTAATTGGTAATTTGGGTGATGAGGTTAAGATGCATTATTTTGAGGGTGGTGGTTGTGTTGGAAGGTTTCCTATTGCAACTAGTGAGACTTATGTAAGCAAACAGACCAACGAACGTATTACTAATACAGAGTGGCATAATATTGTGGTACGTAATAAGGGTGCCGAAATATGTGAAAAATATTTAAGTAAAGGTGATAAAATATATGTTGAAGGCCGTATAAAAACCAGAAAATGGACGGATGATAAGGGCAACGATAGGTATTCTACAGAAATACAATGTACTGATTTTACATTTTTAACGCCTAAAGGAGAAAGTGGCAGTAATGCAACTAATGCACCTGAATCTGCAAGCCCTTCAGTTAATGAACCGGCACCTAATTCAGCTGCGGTTGATGATAATGATGATCTTCCATTTTAAGTCAAGTTTAACTAAAACCAAAGTATTTGGACCCTGAACCCCCGAGTTTACAGTTTTTAATATTAGCAACTGATATTTCTGTTGTGATAAGTTTTGCATTATTGTTTTTGCTTTTATTCTGTTCTGCTTTAATTTCAGGCGCTGAAGTGGCTTTGTTTTCATTAAACAGAGGGGATATTGAAGAGGGGCTAAATCAAAAATCAAAACGTATAGAAATTATATCGCAACTATTAGAGCGACCAAAAAAATTACTAGCAACCATCTTAGTAGCTAATAATTTTATCAACATCGCTATAGTTATTTTGTTTGCCTATTTAGGTGATTACATATTTAGTAATATTGATAACCTTAAGGTTAAATTTTTTGTTGAGGTTGTTGTTATTACATTTTTAATACTACTTTTTGGAGAAATTCTTCCTAAAATTTATGCGAGTAGAAACAATCTAAAATTTGCAACATTTATGGCTTATCCGCTTAAGGTGTTAGATATGGTTTTTTCTCCAATAAGTTTACCCATGCGAAGTGTAACCTTAGGCATTCATAATAAATTAGGAAGGCAAAAATCTAATTTGAGTGTTGATCAGTTATCTCAAGCTTTAGAATTAACAAGCGAAGAGGATACCACTAAGGAAGAGCATAAAATTTTAAAAGGTATTGTATCTTTTGGTAATACTGATACAAAACAGGTAATGCGCCCAAGAATAGACATTTTTGCATTAAACATTGAGCAAAAGTATCTTGAAATTATGCCAGATATTATTGAAAATGGGTACTCAAGAATTCCTGTATATCGTGATAGTATGGATACTATTGAAGGTGTTTTGTACGTAAAAGATTTATTGCCTTACATTGATAGGAAACAGTTTGATTGGACTACTTTATTACGTGAACCTTTTTTTGTTCCAGAGAATAAAAAGCTAGATGATTTAATGGCAGAATTTCAAGAAAAGAAAGTGCATTTAGCTCTGGTTGTAGATGAGTATGGAGGTACATCAGGGTTGATTTCTCTAGAAGATATAATTGAAGAAATTGTTGGAGATATAAGTGATGAGTTTGATGATGAAGACTTAATGTACTCAAAACTTGATGAACATAATTATGTATTTGAAGGTAAAACTGCTTTGAAGGATTTTTATAAGATTTTGAGATTTGAAGATGATACTGTTTTTGAGGAGAATAAAGGTGAAGCTGAAACCATAGCAGGTTTTGTTTTAGAAATTTCTAAGAGCTTTCCGAAGTTAAATAGTAAAATAAATTTTGAAAATTACGTTTTTACTATTGAAGCAATGGATAAAAAACGCATTAAACTTATTAAATTCACAATACTGTAAATGGCAAAATATAGTTCTTTTCTTTTTTTTGTGTTGATATGTTTTTCTTGTGGTGAAGATTATGTGCCAAAACCTAAAGCAGAATTAAGGTTAGAGTATCCAAAGGCTAAATATGTAGAAGCAAATTTAGAGCTGCCTTTTACTTTTGAAAAAAATCTATTGGTTAAAAAAGTAGTTTCAAAACCGCTTAAAGCTCCAACTGAAAGTTACGGAGTGAATTTAGAATATCCAGCGTTAAAAGGGACAATATTTATAACCTATAAAGCTATTGATAACAAAAAAAACAATTTACGAGCTTTTTTAAGAGACGCTCAAAAGTTTACTTTAGAGCATACTAAAAAAGCAGATGAAATTCCTGCATATCCTTTTGAGGATGATAGGAGAAAAGTTTACGGAATGCTTTCAGAGGTTAAGGGAGATGTGGCTTCTCCAGTACAGTTTTATGTTACTGATAGTGTAAATCATTTTTTAACAGGCTCTTTATATTTTAATGCAAAACCAAATTACGATTCTATTTTACCAGCAGCCAATTATTTGCAAAATGATATTAAGCGTATTATGGAATCTGTTGCTTGGAAATAAAAAAGACCTCTCATAACGAGAAGTCCTTTTCTTTGATTAATCAGTTTTAAGTTATGCTTCTTTAGTAGTACAACATGCTTTTTTACAGTCAGCTTTACAAGCTATTTTTTTATCGGCTTTAGCACCGTCTTTACAACATGCCTTTTCGCATCCAGGTTTGCATGTTTTTTTCTCTTTATTGGTGCAACATTCTTTTTTACAATCAGCTGAACATACTTTTTTATTTGAGAAGTCTTCAACCGTTTTCATGTCACTTACTTTATAAGTATCTGATACTTTAGTTACAGCTTCCTCTAAGGTAATAGGTGTTACCTTGGCTTCATTATATTCTACCATGGCTAACTTTTTGTCAAAATCCACGATTGCTGACTTTACACCATCCATTTTAGCAATTTTCTTTTGAATTTGAGCTGCGCAACCCATAGCACAAGTCATTCCATCAATAGTGAATTCTGCTTTTGCAAAAGTTGCATTGGGATCTAATTTTTTTACAGCTTCAGCTTCAACTTCTACTGTTTTAACCTCTGGATTCTTTTCATTTTTACAGCTAAGTGTAAAAGAAGCAATAAGCGCAAAAGTTAAAATATGTTTTATTGTTTTCATCACTATTCTTTATTAAGATTTATGCAACAAAATTAATAAATAATGCGGTTTATTCTACTAAAAAGCTCAATTTTGTACAAGTTAAATTCAAAATAATGAGCGGTATAAGTTCTAAGTGGTTATATCTTTTTGTACTCTCCTTAATTTGGGGAAGTTCATTTATTCTTATTAAGAAAGCGCTTTTGGGTTTAACACCTTATCAGTTGGGAGCTTTAAGAGTTGTGATTACGGGTTTAATTTTATTCGTATTAGGCTTTAAAACAGTAAAAACTATTAAGACTAAAGATTGGAAATGGCTAATCATTTCTGGTGTTTTAGGGTCTTTTATACCTTCGTTTTTCTTTGCTATTGCTGAAACTGAAATTGATAGTGCTGTGGTTTCGGTATTGAATTCACTGGTGCCACTAAATGCTATTTTATTGGGGTTTGCTATTTTTAAAATAACCTCTACAAAAAGGCAAATAGTAGGAGTTATTATTGGTTTTATTGGTACTGCTATGCTTATATTAAAAGGTGCAAATCTTAACCCAAATCAAAACTATTGGTATGCTATTTTTGTGATATTGTCTACTTTAATGTACGCTGCCAATGTTAATATTATAAAAAAGTATTTGCAACACGTAAAACCGTTAACCATAGCTACAGGGAATTTTGTGGGGATTTTTATTCCTGCTGTTATAATTTTGTTTTTTACAAATTTCTTTTCTGCTGAAACATTCAGTCAGCCCCATTTTAAAATGGCAATGGTTTACATTACTATATTATCTTTCTTTGGTACTGCCTTGGCTAAAATACTGTTCAATAAATTGGTTCAAATATCTACACCAGTGTTCGCATCATCAGTTACATACTTAATGCCAATAGTTGCATTAATGTGGGGTTTTTTAGATGGGGAAACTTTTAGTTGGATTCAAGGTTTTGCTAGTATTATAATTCTATTTGGTGTTTATTTATCGCATAAAAAAGCTATATAAAAACCAAGTAATTATATTAGGAATCAAGGTATTAAAACTAAGTTTTCTATTCTAAAATTATTTTTTTTCAGGAATTTTCACGAAATTTAAGAGAATTAATCCCTGCCAAATATGAAAAATTTATCACTTCCCATTCGTTTCGGAATAGTAACTAGTGCCGTATTAGTAGCTTATTTTTTAGTGTTGTCTTTGGTTGATAAACACACAAATCCAGCGTTTAGTTTTGTAAATGCTTTAATAACAGGTTTTGGAATTTATGAAGCAATCCGTTTAAGTAAATTTGAAAACCCAAAAGGTTTTACTTATAGTGAAGGATTTAAAACAGGTATTATAACAGGTTTTGTTGCAACCATTTTATTTACCGTTTTCTTTTTGTTTTATGCAACAGAGATTAATAGCGCTTTTTTGCCAGAATTACTTCAAAAAATAAAAGGAGGTTTTAATGCTGATATTGGTATGGTAACCTTTGTGGTTGCTGTAATGGGGCTAGCAACAACTGTAGTTTCTGCTTTAACGGTAATGCAACTTTTTAAAAAGTCTAGAAATATAGTGTAAAAATAATAATAACGTTTGTAGATTAATTAATTAGCAGTATATTTGCACTCATTTTTTGAACAAATTAATTAATAAAAACGTTACGCTATGTACGCAATTGTAGAGATAGCAGGGCATCAATTTAAAGTTGAAAAAGACCAAAAAGTTTTTGTTAACCGTTTACAAACTGAAGAAGGTAAGAAAGTATCTTTCGATAATGTACTTCTTTTAGGTGATGGTGACAAAGTAACTGTAGGCGCCCCAGCTATAGACGGAGCACAAGTAAGTGCAAAAGTCTTAAAGCACCTTAAAGGTGATAAAGTTATAGTTTTCAAAAAGAAAAGACGTAAAGGTTACCGTGTTAAAAATGGTCATCGTCAGTCTTTAACAGAGATTGTGATAGAAAGTATCGCAGCATCTGGAGCTAAAAAAGCAGCTCCTAAAAAGGAAACTAAAAAAGCAGAACCAAAAGTAGAGGCGAAAGCTGCTGCACCAAAAGCAAAACCAGCTGCAAAAAAAGCAACAGGAAAAGCTGACGATTTAAAGAAAATCGAAGGTATTGGTCCAAAAATTGCATCAACTTTAGTAGAGGCAGGAATTACAACTTTTGCAGATTTAGCAAAAGCTAAACCAGCTGCAATATCAGAAATCATCGCAGGTGTTCGTGGAAACCACGTTACAGATACATGGCCAGCACAAGCTAAATTAGCTGCTGATGGTAAATGGGATGAGCTTAAAAAATGGCAAGACGAATTAGATGGTGGTAAAGCTTAATTGCTAACCACTTAGTTTAACAATATAAAAACTTAAGACAATGGCTCATAAAAAAGGAGTAGGTAGTTCTAAGAATGGTAGAGAATCAGAATCGAAACGCTTAGGTGTTAAGATTTTTGGTGGACAAGCTGCTATTGCTGGAAACATTATCGTAAGACAACGTGGTAATACACATCACCCAGGTGAAAATGTATACCAAGGAAAAGACCATACTTTACATGCACAAGTTGACGGTATTGTAAAGTTTACTAAGAAAAAAGACAATAAGTCTTTTGTTTCTATTGAGCCTTTTCAGGCTTAAGAAACACATTTCTTAAACGCATTAAAACCCTTTCTGGAAACAGAAAGGGTTTTTTATTGTTTCAAAATATCGTTTATAATTTTTAAATGATGCTTAGTATGCATTTCTAAAAAGCGAAGGGTTTGTTTTTTAGATAGCATGCCAAAAATAAAATGTTTAAAGTAGGCTTTTTTCGGAAGTGTTTTTAGCTTTATAATGTGTGTTCTTGCAGTTTGTAATTGATTTGCTAAATCTTCTTGTTTAATTATTTCTGGAGGTCGTACTATTTTTGGAGCTTTTGCTTTTCCTCTTGGTATATAACACAACGGAAATAAAATAAGTCTCCAAAAGTTAAAGCTTCTTTTGTAATCTTCTGGTTTAGAGTTTTCTGTCCACGCGCTAACAGCGTTAAAAACTTTTAAACTATGGTCTAATTGCCAACCAATATCAGAACTAGAAACAGCTTTATTTTTTAAGTCTTTATTAGGAATATGCCCTTCTATTTCAGATAATAGGGTGTTCAGAATTTCGATACGCCTTTGTTCCATTTTTTAAAATTATTCTAAAAGATATTGATTTAATTCTTAACTTTAAGCTATTGCGTAACGCAATTGATGTATTGTTTTACTTAAAAATGAATGATTATGCTGCCATTTAGATCTGAAATTAGAAACTCCCCAACGCAACCTACCATTAAGATTTTTTTAAGTGACGAGTCCTTAGATGCACGAATTAAAAAGCATTTAGAGCATTTTAAAGAAATAGAAGATATCGAGATTTGTGACGGTATAGCTAGAAATAGAGCTTGTGAAAGTATTACTGTTTTTTTAAAAGATGATGTAGATATTAATAAAATGAAAACATCCATTGATTCTAGTTTGTGGTGGTATTTTGAAGAGGATTTGATTGATGATTAAGAACGTATACTTATAATTTTTTACTAAAACTTAAAAAATTACGTTTTAGCAAACCTATTCTGCTTTATATCAACCTTAGTTTCTAAGCTATTTTTTAACATACTTTATACAAAGTTCGTAAAGGATATTTTTATATTTACTACTACTAAAACCTAGCAATATGAGACTTTTAAGAGTAATACTTCTATTTATTGTATTTCAAGTATCAGCCCAACAAGGCGGGATGTGGATTCCTTCACTTTTAGAAGGAATGAATGAAACCGAAATGCAAAGTCTAGGCAGTAAATTAACTGCTAAAGATATTTACGACATTAATAATTCAAGTATTAAGGATGCTATAGGCCATTTTAATGGCGGTTGTACCAGTGAGGTAATTTCTCCCAAGGGGTTGTTACTTACTAATCATCATTGTGGTTTTGGTCAAATTCAATCTCATTCATCATTAGAAAATGATTATTTAAAGAATGGCTTTTGGGCGATGTCTCTTGAAGAAGAACTCCCAAATAAGGGTTTGTATGTTGAGTTTATAGTTAGAATTGAAGATGTAACTGAGGCTATGCTTGAAGGGGTTACAGATGATTTGGACTCAAGGCAAAGACAATCTAAAATTGATATCAATAGAAATAAGGTTGAAAAGAATGTAAAGAAAGAAACTTGGGAAGGCATTAAGATAAGGCCATTTTATAATGGTAATCAGTATTACTTGTTTGTAACAGAACGTTTTAATGATGTTCGTTTGGTTGGAGCACCGCCTTCAAGTATCGGTAAATTTGGTAGTGATACTGATAACTGGGTGTGGCCAAGGCATACAGGAGATTTTTCTTTATTCAGAATTTATGCCGATAAAAATAACAAGCCAGCGGAATACAGTAAAGATAATGTACCTTATATTCCGAAACATTACCTTCCAGTATCTTTAGATGGAGTTGAAGAAAATGATTTTACCATGGTGTTTGGTTTTCCAGGTCGAACAAATGAGTATTTACCAGCTGTGGCTGTTGAGCAGATAACTCAAAAAGTTAATCCAGAAAAAATTGCAATTCGAGAGGCTGCATTAAAGGTTATTGATGCTAACATGAAGGCAGACGACCAAATTCGTATTCAATACGCTTCTAAGCAAGCACGAATAGCAAATTCGTGGAAAAAATGGATTGGGGAAAACCTAGGTATTAATAAAAGTGGTGCTATAGATGTAAAGCGTGAATTTGAAAATGAATTTACAAAGGCTTTAAAATCTCAAGGGAAAGAGGATGAATATGGTAATATTTTAGAAAACTTCAAAGCGCTTTATGGTGAGTTTGAAAAGGTGCATGTTAATCGCTACAAATTTATTGAAGTGTTTTTGTCAACTAATGAGCTTATGCACATGATGTTACGTTTAACACAAATGGAAAATGCTGCTAACAGAAGCGATGATGCTTTTGAAAAGGCTAGAAGATCAGTTGTTAATCGTTTAAAGGGTATCCATAAAAATTATAATGTTAAGGTTGATAGAGGGGTTTATGAAGCTGTAATGCCATTATACACGGATAATGTAGATGTTTCTATTTATGATAAAACAGCTTTTGTAAATTTAGATAATGCCTTAGCGCTTTTAGAAGGTGATAAAGCTTCTGTTATTAAAAAGTTGAATAACGATGCAGCATATACATATGCTAAACCCATGGTTATGGAGTTTTTTAATGAGTTAGAGCCTAAATTCCAGAGTTTGAATACAAAAATTAACGAAACACAGAATATCTACATGAAAGCCTTAATGGAAGTTATGCCAAAAGAACGCTATTTTCCAGATGCCAATAGTACACTTAGGGTTACTTATGGTAAAGTAAATGGATATTCCCCAAGAGATGCAGTGTACTATAATCCAGTTACGTATTTAGATGGAGTTATTGAAAAATACGTTCCAGGGGATTACGAGTTTGATGTGCCTGAAAAACTTCTAGAGTTATATGAGGCTAAAGATTATGGGCAATATGCTGATGAAAACGGTAAACTTCCAATTTGTTTTTTAGGAACTAATCATACTACCGGTGGTAATTCAGGAAGTCCTGCAATAGATGCAGAAGGGAATTTAATTGGATTGAATTTTGATCGCGTTTGGGAAGGCACAATGAGTGATATTTATTATGATCCTGAGATTTGTAGAAATATTATGGTAGACCTTCGTTATGTATTGTTTATTATCGATAAATATGCGGGTGCAAATAACTTAATTGATGAAATGAAATTAGTGCATCCTAAAAAGAATTAAGTGTGTTTGCTTAAGCTAATTGAATCCGAACTAAATATTTTGTTTAGTATAGTGAGTGGTGATGCTAATCTAAAGGTTAGGGATTGAACGGTATGTTTAAAATCCCTAATACCGATAGCTGTCGGGAGAGGGATTGAGCAGTGAAATATTTATATTCACGAATTCATTAATTTGAATTATAAATCAATGAGTAAAGCCTTACCCCTTATGGTAACGCCCAAATAAAAAAATCCCAAACATTGCTGCTTGGAATTTGGAATTTAGTTTATTAAAATTTATTTCACTTTAGCGCTTATACGCCTTAAATCTTTTCTTTTAATGTTAAATGACATGGTTTGATGGTCTTGATAAATCATTTCGCCTGTGAAGCCATTCATAACTGCAAGAATTTTTTCAGAATTCAATCTAACATACATTAAATAATAAAAATTTTCGGTAGCATTTAAGATTTTATCATTCAAATCTTCTTTTGAAATCCATTCGTATGGATGATCGTAGTCCTTTAATAAATCGTTTGGTTTTTCTCGTTCTTCTTCGCCAAAATTAGAAGATCCAATCCATGCGTTATATTTGTTTTGAATAAATTCTGGAATATAAAGCGTACTTTTTTTAAGCGGCTTCATTTTCTTTTTGTCATAATCTTGAGCAAATGCAAATGAGTAACCTTTAGTTGAAAATTCATGATTTATTTTTTGAAAATAATTTTTTAAATATCCAAGGCTATAGTTGTTGTAGCCATCATACATATTGCCAAATGATTGTGATCTTATAGTTTGAAATGTAGTTTCTACATCGCCAGCATAAAATATACCTGCAATGGTATGTGTTTTGGTTTTTATTTTATTTCTTTTTTCTTTAAAAGTATAATAGAAATAACGATGGTAAACAAAAACAGATTCGCGGGTTCTACCAGTTTGGGTATTAGTTGTTGTTCTGATAAACCCTTCAATTATGAAAGGAGCATATTTTTCAGACTCGTAAGAGCTTTCGTTATAATCCTCTCGAGCTATTACTATATATTCGTTGTAAGTCCAAACATCCTTAATCATTTTATTAAAAGCGTCAAGATTTAAATCGTCTACAACGAAAACGGTTGTTTTCTTTTTGATGAGTTCATACTCGCCTTTTTTAAAATCTTCAAAAGTACCAATGATACTTTTCCCTACCGTAACTTGAGCGCTTATAAAAACTGAAAAAAACAGCATTAGCGCTTGTATAAGATGTCTCATGTCTAATTTAGTTTTAAAAGAAGCTTCTTTTATAACGGCCTCTTGCTGGAGTAAGATCTTTAGTTATTATCCTAATTAAATCAATTAACGCCCATATACCTAAGCCTCCTAAAGTCATAATGAAAAATAAATTCCAAATCCAAGGAGTTCCTAAATACCATCTGTGTCCAGCAAGAAACCCTAATACTAATAATAAAACAATAGCAATTCCTTGACTTTTTTCTGAAGCCACAATAGCAGGAGATACTAGTAAGTCTGAATCATTTGATTGAACTGATTCTGCGTTTACACTGTTTGAAGTAGATGCTTTCACAACAGGAAAAGATGCATAGCTACTTGAAGTAGAAAATATAGCTATTAATAAAAAAAGAATAATTTTAATTTTCATAATTTAAGATAATGTTATTTAAGTTATGTTTGCAATATAAATAAAATGTGTTAATAAAGTGAGGTGTTTCATACTTACAATTTATTTGTTATTTAATTGCTTTTTGTTTTCACAAGAAACATCAGAATATTTGGGGTTTATAAAGCTAAATGATACATCTTTGATATCTTATAAAATTAACTTTACTGTAAAAGCTGATAATATTTTAGGATACTCTGTAACTGATATTGGTGGTGCGCATGAAACGAAATCTACTATAAGAGGGTATTTGAGTAAAAAAGATAAAGTAATTACTTTTAAAGAGAAAGGGATTGTATATACAAAATCACCAATTACAACAGATGATTTTTGTTTTGTTAACTTTAGCGGTAAAATAAAAAAAACTGGTGATAATGCTAGAATTGAAGGTGTTTTTAAGGGATTATATGATGATGATGAAGAATGTATAAGCGGAGAAATCCGATTAACTAATTTTAATAAAATAACTAAAAAAGCTGAGCGATTAGACAAGAAAATAGCTAAAAGTAAGCTTATTAAAAAGGAAACAAAACAGAAAGTTAATTTAGTAAAATCATTAGACTCTTTAAAACTTAATTTTGTTGGTAAAGACGAAGAACTCAGTTTTTTTAGTGTAGATCAACATATAAAATTTGTTCTTCATGATGCAGGAAAAGAAGATGGTGATAAAATAAATTTACTGATTAATAATATTTCCGTTTTAAACGATTTTACAGTTACCCAAACAAAAAAAATTATAGAAGTTCCATTAGATAAGTTGAAAACAAAAATCACTTTAAAAGCCTTAAACATTGGGGCTATATCTCCTAATACAGTTTTTTTAGAAATAATAGATTCTAAAAATAATGTACAAACTTTAACCAATCTTGATAAAGGAGAGGAAACATCTATAACTATAATAAGAAAAGATTTTAATTAGTTAGGTTTCTTTATTGAATCAAAAATTATTTTTGGAATATTGCGTTAGGGATTGAGGGATTTGTTGAAGCTCCCCGATCCCGATAGCTATCGGGATCGGGGAGCGACTCCCGAAAGCCCGACCCTTGTGGTAACGCCCAAATAAAAAAATCCCAAACATTTCTGCTTGGGATTTGTATTTTATATTCAATTAAAGAGATTGCCACGTCGCAAACTCCTCGCAATGACGTTTTTTAGTAACGGTAATGCTCTGGCTTATAAGGGCCTTCAACCGTTACACCAATATATTCTGCTTGGTCTTGTTTAAGCTCTGTAAGCTCAACACCAATTTTTTCTAGGTGTAGTTTTGCTACTTTTTCATCAAGATGTTTAGGTAGCATATATACATCGTTTTTGTAAGCATTAGCATTGTTCCAAAGTTCAATTTGTGCTAAAGTTTGGTTGGTAAACGAGTTACTCATTACAAAACTTGGGTGGCCTGTAGCACAACCCAAATTAACCAAACGTCCTTCGGCAAGTATAATGATATCTTTTCCATCTACGGTATATTTATCAACCTGAGGTTTAATGGTGTTTTTGGTGTTTCCGTAGTTATCGTTTAACCAAGCCATTTGGATTTCGTTATCAAAATGCCCAATGTTACAAACGATGGTTTTATCTTTCATTGCTTGGAAATGCTCTGCACGAACAATGTCTTTGTTTCCGGTAGTTGTAATTACAATATCAGAGTTGCTGACAACAGTTTCTAATTTTTTAACTTCAAAACCATCCATAGCAGCTTGAAGCGCACAAATTGGGTCAATTTCGGTAACAGTTACAATACTCCCAGCACCTTTAAAAGAGGCTGCTGTACCTTTACCAACATCACCATAACCACAAACGGTTACACGTTTTCCAGCTAACATAATGTCGGTTGCACGACGAATAGCGTCCACTGCACTTTCTTTACACCCGTATTTATTATCGAATTTAGATTTTGTAACAGAATCGTTTACGTTAATGGCTGGCATTGGTAAAGTTCCGTTTTTAACACGCTCGTATAATCTATGAACACCTGTTGTAGTTTCTTCAGATAGTCCATTAATTCCAGCAGCTAACTCTGGGTACTGATCTAAAACCATATTGGTTAAATCACCACCATCATCCAAAATCATATTTAATGGTTTTCTGTCTTCTCCAAAGAAAAGTGTTTGCTCGATACACCAATCAAATTCTTCTTCTGTCATGTCTTTCCATGCGTACACTGCAGTTCCAGCAGCAGCAATAGCAGCAGCAGCTTGATCTTGCGTTGAGAAGATATTACAAGAACTCCAAGTAACTTCTGCGCCTAAAGCTTGTAAGGTTTCAATTAGTACTGCAGTCTGAATAGTCATGTGTAAACATCCAGCTATACGGGCACCTTTTAATGGTTGCTCGTTTTTATATTCTTCACGAAGACTCATTAATCCTGGCATTTCTGCTTCGGCTAATTCAATTTCTTTTCGTCCCCAGTCTGCTAAAGAGATATCTTTTACTTTGTAAGCTACGTAAGGAATTGTTTTTGTACTCATAGTAATTTTTCTTTTGTTTTTTAAACCTAACTTGATTGGGATTAGTACTTAAAATAGTTAAATTCGCTAACCAAATTGATGTAATCCGTATTAGGCGGTGCAAAGATAATCAATAACATTCAGAATATTAAATGCCACTTTATAAAACCATTACACCAAATTCACAAACTACTGTTAAAATTTGGAAGATTACAGAATCTTACGAGGATTTAATGGCAAAGGTTAATTTAAAACCTATTGCTTTAAATCGGGTTTTGGGCATGAAAAGTGAATTACATCAGCGTGGTTTTTTAAGTGTTCGTCATTTATTGCACGAGTTTGGGTATACTGATTCTGATTTGTTTTATGATGAAAACGGTAAACCCCATTTAAAAGATGGCAAGCAAATTTCTATTACGCATTCATTTAATTTTTCGGCAGTTATTGTTAGTGATTTAGTAGTTGGTATAGATATAGAAAAGCAGCGTGAAAAAATTTCTGTGATAGCACATAAGTTTATTGATTATGAGTTTGATTACTTAGAGGTAGGGGATTCTGACTATGTTAAAAAACTAACAACTATTTGGTGTGTAAAAGAATCATTATATAAACTTTTTGCTACACCAGGATTGAGTTTTAAACAGCACTGTTTAGTAATTCCATTTTCAATTATTGATAATGATACTATTGCATGGATTGATTATGAAGGTAAAAAATACCGTTATAGTATTCATTTTTTAGAGTTTGAAGGATTTACATGTGCTTATGCCATAGCCTAATGGATGCTATTTATAATAACATACAAGATAGTATCAGTAAAGGCGAAAAATTACTTGCCATTTTAATTGACCCCGATAAGTTTTCTGTTGATAAAGCATTGTATTTTATTAATAAAGTAAACAAATCTATCGCAACACATATATTTGTTGGCGGGAGCTCTGTGAATGAAGGTTTAACAGAAGATTTGGTTTCTGAGATTAAAAAGCATACTAAGTTACCAGTAATTTTATTTCCTGGAGATGTTACTCAAATTACGAATAAGGCAGATGGATTGTTATTTTTGTCTTTGCTTTCTGGTAGAAATCCTGAGTATTTAATTGGTAAGCATGTAAGAGCAGTTTCCAAGTTAAAGGATTCGTCTTTAGAGGTAATCCCAACAGGATATATTTTAATTGAAAGTGGTAAAATTTCAGCAGTAGAACAAGTTACTGAAACAAAACCTATATCAAGAAATAATGTCCAACACATATTAGATACTGCCAAAGCAGGACAGCTTTTAGGTATGAAGCTAATATATTTGGAAGCAGGAAGCGGTGCAAAATACGGTTTAACTAAAGAAATTATTAAAGCTGTAAAAAATGAGTTACAGATTCCGTTAATTATAGGAGGTGGTTTAAGGACTAAATTGCAGATTGAAAATGCTTTTGAAGCAGGAGCAGATATTGTAGTTATAGGTACCGCCTTTGAAGAAGATGAATCGTTTTTTGATGAATTACTAAAGTAAATTATCATACTGAACTTATTTCAGTATCTCGTATAAAATAAAAAAGCTTCCCACCTTCGTGGAAATGATAAAAAGATAAATTAATGAAAATATCAGTAGAATTAACACTAACACCATTGCAAGATGATTTTGAACCAGCTATTATTCATTTCATTAAAAAGTTAAGAGCATCTAAATTAAAAGTGCTTGAAAACCCATTAAGCACACAAGTTTATGGTGATTATGATGAGGTTATGCAAGTATTAACATCTGAAATAAAAGAAGCTTTCGAGCTTATTGAACGCGGTTTACTCTACATGAAAATTGTAAAATCAGACAGATACGATTATGAACCTCATTTTTGAGTTTTTCTTTGGGCAATATTCAGAATATGAAACGATTGATATTGTTTTAGAAATAGTTGCTGTTTTTTTTGGATTTTTATCGGTTTGGTTCTCTAAGCAGAACAATGTTTTTGTGTTTCCAACGGGTATGATAAGTACCGTTATTTTTGTGTATTTACTGCTTAAGTGGGAGTTGTTGGGAGATATGATGATAAACGCATACTACTTTGTGATGAGTGTTTATGGTTGGTACATTTGGACGAAGAAAATTGATGATGAGCATGTTACCCCAATATCCAAAACAACATTCAACGAAAAAAAGATAAGTATAGCTATATTTTTAGCAACACTCTTATTTGTTTATTTAGTTTACCAAAGTTTTGATAAATGGACGAGTTGGGTAGCCTATATAGATACCATAACTACAGCAATATTTTTTGTTGGTATGTGGCTTATGGCAAGACGTAAACTCGAAAATTGGATTTTTTGGATTATTGGAGACATTATTTCCGTGCCGTTATACTTTTATAAAGGTTTTACGTTTACGAGTTTACAATATTTAGGATTCACTTTTATTGCCATTTTTGGCTACATAGCATGGAAGAAAAATATAAACAACAACCTGCAAACTGCATAAAAGTGGTTTTGTTTGGTCCCGAATCTACAGGAAAAACTACTTTGTCAAGACAATTGGCTAGGTATTATAACTCTGTTTGGGTACCAGAATATGCTCGTGAATATCTTCAAAACAAATGGAATAATGAGCGAAAAACCTGTGAGCCAGAAGATTTATTACCTATAGCAGAAGGACAAATGAAATTGGAAAATGAATTGGCTCAAAAAACCGATTCAGTGCTGATTTGTGATACGGATTTGTTAGAAACCAAGGTTTATTCTGAAGCTTATTACTTAGGAAGTTGCGACCCAACACTAGAGAAGCATGCTTTAGAGAATTCTTACGATTTGTATTTTTTAACCTATATTGATACGCCTTGGGAAGCAGATGATTTAAGAGATAAACCTGAGCATAGAAAAGAAATGTTTGATGCTTTCCAAGAAGCATTATTAAAATATAAAAAACCTTTTGTGCTTTTAAAAGGTGATAAGAAAACGCGTTTAGAAACAGCAGTAAAACATATTGACAAATTATTAAACCCCAAAGAATAAGATGTTTACAGAGAAAGATATTAAGCAAATAAAAAGTAAAGGAATAACTCCAGATCAGGTTAACGCACAAGTGTCCAGATTAAAAAACGGCATGTCATTTTCTGATCTTGTGGCAGCTGCTACCATAGGAAAAGGTATAGAAAGCTATGATAAAGGTGAAACTCAAGAGTTGATAAATCTTTATGACAATAAAAAGGATAATTTATCAATCGTGAAGTTTGTTCCTGCTTCAGGAGCAGCAACACGTATGTTTAAGTTTTTGTTTCAGTTTTTACAACATTTTAATCCCTCAAAAGAGAATGTTAAAAAATATGCAGAGCGAAAAAATGAAGCTCTAATTGAAACCTTTTTTGAAAAATTAGAACAGTTTCCATTTTATAATGAAGTGCAATCAGTGATTCGTCAAGGAACACCAAATTATGATGCTTTAACTAACGAAGAAAAGCAAATGTTATTTGTAAAAACCATGCTAGATGCTGATGGGCTAAACTATAGCTTTTTACCAAAAGGTTTATTGCCTTTTCATAAGTACGGAGCGCAAGTAAAAACAGCCTTTGAAGAGCATTTATTTGAATCTACCTTGTATGCATCTTCCAATGGTAAATCAAATCTACATTTCACAGTTTCAGAAAAACATCATCTCTATTTTAAAAAAGAGTTTAGTGCTGTTGTAGAGCCGATAGAAGACCAAACAAATACAAAATTCAATGTGTCTTATTCTTTTCAAAAAGAAGCAACCGAAACAGTTGCTTTAACTCTTGATGATAAGGTGTTTAGAAATGAAGATGGTTCAATTTTATTCAGACCAGCTGGCCATGGTGCGCTACTAGAGAATTTAAACGATTTAGATAACGACTTAATTTTTATTAAAAATATAGACAATATAGTTGTTGCAAATAAAAATATTGAAGTTTCAAACTATAAGAAATTATTGGCTGGTGTTCTTTTAGAAGCTCAAGAGAAAGTTTTTACTTATTTGAAAAAGCTCGATGAAGGTTATTTAGATGATGCTGATTTTAAAGTGATGGCTTTGTTTTTACGTTATAGATTAAATGTGCCAGTTGTGGCAGATTTTGAAGCCTTTTGCTCTGAGGAAAAAATAAGTTATTTAAAAGAAAAATTTGATAGACCTATTCGAGTTTGTGGTATGGTAAAAAACCAAGGAGAACCTGGTGGAGGTCCATTTTGGGTAAAAGATGATGAGGGTAAAATATCATTACAAATAGTTGAATTTGCTCAAATTAATTTTGGTAAAAAGAATCAGCAAGGTATAGTATATAAGGCCACACATTTTAATCCTACAGATTTAGTTTGTGGCGTAAAAAATTATAAAGGAGAAAAATTTGATTTAACAAAGTTTGTTGACCCAGAAGCCGCTTTTATAACCACTAAAACACAAAATGGAGTAGATATTCAAGCTCTTGAGCTTCCTGGATTGTGGAACGGTAGTATGGCATACTGGAATTCTATTTTTGTAGAAGTACCCTTGGAAACTTTTAATCCTGTAAAAACAGTAAACGACTTATTGAAACCTGTGCATCAAGTATCTTAATGTTTGATGAAGAAGCCATATTACAAGAGTTAACTTTTAAAGCTGTTAGAAGCTCCGGAAGTGGAGGGCAGCATGTTAATAAGGTCTCTTCAAAAGTAGAATTGTCATTTAATATATCAGAGTCGCTTATACTTAATGTTGAACAAAAGGAACGTCTTTTAGATAAACTTCAAAATCGATTAACAAAAGAAGGAGTATTGATTTTACAGTGTGATGAAAGTAGAAGTCAGCACAAAAATAAAGACCTAGTTATTAAGAGGTTTTTGGGTTTGATTAAAGAAGCTTTGAAAGTTCCCAAAAAGCGTAAACCAACTAAAGTTCCAAAAGCAGTAGTTAAAAAACGACTAAATAGTAAACGCAAACTGTCTGAAAAGAAGGCTAATAGAAAAAAGCCTAATTTGGATTAAAAAAAAGGTTATTTTTAATTTATAATCCAAAATTCGTTATTACATTTGCACCGTTCTCAAAAAAGGGGTGCCTATTATCGGCTGAGATCATACCCATTGAACCTAGAACAGGTAATGCTGTTTAGGAAAGCGAACGTTTAGAAAATGTCTAGTAGACATTTTTAGTGATTGCGATTAGTTCATCTTATTTGATACTAATAACTAAGCTAAATTTTAACTAAATATTTCTAACGTTCAAAACTTAATTATTAATAACAAAGAATAATTACCTCTTTTTATTCGATTATAAATTCATAATCGACATGAAAAATTTATTCAAAAATTTGTCATTCCTGCGAAGGCAGGAATCTCATCAAAAAAAGTTTGTAGCTGCTTTAATTCTGCTTGTTACAATTGGAATTAATGCACAGCAAAATCAAAAAGTACAAGATTCAACTAAAACTGAAAAACTAGATGAAGTTTTAGTAAATGCAGTTAGAGTGGATGCAGATTCTCCAATTACGCATTCAAACGTTTCAAAAGAGGAACTTGCAAAACGTAATTTAGGACAGGATATTCCTGTTTTGTTAAACTTCTTACCTTCTGTTGTAACTACTAGTGATGCTGGTGCAGGTGTAGGTTACACTGGTATTAGAGTTCGTGGTACAGATGCAACACGAGTAAATGTTACCATAAACGGTATACCTTATAACGATCCAGAAAGTCAAGGTACATTTTGGGTGAATTTGGGGGATTTTGCCTCGTCAACTGAAAGTTTACAATTACAGCGTGGTGTTGGTACATCTACAAATGGTTCAGGTGCTTTTGGTGCTAGTATCAATTTATTAACAGATGCATTTTCTAAGGAAGCTTCAGCAGAAATTGCTAATAGTTTTGGTAGTTTTAACACTCGTAAACATACTGTAAAAGTTAGTACAGGATTATTAAATGATCATTTCGAAATCTCTGGTCGTTTCTCTAATATTTATTCTGATGGCTATGTAGATAGAGCGTTTACAGATTTAAAGTCGTATTTCATACAAGGTGTTTATAAAGATGATAACACCTTAATTAAAGCTTTAACTTTTGGTAATACAGAACAAACCTATCAATCTTGGTTTGGTTTAACGGCAGAACAACTAAAAGAGGATCGTCGTCAAAACCCGTACACTTATGAAAATGAAACCGATAATTATTGGCAAGACCACTATCAATTACATTGGAACGAGCGTTTTGATAATAATTGGTCTACCAACTTAGGATTAAACTACACAAAAGGTAAAGGGTATTTTGAGCAATACAAGCCAGAAGAATCAGCAGAGGATTTTAATAATTTGATTGAATATAATTCGGATGTTATTGTTCGTAGGTGGTTAGATAATGATTTTTATGTCTTAAATGCAAATGTAACTTATAAAGAAAATGCGTTGGAAATTATTTCTGGAATTTCATGGAGTTCTTATACGGGAGACCATTTTGGAGAGGTTATTTGGGGAAGTGACTTGACTGCTAATACTGAAATCAGAGACCGTTACTACGATGGAGATGCTACAAAAAATGATTTTAGTGTATTTTCAAAAGCCACTTTCAAATTAGCAGAAAAAATCACAGGTTTTATTGATTTACAAGGTCGTTTTGTGAGTTATAAGACGAATGGGTTGAACTCGGATAGAGATGAGTTTGTAACGGATGCTGATTTTAGTTTTTTCAACCCAAAAGTCGGTTTAACATACAAGCATTGCGATTTTAATAGTTTTTATGCATCTTATGCAAGAGCTAATAGGGAACCTAATCGTGATGATTTTGAAGGCGGTGTAACTGAAAA
Organism: uncultured Algibacter sp.; assembly: GCA_947502405.1. Classification (GTDB taxonomy): domain Bacteria; phylum Bacteroidota; class Bacteroidia; order Flavobacteriales; family Flavobacteriaceae; genus Algibacter_B. Next base: position 18,007 of record CANMZT010000014.1, on the reverse strand, counting down.
TGAAACTTTAAATGATATTGAGTTAGGATGGCGTTACAATAGTGAAAAGGCCAGTATTAATACCAATATCTATTATATGTTTTATCAAAATCAATTGGTGTTAACAGGCGAGTTAGATGATGTGGGAAGTCCATTAAGAGCTACAAGTGGTAAAAGTTATAGACTAGGTTTAGAAGTTGATGCTAACATTCAATTTAGTAAATACTTTAGTACATCAACAAATATTGCTTTAAGTAGTAATAAAAATAAAGACTTTTCATCTTCAATAAATGGTGAGGTTGTTAACTTAGGAGATACTAATATTTCATTTTCTCCAGATTTAGTAATCGGTAATGCACTTAATTTTTTCCCTGCGGAACGATTGCAACTATCATTATTAAGTAAATATGTGGGTGAGCAATATATGGGTAACACTGATAATGAAGAATCTTTATTAGAAAGTTATTTTGTTAACGATTTCAATATTAATTACGAAATTAAGCCAAATAAACTGTTTAAGTCTATTGTGTTATCTGGATTGGTAAACAATATTTTTAATAAGAAATATGTGTCTAACGGTTACTTTGGGTCGTTTGATTTTGATGATAATACAAGCCCTACGGGAACTACTACAGGCTATTTTGCTGGATATTATCCACAAGCCACTACTAACTTTTTAGTAGGAGCTACACTCAAGTTTTAAAATATTTTTAGGGATTAAAAAGTGCAGTTGGTTTTATGACTAACTGCGCTTTTTTTAATTAAAAATCAAAAGAATATTTCCAGTTTGTTGAACACGATAATTTTTTAAGGCACACCTTAAATCGTTATCTCCTACTGCTGTTCCGTTAACTAATTCATATTGATTGGCATCTTCACAACTAGAAGTTGCAAATAGGCCATCAGGAACTAAAATCGAGCAACTACTTTGCTCCCGATTTGGATCGGCAGCGTCCCAAGCATAAAACTCTTTACCGGTTGTTGTAGCTATTATAATACCACCGTTACCTTCATTTGGGACATATACAGAGTTTCCAGGAAATAGAAGTTCAGTAAATGGAAATAAATTAAGATCTATTTGTCTATTCACCCCAATATCAAGTAAAAATCTACAGTTTCTGTCATCATTAGAATTGCCACTACAAGACATTAGAAGCAAAAATAATAGGAGACTAAATAACGATTTCATAAGCAAAAAAATTGAAACGCAATTTACGATAAAAAGTAAATCAGCTTAAAAATTTGACTATATATGTAACTAAAATTTTGTATTTTTGTTGTACAATCTCGTGCAAACGGGATTTTTTTATTTGCTGAATACTTTAAGAAGTTTGTTTTGAAGTTATCAGCATCTTTTAATTAACTAAATGATGAAGTTATGAGTAAAGTGTCATACTATACACCTGAAGGATTAAAAAAGTTAAGAGACGAATTACAACAGCTTAAAGACGTAGAGCGTGTAAAAGCTTCAAAAGCAATAGCAGAAGCTAGAGATAAAGGTGATTTAAGTGAAAATGCTGAATATGACGCAGCTAAGGAAGCACAAGGCATGCTTGAGATGCGCATTTCTAAATTAGAGAAAGCCTTAGCTGGGGCTCGAATTATAGACGAATCTCAATTGGATACATCCAAAGCTTTAGTGCTGTCTAAAGTGAAAATAAAAAATCAAACCAATGGTATGGAAATGACCTATACATTGGTTGCTGATGGTGAAGCAGATTTAGCATCAGGAAAAATTTCGGTTAACTCACCAATTGGAAAAGGCTTATTAGGAAAGTCTGTTGGAGAAGTTGCTGAAATACAAGTGCCAAATGGCGTGATGAAATTTGATGTTATAGAAATTTCAAGATAGATATGGCTTCCATTTTCACCAAAATAGTTAACGGAGAATTACCATGCTACAAAATAGCTGAGAATGAAGCGTTTTTAGCTTTTCTTGATGTTAACCCCAATACCAAAGGGCATACACTTTGTATTCCAAAAAAGGAGGTTGATAAGATTTTTGATTTGGATGAAGCCACTTATAATGGATTAATGCAGTTTTCTAGAACTGTTGCAGTAGCTTTAAAAAAAGCGGTACCATGTGAGCGTATTGGGATAAGTGTTATTGGTTTAGAGGTGCCTCATGCGCATGTACATTTAATTCCTTTGCACTCAATGGACGATGCGCGTTTTATAAAAAAAACCAAATTAACTACTGAAGAATTTCAAGAATTAGCAGAAGGTATTAAGGCGCAACTATAATTCTACCAAGTAAATTAAAGTTAGTATCAAGGTTAGCAAAACAAAAGCTGATATAATAGTAATCCATGATGCTTTTTTGAGATATGTAGATGCTTTTTTTGGAGTGAATGCCTTCTTTTGATATTCAAAAACACGATCAATATCATCTGTCCATTGCACTGGATAAATTACAGAATTACATTTTAGGCAAGTGATTTCATGATTAATTTCTGAAGTAATAGACTTATAAAACTTAGTGTCTTTTATTTTTTGTTTAAAAGTTAAGCGCAACTCCCTATTATCATAGCATTCAGGGCAGTTGTTTTTTAACGCTACTTCTTTAATATCAATTAGTTTTTCAGACATAAGTTTAAGAGTTTAATTTGCACGTTTTAAACTTACTTGTATGGTGCTTCCTTTTCCTTTTTCAGATTGCAATACTTTTATCTTTCCATTATGGAAATCTTCTATAATACGCTTGGTTAATGACAAACCTAAGCCCCAACCACGCTTTTTTGTTGTAAAACCAGGTTCGAAAATTTTATTATAATTTTTTTTTGAAATGCCTTTTCCAGTATCAGTAATAGATACTTTAACATCATTTTCAAGCTGAGATATTTCAACGGTAAGTTTACCTCTTCCTTTCATAGCATCAATTGCATTTTTTACTAAATTCTCAATAGTCCAACTGTAGAGTTGTTTATTAAGATTTACGGAGATTTCGCCTTTAGGGGTTTTTAGATCAAAATCAATAAGTTTTGACGACCTTGACTTTAGATAATCATAAGATTCAATAGTCTCTTTTATAATATCTGTTTTTTCAAGAGTTGGTAAAGAGCCTATTTTACTAAATCGTTCAGCAATAGTGCTTAAACGGTTAACGTCCTTTTCCATTTCAGAAATATAATCAGGGTTTACATTTTCAGTTTTTAAAAGTTCTGTCCAACCAATTAATGAAGATAAAGGTGTTCCAATTTGATGCGCAGTTTCTTTAGCCATACCAGACCATAATTTATTTTGAGTAGCGTTTTTATTGCTACTGTAAAAGAAGAAAATTACAGCGCCAAAAAGTACGACTATGAGTATTAAAGCTAAAGGATAATATTTTAATTTGTTTAGTAGTGGTGAATTGCCATAGTATATGGTTGAATAAGTTTTTCCTTGGTATTTTATATCAATTGGAGAATTTTCACTCTTAAATTTATCAATAAGGCTTTTTAAGTATTTTGGGTTTCCTATTTTAGTTGTGTCTATATTGTTAGAACTACTAAGGTTGCCATCCTTATCAATCACAATCATAGGAGTTGTGGTATTACTATTTAAAATTTTTAGAGTAAGATTTAAGTTGGTATTTGTATCTGAATTAACAAACTCTGTTTGCGCAAAAGACCAATTTTCCATTTTATTTCGTTCTTCATCTTTAAAATGTTGAAAAAACTCATAGGTTTTCCATAAAATGAGAGAGACAATAGCAAAAGACGCTACTATAATAATCCAACGAAATACATTGCTATGTTTTGTGAAAATCATTAACAATAAGATTTGATTTGTAATATAATGCAAATCTGTTAATATTATTGTTCAAGTTGTTAGTAAATCATTTTTTAGTTGAACATCAGATTGGTTACATTTGTTGAAACTTATAAAGGGTAGATGCGTTCAATAGATCCAAAAAGCTTATCAACCAGTATATTACATAGTTATTTGTTGAGTGCTGTAGCACCAAGACCAATAGCTTTTGCAAGCACTGTTGATGCCGATGGAAAACCGAATTTATCACCATTTAGTTTTTTTAATGTGTTTAGTGCTAATCCGCCAATCATGATTTTTTCTCCAGCACGACGTGTGAGAAATAATACAACAAAAAACACTTTGGAAAATGCTGAAGCAACCAAAGAAGTTGTTATTAATGTTGTGACTTATGATATGGTTCATCAAATGTCTTTGAGTAGTACCGAATATCCTGAAGGGATTAATGAATTTGAAAAGGCTGGTTTAACAATGGTTAAATCTGATGTTGTGAAGCCTTTTAGGGTTGGAGAGGCTCCAGTACAGTTTGAATGTAAGGTAAATGAAATTATAAAGTTAGGAACTGAGGGTGGTGCTGGAAATTTAATTATATGTGAAGTGGTTAAATTGCATATTGATGAAGAAGTTCTTGATGAAGATGAATCTATTAACCAGAAAAAGTTAGATTTGGTTGCTAGAGCTGGTGGAAGTTATTATAGTCGTGCAAAAGATGGTTTTTTTGAAATACCTAAACCAATTTCTACACTAGGAATTGGAGTTGATGCTTTTCCAGACCATGTTAAAAATAGTATGATTTTAACAGGGAATAATTTAGGGATGTTAGGAAATATTGAAGCACTTCCGACACAGGGAAGTGTAAACGATTTTGTAGAAGAAGTTGGTACGCGTTACCCCAATATTAAAACAGCTACGCATCGAGAGAAACATAAATTAGCACGAAATTATCTAAGCTTTGGAGATGTAGAAAGTGCTTGGAAAATATTGTTATCGTAACAATTATAAATTAGACGAATATTTAATAATTATATATAAAAATGGAAGTTCAAGGAAGAATTAAAATGATTGGTGAAACTCAAACTTTTGGAAGTAATGGGTTTAGAAAAAGAGAAATTGTAGTAACAACAGAAGAGCAGTATCCACAACATATTATGGTGGAGTTTGTACAAGATAAAACAGACTTGTTAAACAATTATCAAGAAGGACAACAAGTTAAAATCAACATCAACTTACGCGGTAGAGAATGGGTTAATCCTCAAGGTGAAACTAAATACTTTAACTCTATTCAAGGTTGGAGAATTGAAGCATTACAGTCTGAGCCAGCTGCAGGAAACGTACCTCCTGTACCACCGGCTGACGCTTTTGAACCTGCAGGTGATTTAAAAGAAGAAAATCATGACGATTTACCGTTTTAATTAAAACGATTTGTCATTTCCGGAAAGGCGGGAATCTCATAAAATTTACCTCAATGTTTTTTAAAACATTGAGGTTTTTTATATTTATAATGTATGCAATACCTAAACGAAGATATTTGGTTTCCTGATGTTAGTAGAGCTACTCCAGAAGGTCTGTTGGCTATTGGAGGGGATTTATCTATTGAGCGTTTAGTGCTAGCTTATAAAACGGGAATTTTTCCTTGGTTTGAAACTGATGAGCCTCTTTTATGGTGGTCTCCAGACCCACGTTTTGTATTGTTCCCAGAGAAATTAAAGGTTTCAAAAAGTATGCGTCAAGTATTACGAAATAAAAATTATACAGTAACAGTTAATAAAGATTTTGCTAAAGTGATTACTGAATGTGCTAAAGCAAAACGCAACGGGCAAAGTGGTACTTGGATAACCAATTATATGATTGAAGCCTATACAGAATTACATAATTTAGGTTATGCAAAATCTGTAGAAGTATGGCATAAAGAAATTCTGGTTGGTGGATTATATGGTATAGATTTAGGTAATGATGTATTTTGTGGCGAAAGCATGTTTACAAAAGAAAGCAATGCTAGTAAGGTTGGGTTTGTTACGTTTATTCAAAATTCAAGATATAAACTGGTTGATTGTCAGGTATATACTAATCATTTATGTAGTTTAGGAGCTGAAGAGATTACTAGAGATGAATTTTTAAAATACTTATAAAGTATAATTTTATAGTATCTTGACAACTTAAAAAATGTTTAAATTGCATTTATAGTATAGACTATAATTTATATTGAAACTTTCTGTAATTACAAAGCGAAATATGGTTAGAGTAATCCCATTTGGGATTATTTGGTTCGTGTTTGGGTGTTTGTTTTTATGGATTGAATATGCGGCAATTGGCGACCTAACCAATACACCAGAATCTGCAATAAAATTAGAACCCAATATTCTTTTTTTTGCTCTTACAGGGATTACAATCATTGGTTTATTAGTTGGCTTTATTGAGCTAAAAGTTTTAAGTAGATTTTTTGCAAAGAAAAGTTTTCTTGTTAAAATAAGTTCTAAATTTATAATCTACCTCGCATTCTTTTTTTTAGTTATACTTATAAATTACCCAATTGCTGCAAGTATTGAGCTTGATACTTCTATTTTAGACAGGAAAGTTTGGGATAAATATTTCACATTTTTTTTAAGTATTACACATTTAAGTGCAATAATTCAGCTCAGTTTTTCACTTTTTATTTCCTTATTGTATGCTGAGATAAGCGATAATTTGGGGCAAAATGTTTTATTAAATTTTTTTACTGGAAAGTATCATAAACCAGTTACTGAAACACGTATTTTTATGTTTGCTGACATGAAATCTTCAACATCAATTGCAGGAGTTTTGGGGCACATTAAATATTTTGAATTTTTACGCTCATACTATTTTGATTTATCAGAAGCAATATTAAAACATTATGGAGAAGTATATCAATACATTGGAGATGAAATTGTAGTCTCATGGACACTAAGAAACGGTGTAAAAGAAAATAATTGTGTTAGATGTTTTTTTAATATGAAGTCTGATTTACTTAAAAAGAAAGATTACTACATCAAAGAGTATAGTTTTTTTCCAGATTTTAAAGCAGCACTCCATTTTGGGGAAGTTACAACAGGTGAGATAGGTGCTTTAAAAAAAGAAATATTTTTTACTGGAGATGTTCTTAATACAGCCTCAAGAATTCAGGCTTTATGCTCAGAGCTTAATGAAGATTTATTAATTAGCGATACGTTAGCTAATCTATTAAACCTAAAATCAGATTTTGATATTAAACCATTAGGAGTGAAAAATTTAAAAGGTAAATCAATCCATATAGAAGTATTGAGTATAAAACCTAAAACAGTATAATAGTTTATACTATTGTTCAAATAATTTACTTGATTGAAAATGGGGTGTTAAAATAGTAAAGATTGATTTCTGAAAAATTCTTAAGTATAGATGTAATTTTTTATTTCATTTTAAATTATAAAGGTTATACCTCTTCATACCTAAAACAATTCACCTCATGATCGTTTACCATACCTGTAGCTTGCATGTGAGCATATACAACCGTTGAGCCTACAAATTTAAAACCACGTTTTTTTAAATCTTTACTAATAGTATCACTTAGAGTTGTGTTGGCTGGGGCATTTCGATAATCTTTAAGCGTATTTTTAATAGGTTTTCCATCAATAAAACCCCAAATATACCTACTGAAACTACCAAATTCCTCTTGTATTTTTATAAAGGCCTGCGCATTAGTTACTGTAGCATTTACTTTTAGTTTGTTTCTTATAATTCCAGTGTCTTTAAGTAAATCGTTAATCTTATTTTGCTTATAAAGGGCTATTTTTTTATAGTTGAAATTATCAAAAGCTTTTCTAAAGTTTTCGCGTTTGCGTAAAACAGTAATCCAACTCAATCCAGCTTGGAACGTTTCTAATATTAAAAATTCAAAAAGGGTATCATCATCATATACAGGAACGCCCCATTCATTATCATGATAAGCTTGATATAAATCATCGCCTTCACACCACCCGCATCTGTGCTTTTTAGACATAAATTAATTTGTTTTAATAAGATTTAAAGTTAGTATTTTTTAACAACTTTAATCATGAGGAGTCGCTTAAAAGATTAATTCTAATGCAACAAAAGTTACCTTCTAAAAGTACTAATGTTTGTTATTTTGTATAGAATAGTAAGGATTAATAATTAAGCGAGACAAATAACAGATAATAGATATAATATGTTAGATCCAACAATAAAAGAGAGTTTAGTTAAAAGCATTAATTATGATGCCTATAGAAGTTTAGTTAACCAATTGGCAGATACTGATGGTACTACTGGTTTAGAGCAAACAGAAGCCTTAATAAATTACACAAAATTAAACGCTCGTAGAATGAAGCGTTGGGATAAAACTTTAAAAATCTCTGAAGAAAATCAGAAAAAAGTAGCAGAATTTAAACGTCCAATAACCTGGTTAGTTATAACTGAAAGCTGGTGTGGTGATGCAGCTCATGTAATGCCTGTATTAAATAAATTGGCAGAGTTAAATGATAATATTGACTTAAAAATTGTGCTTAGAGATGAGAATTTAGAGTTAATGGATATGTTTTTAACTAATGGCGGAAGAGCTATTGCAAAACTAATTATGATTGATAATGAGACTGGTGAAGTTTTGAATACTTTTGGACCAAGACCATCCGAAGCAACTACGCTAGTTAATAATTACAAGGCTGAACATGGTAAATTAACACCTGAGTTTAAAGAGGATTTACAATTGTGGTACAATAAAAATAAAGGTCAAAATATTATCGAAGACGCTGTAAAGATGCTCTGCGATTTCCAACCAGCAATTTGTGTTTAAACTTTTTTTAGTCTTTAAATAAGGCAAACATGACAAATATCAGCATAAGTCAAGGTATAAGCCTCTAACTTTGTGCGTGGTATAAAAATATTGTCATGAAAACTATAATTCAAACCGGTTTACAGAATAGTATGTCTTACAAGGCATACAGAGCTTTGGTTGATGAGCTTGTAAAAAATAGTTCTACAACTGGACATAACCAAGCTAAAGCTTTTGTTAATTACACAAAACTTAATAATAAGCGCATGAGCCGTTGGGATAAAACCCTTAAGATATCAAATGCGGCAAGAAAAGCAATTGAAGCTTTAGATACAAAATTAACTTGGTTGGTAATAACTGAAAGTTGGTGTGGAGATGCAGCGCATACCCTTCCTGTTTTGAATAAAATTTCAGAATTAAATTCAAATATAAGCTTTAGGGTTGTGTTGAGAGACGATAATGATGCATTGATGAATGCCTCTTTAACCTATGGTAATAAAGCAATACCTAAGCTAATTATTTTAGATTCAAATACAAATGAAGTTTTAACTACTTACGGACCAAGACCTAGTAAGGCTACTAGTTATGTGAATAGATTCAAGGCAAAATACGGAACATTAACACCAGATTTTAAAGAAGATTTACAGCATTGGTATAACGATGATAAAGGGCAAAACATCATCGATGATATCATAGAAATATTGCATCAGTTGCAACCTATCACTTTCCGATAAAAAAGAAAGTAATAGAGCCAATTTGAGTTTCTTTTGAAGTGTCAATGCTAAACTGAGATTGTTTAGCATAATCTATAGCATGTTCAATTAAGCATTCATTATTTGACGTAGACGACGTATTTACGTAAGCATCAATAACGTTTCCGCTAGAATTCACAGTAATATTAACAACAATCTTACCATCAACCTCACACAAATAAACAGGTATAGGAATGTAAACTTTAGATCTGTTAGTAAGTGAAAATCTAATAGAACTTTTAGAGTTATTACTCTCAGAATGCTGTTTTTTTAAAACATCATTTACTTTACTAAACTTAGCAAGTTCTTCTTGATTTAGTTTTGAATCCTCTGGGATTTCATAGGTTTTTCTGGCTATTTGACTTTCTGAAGTATTCGTAGATTTAGGGACATAATCTTCAGGTGGAGCAATAGTTTTATAGGCTTGAGCAAAATGTTTGTTTGGGTTTGTTTCGTTAAAAGCTTTATTTGTTTCAGCTTTTGTTTTGCTGAGTTGATCCAAGGCTTCAAGAATCTTTATTTCTTCTTCAGTAAGCTCTTTTTCAGGTTCAATTTCATAATAACTTTCAGATATAAACGCACTCTGTTTTTTAAGGCTTAAGTTAAAAACAGAGAGTACTACAGTTCCAGAAATTAGAAGTGTAATAAGTAGGGCTTTATGTTGATTATTGAGGCTCAATACGGTTTTTTTATGCTAAATCGTATTAATATATACGGCAAAATACGTTAAAAAGTTTAAAAAAGCATGAATTCCAGGAAAATAGAGATGCTTGATAAGCCTTCTAAAGCTCTGTAACCAAATCGTTTTCTAGTGAAATCCACCCCTAAAAGTACAGATTTGTTATAGTCATCGCCATACATCTGAATTCCCAAACCTAGCTTATACATATTTCCTTTTTGGAAATTTTTACTAACACCTAGAAGTGTACCGTACCCAGCTCTAGCAAAAATATTACTATCATCTACCACAAAATTATGGCGTAGGCTTAGATAAGCTGGAGCAAAGTGTAAGCCTTGTTGAGAATGCCAATTGTAGCCAAGGTTAAAACCAATAGAAGTACGCATATCAAATTGGTAACCAAATGTGTTGTTTATATATAATGCACTCGGGTTGATTAATGTTTCGTCACTATCATCAAAAGCTTGATATTCTTCATTGATGGTTAATGTGGTGGCCAATGAGATTTTGTAAAATATACCGCTAATGTTATCAGTTTCAGTTTGTGAAAATATTGAATAAGGGCAGAAAATTAGAAAGAAAATAAGTGGGTAAGCTTGCTTCATATTTATTTTGGTTTTGAAGCAAGTATGTCATCAACAATTATTCCGAAGATAAGCTCTCTATGAAGTTTTCTATTGACAAGGCATTATTAACATCAAAATCTCCTATTTTAGTGCGCCTTAGCTTTGATAAAAGCGCTCCAGAATTTAGTGCTTTTCCGAAATCGTTAGCTAATGAGCGAATGTAGGTTCCTTTACTACAAACCACTCTAAAATTAATATTAAGCCTATCAATTTTAGTGATTTCAAATTCTGAAATAGTTACTGTTCTAGACTTTATTTCAACATCTTGACCAGCTCTGGCAAATTCGTATAAACGTTTCCCGTCTTTTTTTAATGCTGAAAATACAGGCGGATATTGTTGAATCTCTCCAATAAATTGTTTTGTAGTTTGATGGATTAATGCTTCAGAAATATGATCCGTTGCGAATGTTTTATTGATTTCAGTTTCTAAATCAAACGAAGGTGTTGTGCTTCCTAAAGTTATGGTGCCAGTATACTCTTTTATTTGCCCTTGAAAGGTGTTGATTTGCTTAGTCATTTTACCAGTGCAAATCACTAATAAACCAGTAGCTAAAGGGTCTAGTGTGCCTGCATGCCCCACTTTTATTTTTTTTATGTTAAAAGCTTGACGTATTTCCCAGCGTAGTTTATTTACCACTTGAAAAGAGGTCCAGTTTAAAGGCTTATCAATAAGTAAAACTTGTCCAGAAAGATAATCGTCTTTGGTAAGCATATTAGTTGTTTAATAGAGCGAACCCAATAGCAATCAATCCAACAATAAGGCAATAAATAGCAAAATAAGTTAACTTACTTTTTTTAACTAAAGCAATCATCCAAGTACAAGCAAATAGTCCTGCTACAAAAGCTGCAACAAAACCAATAGATAATGTTGTAAAGTTACCACTGTTATAGGTTAAATCACCACTTAAAACATCCTTAGCTATTTTTCCAAAAATAAGCGGTACAACCATTAAAAACGAGAAGCGTGCAGCTTTAGTTTTGTCGTTTCCAAGTAAAACTGATGTTGAAATTGTAGCGCCAGAACGAGAAATCCCTGGAAGCATAGCTATTGCTTGTGAAATACCAATAATAAAGGCATTTTTAAAGGATACTTTTTTGTTAGTGTCTTTTGCTTTATCGGCAAAATAAAGTAATAAGGCTGTTATAATTAGCATGCAGCCTACAAGTAATATGTTGCCTCCAAAAAGAGCTTCTAATTGTTCTTCAAAAAACAAGCCTACTAAAACAGCAGGAATCATAGAAATAGCGATTTTAGAGATAAACTGTAAATCGTCATTCCATTTAAATTTTAAAGCACCTTTAATAAGTTCTAAAATATCTTTTCTAAACACTACAATGGTACTTAAAGCAGTCGCAAAGTGAAGTACAACCGTAAAAAGCAAACTTTCTTCGGGTATAGATTCATCGCCAAGAATGGCTTTTCCTAATTCTAAATGACCACTTGACGATACAGGTAAAAATTCTGTAAGGCCTTGTATGATACCTAATATGATAGCGTTTATAATATCCATGGCGCAAAAATATTAAAATACTAGCATAAATAAGTTTTTAGCTCTTAAACTTTATGAATTTGAGTTATTTTAGACTAATGAAACTTGTACTAGCACCAGATAAGTTTAAAAAATCTTTAACAGCCTTAGAGTTTTGTAATGCTGTTGAAGAAGGAATTCGTGCCATAAAGCCAGATTTAGATATTATTAGACTACCCTTGGCAGACGGAGGAGATGGAACAATTGACGTTATGCAATACCATTTAAAAGGTGATGTTATTTATGTTTTAGTTAATAATCCATTTTTCAAACTCGTAAAGGCTAAATATTTATACTCAAAATTTTTTAAAACGGCCTATATTGAAATGGCTGAGGCTTCTGGATTTAAACTTTTAAAACCTGAGCAATTAGATTGCAAAAATGCCACAACCTTTGGTACTGGCGAACTCATAATAGATGCAATAAACAGAGGTGCTTCAAAAATCATTTTAGGTATTGGAGGTAGTGCTACAAACGATTGCGGTATTGGTATGGCAACGGCTTTGGGTTATCAATTTTTAGATGAAAATAATAACAAAGTAAAACCTATAGGTGCAAATTTGTCTAAAATTAGATTGATAGATGCTTCCAATGTGGATAGTAGATTAAATGAAATTAATTTTAGCGTAGCTTGCGATGTAACTAATCCTCTTTTTGGAGAACATGGAGCTGCTTATGTGTATGGAGCACAAAAAGGAGCAACAGCTAGTGAGATTAAAATGTTGGATGAAGGGCTTCAAAGTTTTTCAAAATTAATAGAAAAAGTTTTTAAAGTAAATCCGCAAGAAGTAAAGGGAGCAGGTGCTGCAGGGGGAATGGGTATTGCTTCAAAAGTATTTTTAAATGGTGTGTTAGAAAGTGGTTTTAAGCTGATTAAAAACAGTATTGATTTTGATACTAAAATTAAAAATGCTGATTGGGTTATTACTGGCGAAGGGAAGCTAGATGCACAAACAAGCTCTGGAAAAACGCTTCAAGGTGTCTTGTCTTCGGCTAGAGAAAAAGGTGTAAAAGTAGCAGTAATATGTGGTGATATCGATTTAGAGGGTCGTAAACTCTTAGATGGTAAGGTTCATTATATTGATACCGTTATGAATCATGCTAAGCATTTAGATGATGCCATGAGTAATAGCTTTATGTATGTAAAGGAAATAGCCAAAAAGTTTGCTGAAAAGAATCTGTAATAGTAACAACCGGTTTGCTTCTCCTAAGTGTTAAATCGTATATTATTTTTTATCTGGGTTTAATAAGATAGCATAAATCTGAATACCAAACCCAATAAGAATAAGTGTTGGAGCTAAGCGAATACGTCTCCAGTTAAAAATTTCAGGATTAAAAACGTTTGGGTCATCACTACCACCACCGGCCATTAAAATAAAACCTAATGCTATAATAGCTAAACCAATAAACATGAATTTGTAATTCTTTTTACCGAACACAAAAACTGGTTTTGAATTTTCTTTACGTTTTTTTTCTCCCATTGTTTAAAAGTATTGTTGCAAATTAAAGCTTTTATTTAAAAAAGGGTGTTAATCTAATTCTAAAATTGCAATTTTTAAAACTAATAGTATAATTCGTTAGTTCTAAGGTTCAAGAAGCGTTGCGTTGCAAAATGTGTGCTTATCCATGTAATAACAATACCAAGAGCAAAAATTAAAACAAACAACAAAGTAACTAAAATGGGATTACTAAGTAATTCTAATTCAGTAAATGTTTTATTTAAATAGTATAGAACAATAGCCATACCTAACAACGCCAAAATAGCACCAATCATGCCTAATCGTACACTTTTCCAAACAAATGGGCGACGAATAAACTGCTTAGTAGCACCAACCATTTGCATAGTTTTTATGGTAAACCGTTTGGAATAAACTGCTAGACGTATTGAACTATTAATTAGTAATACAGCAATTAAAGTAAATATACCGCTAATGATGAGAACCCAAAAACTAATTTTTTTAACATTGTCGTTCATGAGGTTAACAAGATCATTATCATAAGTTACTTCGTCTACAAAGTTTTTACTGGTCGCTTCCGCGGAAATTTTTTCAAGATGTTCTGATGTTACAAAATCGGCTTTTAAATGAACGTCTATAGAGTTTTGAAGCGGGTTGTAACCAACAAAATCCATGAAGTCCTCACCGTTATTAACTTTCATAAATTCGGCTGCTTGTTCTTTGGAAACATATTCGGTAGATTTAACATAATCTGCCATTGCTAAACTCTTTTCAAGCTGCTTAGTTTCCACTTCTTTAGCCGTGTCTTTTAAAAAAATAGTTACTACAACTTGTTCTTTAAAGTGGTCAGATACCTTTTTAGCATTTAAGATTAACATGCCTAAAAGGCCCAGTAAAAATAACACTAAAGCAATACTGAGTACTACTGAAAAATAAGAGGATATTAGTCTGCGTTTTTGGTGCTTTTCAAAAGAAGAACTCATAGTAGTAAACTGGATTAATGCTGTAAAAATACTAAAGTATAATAAATCGTTTAGGATTACAACGTGTAAACTTTCAATAGTGGTATAATAAGTTTAAATTTGCGCCGAATTCGTCATTCCGAGCAAAGCGTGGGAATCTGTTTAGTTTTCAGTTATAAAGATTACCAAAGTCGTTCCTCTCTTCGCAATGACGTTTATAAGAACAGGTTAGTAATAATTATATGAAATACAATTTCAACGCCATAGAAGCCAAATGGCAAAAATATTGGGCAGATAACCAAACGTTTAAAGCAGAAAACCAAAGCGATAAACCTAAATATTATGTTTTAGATATGTTTCCTTACCCAAGTGGTGCTGGGTTACACGTGGGTCATCCATTAGGATATATTGCTTCGGATATTTATGCGCGTTATAAGCGCCATCAAGGATTTAATGTGTTGCATCCAATGGGTTACGATAGTTTTGGATTACCCGCGGAACAATATGCGATTTTAACAGGACAACATCCAGCAGATACTACTAGAGTTAATATTGATGGAGGTCATGATAAAGAAGGTAATTATATAGATGGTTATCGTCGTCAATTAGATCAAATTGGGTTTTCATTCGATTGGTCTCGTGAGGTTCGTACTTCAGACCCGAGTTATTACAAATGGACACAGTGGATTTTTATTCAACTTTTTAATTCATGGTATAACAATGATTCTGATAAAGCTGAAGATATTTCTACTTTAGAAACTATTTTTTCTGCTGAAGGAAATACAACTGTAAATGCTGTTTGTGATGAAAATATCGAACCATTTTCTGCGGAAGATTGGAAGTCTTTTTCATCTGAAAAGCAACAGCAAATTTTATTGCAATATAGACTGACGTATTTAGCTGAAACAGAAGTAAACTGGTGTCCTGCACTAGGAACCGTTTTAGCAAATGATGAAATTGTAAATGGTGT
Organism: uncultured Algibacter sp.; assembly: GCA_947502405.1. GTDB lineage: Bacteria > Bacteroidota > Bacteroidia > Flavobacteriales > Flavobacteriaceae > Algibacter_B. Next base: position 2,520 of record CANMZT010000014.1, on the reverse strand, counting down.
TTCAGAACGTGGCGGACATCCTGTAATTAGAAAAAAAATGACCCAATGGAGTATGCGTATTTCTGCTTATGCAGAACGTTTACTTCAAGGTCTTGATAAAATTGATTGGACAGATTCTTTAAAAGAAAGTCAGCGTAATTGGATTGGAAAATCCGTTGGAGCATCGGTTACCTTTAATATATTACCAAATGTCACCCTGAGCGCAGTCGAAGGGTCTCACAAAATAGACGTATTCACAACGCGTCCAGATACCATTTTCGGCGTAAGTTTCATGACTTTAGCACCAGAACACGAACTAGTATCACAAATAACAACACCTGAGCAAAAAGACGAAGTAGAAGCCTATATTTTGGCAACCGCAAAACGCAGTGAGCGCGATAGAATGGCCGATGTAAAAACCATTTCAGGAGTATTTACAGGTGCTTATGCAGAACATCCGTTTACAAAAGAACCAATCCCTGTTTGGATTGGCGATTATGTTTTGGCGGGCTACGGAACAGGAGCCGTTATGTCTGTGCCATGTGGCGATGAACGTGATTATGCCTTTGCAAAACATTTTAACATACCAATTCCTAATATTTTTGAAGGGGTAGATATTTCAGAAGAAGCCTTTTCAGATAAAGCAAAAACTATTATTGCAAATAGTGATTTTTTAAACGGATTGAACTATAAAAAAGCCACCAAGCGTGCTATTTACGAGTTGGAGAAAATTGGACAAGGCGAAGGAAAAACCAATTACCGATTGCGTGATGCGGTATTTAGTCGCCAGCGGTATTGGGGAGAACCATTTCCTGTTTATTATGTAAATGGTTTGCCGCAAATGATTGCAGCAGAGCATTTACCAATTAAACTTCCAGAAGTTGAAAAATATTTGCCAACCGAAACAGGCGAACCACCATTAGGGAACGCCACTGTTTGGGCTTGGGACACCGAAAAGAATGAAGTGGTATCAAATAGCTTGATTGATAATGAAAACGTATTTCCATTAGAGTTGAACACCATGCCAGGGTGGGCAGGAAGCTCGTGGTATTTTAACCGCTATATGGATGCTAATAATCCAGATGAATTTGCTAGCAAAGAAGCGTTGGAGTATTGGCAAGATGTAGATTTATACATTGGCGGAAGCGAGCATGCTACAGGGCATTTATTATACTCACGTTTTTGGCAAAAATTCTTGTTTGATAAAGGTGTTGTGCCTGTTGATGAGTATGCTAAAAAGCTTATTAATCAAGGGATGATTTTGGGGACTAGTGCTTTTGTAATAAGAGTAGTTCCTGGATTAATTAGTAAAAAAGGAGATGTGTTTTTACAAAAGGCTGATAAATTACCACCTATATTTATTTCCTACGATAGAGAATTATTGACACAAAATGATGAAAAAGGTAAATTAAGTTATTTTACAAGAGATAGTAAATCTGAAGATATTTTCGAATTACTTGAAAATTTGTCAAAAGAGTATAAAGATTATTTTACGTCTGAGGATAAAGAAAAATATGATATATCATTTAATTTTCTTCACGGTATTCATGTAGATGTTTCGTTTGCGAATGCTTCAGATGAATTAGACACAGAGTCTTTTAAAAATTGGATGCCAGATTATAAGAATTCAAAATTTATTCTCAATGAAAATGGAACTTTCAAAGTAGGTAGAGACGTCGAAAAAATGTCCAAATCAAAATACAACGTCGTAAACCCAGACGATATTGTTGCAGATTACGGCGCAGACAGTTTACGTTTATACGAAATGTTCCTCGGCCCATTAGAACAATACAAACCTTGGAATACGGCTGGTATTACAGGTGTACATAGTTTCCTTAAAAAGCTTTGGAAATTATATGCAGATGATAACGGATTGAAAGTTACAGATGCTACACCAACCAAAGAAAACTTAAAAACGTTACATAAAACCATTAAAAAGGTTCAAGAAGATATTGAGAATTTTTCGTTTAATACATCGGTTTCAACGTTTATGATTGCGGTTAATGAGTTAACGGCTCAAAAGTGTACAAGTAAAGAAATTTTAGAACCTTTACTGGTTTTAATTTCGCCGTATGCACCACATATTGCTGAGGAATTATGGGAACAATTAGGGAATAGTGGTTCTATCTCAACTGCACCTTTCCCAGAGTTTGATGCAAGTCATTTAGTAGAAAGTAGCAAGAATTATCCCATTTCGTTTAATGGAAAAATGCGTTTTACCATGGAATTACCATTAGATATGAGTAAAGATGCTATTGAAGAAGCCGTTTTAGCAAACGAAAAAACACAAGAACAATTAGCAGGACGTACACCTAAAAAGGTAATTGTGGTACCCGGGAAGATTGTTAATATTGTTGGGTAAGATTTTTGTCATTCCTGCGAAGGCAGGAATCTATTTTATATTTTCCTTATGGATTCCTGCCTTCGCAGGAATGACAGATAGATGAATGATAACAATGACTTCCGCGTATTCTATGATTAAACCAAATAAAATTTAATTTTTTTTAAGCAGCAAACTTCATGGTATCCACATATGGGGAT
>CANMZT010000013.1 GCA_947502405.1 uncultured Algibacter sp. | reverse complement strand
ATAACCTATGATGTAAGTGATGCCGCAGGAAACGCAGCAACACAGGTAGTACGTACAGTAAATGTAATACCAGATACCACAGCACCAGTAATTACGTTAAATGGCGATGCAACCATCGATTTGAATGTAGGTGATACTTACACAGAAGAAGGTGCAACGGCGACTGATAATATAGATGGTGATCTTACCGCGAATATAGTAGTAGGTGGAAGTGTAGATACCAACACAGCAGGAACGTATCAAATAACCTATGATGTAAGTGATGCCGCAGGAAACGCAGCAACACAGGTAGTACGTACAGTAAATGTAATACCAGATACTACAGCACCAGTAATTACGTTAAATGGCGATGCAACCATCGATTTGAATGTAGGTGATACTTACACAGAGCAAGGAGCAACGGCAACTGATAATCTAGATGGTGATCTTACCGCGAATATAGTAGTAGGCGGAAGTGTAGATACCAACACAGCAGGAACGTATCTAATAACCTATGATGTAAGTGATGCCTCAGGAAACGCAGCAACCCAGGTAGTACGAACCGTAAATGTAATACCAGATACCACAGCACCAGTAATTACATTAAATGGCGATGCAACCATCGATTTGAATGTAGGCGACACTTACACAGAAGAAGGTGCAACGGCAACTGATAATCTAGATGGTGATCTTACTGCTAATATTGTAGTAGGCGGAAGTGTAGATACCAATACAGGTGGCACTTATTTAATAACCTATGATGTAAGTGATGCAGCAGGAAACGCAGCAACACAGGTGGTTCGAACTGTAAATGTTATACCAGATACCACAGCACCAGTAATTACATTAAATGGCGATGCAACCATCGATTTGAATGTAGGTGATACTTACACAGAAGAAGGTGCAACGGCAACTGATAATCTAGATGGTGACCTTACCGCGAATATAATAGTAGGTGGAAGTGTAGATACCAACACAGGCGGAACATATCAAATAACCTATGATGTAAGTGATGCAGCAGGAAACGCAGCAACACAAGTTGTTCGAACTGTAAATGTTATACCAGATACTACAGCACCAGTAATTACGTTAAATGGCGATGCAACCATTGATTTGAATGTAGGCGACACTTACACAGAGCAAGGTGCAACGGCAACTGATAATCTAGATGGTGATCTTACCGCGAATATAGTATTAGACGGAAGTGTAGATACCAACACAGGCGGAACGTATCAAATAACCTATGATGTAAGTGATGCCGCAGGAAACGCAGCAACACAGGTAGTACGTACAGTAAATGTAATACCAGATACTACAGCACCAGTAATTACGTTAAATGGCGATGCAACCATTGATTTGAATGTAGGTGATACTTACACAGAAGAAGGTGCAACGGCAACCGATAATATAGATGGTGATCTTACTGCTAATATTGTAGTAGGCGGAAGCGTAGATACCAACACAGGCGGCACTTATTTAATAACCTATGATGTAAGTGATGCCGCAGGAAACGCAGCAACACAGGTAGTACGAACCGTAAATGTTATACCAGATACTACAGCACCAGTAATTACATTAAATGGTAATACAACCATTGATTTGAATGTAGGCGACACTTACACAGAGCAAGGTGCAACGGCAACTGATAATATAGATGGTGATCTTACCGCGAATATAGTAGTAGGCGGAAGTGTAGATACCAACACAGCAGGAACGTATCTAATAACCTATGATGTAAGTGATGCCTCAGGAAACGCAGCAACCCAGGTAGTACGTACAGTAAATGTAAATAGTTTACCAACAGATGTCATTATACATGAAGGATATTTTGAATCTGGTTGGGATGGCTGGATTGATGGCGGAAGTGATTGTGCTAGAAGATTAGATGAAGCACGTTCTTTTGAAGGCTCATATTCAATACGAATTAGAGATAATTCAGGTGTAGCATCCTCAATGACTTCACCTACTTTTGATTTATCATCATTTAACGAGGTTGAGTTCGATTTTTATTTCTTTTCAAGAGGTATGGAAGTTGGAGAAGATTTTTGGTTGCAATATAACGATGGCTCGGGGTTTGTAACAATAGAAACTTGGGCAAGAGGAACAGACTTTGTTAATAATGCTTTTGACAACTTCACTGTAACTTTAAATGCAACTCAATATAATTTATCTAGTAATGCGCAATTTAGGTTAAGATGTGATGCTTCTGTGAATAATGATCAGATTTTTATTGATCAAGTTGTTATTACAGGTTCAGGAGGAACAGGAGCTTTATTGCTTAAAGATGATACGCCTAAAGATGATAATAATCCATCTGAGGTTTTAGACATTGCTGAAAATAATTTTGTTAAAAACAAACTTACTTTATTCCCTAACCCTGTTGAAGATATATTAACAATTAAAACTTCAAAAGGAGGAAAAATGACTTATAGAATAATCAACGCATTAGGTCAAATTGTTAATACAGGTGAAACTTCTAAAGAGATTATTGTAGACAGGTTGGAAGCTGGTATGTATTATATTGAAGTGACTAATGGCGATGATAAAATGATGAAACGATTTATAAAAGAGTAGACTATTAATAGCAAAGACTAACTCAAAAATAAAAGTCCAGATTTTAAATCTGGACTTTTTTTATATATGAATAATTTCATCGTCGGTTAAAAGCTCGTCACCTCTTAAACGAAGAAATATCTGTGCTACTGCAATGGTATCTTTTTCGCAATAGGTTATTATACGGTCTATTTGATTGTCTTCATAATAAACACGATAAACTTCGCTACCATCAATATCATCTTTGGGAGAGGGAATACCCAATACATTAGTCATTAATTTTAAAGATGTATAAGTTTTGTAATCCCCAAACTTCCATAATTCTAAAGTGTCAAGATGAGGTACTTCCCATGGTTTTTTACCAAATAAATTCAGTTTATAAGGCAATTCAATGTTATTAATAATCATGCGGCGCGCTATATATGGAAAATCGAATTCCTTACCATTATGGGCACAAAGCAGGTGTTTAGTTTGGCTAAAGTGCGAAATAAGTAGATTTTTAAAATCTTTTAGAAGTGTAATTTCATCACCATAGAAAGATGTGGTTCTAAAGGTTCGTAGATCATTTAGAATATTAAAATACCCAACAGAAATACATACTATTTTACCAAATTCTGCCCATATACCAGCACGATCATAAAATTCCTCAGCAGTATAATCCTCTTTTCTTTGGTATTTCGATTTATGTTCCCAAAGGGCTTGTTTAGTTTCATCTAAATCAGAGAAATGTTGAGTTTCAGGAACCGTTTCAATATCTAGAAATAATATGTTTTCAAGATTTAATTTGCTAATCATTTTTATTTATAATTTCGATGGCTTTTTCCAAGACTTCATCTCTACCTTCTTTAATTCCTTTAATTGTAGGTAGTACTTCAATATCGGGAATGATACCAACACGTTGGGTTTCTGTTCCATCTGGATAATATACGCCAATTCCTGAAATAGCTGTTCGTAAACCCCCAGGTAATGTGATACGAGATATATTACCGTCAGCTCCTGCTGTAGTACTACCTATAATAGTTGTTTTATCACCAGCTTTAAATGCCATTGCTGTATATTCAGCTTGACTTTGAGATATTTCGTTAACAAGGACAATAACTTTATTTCCTTGATAGGACCATGAGCGATTTAAACCTACTTTATTACCTTTTCTAAAAATGAATTCCCCTGGATTATTAGCATTACCTTGTGTAAATTTAACAAAATCTGCTCTATTAGTATTCAAAAAATTACCTAATGAAAATGGAACGAAAGTAGAAGGATAATTTCGGATATCAACAATAATTCCTTTTGTATCCTTTAATTCAGATTTAATAGATGCTATATCATCTTTTTTAATATTTTTTAGAGTAATATATCCAATGTTATCGTCTAAAATTTTAAAGCTTTTACCATTCTTCTCTCTTTTATACCACGTGTAATATCCTCTTATCTCTTTTTTTTCAAATAACTGTAATGTTTTGTCAAGCTGTTTCCCATCACGTTCAATACTCAGCTTCGCAGTGTTAATTGAGGAACGCAAAATATCAAAACTAATATTTCTTAATCGAGTAGGTTGATTAGATGCAGGGTAAAAATCATGCATATTTTCTACCATTTCATTAATAGGTTTTCCATTAATGTGAGTAATAACATCTCCTATTTTTAAACCCACAACATCTTTCATCTCTTCATTAAAATGCGCATCAACTACTAATTTATTTTCTATAAAACGAACATGTACGGGCGGGTAAAATTTACCACGTTGTTTTTGTATTTTATTATTTCCTCCCCCAATATTAGCATGAGTATCTTTAACATCAGCTATAATTTTTAAAAAAGCCAATTCGTATTCTAAATCGTTTTTAGCATTAATAAATTGTGGGATATATTCTTTTAAACAAGTATTCCAATCTTTATCCGTTAAGTGTTTATAAGGGAAGAAATACTGTATCATGTTCCAATATCTAAACAAGCCTAAGAGTCTAAAACCTTCATCAGGATAAGGTGTTTTTGCATACGAATTCTCATTTTTAAAAATTGGATTATTAACTCTTGGAACCATTCCAATATAATAATGGCTTCCTTGATGTCTGTTTTCTTGAATAAATAGTAGTTTATCTCTTAAAGCTGTAGAAATCTTTTCGTTTTTTATCCAATCTAAATCTGGCTTTAAAAATGCATTTTCTGGCGTATCTTTACAAGATGTACAAATGGGTATGTCTCCAAGATTTTCAATCCAATTAACGAGTATGGTATCTCTTTCCGAGTTAGTTTTTGCGTCTTTGTATTTAGGAAGTATTCTAAATAATTCATAATCCCAATTATAATTTCCTTTTCCTATTTCTGGATGATAATATTTTAAAAATCCCCATACACGACCTAATAAATCTAGATTTTGAATTAGATTAGAGTCTAAATTTTGGAAAGAAATACCAGAACCAAAATCAAATTCTTTATCCATTTGAGGTTTTGTAAATTCTTTTTCAGGAGCCTTTTCTAAGGCTTCCCCATCAACAGTAACTTTTAAATTGTCTACCCACATTTTCCCAGAACCAACCAACATTCCTCCTAAAACAATAGTTTCAGCCAATGGGCTTAAATCAAGTTCAATAGTATATTTTTTCCAATCGTTAGTCCCTGTTACTCCTCTAGACTTCATATTATCGAAGGCTATGTTTGGGTCAATACGCATCCATAAACCTGCCCACCCTCCAGAAACATTTTCTGTTTTAATATATCCTGAAATTTTAATCTTTTTTCCACCAAAATTTGCTGGAATTTTATAGCTTAACGCTTTATAACCTGAACTCTCTCCAATACTTTCTATAGAGGCAGATACATCTCCATGTTGTTTAATGTTTTGGTCGAAATGAACTTTGTACTGCCCTTGACCTGATTCTTTCCAGTGCTTAGCTTTTCCGTTTTCAATAATTTCAAAATCTAAGTTTTCAGGATTTTGAGCTTTTAGAAAAATAGTAACTAATAGAAGTGATGAAGTAAATAATAGTTTTTTCATAATGATTGATGTAATTTCAATCAAAAAAAGAGAATTATTTTTCTTACAATTCTAAATATTTGTTAAATAACAAAATATTAAGACTTTAGCATTTTATAAGCTTCTTGAATGTAAGTAAAAATATCTGAAGTAAACTGACCAACCATACTGTTATCGCCTTTTGAATGACCCAATCTAACAATGATTATATTATCTGTTGGTTCAACAATAACATATTGCCCTAAATGTCCTCTCATCATAAAAAAGTTTTTGCTACCAATGGTTTTTAACCACATACCATAACCATACATATTGCCGTTTGGATGAACAGGTTTTATAGATTTTGCCACAAAAGTAGAATCTAAAATTTGTTTACCATTCCATTTTCCATGGTCTTTGTAAAGCTTTCCAAAACGAGCAAAATCCTTAGCATTACTAGCAATACAGCAGTATGCTTTTACTAAATCATGATCTTCACTATCAACTTGCCAAAGTGTTGGGTTTTCACAACCTAAAGGTTTCCAAAAGCTTTCAGTTAAATAATTATAGAGTTTTTTACCTGTGGCTTTTTCAATAACCATAGCAAGCATTTGGGTATCTCCACTTGAGTATTTAAACGCTTTCCCAGGTTCAGTTTCAACCTTTAAACCTAGCATCACTTTTTCTAAATCATCATCAAAATAAGCACGAGTAACTATTGAAAACGGTGAGTAATATTTTTCATCCCAAGTTGTACCAGATGCCATACTAGATAAATCGCCAACGGTCATTTTAGCCGCTAATCCTTCATTAAAAGTAGGCAGAAAATCACTCACAGGCTGGTCTAAACTTTTTATATGGCCTTCCATGAGCGCTTTTCCTAGAAGCCCAGAAACGTAACTTTTAGCCATCGAAAAGGAGTTGGTTTGGGAGTTCTCATCAAACCCATCATAATAGTTTTCAAACCAAATGCTATCATTTTTTATAATCACGTAAGCAACCGTTCCATTGGCTTTATTGATAGAATCCAAACCTTTAGTTTCTTTTACGGAGTTGTAATTTTTATGATTTGGCCAAGGCTGAGGTGTGCCGTTTTCAATAACTCGATTGTCAAATTTCTTATAATCTTCCAAATAAGCTGTGGTATAACCTTGCAGATAAATGGTTCTCACCGCTTTAATCAGGTAATCCGTATCAGTAAGGTATAAGGCAATTATGAGTAACCCGAATAAAATAACCACCCACTTAAAGAACTTTTTTAAAAATTTCATGTACTTAGTTTAATGTAAAAACTAAAGATAAGAAAATTCTTTTCTAATGCCTTTTGCAGCGAGATACCATTAGTAAATAATTTGGGCGTTACCCCGAAAAGGGGTCGGGCTTTCCGTTCCAAGTCCTCGCACCTCTCCCGATAGCTATCGGGAGAGGGCTGTGGGCTATCCACTGCAATCCCTAACGCGGGTTAATCCGCCAAGGGCAGTTTCAATACCATAAGTTTGTCAAACGTGTTTCAGTTTCAAAACGCAATAAAATTTATTTTTAAGTCAATTTTGCAGCCTTTTGCTTGCGTTTAACTTTGTAGAATGCTTTACTAGCAACATAAATTGTTTTATTAAGTTTAGCAATTACAACGCCATCTTTTGTTACAATGTTTGGTGTTTTAACAATGTCTATTTCACCTTTACGTTTCACATCATTTTTAATATTGAGAATTTCTTCAGAGGTAAAAATAAATTCGCAAAATACAGTTTCTTTTCCGGGTCTTTTGTATTTAATACTTGCCGCTTTATCCCATACCACATAATCATTTCCTAGAATATTTATGAGTTGAATCATGTAAATGGGATCAGTGGCAGAAAGCATACTACCACCAAATATAGAGCCTACATAGTTTTTGTTTTTCCAGCTTAAAGGAATTTTAATTTTAACAATATGTAAATCTTCAGAAACTTCAATTACTTTTCCAGTAGAGCGCTTATACATGGGCGACCAATTGAACCCGTATTTATAAATTTGAGCTTTAGTAAAAAAGCGTTCAGCTATTTTTGAAAGCGTTCTGTACATTTAAAAAAGAGATTGCTGTTTATAAGGGCTTTCATGTTCCAGTAGCCATTTTTTACGATGCAATCCTCCGGCATAACCCGTAAGCGAGCCATCGCTCCCTATAACCCGATGACAAGGCACAATAATCCAAAGTGGATTTTTACCATTAGCATTAGCTACAGCACGAATCGCTTTTACATCGCCATGTTGTTTTGAAAGTTCTAAATATGAGGTTGTTTTTCCATAAGGGATAGACTCCAGAAGTTTCCAAATTTTTTTCTGAAAATCAGTTCCATTCGGATTTAATTTTAAGTCGAAATCTTTACGAGAACCTTCAAAATATTCATTGAGTTGCATCACGCAATCTTCCAATTCAACAGGAATAATATCTGTGATTTTTTCTTCAGATTCCCACTTTCGTGGGAAAGACAAATCAGTTGTTTTTCCTTCGGAAAGGTCTAAAGTATTTAGAACGGTTACAGAAGATATTCCATTTACATCACCAACAATTTTGGTAAACCCTAAAGGCGATTTGATGATGCATTCCTCCATTATTCAGAAGGTTTATCTTCTTCAAAAAGGCCTAATTTTTTAGCTCGAGTTTCCCAGCTTTTTCTTGCTAAATGTTGTAAGTCTGAAACATTATCGCTTTCATCCATTATTTCTAAGCCAAGTAAGGTTTCAATAACATCTTCCATAGTAACTAAACCACTAACAGAGCCATACTCATCAACTACCAGAGCCATGTGGTTTCTGCTTTCTACTAATTTTTCAAATAATGTAGGAATGGGTAAATTTCTATCAACAACAATAATGTCGCGCTTTAATTCTGATAATTTTTTAGTATTATTATCGAGTGCCATTTCTTTAAAAATCTCATCTTTAAGCACTAGTCCAATAATATTATCTGCATCGTTAGAATACACTGGGATTCTAGAAAAACGCAAGTTTAAATTCCGTTTAAAAAAGTCTTCAACCGTAGTTTTCTCATCTTCAGTTTTCATAACTGTTCTAGGAGTCATCACATCTTTTGCAAATATCTCTTTAAAGGTGAGCAGGTTTTTAATAATTTTACTTTCATTTTCTTGAAACACGCCTTCTTCATGCGCTATTTCTGTCATTGCCATAAAACCTTCACGACTTAATACACTACCATGGCCTTTTCCACCAATAAGCTTTGTTGTAAGTTGGAGTAACCATAAAATACCAGTCCATTTCAACGGAAAAATGAGAATCATCAATGTTTTAGAAGCAAAATTTGCAAGACCTTTCCAGTAAGTGGCTCCAATGGTTTTTGGGATAATTTCTGAAGCTACCAAAATCAAAAAAGTCATAATTGCCGAAATAATCCCTACGGTGTTGATACCTAAAACATTCCAATCATAGCCCAAATTCTCCGCTTCAATACCCACCATCATTGCGCCCAAAGTATGTGCAATGGTGTTTAGTGTAAGTATCGCTATTAGGGGTTTGTCTACATCTTTTTTTAATTCTTCTAAAGTTAAAGCATAGTCTTTGCCTTCTTGTTTTTTAACATTTATAAACGTTGGTGTAACACTGAGTAAAACAGCTTCAAGGATAGAACATAAAAACGAAAAGAAAATAGAGATGGTTGCCCAAAAAATTAATGCGCTCATTAAATAGGTTTTAGTAAAGTGCTAATTTACGAAAGTAATTTAACTAAAAATTATTTGAAGTATTACTACTAATCATTAAATTTATAGGAAAAAATATCTTGTTTAGGAAGAAATTTTACTTAGTCTTAATTCTATTACTTACAGTAACAACTGGTTTTGCACAATCTAAAGTTACTGAAACAAAGACCTCATTGTCTAGAACTTCTTATGCTGAAAAAATATACCTTCAATTAAATAATACCATTTTTAAAACAGGTGAAACGATATGGTTTAAGGCTATAGTGACTAATGCCACAAATAAGGCGTCAAAACTTAGTGGCGTATTATATATTGATCTTATTGATTTTGATAAAAATATCATTAAAACAAAAACACTTAAACTAGAAAATGGTTTGTCAGATGGTTTTTTTGATTTAAGTAATTCGCTTCCTTCTGGGCGATATTTGATAAGAGCTTATACAACATGGAATAGAAATTTTGGACAAGATTTTATTTTTAAAAAACACATCACTGTACTTGATTTTGAAGATTTCAATAAAAAAGAAATTATTAGAAATATTTCACTCACTGAAACAGGAGGGAACCAAATAAAACTATCAGCAAATATATTTCCAGAAGGTTTAAAAGATGACTATAAGAAAGATTTAAAAGTATACATCCAGTCTGAAGGTATACTAGATTCCATTGAGGTAAAAAGAAAAAACAAACAATATGTTTTGAATTACAACCTGCCTCAAGATTTGATTTCAGTAAAACTTAAAGTACAGTTGGAAGATACCAAATTGAAGAATCGTAAACGCAAGAAAGGAAGCACATATTTTAAAACTGTTGCCCTTGATAAAGATTTTGTGGACTTACAGTTTTTTCCAGAAAGCGGACAAATGATTGATGGACTTACAAGTAAAGTAGCCTACAAGGCTATTAATTATAAAGGGTTGGGAGAAAAAATTAGTGGCTACCTTGTTGATGAAACAGATAGTATAATTAGGCCTTTTAAGACTAATGATTTAGGAATGGGTTTTACCTATTTTAAGCCTAATAAAAGCAAAACGTATTATGGAAAAATTATTAGTAAAGAAGGGGTTGCTTATAAATACCCATTACCAAAAGTAAAGTCAGAAGGTTATTTGTTAAGTACAGGGGAAACCCGAGACTACATGAGTTTAACTGTAAAAAGTAATATTCAAAACACAAAAAGCCTATATGTAGAAGTAAGAAGTCGTGGCGTTTTGATACATAATCATGCTTTTATGTTGGAAAATGGAATGCATGAAGCCTTAATAAAAAAAGCATTAATTCCCAATGGGATTATAAACATTACTTTGTTTAATAGTGATGATATCCCTATTTGCGAGCGTTTATCTTTTAATTTTAACGAAGAAAAAATACTAAATATAAAGGCTAAAACAGGGAGAAAGTCTTACAGTCAACGCGATAAAACAGCTCTAAATGTATCTGTTTCTAATTTTGACAAAACCCCCATTGAAGCCAATTTTTCTGCATTGGTGCTGGATAAAGACAGATTAGACCCTACCCAAAAATCTCAACCTAATATGTTGTCTTATTTTCTCTTAAATTCAGAACTAAAAGGTTTTATTGAAAATCCCAATTATTACTTTAATCCCAATAACGAACTGAGAAAACGTGATATAGAAGCACTTATGCTAACCCAAGGTTGGCGAAAATATGTTTATGATAAAAATGATACCAACACCGATTTTGATTTTAAACCTGAAACCGATAAATTATTAACTGGTCGGGTAAGATCCGTTTTTAATAAAGACAAAATTCCTAAAAAAAGTGTGCATGTTACCATGATTACCAAACCTTCTTTTGGCACGCAAACTCAAGTTACAGATAGTTTAGGCAAATTTACTTTTAGTTTAAATAATTATTTTGCTGATAAGCTTGATATATTAATTCAGTCTATGAATAAAAAAGGGGTACCCAAAAACTACAGTATTATATTAGATGCCCCTATTACATCACCTAAAGTAGATTATAAAACCAAAGAAACCGTTGCACTTGCTGATACTATTTATAGGACATTTATAGAAGAGAACATTGTTCAGCATGAAACTAATAAGAGTTTTAAAATCTCTAGCGAAACCGTTGCCTTAGATGAGGTTGAACTAACGGGCTACAATCTAACCCCAGAACGCGAAAAAATATTGAAACTGCATGGGACACCTGATGTGGTAATAGAGAATGAAACCCTTGAAAAAGAAGAAGAAGGTTGGATGTCTGGACTATACGCGCTTCTTTTGGCTAAATTTCCTGATGATATTGCTTTTAAAAGCGTAAAATATATGGAAGATCTTATTGGAATTCCTCCAGATACTTTAGGAATGGGCTTTGAAAGAGCATGGACCTTTGAAGCTGCACATGTTGTTAATTCAGATTTCACTCTTGTATATATTGATGGCGAAGTCGTTAGTGGATTAGATTATGAGTTTTTACCTTATTTACCTGTAAGAAGTGTTAAAAGTGTTGAGATTTTAAGAAGACCTAAAGGTAGGTTTGTAGAATATCTTAAAGAAGCATATCCTAGATTGAATCCATTTGAGAGAGATAGAGCAGCAAACATGAGTAATATTGCTGTTCTCAGTATATATACCTATGGTAGTAATGGTATTTCAGCACTAACACCAACTAAAGGTATTTATAAAGGTAGAGCTTCTGGGTATTCTGAAACACGTGAATTTTACACGCCTAAATATGATAATTTAGAAGAGATGGATTGGAATACTTCGGATATTCGATCAACCATACATTGGACACCTTCAGTACAAACGAATAAGAGAGGTTCAAGCAAAGTAGAATTTTACAATGGCGATAACACAGGTGATATGCTGGTTGTAGTTGAAGCTATAACTCCTGATGGTAAAATAGGATATTTTGAAACCACTTATACCGTAGAAGAAGAGAATGAAAAATAAAATCGATAAATTATTATGTTTAGTGCCTCTAATCTTTATTTATTTATTGTTACTTTTTTCATATTCTTTAAAAGCTCAAGAAGTTTTTAAAACTAAAAGTATATCTAAAGTATCCTACGCCGAAAAAATATACCTTCAACTTAGCAACACCATTTGTGCAACAGGAGAGACTCTTTGGTTTAAAGCCATTGTTACCAATACCCTAAACATGCCTTCAAAACGAAGTGGTATTTTACATGTAGAACTTATTGATTTTGATGAGAAAAAGATTAGCTCAAAAATCCTAAAACTAGAAAACGGTATAGCAGATGGTTTTTTTGATCTGGATGAAAAACTGCCATCTGGCAGATATTTAATAAGAGCATATACGCAATGGAACAGGAATTTTGGAGAAGACTTTATCTTCAAACAATACATTGATGTCTTTGCTATTAAACCCATAAAAAGACCAGATGTTATTACAGATATTGTACTTACAGAAACCAATGACGATAAATTAAAAATAGCGGTAAAAATACATCCAGAAGTATTAAAAAGCGATTACAACAAAGATTTAAACATATACATCCTATCGGAAGAATTTAAAGATTCGGTAGAGGTAAAAAGGGTGGATAAACAATATGCTTTTGAATATACCTTGCCCAAAGATTTAATCAAGGTACAACTAAAGGTAAAGCTAGAAGACACCAAACTAAAAAACTTTAAACGTAAAATTGAAAGTACCTACTCCAAAACCATTGTACTTAACAAGGATTTTTTAGACCTGCAGTTTTTTCCAGAAGGCGGAAAAATGATAGCTGGACTAACAAATAGAATAGCCTATAAATCTATTAATTATGAAGGTTTAGGTGAAGCTATTAGTGGTCACATCGTTGATGAAACAGATAGTATAATCACACCTTTTACCACTAACAAATTGGGGATGGGGTTTGTGTATTTTAAACCTAATACTGACAAGACCTATTATGGTAAAATAAGAAGAGCAAACAATGCTGTTTACAAATACCCACTGCCTAAAGCCGAGGAACATGGCTATACATTAAGTTTAGGAGAAACCAGTGATTATATGAGCTTTATCACAAAGAGTAATATTAAAACAGAAAACAGTCTGTATGTTAAAGTTAAAAGCAAAGGAGTCTTAATTCGAAAACATGCTTTTACTTTAGAAAACGGAATTCATGAAGCATTGGTTAAAAAATCAGAATTACCCAATGGCATCATTAATATTACGCTCTTTGATGATAATGGCTTGCCTATTGCTGAACGTCTTTTTTTCAACCTTGATGAAAAGAATATTTTGAATATTGATGTGAAAACAGACAAAACAATTTACAGCCAGCGCGATAAAACCTCATTAAGTTTAACTTTTGATAACAGAGAGAATGAGGCTATTGCAACCAATTTTTCTACACTGGTTATAGATAAGGCCAAATTAAATCCCAATAGAAGCGAGCACTCCAATATATTGTCCTATTTTTTATTACAATCAGAATTAAAAGGTTTTATTGAAAAACCCAATACTTATTTTGACAAAAACAACATGTATAGGAAGCGGGATTTAGATGCTTTAATGCTTACACAGGGTTGGCGCAATTATAAGTATAGTTTTAATGATGAAAACTATACTTTTGATATACAACCTGAAACCGCATTACAAGTTTCTGGAAAAGTACGTTCGACCTGGAATGACAACAAAGCACCTAAAAAAGACGTGAATTTAATCTTAATGACCTCGGGTAAATCACCTGAAGTTTATACTCATGAAGTGGACAGTACTGGTAGTTTTTCTGTTGATTTATTTGACCCTTATGGCGATAAGTTAGATGTTATAATACAATCTTCCAACAAAAAAGGGCGAGCCAAAGAATATTCTATTAAGATAGACGCACCGATACCCCCGCCGAAAATCACCTATGAGAAAGAAGAAGTAATTGCGCTCCCAGATAGTATTATAAATGACTTTTTAAAGATTAAAAAACAAGAAAGACAAGCCGTAACGGGGTTCGATGTGGATGACAGCACCGTAGAGTTGGATGCTGTAGAACTTACAGGTTACAAAGTAACACCGGAACGTGAAAAAATGTTTAAACTCCGCGGCCCCCCAGATATCGTCATAGATAATGAACAACTCAAAGAGAGAGAAGAAAAATGGATGTCTGGACTATACGACCTTCTTAGAACTAAGTTCCCAGATGATATTATATTTAGAGTAGTGCAAAGACTAGATGGAGGAAGCTTTGAACTAGCACATATTGCAAGTGCAGAGTTGACTGTATATTATATTGATGGCGATGAGGTTGGTAAAGGAGCTTATTCTTTATTGCCCTATTTAACCATCGAAAATGTAAAAAGTGTTGAAGTTTTAAAAAGACCTAAGGGAGGGTTTCCTAATCATCCTAATGTAAGTATTGCTATTGTAAGTATATATACTTATGGCAGTATTGGAATGGCAGCTCTAGGATTTTCAAAAGGTATTTTTAGAGGAAAAGTTTCTGGTTTTTCTGTTAAACGTGAATTTTATTCGCCTAAGTATGATAAACTAGAAGCTAAAGATTGGGATACACCAGATTTACGCCCAGTATTACATTGGGAACCTTCTTTGTTCACCGATAAGAAAGGAGACATTGAACTGGAATTTTATAATGATGATAGTATTGGTGACAAACTCATTGTAGTGGAAGCTATTACATCTGATGGTAAAATAGGGTATTATGAAACCTCATATACTGTAGAAAAAAGATTGGAAAACAACTAAGACAATAGCTTCACAACATCCTTAGCAAAATAAGACGCAATAATATCCGCGCCAGCACGTTTAAACGCCGTTGTGGTTTCTACCATAATTTGGTCGTGGTCTAGCCAGCCTTTTTCGGCAGCAGCTTTTATCATGGCATATTCGCCCGAAACTTGATATACCGCTACAGGCACATCAACTTCGTTTTTTATTTCTCTAAGAATATCTAAATACGAAATACCTGGTTTTACCATGACGATGTCGGCACCCTCATCAATATCCATTTCGGTTTCCTTGATGGCTTCGAAGCGGTTGCCATAATCCATTTGATAGGTTTTTTTATCCTTTGGAATATCTTGAATATCCACAGGTGCAGAATCTAAAGCATCCCTAAAAGGCCCATAAAACGCAGAGGCATATTTAGCCGAATAACTCATAATACCCGTATTGGTAAAGCCTTCGTCTTCTAAGGCTTCACGGATGGTTAAAATACGTCCATCCATCATATCACTAGGGGCAACAAAATCGGCACCAGCGGTGGCATGAGAAATACTCATTTCTGCTAAAAATTCGGCAGTATCATCGTTTACAATAACACCATTTTCAATAATACCATCATGCCCGTAAACAGAATAAGGGTCTAATGCCACGTCAGTCATCACTAACATGTCAGGGCAGGCGTTTTTTACGGTTTTAATGGCGCGTTGCATCAAGCCGTTTGGGTTTAATGCTTCTGCACCTTTATTGTCTTTTAAATTGTCTGGTACTTTTACAAAAAGCAATACCGATTTTAAACCTAGTTTCCAAAGTTCCTTTACTTCGCCTTCTAATAAATCTAAACTATACCGAAAGTAGTTGGGCATTGATGGAATTTCGTCTTTTACACCTTTGCCTTCCACCACAAAAAGTGGTACTAAAAAATCATTTGGTGTAATTATGGTTTCACGAACTAAGGCGCGTATGGCTTCGTTTGTTCTTAATCTTCGGTTTCTTCTAAGTGGGAACATAGTAAAATGTTTATTCGTTGATGCGTTGATGCGTTGATGCGTTTATTAGTTTATCCAATCAATTGGATTTTTCAATACTTCGATTAATTTTTCTTCTTCACTTCCAGCTTCTGGATGATGGTCGTATACCCATTGTACATGTGGTGGCAAACTCATTAAAATACTTTCAATGCGTCCGTTAGTTTTTAGTCCGAAGAGTGTGCCTTTATCGTGTACTAAGTTAAACTCAACGTAACGTCCGCGTCGAATTTCTTGCCAATTGCGTTGTTCTTGAGTGTATGGTAAATCTTTTCGTTTTTCAACAATTGGAACATAAGCTTCTAAGAAACTATCGCCTACTTCGGTTACAAAGTTATACCAGTTTTCCATAGTCATGCTGTCTGATACTTTGCAATAATCAAAAAATAAACCACCTAAACCTCTGCCTTCATTACGATGCGCATTATAAAAGTACTCATCACAACGTGCTTTATATTTTGGATAAAACTCTGAATTGTGCTTGTCACAAGCTGTTTTACAAGTTTGATGAAAGTGTTTTGCGTCGTCTTCAAAAAGGTAATACGGCGTTAAATCTTGTCCGCCACCAAACCAACTGTCAATAATGTTTCCATCTTCATCATACATTTCGAAATAGCGCCAATTAGCATGCACTGTTGGCACCATAGGGTTTTTGGGGTGTAACACTAAACTTAGTCCACAGGCAAAAAAATCAACATCGCCCACTTTAAAATACGCTTGCATAGATTTTGGTAATTTGCCATGAACACCCGAAATATTTACGCCCCCTTTTTCAAAAACGTTACCGTTTTCTATCACACGTGTGCGTCCGCCGCCGCCTTCTGGTCGTTTCCAAATGTCTTGTTGAAATTTGGCTTTTCCGTCAATATCTTCAAGTTTTGATGTGATGCGGTCTTGTAAATCTTGTATGTATTGGTAGAATTTATCCTTCATCTATTCTATCGCTTTATAAAGTTCATACAACTCCATGTTCATGGGTTTTCCGCTAGCAGGAGTATATTCGTTCTTAAGTGTTTTAATATGCGTAAAATTACAATTTTCAGCAACTTTAACACTAGCTAAATTACTTTTATGCACTATGATTTGAAGTGTTTCAATATCTAAATTTTCAAAAGCGTAATCTGATAATTTCTGGATAGATGTCGTCATTAATCCGCATCCTTCTACATTATAATCTATGGCATAGGCAAACTCGCCTTGTTTTTTTATCCAATCTAATGCTTTGATGTAAATTAAACCAACTAATTTGTGAGACTCATCTTCTTTTATTGTGAATAAAAATTCTTCTTTATTCTGAAACTGTTTTACTTTCTTTTGGACAAAAATATTAGATAAATCTGGCGTTAAATTCTGCTCTAATGTTTTCGGGAAATAAAGCTTTAAGCGGTCTCCGTTTGCTACACAAAAATTACAAATAGCCCACGCATCTTTTGGTTGAATAGGAATGATATGATATGCCCCTAAACTAAGTTGCATTATAGACTTTTTTTATGTTGAAGCGCTTCTACAGTTCGTGTTGAAGCTGCTGTAACTGATAAGGGTAATACTAAAATAACACCGATTACAGGAATTAATAAAAAGAGAATAAACACAATACCATTACCAATGGCTAAACCACGATGTTTACGCACAAATTGCACACTTTCTTTATACTGAAAATGACGCTCCAAAGTATAATCCATATTACCAAAACCTGCATAATAGGCTTGTACCATAAATAGTAATACGGTTGAAAATATATTGACAACAGGAATGAATTTTAAGAGTAAAATTGGAATGGTTAATAATAATTCCATTAATAAATTTCTACCATTTATTTTGATACCACGCATCAGTTGTTGCATAAATGAGGTGTCCCTATGCGAATGTGGTGGGTTTCCTGTAAAATGCGCTTCTATTTTTTCTGAAACAGGACTCATAAATGGTGCTGATAGTGCCATTATGATATGTTTGAAAAGTATAATACCTATAACTACGATTATTAAACCACCGATAAAATTACTGATGGATGAAAACGTCTCTTTACCCCAATCCCAAATCCAGATTTTTGAAATGAAACCTCCAATGTTATCAGACAATCCATAAGCTGAACCAAAAACAATAATGGCTGTTATAAAACTTATCAGCATTGGAATAGCAAAATATTTCCAGAGTTTTAGTTTTGATATTAAACCAAATGCGCCGAAATATGCTTTAATTCCTGAAATGATGTTTTTTATCATGGTTATACTGCAATATCGCCTTTTAAAATTGGGGTGTTTTCTTCGGTTTTGCTACGCGCCCAAATAGCCAAACCAAAGGTAAGTACACCTAAGCGACCTATAAACATTAATATAATTACAACTATTTTTCCAAAGGTATTAATATCGCTTGTAATCCCTGTGCTTATACCAACTGTACCCAATGCAGAGGCTACTTCAAATAGAATTTCTTCAAATTTTAAATCGTTCGTAATTGTAATTAAAAACGTACCTATTAAAATAATAATGGTGTAAAAAATAAATGCCGAAGTTGCTATATACAATCTTTCATAGGGAATAATTCGCCCTAAAAATGTGATGTGCTTGCTGCCTTTTAGTTGACTTTTTAAAATGGCAAAAACGGCGGTAAGGGTTGTTATTTTTATACCTCCTGCAGTTCCTGAAGGCGATGCACCTACATACATTAAAAAGATACAAATAAGCATCATGGCTTGGGAGAACACACCAAAATCTACAGTATTGAAACCAACGGTAGTCATGGCTGTCATGGTTTGAAAAAAAGATGCCAAAAACCTCGTTTTCCCTGATAAGTTAACTATTGAAGGTTCGAAAAAATAGAAAAATATAGTTCCAAAAGTTAGAAGTAGTAGAAACCCATAGAGGATGATTTTAGTTGTGAAGCTTAACTTATGCGATTTTTTTCTGATAAACATGCCAAAATCTGTAATTACTATAAAACCTAAAGAACCACAAATAGCCAGCATTGAGATTATGAAATTCACAAAATTATCATCTACGTATGCGGTAAAACCACTATTAAAAAGACTGAATCCTGCGGTACAAAATGTACTAACGCTATGAAATATAGATGACCAAAGTGTTTCCCAAAATGGTGTGCCACTATCTTTAAAAGCTATAAAAAACAGAATGGCACCTAGGAGTTCCATAATAAAGGTAAATAGTATTACGGATTTTAAAAAATCGTTTATTCTTATCGTTTTTGGTAGTGTAAATTCTGTAGAGAGTATTTTTTTGTGCCATATGGTCATTTTTCGTGTTGTAGACAGCAACATAAAAGTGGTAAAAGTTAAATACCCGATACCGCCTAACTGAATGAGTACCATAATGATAAACTGACCGAAAAAATTATACGTATCGAAAATAGAAATTGTTACCAAACCTGTTGTTGATACTGCAGATGTTGAAATAAATAAATGATCTAATACAGGTGCGCTTTGTTTTTGAACAACAGGCAGACATAATAATAAAAAGCCTAGTATGATATAGGTTGAAAAGCCATAGAATAAATTTTGCTGGGGTGACCACCCTTTTTTTAGTAGTGTATACTTTTTGGCAAGTTGCTGAAATTTATTTGGCATAATTTATTAAGGTTATTTTTATAAAAATAAACCTTTTAAAACGAAATTTAAATTATTTGATGTTACTTCTGCGTTAGGGATTGAACGGCCTGTTGGAGCTCCCGACCTAAGGAGGAGCGACTAGTGAAAGCCCGACCTACTTTTTACAGCGATTAGTTGATTGTTAAAACCGAATGTTACACAAAAAAGTAGGTAACGCCCAAATTATTTTAATTTCCGTACTCTTTTACAGCATCAATAAACGCTTTGGCATTATCTAAACCAATGTTTGGTAAGATACCGTGGCCAAGGTTTACGATGTATTTGTCTTTACCAAATTCGTTAATCATTTGGTGCACCATTTTTTTGATTTCTGCTGGTGGCGAAAACAAACGTGTGGGGTCGAAATTACCTTGTAGCGTAATGTTTCCACCTGTTAAATAACGGGCGTTTCTTGCAGAACAGGTCCAGTCTACACCCAAGGCTGCAGCTCCAGATTTTGCCATTTCGCCTAATGCGAACCAACAGCCTTTACCAAAGGCAATTACTGGGGCGTCATCTTTTAAAGCATCAATAATCTGTTGGATATACTGCCATGAAAATTCTTGATAATCTACTGGCGAAAGCATGCCTCCCCAGGAATCGAACACTTGTACTGCGTTACAGCCTGCTTTTACTTTTTCTTTTAAATAAGCAATAGTGGTATCTGTAATTTTTTGCAATAGTTGATGTGCCGCAACGGGGTTTGTAAAACAAAATTCTTTGGCTTTATCGAAGTTTTTACTGCCTTGACCTTGCACGCAGTAGCATAAAATGGTCCAAGGCG
The DNA here is from genome assembly GCA_947502405.1 of uncultured Algibacter sp. Lineage (GTDB taxonomy): Bacteria > Bacteroidota > Bacteroidia > Flavobacteriales > Flavobacteriaceae > Algibacter_B. The sequence continues at coordinate 106,165 of CANMZT010000013.1, read as the reverse complement.
AACCTGCAAAACCTATTAATGGAATTTCATCGTTTAGCTTTTCTTTGGTGGCTTTTATGGCTTGGTATACGTAATCTAATTCTACCGTAACATCTGGTACAATTACATTATCAACATCTTTTTGAGAGCGCACCGGGTTTGGTAAATAGGGTCCGAAATTGGGCTTCATTTGCACCTCGATATTCATGGCTTGAGGAATGACCAAAATATCACTAAACAGAATAGCCGCATCCATACCGTATCTGCGAATGGGTTGTACGGTAATTTCACTGGCTAATTCTGGGGTTTGGCAACGCGTAAAGAAATCGTATTTCGCCTTAATTTCCATGAATTCTGGAAGGTAACGCCCTGCTTGACGCATCATCCATACGGGTGGACGGTCTACCGTTTCTCCTTTTAATGCTCTTAAAAATAAATTGTTCTTTATCATATGTTTTGTCATTCCCGCGAAGGCGGGAATCTTTTTAATTGAAACTTAAATTTATAATATGGATTCCTGCCTTCGCAGGAATGACAATAGTTAGATATAATGCTGGTTCACCAACTCAATCACACTCTCCACAGTCGGAACCTTCGCCACCCTAACATCTTTAAAATGTTTTTTAGCTTCTTTCGCTGTGGTTTCTCCAATACAAAATGCAATAACATCGCTTTTATTACTACAAACAAAACTTTCCACAGTAGACGGACTGTAAAACATAGCGCCTTCTACAGAATCTTCTACTTTACTGCCGTCATATTTGGTTTGGTAGGCTTCAACTTCGTTTACTTCTATGTTGTTTTCACTTAAAATAGTAGGTAAGTCGTCCAATCGGATATCACTGCAAAAATACGTTACTTTAGTACCTTCAATATATTCTACTAAATATTCTGCTAGTGCTTTTGCGTTTTTAGCAGAATGCTTTACAGGGCCTATTTTACGTTCTATTAAACGCTTGGTTCTTCTGCCTACGCAATAAATATTTTTAAATTGTAATTCTTCAGCAGAGTAATTTGTAATAAGTGCTTCAACAGCATTTTTACTTGTAAGAATAACATTTTCAATCTCAGACTTTAAAATTTGTGGTCGAATGCGATTCAAACTTATTTTAATAAAGTCATCGCTTTTTGATACTACTTTCTCATGAAATAACTTTTGCTGATCTTGCGTTAATTTTTTAGTTGAAAATACATTAGTAACCTTGTTTGAGTACTTAATTTCATCCATCAAACGTTTACCACCGCGCTCTATAATATAATCAGCACAAAACACAGCCAGATCTTCGTGTTTGCCTAGTTTTTCAGAACGTTCTACTTGTATTTTTTTGGAACCGTCCTTACTTAAAAGCACACCTTTAAAATGCACTTCTTCATTTTTAATAAAGGCTAAAGCCCCTATTGGCGCGGTACAACCGCCTTCTAATCTATTTAAAAATTTACGTTCTACAGTAGTGCAAATCTCAGTTTCTTCATGGTTTAAAGCAGCACAAGCTTCTTTAACAAAATCGTCTTCATCTAAAGCAGTAATCATAATGGCTCCCTGTGCTGGAGCAGGAATCATCCAATCAAGATTAATGGCTTCTTCTGGTCTAATACCAATTCTACCAATACCTGCAGCGGCGAAAATTGCGCCATTCCAGTCGTTATCTTGAAGTTTTTGCAAACGAGAATTCACATTACCACGTAAATCTGTTATAGTATGTGTTGGGTATCTATTAAGCCATTGTGCTTTTCGGCGTAAACTACCTGTAGCAATTACGGCATTCTTAGCACTTAAAAATTCTTCGTTATCTTTAAAAACCAAAGTATCATTGACGTTACCACGTTTTAAAACAGCAGCCTGAATAATACCTTTTGGTAAAACAGTAGGCACATCTTTTAATGAATGCACCGCAATATCAATATCGTGATTTAACATGGCTATATCTAGGGTACGTGTAAAAATACCTGTAATACCTAATTCGTAAAGCGGTTTGTCTAAAACTAAATCGCCTGTAGATTTTACAGGTACTAATTCGGTTTTATGACCTTCTTTTTCGAGTAAACTTTGTACTATTTTGGCTTGCCATAGCGCTAATTCGCTATCGCGTGTACCAATTCTAATGGTTTTAGACATTTGCTTTTTGAGGTTCTTCTAACTGAAATACTTTCTTTATCAGTTCTAGGCTATCATCAGTAGAAACGGCATCATCTTTTAAATGATGCGCAAAATGATTGGTTATTTTTTGAATAATTTTATTGCTAATTAATTCTGCTTGTGCTTCGTTAAAATCAGAATTCTTTTTGCGTTGTGTATCTAATTCTGCTGCTGCAAAATCTGCCAACTTATGCTTCAACGCTTTTATGGTAGGTGCAAACTTTCTGGTTTCTAACCAGCCGTTAAATTCAGCTTTTATTTCTTCTATAATTTGTTCAGCTAACGGAATGTGTTCTTTACGTTTTTCAAGAGTTTCATCAGTGATTTTTGATAAATCATCTAAGTGAACTAAAGAGACATTCTCTAATTCCTGAACATTTTCATTTACATTCTTCGGAATAGATAAATCTAAAATTAAAAGCGGCTTTTTAGTTTGAATTATATGCTTATCAATGGTTGGACGATGCGCTCCTGTAGCTACTATTAAAATGTCTGATGTACTGATTTCTTCTTGCAAATTCGCATAATCTTTTACCACTAAATTGAATTTACCAGCAATTTGTTCTGCTTTATCTTTAGTTCTATTGATTAGCGTAATGTGTTCGTTTTCGGTATGCTTTACTAAATTTTCACAAGTATTTCTACCGATTTTTCCTGTTCCGAATAATAAAATATCTTTATTTGAAACATCTGCAACATTTTTAAAAATATATTGTACAGATGCGAATGAAACAGAAGTGGCACCAGATGAAATATTAGTTTCCGTTTTTATACGTTTACTGGCTTGAATTACAGCATTTACCAAACGCTCTGAAAAATGATTGAGTAAATTATATGTTCTAGACAGTTTTGTGCTGGACTTAAGCTGACTAATAATTTCAAAATCACCTAAAATCTGACTATCTAAACCCGAACCCACACGAAACATGTGCGCAATAGCCTCTTTATTCTTGTAAATATAGGCTACATCGCGAAACTCTTCAACAGTACCGTTAGTGTTATCACAAAGTAATTCTATAAGTTGGTAAGGATGCTGCGCAAAACCATAAATTTCGGTGCGGTTGCATGTAGAAGTAACTATTAAACTTTCAATACTATTCTCTTTAGCTTGTTGTAGCAACGCATGTTTAGATTCATCATCTAAACTAAAACGTCCACGAATATCAGCATCGGCTTTTTTGTAACTTAAGCCAATGGCGTAAAATGAACTACTTCTGCTAATATTGTATTTCTGCATTACTCTACCTGAAAATTGCCACACAAAAGTAACGGGATTGATACTAAAAAAAACAACGCTAAAAGAACTTTTAATATCGTTTGTGGTTTTTTAATGCATTTTCAAGAAAAAGTATGATAAATGTCATATTTTTGTATAGAATTAGGCAGTTTTGAATGCTTTAATTTAGAATAATTCTAAATAAAAAGAAAAAATGAACGAAAAAAACAACTTAAAAAGTGTCGCTAAAAGTACTTTTAATGAAACAGCAGTTGATGATGGGTTTTTGATTTTGATGTTTAGAAATGATGAAAGTGTCGCTCAAAATGTTGCTAAAGACATAGATAGCAGTTTTATACAGTTTCATTTTTGTATTAAAGGTGGTACTAAATTTGTTTTTAACCAAGGGCGTTATAGCTTAGATATTCATGAAGAGAATTCCTTGTTACTCTATAATCCGCAACGCGAATTACCAATAGATCTTGAGGTTGAGCCTAATTCTTGGATAGTTTCTATATTAATTTCAATCAAAAAATTTCATGGTTTATTTTCTGAAGAAGCAGATTATATTTCGTTTTTAAGCGGCGATAATAAAGATAAAAAATATTATAAAGATGGTGTTATTACCCCATCAATGGCTATAGTTTTAAATCAGTTGATTAATTATAGTTTGAATTCATCCATAAAACAGTTGTACTTTAAAGGAAAGGCTTATGAGTTATTGAGTTTGTATTTTAATAGAAGCGAAGATGCTGATGTGGAGCAATGTCCGTTTTTAGTAGACGAAGCCAACGTAATTAAAATTAGAAAAGCCAAAGATATTATAGTGTTACGTATGGCAGAACCGCCAACATTACAAGAATTGGCAGATGAAATAGGACTGAATATTAAAAAACTAAAAGAAGGCTTTAAACAAATTTATGGCGATTCTGTATTCAGTTTTTTATTTGATTATAAAATGGAAGTAGCACGTAAACTACTTGAAGCAGGTGATGATAATGTAAACGAGGTGGGGCATAAAGTAGGTTATAGTACCTCGAGTCATTTTATTGCAGCATTTAAAAAGAAGTATGGCACAACGCCTAAAAAGTATGTGATGTCGTTGGGTTAAAAAGCGTAAGGTTTTTTTATTATTTTTGACTAAACCCCAAAACCTAATATTATGAAATTCTTAACCCCAGAAATTGAGGCTTTATCTAAAAACTTTGTTGAAAGCAAGTCGTTAGCAAGAACAAATGTGTCTTGCGGTATTTTTCAGGATTGTGATCCATCTGAAAAGCGTCCAAAATTAAATCTTCAACCAGAATTAGAAAATAACAATAACTAATTAAAATTACTGCACCTTTATAATTTCTATTGTATTTTTGCAAGAAGAAAATTTAACTATGAAAAAAGGTGTTTTACTCATTAATTTAGGTTCCCCAGACAGCCCTAACCCAAAAGATGTAAAAAGGTATTTAGGCGAATTTTTAATGGACGAACGTGTTATTGACGTTCCGCTTTGGGCAAGAACATTGCTTGTAAAAGGTATCATTTTAAACACGCGCCCTAAGGCATCTGCCAAAGCTTACAAAAAAATTTGGTGGGATGAGGGTTCGCCGCTAATAGTGCTTTCAGAACGGCTTCAGGAAAAAGTACAAGAAAAGCTTGATTACCCTGTGGCTCTTGCGATGCGATATGGTAGTATGACGCTTAAAAAGGGGCTTCAAGAATTGGTAGATAAAGGCTGTACAGAAATAAAAACAATTCCGTTATATCCCCAATTCGCTATGGCAACCACAGAAACTATTGATGTAAAAATAGATGAATTGGTTGCAGAACATTTTCCACAGGTAAAAATTACCAGAACACCAGCATTTTACAAACGTGAAGATTATATAAACGTACTTTCAAAAAGTATAGGAGAAACACTAGATAGCTTAGATTATGAACATGTTTTGTTTAGCTATCATGGTGTACCAGAAAGGCATATCCGAAAAAGCGATATTACCAACGGCAACTGTAAAATGGATGGTAAATGCTGCTTTAAAAAAGGAAGTAAACAGCACGAATTTTGTTACCGACACCAATGTGAAATTACTACTGTTAATGTTGCAAAAAAATTAGGATTAAAAAACGGTACTTACTCTACAACATTTCAATCACGATTAGGTTTTGATCCATGGTTACAACCGTATACAGATAGAACCATAGAGCGTATGGGTAAAGAAGGTATCAAAAAAATGGCTATCGTTACTCCAGCTTTTGTTAGCGATTGTTTAGAGACGCTAGAAGAGATTGCTATGGAAGGTGAAGAGATTTTTCACGAAGTAGGTGGAAAAGAATTTACAGTAATCCCCTGTTTAAATGACCGCGAAGACTTCGCACAAGTTATTGCTAATATTGCAAAAGAATGGACAACAGATAAAAAGCCTTTAACTGTTTAAACACAATGTATAAGTAGTAAAGCCATGACATATTTCTACCTAAAAGCATTTCATCTTATCTTTGTTATCACTTGGTTTGCTGGGTTGTTTTATATACCGCGCCTTTTTGTATACCAAATAGAAGCCTTTCATAAACCATCTCCCGAAAAAGAAATTTTAGGTAAGCAACTAAAACTTATGGCAAAACGCCTTTGGTTTATCATTACATGGCCATCAGCAATACTAGCATTAATTTTCGGCTTAAGTTTATTTTACATGAATCCCACACTATTTTACATGCCCTGGATGCAAGTAAAATTGGCATTTATTATACTGTTATTCATCTATCACCTTAAAACGCATCAGTATTTCAAGCAACTACATAACGATGTAGTAAAAAAAACCTCAAGTTTCATGCGTATCTGGAACGAGGGTGCCACATTCATCCTCTTCGCTGTTATCTTTTTGGTTATTCTTAAAAGTGCCATTAACTGGATATGGGGCGTTATAGGGATATTTGTTTTAGGTATCCTCATCATGCTCGGATTCAAACTTTATAAAAACTTTAGAGACAAAAACCCAGACGCATAATTATTTGGACGTTACCCACAAGGGGTCGGGCTTTACGTTGCAATCTTTTTATTCGTGCCTCACAAAAAGGATTTCCACTGCTCCCGATAGCTATCGGGACCAACGCATCTATCCACGAGCTGCAGTTTTTTAAATCATCTTGTAGTGTCTTTGGTTTGATTATTGCTATATTTATTGAATCATTATTTCTACATGAAACTTAAAAAACTCGCTTTACGTACTCGTATCTTTTTAGCTATGATATTGCTAGTGTTGTTAGCCTCTGTACTTATCTCAGCAGTAGCTATTTATCAATACAAAGAGCAAAGTCAAGATTACCATAAAGGCCGTTTAGTGCGTAAAGAAGGTAGTATACAAACACATCTTAAACGTGTTTTAAATGGTCGTCAGAATACATGGGAAGTAAAAACAGAAAACATCCCATATATTTTTAAAGAAGAAATATATAATATTGCAGATATCCATTCTCTTCAAATTAATTTGTATGATTTAGAGGGAGGGCTTCTTATTTCTTCACAAGCAGGTTTGCAAAAAAGTAATGCCGACCAGTGTTTGGATGCCGAAATAATGAATGCATTAACTCAAAAAATAGAGTTTGATTCAGATTCAGAAATTGCCCAACACAGATATGTAGATAAACTCAAGGAAAATGGAGAAACCTTTCAATCCTCTTATACTTATATAACAGATAATAAATCCAAACCTTTAGCCATATTAAACATTCCCTATCTAGAAAAAGACGATTTTCTTACTAAAGAGCTTCAAGAGTTTCTACAGCGTATTGGGTTTGCATTTATGCTAGTATTACTAACAGCTATAGTTATAGCGTTTTTACTTTCTAAATACATTACCAAGTCTTTAAAAGCCATAAGTGATAAAATAAATACCACAAGATTAGAAAAACGAAATGAGAAAATTGAGGTAGATGATACCAGTGAGGAGATTTCTGCTCTAGTACATTCATATAATAGTATGATTGATGAGCTTGAAGAAAGTGCAGTACAATTAGCAAAAAGTGAACGTGAGCAAGCATGGAGAGAAATGGCTAAACAAGTAGCGCACGAGATTAAAAACCCACTTACACCTATGCGTTTAACGGTGCAGAATTTTCAGCGAAAGTTTAATCCAGAAGATGAAAATATCACATCTAAAGTAGATGAATATAGTAAAACCTTAATTCAGCAAATAGACACCATGAGTTCTATTGCATCAGCATTTTCAAACTTTGCAAAAATGCCAGCGCAACAAAACGAAACTTTAAATGTGGTTAAAATTGTAAAGTTAGCTTTAGATATTTTTAATGAAGATTATATTGTTTTCACTTCAGATTCAGATGAGATTATAGCAAAATTCGATAGAACACAACTTATACGTGTGGTAACAAACTTGGTTAAGAATGCAACACAAGCCATCTCAGAAAATCAAACCCAAATACCTAAAATTATAATTAATGTTGGAAAAGATAAAGGCCATGTTATTATTACAGTTGCAGATAATGGCTCAGGAGTTTCAGAAGAAAATAAAGAAAAAGTTTTTGAGCCTAAATTTACAACAAAAACAAGTGGTATGGGACTTGGTTTAGCTATGGTAAAAAACATAGTAGAAACCTATAAAGGCAATATTTCCTTTGTTTCAGAAAAAAATAAAGGCACCACTTTTAAAGTTACTTTTCCTAAAGAATAAATCATTCCTACGAAGCCATGGATCTTAAAAATTAGAATATGAGTTTAAAAAAATGGTTTGTAATAATTGTGATTATACTAAGCTCTTTTAATGTGTTCTCACAAGCTGGAGTTTACACAAGAGGTGCCTCAGATCCTAGAGAAGATGGTACAATAAGTAAGTGGACTATAACATTAAACCAAGATAGTACGTTCTTATATCATTATTTAAGAGTTGCAGGAGCAGGCAACCCAGAAGAAAATTTTTATGGTAAGGGGACGTGGCAAAAGGAAGGAAAGATAGTTGTATTCTCTTCAAATAAAAAAACAGATTTTAATGAAAAATATACAGTTAATCTCAATAACTCAAAAGCAAGATACATCACAAAATCACCAAGAGATAAATCAGATAAAGTTGTAAAAACGGCTTTAAGATTTTATGAATCAGAAACCTTTCATATTGAAGGTTTAACTGTATTTAAAGAATAGTTAAATAATCAATGTCACCTTGAGCGCAGTCTAAAGGTCTTAATACTAAATCATAAAAATGTCTTACAATAACATTCTTACCGAAGAAAACAATGGTATTACAACCATTACCATCAACCGTCCAAAGAAGTTAAACGCACTCAATAAAGAAACTATTGAAGAGTTGCACGAAGCTTTTGATGATGCCAATAACAATGAAGACACTAAAGTTATTCTCATTACTGGAAGCGGTGAAAAAGCCTTTGTTGCTGGAGCAGATATTAGCGAATTTGCCAATTTTGATGTTGAAGAAGGCGCTAAATTAGCAGCAAAAGGACAAGAATTATTGTTCAATTTTATTGAAAATCTATCAACGCCTGTTATAGCAGCAGTTAATGGTTTTGCACTTGGTGGCGGATTAGAATTAGCAATGGCTTGCCATTTTAGAATAGCAAGCGATAACGCGAAATTAGGGCTTCCAGAAGTGTCTTTGGGTGTTATTCCAGGGTATGGTGGTACACAACGCTTACCACAATTAGTAGGTAAAGGACGCGCCATGGAAATGATAATGACCGCAGGAATGATTGATGCTAACCAAGCTTTAAATTACGGCTTGGTAAACCATGTAACTGCTTTGGAAGAACTAATGCCGCTTTGCGAAAAAATAGCTTCTAAAATTTCTAGAAATTCATCAGTAGCCATTAGTGCCGCTATAAGAGCTATAAATGCTAATTTCAAAGATGGTGTAAACGGTTATGATGTTGAGGTTAAGGAATTTGGAAACAGCTTCGGAACTGAAGATTTTGTTGAGGGTACAACGGCTTTTTTAGAAAAGCGTAAGGCTGATTTTCCTGGAAGGTAAATTAGATATCCATCATCTCTTCTCGGAAAATCAAGTTGTTAATAACCCATTTTTCTTTTAACAGTTTTCAAAACAAATTATAAGTAATTTTAAAGAGCTACAATAAAAGCATTCAATCTTTAATTTTATTAATATGTCTCCCAAATCTGCCATAAAAGGACGTGGCGCGCAGATAAACGTCCCTAATCGTTTCTTCGAATTAAGTCATGAAATGCGTGACGATTTTTTAGAATTTTGCCAAAAAGAAGGTGAGCAAATTGATAAAAACAAGACAAAATATCTAGAGGTTTTTCCTAAAACAATAGTTAACAAGGTGAAGAGTCCAGATGTAGGTATGGCATATTCCATGAATGCCTACCAAGGTTGTGAGCATGGTTGTATTTATTGCTATGCCAGAAATACACATGAATTTTGGGGATATAGTGCTGGTTTAGATTTTGAGAGACGCATTTTAGTAAAAAAAGATGCTCCAAAATTACTTGAGACTCTTTTAAAAAAGAAAAGTTGGAAAGCATACCCAATTGTTATGTCTGGAAATACAGATTGTTATCAGCCAGCAGAAAAAATATACAGAATTACAAGGCAATGTTTAGAGGTATTTTTAAAATATAAGCACCCTGTGGGTATAATCACAAAAAATTCTAGAATTATAGAAGATTTGGATGTTCTTAAAGCTTTAGCTAAAGACAATCTAATTGGTGTAAATATTTCTATTACCTCGCTATCAGAAGAGACAAGACGTATTTTAGAACCTAGAACAGCAACTATTAAAAAGCGTTTAGAAACTGTAAAGATATTGAGTGAACACGGAATCCCTGTAAATGTCATGATTGCACCAATAATTCCGTCAATTAATAGTCATGAAATACTGCCCTTGGCTAAAGCTGCTTCTGATAGAGGAGCTCTTGCAATAGGGCATACCATTGTAAGGCTTAATGGTGCTATTGGCGAAATATTTACAGATTGGATAAAAAAAACAATGCCAGATCGAGCCGAAAAAGTATTACATCAAATAGAAAGTTGCCATGGAGGTAATTTAAACGATTCAAGATATGGAGCAAGAATGCGTGGTGAAGGTAAAATAGCAGAACAAATAAATAACCTTATAAAATTGGCTAGACATCAGTATTTTAAAAACAAAGGTATTCCAAAACTTAATTGTGATTTGCATCAGCCTTATAAACAGGGACAATTAAAACTATTTTAATAAAAAAAGTGGGCCACTACAGCCCACTTTAATCAACTAAACTAAATAAGGTATTTAGGTTTTTAGTAAACAGTTTCTTCAAATTTTCTCCCTTCTGTGTAGAATACTAGTTTATAAGTTCCCAATTCTAAACCTGTTAGCTTATAAACTCTTTCAATAGTTTTTTTGTTTTTTAGTATTTCAGTATGGATAAGTTCTGATGCATTCGAGCCATAATTTTTAAAATAAATTTCAACTTTTAGAGGACTTTCATTTAAAGAAAGTTTCGAAAGATACATCATGTCCTTATCAACCCTTACCAAAGGTTTAAAAACTGTTTTTTCTTTAGCTTTATCAAAAACAACAACATCGGAAGTTACAGTAAAAGGTATAGTGTTTATTTCCAAGTCTTTATCAAGCTCAAAAATATAAGCACCATCTGGTAAAGCGGTTAAATCAAAACCTTTGTTATATGTACCAGACTTATCAATATATTCTTTGAATAAAATCAAACCTTTATTATCTTTTATAGATAATAGGTTGCCTTGCTTTACATTATATAAAGTAAGAGCGGTTCTTTTAGCTTCATTTTTAATATTAAATAATGTAGCGTCTTTTGCGAAACTTAACAAGGTAGCAAACATAGTTACCATTAAGATTCCTTTTTTTGAGTGTTTAATTACGTTTTTCATGATTTAGGTTTTTATAACGTTCAACACTACAAATATATAGTGCAATATAAACTTGTAAAACATTGATTTTTACCAATTTATATGCTAAATTATCTGTTAATTTTACATCATTTTTAGGTAAAATTAATGTCAATTATTTAGATATTGAAAAGGTGTTTTACTAATTATTGAATAACTACATTGGGAAACAGAAAATGCTATAATCAAAAAGTATTTTCTAAACTCAAGAGAAGAGGAAAAAGTGGTATGTTTAAAAAAGAAAAGTGGGCCACCACAGCCCACTTTTACCAACTAAACTAAACTAAATAAGACATTAAAACTAATTATTAATGAATGTTGTATGCTCCTTGTTATTGGAGTTTATTTCAATTTTGTAATTTCCTTTTTCTAATTTGAACACTTTCTCGATAACTTTAGTGTTTTCTATAGTTTCTGAATGACGAAGTTTTAAATCACCATTATAAACAGCGTATACATTAATTGTGGTTAATTCTTCATTAAGATTAAGCTTTGTCAAGAAAACAAAATCTTTTTCATGCTTAATAAAAGGTTTGAAATATGTAGCTTCATCTTCTTCATTGAAAATAACCTTATAAGATTCAACTGTAAAAGGGATTGTTTTAATTTCTAATTCCTTTTCAAGTTCAAAAATATATTCACCATCTGGTAAAGCGGTTAAATCAAATCCTTTCTTATAAACCCCATTTATTTTAATTGATTCTTTGTAGAGTATGATGCCGTAGCTATCTTTTATGCTAAGTAAATTACCTTCTTTTACATTTTCTAATACTAAAGCGGTTGTTCTAGCATCTCTTTTAATTAGGTTATCAGTGTTGCTAGCAAATCCTATAAACGTAGATAGAAGAGCTACCATTAAGAATCCTTTTTTTGTGTTTTTGATTACGTTTTTCATAATTTGGGTTTAATAACGTTCAACGGTACAAAGATATATTGGATGAGTCTTTTCAAAAACATGAATTTTGACCACTTTATGTGCTAAATTATCTGTTAATTGAATGTTAACTGTGTGTTAAGTTAATATAACATATATTTTGGGTAATTTTATATATAATGTATGCATAATAAATTATAAATTTGTTGTAAAATTAGTCTCTCATGGTTAATAAAAAACCTACTTTAGAAAAGCTTACCCCAAGTTTTGGAAGCTCAATACTTGTCAAGCAGCATTTAGAAAAGGCTGATAGGCTCAATGCCTACTGGCATTTTCATCCTGAGCTTGAACTAGTTTATGTAAATAAGGGGCAAGGAAAAACACATATTGGTAACCATTTATCATATTTTAACAACAGTCAGCTTATATTAATAGGCGCTAATTTGCCTCACAACGGTTTTGCTGACCGATTAACAGCCAATGGATCTGAAACTACCGTTCAGTTTAAAGCTGACTTTTTAGGTAATGACTTTATTAAGGTTCCTGAGTTGTCTAGTATTGCTGCCTTATTTGAACGAGCTAAAAAAGGTATTCGATTTCAAGTAGAAACTAAAGCTCATATTGGTCCTAAAATTGACAGTTTATTAAATAGCTCAGGCTTAGACCGGATTTTACAATTTTTAGAAATTTTAGGCTACTTAGCAAACACTGAAGATTATACGCTCTTAAATGCGGATGGTTATGCTTTTGAAGCCGAGGCTCAGGATAGTTCTAAGATTGGAGCCATATTTAAATACGTGAATAAAAATTTTCAAGACCATATAACTCTTGATGAGATTGCAGATGTGGTAAGTATGACTGTGCCTGCTTTTTGTAGATATTTTAAAAAGGCTACAGGTAAAACTTTTACGCAAATTGTAAATGAATATCGTATAGTACATGCTACTAAGCTACTTTCAGAAGAAAGTGATATGAGTATAGCTGATGTTTGTTATGAATGTGGCTTTAATAATTTTTCGCACTTTAATAAGGTATTTAATGATATCACTGGAAAAAGTGCTTCAAACTATAGAAAAGAAATCAAGTTAATTATTCAATAAAAAACTTTAACTATGGAAAAAATAAATGAAGCTCTAAAATATTATTCATACAAGCGAGAAGGTCTTTTAACTTATATAAACGGTAAAAATGATTTGACTGTTGAAGAAATTATTGAAAATGCAGAAGAACTTTCAATTTTAGAATATAAGATTACAGCGTTACAAGTAGCATTAGAGAATTAGTTGCTTTAAAACCTTTAATACATTTAAAAAAGCCTCCTAGTAAAAGGAGGCTTTTTTTGATTAGTTTGAGTTTTAATTAAATTAATTTAAGGCAAAATAATAAAACAAATGTTATTACTGGTAAGGACAGCAAAAGGCCAGCACTAAATAGTATATAATTAAAGTTAGCTGTCTCTTCTTCTTTTTGAACTAATTCTTCTTTTAACTTTTTCATAACTAGGGATTTAAATGTTCAACAATTCAAAATTATGCTAGATGTTTTAGGGAAAAAACAGTAATTTTAATTGATTTCTATGCTAATTTACCCTAAGCACTAATTTAACATAGAAATGGGTTAAAATAGTGTATGTTGTTATTTGATACGAACTAAAAATCGTGATTAATTGGAATTTAAAACGGTATTATATATTGCCATCCCATTCATTATAAAACTGGTTTAAGTAGAGTTTCATGAATTCATGACGTTTCTCAGCAATTTCTTTTCCTGTTTTAGTATTCATTTTATCTTTCAGAAGCAAAAGTTTCTCATAAAAATGATTAATTGTAGGTGCAGTTGAAGCTTTGTACTCTTCTTTAGTCATGTTTAATTCAGGCTTGATCTCAGGATTATAAAGTGCTCTATTTTTAAAACCTCCATAATTAAAACAACGTGCAATACCTATGGCACCAATAGCATCTAGTCTGTCTGCATCCTGAACAACATCCAGCTCTGGAGATTTGAATTTTTTAGCAGCATCTGTAGATAAGCTCGACTTAAAAGAGATATTTTCTATAATCTTTATAACATGTTCTATTATAGTTGAATCTACATTTAATTTAAAAAGAAATTCTCGGGCTAATTTAGGCCCAATGGTTTCGTCTCCGTTATGAAATTTACTATCAGCAATATCATGAAGTAAAGCGCTTAAAGTCACAACAAAAGTATCGACAGACTCGCTTTTAGCTATTAAAAGACTGTTTTTATAAACACGCTCTATATGAAACCAATCATGACCACCTTCAGCGTTAGCTAAAGTTTTCTTAACAAAAGCTATGGTTTTATTGATTATATCCTGTTGATCCATAACGCCTAAATTTCTTTTAGGATAGATGTGCCTTTAGATTTATTGCCTGATGTCCATTGCCAACTTTCATGTAGTATAATTTTTCCATCAGTACCTATTTCAGGTTTTGATACACAAATGCCAGTCATTAAATCACCGTTTTTATTAATTTGATGGTATCTCATATTTATAACACCATCATCACTAACCAAACCAATTAAATGCCCTTCAATTATGGCTTCGCCCTTATAAGTTGAAGTTAAAATATTTCCTTTTTGTTTATATAGAAAGATAGTATCAGAAGTCACTTCACTATGTTCTGAAGTCAAAATAGGCTTAAAACGTTTGTTATTGTAATCTACCAATAAAAGCTAGTTTATTTAGTAACAGCTGGTTCAACCCATTTAAATTGAAATGAGTTTTCTGGAATTTTCATACGTTCAGATAAGCGATACATTCTAGCAGGTAGTTTCATCAAGTAGTCTCTGGCCTTTTCTGCTTCATCGTTTAAACCTGTAATGCTTCCAATATCCCAACGTTCAATCAATTTTTGTAAGATATCTACATAATCCGTAGCTGTATAAACACCAATACGTTGTGCCGTATTAGAAAACTCTTCAAAAGCGGTACCAATACTTTTTCCAGATTCTCTTAAAAAATGCGCGGGCATGGTGATTTTTTGTTTCATCATGTAATGAAAAGCCATCATCATTTGGCTAGGGTCTACTGTAAAAATTCGTTCTACAAACTCAGAATAGGCATGGTGGTGACGCATTTCATCACCAGAAATGATCTTACACATTTTTGATAATCGCTTATTGCCTTTGTCTTTTGCAAGTTTAGCAACACGATTATGAGAAATATAAGTAGCTAACTCTTGAAAACTAGTATAAACAAAGTTTTTATAAGGGTCTCTATCTGTACCAATATCAAAACCATCAGCAATAAGGTGCTGAGTCGTTTTTTCAATTTCTTTCATGTTTACTCGTCCAGAAAGGTAAAGATATTTATTTAGTACATCACCGTGTCTGTTCTCTTCAGAAGTCCATTGGCGTACCCATTTACCCCAACCGTTTCCACCGCCTTCAACCTGTTCAACACCTTCAACATCCATTAACCACGATTCGTAAGTTGGTAAGGCCTCCTCTGTAATCATGTCACCAACTAAAACCACCCAAAAATCGTATGGTAAATCTTTTGCTAGCTCTCTGATTTCTTTTACCTCCTCAAAAAAGGCTTCATCAGTAGTTTCAGAATTTGGTAAAAAATCTGTGGGTTGCCAAATGCTATCAATAGGAATCAAGTATTTTTCCATCAATGCATCAACGTCTTTTTCTAAAAACCGCATCACCTCTAATCTCTTATTCTTTAAAGACATTTAATCTCTTTTTTAATGTTTAATATGATTTTTGATAGTCATTTCGACTGTTTCGATAAGTTCTTTCTTGTCAGCAAAGGTACCCAATTCCAAAGGTTTATGTACGGTAAATTTAATATGATTTGCTATGCCAGCAGGAAATTTTCCATAACGTAACATTTTCCACGAATTGTTTATAGTAACTGGTACAATCAACGCAGAGGGTATTTTTTTAAATAAAATCTCTAAGCCTTTTGTTTGAAAAGGTTTTGGGTTACCATCCTTACTACGCGTGCCTTCTGGAAAAATAACAGCAGCATAATTATTTTTTTCAATATATTCTCCAAATTTCATTAAAGCTGGTAAGGATTGTCTTGGATTTTTTCTATCAATTAACGCTGCACCGCCATGACGTAAATTATAAGATACACTTGGGATACCTTTTCCCAATTCTATTTTACTAATAAACTTAGGGTGATACTTACGCATATACCAAGTTAGCGGATATATATCATGCAAGCTTTGATGGTTTGTAACAACTATAAGAGGTCTGTTTTCTTCTATTTTATGGTGGTTAATAAAAGAAAAACGCGTACCCAAAATATTGGCACAACGCATCAAGAAAAATTGTAAAGCATAAACACTTTTTTCATGTGCTTTAGGCCCCAAAACATTAAAACAAAACCATTGTATGGGATGAAACACAAGTAGTGTTAATCCAAAACATATAAAATATATAACAGATATGGGATAAGACAGTAGTTTAACCATGCCCCAAAAATAATAAACTAGACTGAAAAATTACTTGATTTAAGCAGGCGTTTTAGTAGATAGCTACACAAGTGTTATTTTCGCAAGTTACACTAGATGGTGGGTTTTCAATAGCGCAATCAGACGCAATACCCCATTCGGTATTATAAATAGCCTCTTTTCTGTTGTAACCTTCAACCATATTTTCAAGCTTTTCGGTATCAATAGAAGTTGAATATACTAAATAACTCCATGGGCCACCACAAGGTTTACTTCCAAAGGCAATAAATTTACACTCAAAAGCATCATCACAAACAGAAGCGTCTGCTAAACTTTCAATTTCAGCTTTTAAAATAGCTAATTCCTGTTCTTCATCTTCTTGGGTAAGAGGTGCAATATCATCATCACATTGTGTAGAAAATAAAAATAAACATAATGGGAGGGCAAAAATAAATTGCGGCAATAATCTCTTCATCTTTTTGGGCTGTTTATTTGTTAGATGTTATGATATTGGAAAGGTTGCGTATAAAAACAAAAAACCACGACTTAGTCGTGGTTTTTTGTTTACTTTTTTTCGAGTTTTAACAATGGTCGTTGTAAGCATCAACAAGGTTTTCTGCAATTAACTCTGCTGGTCTACCTTCAATATGATGACGCTCTAGCATGTGTACTAATTCTCCATCTTTAAATAAGGCCATACTAGGCGAACTTGGAGGAAACGGCACCATGTAACCACGAGCAGCATCAACTGCTTCTTTATCAACACCTGCAAAAACCGTAACAATATGGTCTGGTTTTTTTGTGTTTTCTAAACTCATTCTTGCACCTGGGCGCGCATTTGCGGCGGCACAACCACATACCGAATTTACCACAACTAATGTGGTACCTTCTTTGGCTAAAGCAGCGTCAACAGCCGCGGCAGTATGTAATTCTTCAAAACCAACTTTGGTTAAATCCTCACGCATAGGTTTTACTAATTCTGCTGGATACATATATTTAATTTTTTTTAAGTATTAATTTTTTTGCAAAGTTAAATAAAAGGATTGTATTTATACTTTGGGTGTTCCCTTAAAACGCTTATGGCGTTATAAGGTCAGGCTATCCGCTATATCTTTTTTGCAGAAAAGCAAAAAAGGATGCCGCTTCTATCCTTAACACAGTACAATTGTAACAAAACAGCTAAAAATTCAACTAACAATGTTATATTTAACACCTGTAAAAAACAAAAGAATTAAATGAGTTTTGCAAAATGGATAGGAGCCTCAATAGGCTGGTCGTTCGGAGGTCCAATAGGAGCTATAATTGGTTTAGCATTAGGTAGTGTTGTAGATTCTATGGCAGATGGTAATGGTGGACCATTATTAGGCGAAAGACAAACAACAAGAGGAGGACGAAGAACAACCTATAGAACACAACCCAGACAACGCCCACAAACACAATCGGGCGATTTTGAGGTGAGTTTGTTAGTTTTAGCTTCAGTAGTTATTAAGGCTGATGGTAAACAAGACCAACGCGAATTGGATTTTGTACGCCAGCAATTTTTAAACATGTACGGTGCAGCGCGTGCAAATCATGCCTTTAAATTATTTAAAAATATTAGCAAGCAAAATGTGTCGGTTCGTCCGGTGTGTTTACAAATTCGCCAAATGATGGATCATCCATCGCGTTTACAACTCATGCACTTTCTATTTGGAATTGCCAGAGCTGATGGTACAGTAACGAGTGATGAAGAGAAGCAAATTTATACCATAGCAGGCTATTTAGGTATTAGCTCCAGAGATTACGAGAGTATTAAAGCGATGTTTTATAATAGTAGCGATAATGCTTATAAAGTTTTAGAAATTGATAAAAGTGCTACAGATGATGAGGTTAAGAAAGCTTATCGAAAAATGGCTAAAAAGTATCATCCAGATAAAGTGATTCATTTAGGAAAAGAACATCAAAAAGGGGCTGAAGAAAAGTTTAGACAAGTACAAGCTGCTTATGAGCAGTTGCAAAAGGAGCGCGGGTTTTAAATTTTCAAAGTAAAAATAAAATAAATAAATTGCGAGGAGTAAAATTCATCAATCTAAAATCATGAAAAATATCTTCGACTCAAAAGAAACTGAAGCAGTAATAGATAGAATTAATAAACTTTCGCCAACAACAAGACCGCTTTGGGGAAAAATGAGTTCTGACCAAATGTTGGCCCATTGCAATGTCACTTACGAAATGGCTTTTGATGATAAACACAAAAAACCGAATGGGTTTACAAAATTTATGTTAAAGTTATTTGTAAAAAATACGGTCGTAGGTAATAAGCCTTATAAGAAAAATAGTAGAACAGCACCTCAGTTTTTAATTACTAATGCTAGAAATTTTGTAGAAGAAAAAGCGCGGTTAACGGACTATTTAAAAAAGGCACAAAGTTTAGGTGAAGATTATTTTGATGGAAAAGAATCGCATTCTTTTGGTAAGCTTACAAAACAAGAATGGAATAACATGTTTTATAAACATTTAGACCATCATTTAACGCAATTTGGAGTTTAACGAATTAACGGAAAAAATAAAAAAGCCAACTAAACAATGTTTAGTTGGCTTTTTACTTTAAAAACGTATTATTTAGTTTGAAAACACTTCTTTACTTGTGTAAATTTTTGTGTCATCACCTTTATCAAAAATCATAACTAACTTATTGTTAGCATTAAGGTAAACAGAAGATAGTTTCCAACCTTCAGTTTTTGTAGCATCCAATAAACATTTACGGATATCAGGATTGTTCAAATTTAAGTTTGAGTTTTTTATGGTATCAGCACTCATGCTAATAGAAAATAAAATAACAGCAGCTGCCATTAGGGATTGTAATTTTTTAATCATAATATTTGGGTTTAAATTTGTTATAAGCAGTACAAGGTTATTACTTATTCTAATAAATCGTAAAAATATTAGCTGATTGTAACCTTATGACCGTTAAATAAACAAGTTGTCCCACAAAGCGAGTTGTTAATTCGATGAAAAACACAGGTATATCAAGGAATACCCCACTTTTTTAGTCGTTTATATGTGTGGTTTATTCACTAAAGGTGACGGTAGATTTGTTTTTATTAACCCGTAAATCGATACTTCTTCCTAGAATTAATGCTCTGTTGTCTTTTTCATGTCCTGCAGGCATATTAAATGCAATCGGGAAATCGTATTCTAATAAAGCATCCAAAACTAATTGTTCTATTGAAGTGCCCCAAAGCGTGGTGTTTTTTCTAAGTTTGGTCATATCACCAACAATAACACCCTTGCAATTATCAAAATAACCTGCGCGTTTTAAACTTTGCAACATCCTATCGATGTGATATTTGTATTCGCCAATTTCTTCAATAAATAATATTTTTTCAGAAACATCAACACTGGTTTTAGAACCTAGCATCGTGTGAAGCATGGTTAAATTACCACCTACTAATTGCCCTGAAGTAGTTCCTGTTTTATTATAGTTTGAACCTTCTAACGTATAACTTAAAGGTTTCCCGAAAATGGTGTTTTTAAATGTGGAAATACTAGCCTCAATTTCTGATTCATCTTTGGGTAAACTTACACACATTATGGCATGTAAACTTTCAACACCTTGGTTATGTATTTGATTATGAAGTGCCGTAATATCAGAATATCCAATAACCCATTTGGGGTTTTGCTTAAATTTTGAGTAATCTAATTTATCTAAAATTCTAACAGTACCGTAGCCACCACGAGCACACCAAATAGCACTAATTTTTGGGTCGTCAAGAGCGTTTTGGAAATCTTCACAACGCTCATCATCTGTTCCTGCAAAATGATTTGCTTTACTAAAAACATGTTTTCCTACAATCGAAACTAACCCCCAACGTTTTAAAAGTGCTTGGGCCTGTTGTACTTCATCATTTCTGTTTTTTAATATTCCTGAAGGCGCTACAATAGCAACGGTATCGCCAGTTTTTAAGTAAGGTGGTTTCTTCAAAGTTTTATCTTGTTTTTCAGTAGCTGTATTTTGTGCTAAGGTGTCTTTTATTCCTGTGAATAAAGCAACACAAAACAGGCTTAAAATGAGTAGGCTTTTCTGCATAATGTAAATGTACATTTTTTTAGTGAAACTCAATTTATAGAAGCCATAAGGCGAACTGTAAATTGTAAGTTGAACTAATCCCGCTGAAAAGCGGGATCATATTTTTAATAGATGTAATTTTTTTCAAAAAAGCCAGCAAATTGTGTACTTTTACGGCTTCAAAATACTTTACTAAATTGTCCCCTCGAGCGCAGTCGAGAGGTTTAAGTTTTAGTTTTAGAAAGAAAGGTCTCGACTGCGCTCGACCTGACATTAGAGTTATAAAATGAGCAAACCTAAAAGATATACCATTACAACCGCACTTCCTTATACAAACGGTCCTATTCATATTGGACACTTAGCAGGGGTTTACGTGCCTGCCGATATTTACGCACGTTATTTACGTTTAACAGGAAACGATGTGGCATTTATTGGTGGAAGTGATGAACATGGTGTACCTATTACTATAAAAGCGAAAAACGAAGGGGTTTCACCTCAAGATATTGTAGATAAATATCATGCAATTATTAAAAAATCGTTTGAAGATTTTGGGATTACTTATGATAATTATTCAAGAACTTCTGCACCAATTCATCATGACACGGCATCAGAGTTTTTTAAAACTTTAGATGCTAAGGGCGAATTTATAGAAGAAACGACTGAGCAACTGTATGATGAAGAGGCAAATCAGTTTTTAGCAGATAGATTCGTGATTGGTACCTGTCCAAAATGTGGTAATGAAGAAGCTTATGGCGATCAATGTGAGAACTGTGGTACTAGTTTGAATGCTACAGACTTGATAAATCCCAAGTCTGCAATTACAGGAAATGTGCCTACTTTAAAGAAAACAAAACACTGGTTTTTACCTTTAGATAAACACGAAGCCTTTTTAAAAGAATGGATTTTAGAAGGTCATAAAAAAGACTGGAAACCGAATGTTTATGGGCAAGTAAAATCTTGGATTGATGACGGTTTACGTCCAAGAGCAGTTACAAGAGATCTAGATTGGGGTATTCCTGTGCCAGCTGAGGGCGGCGAAGGTAAAGTGCTTTATGTTTGGTTTGATGCGCCCATTGGATATATCTCATCTACCAAAGAATGGGCTGCACGAGAAGGAAAAGATTGGGAATCTTATTGGAAAGATAAAGACACCAAATTGGTGCATTTTATAGGAAAGGATAACATAGTATTTCATTGTATTATATTTCCATCTATGTTAAAGGCTGAAGGAAGCTATATTTTGCCAGAAAACGTGCCAGCCAATGAGTTTTTAAATTTAGAAGGTAATAAATTATCAACCTCAAAAAATTGGGCAGTATGGTTACCTGAGTATTTAGAAGATTTCCCAGGTCAGCAAGATGTATTACGCTATGCATTAAACGCCAATGCACCAGAAACTAAGGATAACGATTTTACTTGGAAAGATTTTCAAGCCAGAAATAATAATGAGTTGGTTGCTATTTTCGGAAATTTTATAAACCGTGTAGTAGTTTTAACCAATAAATATTACGAAGGGATTGTTCCAAAACCTTCTGATTTTAACGACGTTGATGAAGAAACTTTAGCTGCAGTAAAAGCTTATCCAGATGTTATTGCAAGTTCTATAGAGCGTTACCGATTTAGAGAAGCGGGTCAAGAACTTATGAATTTAGCACGTTTAGGAAATAAGTATTTAGCCGATGCAGAACCTTGGAAAGTGATTAAAGTAGATGAAGATCGCACAAAAACAATTATGTATGTGGCACTTCAAATAGCTAGTGCTTTAGCAACTTTAAGCGAACCGTTTTTGCCGTTTACGTCTACTAAGTTGAAAAACATATTAAACATCACGTCGAGCGCAGTCGAGACGTCTTGGAATGAAGTTTCAACAAAAAAAGAGTTACTTCCAGCTAATCATCAAATAGGGAAAGCAGAATTGTTATTCTCGAAAATTGAAGACGAAACCATTCAAAAACAGCTCGACAAATTAGAGGCTAGTAAAAAGGCCAACGAGATAGCCAATGCAACTGTAGAGCCTCAAAAAGACACCATTACATTTGAAGATTTCACCAAATTAGATATTCGTGTAGGCACTATTCTAGAAGCTGAAAAAATGCCAAAAACTAAAAAGTTGTTGAAACTTAAAGTAGACACAGGAATTGACACAAGAACCATTGTTTCTGGTATCGCTGAAAGTTTTACTGCAGATGAAGTTATTGGAAAGAAAGTTACTGTTTTGGTAAACCTTGCACCTAGAGCATTACGCGGTGTTGAAAGCCAAGGGATGATTTTAATGACTGAAACTCCTGATGGTAAATTGGTGTTTGTTAATCCTGATGATGCTAAAGTTGGGAATGGATTGCAGATAAGTTAAGCCTATTTAATTCTGAAATACAAACTTTTTAAGGCTTTTATTAGTTGATAAAAGAGCCAACACGTTTACCAAACACATTAATTAGCTCCATACTTTTTTTCTTGAGAAAGGATAATGTGTAATATGAAAAAGACAGAAAAAGTGTATGGTGTTTTTTTATTTGTATAAGAGGTTTGTTAACAACAAGATAACTAGAATTTAATTATGTAATACAAATTCTATATCAATCAATTTTTTAATTATAAGCATCAATTGTAATCGAAAGACCTTTGTAGTTTTGGATAAATTATAATCTAAATCATCTGTTTAGTCGTAATTATAATTAAACGAATCCATAAAATGTGACATATTTTAATATATGTGTCTCATTTTTAACCAACAAAAATTTAATTTATGAAGAAAATAGTTTTAATAATGCTTACACTTAGTCTTATGGCTTGTGGAAGTTCTAAAACGGTAAGAACATCAAAAAAAGTTATAAAAGGCGATTGGCAACTTAACAGTATTACTTATGATAAAGCAGGAACATATAATGTAAAATTGTTAAACGACGCATCTAAAGCATGTTTTGAAAATAGTACATGGAAATTTATTCCAAACAATAATACAGGTGTCTATTCAATTGAAGGCTCTACGTGTGAAACAGGGGAACGCAATTTTATTTTTACTATTCAGGAAATTGATGAAGCAACAGGGCTTTATGACTTTTTATTAAAGCCTACTGATGCAAAAGGAAAATCAGAAACAAATCAAGGTTTCAGATTAAAACTAACATCTTTATCTGACACTTTAATGCAATGGCAACAAACAGTTTCTGTTGATGGAGCACCATTTACTATAAGTATGAATTTCAGTAAGCTTCAATAAATCATATTTAAAACTTAATAATCAATTAATTTATAAAGACAAGACATGAAAACATATATAAAAAAAGCAACGACATTTTTTTTGAGCCTATTACTGGTAGTTACCCTTTTTAATTGTAAAGCGGTTCAAAACGCAAATAATAAACAAAAAGGAGCAGTTATTGGTACAACTGGAGGCGCTATTTTAGGAGCTATTATAGGAAACAATGTTGGCAAGGGAGGTAACGGTGAATTAGGCGCTGTTATTGGAGGAGTTATTGGAGGAACAGCAGGTGTTCTAATTGGAAACAAGATGGACAAACAAGCTCAAGAAATAGAAGAAGAAATTCCAGGTGCACAGGTCGAGCGTGTAGATGATGGTATAGTAGTAACATTTGATGAAGGTAGTGGCGTGTATTTCGCAACCAATAAATCAAATATCAATTCAAAATCTCAAGAATCCTTAAATAAACTTATTGGCGTATTTAAAGAGTACTCTGATACTAATATTTTAGTAGTTGGACACACAGATAGCACTGGAGATGCTGATTATAATATGTCTTTATCTAAAGACAGAGCTTATGCTGTAACTAATTATTTAACAAACAGCGGTATAAGCGGCAGTAGATTAACCACAAATTGGTTTGGAGAAACACAACCAAAGCATGATAATAGTACTGCTGAAGGTAGAGCGCATAACAGACGTGTAAACATAGTTATTCTGCCTAATGAAAAAATGATTGATGAGGCTAAGAAGCAGGCAGGAGAGTAAAATCCAAGATACTTTACTACATAAACTAAAGCTCACTTTCTTATGGAAGTGAGTTTTTTTATGCCTTTTTATTACTCTCGATGTGTTTTTTGTTTGAAATTATAGTCATATTTGTAATGATTTTTAAATGTTATAGACTAAACCTGCATGCAAAAAACATTTACAGAGTTTTCTACAAATGCTGTTTTAAAATTAGGAGATGAAGAACTTCTAGAACCTTATAAAAATTCGAAACAACCAGAGCTTTATACGTTTATTAGAACAACTAGTTCTGAAGCACAAATAGTTGTAGATAGTATACCTTATACTATTGCTCCAAACAGTATTCTTGCATTAACGGTTGTTCAGTATTTTCAATTCATCTCAGGTAAAGATTTGATAGTTTATCAATTTAATAGAGAGTTTTATTGTATTAAAGATCATGATCAAGAAGTAAGTTGTGCAGGTTTGCTGTTTTTTGGAAATGTGCATATTCCTATTATAGAGTTAGATGATAAAGAACACAGAAAACTAAATATTTTGCACGAGGTGTTTTTAGATGAATTTGAAACTAAAGATACCATTCAAGCTGAAATGCTACGTATGCTCATGGCACGTTTCATTATTATAAGCACACGTTTATTAAAATCCAAAGAAGGTTTTGTAGAAACTGTAAAGAATACTAAAATAGACTTGTTACGTGAATTTAATATGCTGGTAGAATCTCATTTTAAAACAGAGCATAGCGTATCTTTTTACGCAGATAAACTTTTTAAATCTCCAAAAACCTTATCCAATACGTTTTCGAAATTAAATACAAGTCCATTGCAAATTATTCATGAGCGTATTATACTTGAGGCAAAACGTTTATTAATCTACACAGATAAAACAGCAAAGGAAATTGCTTATGAGGTTGGTTTCGAAGATGCTTCACATTTAAGCAGGTTATTCAAAAAACACACAGCTTTATCTCCTTCAGACTTTAAGAAACAACTTAAAACTGCTACTTAATTTTTTCAGGAAATGAGTGTTTCCCCTCCAAGAAGTGTAATACTCATACTCTAAAAAACGCTTCTTTATTTTAATTACAGTAAGAATTCATGTTGAATATAGTGTCAAAAACTGATTAGGGAAAAATTGACAAGTACTAAGGCAATCTTACCATTTTGCAACACGTATTCCTAATATACCTTTGTACCGAACAATTAAAACAACAAAGTTATGAATTTAAAACACATATCAATATTCAATTTAATTGAAATATTCAGAGGAAAAAGAAAAGAAGTATTAAACACTATTTCTCCAAAAACACATTGCGAGCAAAATCATATTTCAGATTTCTATTGTGATACAGAAAGACCATATATTTCTTCAAATACAATAGGTTTAAATCAGTAAGGGAAAAATTGACAATCTAAAAGGAATAAACAACATGGTGTACCCTTTATAATGGTTGCACCTTTGTACCAAGAATTACAAACAAGAAAATTTAAAATAAAAAACAATTAAAAAATTAAAATTATGAGCACATTTAATGTACCAACAAGAGAAGAAGTTAGCGAAAATAACCAAGCTATTTTCGATAATTTAAACAAAGCTTTAGGGTTTGTACCAAACTTATATGCAACCTATGCAAATAGTGATACAGCTTTAGAAAACTATTTAAATTTTGCTAATGCAAAAACATCGCTATCAGCTAAAGAGAAAGAGGTTGTAAACTTAGCAGTAAGTCAAGTAAATAAT
The DNA here is from genome assembly GCA_947502405.1 of uncultured Algibacter sp. Taxonomy (GTDB): domain Bacteria; phylum Bacteroidota; class Bacteroidia; order Flavobacteriales; family Flavobacteriaceae; genus Algibacter_B. The sequence continues at coordinate 79,903 of CANMZT010000013.1, read as the reverse complement.
TGTATCTATTGTTTGTCTGCACATACGGCAATAGGTAAAATGAATGGATTTACAGACGAACAAATTTTAGAGTTAAGAGCTGGAGAAGCATCATTTGATAATAAACTAGATGCTTTAGCAAGATTAGCTAGAAACATTACAGAAAATAGAGGTAGAACCGATGAAGCTGTTTTAGAAAACTACTTTAATGCAGGATATTCAAAAGGAAATTTAATCGATACCATTTCTTTGGTAGGCGATAAAACAATTTCAAATTACGTACACAGTACAACGCAAGTACCAGTAGATTTTCCAGTAGCACAACCATTACAAGCTGCAACAGTATAAAAAATTAATAATTAAGTAAATAGTAATAATCAAATCAATAAATCTGAGCAACAATGCTCACAAAAATTAAAAACAATGAAAAAAGTAATTTCAATTTTAGTAGTAGTATTAGCATTTACATTCAACTCAAATGCACAGGATGCCATGGCATCGGTAAAAACAATTTCTTTAGAGCAAACCAAAGGAGAGTTTGTTCAAAAAGCATTAACTGTAAGTGAAGGGACTTATGTGTTTGAAGTAGCAAATAACCATGCAGCAGAAAAAGTTGGCCTAGTGTTAGTTAAAAAAGGAGATGACGCTAGTAAGCCAGAAAACCATATACAAACAGCTTATGTAACACAAGTAGTTAAGGATGGAGAAACGCAAAAAACTAAACCTACAACTTTAGCAAAAGGAGAATATGTGTATTTCTGCCCATTAAATCCAACACCGCAATATACCCTTACAGTACAGTAGTTTATAGTAAGGATTATCTAATAAATCATTAAAGGCTATTCTAATATTAGAATAGCCTTTTTTTATGAATATAATTAAGAATAGAACAGGTAAATTTTTAACTTTACATAAAACTAAATATTATGTTATCAAAAAATATTCAAGAGGCGCTAAATAATCAAATAAGAGTAGAAGCAGAATCATCTCAAATCTACTTAGCTATGGCATGTTGGGCTGAGGTAAAAGGTTTGGAAGGTGTGGCAAATTTCATGTATGCACAAAGCGATGAAGAACGCGAACACATGTTGAAACTTGTTAAGTTTGTAAACGAACGTGGTGGACACGCTCAAATTTCAGAATTAAAAGCACCAAACGTTACTTTTAAGTCATTTAAAGAAATGTTTGAAAAATTATTTGATCATGAAGTATTTGTATCTCAAAGCATCAATGAGTTGGTTCATATTTCATTACAGGAGAAAGATTATGCAACACATAACTTTTTGCAATGGTATGTTGCAGAACAAATAGAAGAAGAGGCTGTGGCACGTACTATTTTAGATAAAATAAATATGATAGGAGATGATAAAGGTGGCTTGTATTTATTCGATAGAGATATTGAAAATCTTACAGTTACAACTGCTGCAATGAATACTCCTGAGTAATTTTAACATTTAAGCTTATTTAGATTTAATAAAAATAACTTATTTTTGCCCACAGATTTGAATACTCCGTGTTACTGTGGGCAAAAAAAAGAAGCAAAAAAAGGCAATTAAGAAATTACGAAAGTTAGGTCTAGAAGTTCCTGATAAAGTTAAAAGTAGTTGCTGTAAAAAATTTAAAAAAGGCGAAAATAAACGTTGTAAAAAATGCCCTTGCTTTGATTTGATTAAGAAGGTAGCCTAATATAAATTGACCCTCAAGCACTGAAATTTCTGAGTTTCAGTTTTATAAAATAACAATTTTAAAATACATCATAAACCTGTCAAGTTTATTAAGCATGACAGGTTTTTTTTGACTAATATTGAATCTAAAATTTTTAGATTTGATAATTATTTTGAGCTTTACACTAGAATGATAAAATACATAATTAAACATACCAGTCTTCCTGAAACATCTGTAAAAAATACGATTACATTACTTAATGAAGATTGTACAATCCCTTTTATTTCTCGATATAGAAAAGAGCGCACTGGAAATCTAGATGAGGTACAGATAGGTGATATTGTAAAATATAAAGAGCAGTTTGAGGCTTTAGAAAAGCGAAAAAAAGCCATTTTGAAGGCCTTGGAAGAGCAAGGGGTCTTAACATCAGAATTAAAACAAAAAGTTGAAGCAACTCAAGATGTAACAACCCTTGAAGATTTATATCTACCTTTTAAGAAAAGTCGAAAAACAAAAGCTGAAAAAGCAAGACAAAATGGTTTAGAACCTCTTGCAAAAATCATTATGAGTCAGAATGCAAATGATATACAGTCTATTGCATTTAAATATGTAAAAGGCGAAATAAATTCGTTTGAAGAAGCTCTTGAAGGTGCAAGACATATTATAGCAGAATGGATCAATGAGCGTACCGATATTCGAAACAATATCCGTCGTCAACTTGAGCGTTATGCTATGATTTCCACAAAAGTGATAAAAACTAAAGTGGATGATGAAAGCGCTCAAAAGTTTAGAGATTATTTTGATTGGGAGGAATCTTTAAGTAGAATTCCATCACACAGATTATTGGCTATTTTAAGAGCTGAAAAAGAAGGTTTTATTCGTGTAAAAATTGAAATTGATAACGATAGGGCTATAGATAATATTGAAAGGCGCATTATAAAGAGTAACAATGCTTGTGCTGAAGAGATTGAAATCGCTATTAAAGATGCTTACAAACGATTACTTTTCCCATCGTTAAGCAATGAAGCCTTACAAATAGCAAAAGACAAAGCTGATGAATCTGCCATTAACGTTTTTGCAAAAAACTTAAAACAATTATTATTGGGATCTCCATTGGGTGAAAAACGTGTTTTGGCTATAGATCCTGGGTTTAGAACAGGTTGTAAAGTAGTTTGTTTGGACGCACAAGGGCAGTTAAAGTACAACGAAACTATTTATCCGCATCCCCCAAAAAGCGATAGTATTGGTGCCATGAAAAAAATAAGTTCCCTTTGTGAAGCTTATAAAATTGAAGCTATTGCCATTGGTAACGGCACCGCATCTAGAGAAACCGAAGCCTTAATTAGAAAAATACATTTTAAAAACGATGTAAAGGTTTTTGTAGTTAGCGAAGCGGGTGCAAGTATTTATTCAGCTTCTAAAATTGCACGTGAAGAATTTCCAGATTATGATGTTACGGTTCGTGGTTCGGTTTCAATAGGTAGACGCTTGCAAGATCCATTGGCAGAATTGGTTAAAATTGATGCAAAATCTATTGGTGTAGGGCAATATCAGCATGATGTAGACCAAACTAAACTTCAAAAACAATTGGATATTGTAGTTGAAAATTGCGTAAATGCCGTTGGTGTAAATATTAACACCGCAAGTAAACCATTGTTAAGTTCAGTTTCTGGAATTGGACCAAAATTAGCTGAGAAAATTTTTAATTATAGAAATGAAAATGGTGTTTTTAGATCTAGAAATGATATTAAAAACGTACCGCGCTTAGGAGGAAAGGCCTTTGAGCAAGGTGCTGCTTTTTTAAGAATTAAAGACGCTAAAAATCCATTAGATGATTCTGCGGTGCATCCTGAAAGTTATACTATTGTAAATAAAATGGCTAAAGATTTAGGGAAATCAGTTCAAGATTTAATAGGTAATTCGGCTTTACTTCAAAACCTAGACTTAAAGAAATACTGTACTGAATCCGTTGGATTACTTACCCTAGAAGATATCATTACAGAATTAGAAAAACCAGGGTTGGATATTCGAGAGCAAGCTAAAGTATTTACCTTCAACCAAAATATAAAAACGATTAATGATTTACGCGAAGGTCAATTACTTCCAGGTATTGTAAATAATATCACAAATTTTGGGTGTTTTGTAGATGTTGGAATCAAAGAAAGTGGTTTAATTCATGTGTCAAACCTATCAGATAGTTTTGTGAAAGATGTGAATGAACATGTACAATTGCATCAGCAAATCATAGTGAAAGTCTTGCAGGTAGATATTCCGCGAAAGCGTATTCAGTTAAAATTGCATAAATAAAGTGATTTTGTCATTCCTGTGAAGGCAGGAATCCAATATAAATTAATAATTTTTTTTAAATTTCTGTATTCGCAGGAAAAGTAATGCTAAAAATAGCCTACCACGACATATACAAACACCCGCTTCCTAAAGGCCACCGTTTTCCAATGATTAAATATGAATTGTTACCAGAACAATTGATTTATGAAGGAACATGTACACTGAATAATTTTTTTGAACCCCAAATTCCTGAGGATGCTCATATTTTAAGAGTACATACAAAAGACTATTACCAAGATTTACAAAACTTAACTTTAGATGCACGAGCAGCTAGAAAAATAGGTTTTCCGTTAAGTGAAGTTTTAGTAAAACGAGAAGTTATTATTTCAGATGGTACCATTAAAGCAACCGAATTTGCTTTAAAACATGGAATTGCTATGAATATTGCAGGCGGTACACATCATGCCTATTCGGATAGAGGAGAAGCTTTTTGTTTATTAAACGATCAAGCCATTGGTTCCCGTTATTTACTATATAAAAATCTAGCAAAAAAAATCTTGATTGTCGATTTAGATGTACACCAAGGCAATGGAACAGCTGAGATCTTTCAAAATGATGCCTCTGTATTTACTTTTTCAATGCACGGAAAAGGAAATTATCCATTTAAAAAAGAAGAAAGCGACCTTGATATTGCGCTTGAAAATAATACAGAAGACGAAACGTATTTGAGAATTTTAAAAGAAACACTTCCAAAATTAATTGAAAGCCAGAAACCAGATTTTATATACTATCTATGTGGTGTAGATGTTGTAGCATCTGATAAATTAGGAAAATTAGGAATGACTTTGGAAGGTTGTAAAGCACGCGACGAATTTGTTTTACAAACTTGTAAAAACCACCAAATACCAGTAATGTGTTCTATGGGTGGTGGTTATTCTCCCGATATCAAAATTATTATTGAAGCGCATGCCAATACCTTTAGGCTAGCACAGGAGATTTTCTTTTAGTACATCTATTAATTAACTAAGGAGTATCTTTGCAGAAAATATAGTTTGCACATTCCCTAAAATGAAAAAGTTAAAGCAATTCATAAGCAGTATCATAGTATATCGTTTACCAATTATTATTATACTTTTTGTTTTAATGTGTTTTTCGGCACAACAAACACTTAAAAACTTAACGGTTGACAATTCTCTATCTATTTGGTTTCTTGAAGATGACCCAAGTTATAAAGCTTATATAGACTTTCAAGAAGAAATTGGTTCTGATGAAATCTTTGTTGCTATGTTTCCTGTTGAAAACGCTATTGGTGTAAAAGAAAAGGCGCATTTATTAGAATTACATCAATCTATTGAAGCGCTTCCTTATGTAAAAACTACATTCAGTTTAGCAAAAGCACAATATCCTATTTATGCCAATAACAAAATAAATTTTGACGATTTATACAATACAAAACGAAGCGAAAAAGGCCTGAAAAATGTATTGTCTAAACTGCCTAATATAGCATCACAGTTGGTTACTAAAGATTTTAAAAATCAATTTTTTTACATTCAACTAAATCCAACACCAACCATTGAAGCGCAACGAAAAATAATTGCTGGAGAAATCAGGCAAATTATAGCCGAAAAATATCCCAATTACTATCTAACGGGGCCGCCTGTATTAAATGAAGCCTATAGTTTAGGCATCTATAAAGAGAGTATGTTATTTGGTGTATTAACCGTTTTGGTAATTACACTTTTGTTACTGTTTTTATTACCAAGCAAAAGGTATTTATTAGTCTCGTTATTATCTGTTGCTATACCATTAACACTCTTGTTCGGAATCATCACATCATTAGGTTTTGCTTTAAATATGATATCGATGCTTATTCCAACCATTCTAATGGTTTATAGTGTAAGTGATGCAGTTCACATCATTAATATTTATCATAAAGAAGGACTTAAAAACAAAAATTTTGATAAAATAGAGCTAATCACACTCGCTATTAGAAAAAGCTTCACACCATGTTTTTATACTACCTTAACAACCTTTGTAGGGTATTTTGCTTTATACTTATCACCACTACCAGCATTTAAAAATATGGGAGTCTTTACATGTATTGGTCTTGTTTTAACTTTTTTGTTGGTATACATAATTACTATTATCGGGTTTAGTTTCATGTCGCTTAATTTTAAAGAGGCAAAACCTGTTTTAAGACTGAGCTTTATGAGTCAAACCAAAGTAATTCATTGGTTAAACAGATTCACAACACGATATAATACAGGTATTATATTGGGTTTCTCTATTATTTTGATATATGGTGTTTACTCTATTTTTCAAGTAAAAATTGATACAAATTCTTTGGATCTTTTAGCAGAAGGGCAAGCGAAACAAGATTTAAGAATGGTAGAAAGTAAGTTAAAAGGAAGCTCTAGAATACAACTAGATATTTCAATGTTGAATGGTGATAAAATATTAAACAAAGAGGCAATAGGTTACTTAGAGGAATTTCAAGAGAAATTAGAACAGAACTCACTAATTGCTGCTCCTGTATCTGTAGTAGATGTTAAATCTTTTTTGGAAAGTCGTACACCTGTATTATTTCAAACTAATGTTTCAAAAGAAAAAACTGAAAACACCTTAGCATCAGTAGATGCTAAAGAAAACAGTTTTTTTAAATTATTTTCAAATGATTTTACTTCAGCAGGTATTACTATTAGCTTTAAGGAAATGAATACGTCTCAATTAGAGCAGCTGCTATTTGAAATAGAACAAGATTTTAAAAACACCTTTCCTACAGAAAAATACCAACTAAAGATTAATGGCTTCGCAGTAGTATTTGCACAGCTAAATAATTTTATCTTAGAAACGCAGTTCAAATCATTTTTTGTGGCATTTATTGTAGGATTTTTGTGTTTATGGGTGTTTATTCGAAAAATAAGAACAACACTTTTAGTACTAATACCAAATGTTTTACCACTTGTAGTGCTAGCTATTATAATGAGTTGGCTAGATATAACTTTGGATGTTACAACTGCTATGATTACACCAATAATGTTGGGTATAGCCATGGACGATACCATTCATCTGGTTTATAAATATAAGAGAACTAAACAAGTAAAAGGCTCTCCGGAAGCACGAATGAATAGTGCGATGATTTATACTGGTACAGCACTTTTTTCTACTACAATTGCCTTAGTTGGCGGTTTTTTAATTATCAGTTCTAGTGCGGTACCATCAGTGAGTCATTTTGGGTTGCTTTGTGCAGTAACAGTATCTATTGCACTAATTACCGATATTTTTTATTTACCAGCCTTAGTAAAAACGTTTGATAAGTAACTTATTTATTATCTTGGTTTAAAAGTATAAAGATTGATGATTTCTAAAAAGATTATACTTCTTTTCATTGCCATAGTATGTTTCTCTTGTAAAGACAATTTACCACCGCCTTACGATGATGGTAAAGACGCCATGTTTACCAATATTCCTTCAAGTCATTCTAATATCAATTTTCAAAATAGTATTAAAGAAACCCCAGAATTCAATTTTCTAAATTATTCATACATCTATAATGGTGGCGGCGTTGCAGTAGGCGATATTAATAATGATGGGTTAGAGGATATTTACTTTACATCTAACCAAAATTCAAATAAATTATACCTCAATAAAGGCAATTTTGTTTTTGAAGATATTACAAAATCTGCAGGTGTTTCAGATGCCAAAGGATGGTCTACAGGAGTTTCTATGATTGATATCAATAATGATGGTTGGTTGGATATTTATGTGTGTAAATCGGCATCAATTGAAAATCGTAGAGCGAGACAAAACAAGCTTTATATCAATCAGAAAAATAATAAATTTAAAGAGCAAGCTTTAGAGTATGGCTTAAAGGAACATGGGTTTTCTACCCAAGCCTATTTTTTTGATTATGATAAAGATGGCGATTTAGATATGTATTTAGTCAATCATAGTTTAGAACCCAAAATGCAAACATTATTAAACCCGAGTTTGCAAACAAGGATTACCAAAGATGATTTAGATAAATTATTCAGAAACGATAATGGTAAATATGTTGATGTATCTAAAGCAGCTGGTATTCAAAAAGTAGCTTGGGGATTAAGTGCCTCTATTGGAGATTTTAATAATGACAATTGGCCAGATATTTATGTAGCAAATGATTTTTTAGAGCCTGATTTTCTATGGATAAATAATCAAGATGGTACGTTTACAGATGAAATCTTAACCCGATTTAAGCATATTTCAAACAATAGTATGGGCTCTGATTTTGCCGATATCAATAACGATATGTTTCCAGATTTAGTTGTTTTAGATATGCTGGCTGCCGATAGAAAACGCGGTAAGGAGAATATGGCATCCATGGATATTGCTAAGTTTAACATAATGGTAAACAGGGGTTGGCATCATCAATACATGTCTAATATGCTGCAGTTGAATAATAGTAATGGAACGTATAGCGAAATAGGTCAGTTTTCAGGTGTGTCAAAAACAGACTGGAGTTGGGCGCCGTTAATAGCTGATTTTAATAACGATGGCTTTAACGACCTTTTTGTAACAAATGGTATAGAGAGAGATATTGCTAATCAGGATTTTAGGAAGGCGATGGGGAAAAAACTGTCTAGGTTTGATGAAAAACAGAATTTGGAAACGGCATTACAATTAATTCCTTCAGAAAAATTGACGAATTATATGTTCCAAAATAAAGGCAATTATGCGTTTAAAGATGTTTCTAAAGCTTATGGTTTTGATGCAAAAATAAATTCTAATGGTGCTGCTTATGCCGATTTTGATAATGATGGCGATTTAGATTTAGTGCTTAACAATCAGTCTGATAAAGCGTCTATTTACAGAAATAACAGTATTGCTAATTATCTAAAAATAAGCTTAGAAGGTTCAGGTAATAACAAAAATGGTATTGGAGCAAAAGTACTTGTTTATGCAGATAGTTTACAGCAAGTAAAGGAGGTACACCCATCTAGAGGGTATCAATCTTCTGTAAGTTATAATTTGAATTTTGGTTTAGGAAACTTTAAAAATATTGATAGTTTAAAGATGATGTGGCCAGATGATAAAGTTGAATTACTCAAGAATATTCCAGTAAATCAAACACTCAATTTGTCTTATGAAAATGCTGAAGTTTTAGGTGTTTCTCCTTTAAAAAAGACATCATTTTTTGAAGAAGTCTCTGTAGCTAAATTAGGAATTGAGTATAAACATGAAGCTGTAAAGTTTAATGACTATAATTTGCAGATATTATTACCTCAAAAACAATCTACAATTGATAATGCTTTGGCTGTAGCTGATGTAAATAATGATGGTTTGGATGATTTATTTATTGGTAATACATCGGGACACCCTGCTCAACTTTACATTCAAAATAATTCAGGAAAATTCATATTGTTTCATCAACCTATATTTGAAAACGATAAAGTCTATAACGATAATAACGCGTTGTTTTTTGATGCTGATAACGATGGTGATTTAGACCTGTATGTAGCCTCTGGAAATTACAGTTTGCCTCAAAACCATAAACTCTTACAAGACCGATTGTATATGAACGATGGTAAAGGTAATTTTTCGAAAAGAAGACTACCAAACATGTTAAGCGTTACTAAAGCCATTGCAACCAATGATTTTGATAATGATGGTGATGTAGATGTGTTTGTTGGCGGAAGGGTTATTCCTGGTAAATATCCCAAAGCACCACAATCGTATTTGCTAGAAAACAGAAATGGCACATTTATTAACGCAACACCTAAACATGATAAAGCATTAAAAAATTTAGGTTTAGTAAACGATGCTATATTTTCAGATTATGATGGTGATGGCGATAACGATTTAATTGTAGTTGGTGAGTGGTTACCGGTTACATTTTTTAAAAATGAAAACAATCGTTTTATCAAAGATGACAAAGTTATAAATGAAAAAACAGGCTGGTATCAAACCATAAAAGCGATTGATTTTGATAACGATGGTGATGATGATTATTTTGTTGGGAATTTTGGCGAAAACAATAAATTTCATCCAACAGAGAAAAAGCCATTACACATTTATGCTCATTATTTTGATGATAATGATAGTTATGATATTGCGTTGAGTAAATCTTATGATGGCGATTTATTTCCGCTTCGCGGGAAAGAATGTTCTACCCAACAAACCCCTTTTTTAAAGGATAAAATAGGAACTTATAAAGATTTTGCAAACGCTACCATTATTGATGTTTACGGAAAGGAAACAATTGAAAATTCATTGCATTTAAAGGCAACAACGTTTAGCACTTATTATATTGAAAATAAGGGTGATGGTAACTTTGAATTCCATCGCTTACCGGATACCGCACAATTTGGTCCAACCTTAGATTTTGAGTTTTTAGATATTGATAAAGATAAAATACCAGAAGTAATTGGCGTAGGTACTATTTACGATGCTGAGGTGGAGACAATCCGTTACGATGCTTCTCAAGGTTATGTTCTACAGGCAAAAGAGAACTCAAAATTCGCAAGTCTTAGTCAAACCATTTCAAGTGCAGAAACAAAAGTTATGGAGCAAATTACCATTAATGGAGCCTTATATTTGATTTTGCTGAATGCTGATAGTGAATTGAGTTTTTTGAAAGTGAAATAAATATCAAAATTATTGAACTTTTGTCATGTCGACAGAGCAGTCCCGATAGCTATCGGGAGAGCGACGAGACATCTCATCATTGGAGATTCCTCCTCCTTTGCTTCGCTATATACTTTCAATCAAAATATTTTTTGATTTCAGTAGCGTTCGGAATGACAATAATTATTATGACTACTACATAGATTGAGATAGGTTAGTATAACACACCCCTTCATCATTCATAAAAGAACCATCCCTTTTGTTTAAATCTAAACTATCACCATTAAAACTAGTTGCTGGTAAGTGGAGTTCATTATAAATGCAAGCCGTAGCGGCATAATCCCAAATGCTACCGCCACCAGTTTCTGTTTTAGGCAGTTTTAAAAAGCAGGCAGGTCCATTTTCTAAAACTAACATGGCACACATAACGGCACCAGCTCCTGAAATTTCTTTAATATCGTTTAAACCTAAGTTGGTTTTGTGTGCATTTAAAATCTGCTCAATTTTTAATGAATTAGGTGTGTCTTTTAGCTTTTTATCGGTAACGTACGTTAAATAGTCATTCGTGTTTTTAATGTGCATAAGTGTTTTGTTTTTAAAAGCACCTATGCCTTTAATGGCGTGATAGCATGTTTCAGTACTAGGGTCGAAAACAACACCAATTATTGGTGTGCCATCCTTAGCAATTAATGCAATGGACACAGAAAATCCAGGTCGTTTATTAATAAATGCCAATGTACCATCCAAGGGGTCGATACACCAAAAATATTCTTTTTCAAATCGACTCTCATCATCTTCTGTTTCTTCAGATAACAAACCAATACCAAATGCTTCACAAGTGGGTAGTAAATGCGACAAAATAACACGTTCGCATTCACGGTCAACTTCAGTTACAACCTGAGAAGCGTATGTGGAGCCGCCTTCTTTTTGTTCTACTATAATATCGGCATCCATATGTTTCTGGATGAACTTTCCAGCAGCAAAAGCCGCTTCAATAGCTATAGTTGCTAAATGTTGTAAATCCATGGCTATAAGTTTTTAATGACTTCGGCAGTAATACGCTCACTATAACTATTAATTTTCCAATGGCCAGGGCTCCATCCTTTTAAAAACCGATGAAAATCTGCCCAAGCCACACGGTATAAGGCTCGCCATTCGTTTTCAAGAGCATCATTGGTTTTTCCTAAAGCTTTATGTAAATAGGCAAAATATGTATTTAATATTCGTGATTCTAAACGTTCGCAATCGCTTTCATTAAGGCAACTTCCAACAAAATAAGCGACATCTTTCATACCACAGCCACCACCTACATATTGAAAATCTACACCAGCAACTTCACCATGTTCTGAAAAACAAAAATTCGCCAATTTTGCATCGCCATGGACGAATGTTTTAAAAGTACAATCATTCAGTTTTTTATCAATGGCATAAGCTGCATTTTTCAGGGCTTTATCTTCTAGAACTTCTAGTTCTTGAGGTCTGGTTTCTAAATGCCAATAGGTGCCAACATCCCAAAGCCCATTCGGAACTTTTCCTAAATAACTAGCATGAAATTTTGCTAACCACTCTAAACAGGTATCGACAGATTCCCACGTTATATTGTGTTTTCTCAATGGAAAACCTGCTTTGTCTAAATCTTCAAGAACAATGAGTACTTCATCATCTTTATGTTCAAGTGCAAAACACTTAGGTAAACGCGCTAAACTGTATTCGCTATAGGTGTTATACCATGTGGTTTCTACTTCGTAAGATTTTAGTTTTCTTTGATGCCCAATATCTGTATTCCAACCTCTGGGGTGATTATGATTCCTAAGTAATTGCACGTGTTTTACAACAACACTTTCTATTGGTGAATTTTCTAATGCTACACGAACAATTTTACCATATCCGCTCCATAATTCTTGGATGGTTTCTTTTTCAACTAGTTCAGAAGCACCTGTGCTTTTTAGAATAATGGATTTGAAATGGGTGTTCATAGGGTGGTAAAGGTAGAGAAATCAGCTATTATTTCTAAGTAGACTTAGATTTTGACATTGTTATTTAATACTCCTTTTAAGTATGCTCCAAGAGCTCCAAAAATCATGAATAAATATTTGAAGAATTTATATAATAGAACTACCAGTAAGATTCTAGTGACAACTATAATACTATTTTTAATTAAAGTGGAGAAACTATTGTAATCTATTTTGTTTAAAACAAATTCATAATTTAATATGTTTATTGTAAAACTTTCCTGAAACATTAGAGGAATAAGAAATAGAACAATTATACAAGTTGCAATTAATAGGGCTTCTAAAGAAATAAAGATAAATCTTCTAGAAAAATTTTTAGTTCTCTTCAAATTCAATTTTAATTCTGATGAAGCATTTTCTAGATTATTTAAGTTCTGATTATTTACAAGTTTATCAAAAATTAGAATTAATACAGTAGTAAACAAACCAATGAAAATAGACAATGCAGTAATTGCATAACCCGCAAATTTCGGATTAAAAAAGGAACTGAAACATATAGAAAAAATCAATCCTATTAAGAACAAAAACACATTTCTAGTTAATATATTTTTAAGTGAAATTTTTGGTTCAATAAAACCAGCTTTTTCAATTAAGTTCCTATTCCTCCATCTATAACTTTCTTTTAATATTAACTTTATGTTTTTTTTAATCTTCATTCAAATTATCCTCTGGATAGACCTCTGGTTTTACTATTTCTTCTAATGTTTTATTGATGAAACTTTCTAATTGTGGCCAATCAGGAATGCCATTTTCTTCCACTCTAATATAGTTCTTTAAAAATATAGTTGGTTTAATATCAATATCATTTTTGTCAAGTTGAAATGATGCAGGTGTTGTTACACCTCCTTTTGATTTTAAATATCCCGTTTGTTTATTAAAAGAACCAAGGCTTTTTTCAGGCCTATTTGGTAAACCAAGGATTGATTCTCCTATCTTTTTTTTCCACAATGGTAAGTTTTTGAGGTTAATCTGTTCTCCAAGTGAGTTAATCTCAATTTTAATGGAAAATTCCTCATTCATTATGACTCCATCTTCAATGTCATTTACTATAACTCTATTCGAGTAATTTAACTGTTTGACAATACTTGTTTTTTTAAAGTTCTCTTGCATTTCCTTTGGCATAAAACTTTCTAACATTGCATTATAAGTAAATCCAGGAATCCTAAAGAGTTTTGATATGAATGGTGTAAAAACGTCAGCTATTTGGTCTTTGGTATAGCTATGAATAGCTAGAATAGCTATATTTTTATTTAATGGAGTGTATAATGAAAAATAAAAATTATCGAGTAAAATATTACTTTCGTCAAGTGGTTCCGTATCATCTTCTGGTTTACCTATATCACCTAAATCTTTACCAGTATCATAATCACCTCCTTTGATTAACCCACTTATGGTTGAACTGGCTAGAGAGAATTTTATTGGATTTGTTATTGATCCATCTATTTTTATTGACTTAGAGTAGAATGCTTTTCTTTTTCTAGAATCTCTCTGAAACTTATTGTCAATAGAGTTGAAGAAATGTTGATTAAAGTTTCTTTTTAAATCATTATTGCTAATAGATTCGATATTTTCTTCTTCAGGTTTTAAATTCAAATATATTTTTTGATAAACATCTTTGAAGGTTATATCATTGCTTGTGGATGGTGTTGGATGTAATATAATTTTATAAAACTCAACTTTAGGGTTTTTAGACACGGCTTTTATTTTAAAATTTTAATAAAGATATGAATAGATCACATTTTTTTGTAGTAAAAATTCTAAAAAAATAAAATTATATAAGATTTAATTTACTAAACAGTTAAAAACCTTAAAGAATAGGATTTTGTCAATTGATTTATTGATACTAAATGAACACTAATAATAAGAACTATACCAGCAAACACACCCGCGTAAGCGATTGCAGCGGCATCCTTTTTTGTGCAAACGTATTATTTCTTATATGGACTAAACATTATGTTAGCAATTAACTTGATGAGATGCTGAAACAAGTTCAGTACAAAAAAGATATAGCGTAAAGCGCGACCCCGCTTTTTTGGCGGGGTTACGCCCAAAAAACACATACACATTTACTAGAAATGGTATTACAACAAATTGTTTAATCGATTTTTAAACCAGTTATTAGTTGTCTTTTCTACCTCCTTTTTTTCAACAGGTTCTTTCAATCGATTTTTATTGTTCTGAGTTTTTCGCTTTTTGCTTACACGAGCAATAACTTCATCCACGAAGTAATCAAACTCGCTATTTAGCCCAAACATTTTGGCTTCTTTTAAAGCGTCTTCCGATTTTTCGAAATCGTATAAAGCTTCGTATAGGTAACCTTGTGCTAGTTTAACTCCAGCCTTATCTACGCCTTTAATGGTCATGGCAAAGTCAATTAACTTTTGTGCTTCGTCAAAATCATCATTATTAACCAAAAATCTAATGAAATCTGGATACACATCAGGGTAATCTATATCTACCGCTAAAACATTTTCATAATAACTTTTTGCAGCTTTATAATCTCCAAATTGTTCACTTTGTGCTTTTGCCATTAAGTGCAATGCTTTTACGTTGTTAGGCTCATAAGACAAAGCAAAATTTAATGCTTCAATTGCTTTAGCTAATTCGTATGGGTAGGCTTCAATAGCTCTACATAAGTATATATTAGTTTTCATAATTTCTTTTTTAATTAAATGGTACTTAGTTTAAGGCATAGAAATACTATGTCTATAAAACCAAATCAGATTTATGTATTCTTAAAATTCTAGTAAGATTCCTCGTTAGAGGTTTCTGTTGATTTTGTCACTCCCGTGAAAACGGGAATTAGGAATAAAAAAATCCGAAACAGTTTGTTCTGCTTCGGATTTTTTTCTGAGGAAAGTAATCTACAGAAAAAACCGAAGCCTGAGCCATAAACCCTGCGGTTCGTAACTCCAATCCTGAAATGCGATATAATGCTTCAACATGGCTTATAGTTTTTTAATTATTAGTTATAAAAATAACTCCTCGCTAGAGGTTTCATTTAAAATTGTCATTCTCTCGAAAGCGGGAATCAAGCAGTTGTTTATTTAAAACTGCGGTGCAAATATAAAGTGGAATTTTTTAAACTTCCAAATAAAAATTCAATTAATTTATTGAAAATCAATTAGTTATATTCAAATTTAAGTAATGGAATTCCTGTCCATTTTTCAACAGATAATTACGTATTTCGGCAAAAGTTTGTCTCCCAGTTGCTTACGTTTCAATGCCTAGTATTTTAGTTTTTAAAATTCAATTCCAAATTATTTCATTTTTTTTCATAAAAAAAGCGTCCAATACATTGGACGCTTTTAAATATTATAGAATTTATAATAGTCTTATCTATTCATATTCTTTATTTGGTCCACAAAATCATCTAAATCAGCACCGTTATTTACTAGTGTTAATGCTTTATCGATAATGTATTTTACGTTCACTGCATGAAAACCAAGTCCCACTGCAATCTTTTTCAAAAGCGACATTTCATCATCACCGGTAATAGTATCTACATGTATCATTCGAACTAAATCATATAAACGCTCTAAACGTAAATCATATGATACAGGTGGATTAATCGGATGTGAATTGTAATCTTTTAAAATAGCTTTATAGTCGTTTTCACCAATCTCTAAACGCTGTGCTAATCGATCCAAAAAGGCCTTTTCATCATCAGTGATTACACCATCAGCCATTGCTACACGCACAATTGCAGCAAAATGGCTTTTATTACGCTTTTTAAAACCTCCGTCAAATAAATTTGAAAACGACATATATACATCTTTTTTTAGTGCTGCAAACCTACATATTTTTTTTAAGATTTTAAATTGAAATTTTAATTTTTTGGGCGTTACCGCAAGGGTAGGGCTTTCCATTACAATCTTTTTGCTCGTGCCTCACAAAAAGGATTTCCGTTACAATCCCTAACACAATATAAAACTTCTAATAAACTCAGAAAATATTTGCCAAATTGGTACTTAATAAAATGTATCTAAGCCTTATCTTTGCATTTCAAATAAAAATTAGGTGAGTCAATCTACAATCTCTCAAACCTATTTACAGACTTTGCAAGGGCAAAATCTGCAGAATACTATTACCCAAACCGGAAGTAAAACACATCTTAAAGGACTTGTAGGTTCTGCGTTTTCATTTGTAATTTCAAGTGTATTTAAAGCTGCAGAAAAACCATTCCTTTTAATATTTAATGACAAAGAAGAAGCGGCACATTATTTAAACGATTTAGAGCAACTACTCACTGAAAAAGATGTGTTGTTTTACCCAGGTAGCTATCGTAGACCTTATGATATTGAGGAAACCGATAATGCCAATGTATTACTTAGAGCAGAGGTGTTAAACCGCATTAATTCTCAAAAAAAGCCAGCCGTAATTGTTACCTATCCTGATGCACTTTTTGAGCAGGTAGTAACCCGTAAAGAGTTAGAACGCAATACCCTTAAAATAGGTGTTAATGATAAAATATCTATAGATTTTGTAAACGAAGTATTGTTTGAATACAAGTTTAAACGCGTAGATTTTGTTACCGAACCTGGTGAGTTTTCAGTACGCGGTGGTATTGTAGATGTGTTTTCGTTTTCGCATGATGAACCTTACCGCATTGAGTTTTTTGGAGATGAGGTAGATTCTATTCGAACTTTTGATGTAGAAACGCAATTATCCATAGAGCAAATAAAAAAAATCAATATTATTCCTAACGTGGCGAATAAGTTGATGGAAGAAAAGCGCCAAAGCTTCTTAAAATACATTGCTCAAAAAACGGTAATTGGTTTAAAAAATGCCGATTTACTATTTTCAAGAATAGACGATTTTTATACTAAAGCAGAAGAGGCATTTAAGGGACTTTCTGAAGATATCAAACATGCCCAACCACATGAGCTATTTTGTAATTCAGAATTATTAAAAAAACAACTTTTAGACTTTTCTATAATTGAATTTGGAAGTTCAGCTGTTTTTAAAACGAACGTCATTGCGAATGCAACGAAGCAATCTGTTTCAATGGATGAGATTACCACGTCGCAAGCTCCTCGTAATGACGAAATCATATTCAACACCACACCGCAACCCGCATTCAACAAACAATTCAACCTTTTAATTGAAGATTTAAATGCAAATCACGAAAAAGGATATACCAATTACATCGCCTGTGTAAGCGAGCAACAAGCCAAACGATTTCATGATATTTTTGATGATGCCAAACTAGATGTAAAAGAGTATCAAACCGTAATACTCTCATTACACCAAGGCTTTATAGACCACGATAACAAAATTGTTTGCTATACAGACCATCAAATTTTTGAGCGTTATCATAAATTCAGTCTTAAAAATGGCTATGCTAAAAAGCAAGCCATTACTTTAAAAGAACTCACCAACTTAGATATTGGCGATTACGTTACTCATATAGATCATGGTATTGGGCGTTTTGGCGGTCTTCAAAAAATAGATGTAGAAGGTAAAAAGCAAGAGGCTATAAAACTGATTTATGGTGAGCGCGATGTGTTGTATTTAAGTATCCATTCGCTTCATAAAATCACCAAGTTTAATGGTAAAGACGGTAAACCACCTAAAATATACAAATTAGGAAGTACTGCTTGGAAAACCCTTAAACAAAAAACAAAAGCGCGCGTAAAACACGTGGCGTTTAATTTGATAAAACTCTACGCGAAACGGAAAACCGAAAAAGGCTTTCAGTATAACCCAGATAGCTATATGCAGCATGAGTTGGAAGCGTCTTTTATTTACGAAGACACACCCGACCAAAGTACAGCAATTGCAGATATTAAGGCTGATATGGAAAGCGAACGCCCTATGGATAGACTTATTTGTGGCGATGTAGGTTTTGGTAAAACAGAAGTAGCAATACGTGCCGCTTTTAAAGCCGTAGACAATGGCAAACAGGTTGCTGTTTTAGTGCCAACTACCATTTTAGCGTATCAACATTCTAGAACTTTTAAACAACGTTTAAAAGATTTCCCAGTAGTTGTTGATTATGTAAATAGATTTAGAACAGCCAAACAAAAACGAGAAACTTTAGAGGCTTTAGCCGAAGGAAAAGTAGATATCATCATTGGTACACATCAGCTCGTAAATAAAAATGTAAAATTTAAAGATTTAGGATTATTAATAGTTGATGAAGAGCAAAAATTTGGTGTAGCCGTAAAAGAGAAGCTTAAAACCTTAAAGGATAATGTAGATGTATTAACCTTAACGGCAACGCCAATACCAAGAACCTTGCAATTTAGTTTAATGGCGGCTAGAGATTTATCGGTAATTACCACACCACCACCAAATCGTTATCCCATAGAAAGTCATGTTATTCGTTTTAATGAAGAAACTATTCGTGATGCTATTAGTTACGAAATTCAACGTGGCGGACAAGTGTTTTTCATTCATAATCGAATTGAAAACATAAAAGAAGTGTCTGGTATGCTACAACGTTTAGTGCCAGATGCTAAAATAGGCATTGGCCATGGGCAAATGGACGGTAAAAAGTTAGAATCATTAATGCTTAAGTTTATGGATGGCGGATTTGATGTTTTGGTTAGTACCACTATTGTGGAAAGCGGCTTAGATGTGCCAAATGCCAATACTATTTTTATTAATAATGCCAATAATTTTGGGTTGAGCGACTTGCACCAAATGCGCGGTCGTGTGGGAAGAAGCAATAAAAAAGCTTTTTGTTATTTCATCACACCAGAATATTCGGCAATGACTGATGATGCTAGAAAACGTATCACAGCACTAGAGCAATTTACAGAATTAGGTAGTGGTTTTAATATTGCTATGAAAGATTTAGAAATTCGAGGTGCGGGAGATTTACTAGGTGGAGAACAAAGCGGGTTTATTAATGAAATTGGGTTTGATACCTATCAAAAAATTCTAAATGAAGCTATCGAGGAGCTTAAAGAAAATGAGTTTAAAGACCTCTATAAAGATGAAGCAGAAGATAAAATTTATGTTAAAGACGTAACCATAGATACTGATTTTGAATTATTGTTCCCAGATAGTTATGTTAATAATATAGCAGAACGCTTAAATTTATACACACAACTTAATAATCTGAAAACAGAAGAAGAATTAAGCAAGTTTGAATCAGAATTAATTGACCGTTTTGGGGAATTACCAGAGCAAGTGACCGATTTATTAAACAGTGTCCAAATAAAGTGGTTAGCTACTAAAATTGGTTTTGAAAAAGTAATTATGAAACAAAACAAACTTATTGGTTATTTTATTCATGACCAACAGAGTAGTTTTTATCAAAGTAGTAACTTTACCAAAGTGCTTCAATTTGTTCAAAAGCATCCACAAGCATGCAAAATGAAAGAGAAACAAACAAGAAGTGGACTAAGATTAATGCTAACTTTTGAAAACATAAAATCAGTAAAACAAGCATTAGAGGCTTTAAAACCTATTGTGGCTTGATTTTTGAAATTTAAAAAATAAAAACTTTAATAGATGAAACGCATTCTTTTTCTAACACTTTTAATCCCAAGCATACTACTTGCTCAACATAAAATAAAAGGTGTTTTTTATCCAGCTAAAGATTACAATTTCGCATTGCTTTATAAAGTTGGCCCAACAATATCTGATTATGTAACGAATGCAGAGATTAGTGAAGATGGCAGTTTTGAGTTTACCTTAGATTCTACAGCTACTAAAGGCATGTATCGATTGGTTTATGCGGTGCCTCAGGAAGATTATAATTTCGATATTATGTATAATGGGGAAGAAGATGTCGAATTAACATTTATGGCTGAAACAGGTGTGGATTTTATAAAATCTACAGATAATAAGCTATTAACATCTTATACCGATAGTATGTCTATGGTTACCCAAAGTATAGGAAATTATTATAGCCAAAAAAGTAATGATACCATTGCTTTACAAGCTATTTTTAAAACACAAAGAGAAACACAAACTAGTTTTGAGGAGGCTGCTAAGGGAACAATGGCTTTAGATTTTATAAAGGCAAATAAACCCTATATACCAGAAAAAATTGAAGACGTAAATACTTATATTGAAAATTTAGAAAAGCACTATTTCGATTATGTAGATTTTAGCAACCCAACATTGCAAAGCTCTAATTTTTTAGAAGAAAAAATACTTAATTATGTTTTCGGGACGTCTTCTAAATCTGAAGATGAAATATCAAAATACAAGAAGAATATAGATGTGGTTTACAGTCATTTAAAAGTGGCTCCCCATAAAGTGCAACGGATTTTATTATTTGATTTGTGGCAACAAATGTCTGATTTAGGTTTTGAATCGGTTTCAAATTATATAGCAGAAAATTATTTGATGGATGTAGCCGTTGCTTTGAATGATCAGGATCTTTTACATGCTTTAATTTTGTTTAAGAATATTTCTAAAGGGCAAGTGGCACCAGATTTTGATATTGAAATTAAAGAAAAAGAAGACCTGATTACAAAGAAACTTACAGAATTGGAAGGTGCCGAAAATTTTATTATTACCTTTTGGAGTAGTACCTGCTCGCATTGTTTAGATGAAATTCCTCAATTACATACTTTTATAAAAGCGTTTCCAGAAGGGAAAGTAAAAGTAGTTGCAGTTGGTTTAGAAGATGAACCCTATGGTTGGAAAAATTTAACCTACGATTTCCCGGAATTTATTCATGTTTATGGGGAAGGTAAATGGGATAATGAAATTGGTGATGCTTACGGCGTAACATCTACACCGGCTTATTTTATTTTAGATAAAGACAAAAAGATAGCTGATAAGCCCGTTGATTTTAAAGCTTTAAAGGCGTTTTTTGAAACTGATGAATAAGTTTGGATTTACAGTAAACTAGTTTTCAGAGTCTTAAAAATGGTAAAAAGCATTTTCTAAGTGCTCAATATTAAAACCTTTGCCTTCTTTTACAATAGCAATAATATCAAAACGTACTTCAACGTCTAAATCATTCACAGTAACATATTCATCAACCGCTTTTACTAGATTTTTTATTTGCTTTGGCTTCACAAAATCTTGAGGGTCTCCAAAATCGGCTGTAGACCTTGTTTTTACTTCAACTATAGCTAAAATCTCATCTTTTTGTGCAATAATATCTACTTCGGCTTTTTCAAAACGATAGTTGCGTTCTACTATATCGTAGTTGTTCTTCAAAAGAAAATCTACGGCTAGTTGTTCGCCTTTTTTACCGAGTTCGTTGTGTTGTGCCATTTTAAATATTGCTATTTTTAGTCCAGTCAGGTTTTTAAAACCTGACTGGACTTTTTTTTGAATTAACCCCTAAACAAGAAGAAATCATCCTTCATATCTTCAATTTGAGTGTCCTCGTTGGTGATGATGTAGTCAATAGCTTGAGAGGTGAAATCTTCGCCTTTTTCAGTTAGTGAAACAATATTTTTATCTAGTTGAATCATATTGTTTTTCAATGCTAAATCTAAAACGGTTTTTGAGCGTACCTTCTGCCAATTGATGTGTTCGTTGAGGTGATTTACATGTCGCTCTCGTTCTTCGGTATGATTTTTTAAATGCAATAAAAAAGTTAATAATGATACTTCAGTGCGTTGTTGTTTTTCTCTATATAATACAGCAATAATACCTTTTCTTGGTGCAAATAAGTAAACAATAAGAAATATTAGACCCAACATTGTTGTAATAGATCCTGCGATTGAAGCATCTAACCAATGGGCTACCCAATAACCTGAAATAGCACTAAACACACCAAAACAAATGGCATAAATAAGCATACGCTTTAATTCGTTGGTCAATAAATAGGCTGTTGCGGCAGGAGCAATCATTAATGCAACTACTAAAATAGCACCTACGGCATCAAAAGCACCTACCGTGGTAACCGATGAAACCGTCATTAATCCATAATGAATTACAACAGGAGAAAACCCTAATGATGCTGCTAAACCTGCATCAAAGGTGCTTACTTTTAATTCTTTAAAAAAGGAAAATAAAAGCCCTATAGTGATGATTAAAATACTACCTATTATCCACAAGGATTTCGGGCCAACATCTACTCCTGAAACTATCAATCTATCAAAAGGCGCAAAAGCCAATTCGCCTAGTAAAACTGCATCGACATCTAAGTGAACATCATTGGCGTTTTTCGCAATCATAATCACGCCTATACTAAACAACGCTGGGAATACTAAACCAATAGCGGTGTCTTCTTTAACTAAACCTGTTTTTTGGATGTATTCTACCAAAACTACGGTTAATATTCCTGTTAAGGCAGCAAGCAAAATTAAAAGTGGTGAGTTTAAATCTTGTGTGATAAAAAAACCTATAACAATTCCTGGGAGAATAGAATGACTAATAGCATCACTAATCATTGCCATTTTTCTTAGGACTAAAAATGTCCCTGGAATGGCACAGGCTACAGCAACCAAACTCGCAATTAATTGTATTTCAATTTGTGCGCTACTCATTATTATCGTTTTGTTGGTTGTATAAATTTGATGCTGCTTGAAAACCTTCCTCAGTTAAACTCCACATGCCACCATTTAGAGTTACATAGTTTTTACTAACTAATTTTTGAAGCGTGCTTTTTGTGTAGCCTTGAAAATTATTCAGGATTTTTATAGCGTGCGGATGTGAAATGTTTTCATGGCTTTCCACAATATTGTACATGAATGCCAAAGTTTTGTGCAACTGTAAATCTCGACGATTTTTAATAAATCGGATTTGCTTAAATAATAAGCCTCTGCTTGGTGAAAATATAAATGAAAAGAGTACAAATATACTAGCGACAATAACAATAATAGGACCTGTAGATAAATTGTTTTGGCTTGCACTTATGGCAGTACCAAATACACCCGAAAACGCTCCAAAAATCGCAGCTAAAAACACCATTACACTCAAACTATTTGTCCATTGTCTTGCTGCGGCTGCTGGTGCTAATAACATAGCGCTCATTAATACTACGCCAACGGTTTGTAAGCCTAAAACAATGGCTAAAACGATAAATGAAGTAATCAAAATATCAATCATTTTTGTGTTAAAACCAAGAGTTTTGGTGTAGTCGGCATCAAATAATAAGATTTTAAATTCTTTCCAAAACAGGAGTAATACAAATAAACAAATGCTTGTAACTATAGTCATCATCCAAACATCGCTTTCTAATAATGTTGCTGCTTGTCCGAATAAATACTTATCTAATCCTGCTTGATTTGCATTAGGTTGTTTTTGAATGAAGGTGAGTAAAAGCATGCCAAACCCAAAGAACAATGATAAAATTAACCCTAAAGCCGTATCTGATTTTAGGTGGGTTTTACTAATGATGCCTCTAATCCAGAAGGTACCTAAAAGCCCGCTTACTAATGCGCCTAATAGTAAGGTGTTGCTGTCTTTTGCACCGGTAAGTAAAAAAGCTATGGCTATTCCTGGTAAGGCTGCGTGTGATATAGCATCGCCTAATAAACTTTGTTTTCTTAGAACAGCAAAACTCCCTAGCATACCTGTTACTGCGCCTAAAATTGCAGTACCAAGTGTTATGGTTCTTAGGGTGTAGTCAGTGAAAACTAGTTTTATGTATTCTGTTATGTCCATAATTACTGCCAAAGCAGGAATCTCTACCGCTTTGGCTTTATTGTTTTAATGTTCATTTTGCCTTGATGCAAAACGAACCAAAAAATCATATCAATCTGAGTAAATTGCTAAAGCACCGTTCGCTTTCGGAATTACACGCCAGAAGCTGCGCTTCGCGATTCCATTAAACTGCGTTTGTATCTTCAATTTAAAATATATTTTAAATTTCGATAATGCTCTCTATTTCTGCAGATTGAAGATTCGGACTGTGTCCGAACTCGGGTGTTGACTTTTTATTATTTCATTGCTTTATCTTTATCTTTATCTTCATTTTCATTTGAGTGAAAACTGTTTACTGTGACTGCGACTGAAAACTCTTTTTACTCTTGAATACTCACTTTATAATTAATTCCATAAGTTTTAGTAAGGTTATCATCATTAAAAATATCCTTAACTGGGCCTGTGGCAATCTTTTTTACGTTTAAAAAGGTAACCCAATCGAAATACTCGGGTACGGTTTGTAAATCATGGTGTACCACTATTACTGTTTTTCCTGCTTTTCTTAATTCTTTTAAAATGTTGATGATGGCTATTTCTGTTGTGGCATCTACCCCTTGAAAGGGTTCGTCCATAAAATAAATTGATGCGTTTTGTACTAAGGCTCGTGCCAAAAATATACGTTGTTGTTGCCCACCTGAAAGCTGACTTATTTGTCGGTTTTTAAAGGGTAGCATACCTACTTTTTCCAAGGCTTCTAAGGCTGCTTTTTTTTGTTTTTGTCCGGGACGTTTTATCCAACCTAAGCTTCCGTAAGTACCCATCATAACAACATCTAATGCTGTGGTTGGGAAATCCCAATCTACACTGCCTTTTTGGGGCACGTAGGCTACGAGTTGGCGTTGTTTTTCATAAGGTTTATCGTAAATGCTTACGCTTCCTGCTATGGGTTTTAAGATGCCTAATATGGATTTTATTAAGGTTGATTTGCCTGCGCCGTTTGGTCCAACTATTGCCATGAGTACGCCTTCAGGGATTTCTAAATCGATATCCCAGAGTACGGGTTTGTAGTTGTAGGCTACGGTGAGGTCGTCTACTTTTACGGCAATCTTGTTTTCCATTTTTAATTTGTTTATATGTTCATTTTTTCTTGATAAAAAACGAACCAAAAAATCACGGTCAAGCCGAGGAATTTTTAAGTTTTTATAAAAACTTAAAACCGATTTGAAAACTCCGCGTCGAACTGCGTTCTCCTGTTCTCGGAGCTTTTCTTCATCTATTCTGCGCCTTGACGCTCAATTCTGCGAATTGATTTGGGTGTTGACTTTTTACTATTTTATTTTTATTTCTAAAGTTAATTTTAATCTTTCTAATAACTCTACTCTCACAGATATCTTACTAATTTTCTACTTCAAATTGACATTGGCAGATAATCTAGCCCTGATAGAAGCGGCATCCTTTTTTGATTTTTCTTCAAAAAAGATATAGCGGATAGCAGGAAATAGCTTCTAATAATTTTTTTATTCATTTATCTGTTTGAGTAAATACTGAATACTGTGACTGCGACTGAAAACTTATTTTAACGCCCCTACAATAGTATTTACATTATACTCAAACATGCCAATATATGTGCCTTCGATAGTTCCTGCATCTCCTAGAGCATCAGAGTATAACGTTCCTCCAATTGTTACTTCGTGCCCTTTAGATTTTACTGATGCCTGAAGCGCTTCGATGGTTCGTTTTGGTACCGAGCTTTCTACAAAAATAGCTTTCACCTTGTTTTCTATTATAAAAGCGGACAATTTTTGCACGTCTTGAACACCTGCTTCTGTGGCTGTGGAAAGCCCTTGCAAACCAACAACTTTAAAATTGAAGGCTTTACCAAAGTAATTAAAGGCATCGTGTGCTGTTACTAAAATACGTTGCTCTTTTGGAAGCGTGTTTATAGTGGTTTCTACCTTGTTTTTTAGTGTGTTGAGTTGCTCTATATATTTAGTGCCATTGGCTTCAAAATTGGTTTTTTGCTCTGGAATGGCTTCTGAAAGTGTTTTAACCACGAATTGAGTTGCTTGTTTCCAGTAGTTGATATCAAACCAAATATGCGGGTCGTAATTTGATGCGAAATATTCTGAACCAATAAGCGTACTTTTATCCAATGCATCAGAAATAGCTATGGTTTTTTTGTTTTTCATTTTCTCAAAAACTTCAACCAGTTTGCCTTCTAAGTGTAAACCGTTATAGAAAATAATATCGGCATTGGCTAGTTTGGTAACATCGCCTTCACTTGCTTTGTATAGGTGCGGATCTACACCGCTACCCATAAGTCCTTGTAGGTTAATGTGCTCGCCACCAATGTTTTTTACCAAATCGGTAATCATTGTTGTGGTGGTTACTACATTAAGCTTACCGTTACTTTGTTTTTCGTTTTTACAACTAAAAAAAAGTGTAATTGCTAAAAGTGTTATAAGTTGCTTTTTCATTAGTTTACTTTTTTCTTATTCTATAACTTAATCCCATGCCTAACAGTAAGTCTTGCCCTTCTGTAATACTTGTGCCTACGTATGCATCTAATTGCAAATCATTGTTTACCAAATAGGTCATTCCAGCATCCCAATAATGATTGGCAGAACTGTCTTCTGGTAAATCGCCATAAACTTCGGCATACATCCCAAATTTATCGGTAAAGCTATAGCCATAAGCCAATGTGTAAATAGCAGCGGCTTCGGGAGAATCATCACCCCATTGTGCTCCAATATTATAACCCAAACTTGATTTTTCACTTAGTGTATGAGACAGCGATAGCCTAAAGTCTACACCAGTATACTCTGGACGGTAATCAGCTGAGGCACTAAAAACCGGAAATACATGACCAATAAGCGCGATTTCTGGCATGCAACCCTGTTCTTCGGCTATATCAATTTTCATACCTAGCAGTAAAGGGGATAAACCACTCATTACATCATCTAATTTGGTGCCGTTAACGGTGGTTACACCTTCGATAAAATTCCAACCTAAGCGTAGTTCTAAATTATCTAAAATACCATAGCGAATGAGCATGGTGTTGTAGTTGTAATCTTGAATTTTAGTATCGTTTTCCTCAAAAGTTTCGTACCAAATACCTGTTTCAAATTGAAGAATACCTTTCCCAACGGTGGAGGAGGCTTCGGTTGCATCAGGTCTATCGGTTACTAAAGCACCTAAGTTATCCTCTTGGGTAAATGCAAAATTTAATGATAATAGAAGCGCCAATAGTAAAGTAAGTTTACTTGTTGAGACCTTAATACTGCACTTAAGGTTACATGAAGTTGTATTTTTAATTTTGTTCATTAACATAAATTATTGAGGTGAAATCTTCGTTTAGAAGAATAGTATTGTTATTTATTAAAATTTGAGTCATTTTATTTTTGCTGAACTGTTTAGATATTAAAACTGAATTGCCATATTTTAATCCGTTTTGAGCACAGAAATCAAAAAACTCTTTATCATCACTCATAAGTCTAGAAATGGTATATGTTTTACCTTCTTCAGTATTTGAAAGTGGAATGGAAGTATCAATAGTGGTAATTTCTCCACTGGCATTTGGGATGGGATCACCATGAGGATCGAATTTTGGATTCCCTAAATACTCACTTATTTTATTGGCTAATAAATCGGAGGTTTGATGTTCTAACAATTCGGCTTCACGGTGAATGTCATGTAACGACATATCAAAAAGTTTAAATAAAAGAGCTTCCCAAAGGCGGTGTTTACGAACTACATTAAGCGCCATTTTTGTGCCTTTATTAGTAAGTTTTAGCTCTTGGTATTTTTCGTAGTGTAGTAAATTTTTAGTGGCTAGTTTTTTAGCCATATCAGTAGCTGCGGCATTGGATATGCCCAATTCCTTGGCAATATTACCTGGTTTGGTATCGTTATGGTCGCGTTTTCCGTTTTTGTAAATAGCCTTTACAAAATTTTCAATAGCTACAGACATAGGTAGTGCTTTAAACTATTTTTAAGTAAGCTTAAAAATTTTTCAAATGTAACTAAAAAAAATAAAAGTTCTCCTTTTACTTAAGAAAAAGAGAACTTAAATAGAAAATATTGTGAGTATAAATGATTATATCGTATTCAGTTTACGATTTAAATTTGACCTGTTTGCGAATAAATTCTGGAAATTCTGTAATTGGTGTTATGGTCATGTCTTTATAATAACACTCTGCAGCTTCAGATTGTATTTGAATTTGTCCTTTGGTTAAGGGCTCGTTAGTTTCAGGATTCGTAGCATTTTCAACAACCATTACAATTTTACCGTTAACCACGTGTACAGCATTATTATCAATTACATATAGTTCTAAAAGATTCCAACTACCATGCGGATTTTGCGGTTCTAGATAGGCATTGATATAGCCTTTGCCTTCAAAATAAGCATTAGAGTTTGGGTTGTATTGTTTGGTGTCATCTTTATCGTAACCTCTAATAACTACTGATGGTCCTGCTACTTTTGGAGTAGCAGTATTGCCATTAAGGGAAATAAAATCACCCAAATCAGTTTCTTGTACTTGAAATTCTAAACAAGTTTTCCATGTGTTCCAAAACCTACCATGATCTCCGTAGCTATGGTATAAAATACCAGAATCTTTACGTCTATCTAGTCTAGGTTCCCATTTTTTATTGCCCCATCGAAACATGGTACTAAAATGGTAATTACTATAATTTTTTTTAGTTGTGATACACCCATAGATTTCACCACTTATGTTTAAAGTAGTTTCGCCCTTTATATTGGTAGTAGTAAAAACATTTTTGATATCATTATTTATTCCTAGTGGTGTGCCTTTTCTAACGTTATCTGACTGAAATGTACCTTCAGGTAAACCAACTACTGTACTATGAGGTACGCCTATATGTGTTTCGAATTGTGTTAAGTTAGCATCTAGTAGTTTTATGGTTGTATTATTTTGAGAAAACACACAACATGTAAATAACAGTGCAAGGGGTAGGGTAATGAACGTTAGTTTCATAATTTTAATTCTATTGTGAGTGATAAAAGTATACTATTTTAATGGCAACCACAAGAATACACTTTTTACTGAAAAAAGAATAAAAACTTAATCACCTTTATTTTGAATAAAGGCTTTAATAGCAAATATTAGAATTATTTCAATTCCAATCATGAAGATTATATAAATCCAGTTTATACTGAATGAGAATCTTAAAATTAAGATATTAATTATAAAGATTATTGAAAATAAAAGCCCTTTCTTAGAATCAGAAACAAAAGTTTTTGGGTTAGCTTTATAGTCAAAATAAAATCCGATTAATATTAATAATTAAGCCATACTATTTTAATGGCAACCACAACCATCGCTACCACAAGACTTTTTAGCTTTCGGTTTTTTCCAAAGGAATTTTTTAATTAAAAACACAACTGCTACACCAACAGAAGAGAAAACTAATATATTTTGAATGATACTATTCATAAAACGGATAGTCGTGTTTTTTAAAATATTATTTCAAAAATTGAAATGCAATTAATGCTACAATATAAGCAAAAGCTGTCATTATAACGAGTTGTAGCGTTGGCCATTTCCAGCTGTTGGTTTCCTTTTTAACTATGGCTAGCGTACTCATACACTGCATGGCAAAAGCATAAAATAGCAGTAGTGAAATTCCTGATGCAAAATTAAATAATGGACCTCCAAGTACAGGGTTTACTTCGGCTGCCATTCTATTTTTTATGGTAGCCTCGTCATCGCTTCCTACGCTATAAATAGTTGCTAATGTGCCCACAAATACTTCTCTAGCCGCAAAGGAACTAACTATGGCAATACCAATTTTCCAGTCGTAACCCAAAGGTCTAATTACAGGTTCAATAGCATGACCAGCAATACCAATAAAGGAATGCTCTAATTTATGCGATGCTATTTTTTGTTGTAAATCCGCTTCATTTAAAATTTGTGAATCATATTCGTTTTTTACAATGGTTTCAGCGTCATTAAACTGTTTTCCAGGGCCATAGGAAGCCAAAAACCATAACACGATAGAAATAGCCAGAATTATTTTTCCTGCACCAAATACAAATGCTTTTGTTTTTTCAATAACCGTAATGGCTACATTTTTAAAAAGTGGTAATTTATAATTGGGCATTTCAATCACAAAAAACGTTTTGCTTTTAATTTTCAAAATTTTATTAAGAATGTATGCCGAAAGAATAGCCGTTCCAAAACCAATTAAATACAACAACATCAAGGTTAGTGCTTGGTAACTTAAACCAAAAAACCGTCCTTCAGGAATCACCAAAGCAATAATAATAAGGTATACAGGCAATCGTGCTGCACAGGTTGTAAAAGGTGTTACTAATATGGTAATTAAGCGTTCTTTCCAACTCTCAATATTACGTGTAGCCATAATAGCAGGAATGGCACAAGCAGTACCAGAAATTAAGGGTACAACACTTTTACCGCTCAACCCAAAACGGCGCATAATACGATCCATTAAAAACACCACACGACTCATATAACCACTTTCTTCAAGCACCGCAATAAATAAAAATAAAAAGGCTATTTGCGGAATAAAAATTACAATACCACCTAACCCAGGAATAATACCTTCGGCAATTAAATTGGTAAAAGCGCCTTGTGGCAAACTGGTTTTCACCCATTCACTTAAGCTTGCAAAAGTGCCATCAATAAAATCCATGGGTACTTCGGCCCAATCGTAAATAGCTTGAAAGATGGTTAGAAGAATCACTGCAAAAATTAAGTAACCCCAAACCTTATGGGTTAAAATTCTATCTAATTTTATGCGTAAATCTTTCGCTTGACTCAAATCAATGCTTTGCCCCTTAGCTAAAGCATCGTTAATAAATTGGTAACGTTTTATAGTTTCCTTTTGCTGTAAACGTTTTAAATCGCCTTCGCTTTTAGTTTTAAAATCTGCAACAGCATCAAAATCTTTTCTATCGGTTTTTCCAAAGTTAACATCTTGCGTAATTACCAACCAAAGTTTATATAATAACTGGTTTGGGAACGCTTTTTTTAAATTATTAAAATATGTTGGGTCAATACTAGTAGTATCTAAACAAGGTTTAACAGATACCTCTTTATAATTAGTAATTAATGCTTTTAATGTATCAATACCTTGGTTTTTACGCGTGCTAATTAGTGCAATTTTAGTGTTTAGTTTTTCTTCTAAATACGGTATATCTAAAGAAATGCCTTTATAACTCATGCGGTCTGCCATGTTTATAACCAACACGGTTGGGATTTCTAAATCCTTAATTTGAGTAAATAATAAAAGGTTGCGTTTTAGGTTTTCAACATCGGTAACCACCACCGCAATATCAGGAAAGTCTTTATCGTTTTTATTCAGTAAAAGTTCAATAACCACATTTTCATCCAGAGACGATGCGTTTAAACTATAGGTTCCAGGTAAATCAATAATATGGGCTTTAACGCCACGAGGTAGTTTACAAATCCCTTGTTTTTTTTCAACTGTAATCCCTGGGTAATTACCCACCTTTTGGTTCAATCCTGTTAAGGCATTAAAAACGGAAGTTTTTCCGGTATTTGGGTTACCAATTAAAGCAACATTTATCTGTTTACTCATGCGTTATTTTTTCAATTAAAATATGAGCAGCAGTTTCTTTTCTTATAGCCAAATGTGAACCATTTATATTCAAATACATAGGGTCTTGAAATGGAGCTACTTGCACAAGCTCCACAGAATTACCGGGTAAACAACCCATTTCTAAAAGTTTTAATGGAATGTGAATAGACGAAACATCAGTTATAATGCCACGTTCCCCGCGTTGTAATTGTGCTAAAGTATCTCGCAAGCTTATTTAGATTGATTTTAAAGAAGCAAAAATAGTATAAATGTTTATAACAATAAAGGTAAAGTGTTTTTTAATTTTTATTTGGGCATTCCCCTTCTAAGGTCGGGTCGGGCTTTCCACTAATAGTTTTGGCTCGATGTACGCCTCGCCAAAAGCTGCCGCTACAATCCCTAATGCGGGGCATTTTTGCTTAAGTAAGTTTTTGCAGCCATCCTATGTATGTATTGCCAGTGGGAATTATTTTTCCTGCTTTAAAATGTCAATATCACTTAGAAGTCTATCAATATCTTCAGCATTAGTACCATCGTAAAATCCTCTTATTTGCCTCTTTTTATCAATTAACATAAAATTTTCAGTGTGTACCATATCAAAGGGGCCACCATCTCCATGGTCTTTAACCGCCAAATAACTTTTTCTAGCAAGCCTGTAAATTTCTTTTTTATCGCCAGTAACTAAATTCCATTTTTTATCATTAACCCCTTTTTCAAGAGCATATCGTTTTAATTGGGCAACTGTGTCAATTTCAGGAGTAACAGAATGAGAAAGCAGCATCACATCAGTATCATCCATTATTTCTTTCTGTATTTCAGCCATATGTCCTGTCATAACAGGGCAAATCGTTCTACATGTTGTAAAAAAGAAATCAGCCACATAAATTTTGTCCTTGTAATCATCTTGGGTAATCGTTTTACCATTTTGATTGGTTAAACTAAAATCAGCGATCTTATGATATTTTTTTTGGTGCTGAATTGTGCTATCAACCAACTCTGTGCTTACCATTGTAGGCTGATAAATTGGAAGCGGTTGGTATACGTTTAAAGTATTGTAAATAAGGGCAATTATAACAACAGATATAACTCCAAAAACAATAGCGAAATACTTGTAATCTTTAAAAAAGGAAAGCATTTTATACTTGAAGATTAAAATTTATGCAAAAATACAATGATTTTCAGTTGTAAAAGCTCTAGATAGAGCTTAAATTATTGTTAAAACAGACACCATTAGATGAATGGCTTTTTAAACTTGGTTTAAAAGCTTACTTTTGTGCGATTATAAAAAATTGTTACGCTATATATGGAGTTCATTATAAAAATATCTCAGTTTTTACTTAGTCTTTCGTTGCTAATTATCTTGCACGAACTTGGGCATTTTATCCCTGCAAAGGCTTTTAAAACTAGAGTAGAAAAGTTTTACTTGTTTTTTGATGTTAAGTTTTCCCTATTTAAAAAGAAAATAGGAGAAACCGTTTATGGTATAGGTTGGTTGCCACTAGGGGGCTACGTTAAAATTGCAGGTATGATTGATGAAAGTATGGACACCGAGCAAATGGCTCAAGAACCACAACCATGGGAGTTCCGTTCTAAACCTGCGTGGCAGCGTCTAATTATTATGTTAGGCGGTGTAACGGTTAATTTTTTACTAGCAATTCTTATATATATAGGGATGAGTTATTTCTACGGAGACACTTTCCTTCCAAACGAAAACATAAAAGATGGCTTAGAGATTGAAAGTACTGTTGCAAATAAGGCAGGTTTAAAAACAGGTGATAAAATTCTAGCTGTAGATGGGGATAATATAGAGACGTTTTCTGAAATTTCAGAAAAGGTTTTATTTGGAAAAGAAATTCTTATTGAAAGAGATGGTTCTCAGTCAACTATAAAAATGCCAGAAGATTTTTTAGCTCAATTGTTAGATTCAAAAGAAAAAGGATTTATTAGTTTGAGACAGCCTTTTGTTGTTATGCAAATTCCAGACACTTCTTATAATAAGTCAAGTGGTTTAAAAGAGGGTGATATTATTTTAGGATTAAATGATTATAAAACTAAATATGCTGATGAAGTAAAATTAGCTTTAGAAAAGTTTAAAGGTCAAAGTGTTTCTGCCACCATAATGCGCGATGAGCTAGAAGTTAAAATGCCTCTTAACGTTAGTGATGATGCCAAATTGGGATTAGTAATTGCAGGAGCATCATCTCCAAAAACTTTAGAAGCTTTAGGCTATTACAAATATGATGTTCGAGAATACGGTTTTTTTGAATCTTTCCCCGTTGGTTTAGGAAAGGCTAAAGATAAGTTGGTTTCATATTGGGATCAATTAGGAGCCATTTTTACCCCAAGTACAGGAGCCTACAAAGGTGTTGGAGGCTTCAAAGCTATTTATGATATTTTTCCAAGCTATTGGAGCTGGCAAGTGTTTTGGAGTATTACAGCCTTTTTGTCTATTATGTTAGGTGTTCTTAACTTATTACCAATACCGGCACTAGATGGTGGTCATGTTATGTTTTTACTCTATGAAATGATATCTGGAAGAAAACCAGGAGACAAATTTATGGAGTATGCGCAAATGGTTGGTTTCTTTATTTTAATAGCTTTAGTATTATTCGCAAACGGGAATGATATTTATAAAGCAATTTTCGGGTAAAAATTTTTAAAAAATATTTGTTGTAATTAAAAAACAACATATATTTGCACTCGCTAAGTGAAAAAGCATATTCCTTCTTAGCTCAGTTGGTTAGAGCATCTGACTGTTAATCAGAGGGTCCTAGGTTCGAGCCCTAGAGAAGGAGCAAAAAAAGTCTAACAGAAATGTTAGACTTTTTTGTTTTAAAACAGTTTTTGATAATGAAACCATGCGTATATATTCTACATTCAAATCAGTTAAATAAGTATTATGTAGGTTTTACTACTAATTTAGAAGAAAGGATGGTTTTTCATAAAAAAGCTGAGAGTTATAAATTTACAGGAAAAGCAACGGATTGGGAGGTTTTTTATGTAATAGCTTGTACAAGTAAATCTCAGGCTTTGGCAATTGAGTCTCATATAAAACAGATGAAAAGTAAGGTTTATATAGAAAACTTTTTAAAGTATCCAGAGTTAACCAAAAAGCTACTAGATAAATGTAAGGGCAGTTAATCAGAGTCCCGAAAGCTTTCGGGATAGGTTCGAGCCCTAGAGAAGGAGCAAAAAAAGTCTAACAGAAATGTTAGACTTTTTTGTTTTTAGTTAGTTTTAAGGCACCAAAAATTTATATAACTGTTTTTACAGCTTCAACAGTCTTTTTTGAGCTTCCAATAAATATCTTATCGTCAACTATAATAACTGGTCTACTTAAAAACGTGTAGTGTTCTAATATATAATGTTTGTAATCGCGCTCAGATAAATCTTGGTTTTTCAAATCCATTTCTTTGTAAAGTTTAGCACGTTTACTAAACAACGCTTCATAACTTCCAGATAAAGCTTCCATGGCTTCAACTTGTCTTACAGTTATAGGTTCAGACTTAATATCCTGTAAAATAAATTCGGAAGATAAATTCAATTCTTTTAAAATTCTAGTACAGGTATTACAGGTTTTTAAATAGTATACTTTTTTCATGGTATTTGTTGTTTCAAAAAACAAATTAAAACTATATTTATCGAAAAATTTAATAAAATGGATTTTACATTTCAGGTTTTAAAAAATACAAGAAACATTTTTACTAAAATCATTGAAAATAATGATTTGGAAGATTTAAATAAGATTCCTGAAGGTTTCAACAACAATATTATTTGGAATATTGGGCATGTTATAGTTTCAGAGCAACTTTTGGCTTATAAATTATCGGGTTTAGAATCAATGCTTTCAGATGAAATGATTAATAAATTCAGAAAAGATTCAAAGCCTCAGGGAGATTTAACTCATGAAGAAGTTAATGAAATAAAAGCATTATTACTTCCAACTCTTAATAGAACAGTATCTGATTATACCAATGGAATCTTTAAAGATTACAATGCTTATACTGTATCTACAACAGGTAATACCCTAAACAATATTGATGAAGCTTTACAATTTATAGCTATTCATGAAGGTTTACATTATGGTTATGTACTAGCACTGTTAAAGGCTGTTAAAGGCTAAATATGAAGTAGTTTTGCTAAAAGGTATAGCAAACTCTATGATGCCGGTTGTATAAGGTGCAACTTCATAGGTGTTATAGAGTAAAATAATGCCATCCTCACTATATCCTATGTTTTCAGGTAATTCAAAGGTATTATAATCTGTAAGTAAGCTTTTTTCTTTGGTTTCTGCTTCAAAGTAAGCTTTTGCTAAGGTTTTAAAAGATTCCATATCAGTGAATAACTGGCTATTTTTCAATTTCTGTCCTGTTTTCGAATCAAAATTCAAAAAAGAAATATTTAAATTACCATGAGCGCCACCAGTATTTTTATAGGTAGTAATAGCTATGGTTGTTAATTCTTCTGATTGATAAATAACTTCTCCATCAATTTGAGCTTCCCAGAGTTGTGATGATTCAGGGAAATCTTGGTTGAAAGCGTTATATTCATTATTAAAAGATATTATACTTTCTTCTATTGAAGGCGAATGAACATCTTCTAGATTTCCTATATGTAATGCCGAAATAACTTTTTTTTGTATTTCAGAATTTATCTGGTTCGAAACAGATTTATTTCCTGTTGCTTTTGGAATATTAACTTCTACTAAGTTGTTATTCTTAGCAGTAATATTTATCTCTGAATATGTGGTTTTCTGTTCTTCAGCGCAACTAAAAAACACAAAAAAAATGAAAATTGATATGAAGTATTTGTACTGGCGCATATAATAAGGTTAACCTAGTTTAAAGATAATTATTGCATTTGAATACACCGAATTAAAACTTACATTTGTGTAAAAGATTTAAATATGAAGTTTAATACTAAAGTTATTCACGGAGGCCAAGAGCATGATGCTGCGTATGGTGCAGTTATGCCACCAATTTACCAAACATCTACCTATGCGCAAACGACTCCTGGAGGGCATAAAGGTTACGAATACTCTAGAACGCACAACCCTACCAGAAACGCTTTAGAAAATGCCTTTGCAAGTATTGAAAACGGTAAATACGGTCTTGCATTTGGCTCTGGACTAGCAGCTATAGATGCTGTTATTAAATTATTAAAACCTGGTGACGAAGTAGTTTCTACCAATGATTTATATGGTGGTTCGTTTAGACTTTTTACTAAAATATTTCAAGATTTTGGAATTAAATTTCATTTTGTAGGCATGGATAAAGCTTCAAATATCGAAGCCTATATAAATAAAAACACGAAGCTTATTTGGGTTGAAACACCAACAAACCCAATGATGAATATTATTGATATTAAAGCCGTATCAAAAATTGCAAAAAATAATAATGTTCTATTGGCTGTTGATAATACTTTTGCAACACCTTATTTACAACAGCCTATGGATTTAGGAGCAGATATTGTTATGCATTCAGCAACTAAATATCTGGGAGGACATAGTGACGTTGTAATGGGAGCACTCGTAGTTAACGATAAGGATTTGGCAGATAAGTTATATTTTATTCAGAATGCTAGTGGTGCTATTTGTGGGCCTCAAGATAGTTTTTTGGTACTAAGAGGTATAAAAACATTACATGTTAGAATGCAGCGTCATTCTGAAAACGGTAGGGCAGTGGCTGAATTTTTAGCAAGTCATCCTAAAATTGAAAATGTCTATTGGCCTGGGTTTGAAAACCATCCAAACCATGAAATAGCTAAAAGTCAAATGAAAGATTTTGGAGGAATGATTTCGTTTACTACTAAAGGAAATAACTACGAAGAGGCTATTAAAATTGTTGAGAAACTAAAAGTGTTTACTCTGGCTGAATCTTTAGGTGGTGTAGAATCACTTTCTGGTCATCCTGCAAGTATGACACATGCAAGTATACCAAAGGAAGAACGTAAAAAAACAGGTGTTGTAGACTCGCTTATAAGATTAAGTGTGGGTATTGAAGACATTGATGATTTAATTGCCGATTTAAAACAGGCTATAGGATAATTTGCTAATCTAAATAATAGATGTAACCAAAGTTTAACCAAACTAACCAATCGTTATTCTTATTGTAACTTAATTGGTGGTCTAAACCATCTATATTATCATCAAAATAGTATTGAAATCTCAAATCTAACATTAAATCTGATATTTTGGTAAGTTTGTATCTAACACCAACACTAGTAACAACAGACCAAGTGCTTCCCGGAGATGCATCAACAGAACCAGGCTCCCAAAAAGAATAAAAATTACTTGGATCAGTTACATCACCAACTGCAGTTGGGTCTGGATTAGCATATGTTGTGCTGACTTCAGGGTTAAAAGATGTATAGTGAACACCAAAACTTACAAAAGGAGCGAAACTGTAAGCGAATCCTTGAAAATCACGAATACTTAATGGAAAAAACTCTAATTGCGTTCCTATATCTAGATTTTTAGCAACACCTTTATGTCCTCTAAGTTGATTAGCTTCAATAGTTGTACGGTCTGGATCAACCCACTTTCCTAAGTGTTCTAAGTTAGTTTTATTGTAAGATATCTCATTTCGTAATTTAAAATGATCATTAAAATAAGTATCAGTTGTATAACAATTACAATCGGCTCGGTATGAGAAATTTATATAATGTACAATTCCAATGCCGTATCCAGAATTCCCAAAATTTGTCTCAGAATCATCACGACTACCAAAGTCAGATCTAAATTGAACAGGGCCAGCAATAGCACCTATTTCATGTGAAAAGCCCAGTTGAGCATTTGTAGTTTGAACTATAAGAAACAAGCAAAAAGCGGAAGCTAAATGTTTCAAGTTAAGCATAAAAGGTTTGTTTTATTGAGGGCATTATCATGAGCAAATATATGAAAACTAGGAACATTAACAAATATTAATGAATCTAGCTCGAACACATCAAAAAAAATTATTGCGAAATTCAAAAAGAAATATGTATTTTTTTGAAGATAACGTATATTTGTATCAATAAATTACCTGCTTAATAAACAATAATGCAATAATTGTATATATGAAAGACACTATTAAAGGATTTTTAGACCTTGTGAAAGAGAGAAATGGTCATGAACCAGAGTTTTTACAAGCCGTAGAGGAAGTTGCAGAAACTGTAATTCCTTACATTGTTCAACATGATATCTATTACGGAAAAAACATTCTTTTACGAATGGTTGAGCCAGAACGATTAATCTCATTTAGAGTGTGTTGGGTTGATGATAGCGGAGAAATCCAAGTAAACAGAGGATACAGAATTCAAATGAATTCTGCTATTGGGCCTTATAAAGGTGGTTTGCGTTTTCACCCAACTGTTAATGCAAGTATTTTAAAGTTTTTGGCTTTCGAGCAAGTTTTTAAAAACTCCTTAACAACTTTGCCAATGGGTGGTGGAAAAGGAGGTAGTGATTTTAATCCTAAAGGAAAATCGGATAACGAGATTATGCGTTTCTGTCATGCTTTTATGAGTGAATTATTTAGGCATATAGGACCTAATACTGATATTCCGGCAGGAGATATAGGCGTTGGTCAAAGAGAAATAGGGTTTCTTTTTGGTATGTACAGAAAGATGAGAAACGAATTTACTGGTGTTTTAACAGGTAAAGGGATGACTTGGGGTGGCTCTTTAATTAGACCTGAAGCTACAGGGTATGGCACGGTGTATTTTGCAGAAAATATGCTTAAAACAAAAAATGACAGTTTTGAAGGTAAAACTGTTGTGATTTCTGGTTCAGGAAATGTGGCTCAATATGCTGCAGAAAAGTCCCTTCAATTAGGAGCTAAAGTAGTAACACTTTCAGATTCTTCAGGTTATATTTTCGATGAGGATGGTATTGACGAAGAGAAATTAAAGTTTGTTATGAACCTTAAAAACGAAAAAAGAGGAAGAATTAGTGAATATGTTAAAGAATACCCCAATGCTAGATTTACTAAGGGTAAAACGCCATGGCATGAAACCTGCGATATAGCATTACCTTGTGCAACTCAAAATGAACTTCACAAGGATGATGCAAAAGCACTGCTTGATAACGGATGTATTTGTGTTAGTGAAGGCGCTAACATGCCATCTACTAAAGAGGCTATTGCAGCATTCCATAAAGCAAAAATATTATTTGCTCCAGGAAAAGCTTCAAATGCAGGAGGTGTGGCAACATCTGGTTTAGAAATGACTCAAAATTCACTGAGATATAAGTGGACAAGGGAAGAAGTTGATAATAAGCTAAAAGATATCATGGCTGATATTCATAAATCTTGTATTGAATATGGTACAGAAGAGGACGGTTATATTGATTATGTTAAGGGTGCTAATATTGCTGGTTTTGTAAAAGTTGCAGATGCTATGTTGGCCCAAGGAATTGTATAAGAGTAATAAATACAATAGTAAAAAAAGCTTCCTAGAACTAGGGAGCTTTTTTATTTAATATATTATTTTGGAGTAAAACTCGTTAGTAATAAATATATTTGAATGTTGAAAAAGAACCTATGTTAAGAAGCGTAATTTTAGTTGTATTTTTTTTATTTCCATTATTTCATTTTTCTCAGGATTTCTCTGCACTTTGGAATGGACATTTTTCATATAATGAAATAAAGGATGTAGCTCAAGGAGATAATATTATTTATGCTGCTGCTGAAAACGCTATTTTTAGCTTAGATACACAAACCAACCTTATTGAAGAAATAACAACTGTTAATGGTTTGTCTGGAGAGAGTATCTCAACTATCTATTACAGTAATGCTTATCAATTATTAGTTGTTGGTTATGAAAATGGTCTTATTGAAATTGTGTATGATAATGGAGATAATATTTTAACTGTAGTTGATATTATAGACAAACCAACAATATCACCTAGTGATAAAAGAATTAATCACATAAATCCTTATCAGAATTTAGTATATATTTCAACAAATTTTGGGATTTCAGTTTTTGATTTAGAGCGATTAGAATTTGGAGACACCTATTTTATAGGGAATGGAGGTAGTCAAATTCCCGTAACACAAACAGCAATTTTTGAAGATTACATCTATGCTTCTTGTTTGGCAGGAAACGGTATTAGGAAAGCCCCTGTTTCTAATGAAAATTTAATAGATTTTCAAAACTGGCAATTAGTAGCTTCTGGAAATTGGCAATCAATTGAAGCTGATGAAAACAACCTTTATGCTATAAATAATAACAGAAAAATATATCAAGTTATTGGAGGTACTACATTAAGTGAATTATTTACCTATTCAACTTTGCCTCTTGATTTTAGGTCTGTAAATACTAATTTAATTGTTTCAACTATAAACCAAGTGTATGTTTATGATACAAATTTTAATCTTACAGCTCAAATTCCAGTAACATCTGAGTTAGATACTCAATTTACATCAGCTACTGTAGATGAAGAAAACATTTATATTGGAACAAAAGATTTTGGTGTTTTGAAGGTCTCTTTAACAGATACTACGGTTTTTGAAGAAGTTCGTCCTGAAGGGCCGCTTTTTAATACACCGTTTTCTATTGAAGCTGAGCCTAATGGGGTTTGGGTGACTTATGGCGGATATGATATTTTTTATATTCCTGATGGTAATAGGAAAGGATTTAGTCATTTAAATAATAATAGTTGGATTAATGTTAAATATGAGGAAGCATTTAATGCGAGAGATATTAACGGTATAGCCATTAATCCTCTGAATTCTAGTCAAGTCTTTATTAGTTCCTTTAATAATGGGATTATTGAGGTGAATGAT
Source organism: uncultured Algibacter sp. (assembly GCA_947502405.1). GTDB lineage: Bacteria > Bacteroidota > Bacteroidia > Flavobacteriales > Flavobacteriaceae > Algibacter_B. The sequence goes on along the minus strand of CANMZT010000013.1, from coordinate 38,499 downwards.
AATGTTCCAAGTGTTTTATATGATCAAAATAATAGCGGTTTAGAATCTTTAGTGGTTCCTAATAGGCCAGATATTATAAGCGTAAGAGTTGTTGATCCTATATTTGATGCAAATGGGGTATTATGGACATTAAGTACACTTGTTGATGACGCTTTAAAATCTTTTAATCCTGCTACAAATCAATGGAGATCTTTTGATTTTACGGATGTTATAATTGATGGTTTTACAGGAGGAAATCTTGGATATGGAGATATTGTAATTGGAAATGATAATACAAAATGGATAGCCTCATACAAATACGGACTAATAGGTTTTAATGAAAATGGGAATAGTCCATTAATTAAAAGCGTAAGTACATTAGAAGAGAATATGCCAACAGAATTGGCCACTGCATTGGCTTTGGATAATAGAAATCAATTATGGATTGGTACCTTTAGAGGATTACGAGTGCTATTTAATACTTCCAATTTTTTTACTGAAGAAAACACAACTGTTGATGAAATTATTATTGAAGAAGATGGTATTGCTAAAGAGTTGCTTTTTGAACAATATGTTTCGGATATTGAGGTAGATGGTTCAAATAATAAATGGATTGGAACTACTGATTCTGGGTTGTTTTATCTCTCTTCTGATGGGCAAAACACGATATTTCATTTTACCAAAGATAATTCACCATTGCCATCAAATACAATTAACGATGTATCCATAGACAGTGTAAATGGTGTGGTTTACATAGCAACAAGTAAAGGGTTACTTTCTTTTAATTCTGGCGGTACTAGTGCTCTTGAAGATTTGAGTGCCGCTTTTGCTTATCCAAACCCTGTAAGACCCGGATTTAATATAGTAGATGATAAAGTAAAAATTAAAGATATTTCAGAAAACGTAAATATTAAAATTACTGATATTGAAGGAAATCTAGTTGCAGAGGCTCAATCTAGAATTAATCAGAGGTATCAAGGGTATAATCTAGAGATTGATGGTGGAACGGCATATTGGAATGGTAAAAATTTAGCAAACAATGTAGTATCCTCTGGAGTTTACTTAGTTATGCTTTCAGACTTAGATACCTTTGAGACCAAAGTTTTAAAATTAATGGTTGTTAGATAATGCTTATTACTACAAAAGCCATTGTTCTCTCAAAATTAAAATATAAAGACAACGATTTAATTGTAAAATGCTATACTCAAGAGTTAGGTATTGTTAGTTTTTTACTTCGAGGTGTTTTAAAAAGTAAAAAAGGAAGTTCTAAAATTGCTTATTTCCAATTGCTATCACAGTTACAACTTGAATTGACTTACAAAAGTAAGAGGTCATTACAAGCTATTAAAGAAACGAAACTCAATTATTTATACACAACGTTACATTCAGATGTAGTAAAAAGCTCTATTGTTATGTTTCTATCCGAAGTCTTAGCAAACGTACTTCAGGAAGAAGAGCAAAACCAAACACTTTATAGTTATTTAGAAAACACATTATTATGGCTTGATTCGGAATCTGAGTATGCTAATTTTCATTTGCTTTTTCTTTTAAAACTTACTAAATACTTAGGTTTTTATCCTGACACAAGTCATAAGGAATGGGATTTTTTCAATTTATATGAAGGTAAATTCGAGAATAAATCAAGTAATAAGTATAGTGTTTCTGGTGAAAATTTAACACTTTTAAAAAACCTATTAGGCACAACATTTGATGCTTTACCAAGTATAAAAATTAATTCTAAACAAAGGCAATCCTTTTTAAGTATGATTTTGCTTTATTTTGAACTACATTTGGGGAGTTTCAAACCTCCAAAATCTTTACAAGTATTTAATCAAGTTTTTAGCTAAAACAAATGAAGACGCTTTATTTTATTTTCTTCTTTCTACTTGTTTCTATTTGTGTTCAAGCTCAAAATATAAAAGTTCTCAATAAAGTTACAAAGGAGTCTGTTTTTGGAGTAGCTATCTATAACATAGATAAGTCAAAAAGTGTCATTACTAACTTTAGGGGTGAGGCTGATATAAGTGAGTTTTTAGATGATGAAATTATTTATTTTAAACATTTATCTCATGTTTTAAAATCTATTACAAAAACTGAAATCGGAAATTCTAACAAAGTTTATCTTGTTTCTAATACTCAAGGTTTAGGGGAAATTGTAATTTCTGCATCAAAATTTCAGCAAAATAAAAAAGACATACCTCAAAAAATTGTTAGTATAGATTCTAAAAGCATTCAGTTTGCAAACCCCCAAACAAGTGCGGATTTATTGGAAAACACAGGGCAGGTATATGTTCAAAAAAGTCAGTTAGGGGGCGGTAGCCCAATGATTAGAGGGTTTTCTACAAATAGATTATTAATAACTGTTGATGGGGTTAGAATGAATAATGCCATTTTTAGAGGCGGTAATCTTCAAAACGTCATATCTATAGATCCTTTTTCCATCCAAAACACAGAAGTTACTCTGGGTTCAGGTTCAGTAATATATGGAAGTGATGCTATTGGAGGTGTAATGAGTTTTTATACTCAAAAACCACAGCTATCTTATACCGATTCTTTAATGTTTAACGGAAATGCAATAGTTAGATATGCCTCTGCAAGTAATGAAAAAACAGGGCATTTTGATTTTAATTTAGGCTATGAGAAATGGGCTTTATTTACCAGTGCAAGTTATACTGATTTTAGTGATTTAAGAATGGGTAATCATGGTCCTGATGATTATTTAAGGCCCGAATTTGTTTTAACAACACCTAGTGGTGATGAGATAATCAAAAATAAAGATCCTCTTGTACAAAGAAATTCTGGCTACAATCAGTTAAATTTAATGCAGAAGGTACATTATGAGCCTTATGAAGATTTAAGTTTTAATTTAGGCTTATTCTACACAACAACTAGCGATATTCCTAGATATGATAGGTTAACTCGTTATAGGGATAACGAGTTAAGATCTGCTGAGTGGAATTATGGCCCGCAGCAATGGTTTATGTCTAATTTGCAAATAACTAAGCTGAGTAGTAAATCGAATTTATACGATAAAATAAAAGCAACTTTAGCGTATCAAAATTTTAAGGAAAGTAGAAAAGATCGAGATTTTCAATCATTTATTCGCAATATTAGAGAAGAAGCGGTTGATGCGTTTTCTTTTAATCTGGATTTAGAAAAAAGAATGTCACCTAAAACACAGTTTTATTATGGTACAGAGTATGTTTATAATAAAATTAAATCTTCGGCAGTAGAAGAAAATATTTCTGATAATACAAAAACACCAACAGTTTCTAGATACCCAAATAACGCAAATTGGCAAGCTGTGGCAGCATATTCCAGTATTAAATATAAGCCCAACCCAAAGTTTGTGTTTCAATCTGGATTGAGATTCAATTATGTAGTTTCAGAGGCAGATTTTACCCAAAATAATGTGTATTTAAATTTACCTTTTGAATATGCAAAAAATGAATCTGAGGCACTAACAGGGACAGCAGGAATTAGTTGGTCGCCAAATTCAATTATGCAATGGAAATTAAATGCATCATCTGCATTTAGAGCGCCTAATATAGATGATATTGGTAAGGTGTTTGATTCCGAACCAGGATCGGTAGTTGTTCCAAATGAAGATTTAAGACCAGAGTATGCTTATGGAGGAGAAATAGGTTTAAAATTAAACTTTAATGAGAAGTTGATACTTGATATGAATTCGTATTATACATATTTGGATAATGCTTTAGTTAGAAGAGATTATAATTTAAATGGTGAAACTTCATTGGTTTATGATGGAGAACTTAGCAATGTTCAATCAATTCAAAACGCTTCTAAAGCTTGGATTTATGGTTTTGAAGTTGGTTTGAAGTTGGCTATCTCAAATCAAATTGATTTAACATCTCAATATTCCATTATAGGAGGTACCGAGGAGTCAGGAGATATTGAAGTGCCAATTAGGCATGTTGCGCCTAATTTCGGTAATACACATTTGATATGGAATTCTGATAACTTAAAATTAGATTTTTTTGCAAATTATAACGGAGAACTATCTTATAATCAATTAGCCCTTTCTGAAATTGAAAAAGATTTTATATATGCCTTAGATGAAAATGGAAACCCTTACAGCCCATCTTGGTATACTTTAAATTTTAGGTCGCAGTATCAAGTAAACAAATCAATAGCTATTACAGCAAGTCTTGAAAATATTACAGACCAACGTTATAAAACGTATTCGTCTGGGATTGCTGCACCAGGTAGAAACTTAATACTATCATTAAAGTATAGCTTGTAAAAAAAGAAAAGCACCAACTTAAGTTGGCGCTTTTCTAGCTATTTTAAATTTGTATAATTATTTTTTAAGTGCTTTTTTAGTTAATATTATTCCGTTTAAAAGTTCAACCTTAGCAATATATATTGTACTATTTAAATTTGATAATTTATAAGTTTCATCATTAGTTTTACCTTTGAAATTATAAAGTTCTCTTCCTAATAAGTCAAATATTTTAACAGTTTTTATTGGCTGATTCGCGGTTGTAAAATTAACATTGTCATCTTCTAATTCAATAATTTTTAAATTTTCAGATTCAATACTAACATCTTCAATAGATAAAGCATTAGCATTAAAAACAATTTCAAAACGATCATTAAATTCTCCTGCAACAGAATAAAAGCTATAATCAGAATCAGATAAGTTATGAAGTGTATTTGTATAATTATCTTTTACGAATATTGGATTGTCACTTAAAAAGGTACCTTCTAATTGCGCTATAGATAATTTATATTCTGTATTAGCATCAATATTAGAATTAAAACCTAAACTAACCAATTCATTTTCATTTATACTATTTGTACTTTTTCCTTGGATAACATATTTGTTGTTATCACTTTCCATGAAAGAATATATTATGGCAGAGAAATCTTCACTAACTATTTTAGGAGCATCATAAGATAAGCCATCATAACCATCAGTAGCACCATCAACGTAGGCCATTAATATTTGACTAAACACGCCAGTTTCAGTAGTTAAATCAACCCATAACCTATTTTTAGAATTTTCGCTCTTCTTTTTAGAACCAGAATTTCTAAAGAATTGTGAATTACTCGTCCCATCTGCCATACGCATAGCGTTCGTAAATGTTGCAGTTCCGCCTGGAGCTAAACTTGCAATAAAAAAGCCTTGACCAGATGGTATGTATTGTGTTGGAATTACTGGACTTCCACCTGCAGCACCTCCAGAACCAACGGTGTATGTGGCGTAATCATTTCTGCTAAAGTTACTCTGCTGATTCCCAGGGTTTGATTCAGCATGATCAGTAGCTTGAGACCAAAAATAAGCTGCACCTTCTACAACAGTATTATTTGCAGCATGAAAAGCATCAAAATCTATTGCAGAAGGGTAAGGATTTCCTATAAAGTTCCAGCTCGCAATAACATTACCAGGAACATTAGATATTCCAACAGATACATCACCTGTATTAAATGAACCTTCAAAAGACGCTGTACCAACTCCTCCTATAAAAAAACGAGATTCTGTTGCTGCATAACCAACACCTGGCGCCATAGTTTCTCCAGCTAAGGCAGCTTCCCATGCATCATCATTGTCATCAAAATCATCACCGTCAGCATCTAAAAAATTGGCTGCATTAAACTTAAAGCGTCTATCACCATCTACGTCAGGAAACACACTACCAATAGTTTCACCTGCTACTGGCGAACTCCAGTAGGTATAATAAAACCAATCTGATTTAGCCGCAGTTTGCTTGTTCACTCTAGAAGTTCCATTATTAGTAAAGGTTCCAGTATTGCCACGTTGCACAAAGTTCCCTTCTGTTTGTACAATTAAATCTCCATCTACAATAACATCATTTTCAATTTCTACAAAACCAGTATTGTCAACTGTTAGCGTTCTTCCAGTGTTAACGATTAGTGTACAAGCAGAGAAGCTATTTGCTAAAACAGCTGTATAATTTCCGTCTATAACGGCTACGGCAGTTGAACTTGGTGCTACATCCCAAGATGCACCATCCCAAGTTGAAACAGAAGTACATGTGCCCAATGGCGTTACAAAACCATTAAAAGTAAAGTCATTTATACTAAAAACACCCAAACCTGATGATGCTCCCCAACCATAGATTCTAAATGTAATGGCTTCTGTAATATCTTGGTAAGCTACTGCTGATAAATCAATTGTAGCTCCAGCAGCAATAGGAGTTCCAATATTTGTTGTAAAACCATCTAAACTACTTCTAAACGCAAAGTTTGTAGGTCCAGTACCTGAAGCTTGCCCAGTGTAGACAAAACTCACAAAATCAATTTCATAACCAGAATTTGGAGTAAGTATAAACTCAAAATAATCATTTGGATTTAATGAAGGCGAATTCCAAGCACGAGCATTGTACCTATTATTTGCAGTTCTTCCAGCCAAATCAGGCCCTCTTACAATTCCAGATACCGTAATATTTGGGTCAACAACTTGTCCCGTAGTATAAGGAGAAGTAAGACCAGGATTAGTTCCCGTTATAGGGTTTGTAAAAATACTTTGTCCATAACTAAAGCCAAAAGCCAGAAGCAGCATTAATATTAAAGTAATTTTTTTCATAATCGTTAAGTTTAAAAAATCTAAGATTTGGTTTTTATAAATTTTTATTCAAAATGTTAAATTAACATTGTTATTTTTGAAGCTTATGCAATCAAAAAAAACATATACTGTACAAGAAGCTACCAGAAAACTAGAGCATTATTGTGCGTATCAAGAACGTTGCCATCAAGAAGTTCGAAAAAAGTTAGAGTCATTACATATGATACCCGAAGCTATCGATATAATAATAGTCCATCTTTTGGAACATAACTTTCTTAATGAAGAACGTTTTGCCAAAACATTTGTAAGCGGTAAGTTTAAAATTAAGGCTTGGGGCCGACGTCGATTAACTTACGAATTAAAGAAAAAAGACATAGGCAAAGTTAATATAAATCAGGCACTTGCAGAAATAGAAAATACGGAATACATCGAGGTTTTCAACGATTTAGCCGAAAAAAAGGCGAATTCAATTACAGAAACTAACATCTATAAAAAAAAGCGAAAATTAATCGATTATCTGTTATATAGAGGCTGGGAATCGCACTTGGTGTACGAAAAAGCAAAGGAATTTTTCGGGTAAAACCATAAAAAGCGGATTAAGTGTAAACCTAATCCGCTTTTTTAATATGTATTGGTTGCAAGCTTACAGATTAAAACTTGCTCCTAAATTAATAGTAAATTGGTTGTGTAATGTTTCAGCAGCAGTTAGTTTATCACTCTTATATTTAGCAAACGGTACATTCAACTCTGTATATATACCAAAGCCATCAGTAAAGAAGTAGCGCGCACCTAAATGTCCGCCAAAGTTTTTAAGTCCAAGACTTAAACCTGGGTATACATCAAAATTATCACCAACATTAATAACATTTCCTAAATTAGCGTTAAAACGAGCTCTAATATCAAAACGGCTATCAAAACCTGCATTTAAGTCATCATCATCGTTGTTTTTTAAAGCGTCATCAACACCCAAAAGATAAGTAGAAGATAATCCAATTGAAATATTTTCGCCAATACCATAATCATAACTTACATTAATACCTGAGCCATTATCTTGAAAATTAGCACCAACTTGAAATTTGTTATCGTTCTTTCCAATAAAAGCTTGTGCATTAACTAACGAAACACTTAGTATAGTTAATAAAAAAAATAAATTCTTCATGATTTGAGTTTTAAATTTAAGTGGGCAAATATATTACAAGTTTTTTAAATCAGAGGTTTATTTATAGATGTTTATGAGTACGCACAATAGCCTGTTCATTTTTCCAATCTATCCATTTTTGCCCCTTTACACGTCTCATTGCATTATCAAAATTGCGCATAATTAAAATATTATAAAGTGCTTTGCTAAAGTTTTTTGGGTTTCTAGCAATGGCGCGTAAACTCATAGAAAAACCAGGTGTTACATAACGCATATAGTGCCAATAGCCTTCGGGCATGTACAAAATCTCCCCATGATTAAGTTCTGTTTTAAAGCCCTTTGCTTTTTTAAGCATAGGCCATTTCTTAAAATCAGGATTATTAAAATCTATATCCTCCCTTGTTATTAAGGAATGTGGAATTTTATAGAGATAATTATTCTGCTTTTGGTCAAATAATATACACTCTTTTTTACCTTCAAAATGAAAATGAAAAATATTTGCCAAATCAATATCGTAATGCATAAACGTGTGCGAATCCTGTCCGCCAAAAAACAGCATAGGTATACCTTTCATTAGGCGCAATCCAAAATCAGGAAATGTAAAGTCTTTTTGCAAACTGGGTATTTCCTTTAGTGCATTCCACAAAAAAATACGGTATTTAGTAGGCTCACGCTTTAACAAATCCACATAATCACTCAATTTCATTTTGGCGTGTGGCTCATTAAAACCATCCTTATAATCTACTGGTCTATCGTCGTATAATGGTACAGTTAAATTACCACCAATAGATTTAAAATACTCTAAATTCCATTTGCTATATGCAGGCCAATCATCAATAAAATGCTCAATAACCACAGGTTTTTGTGGTTTAAAATAGTGCTTTAAAAAATCCGATTTGGTAATGCTTTTTACCCGTGGAATATCTTGAAGGTTCAACGAAAAATGTGTTTAGTTTGATATTGTAAAGTTAAAAAAACGTAACAAATCTAGAAATAGTATTTTGGGCGTTACCCACAAGGGGTCGGGCTTTACGTTCCAAGTCCTCGCTACGTTGCACTTCGCTGTGGGCTTTCCTCTGCAATCCCTAACGCATACCTACCCATAAGGCAATGCATAAAAATTAAATAAATTTACTTAACCGCCTTGGCTTTTGCCTTTGCAGCTTCGTTACGCTCTATAGTATGCTCTGGTCTTGTCCATTTTGGCTTTTCACCTAAGGCTTCAAACTCAGAGTCTTTAGCTTCTACAGTTTGTGGTTGTACTTTTTTGGTAAATGGCTTTTGCGGATTCAATCCAAGCATTTTAAACATTTCCATATCCTCATTCACATCAGGATTTGGTGTAGTTAGTAGTTTATCGCCAGCAAAAATAGAATTAGCACCAGCAAAGAAGCACATAGCTTGCCCCTCTCTACTCATTTGTGTTCTTCCTGCACTTAAGCGCACTTGTGTTTCGGGCATTACTATTCTTGTAGTTGCTACCATACGTACCATATCCCAAATAGAAACTGGTTTTTGGTCTTCTAAAGGAGTGCCTTCAACTGCTACTAATGCATTTATAGGCGTAGATTCTGGTTGTGGATTAAGTGTGGATAATGCCACAAGCATTCCAGCTCTATCTTCAATATTTTCGCCCATACCAATAATACCACCGCTACATACAGTTACATTGGTTTTACGTACATTATCGATAGTGTCTAATCTATCCTGATAGCCTCTGGTTGAAATAACCTCTTTGTAATATTCTTCAGAAGAGTCTAAATTATGATTGTACGCATATAAACCTGCTTCAGCTAAACGTTTTGCTTGATTTTCGGTTACCATACCTAGTGTGCAACAAACCTCCATATCTAGTTTGTTGATGGTGCGTACCATTTCCAAAACTTGATCAAATTCTTCGCCGTCTTTTACGTTTCTCCAAGCTGCACCCATGCATACTCGCGAGCTTCCTGTAGATTTTGCACGTAATGCTTGTGCTTTTACTTGCTGAACAGACATTAAATCGTTCCCTTCAATATCTGTGTGATACCGTGCTGCTTGTGGGCAATACCCACAATCTTCTGAACAACCTCCTGTTTTTATAGATAACAGTGTTGATACTTGCACTGTATTTGGATCGTGATTTTTTCTGTGAACCGTTGCTGCTTCATAAAGCAGTTCCATAAAGGGTTTGTTGTATATGTCTAGAATTTCTTGCTTGGTCCAGTTATGTTTAGTCGCGCTCATAAATCTATCAGTTAGTTAATATCAAAAATAGTAATTAAAAGATGAAATGTTTAGTTTTTACTTAATAATATAGAAACCGCATTCCCTCCAAAACCAACGGCATTTACCATGACATGCTTTATGGGTTTTGAGGTTTTTTGAGGTTTTAAATAAGGTATATCAATACATTTTTGGTTTTGAAGCATTAAAACAGCCAATTCTATGCTTAATGCACCTGAGGCACCAAAGGTATGTCCTATTTTCCATTTATTGGACGTTAAAGCGGGCATCTCATCCTTGAATATTTTTTGAATGGCTTTGTATTCTGAGAGGTCTCCCTTTATAGTTCCAGGAGCGTGCATAACAACAATGTCAACGTCATTTGGATTCAAATCGCCCAAAGCCATTGTCATTGATTTTTGAAAGCATTGCGCATCACTTGAAATGGAAATATTATGTTTTAAAATTTCGGTAGCATATCCAAACCCTTTTATAGTCGCTAATGCGTTTTTGGTTGCTCCTTTTTCTAAGCAAATCATGCTTGCGCCTTCTCCCAAAACCATAGTGTTTTTGGTTTTATCTAAGTCTAAAGCGCGACAAAGGAATTCTCCTGTTTCTTTTGAATAGATTTTTAAGGCTTGCATTTGTGCAATGGTAAAGGGTGTTAAAGGCGCTTCGCTACCACCCACTAAAAACTTATTGCACATGCCTGAGTTAATCCATGCGATACCGTTTAATACAGAATGTAATGCTGTAGAACAGGTTATGGAATGGCTTATTTCTGGGCCTTGGGTTTGTAAATCGTGTGCTACCCAAGATGAAATATTTCCTAATGTTGTAGTTGGAGAACTTAAGGTTTCTGCTTTATGATTTTCTAAAAAAGATTGATGATAGGTTTCAAATAATCCTGTGGCACCACGAGACGAACCTATGTTTATACCAAAATTGTCTGAAGCGTTCCAATGGGCTTGTTTTACCGCTTGCCTAGAGGCATATATGGCGTAAAGCACAGTAGCATCCAAAGATTTGTATTTACTATCTGAATGCCTTAATGCTTCTATCTCTTGTTTTGATTCATCAGAAATTTGAGATACAAATACAGGTTTACCTGATACCTCTTTTTCTGAAATATGGTGTTTACCGTTTTGGTAACTATTCCATATATCTTCATAGGATGTGCCAAGTGAGGATATAGATGAAATGGCGGTAATGGAGATTGGTTTATTCATGGTTGTTATGATGCTGTATAATTACTATCAGGATTGTTTCAGCATCTCATTGTATTGCGTTCTAATCTGAAAAATAAATTCAATTTACATTAAGTGTGCAAATTTAGTGTATTGATTTAAATTGCTGCTGTATTTGCTTATACTTTTACAGATATGCTAAAGTTTGTTTTAGCATTGGCTATAGCAGAAAGGTGCGTTAGTCCCGATAGCTATCGGGATTGCGGGTAACGCCCTAGATAATCTCTAAAGCATGCTCGATAACTTGATAAACTTTTTGTAATTCAGTATCTGAAATCACGTATGGTACTTGTATGTAAATGGTATTGCCGAGGGGTCTTAAAAACACGCCTCTATCCATAAAGAATTTTAAAAGTTTATCGCGCAAACCACCATAACGTTCCATTTTGGTGTTGAGGTCTAAGGCAAAAATAACACCTAAGTGGCGTGTGTTTTTAACCTTTGGATGGGTTTTTATGTGTTTTTCGAACTTTTTATGCGCTTGTATTATTCTTTTTATATTGTCTTGTATATCTTTTGAGGTTAAAAGCTTAATACCTGCAATTGCAGCGGCACAGGCCACAGGGTTTGCAGAATAGGTGTGGCAATGAAAAAAACCTTTAGAGATATCGTTACTTAAAAACCCTTTGTAAATTTCCTGAGTACATGAGGTAATGGCCATAGGTAGTAAACCGGCAGTTAAGGCTTTGCTTAAGCAGATAATATCGGGTTTGGTTTCTATATAGTCTGAGGCAAAATTTTTACCTGTTTTACCAAAACCTGTCATCACTTCATCAGCTATGGTAAGTATGTTTTGTGTTTTAAAAAAGTTTAAAATAGCGTTTAGTCCTTTAGCATCTTGCATTTTCATACCTGCTGCACCTTGAATTAAGGGTTCGTAGATAAATCCTGCGATTTTATGGTTAGAGACTAGTGTTTTTAGTTGTTCTATAATATCATTTGTATTATTTCCGTTTGGTACAGGTATGCGTTTTACTTTTATTAAAAAATCTTCGAACGGGCCATTATAAACCGAAAGCCCAGACACGCTCATGGCTCCAAAGGTATCGCCATGAAAACCATCTTCGAAAGCAATAAACTGAGAACGTTTTTCGCCTTTATTAAAATAGTATTGTAATGCCATTTTAATAGCTGCCTCTACAGCAGTAGAACCATTATCATTAAAATAGATTTTATTTTGATTATGGGGTAGTATTTTAATGAGTTCTTCAGAGAGTTTTACAGCAGGTTCGTGTGTAAAATCACTAAACATTACGTGGTCTAGTTGCTGCATTTGTTTGTGTGTGGCTTCAATAACATAATCATTGCAATGCCCATACATGCAGGTGTACCATGATGAAATGGCATCTATGTACTCGTTACCATCTTCATCTGTTAAAATACAACCTTTGGCTTTTACTATAGCTAAACTTTCTGGGTTTAGTTGATGCTGCTTTAGTGGATGCCACAGGTGTTTTCTATCTCTTTCTTGTAAACTCATATATTTTGTCATTCCTGCGAAGGCAGGAATCTATTTTATTGTGTTTTTATGGATTCCTGCCTTCGCAGGAATGACAAGCCTTATTAAAGCTTATCACGGAATTTATCGGCATACTCTTTAACCACATTTTTATCAAAATAGGGTTCTTCATCAATTCTTCCTATTACGGGAACTTGTGTCATTTTTTTTATGATGTTCTCTGTAGATTTATGTTTGTTGCCACTAAAAAGAATACACACATCAAAACCTTTTTCTTTTAATGTATTTACAGTTAAAAGGGTGTGGTTAATGCTGCCTAAATAATGACGAGATACTACAATTATTTTATAATCTGGCTGTATTAAATCTAGAATGGTGTTTTTGTTATTTAAAGGTACAAGTAAGCCTCCTGCACCTTCAATAACCAAATGGTTTTTGTTTTTTGGGACTTTAATGGCTTTAATATCAATTGTTATACCGTCTATGTCTGCTGCACCATGCGGACTCATGGCTGTGTTTAAAGCATAAGCATTAGGATGAAATTTAGATTTGGTATTTGATACTAAGCGTTCCACTTTTTTGGTGTCGCAATTGTCTAAATCTCCAGCTTGTACGGGTTTCCAATAATCGGCTTCTAAAGCTTCAGTGATGATTGCCGAGGCTACTGTTTTACCCACATCGGTTGAGATTCCTGTGATGAAGTATGTTTTCATTTTAAATCGAATTCAGTTTTACAGTCTTCACACCTGTATTTATGTTTTGAGTAAAGGGGAAGTGTAGAAACAAAAATATTTGTGATAAATGCAAAAATAAGCGCCAAAAGTGATTTAAGGTCTTTTACAGTTGAAAATAATTCTATTTTCTCACTATTACAATTTGGGCAGTTTATAGGATGGCCTTCATCATTAGTAGAATATTTGTTTATAGACTTTAAAATACTTTCTGCTTCTTGCGCTTGATGAGATAAGACCTTTAATTTAACGCCACCAATGGCATTACTCACTAAGGGATCTGTATCAATAGTTAAATTGTCTGATAAAAAAACTTGAATTCCTTCAGATTCTAATCGCCCTTTGATGATCTGCGCTTCAGCAGAGTATTGGTACCTAGCTATGGTTTTAAAAGTGTTGCTCATATAGATACAAAAGTAGCAAGTATGGCTAAAACTTCTGATATTTCTTTTTCAGAATTATAAGAATGAATACAAAAACGTAGGCGTTCCTGGTTTTCAGGAACTGTTGGAGACAAAATGGGTTTTACATCAAAACCTTTATTTTGAATTTTTGAAGCGATTGATTTTACACGCTTGTTACCAGAAATAATACAACAATGAATGGCTGATTTACTATCTATAAAAATATCTGAAAGATTGTTTTTTGCAATTTCAGTTTTAAAAAAGTTAATGTTTTTATGGAGTGAAGCTTTGTTTTCGCTATCTGGTAAAGCTTTATAGGAAGCTAGAATAGTGGACAAACTATGTGGAGGTAAACCAGTGGTGTAAATAAAAGGTCGTGAAAAATTAACGAGATACTCTTTTAAAACGTTGCTCCCTAAAATTGCAGCTCCATGACACCCCATGGCTTTTCCAAAGGTTATAATCCTTGCAAATACTTGGTGCTCTAGATTTAGTTGCTGGATTAAACCCTCTCCTTTGGAACCGAAAACACCAATTGCATGGGCTTCATCAACAACTAAATAAGCTTGATGTGTTTTGCTTATTTGCGCTAAAGCAACTAAATCTGGTGTGTCGCCATCCATAGAAAAGACAGATTCTGTAACGATGTATATGTTAGTTTCATTTGAGACCTCTCGACTGCGCTCGAGGTGACGCTCCAAATCAGTTAAATCATTATGCTTAAACTTATAGCCTTTAGCGTTACTCATGCTAATGCCATCACGAATTGAGGCATGGATATATTCATCGTATAAAATAATATCGCCTCGTTGAGGTACACTTGAAAAAAAACCAATATTGGCATCATACCCTGAATTGAAAATTATAGCAGATGGACTGTTATGAAACTCACAAAGCTGTTGTTCTACTACATTATATAACTTATGGTTTCCAGAAAGTAAGCGAGAACCAGTTGCACCGTTTTGTTTAATGTTGTTTTCAATCAAAAATTTATGAGCATCATCAAAAATAGTTTCGTTTTTTGAAAACCCTAGATAATCATTAGATGAAAAATCTACTAAATCATCTTGCATACCTAGTTTTCGTAAGGCATTATTCGCTTTACGTGCTTCTAGTTTTTGGTTTAGATTTTTTGGTAAGTCTTTCATCTAAAAACAAATATAAATAATGCTTTAATCATTTAGCGCTTTTAAATTTTTTAATTAAAAATTATTGTTTTTCAATAATTTTATTTAGTTTTGTTATCGTAAAACAATAATTTGTATAAAATGAAGACTATTGAAGTTTTGCGGAAACTAATAAACATTTATTATTATTTATTGCTATTCGTACTTGTTGGAATAGTTATTTTTATTCTAATCAAGATTCAGTAGAGTGAAGCTATGGATTTATAAACGGTTTAACTATATAATCATGACTAAAAACACACTCCTTAATATTGCTGTTGTATTATGCGAAATTCTTAAACTAGGATTAGTTTTAATTTTAATAGCATTGACAGCATTTTTTATTCATATCCAAATAAATAAGGATTATTATAAGGATAAAGAACTACAATTTAGCACAAAGGATTATCATTATTCGATGACAAAGAAATGGAAGATTGATAATTCAATGGATGATAAAGATGTTTATACTATAGATAATTTGAAAACCGGGTCTTTATATTTTAATTACTTGAAATATATCATAGCATTAGTATTGATTTTTATCTCTATAAGCGAGTTTCAAAAAGTGATCAAGTCTGTAAAATATGTTGAAACATTTGGTATTAAAAATGTAAAATCGTTTAAACGCATTGGAGTATGTGTGTTAGTATATACCATAATAATGAGTTATTCGTCAATGCGTTTTAACTTGGGAGGTTTCAGCGGTTTTGGTTTCAATTTAAACCCACTAATTCTTGCTTTAGCTGCTTTTATAATGGCTGAGGTTTTTAAGGAAGGTAATTCATTAAAGCAAGAAAACGACCTAACCATATAACCATGCCAATAATCATAAACTTAGACATCATGCTTACCAAACGCAACATGAAAAGTAAAGAATTGGCAGAAATTATTGGTATTACTACTGCTAATATGTCTATCTTAAAATCAGGTAAAGCCAAAGCAGTTCGGTTTTCCACTTTAGAGGCCATTTGTAAAGCGTTAGATTGTCAGCCGGGAGATATTTTGGAGTATGTAGAGGAATAAAGATTTTTTTAGACCTGACAGGTTTTTGTACTTTTACAAGTATAAAAACATAATGCTATGAAACGCTATTTACTTATTACATTGGTTTTAATGTCCTTAAGTGGTTTTTCTCAAAACAACCACATCGTAAAAATCGAAGACGGTAGACGGGTACTATTAAAAGCTGATTTTACTTGGGAGTATATTGATGCTACAGCGCCAAAGGGAGATGCAGTAGTTAATGCTGTGTCTAAATCAAAATCAGGAACTGCATGTAATCTACCAGACGATTATATTGAACCTCCATTAAACAAAAAAATACAAGCACAATTAAAAAAAGGACGTGCAACAATGCCTCATGTAAAAAAGAAAGTGGCAAATAAATATAAGTGTAATGTTGATGAAGTTATACTTTTATCTGTTTCAGAGCAAAAAGCAAAAGCCGAATATAAGTTTTGTGTTAAAGGGAAAGAAGTTGCTTACAAACGCATTGGGACTACCATTATTAAAAAGGAAAAGCTTTTTTAATTTAATTTTCACATACTATTTAGCCTTCTTTTTTTTCACAATATTTTATCAATCCATTCAAAATCACCCAGGACTATAGTGTCTAACAAATCAATATTTAATAATTCCGATAATTCAAATGTAATTTTGAAAACATCTTTGTAATTAAATATCCAATTAAGTATTTTGAAAATTGGAATTCCGTACTTTTATACACATGTATGCTCTAGTAGATTGTAACAATTTTTATGCCTCTTGCGAGCGCGCTTTTAACCCAAACTTATGCCAGAAACCCGTTGCTATTTTAAGCAACAACGATGGCTGTGTAATATCCAGAAGTGATGAAGCAAAAGTTTTAGGGTTACCCATGGGTGCACCTATTTTTAAGTGGGAAGCTTTTTGTAAAGCAAACAACATAAAAATACTATCATCTAATTATCCGCTTTACGGTGATATGAGTCATAGGGTCATGACGATTCTAGAACAATTCACTCCAGATGTTGAGGTTTATAGTATAGATGAGGCATTTTTAAAATTTGAAGGATTTAATAATCGGGATTTTACCGAATATGGAGGTCAAATAAGGCATCGTATTTTAAAGTGGACAGGTATTCCAACCTGCGTTGGCATTGCTCCAACAAAGGCATTAAGTAAGGTGGCCAACAAAATAGCGCGTAAATTTCCCGAAGAGACAAAAGGTGTATATGTAATTGATTCTGAAGAAAAACGAATTAAGGCTCTAAAATGGTCTAAGATAGATAGTATTTGGGGTATTGGATTTGGGCTTCAAAAACGTCTAAAAGCCAAAGGCTGTAAAACAGCATACGATTTCACGCAGTTAGATGATGATTGGGTACTCAAACACTGCACAATTGTTGGGTGGCGCTTAAAAAAAGATTTGGAGGGTATCTCTAAAATTAAAATAGAAGAAGTAAAAGCCAAACGTGCCATAGCAACCACCAGAAGTTTTGAAGGAACGGTTTCAGATTTGGAAGAGATAAAAGAGCGAATCTCTACTTTTGCTATGCGTTGCGCAGAAAAGCTTAGGCAACAACACTCTAGCTGTAACATGATATATGTGTCTCTACGAAACAATAAGTATATTAATAATCAAGCGCAGTATAAGGCAAGTACAGTAGTATCGTTACCATATCCAACCGATTCCAGTTTAGTAATTACCGAAGCTGCTATTAGGGCAGTCATGAGTATCTATAAACCAAACTTTAGTTACAAAAAAGCAGGTGTAGCTGTTATGGGCTTGGTACCTACAAACAATCATCAATTGCAAATGTTTGCTACCGAGAACCCAAAGCATAAACCCCTAATGCACACTATAGATAGCCTTAATAAAAAGTATGCCGATTATAAGATAAAACTAGGTAGCCAAGACTTAAAGCGGACTTGGAAAATGCGTCAAGAACGGTTGTCTCCGCGTTATACAACAAATATTAACGATATTATAGTTGTTAAATAATAACAAAATCTCAAAAAAATAAATTAAATTTAGGAACATAAAAGTTATTTGGGCGTTACCACAAGGGTCGAGCTTTACTCATAGGTACTATTTTTAAATTAATGAAATCGTGAATATGAATATTTCGCTACTTAATCTTTTTGCGAAAAGCAAAAAGGATTTCAAACATGACGCTTCTCCCGGTAGCTATCGGGACTAACGCACTAAACCGCCAACAAAATACATTACCCATCATGATATTACACAAATCTAACAACCTAACCTTTTTTACTCCAAACCAAATAAATGGCTTAGGAGCTCCTTTTTTTGATACAGGAATATCAGCAGGATTCCCATCACCCGCCGAAGATTTTAAAGAGCAACGCCTTTCCTTAGATAAAGAGCTTGTAAAAAACAAAGAAGCCACATTCTTTGCGCGTGTTAGCGGACAATCTATGATAGGGGCAGGATTAGATGATAAAGATTTGCTAGTCATAGACAGAAGTTTAGAGCCTACTCACAACAAAATAGCTGTTTGCTTTTTAGATGGCGAGTTTACCGTAAAACGCCTAAAAGTAAACAAAGAAGGCGTTTGGTTACAACCAGAAAATCCCCATTATCCAATTATAAAAATAACCGCTGATAACGATTTTGTTATTTGGGGCATTGTAACTAATGTCATAAAAAAGGTTTAGGCTAAACAAATATATAAAAGTGCGTTAGTATCAATCAAAAAGGTGTATGAGAAACTTACAATAAGGTTTTTGTAAATTTTATACTCTTGTTTACCATTCACAATTAAGCGTTATATCATGAGAGTATTTTTAGTCATATTCGTTTTTTCTTTTTTTCAGTTACAAGGTCAAACTTTTACAGGAAACAAAAATGATATTAACATGATTCTAGAAAACACAAAAAAATTTTCAGAATATGTTATGAATTCTAACTACCAAATGATAGGTGAGTCATATACAGATGATGCTAAAATCTTCCCGAATAAATCTAAAATACTTCAAGGTGAAGACTTGGTAAACTATTGGAAGCTTCCTGAAGGTTTTAGTACAATACACCATAAAATTTTTCAGGAAGAAATAACAGTTATTGAAGATATTGCCTATGATTACGGCTATTATGAAGGTAAAACTAAAAACCCCAAAGGTGAAATATCTTCATGGGAAGGTAAATATATTATTGTTTGGAAAAAGGTTAGTGGAGAGTGGAAAATGTATTTAGATATCTGGAATAGTGTAAAATAAAAAAGCGTACAACATTTAAATGCTGCACGTTTTTTTATTTTATATAAGCTTGTTTGTTTTAATCGGCTAAAACAATAACCTTATTATCTTTCATTTCTAGAGTTCCAGAATTTATTTTTAATAACGTTTTACCGTTATTACTTTTAGTAAATTTATCTTGAACGTCTTCTTGTAATTCTAGATTACCAGAAATTTTAATAACACCTTCTTTTAGTATAGATACTATTGCAGCGTGATTATTCAATAATTCAAAATCACCGTTAGTGCCAGGAACTATAATACTAGTTACTTCGCCACTAAATAGAGTTGCTTCAGGTGATACAATTTCTAAATACATATATCTTAGTCTTTAGTTTGAAGTTTTAGCCACTGAAAACTGTGACTTATTTTTAAGCCTCAGCTAACATTTTCTCTCCAGCTTCAATAGCTTCTTCAATAGTTCCTTTAAGGTTAAACGCTGCTTCTGGTAAGTGATCTAATTCACCATCCATAATCATGTTAAATCCTTTAATAGTTTCTTTAATATCTACTAAAACACCTGGGATACCTGTAAACTGTTCAGCAACATGGAACGGTTGAGATAAGAAACGTTGTACACGTCTAGCTCTACCTACAGCCATTTTATCTTCTTCAGATAACTCTTCCATACCAAGGATAGCAATAATATCTTGTAATTCTTTATAGCGTTGTAATAACTCTTTTACACGTTGTGCACAGTTGTAATGATCAGCTCCTAATATATCAGCAGTTAAAATTCTTGAAGTAGAATCTAACGGATCTACCGCAGGATAAATACCTAACTCAGCAATTTTTCTAGAAAGTACTGTTGTTGCATCTAAGTGAGCAAATGTTGTAGCAGGCGCAGGATCCGTTAAATCATCCGCAGGTACGTAAACCGCTTGTACAGATGTAATAGAACCTCTTTTAGTTGAAGTAATACGCTCTTGCATCGCACCCATCTCTGTTGCTAATGTTGGTTGGTAACCTACCGCAGAAGGCATACGACCAAGTAATGCAGATACCTCAGATCCAGCTTGTGTAAAACGGAAAATGTTGTCTACGAAGAACAGTACGTCTTTACCTTGTCCTTCACCAGCACCATCACGGAAATACTCAGCAATAGTTAAACCAGATAATGCAACACGTGCACGCGCTCCAGGAGGCTCATTCATTTGTCCGAAAACGAAAGTCGCTTTTGATTCTTTCATTTTAGATTTATCAACTTTAGATAAATCCCATCCACCTTCTTCCATAGAATGCATAAAATCATCACCATAACGAATAATTCCAGATTCTAACATCTCTCTCAAAAGGTCATTTCCTTCACGAGTTCTTTCTCCTACACCAGCAAATACTGATAAACCACCGTGACCTTTGGCAATATTATTAATTAACTCCTGAATTAATACTGTTTTACCTACACCAGCACCACCAAATAATCCAATCTTACCACCTTTTGCATAAGGCTCAATTAAATCGATTACTTTAATACCAGTAAATAAAACTTCAGTAGACGTTGATAAGTCTTCAAATTTAGGAGCCTGACGGTGAATTGGTAAACCTGCTTCTCCAGCTTTAGGTAAATCTCCAAGTCCATCAATAGCATCTCCAATTACATTAAATAAGCGTCCGTAAACATTATCACCAATTGGCATTTGTATAGGAGCACCTGTAGCAGTAACTTCAGTTCCTCTGCTTAAACCATCTGAAGAATCCATTGCTATAGTACGTACAGTATCTTCTCCAATATGAGATTGTACTTCTAATACTAAAATGGAACCATCAGGTCTTTTAATTTCTAGTGAATCGTAAATTTTTGGAAGTTCTGATCCAGCAGCGAATTCAACATCGATAACTGGTCCTACAATTTGTGCAACTTTACCTGTAACTTTAGCCATTACTTATTTGTTTAATATTATGCGACTTAATTGAGCGAAATACGTTTTGATTTCGCGCTGCAAAGATATATTTTTTAATTTAAAATAAAAGTTGTTTTTATAGCTTTTTTGGGAATAAAAAAACACCTTTAATTTAAAGGTGTTTTTAAAGTATTTATTTGAAACTATTTTATTGCAATAAAGGTGAATAGTTTGTTGGATAATTGCCAATATCAACCAGATTTCCTGAAGCTTCAAAATTAGTACCGTATGCGACATCAATTGCCTTCATGAATTCATTAGCAGCTAGTGCATAGCCTCTTGAAGTTAAATGAACACCATCTAACGAAAAGGTTCCTCCTGTTACTAAATTAGAAGTTAAAATAAAATTATCAGAAGCTATTCCTGTTGCTGCTAACCTTGATAATAGAGCGTTAGCATCAACAAAAGCTAATCCAGCACCTGTAGCAGTAGCTTCAATAGTTGCGTTATAAGCATCAATCGCATCTTTTATTTCTTGTTGTTCACTTGGTAGTAATACCCATTTGTCCGAAAGAGGTAACGTAACACCTTCCGTTGAGAATTGATCCGCAAGTGCTTCTGGTAACATTTGAGATTGTAAAAAAGCAGATTGCGCTTCGTTAACGGTTCCAATAGTTGATAAACTAGGTAAAACAAATAAATCATTCTCGTTAGCTTGTCTTGCTTGTCCATATATACTACCAAATAAACTAGCTACAAGAGGAGCCGCTTGAGGAGGTAAACCAAATGACTGCAAAAAAGCAGGGAAAGTTGGGCTTGCACCCAAAGCTCCAGTTATTTGTGCAGATATATCAGGTAGTGTTTCATCATATATCACAACACCATTAGCTTCTGTCTCAGAGAATGTTATAGTACGAGAAGGGTCTATAACAGCAAAAATTTGATTTAAAGCACCGTAAACAGTATTTAAAGTTGGAATTTGTGCAACTAAATCAGGCCCATTATCTGGATCATTAGGGTCTAAGGCATTCCAAGGTACCGTAGTAAAATGAGGAATATCAGTTACATAAGGAATATTGGCTACAACACCTTTGGCTCCGCCAGATGTTAAGGTAGCTACAATGGCACCATAGGTTTGATTAAAACCAACACCTGGAGGTCCATCTATTGGCGTAATACCACTTGAACCATCGCCGCCTGAAGTGGCGTAACCTAAAACATCGTTAGCACCTATCCAAAGTGAAAAGAATGTTGGTGCTTGCGCCATTGATAATTCTAAAACAGTTGCATTGGGGGTATCACCAGTCATCCTAACAAAATAGGGGTTTGCAAGACCTAAAGCAAAGTTTGATAAATTACCATATCCAGGCGCTAGTAAATGATAACTTCTTGCTCCTGGAACTCCCATATTATTAAAGGGGCCAGAAGGATTGTTCAATACAATATCAGTTGTCGGCGTTATTGGCCCAACAACTTCAGACAAATCTTTAGGAGCGCCACCTGTTGTTACTAATCTAGGTTTGAATAATTGATCTCCTGTTAAAGGATCGAGTATAATATTTCCTCCAGCAATAAGTCCACCAATATTGTCATTCATTAAAGGCTGTGTAAAACTACCTCCACCTAAAAGTGCAAATTTTTGTGATAGTATATTAGGCATAGAGTTCTCTTGTGTAGCTTTAAATAAAGCATTATCAGAAAAACCAGCAGTTAATGAGTTTCCTACGGCAACGTATGTTGAGAAATCGACTGAGCCAGTTACCAATTCTGGTAATATGACTTCGGGTTCTGGTTCAATATTGGTGTCTTTTAAAACATCTTCAGGTTCATTACATGCTATAAAAGCAATAAGACCAAATAGTAGTGATATATATTTTATATTTTTCATTTTAATTTCTTTTATAGGTTATTGATAGTCCATGAAACATAATACATTGAGCCAATAAATCCAGTACCAAAAGCAGTAAAGTATTCATCTCCTAAAAGATTGGTGGCACCTGCTTTAAACGTAGATTTAAAACTTGGTACTCTTAAGTTAATTTGTGCATCAACAACATGGTATTCTGGAACGAGCCCATTTCCGAAAGTAGCTTCCCAAAAATAATCATCACTATATCTGTAAGCTATATTGAATCCAAAGTTTTTAAATAATTCTGTATTTCCAAAAGAAGCTTTAAACTTATGTTCTGGTGTATTGAAGTTTGTTGTGAAATCTGGAAATTTATTCCTGTCAAAATCTAATTTTGCATAAGTGTAACTTCCGCTTAAATCAAAATCTCCAAAAACTTTTGTAGATAAACCAATTGAAGCACCATAAGAATTAACATCTGCAGGTGAATTAGTATATGTGCTCCAAGCCTGATAATCGTCATTAGCTATTGCAGCAACTGATAATGAATTATCCCCAACAGTTCCATAAAAAGGAGAAATAACAACCTCTTGTGAAATGAAATCTTTGTATTTATTGTAATAAGCACTAAAATCGACAATTAAATTATTGAATTTACCACGATATCCAATTTCAGCAGAAGATACTTGCTCTGGTTTAATAATGTCTGGGTTTGCAACGTCAAGTACGGCAGGATTTCCAGTTTCAGCTAGCTCCATAACAGAACTTACAGTATAAGAGTTTTCATAGGCAACACGACCAGTTTGAGTTACTGAAGAACCTTGACCTAATGCTTGCCCTTCATTACTAATGTCAAAAGTTCTTACATACCTGTCTAAGTTGTCTGGTGCAGACCCAACAAGTATGGCTCTACCAGCATCTAAACCAATGAACAAATCTTGTGTTGTAGGATTTCTAAAACCAGTTTGTACAGAAGCTCTAATGTTGTGGTTTTCATTAACTGTTAAACCAGCTGATATTCTAGGAGATAAAAAGCCGTCGAAAAATTCAGATTTATCATATCGGATAGACCCAGTAAGTTTTAAATCTAGATTATCATTTAATTCTAAATTCTTTTGAATTTGAGTATAAACACCAAATTCAGAATAATCAATAGGTCCATCTAAATCAGTATAAATAGTCCCTGAAGAATTTAAACTATACCTTCTGTAAGATCCTCCAACTTGAATTTCAGCCCAGTCTATTAAATGACCGAAGTTATAATTAGCATCGGAATGGTAATATTTTGATGCATCTTGGAATTTAGAACCCGTGCTTAAATCAGGATCATTTATACTTCTATTAAATGCATTTTGGTATTCAGAGGTTCCTGGTAAAAAGCGACCAGATTCTGCTTGAGCTCTTGCAGCGGCATGTGATTCAGCTTCTGTAGCGCCTCCAAGAGTAGCTCCAGCGTAAGTTTCTATATATTCTTTAAACCATTGCTCATCACTTTTCCAAGCTCTATTGATATTAATTCCGGTGAATACCATATCATAAGAGTCTCCTGCTTTATCTGTAACAACATAACCTCTTAAGAAGAAATTATCATTCTTAAACTCTAATTTATGTTGTTGTTGAAAGAAGTTAGCAATATTATAGCGGTTGGTACCTTGGTAAATTGTAGAACCAGACCCCACTTTTCCAACATATTGAATCTCGAAGTCGTTTTCCCAAGGACGATAATATAACCCCCAATCTGCTTTAATGCTTTCTGCATTATAATTGGTTAAATCTCTTTCATTATAACCTGTTCTGCTCACTTCAACATCTGGGATAATCCCTTTAACACTTTCAGGAGCTTCAGATCTAATATTAGCAGAAACCTCATCACCATAAACATTAATACCATCATAATTAAGATCCGCTCTTGTTCTGTTTGGATCTATTTTATCTATTTCACTTGTTGCAGCCCAATCAGTTCCTTTTAAATATCCAAAATTAATTTTAGCAGCAACTTTTTCACTAAACTTGTAAGCTGCTCTGAAACTAAGATCAGTATATGGATTATCTCCTGCGGATTCTTGAGATGTAATTCCTCTTTTAAAAGAAGCACTAATTCCTTGATGATCAAAAGGGTTTTTACTTCGCATAAACAATATACCGTTAAAAGCATTTGCTCCATATAGTGCAGAAGATGCTCCTGGGAGTAACTCAACGCTCAATACATCAGTTTCTGTCATACCCACTAAATTTCCAATCGGGAAGTTTAATGCTGGTGTAGAGTTATCCATACCATCCACCAACTGCATAAACCTGTTGTTAGCAAAAGTGGCAAACCCCCTTGTGTTAACAGATTTAAAGGTTAAACTATTAGTATTTACATCAACTCCTTTGAGGTTTTCTAATCCGTCATAGAAATCAGCTGATGCTGTGTTTTTTATTTGTTTTAAGCCAAATCGCTCTACAGTTACGGGCGATTCGAAAATTCGCTCTGGTGTTCTAGACGCTGAAATAACGACTTCATCTAGAGAAGTGCCTTCTGCTAATACGAAATTAATTTTTTGATTATTAGATGTTACATCTTCAGTAACGGTTTCAAATCCCACACTACTTGCTTGAAGCGTAAAAGGGGGATTCAGATTTGTGGTTAATGAAAAATTACCATCAAAATCTGTTACAGTACCAGTTGAAGTTCCAACAATAATAATATTTGCACCTGGAATAGGCTGACTATTATCATCGACGACTGAACCTGTAATTGTTGTTTGTGAGAAAGAAATCCCGCAAAACAATAGCATTAAATAGGGGAGAATTGTCTTCATTTAATAAATTTTAGTTTAAGTATAATAACAAGATAGCACAAAAAATAATATTATGCTAGTGGCTAAAAATATAAAAAATTATGCACGCATAGTATATTTTAACAAAAAAACTGATATTTTGTTGTTAAATACTCAATTAATAGGGGGTTATAATAAGAATTGCCATGTTTACTTTAAACATGGCAATTTCTGAATTATGATTTGTTTGTTAAGGAATTTTTTATTCCACAGTTACAGATTTTGCTAAATTTCTAGGTTGATCTACATTTTTATCTAACATCACTGCAATATGATATGATAATAGTTGTAGCGGGATGGTTGTAAGAAGTGGTGAAAGCGATTCTAGTGTTTCTGGAACTTCAATAACATGATCAGCTAATGCTTTAACCTGTACATCACCTTCAGTTACAATACCAATAATTTTACCTTTTCTAGATTTAATTTCTTGAATATTACTTACTACTTTTTCATAATGTCCTTTTTTTGTAGCAATAACTACAATAGGCATGTTTTCGTCAATAAGTGCAATTGGGCCATGTTTCATTTCTGCTGCTGGGTAACCTTCAGCATGTATATATGAAATCTCTTTAAGTTTAAGAGCCCCTTCAAGTGCTACAGGGAAGTTATAACCTCTTCCAAGGTATAGAAAGTTTTTAGCACTTTTATAGACGTCTGATATATTTTTTATAATGGAATCTGACTCTAAAGATTGTTCAACTTTTTTAGGAATCATTTCTAATTCCAATAAATGCTTACGGAAATCAGAACTGCTTATGGTTCCTTTAGCCCTAGCTAGCCTTAGAGCCATAAGTGTTAAAACAGTGATTTGAGTTGTAAATGCTTTAGTTGAAGCAACTCCAATTTCTGGACCAGCATGTGTATAAGCTCCTGCGTCAGATTCTCTAGCGATAGAAGATCCAACAACATTACATACACCAAATACAAACGCGCCTTTTGATTTTGCTAATTTTATAGCCGCTAAAGTATCTGCTGTTTCTCCTGATTGCGAGATAGCAATCAATATATCATCTTCTCTAATTACAGGATTACGATATCTAAACTCTGAAGCATATTCAACTTCTACAGGTATTCTTGCTAAATCTTCAAAAATATATTCTGCTACTAATCCAGCATGCCATGATGTACCACAAGCTACAATAATAATACGGTTAGCATTAAGGAATCTTTTCATGTTGTCTTCAACACCAGCCATTTTAATTATAGCTTCGTTTCTTAATAATCTTCCTCTGTAGGTATCTGTAATAGCTTTAGGTTGCTCATGAATTTCTTTTAACATGAAATGATCATAGCCTCCTTTTTCAATTTGTTCTAGATTGATTTGGAGTTCTTGAACATAGGTATCTACCAGGGAATCATCATGAATCTTCCTGATTTTTATGCCTTTATGAAATCTTATAACTGCCATTTCTTCATCTTCAAGATAAACAGCATTTTTAGTGTATTCTAAGAAAGGAGAAGCATCACTAGCTATAAAAAATTCATCTTCATTTTCGCCAATTCCTATTGCTAAAGGACTTCCCAAACGAGCAACAACAACTTCTTCAGGTTTATTTTTATCAAAAACAGCAATAGCATAAGCGCCAATAACTTGATTTAAAGCTATTTGAACAGCTTTTCCAAGTTTTACATTTTCTTGTTTTTTAACGTCTTCAATTAAGTTTATTAATACTTCAGTATCTGTGTCAGACTTAAACGTATATCCTCTAGAAATAAGTTCTTGCTTAAGAGATTCGTAATTTTCTATAATTCCATTATGAATTATTACTAATTCACCAGAATTAGAAAGATGAGGGTGTGAGTTTACATCATTTGGAACACCATGAGTTGCCCATCGTGTATGACCTATACCAACATTACCATTTTTTGAAATTTCTTTTTCTGAACGGTCTTCTAAATCTGCTACTTTTCCTTTAGTTTTTGATACTTTTAAATCTGTACCATCAAATAGGGCTATTCCTGCACTATCATATCCTCTATACTCAAGTCGCTTAAGACCTTCAATTATTATAGGATAAGCTTCTCTAGGTCCAATATATCCAACAATTCCACACATAGTTTTTTAATTTGATTTTGGGGTTATTTAAATTCAAAGGCAAATATGTAAAATAAATACTTAGGAAAAGTAATTATTATATGAACGCATTAATTTATACGATAAAATTCACTTCTAAATAAAACAAAAAATATTTTACGTAAATCTCTAGTTATCTTTTAGTTCAGTAAAAAAAACTTTTAACAATAGTCTCTCATCTTCATTCGCTTCATTACTTCCTTTAAGAATTGTTCCTCTTGGAGATATTACTGCTGCTGAAGGAATACCAGTTACTTCTTCACCGTTTAAAATTTCAGAATTATCAATAAAATTTACGTTATTAGATAAAACCAACCCTATTTGATAATTAGTAGAGTCACTTTGTATGATATTATTTAGGTGTTCGGTTAAGAGTATCTTATATTTTCCGGAGTCTGATGAGGAATCACTTACTCTTTGCCCAAGACTGAAAGTTTTTGAGAGTAAAGGTTCATTATTTTGGGTTGGGTCTATTTGGTAATCAAAAGTAGGGGTGTTATTTTTAATATCATAAGCATAAATTCGGTCATATTTATGGTAAGAATCACCATTGTCATCAACCGTATTAACTATTTCGTTTCCATCCTCATAAATTATCAAATGTGCTTCGTTTATTAATCTTTTTAAAATATAATTTCCTGAGTTATCTTTAATAAAATTACCATTAGCATCAGTCTTTCTATAGTCTCTAAGGATGTCGTCTAATCCATCAGGAATCATATTATTGTCGCTATCTTCTGTTCCGAATAAATCTACTACAGCCATAGAGCCCTCCATTCCTTTTAGATATAAAGTTTCATCACCATTTATGTCATCACCGTCTTCAATAGGTCTTGTAAACTCATTATTGAATGTATTTAGTGTATTACCACTAAAATTTAATACATAGTCATCTGATGTTCTTGAGTTGTTAGCTCCTTTGGTATAATATATCGTAACATTAGCTTCAGAAGAAGCAAGATTCATTAATATCATACTGCCATTGTCTTCAATAGGTTCAGACTTTAAATAGAATCCTCTAAAATAGTTTCTGAAATTATTTGCACTACTTAAATCATCACTACCGCTTCTAGCAACAATTGTTTGTTGCCAAAAGTTCAATTGTTCAGTGCCTTTTTTAGTATCACTGTTTATGCTATATCTGAAAGCAGGGATAGACCTTGTTACAATTTCATCTGTTCCCTCACCTGTTATTAAAATAGTAGCTTTGGTGCTTGGAGCAAAAACAGTGTCGATAATAACTTCTCCTTTATGCTCATCAAAATTTATATTTTGAGAGCCATTTAATGCATAATTGTTTAAAAGTTCACGGTTGTCTTCAGCTTTTGAATAATAATTTTGGGAACTGTTTTCTTCTCCAAACGGATCAAAATCCCTTAAAAAGTAATTATTTCTATAAATCGTTAATTTATATTCTGCGCTCGAATTTCCATACAAAGAGTCTAATTGATATTCGGTATTTCCATCAGCATCAACACTTTTAATCGATGAGAAATAGGGAATATGAATTATTACAGAATCAATTGTAGGGTTGATACCAAAGTCTTCATTTAAAGAGGCAGCATTAGGTGTTATTTGTGTTACTATACTAGCAGTAGTTTTTCCGTATTCAGGGTCATTAAATACTCCAAGTAAATATGAAGGTAAATTGTTAATACGAACTGCGTCTACTCTTTTGTTATGTGCAACTACGTTTATAGTATCTAAGCCAGTTGAGAAATTAGTATTATTTTCTCCAAGCACTTCGCTTTCAATTACATTAAAATCTTTATCGCAAGCAATGAAAGATGATAAAAAAAGTAGTGAAACGACAGGGGATTTTAGGGCTTTGAAAATCTTTTTCATATAATATGTAATGAATTTAAAGGCTTAACCTAAAACAGTTTCGTTAAAAAATGTTGTATAAGCTTCACCAAATTCATCTTTACTTTTGAATTCTAAAATAGGTTTATCGGATGCTTTTAAATATGAGTTTACATCTTCAGGAATGTTTTCAGACCCTACTATTAAAGCATCAGAATAATCAATAGCAACTTTCATTAAGTTATTGTAGGATGGTTCTTCTAACGGTTTAATAACACCTTCATCAATATTGTCAAACTTAACCTTATTAATCATGTCTTTGTTTAACGTATCTTCAAAGCTTTGATTGTATATAGATGTAACTATTTTACTCTCATTAAATAAAGGCTCGTCTTTATAGTATTCTCTCAAATACAAGGGTAGCAAAGATGCCAACCAGCCATGAACATGGATAATGTCTGGAGCCCAGTTTAATTTTTTTACAGTTTCAATAACACCTTTTGCAAAGAAAATAGCACGTTCATCATTATCAGAAAAGAGGTTGCCATCCTCATCAGTTAGTGTAGCTTTTCTTTTAAAATATTCGTCATTATCAATAAAATAGACTTGAATACGCTCTTTCGGAATTGAAGCTACTTTAATAATAAGTGGCATATCTAAGTCATTTACAACTAAATTGATTCCAGAGAGTCTTATAACCTCGTGTAACTGATGTCTTCTTTCATTAATATTACCGTATCGAGGCATGAAGATTCGTATTTGTCCACCTTGTTGGTTTACTAATCTTGGTGCTTCAAAAGAAGCGGATGAAATTTCAGTTTCAGGCAAATAAGGCACCACTTCAGATGATACGTACAATATCCTCTTATCTTTCATATGTTTGATTTTGTTGACTTAAAATAATACTATATAAATAGCAATTCTTGTTTTCTTTCAATTAAAATTGAAAATAAAAAACACGCAAAAGTACAAAATTTTATGCTAATTGACTGTAAAATCTTAAGTTTGCACGCGTTAATTTTTTATTAAAAAGTGAAGATTTACTCAAGAAAAGAAGATATGGCTAAAGTCATAAGCCATTTAAAAGCTAAAGATTTAACTATTGGAATGGTACCTACTATGGGTGCATTACATCAAGGTCATTTGCAACTAGTAAAGCGGTCTTTAAATGAAAATGATAAAGTAGTAGTAAGTGTTTTTGTTAATCCAACACAATTTGATAATAAAGATGATTTAAAAAAATATCCAAGAACTTTAGATGATGATGTTGCATTATTAAAAACGGTAAGCAAGACAGATATTATTGTATATGCACCAACTGTTAAAGATATTTATGAAGGTGAAACTGAATCTGAAGTTTTTGATTTTGATGGTTTAGAGTTTGAAATGGAAGGCAAGTTTAGGCATGGTCATTTTGATGGGGTTGGTACCGTTGTGAAACGTTTTTTTGAAATAGTGAAGCCTCATAAGGCTTATTTTGGAGAAAAGGATTTTCAGCAATTAGCCATTATTAAAAAGCTAGTTGAAAAACACAATATTCCTGTAAAAATAATAGGATGTAAAATTCATCGCGAAACAAATGGTCTAGCTATGAGTTCTCGCAATACAAGACTAAAACCAGAGTACAAAACAGCGGCACCTCTTATCTATAAAACTTTAAAAATCGCCAAAGAAAAATTTGGCACAAAAAGTGCTGGTAAAGTGTCGGAATGGGTTGAAAAACAGTTTGCTAAACATAGTTTGTTAGAGTTAGAATACTTTATTATAGCAGATACAAAAACCTTAAAACCAATTAAACGAAAGTCTAATAAAAAAACATATCGAGCCTTTATAGCTGTATATGCAGACGATATAAGACTTATTGATAATATCGCATTAAATTAATTATCTTTGCCGCATGCAAATTCAAGTAGTAAAATCTAAGATTCATAGAGTTAAGTGCACAGGAGCAGAACTCAATTATATTGGTAGTATAACTATTGATGAAGACTTAATGGATGCTGCCAACATTATTCAAGGAGAAAAAGTTCAAATTGTTAATAATGATAATGGTGAGCGTTTAGAAACTTATTGTATTCCTGGCCCACGAAATAGTGGGGAAATAACACTTAATGGAGCTGCCGCTAGAAAAGTGTCAGTTGGAGATACTTTGATTCTTATCACATACGCTTTTATGGATATTGAAGATGCTAAAGTTTTTAAACCATCCTTAGTATTCCCTGATGAATCAACTAATTTATTAAAATAAACTTTTGAGTAAAAAGCTAAAAAATATATTGAAAATTACACTCCCATTATTGTTGGGAGTTTTTTTGGTTTGGTACTCGCTATCGAAAGTTTCAATTGAAGAATTATTTGAATATGCTAAAAATGCAGATTATACTTGGATAGTATTGGGGATGTTTTTAGGCTTCTTAAGTCATTTATCTAGAGCTTATCGTTGGCGTTATCAGTTAGAGCCAATGGGGTATAATGTGCGTTTTGGAAATAGTGTGATGGCAGTTTTTGCTACATATTTAATAAATTATACCATTCCTAGAGCTGGCGAGGTTGCAAGAGCATCTATACTTACAAATTATGAAGGTGTGCCTTTTGAAAAAGCCTTTGGTACTATAGTAGCAGAACGTATCGCAGATTTAATCGTCATGCTCGGAATTATTGGAATTACACTTTTTCTTCAATTTGATTTTATTTATGGTTTTTTAATTGAAAAGTTCGACCCTACAAAAATTATAATTGCTCTGCTAGGAGGTATAGTTATGATGATTCTTTTTTTTAGATTCATCAAGAAAAGTGATTCAAAGATTGCATTAAAAATAAGAAATTTTGTTAGTGGTTTAATAGAAGGTGCTCTTAGTATTTTCAAAATGAAAAAGAAATGGGCTTACATTTCTCATACTTTGTTTATATGGTCGATGTATGTATTAATGTTTTATGTAACCTCTTTTTCCATTTCAGAATTAGGAGGTATATCTGTAGGGGCCATATTAATAGGATTTATATCAGCAAGTTTTAGCATAGCTGCTACAAACGGTGGTATAGGGTCTTACCCCTTAGCTATTTATGCGGCTTTTTCAATTTTTGGCATTCCAGAGGATCCTAGCATAGCTTTCGGTTGGATTATGTGGGCATCTCAAACATTAATGATTATCATTTTTGGTGGACTATCATTAATTTATTTACCCATTTACAACAGAAATAAAGTTTCAAAAAATGACTAAATGTTTTTTTTGAACTTATAAATCTTCTTTTTTAAATCTAAACCTTTATTTCTTACCTTGCCCTTGGTAAATCTCAAATCATTCTAAAATGAAAAAAACGGTCATTTTCTTTTTGTTTTTTTGTCTATTGATTAAAACGATAGAGGCTCAAGTAAAATATGAAACGATTCAATCTTCTAAGTTAGGTGAAGAAAGGGAACTAAAGATACAATTACCTAGAGGCTATAATAATGATGAAGATAAAACCTATCCTATATTTATTGTTTTAGATGGCGATTATATGTTTGAAGCTGTTGCAGGAAATGTAGATTATTATTCTTATTGGGAAGATATGCCCGAGTCCATAGTTGTAGGAGTAAATCAAATTGATAAACGGTTTGATGACTGTATGTATTCTGAGCAAAATTCGTTACCTATTGAAACTGGTGCTGCTTTTTTTGAGTTTATAGGTATGGAGCTCATGCCTTATATAGAAAAAACTTACCGAGGTGGAAATTTTAGAGTTGCCATTGGACATGGAGAAACAGCTAATTTTATAAATTATTATCTATTAAAGTCACAACCTTTATTTCAAGCTTATATTAGTATTAGCCCAGAATTGGCTCCACAAATGATTGACTATCTTCCTGAAGTTATGGAGAAAGTTCAATCAAAAACATTTTATTATTTGGCAAACACTAACAATGATGCCAAATCTATAAAAAGAATGACAGAGGCTTTAAATTCTGATATTTCAGCAATTGAAAATGAAAACTTAGTTTATAATTTTGATACTTTTAAAAGTGCGTCACATTACTCGTTACCTGCGCATGCTATACCAAGCGCCTTAGAAAGTATATTTAATATTTATCAACCTATTTCCAGACAAGAGTATAAAGATGTTATTTTAGAATTAGAAATATCGCCAGTACTTTATCTTCAAGAAAAATACCAATCCATTTCAGATTTATTTGGTATTGATAAAAAGATATTAATAAATGATTTTAAAGCAATATCTGCAGCTATTGAAAAAAATGAGTTTTATGAGTATTATGAAGAACTTGGTAAAATGGCAAGAAAAGCTTATCCTGAAACGCTTTTGGGAGGTTATTATTTAGGTAGGTTTTATGAAGAAACAGGCGAGTCAAAAAAGGCAATGCGTACCTATCAATCTGCTTACACACTAGATGAAATAGCTGGAATAACCAAGGATGAAGTTTTAGAAAAGGCAGAGTTAATCAAGGAAGATTTCGGTTATTAATGGCTAAAGTGAAAACTACTTTTTTTTGTCAGAACTGTGGCACGCAATACGCCAAATGGCAAGGACAATGCAATGCGTGCAAAGAATGGAATACTATTGTAGAGGAACTGATTCAGAAACCTGATAAAAAAGATTGGAAAACTTCAACATTAAAAACAAACAAAGTATCAATCCCTTTACAAATTAATGAGATTGACACCTCAAAAGAATCTAGGTTAGATACATTTGATAATGAATTTAATCGTGTTTTAGGAGGAGGTATTGTACCAGGATCATTAACCCTGTTGGGAGGAGAACCAGGAATTGGAAAAAGTACATTATTATTACAAGTTTCTCTAAAGTTACCATATAAAACACTTTATGTTTCTGGTGAAGAAAGCCAAAAGCAAATAAAAATGCGTGCAGAGCGCATAAATCCAGAACATAGTAACTGCTATATTTTAACAGAAACTAAAACCCAAAACATTTTTAAACAAATCGAAGCTTTAGAGCCAGATATTGTTATTATTGATTCTATTCAAACCTTACATAGCGATTATATTGAATCGTCTTCTGGAAGTATTTCACAAATAAAAGAGTGTACAACTGAACTAATAAAATTTGCTAAAGAAACTGCAACGCCTGTTTTATTAATTGGTCATATTACAAAAGATGGGAACATTGCTGGACCTAAAATTTTAGAACATATGGTGGATACTGTTTTACAGTTTGAAGGGGATAGAAATCATGTGTTCAGGATTTTAAGGGCTCATAAAAACCGTTTTGGCTCTACAAATGAGTTAGGAATATACGAAATGCAAGGTTCTGGGTTGCGAGAAGTTTCAAACCCATCAGAAATTTTAATTTCTAAAAAAGATGAAGAACTTTCTGGAAATGCTATTGCTGCAACTTTAGAAGGTATGCGTCCCTTAATGATTGAGGTGCAAGCTTTGGTGAGTACAGCGGTTTATGGTACTCCACAACGAAGCGCTACTGGATTTAATGCTAAACGTTTAAATATGTTGCTGGCTGTTTTAGAAAAACGGGCAGGTTTCCGTTTAGGAGCAAAAGATGTATTTCTAAATATCACAGGTGGTATCTCGGTTGATGATCCTGCAATAGATTTGGCTGTAGTTGCTTCAATCTTATCCTCTAACGAGGATGTATCGCTTCAAAAAGATTTTTGTTTTGCAGCAGAGGTTGGTTTGTCTGGTGAAATACGTCCCGTACAACGTATTGAGCAACGTATTTTGGAAGCAGAAAAGCTTGGGTTCTCAGCTATTTTTGTATCTAAATACAATAAAATTTCTTTAAAAAATAGAACGATTAAAATTCAATTGATTTCTAAAATTGAGGATTTAGTTAGCTTTATTGTGTAAAATTAATACCATTATTTTTCTCAAAATCGATTTAGTTTTTATAGCTTAAAATAGCTAAGTATTATAATATCTATATTACAAAAAGCACACTTAATCGTTAAATAATATCTTTTTATCCGATTTTTAATTGGTTTTATCGAATATTTGTTCTAATTTTGTTTGATTAATATTGTGAATCAAAATGATTTGCAATGTTTAAGTTTTCTTCCCTCAAATATTGTTTCACAAGTAATTCCATTATCTAAAGTTTAGTTTTAGTGTGTTAAACTGTTACGAAGTAAAATTAGGGTTACAGTGTATAATTGTGACCAGTTTAAACTAAGAGAGTCTAATAAGTAGTTGAGTAAAATCATAAAAACAAAAGTTTGTTCTACCTATTTAATATTTTTTTAGAGTAAAAATTAATTACCCTAAAACAGTTAACTAATGAAAATAAAATTATTTTTCAGCGTACTTTTTATTTTATTAAAGTGTAATTTATTTTTTGCGCAAAGTTCAGATGTGCAAATAACAGTAAAGTGGACAAGTAGGGCTTACGAAAATAGAATAGAGGTTTATAATACAGCTAACGATTTAATTACAACTATTTGTGATGACAACCAATGTTATCAATCATCACAATCTGGAGTAACAGATCAGTATGGTTCAAAATATGATTTAGGCTGTGTTACAAATGGTAATA
The DNA here is from genome assembly GCA_947502405.1 of uncultured Algibacter sp. Taxonomy (GTDB): domain Bacteria; phylum Bacteroidota; class Bacteroidia; order Flavobacteriales; family Flavobacteriaceae; genus Algibacter_B. The sequence goes on along the minus strand of CANMZT010000013.1, from coordinate 2,491 downwards.
ACTATTATATTAAGTTATACGATATTGCAAATGATGGATGGCAAGGTAGTGGAAGTTATGTATCTGTTGTAGTTTCAGGTGTCGAGCTTGTAAATAATAATGGTAGTGGAGCCAGTACTTCTGGACAAAATATTTATTTCAATGTATCTGGTGGAGATGCAACATGTAACGCTTTATTGGATACAGATGGAGATGGTGTAATTGATAAGCTAGATTATGATGATGACGGAGATGGTATAACCGATGCATCTGAAAATTTGGGTGAAAACAGATTTGAATGTACACTGCCTTCTTTAGATTTTGAAAATGGTTATTATGATGCTGGTGCTAGTTCAGGTTCTGCAGGGAGCGTTGGGGCAGTATATAGATTTGGTAATACTATAGCGGGACATGATGTACTCATGGAAATTACTGAATTAACAAACACAACAATAGCAAATATTGATGATGATACTACGGGTAACCCAACCTATTTGCAAACAGAACTTACTTTTTCTGGAGTTGGAACACCGGGAGCTACTTTTAAATTCACCATAGTTAATGCTGGAACAACAACACCTTCATCAGCTATTTTTCGTGTAAATGGAATTACATGGGATTGTGACGGTGGTGGAAGTTTAAGAGAATCGGTAGTTTATAATGATGCAGCTGCTTATGGAACTGAAAATCCAACGTCTCTTGAGGTACTCGATTTAGGTGCTGGAGATATTCAAATAAGTGCTTCTGGATTACAAGAAGGTCCAGGGTTTTCAACATTGAGAGTACTTAGAGCTTATTATCAATTTGTTGGTAATTCTTTTACCATGAGAATGCAAGCTTTAAAAACATCAACTGGTTCTAGAACAAGACAATTTGGAATGTCTTTTACTCAATGTCAGTTTTTAGATTTTAATGCAAATTCTTTAAATATTGTTAATGGTGAAGATTTTGATAATGATGGTGTCTTTAATCATCTGGATTTAGATAGCGATGATGATGGAATTCCAGATAACGTTGAAGCTCAACTTACAGTTGGCTATATAGCTCCATCTGGTCCAGTTTCCACTGAAGGAATAGATTTAGACTATGGAGCAGGTTTAGACATTGTTTTTACAGACTTTGATTTTTTTCCAGATTTTTTGGATTTAGATAGTGATAATGATGGATTATTAGATGTTGAAGAAAATGGAATGGCAGATGCTGTACTGTCAATTGATGCAGACGGAGATGGTTTAGATAATGCCTTTGAAACTAACGGTACTTTTGATTTAGCTTGGGATATTAATGAGGATATAGAAAACCCTTCAGATTTATCAATATTACCAGATACTGACGGTGATTTGGTTTCAGGAGGTGATTTAGATTACCGCGATTTATTTAATGTAAACCCGCCAGCTTCAGCCACTATAGATTTTGATGGTGCAGATGATTATTTAACGGGCGATGCAATAATTAATGGTTTAGGAGAAGTTACGTTAATGGCTTGGGTAAAAATAGAGTCTATAGCGGGAGTCACAGATAGAACAATAGCAGGCGAGGATGTATCATGTAGGCTTTATGTTAAAAATGGCAACCGGTTAGCCTTTGGAATTCGAACAAGTGCTGGTACTACCCATGTATTAACTGGCTCAGGCGTTAATTATGGGGAGTGGCATCATGTGGCAGGGGTATATTCATCAACAACTGGTATGCAAACACTCTACATAGATGGCGAACTTGCTTTGAGTGATACGGAATCATCAAATATAGGACAAACCATAGCAGCCGATGCGAGTTTATGGAATGGAGATTTTGAAGTAGGTCGATTATCAAGAGATGTAGAACCAGCCATTCAATACTTTAGTGGTAACATAGACGAGGTTCGCGTATTTGATATAGCCTTGAGTGAAAACCAAATTCAGCAGATGGTTTATCAGGAGATTGAGAACAATGGCGGACATGTACGTGGTAAAGTAGTTCCAAAAGATATTGAAGATCGTAGTTCAGGATCAAAAGTATCCTGGGGTAGTTTAATAGCATATTACCCGATGGCAGATATCAAGAACAGTACAACAGATGATATATCAGGAAATAGTAAAACCCTTTCTCTAAGAAATATACAAACAGCCCAAGCACAAACAGCACCGATGCCTTATTTAACATCAAGTGATGGTAACTGGATAAGTGAGAGTACTTGGTTACATGGCGATGTTTGGGATATTGAAGATACATCAAGTAATAAAGCATGGAGCATTATAAAAATATCCAATGATATAAGTGCTTGCCATTCCATTAGTACGTCAGGTTTAATCATAGACTCAGGTACAAGCTTACGAGTGCATAGTGATACAGTATTAAATAACGATTGGTACTTAGAGTTAAATGGCACATTAGATTTAGAGGATGATTGTCAATTAGTCCAGACAGAGACAAGCGATTTGGTAACCTCAGGAGAAGGAAAAATATTAAGACGTCAAGAAGGGCAATCAAACCCTTATAGATATAACTATTGGTCATCCCCAGTTGGAAGCAC
>CANMZT010000012.1 GCA_947502405.1 uncultured Algibacter sp. | reverse complement strand
CTTATAGTTCTGAGTTTAGAAGTACATTGGTAATAAAATAATAATTTTTACTTGTTTTTTACCTCAGTTCTTTGTTGTGTTTTCGTACTTTATTTTCCGTCCTGTTTGTAGCGTTGGCAAAGCCATACTCTTTTGCAATTTTTGGCTTAAGTGTTGGCTGTAGCGAATTGTAAATGTGTATGGCTTTTAGCGCTGGCTTATTTCAGGTATATTTCGTCTCTTAAATAATCCCAATTCATCCAGAAACATTGTTTAGTAAACGACATTTCTTTAGTTTCTTTTTCCATTACAGGAAGTGGTTTTGTGTCTAAAGCTGTTTGTCCGTGTGGTCTAACGTGCCAAACATTATTTTCTGTCTTTTTTGGAAAGTTTAGTTGTCTAGATATTTTTCCATTTTTATCAGTTTTATAACCTTTTACGATTTCTCCTGTTTGAATTATTTTTTTTGTTCTTAACCAAACTTTACGAACTTCATTTCTATCTGCAAATGGCATATTCCAAAATTTAACTTTGTCAAAAACATATTCATTCCCATTATTTTTGAAGAAAAGAAATAGAAACTTTTTTTCAGTTAAATCCTTTAATTCACTTTCTCTCCAACTTTCATTATAGATTTGAATAAAATCGAATGCAGGAAAAGAAACAGATTGTTCAATTCTGTTATTTTTTTCAACCCTAATAGTTTTAACTTGTATATCAGCTTTTTCAAACTCTTCAATCGTTTTGTCTTGCTCAATACCAAGAATAGCTTTTAAAACAGCATTAGTTATTGAAGCAAAATAGTTTTTAGCTTTTGGATTAAAGTGTAAATCAAATTTTTCAGCTATTTCTTCAGCTGATTTTCCATAAAATGGCTGAAACTTTGAAATTACAATTTCTTCTATTGATTGAACTATATCTAAAACTTCAGGTCGTTCAATTATTTTCCCATAAACCGCAGTTTCTTCTTGAGCAATACTTGCAATAATGTGGTTTACATAACCTTGTTTTAAAGAATATGCTCTTTGTTTCGCCTTTTCTTTACCGAAAGGCTGTTCTCTGAATGACTTTAATGCTGTAGAACCTTTTGTACAGGCTCCAAGATAGAATGTATCACCTTCTGATAATTCGTGTGCTTTTCCTTCTTTTATTTTTTGGTTAATTGTTTCCCAATCGTGCTTTATGATTTTTAAATCTTCGCTTGGGTATTTCCAATCATCAACCAATTTTATAATATAATCTAGTAGGTTTAAATCTCTATCGTGTAAATAAAAAACCAAAAGTAAATGTGCATTTTTCTTCCAAAACGAACTAGATTCAAAGTCTTCTTTGTGTACTTGTAAATAATTAATAATATTTAAGACAAGTCTTTCTTTTGATCTAAAATCTCCATTTTTAAGAGTTTTTAGTGGTGAACATTTTAATTCAAGTCCTGCTTCTTTAAAATCTGGTTCTGCATCGGAATTAGGCTCATAATTAAAATAATACTTTTCAGCTGTTTTTCCATAACCACCTTTATCGTTTATTTTAAATTCGTCAAAATCAACATCACAAGCTGTTCTTAAAGTTTTCCCTTTTAATTTTTTAGCAAATTCAATTATTGAATCTGCCGAAGTTGTATCAAGCATATTCAAATTGGTTTATTTGTTTATAAAGTTCTTCTCCAATTTTTTCAATTATGCCTACAACTAATGCATTTCCCATAAAAAAGGCTCGTTTAGTATCTGTAATTCCTTCCAATTTGGTGTGATTATCTGGAAACATATTTAATCTCTCTAATTCAATTGGTGTCAATCTTCTTAAACCTCTATCAGAAACAACTACGTGTTTAAACCTTGAAGGTGATTTTCCACCTTCTCCTGTTATTATTGTTCTTGAAGCATTATCTAGAGCGTCAGGATAAATCATTCCGCCTTCACTATAATTGTATTCAAAACCTTCCTTTGTTTTTCTTTTTTCTTTTTTAGCACCTTTTAAATATTCCCATTTTGGTTTATCGTTTTCATCAATGAAAAATTCAGGTTTTACTTCTCCGTTTTGTAGAACATCTGCTAAAACAGTTTTTTGCCCATCGTAATTTGGCTCTGTTTTAGTTGTGAAAACTTTACCGTTAATTAATAAGCCTGTATTTTGAAAAGGCGATAACTTTCCATTCTTATTAAAATTGTCTGTTATTTCTACTAAATCTCCTTTTAATTCAACTTCTTGAATTGCATTTGTTTTTGCAACAGGAAAAGCATTCGCAATTGTTCCTTCATCTATTAACCAATTTGTTTTATTTGATTTTTTAAGTCTTTTGTAAATATCAGTTGACTTGTGATAACCTATAAAGAAAACTCTTCTTCTACGTTGTGGCATTCCATATTCAGCTGCATTTATAACTCGCCATTCAACTGCATAATCTAAATCATTTAAACTTTGTAACATAACAGCAAAATCACGACCTCTTTGTTTTGCTGGTGATTTTAAAAGTCTATCAACGTTTTCTAAAAAAAGATATTTTGGCTTGTTCTTTTTGTTCTCTAAAATTTTATGAATTGACCACCAAAGAACACCTTTTTTACCTTTTAAACCTTTTGAATTATGCAATGTAGTAGCAACTGAATAATCTTGACAAGGAAAACCACCAACTAATAAATCGTGATCTGGAATTTCTTCTACATTTCTTGTTACTACTTCGTTTATATCTTCGTTAGAATGATTTTCTTTTCCAAAACGAGCTTCATAAACCATTGATGCGTGTTGCATTTTGGTTGACGGTTCCCATTGATTACTCCAAATAACTTCGTAATTGCTTTTTTCAAGTCCAAGACGAAATCCTCCAACTCCTGCAAATAATTCTGCAACTTTCATTTTCTTATTTTCCATTTTCTTGAGCTTTATAATAGTTAATTTTTTCTTCTGCTACTTTTAATATTTCGGAAGTCGATTCCGTGTATTTTAATTCGTCTGCAATTTTTTCCGAATACCAATTTATGATAAGTTCATTTTCGGGAAGTTCGTAAAACTTTGCAAGTCTTACGATTTGTTCCATTGTAGGTTTTCTTTCGTTTTTCTCGAATTTGCTAATCAGAGATTGATCAATATCTACTTCAGCTGCAACTTTTCGCAGTATCAATTCTTTTTCCTCTCTGGCACATTTTAAAGTGTCTCCTAATGTTTTCATTGGTCAAAATTGTTTTAGACAAATATTGTCCAAATTTATAAAAACATTTTGGATTTCCAACTTTTAATTCGGATTATTTCGAGCGTTGGGAAATTTTAGCTCTTTTGGTTTTTAGAGCGTTGGAATTGAGCGTTGGAAAAAATCGAAAGTACTAAAATATGTGGCTGGTAGTATGAAACACAATATTTCTCGGATATGAAATCGTTTTAATGTTTTAAATCCGATGGTAAACGAAGATAGCGGAAAAACTTTATAAATTAAAGCTATCTTTAAACTCGTTGTATTAAAAACCAAACCATTTATAAAGCAAAATATGTTTTTAGTAAAACCCAAAATCAACCCTGTGAAAACAAAAATATTTAGTTATTTTTGCATCTTTAAAAGCAATCACAAACAGCAGTAAGCATCACAGTAAACTGTTTTCAGAAAACATAAAAAAATGTTTAATAATTTAAGCGATAAATTAGATAAAGCCCTCCACGTTCTTAAAGGACACGGAAGCATCACAGAAGTAAATGTAGCCGAAACATTAAAAGAAGTTAGGCGCGCATTACTAGATGCCGATGTTAACTTTAAAATAGCCAAAGAGTTTACTAACAAAGTAAAAGAGAAAGCACTAGGTCAAAACGTATTAACCACGTTACAACCAGGGCAACTTATGGTTAAAATCGTTAAAGACGAGTTAACCGAACTTATGGGAGGCGATGCAGAAGGCCTTAACCTATCTGGAACACCAAGTATTATTTTAATGTCTGGTTTACAAGGTTCTGGTAAAACAACCTTTTCTGGGAAGCTTGCTAATTATCTTAAAAACAAAAAAACGAAAAAACCACTTTTGGTAGCCTGTGATGTATACCGTCCTGCAGCGATAGACCAATTGCATGTTGTTGGAGACCAGATAGGTGTAGAGGTTTTTAGTGATAAAGGTAATAACGATCCGGTAGCTATCTCGCAAGCTGCTATAGCACACGCTAAAGCCAACGGACACAACGTAGTTATAATAGATACCGCAGGTCGTTTAGCTGTAGATGAGGCGATGATGACCGAGATATCAAACATCCATTCAGCAATACAGCCTCAAGAAACCTTATTTGTGGTAGACTCTATGACAGGGCAAGATGCCGTAAATACGGCAAAAGCTTTCAACGATGTCTTGAATTTTGATGGTGTTATTCTTACCAAATTAGATGGTGATACTCGAGGTGGAGCAGCCATTTCAATTAAATCTGTAGTAAATAAACCAATAAAATTTATTGGTACAGGCGAGAAAATGGAAGCTATAGATGTATTCTATCCATCACGTATGGCAGATCGTATCTTAGGCATGGGGGATGTTGTCTCTTTAGTAGAGCGTGCTCAAGAACAATTTGATGAAGAAGAGGCTAGAAAGCTTCAAAAGAAAATAGCCAAAAACCAGTTTGGATTTGATGATTTCTTAAAACAGATTCAGCAAATTAAGAAAATGGGTAACATGAAAGACCTCATGGGGATGATTCCTGGAGCAGGTAAAATGATGAAAGATGTTGATATTGATGATGATGCCTTTAAAGGTATCGAGGCTATAATTCATTCCATGACACCAAAAGAACGTACAAATCCATCTGTTTTAAATGCTAGCAGAAAAAAACGTGTAGCCAAAGGATCTGGAACATCAGTTCAAGAAGTTAATCAACTTTTAAAGCAATTCAACCAAATGAGTAAAATGATGAAGATGATGCAAGGTGGTGGCGGTAAAAAGATGATGCAGATGATGAAGAATATGCGTTAGTTTAGTTAGCAGTCTCAGTCTCAGTTTTCAGTAGTATATGGATTTTAAAGATTTACTAGCTTACAAAAAGGGATTTGATTTATCGATGTTAATATTCGATATTTCTAAATCTTTTCCAAAAGAAGAAACGTATTCACTAACAGATCAAATTAGACGAAGTTCACGTTCTGTATGTGCTAATGTGTCTGAAGCCTATAGGAAACGAAGATATCCAAAACATTTTGTAAGTAAACTTACTGATGCTGATGGTGAGAATTCAGAAACAAGCACATGGTTGGATTTTGCAGTAGCTTGTGAGTATATCTCTAAAGAAATTCATTCTGATTTTATAAACCAAAGTAAAGAGATAGGAAAACTCATTAACTATATGATTAATAACCCGAGTAAATTTGGTGTTAAAACAGAAAAATAATTATACGTAAGAGTGGTCTGGTTGAGTAAGAACTGAGACTGCGACTGCGACTGAAAACTTTTAATAATGACAATTTTAGACGGTAAAAAAGTAAGTAATGATATTAAAGAAGAAATCGCAGACCATGTAAAGTCAATGATTTCTAAAGGCGAGAAAGTACCTCACTTAGCCGCTATTTTAGTAGGTTCGGATGGAGCTAGTATGACTTACGTAAACGCCAAAGTAAAAGCCTGCGAAAAAATAGGATTTGAGTCTACGCTTATTGAAATGCCTGAGTATACCTCAGAGGAAGATTTACTAGAAAAAATTAACGAATTAAATACCAACGATGCTATAGATGGTTTTATAGTGCAACTGCCTTTACCAGAACAAATTGATGAACAAAAAGTTTTAATGGCTGTAGATCCAGATAAAGATGTTGATGGTTTTCATCCAACTAATGTTGGTAAAATGGCATTGGATTTACCAAGTTTTTTACCAGCGACACCTTATGGTATTATGGAGCTTCTTGAGCGTTATCAAGTTGAGACTTCAGGTAAAAATGTAGTGGTTATGGGAAGAAGCCATATAGTTGGTCGCCCCATGAGTATTTTAATGAGTCAGAAACGTCCAGCTGGAGATGCTACAGTTACAGTGGTTCACAGTCGTTCTAAAAACTTAAAAGAGCTCACAAAAGCAGCAGATATTATTGTTGCTGCCATAGGTATTTCAGAGTTTTTAACTGGAGATATGGTTAAGGAAGACGCGGTGATTATAGACGTTGGGATTACCCGAGTGCCAGACCAAACCAAAAAGAATGGTTACAGGCTAGCGGGAGATGTGCATTTTGAAAGTGTGAGTAAAAAAGCAAGCTATATTACTCCAGTTCCTGGTGGAGTAGGACCAATGACTATTGCAATGCTATTAAAAAACACATTACTAGCTAGAGAAAGACGCCAGTAGTAAGTAAACAATATTTAACTAAATTGCATCATGAATTTCTTAATTTATGATGCATTTTTTTTATTTAGTAGAGTAGTTATTGGTAGCCTACAGCATATATTTCCAATTGTAATTGCCATATTATTTAGCATGGTTTTTATAAACTATGCTAAGCGACTCCCTAACTCAATTCAACAAAAAAATGCGTTACATATTTTCGCCTGTTTTGTAAGCGTCATAGTTGTTGTATTTCATGCACGTAAAATCAGTTTAGGCTATTATAATGTATCTACAGATTTGCCTTTGTATCTATGTAGTTTATTAGGTTTGTTAATCCCCATTTTTACATATTACAGAAAATTTTGGATGTATGAAATTTTGGTCTTCTGGATTATAGGCGGAACGTTACAAGCCGTAATAACACCAGACATAGCTTTGGGCTTTCCAAGTTTTGATTATTTTAGGTATTGGATCGTGCATTTGGGACTTTTGATAATTATTTTTTACGCAACCTTCGTTTTTAATATGCGACCAAAATTTAAAAGCGTTTTTAAATCATTTTTAGCACTTCAAGTTTATGTAGTTCTCATGGTAATAATAAATAAGCTTTTAGATGCCAATTATTTTTATTTAAATGAAAAGCCAGAATCAGCATCAATTTTAGATTATTTTGGAGAATGGCCTTGGTATATTATTATGGTTCAAATAATAATTATTCCTCTGTTTTTACTTATTTATTTGCCATTTTATTTAACCCAAAAAAAGGAATAAATTAATAAAACGGTATTTTATTTAGCAAACAATTGACTAACGTCTTTAAAGGCTTTAAACTCTAAAGCGTTACCAGATGGGTCATAAAAAAACATAGTAGCTTGTTCGCCCACTAAACCTTCAAACCTAATGTATGGTTCAATAATAAATTCAATGTTTTTGTTTTTTAAATCTTCCGCGAAAGCGTGAAACGCATCCCAAGGTAAAACCACTCCAAAATGGGGAACAGGAACAGATTTTCCGTCAACTGCATTAGTGTGAATACCCGAGATTTCCTCTTTGGGTTTGAAGTGAATAACTAATTGATGGCCGAAGAAATTAAAATCTACCCAATGGTCACTACTTCTGCCTTCTTCACAACCTAAGATATTTTTATAAAATAACCTGCAAGTTTCTAAATTATAAACAGGAATAGCTAAATGAAAAGGCGATACGGTTTGCATAATTATTAAGCAGATTTGCTTTTTCCATATTTAAGCATGGAAACACCTGCAATAAAGAATATAATACCTAATATGGCTAATGCCCAAGGGCTTAAAGATGCTATAATTGGAGTTCCAAAAATTCCTAAAACACCCATAATTAAACCAGCCATTCCAATTAGTGTTAAAACTAATGCTAATGTTCTTATCATAATAAAATCGATTTGTTCAAAAATAAGAATATTTTGCAACTAGCCTAACTACATTTTAAATTATCATATTTATTCTCTTTTTCTAACACAATTAATTTTCCAAGTTGGGAATACCACACTTTCAGTTTTATCAACCCATTCTCCAATCCATTTATATCCAGTTTCAGACATATCATAAAATGTAAGTCTAAAAAAACCATCAGTTCCATTAGGCGCTTTTTGTGTTTTATAGAGAATAATCTTATCATCTTTTTTATTGCCTTCCCAAACGGGAAATTTAGTTGATGGTGTTTTTGATGAAAACCAATGCACATACCATCTGCTACTATCTGTTACAAATTGTCTGATGCTTCCAGAGTGTCCACCATCTATTTTTAAAGTTTCGTCTTGAATTGCCATTCCATTTAAGATGTATTTCCAACGCCATATCATATCAACGTCGTCATTCCAGCTGCCATCTTGATTTCTGGTACTCGATTTGCAATGGCATTCGCCAATCATGGCTTGATAATCTTTAATTTGTTCTGGAGCTTCTGGGTTTGGTCTGCCAAATGGGAATTCCTCTGAAGCTTCATAATCATACTGACCATAAGTAGTTAAGGATATTAATAAGCAAAAAATAATACTGTTTAGTTTTTTCATGATGATGATGTTTTGATTATTCAAATCAACATAAAAAGACAAGATAAAAAACAAAAAATGCAGAGAGCTAGGGTTTATTTGCAGTAAGCTTAGTTAAGGATTTTATAAAATTAGGTTATAAAATTTTTAACTGATTTTAGATTACTCTTAGAAACAGGAATTTCAAAATTGTTTTCAAGAATTAACTTAGGCGTATTTGTAAGTTTCAATTCTTTAGCTAAATCCATATTTACTATAGCTTTTCTGTGTACTCTTAAAAAGTTACTAGCTAGTTTATTTTCTAAGGATTTTAACGAACTTCGCATGGTATAAGCATGGTCTTTTTTGGTGTGAACAATCACACAATAATCATCAGCTTCAATCCAAGTAATATGGTTTACAGGAATAATTTTTCGTTTGTTGCCTATTTTGATGTTTAGTACTGAGGCTTTATCTTCAACATATTTACTAAGCTCTTGATAGAGTTTTGTGTTAGTAGTTTTTAATTTTGAAAGCGCTTCTACTTCAATTTGCAACCGTTCATTAGCAAAATAAAAATGAGTGATTATGGCAATGGCAATATAACCAAGTGTATAGATTGGTGCTTTTTGAAATATGAAAAAGGTAACATATTCATTGAAAAAAGTAGACCACGAAAATAAATCTTGATTGATTAGAAGTTGAATTATAGCAATTACAATCACACAAAATAAAACCAAACAGAATATTAATAATCCGTATTTAAAATAATTTGTTGTTTTTAAAGCTTCTTTTTTTACAAACTGAATAATTGGTATTGAAAGGATTAACCAAACGAACCATTTATAAGATTGGGTTTTTAAAAGCTCAATAAAATGAACGTTTTGACCTAAATTAAAACGCTTGATGTAATAAAATTGCTGTAAGGTTTCAAATAAAATAGCTAAAAGGAATATACCAATAATAACGGCAATATGTTTTTTCTGTGATGATATTTTTGAGAAACCAGCTATCAAAATTAATCTCTTTTTCTCTTATGTGTGGATGGCTTAAATGTTTTGGAAGAATTACTGATGAGTTTGTTTAATTCTGTAAACTCATCTTTAGATAACTCCCGATACTCTCCAATTGGCATATCTAATTTTATGTTCATGATTCTAACACGTTTCAAAGTCTGTACTTCATAGTTTAAATAATCACACATTCTGCGAATTTGCCTATTCAACCCTTGTGTTAGGATGATTTTGAATTTATAAGTGCTTAGTTTTTCAACTTTACACTTTTTTGTGCGTTTCTCTAAATCTTCCAAATAAATACCACCAGCCATTCGCTGTATGAAGGTTTGAGAAATAGGTTTGTCAACTGTTACAATGTATTCTTTTTCGTGATTATTACTTGCGCGAAGAATTTTATTCACAATATCACCATCATCGGTTAAAAGAATTAAACCCTCACTGGGTTTATCAAGTCTGCCTATTGGGAAAATGCGTTTTGGGTAGTTAATAAAATCAATAATATTATCTTTTTCTACAGATGTATCTGTGGTGCAGACAATACCAATGGGTTTATTAAAAGCAAGGTAAACAAACGATGTTTTGGTGTTTTTTATTTCTACGCCATCTACAGCAACCACATCATCAGGTGCTATTTTGGTTCCCATTTCAGGAACAATTCCGTTTATAGTAACTCTACCAGCATCTATAAGCTTATCGGCTTCTCTTCTAGAACAATAGCCAACTTCACTTAAAAACTTATTTATACGCTTTAATGGTGCTTCACTCATAATTCAAAAGTACGAAACTTAGTTGTTTAAAAAGTCTAAGATATGTTGATAAACACGCTCTGATTTAAGTCCATGCCCATAGCCTTTAGTAGCAATAAAAGTAGCGTTAGTGTAATTTTGTTTGAATTTTAATCCGTCTTTGTAAGGAATAATTCTGTCTTTTTTATCATGGACAATAAGTCCTTTTGCAGTAATCTCTTTAGAGAACACAGCAGGAGAGAAGTATTCAGGTAAATGGTTATATTTTTTTAGAACATAATGCTCTAGGGCTTTTGATACGTGTTTGTTAAACCCCATCATAGATTCATAACGACTAAAAACACCTAAGAAATCTGCTGGTGCTCCCAATAAAATTAACCTTTCAATATGTTTTAACTGATATTTATGCTGAAAAAAAACAGTTGACATTCCACCTACAGAGTGTCCAATTATAGTACTTACTTTAAATTTTTTAGCAACAAGGTTAATGCATTCAGAAAAGAGTAATGCATTAAAAAATTTCCCTCCTGATGCCCCATGAGCCGGAGCATCTAATGTCACGATATTGTAGTTTTCTTTTTGAAGCAAAGTGATTAAATCTTTCCATCTAAATGAGTTGCTTTCCCATCCATGAACTAGTAAAATAGTTTCTTTTTCCCCTTTCCAATGGTAGGTTTTAATAAGAGTTTCTTCAAAAGAGACATCGCTTTGGATAGCCGATTTTAGATAATCAGATTCTTGAGGAGTTATTCTGCCTTTTCTAGGAGTTGAAAATAAATCAATGGCTATTTTAGCAGCTCGTTTAGGAGAAAAGTAAGCAATAAAATTTATTAACGCTCCTAAAATTTTTGGAATATAATTATTCATTTAATCTTCTCTATTTACCAAATCCATAGAAAATGCGGGTGTGCAAATAGCTATATACTCACATACTTCGGTAAATGGGTTAGAATATTGAACTCTGGTATGGCGCTCAATTTTTATTGACTGTCCAGCTTCTAAAATAACCGTTTCACCTTCAATAATAAACTGTTTTTTGCCACTTATAATGAATGTGAATTCATCAAATTCAGGAGTTTGGAAAGGTTCACTCCAACCAGCAGGTGCTTTCATATGTGCTATACTAATCTCGGAGTTACCATCTGTAGTATTTCCAAAATGTTCTTTAATTATTTTTCCATCTGTAGTTGGAACTATAAAAGGGTTATTTTGGATGGTATATTTTTTTTTAGCCATTTATAAGTCTTAAAGTTACGGTATTAGTGGTTTTCTTTTAATGGTTTCTTTTTAATCATACCACCTTTTAAATCTTTAACAACACCCATTATAATAAATGCGTCTTTGTCGATTTTATCAATCTCTGTTTGTAATCTTGCTAATTCTAACCTAGTTACAACAGTATATATGATGTCCTTTTCGTAACTATAACCGGTTGAGCCATAACCACCTTTCCCAGCATAAATTGTACAAGCTCTTCTAAGTTTTTCTATGATCATCACTCGCAACTCTTCATGCTTGTTGGATATAATAGTTACGCCAACATACTCTTCAACACCATCAACAACAAAATCAACAGTTTTAGCTGCAGATAAATAGGTAAGCATTGCATATAAAGCTGTTTCAATAGATAATACGTAAGCTCCTAATGAAAAAATTAAAATATTTATTAAAAATAGCACATCGCCAATAGTAAGTGATAATTTTCTACTTAAAAAAATGGCTAAAACCTCAGTGCCATCAATAACACTTCCGCCTCTCATAGATAAACCAATACCCGAACCTAAAAAAAAACCTCCAAAAACGGCTATTAATAGTTTATCTTCTGTAATAGTAGGGTAATTAACAAAATGCACTACAATTGCTAAAAGCGAAATGGCAATAATACTTTTTAAAGCAAACTTTTTTCCTATGGTTTTGGATGCTAAATAAATAAATGGAAGGTTTACGATAACCAATAGGATACCAAGATTTAGTGATGTTATGTTTTCTAACAGTAAGGAAATACCAGTTGCGCCTCCATCAATAAAACTGTTAGGGAGTAAGAACCCTTTTAATCCAAATCCTGCAGAAAACACACCTAAAACAATAAATATATATTCCCTAATCGCATGAGATAATTCAACTTCTAGTTTTCTAACTAGAGGAATTATTTGTTTTTTAGTAATGGGTTTTTCAACTTGTTTTTTTTCAAGCCTCTTTCGAGCAACGTCAACTAATATTTTAGATAAAAATGGATTCATTTTTTTTAATGATTCCAGTTAATAAAAAAGTATTTTACTTTAGCATCATCAGGAATATGAGTAGGTTCAAATTTTAAATCCATATCAAACCTGAGGTTAGCAGGAAGTTCATTTTTGTCAATCGTAAAACTCCCATTAATATCATTCACAATAATGACAATAGAGTTAATTAAATTGCTAATTCTAGAAATTTTATAATTAGCATGAATATCTTTAAACGTACTAGATGTAGTTATGTTTTTGCCTGTTTTGTAGCGCTCATCATGTATGCGTACACTGCTAATGGTTGAGGTAGAGTCTAAAGCTTGTTTTGGTGTAAGTGTAAGTAGTTTTTTTCCGCCTTTTTCAAAAATCTCAATGTTATTAATATTACCAGTAAATTCATCGCCACTAATAAATTTGACAATAGAATCGTTTGCATAAATATTAATAAGCTCTTTAACTTGTGTAGAATCGGTTAATAAACCAATGTGTTGTTTGCTTATTTCAAACGGATTTTGTTCTTTTTTACAACTTGCAATAAGGAGTAGGATTAAGCTTAATAAGCCTATAGTTGATTGACGCATGTATATTTTGCTTTTTTTAAGTTTAAGGGCTATTTTTTCATCACTTTGGTTAAAATACCAAAAACACTTCTTATAAAAGTAGCACTTGTAAGTACTTTAACTATCGGATTCATTCGCGTACTTTTTCTTCGTCTTGATGTTGAAGTTTTTCTTTTTGATTCTGCTTTTTTAAGCGCCTCTTTTTCTTTTCGAGCTTTTTCTTTAGCCTCTTCAGCTTCAGCTTGTTTTATTTTTTCATTTAAAAGTTCATAGGCACTTTCTCTATCAATATTTTCATTATACTTTTTAACTAATTTTGATTTAGATAATAAGGAACTTAATTCAACTTCAGTTAAAACATCCATTCTACTCATGGGCGCACGCATCATAGTTGCTGCCAAAGGTGTAGGGCGTCCTTTTTCATCTAATGCTGAAACTAGTGCTTCGCCTATTCCTAAAGATGTTAAGACTTCGGTAGTGTCATAATAATCCGAATCAGGATAGTTTTGGGCGGTTAACTTAATAGCTTTTCTATCTTTAGCAGTAAATGCTCTTAAGGCATGTTGTACTTTTAATCCAAGTTGACCTAAAACTGCTTCAGGAACATCTGTTGGATTTTGTGTTACAAAATATAAACCAACACCTTTACTTCTAATTAGTTTTACTATACTTTCTATCTGACTTAAAAGCGCTTTTGAGGCTTCATTAAATATTAAATGCGCTTCATCTATAAACATAATAAGTTCAGGTCTATCGCTGTCTCCTTGTTCAGGAAATGTTGAGTATATCTCTGCTAATAAACTTAACATGAATGTAGAGAAAAGTTTTGGTCTGTCTTGAATATCAGTCAGTCTAATAATGTTTATATAACCCCTTCCATCATCATCAACTCTCAGTAAATCTTGTGTGTCAAAAGATGTTTCTCCAAAAAATAAGTCGGCACCTTGTTGTTCTAATTCTACTATTTTTCTAAGTATAGCACCTGTTGAAGCTGTTGAAATTCTACCATAAGATTCCGTAAATTCAGCTTTACCTTCTTGAGTGGCGTATTGTAAAATCTTTTTAAAATCCTTTAAATCTAGAAGTGGTAATTTATTATCATCACAATATTGAAAAATAACAGCTACAATACCTGATTGTGTTTCAGTTAAATCTAAAATTCTTGATAATAAAACGGGTCCAAACTCACTAACTGTAGCACGTAATCTTACACCATCTTGTTCAGAAAGTGTTAAGATTTCTACAGGAAATGCTTTAGCATCAAAAGGTAAGCCTATTTTTTCATGACGTTCATCAATTTTTGGATGTCCAGGGCTTGGTTGAGCAATACCACTTAAATCTCCTTTAATATCCATAAGCAAAACAGGAATACCTTTATCGCTCAAGTTTTCAGCAAGTACTTGTAAAGATTTAGTTTTCCCTGTGCCTGTTGCTCCTGCAATCAAACCATGGCGATTCATGGTTTTTAAAGGTATTTTTACGTGGGCTCCTGTTATGGTTTCGCCATCTAACATGGCAGCGCCAATGGGAATATATTCACCTTTAGTTTTATTACCTTCAGTTATATAATTAAAAAAAACCTCCTTTGTACTCATGCTTAATATTTTGCATAAAAATACAGGAAAAAATTAAGAAAGAATGTATTTGATGTAAAAGGCTATTTTATTTTTTCAATGTAGATGTTAGAAGTACCAGCGCTTCTGAAAACTGCAGGAGCAGAATTACCACCTCTAATGGTTTGGATACTTATAGTCTGGCCTGCTGTTATATTAAAAACCTCTGTAATATGCAATGAAGCTTCTAAATGGCCACTATTATGTCTTACATATCCCGTATTACCTATAGCTCCAGTAGGGGTGCCGTTAATTGCTATTTGAGCTTCAACTGATACACGTAAATCTGTATTGCCAGGAATTGTGGGGACTATATAGGCTATATTGGCTGTTATTCGATATCTACCTGATGTATTTATAGTTAAAGTATTTCCTGCCTGTGTATACAAAGTAGTATCATCATTCCACTCTAGGTTCCCAAAAATGGGAATATTAGCATATGCTCCATTATTATTTATATTACTTGTTGTATCCGTGTTACTATACTTTACAGAACTTGAATGTGATATCTTGCTCCAATCTGGAGTTGCCATTGATCCGTTGTTAAATTGAAACTCATTAATATCCGTATTAAAAACCATTAAGCCCATTGCAGGATCTATAATAGAGTTTATTTGAGCTGTACTTAATCTTGGTATTAAAACACCTTTATCAGTAGCTTCAATATGTAATATTGAAGAAGCATCAGGCGTTGTAGTGCCAACTCCTACTTGGGAAAAACCATGAAAATAACAGAGGCACAGTAATAAAACAGTGTAGATTTTATTTTTCATTGGGAGTGTGAGAGACTTTTTTTAGCTATTAATTTTTAGCGAAACTAACTAAAAATCCGATTAAGAACAAAAAAATCCGACAAAAAACATAAAAGTTTATAGTTTTGAAGTTTATATTAAACAAAAATAGTGTATCAGAAAATAGATTTTAATCTTAATAGCTATATAAATTAGTGGTCTTTTGAATTCAATAAATAGGACTGAAATCAAATGTGAATATATATCTTTGCATTTCTATGGAAAAAGATATTCTAAATTTAGTTAATAAAGGAGAAATGTTACCTCTTATGGAGGAGTTTTACACCATTCAGGGTGAAGGTTATCATAAAGGTACAGCGGCGTATTTTATTCGAATAGGAGGTTGTGATGTAGGGTGCCATTGGTGTGATGTTAAAGAGAGTTGGAATGCTGATTTGCATCCGCCTACTGCTACAAAAAGAATTGTTGAAAACGCTAAACAGTATAGCGATACTATTGTAGTAACAGGAGGTGAGCCACTTACTTGGGATATGACGGCTTTAACAACGCAATTAAAAGCTGAAGGTATGCAAGTACATATTGAAACTTCTGGAGCGTATAAGTTAACAGGTGTTTGGGATTGGATTTGTTTATCGCCAAAAAAGATGAAGCTACCTACAAAAGAGGTTTACGATAAGGCTGATGAACTTAAAGTAATTGTTTATAATAAAGATGATTTTCGTTTTGCTGAAGAACAAGCCTCTAAAGTAAATAAGGATTGTATTTTGTATTTACAACCAGAGTGGAGTAAACGGGATAAGGTTGTACCAGAAATTGTTAACTATGTAATGAAGCATCCTAAATGGAAAGTATCCCTTCAAACACATAAATATTTGAATATACCTTAAATTGTTGATTATATTAATTTCCTTCAGTTATATAAACACTAAAATAATTTTTTGATTTTTTTAGTCTAAATTATAGAAGAAAATTAGCCATTAGTTTTTTGAGTAAAGCATGCCAATAATTATTCTATTGTAATTTAAGATTTCGGATTTATCAGTTAAGTAACATTTTAAATTACATTCTTCAACTTTTATTTTGAATAATCATAACTCATTTAAAGGGTAATCAATTTATTTACTTTATTCAGTAAAACAAGATACCTATTTTAAATGCAGTTTGACGCTTTTATTGCTGTACTTTATTAAAATGAATTAATATTTGTTTTAAATACTTACATTCTGAATATGGTAAATCATCTTTTTCACGTTCTAAAAATCTTAACTTTTACTTTTTTATTTTTTTGTTTAAAATCGTATTCACAAGATAATATCTGGCAAAAAATCAATTCTTCCAATAAACCTACTAATATCAATTCTGAAGAAAACGCTTCTGTTTATAAATTAGGTAGTGTTAGCTTTCAGAGAGAACTTAATAAAATATCTGAGTATTCTTCTAGTGTATTGAGTTTTCCTGTTGATAATGATAATTTAAAAAAATTCATGGTAAGGGAAACCAAGGTTATGCACCCAGATTTAGCCAAAAAATTTCCAAATATTAAAAGTTATAAAGGAGTAGCTATAGATGGGTCAAAAAAAACAATGCAGTTTACGTATTCACCAGAAGCTGGTTTTTTTGGTGTTTTTCAAACTACAGTTTATGAAAAAATTGAAGTTAAGGCTCTTGGTAAATCATTGCATGAATTCAAGACTACCTCTAGTCAATCAAACAATAATCCTTTTGAGTGTCAGACAGAAGATTTGTTACAAAAAAGAGCTAAAGGTTTTGGAGTATTTAATAGGGATGTTGATGATGGTAATTTGAGAAGATACCGTTTAGCATTATCTGTAAGTGGAGACTATTCTCAAGTGTTTTTGGATGGTACAGAAAATAGCGATACTGAAAGAAAAGCAAAAGTCTTGCAAGGTATGGTTAATTCTATAAATCGTTTGAACGGAATTTTTGAACGCGATTTTGGGATAACAATGCAATTAATTGCTGAAACTGACTTACTGATTTTCTTGGATCCATCCACAGACCCATATTCAACAAGTATAAATTTGGGAAATGAGTTATCTAATACAATCAATAGTATAATTACGAACGATGATTATGATGTGGGGCATTTGTTTCATGCTGAGAATAATAACAAATATGGTAACGCAGGGTGTATAGCTTGTGTATGTACAGATATTGAAAAAGGGAAGGCCTATAGTGTTCATGGAAACCCAGATACTGATGATATGAATCTTTTGGCAGCTCATGAGTTTGGTCATCAATTCGGAGCATTTCATACACAAAGTAGTGGTAATTGTCGTAGTGGTTTTAATAGTGAAGTTGAGCCAGGTAGTGGAAGTACCATTATGAGTTATGCTGGAATTTGCCCCCCAAATGTTCAAGCTAGCTCTGATGATTATTTTAACTATACTAGTATCAGGGATGTTGCAATTTGGACTATTGATAATGCTAACTGCGCGGAATTAATTCCTACTAATAATTCTGCTCCAATAGTAGCCCAAGGTTTAGATTATGTAATCCCTAGGAGTACACCTTTTATGTTAGAAGGAAGTGCGACAGATTCCGATGGTAATGATGTGTTGACATACTGTTGGGAACAGAATGACCCCGAAAACCCTCAGAGTACAAATACACCTTTACCAACCAATACCTTGGGGCCTATGTTTAGATCTTTTCCCCCTTCGTTGAGTGGTAAGAGGTATTTTCCTAATCTAAATGATGTTCTAGCAAATAATATTACGCCCACTTGGGAGGTGTTGCCTTCTGTATCAAGAACCTTGAATTTTGTAATGACTGTCCGCGATAACGGTATTAATGGAGGGCAAACGGTTTCTGATGCTGTTACAATTAATGTTTCAGCTGGGGCAGGTCCTTTTTCAGTTACCTCGCAAGTAAGTAATTCAGAAATATGGACAGTAGGTAATTCAGTTACTGTTACCTGGGATGTTGCTAATACAGATTTGGAACCAATAAGAACCAGTGAAGTAGAAATATTTTTATCCACCGATGGAGGCCTTACATTTTCAACCAGCTTATTAGTTACTGAAAATGATGGAGAGGAAACGTTTAGTTTGCCTGATGTTGAAGCTACCACAAGTGCTAGGTTACTTATAAAGGCTGTTGATAATGTTTTCTTTGCAGTAAATCAACAGAGTTTTACAATTGAGAAATCTGATTTTGCCATATTAGCAGAGTCGCCTTCAATTGATGTATGCGATTCTGGAAATGCAGTGTTTAATCTCGAATATAAAACTTTTTTAGATTTTGATGAATCTGTAGCTTTAACAGCTACTAGTTTGCCTCCGGGAACTAGTGTGTTGTTTACTCAAGATAATTTTACAGAACAATCTATAGAAGGTACCCCCTTTAATGTTACACTTGAGGGTATTGATAACTTGGGGGTAGGAAACTATTCTTTTAATTTAGAAGGTATATCAACAAATGGTATCGAGAAAAGTATTGAGTTAGATTTTTCAGTTTACGCTGCAAATAATGTTGTACCTAACCTTATTTCACCCTTAAATAACTCTGAGTTACAAGATATTGATGTTGAATTTAATTGGGAAAATGATAGTAATTCAGTTTCATATCAAATCGAGATAGCTACAGACGATGTATTTACTAATATTATCGAAGATTCTACAACACAAAGTTTATTTTATATTCCTTCAAACTTAGAAAATAATGCAGAATATTATTGGAGAGTTCGAACGTTAAATCCATGTGGTTTTTCTAGTTTTTCAGATGTTTTTATATTTTCCACAAAATGTAGTACACCCACTAATATAGAAATTTTAAATGTAGATTTTGATAGCATCGAAGTGACTTGGGAAGATACGATAAGTACAAATTCATGGACAGTAGAATATGGAGTTTCTGGATTTGTTTTGGGCTCTGGAACAAGCGTAACGATAACCGAAAAGGAATTTATAGCTGAAGGTTTAGAGTCTGGTACTAAGTATGACTTTTATATAAACGGAAACTGTAGTATATCTGGCTCTAGTGATATGGTAGGCCCTATTTTAGTAACAACTAGTTTTAATTATTGTAATGGAGACCATTTTTACGATTCGGGTGGGTTAAATGATAGCTTTAAAGATAATGAAAATATAACCACACAAATTTATCCTGATTCTGATACTGATAGAATCCGAGCTCGATTTGATGTATTCAACTTGGGTAATTGGAATGATATTTTGTATGTCTTTGATGGAGAAAGTCAAAATGATACTTTTATAGGTGGCTTTAGAAGATCAGAATTACAAGGTCAAGAATTGGTTTCTACACACGAATCAGGAGCACTAACTTTTATTTTTATTTCTGATGGATTTGGAAATGCTCCAGGGTGGGATGCAACAATTGTATGTGAACAAAAACCTAATTGTGCTACACCAATAAACTTTCAGAATACAGGTTTAGAAGGTGACGAAGCTAGTTTTGAATGGAATGCTGTAGGTGATGATGCCAATTGGGAAATAGAATATGGGGAAGTAGGTTTTGTTCGTGGCAATGGAACAATTATTACAACTTCAGTAGAATCCGTTAGAATAGAGAATCTATTACCAATTACCTCTTATGATGTATATATAAAGACTATTTGTGATTTAGGAGGTTTTAGTGAGGTTTTAGGGCCTTTTAGATTCACAACTACAGAGCTATGTGCTTCACCTTTTAATGTGAGTTTTTCTAATATTACTAATGAAACCGCAATAGCTACATGGGAAAACTTAAACACAGGTATTTCTAATTGGCAAGTAGAGTATGGCTTAAATGGATTTTCTTTAGGTTCAGGAACCATGCAAGAGGTAATAGAAGCACAAGTTTTAATTGAAGCATTAAATTCTAATACAGATTATCAATTTTACATAAGATCTAATTGTGAGGCTGAAGGCGATGGTTTTAGTAATTGGGTAGGTCCTATTAATTTTAAAACGACTCCAGATTATTGTGGAGGAGATCGATTTTATGATTCTGGTGGTGAATCTGGAAACTATTCTAATAGAGAAAATATAACTACAGTGATTTATCCTAAAACTTTAGATGAAAGGGTTAGAGTTATTTTTGATAGTTTTTCAGTAGAAACATGTTGCGATCGTTTAAGAATTTTTGATGGGCCAGATACTCAGTCTACTCTAATTGGTACTTATACTACTAATCCAGGTAATATAGTATCAACTCATGAGAGTGGAGCTTTAACTTTTCTATTTACATCAGATAGTAGTGCAACCAGTTCTGGTTGGGATGCTGCAATAATATGTGAAGATAGACCAAATTGTGAGGCTCCAAATAATTTTCAGGTATCTAATATAGAAGCGAGACAAGTTGATTTTTCTTGGGAGCAAAGTGATGATGAAGAGAATTGGACTATAGAGTACGGTATTGAAGGCTTTGTTTTTGGTGAAGGTATAGAGATAGCGGCATCTACCCTAAACCAAACAATTACTAGTTTAACTCCAGATACACCTTATGATGTATATATCAGGACTAATTGTGAAGTTGGAGGATTTAGTGATGTTTTAGGGCCTATTAAGTTTAGAACTGATTGTGGTGTACTAGAAGCACCTTATACTGAAAGTTTTGTTTTTCAGAATACAATTCCAAACTGTTGGAGTCAAAGTGATAATGGGAATTGGAATTTTAACACTTTTGCTAGTTGGGGGGCAGGTAATGTTCAAGACAGAAACCCATCAAATAATTCTAATTATGCATGGTTAGATGGGGATTTAAGTGCTTTTAATGGTGATTACGTTTTGAAGTCTCCGTGGGTGGATATCTCAGCTCTCACTAATCCAGCTATTTCATTCTCAGTTTTTAGTAAAAATACAATAGATGACATATATAATACACTAAATGTCTCTATCTATGATTCCGATGGCACATTATTTACTGATATTATTACAGTTAATAGTGATACGAATATATGGAAGGATTTTGTAATAGATTTAAGTGATTATGCATTTACAAGTACAGATATACAGATTGAATTCAGTGTTACATTAAGTCAAAGCGGCAGTGCTAGATATAATGATATATTAATTGATGAAGTAAGTTTTCGTGAGTTACCCTCCTGTACCAATCCCGTAAACCCTCTAGTAAATAATATTACTGGTAGAACTGCAGAATTGAGTTGGGTGGCTACTGATAATGAGGTGAATTGGGAAATTCAATATGGGTTTTCTGGATTTACAACTGCTGAAGCAACAACCATTTTTACAGAAGATAACCCTTATGTTCTTTCAGACTTAGTCCCTGAACGTAGTTATGATGTATATATAAGAGCAGTTTGTGATATTGGTGATTCAAGTGAGTTTATTGGGCCTATTCGTTTTTCTACTATAGAGTTATGTCCAGCCCCAACTAGTTTCAGGGTTGTATCAACAACAAAGAATACGGCTGAATTATCTTGGGATGATATAACTGATAATGCAACATGGGAGATCGAGTATGCAGAAGGCTTCTTTTCTCCAGGAGCAGGAACAGTAGAAACCACTTCATCAAACTCAATTACTATTGAAAATCTAGTTCCTGACACATTATATTATGCCTATTTAAGAAGAGATTGTGGAGTAGATGATGGGTATAGTGATAATATTTCGATAGCTTTTAGAACTGAAGTAGCATGTACTATTCCTACAGGTTTTATGACTGAAAGTGTAACTAAGAATAGTGTTTCTCTAAGTTGGGATGATAATATTGATGTCTCAGAGTGGGAAGTAGAATATAACGCTGGATTCTTTAATCCAGGAAATGGTATAGGTTCTGTGCAAACTAGCTCGACAAATTCTATAGATATAGAAAACTTATTACCTGATACACTATATTATGTTTATTTAAGAAGTAATTGTGGTATAGATGGGTACAGTAATTGGACAGGATATATTGGTTTTGTTACTCCTGTTTCTTGTTCAGCACCAAACAACTTTGTTGCTACAAACATATTGCCAACTGAGGTTGAATTTAGTTGGGATCAAAATGATTCCGAAACTAATTGGACTTTAGAGTATGGTCTACAAGGTTTTTCTTTAGGAAGTGGTAATACAGTTGTTTCTAATACTAAAACAGAAACCATATCAGGCTTAAACCCAAGTACTTCTTATGATGTTTATATTAAGACTAACTGTATAGATGGAGGGTTTAGTAATGTTATCGGACCTTTAAATTTTATGACGGCTTGCGACCCTGATGTAGATACCAGTAACTTAATAACTAATGGTGGTTTTGAATGCGGTTCTCTGTCGGGATGGACTTTAGGAGGACCAAATGTGTTTTCTGGATGTAGAATGAATTTTAATGTGTTAACTAATTCGCAATCTGTTTGTACTATAGTTAATAATATTACTCGAACGGAAGGATTTTACGCTGCTTTTACATCTTTTGATGGTGATGCAGGTACAACTTATAGCTTGCAACAAACCATTGAGGTGCCTAGCGATATTATAACTTCAACAGCAGCTATGTTAACATTTGATTTTAAAGTAAATTACCAATTAACTTTTGGAAACCCGACTCAAAATAGGGTGTTTACAGTAAGATTCACCGATTTAACAGGAGTAGAATTGTTTAATGTTGAAGAAATAGAATTTGGATTATCTCCAGATACTGGTGGTCTCGATATTTCATTTAACGAGGATATTCTACAAAACTTAAGTAATTATGCTGGTGAGTCAATAGTAATTAATTTTGAAGCATTTGTTCCAGATACTAATACTGGACCAGCTAAAGCACTTATTGATAATGTTTCGCTAATAGTTGAGAAGGTACTTTCGGTTGAAAATGATGAAACCTTAAGTAATTATTTAATGGTTTATCCAGTACCAAATAAAGGCCAATTTACAGTAAAGAGTCTACTAGGTAGAAAAATTGATATAGTTGAAGTTTTTGATGTTTCAGGACGATTAATACAACGAGATATAATGGAAAATCCATCTGAAAAATTTAATGTTAATATGTTAAATGTTGATAGTGGTGTTTATTTTGTTAAAGTTCTTACAGATGGCATAAAAATTACAAAAAGAATAATTATCGAGTAAAAAAAGATCAATTGGTAATTCATAAAAATAAGAAAGGACTATTTAATCAAATAGTCCTTTCTTATTTTATACCGACTAATATTCTACTTTCTTATAACTTTAACATTCATCTCCTCAATCTTTTTATCAGATAATTGAGAAAGTGCACCAAAATTTGATAGAATAGTGGCCAAGGGAAAAAGCAAAAAACTGGTTTTACATAGTAGTTTGTAACAAACTACTAAAGCAGGCTTTTTCTATAGTTAAAAATGGAATGCCTTATAGTTCTGAGTTTAGAAGTACATTGGTAATAAAATAATAATTTTTACTTGATTGTTTTTTACTCAGTTCTTTGTTGGCTGTAGTTTTAATTTTTAGATATTTCTTTGGCTATTTTCCAAATTGTTTGTTTTCCAAATTCACCAAAATAGGATATATAATTTCCTTCATTATCTATAACAACAGCACTAGAACAAGGATAATGAAATTCAAAAAACAAGTTTTCAACTAATTGGTTTTTATCTTTGCGCCAATCAACTTGATCAGTATGATAATACTTTAAATTCTCACTGTTTTTATAAACCCAGAATTGGTCTACACTATTAATTTTTTTGAGTTTTTCCTCGTAATCACTATCGAATATATTCCAAGTTGAAATTCTTTCCATTCCATTACATCTATCCTTACCAGGATAGTATACAATGATAATTAATTCACTTTCTAATTCTTTGAATGGTGAGATGTTATTTGAAAGTCCATTATATTCTTCGGTTGTTAGTTTTCCATATTTTTTTCTTTTTACAAGAAGACTACTAATAATTGAATCGTTTTCGAAGTATAAATCTAGATTTTTACCATAATCTATTTGCCTTAGAAATTGTTTTTTAGAAATTTCATTTAATTCTTCATCATAAAATAATCTTTTCTTTTCTTGAGAAAATGTTGAGAAAATTGTGAATAGTAAAATCGCAAAAATAATTTTATTCTTCATTCTAAGGTTTGAAATTACTGCCAAATCGTTATAAGATAGCTTTTTTGTCATATTTGTCTCGTAAATATAATTAATATTCTTACATGTAAGCCAAAAAAATCCCAACAGTAAACTATCAGGATTTTTTAAACAATAATGTTATTAAGTAGGTTACTTCCGCATCACCTTCACATTCATTTCTTCCACCTTTTTATCAGATAACTGAGAAGGTGCACCAAAGAGTAAATCTTCACTAGTTCCTGTTTTTGGGAAAGCCATCACTTCTCTAATAGAAGCTTTTTTCTCTAAAATCATCATCAATCTATCAACACCCCAAGCAATACCGCCGTGAGGTGGTGCGCCATAATGGAAGGCTTTGTACATGGTGCCAACACTCTTCATCATCTCGTCTTTATTATAACCCATGTTTTTGTATGTGGCTTCTAAAATTTCAGGTTTATGTGCACGCACAGAACCACCACCAATTTCATAACCATTTAATATAAGGTCGTATTGTTGCGCGATAATGCTACCAATTTCATCTTCCTTACCATTCATGTGTTTTTCAATATCATATATTGCTGGCATTGAGAATGGATTGTGAGTAAACGTCCAACGGCCTTCATCTGTTTTTTCAAACATTGGGAAATCAATCACCCAAGCTGGTCTTAATTCCTTCGGATTGATTAAACGAAGCATCTTACCTAATTCTTGACGAACAGCATCTAAAGCTTTATTTGCAGTAGCATAATCAGCAGCTGAAAAGAACACAATATCGCCTACTTTAGCAGCTGTTGTTTTAATGATGCCTGCAGCAATAGCTTCGCCTAAAAACTTAATAATTGGCGATTGTAAATCGTTTTCATTAACAATAATGTATGCTAATCCACCAAGACCATGACTTTGTGCCAAAGCAGTTAACTTCTCAATCTGACCTTTTGATAAACGCTTGTTACCTTGTTCTTCAGCAGAGACTTTAATACATTTTACAATACCGCCTTCTTCAATAGGTTTACTAAATACTTGGAAGGTCGTGTCTTTTACAATATCTGTAATGTCTTGTAGTTTTAAACCGAAACGTAAATCTGGTCTATCACAGCCATAATCGTCCATAGCTTGTTTATAGGTTAATACCTCAAACGGACGTAAAATCCATTTTTTGCCATATATTTTTTCAACAATACCGTTAAACATCTCAGTATTTAAATCTATGATTTGCTGCATGCTGGCATACGCCATTTCAATATCTAACTGCGTGAATTCTGGTTGGCGGTCGCCACGAGAATCTTCATCTCTAAAACAACGTGCAATCTGGAAATATTTTTCATAACCAGAAACCATTAACATTTGTTTAAATTGCTGAGGTGCTTGTGGTAACGTGTAAAACGAACCTGCTTGCTTACGTGTTGGCACAATAAATTCACGTGCGCCTTCATCAGTTCCCGCACTTAAAATTGGTGTTTCAATTTCAAGGAAATCTTGCTCGTCTAAAATATCACGCATCATTTTGATAACCTTGTGGCGGTTAACAATCACTCTTCGGACATCGTTATTTCTATGGTCTAAATATTTGTATTGAAAACGAACATTTTCATTTGTTTTTGTAGCACGTTTTATTTCAAAAGGCAGGGTTTTAGAAAGGTTTAAAATTTCTAAATCTTTAGCTTCTAATTCAATTTTACCCGTTCTTAACGCAGCGTTATAATCATCTTCTTTACGTTGTAAAATGGTTCCAGACACGGTAATAACAGTTTCTGGTTTTAGCTTTACGAGTTCGTCTAAATTTGCAAACGATTCTCTACTTAAACGTACTTGGAATACTTGTGTACTCGAGTCGCGTAAATCGATAAAGATTAATTCGCCATGGTCACGCACACTAGACACCCATCCAGAAAGCGTTACATTTTCGTTGATGCTCTCATCTGAGATATCGGAAATGACGTGGGTTCGGTATTCATCTTTAATGATGATTGGAATTTCTGGTAATACCTCTTCCTCTTTGGTTTTTGTGCTTTGTTGTTGAGGTGTTTGTTGTTTAGAAGCACTTCCGTCTTCGGTCTTCGGGCTTCCGTCCTCTCCTGCAAGCGCACTTAAAATCCCTTCACGAATCACTTTTCCTGAAGCACCTTTTCCAATAATACCAATCACTTTTCCTACTAAAATACCTGCTTTTCCTTGGTTTCCAGAACGGATATCGTTAGCAATGGCTTCATTATCTGAAATCACTTTTGAAATAGCTTCTTCAATTTGAGATTCCGAAATCGTGTTATCTTCAAAATATTGGTTATAGTTGAATTCTCTATCTTTTAAATAAGATGTTATGGCATTTTGAACTAAAACTGAAGTAATTTTTTCATCTTTAAATAGTTGAAAAATTTCAATTAAATGTTCAATCCTATGAATGTCTCCATAAGCTTCAGCATCAATATTATTAACCAATGTTTTTGCAACAAATGATGGGTCTTTAATCACGTTGTTAATTGCAACAAAAGTTTCAGAGCGTAAGGAGTCTGCTGTAAAAAACTTAGCGTCTTGCGGTAAAACACCCCCTTTTATAAGAATAGATTCAACCGCAAAAGGGAGTGTGCTCAAATCTACATCAATAGATTCAACCACTTCTTTTATGCTTACAAACGGTAAATCTGGCTCAGAAATAAAACGATAATCTGCTTCAAATTCTTTTTTACGCATGGTTTTGGTTTGCTTCAATTCTGCATCCCACAAAACAGTAGTTTGGTCTGGTCTAAATTCTTTGTGTTCCAAGAAATAGTTGAGTTGTTTTTCAACTTCCTCTTTTAGAGCTTCCACCATAAACTTAAACGAGTTTAAGTTTTTTATTTCGGTACGCGGATTTAAATTATAATCGTGTTTTTTCCGAAGCGAAACAGAAACATCCGATTTGAATTCGCCTTTTTCAAGGTTGGCTTCAGAGATTTCTAAATTTTGAACAATACGTTGAATGTATTGCGCATAAGTTGATGCATCTTCAATATGACGAATACATGGCTCGGTTACAATTTCAATAAGTGGCACGCCAGCTTTGTTAAAATCAACTAACGAGGTTTTTTTCTCGTGCATTAATTTAGCGGCATCTTCTTCAATATGGACTTGCGTTAAATTTACCGTAAACTGCGAACCATCATTACGGAAACAAGATACTTGTCCGTCTGGAATTACTGGGTTATGAAACTGCGTAATTTGAATATTTTTTGGATTATCAGGATATTCATAATGTTTTCTATCCCAAGAAATCACATCATTTTCAAAAGTAGATTTTACAGCTTTACCGAAGTAAATGGCTTTGTTAATGGCTTCTTTATTAATGGCAGGTAAAACACCCATTTGTCCCGTACAAACCGAACAGATATTTTGATTAGGTTGTTCTATTTCTTGATTGGCACAAGAACAGAATAACTTCGTTTTTGTGTTTAATCGAACGTGTGTTTCAAGACCGATTACTAACTCTAATTCGTGCTTTTTAAGCAAGTCGTTTAATTGTTCTAGTTCCATTATATCGTGTCTTTTAAGAAGTTAGCAAACTTCAAAACGAGTTCGTCATTATTTTTTGCCGCCGTAATTTGTAAACCTGTTGCAGTCCCTTGAGGAACGGTTAAGGTTGGTAATTGCCCTAAACTGAAACCAACGGTGTATGCATCAGATAAATACATGGCGTGTGGATCTTTTAAACTATCTCCAATTTTTGGAGGTGTACTAGGTGTAACAGGAGAAATGATGATGTCAACTTCGTTAAAATCATTTTCAAAATTATTAGCGATGCTATCTCTAAGCGCTAATCCTTTTAAATAGATTTCGTCTGAAAACCCTTGAGATAATACTTGGTTTCCACCAACAATTCTGCGTTTTGTTTCTTCAGAGAAGTTTTCAGAACGTGTAACTGCATAGGTTTCTTTTAAATTATCAGCTTCAATACGGTTACCGTAATTTGTCCCATCTAATCGAGATAGGTTAGAGGCTGTTTCTGCCATAGCTAAGGTATAATAGGTTGAAACTAACGTTTCAGATTCAAAGAAATCTAAAGCTTTTACTTCTATGCCTTTCGCTTTTATGTTTTCTATAGTTGCTAAGAAATCAGATTTGACTTCAGCATCAATAGCATCACTTTCAATGAAATTTTTGAAATAACCGACTGTTTTTATGCTATCCGAAGTTAAAATAGCATCTTGAGTTATTTCTGCGGAAGCATAAGAGGTCTGATCTTTAATATCTTTTCCGCTCATGACATTTAAAACAATACGAATATCTTCGATTGATTTTGCAATTGGTCCAACACAATCTGTAGAGGATGCGTAAGCCATTAATCCGTAACGTGAAATACGTCCGTAAGTTGGTTTTAAACCATAAACATTATTGTAGCCAGCAGGTTGACGTACAGAACCACCAGTATCGCCCCCAATAGAAAATACCGTATAATCTTTAGCAACGTTAACAGCAGAACCGCCACTAGAACCACCACCAACTAAATCTGGGTTTATAGCGTTTTTTACGGCACCGAAAATGGTGTTTTCAGAAGAAGAACCGTGACCAAAACTATCGCAGTTTTCTTTAACTAATGGAATTGCTCCAGCATCCAATAATTTTTGAATAGCTGTTGCTGTGTAAGCCGATTTGTAATTCTTTAATAATTCTGAACTTGCTGTAGTATACGTGCCTTGCACCATATATACATCTTTAATACCAAAAGGAATCCCTTCTAGCAAACCAATAGGTTCTCCATTGGCTATTTTGGCATCTACTTTGGCGGCTAAATCTAACGCCATAGTATCTAGTAAGGCATTAACGGTGTTGTTAGTATTCTGTTTTAATAGGTCTAATTTTTCTTGAACCAGCGCGGTACAAGTGATTTCCTTGTTCATCAATTGCTGATGAATTTTGTGTATCTGCGAGCTCATAATTATTCTTCTATAACTTTAGAAACTACTAAATAGCCGTTTTTTTCTTTTGGGAAGTTCTCGATGATGATTTGTTTTTCTGTAGCAGAACTATCTATAACCACATCGTCTCTTAAATCATTTAAAGACACCGCATTATTATGATGATTAAAAGTATTATTATTTGTGGTATTGGCATTTTTAATAACCTCAAATAATTTGTTTACAGCCTCTGATGGCTGCGCTCCTTTAATGCTCGACAATACGTCGACTGTCATGATTTTACTCATCTTTATTGATTTTTGGATTATAGAGACTGTTTTAAAATAGTCTCAAAAAAAAGCCTTCCGATATCGGAAGGCTTTATATATTTTTAAACAATAACCTTCCGAACCCTAGATATTAGGATTATTGAAATTATTATTATTGTTATTGTTTCTCATGTTTATTTTAACGAGTTCAAATATATATAGAATAAATAGAGTACACACTATTTTTAGAGATATACTGTATTGTATTGTGAAATTATTAAAAAACGTAAAGTTAATTTGAAAGGTTGTTAGTGTATTTGTAGTAATTACTTATTTATATTTAATACATTTTAAAAACATTAGTGTTATTTAGCGCATTTTTGCTGACTTTTTGTGAGTAAATGATGGGTAAATTGAAGTTAAAAAATGCGGTTTAAGACATTTTGAGTTTTGACTGTTTTGTAAAATGAATAAAAAACCACAAAATCTATTTTAAGGCGTTTTTAGACGATTTAAGCGACTTTTGAGTAATTAACAATTGTTGATAATTATTGCGTCACATCGATGAAATGCTTTTAAATGGGTGTAGAATTTCGTATATTTGTTTGTATTCAGAAGGATGCTATTAGGCGTCTTTTTTTATGCTGAAATTTAGGCTTTTGCAAATCGTACTTTAATTAGATTTTGTGGTTTGAATTTGGCGGATGGATGCGTTAGGGATTGCAGAGGAAAGCCCACAGCCTGATCCCGATAGTTATCGGGAGAGGTGCGAGGACTTGTAACGTAAAGCCCGACCCCTTGTGGGTAACGCCCAAAATAGTTTTGTGGTGTTTTAAAAAATGAATTAAAACAAACTAAATATATAATATGAGCGAAGGTAAAGAAGAATTTAACAAGCACAATTATTCGGCTGATAGTATTCAGGCCTTAGAGGGAATGGAGCATGTGCGTATGCGTCCATCGATGTATATTGGTGATGTTGGTGTACGTGGGTTGCACCACTTGGTGTATGAGGTTGTAGATAACTCGATTGATGAGGCTTTGGCTGGACACTGTAATAATATTACAGTAACTATTAATGAGGACAACTCGATTACCACTGAAGATGATGGTCGTGGAATTCCTGTAGGGATGCACAAAAAAGAAGGTGTTTCTGCCCTTGAGGTGGTAATGACAAAAATTGGTGCTGGTGGTAAATTTGATAAGGATTCTTATAAGGTTTCTGGTGGATTACACGGTGTTGGTGTAAGTTGTGTTAACGCATTATCTGAGCATTTAAAGGCTACCGTGCACCGCGAAGGGAAAATGTATGAGCAAGAGTATGAGCGTGGTAAAACTTTATACCCTGTTAAGGTTGTAGGGGATACAGATAAACGTGGTACGGTTGTAACGTTTAAGCCAGATCCGACCATATTTACGCAAACTTTAGAATATAGTTATGATACTTTGGCGAGTAGATTGCGTGAATTAGCATATTTGAATAAAGGGATTACGGTACATTTAGTAGACAGAAGAACTAAAAAAGAAGACGGTGAGTTTGAGGGTGAAACGTTTCATTCTGAAAATGGATTGTCTGAGTTTATTCAGTATTTAGATGCTACTCGTGAGCCTTTAATGAAGAATGTGATTGCTTTTGAAGGTGAAAAGAATGGTGTGCCTGTTGAGGTGGCTATGATTTACAATACCTCTTATGCTGAGAATTTACACTCTTATGTGAATAATATTAATACGCATGAGGGTGGAACGCACTTATCTGGTTTCCGTCGTGGTTTGACGCATACATTGAAAAAATATGCGGATGAATCTGGTATGCTAGATAAATTGAAGTTTGATATTGCTGGTGATGATTTCCGAGAGGGATTAACGGCTATTGTTTCGGTAAAAGTGCAAGAGCCTCAGTTTGAAGGCCAGACAAAAACGAAACTGGGAAATAGAGAGGTGTCGGCTTCTGTAAGTCAAGCGGTGTCTGAAATGTTAACGGATTACTTA
Organism: uncultured Algibacter sp.; assembly: GCA_947502405.1. Taxonomy (GTDB): domain Bacteria; phylum Bacteroidota; class Bacteroidia; order Flavobacteriales; family Flavobacteriaceae; genus Algibacter_B. The sequence continues at coordinate 100,420 of CANMZT010000012.1, read as the reverse complement.
GAGGAAAACCCTGATGATGCTAAAACGATTGTACAGAAAGTAATTTTAGCAGCACAAGCACGTCATGCAGCTCAAAAGGCTCGTGAAATGGTACAGCGTAAAACGGTAATGAGTATTGGTGGTTTACCAGGGAAATTATCTGATTGTTCTGAGCAAGATCCTGCAAAATGTGAAGTATTTCTTGTTGAGGGAGACTCGGCAGGTGGAACTGCAAAACAAGGTCGAGATAGAGCGTTTCAAGCTATTTTGCCATTAAGAGGTAAAATTTTGAATGTTGAAAAAGCCATGACCCACAAGGTTTTTGAAAACGAAGAGATTAAAAACATTTTTACAGCACTTGGTGTAACTATAGGAACCGAAGAGGATAGTAAAGCTTTAAACCTTTCTAAATTAAGATACCATAAAGTAGTGATTATGTGTGATGCCGATATTGATGGTAGCCACATTGCAACGTTAATTTTAACTTTCTTTTTTAGATATATGAAGGAGTTAATCGAGAACGGTCATATATACATTGCAACACCACCGTTATACTTGGTGAAGCGAGGTGCTAAAAAGCAGTACGCTTGGTCTGATGAAGAACGTGATAAAATTATTGAAGAGTTTGGTGATGGTTCAAAAATTCAGCGTTATAAAGGTTTAGGAGAAATGAATGCTGAACAACTTTGGGATACTACTATGAATCCGGAGTTTAGAACAATGCGTTTAGTGCAAATAGATAATGGTACAGAGGCCGATAGAATATTTTCTATGTTAATGGGCGATGAAGTGCCACCTCGTAGAGATTTTATTGAGAAGAATGCTATTTATGCTAATATTGATGCGTAACTAAAGCGTTTAAATACAAACTTAAAACCAAATAAAAAATGTCGCTTTAATTCAAAGCGACATTTTATTTTTCAGATTAAGCTATTTCTCTAGGCTTCTATTATAATCTTAAGCCAAGTCCTACTCGAGGTGTATTTAACCTTACATTAGTTCTTATAGTTGTACCTCTGTTAGAATATCTATTGTAGTGATAATTATCATACCTATAATAGTAAAATGAAGCATGGTGATAATAATGGTCTCCATGATGACAATGATGATTACAATGCTCGTAATGTTCAGCGTAAGCATCACGTTTTCCTCTCATATAAGCCCTATATGCCTTTCGGTCTCGTTTTTTTAATTCTTTTTCATATGCTTCCTGTTCTTCCCAAAACTCCTCAGCTTCGGCTTCAGTTTCGGCTTTAAACTCTTGTTCAAATTTAGCGTCTTCTTTAGCACGTTTTTCGTAATACGTGGTTTTATCTATTGCTTCATCTTTTTCTTTTGATGTTTCCTGTGCGTTTAGCGTAAAAGAAAAACTTATGATAACAATACCTATTGCTGTTTTAAATAATTTCATAACTATACATTTTTAAGGTTATTAATTGGAGCATTAATTGCCCTTTCATACTTAAGACACTTCAATTGCTTTTTACCCTACGGAAAGTTGAAATAAAATCTTTAAACATAAAAAAAGCCAACTTAAATTTAAGTTGGCTTTATAAAATTTGTAATCACTATTTAAAAATCGAAGCCTAATGAGAATTGCCACACCCTGTTTTGCGGACTACCTTCATCGTAAATATCACCCATACCTAAATGATATCTTACACCTAAACTTACTCCAGAATCCGTTTTAAATCCTGCTCCAAAGTTTAAGCCCCAATCAAAACTCTGAGGGTCAAACTCTTGCGAAGTGTTGAACAAACTGAAATTGCTATCAAACTCTTCTTTATGGTTTATGGCTAAACCTGCTTGCGGACCAGCTTCTAAATAGAATTTATCATTTGGATATATTTTCAACGATAAAGGTATGTTGATGTAATCCAGCTTTTGGGTAAATGTTCCGCTATTGTCCCTTAATTCGTAGCCTTGTTGCGAATACAATAATTCAACTTGCAAAGCGATAACTTCCGCTAGGAAAGATTCGCCGTAAAAACCAGCATGAAAGCCATGTCTCTGTCCCGTTTCTGTTTCACCGTCAAAACTTACAGCCGAAAGGTTATACCCAAATTTTATACCAGCATTTGATTTATTTTGGGCGCCTAAAGTCAAAATTGTACTCAAAAATAGTCCTAATATTAAAATTTTAGTTTTCATGTCTCTATATTTTTTGGGGTTATTGTTCAAATTCTATTTTATTTGCCACCATTGGCTTTTAAATCTGCTAAACAGAAAGCATCTAATTGTGGTGCACTGTTCATTCCAGCCATATTTGCAATGCCTGCTCCAGTTTCGGCGCTCCAATACATCAAGCACTCTTCTACATTACAGTGTTTGGGGTGTTCAGCGTCTTCATGGTCTTCTTGCATATCAGATCCTAAATCGGTTAATCCAAGAATATGTCCTAATTCATGGTTTATCACTGTAGTTTCCAAAACACTTCGGTTAGGTTCCAACGGACTATTACTCAAGTTTTGAACGGTTTCTTGGTAAATTACAAACGAAGTGTTCCAATAAGCACTACCCAGAGTTACACTATTTTCAGAATCGTTAGCAGATTTACCATCAATAAAAAGTGCCCAAACCGCTATTTCAGTATCGGTATTGTATTTTGTACGGGCCTCTCTTTCAATATCTGCAATTTCCTCAATGGTAAAGCTGTCTTTTCCAGGTGACGGTATACTGCGTTTTTCAACCGTAATACCATTGGGTTTAAATGTTCTGTTTGTTAAAAATGAAATGAAATTATCAACAGCCGTTTGCGACGGTTCAAAACCTTCAACATAAACCAGTTCTATTACCATACTTTTAAAAGTGCTATCTGATAAAAGGTCATTGGCAGAAGAACCTGTAGCTTGTCTATTAAGGTTTTTATTAGGTGCACTGTTTTGATTGTTATCTTCTGCTGAAGCGTCCTCTTTAGAACATCCTAAAACTAATACTGTGGCTAAAACTATTGTTGAAATAAATCGTTTCATTATTGTTTTTTTTTAATTAAAAGTAGCCACCTTTTGGGGATGGTGGCTACTTACCATAACATACGTTACAAATGCAAGCTTGGTTTTAAATTTGGGACAAAACCATTGTTAGGCCTGCGTTTGTTGTACTCTGTAAGCTGATAGAACTGGAAGAATAACTCGTCACTTTCCAAGTATGGTTCAACAGTTCAAACGTTGCGTTACCAGAGAAAGTCAATGTTAAAAATACTTCCATCTCTGATGCTACTTCATAGGTTCCTTCTACATCCTGAATCGTGGTATTCACTGTGTTTTCCGCAGTACAGGTTAAGTCGTTAGCAAAGTCAATTGTATAATCAGCATAATCAGTTGCTGTATTTACACCAGCGGTAATGAACGATTCTACTCTAAACATACCATCTACTAAAATATCTTCCAATGCTTCGGCATTTTCTTCAGCTTCATCTTCGGCATCTTCAACTCCCAAACATTCTGTAATTCTACTCTGCAAATCCATATCACTAGTAATTTCAATAGTAGTTTCACCATTTAAAGTAGCGGTAATGGGGTAGTTTACTGAGAATAATGCGTCGTTACCAAAGTTGTTTATGTAAGTGTACAGTTCTTGCTCAGATTCTAGCACAACACTGCCAGTTTGCTCAACATTCAAGTCAAACGTAAGAATGCTGATTGGGAAATCGATATCAATACAGTTAATTGCATCGTTAGCTTGATTTTCAGCTTCCTCACAGGCATCTATAAGGGCATCATATTCTGTTTGGTTCATGACTTGAACTTCAGTATAATTACTCAATCTCACGGTTAAGGGAAATTGAAATTGAACTGTGTCATCATCATTTGTAAGCTCACCAATAATATCTAGGATTAAGCTATAATCAGATTCGCTGATGATGGTAACTTGTGTGCCATTAACGGTTGCTGTAACTGGTAATAGTACAGATGAACAGGATATACCATCTAGAAAGTCATCAAAACTACCATCGTACATAGACGAGCGTTCTAAATTGTTTGCTGTTGGAGAAGTTGCACTGTTTGTGTTTTCTCTGTTTCCGTTTTCACTGTCAATTTCATCTTGACATGATGTAAACGTAAAAATTGATAATAATAAGACTGCGGTTAAAAATTTTAAATTCTTCATGATTTCATTTTTTTGGGTTTATACTCTTTTTTCTTTTTCATAGCGATTTTTTCGCTTTTCATAAGTAAGACACGTTTGTTGTTTTTTACCCTACCTAAATTTTAAAAAAATATTTTAATTGTTAATTTAATCGAGGCGAAAATACTTAACACAAGAATGATGATTAATAGAATCCTAACTCTTTTATATACTAAATCAAATCGTGTATTGTTGTATTTTGTTCCCATACATCTTTAAGACACGCACATTATTTTTTACCCTATCAAAAATTTTAATTTTCTTTTAAAAAACGCATAACTCACTGAAAATAAGTCAAATAATTAGTAAAATTTTTATTTCTATTTTTGTGCTATCATAATATATCAAGATTTTTATGAGTAACCCCAAACCTAAACTTTGCCAAGAATCGCATTTCAATACCTTTTATTTAGAACACGCGCAGGCTATTAATAATTTTGCCTATTATAAATGTGGGGACTCTGCCGTTTCCTTGGATTTGGTGCAAGATGCTTTCTCAAAAATTTGGGAAAATTGTGCAAAAATTGATTTTGAAAAGGCTAAAACTTACCTTTTTACCACCGTTAATAATTTATTTTTAAATACCGTTCGCCATCAAAAGGTAGTGCTTAATTATGCAAAGGCTTCACCCTATATGGATAGAACGGATATGAGTCCGGAATATTTGCTGGAAGAGGAAGAATTCAAGCAGAAATTACAAGCGGTAATTTCAGATTTGAGTGAGGAACAGCGTGAAGTGTTTTTACTGAATCGCATAGAGGATAAAAAATATAGAGAAATTGCTGAAATGCTGGATATTTCCCAGAAAACCGTTGAAAAACGAATGTCTGGAGCATTGAAAATATTACGTAAAAAGATGGAAGGCATAGAAATTTAGAAAAAAGCGTAGGGTAAATAAATATATAGGTGTCTTAAGTTTGAAAAGCATAAAAAAATGAGCAAGGAAAACGACATATTAAAATGGTTTGATGGCGAGATTTCTACGGAAGATATCAAGACCCGCTACCCCGACGAGGACTTTTCCACTTTGGAAAAAACCGCATTTTACGCCAAACAATTGGAAGTTCCAAAAATAGATGTAGAACGAGCTTTGGCCGATTTTAAAAATAGAAACTTCAAAAAAGAAGAGCCAAAAGTAATTCCATTAAATTTCAAATCATTTTTAAAAATTGCCGCGGCTGTTGTTGTTTTACTAACCTCGTCATACTTCGTGTTTTTCAATAATACCAAGTCGTTTTCAACAGAAATTGCTCAGACGGAAATATTTAATCTGCCTGATAATTCTGAAGTGATTTTGAATGCTCAATCCAAATTATCATACAACAAGAAACAATGGAAAACCAACAGAACGTTGGATTTGGATGGTGAAGCCTTTTTTAAGGTCACCAAAGGCGAAAAATTTTCGGTGATCACCGATGCAGGAGTGGTACAGGTTTTAGGTACGCAGTTTAATGTGAAGGAACGTGATAATTATTTTGAAGTTCAGTGTTTTGAAGGTTCGGTGCGTGTTACAAGTGGCATGAATACAAACATTTTAAAACCCGGAAAAACCTTTAGGATGATGGATGGGAAAGTTATTGAAGTTAAAGATTTTAATGCAACAAGTCCATCTTGGTTGGCTCAGGAATCCACTTTTGACGAAGTACCGCTTTGGCAGGTTATTGATGAATTAGAGCATCAGTACGATATCAAAATCTCCGTTAAAAACGTTGATGCTTCAGTACTATACTCTGGTGGATTTACCCACGCCGATATCAATGTGGCGTTAAAATCTGTGACTATTCCTTTAAAATTAAGCTATAAAATAAACGGTAAAACAGTTGAATTCTACAATTATGAATCTAACTAAACCCTTCATTTTATTTCTTTTTCTAGGTTTTAGCACATCTCTAGTGCAATCACAAGAAAAGGTGAATTTGGTTGAGCTCATTGCAGATTTGGAAACTAAGTTTGATGTAAAGTTTTCATATTCCGTTGAAGATGTCAATGCTATTTTGGTAGATCAGCCTTCCGAAACAGACACACTAAAAGACATCATTCATCACCTAAATAATACAACAGTTTTAAATTTTAAGTTTTTGAATGAACGTTATATCACGGTTTCAACCATTGACAAAACGATTGACATTTGTGGTGTTTTGATTTCAGGGGTTGACAATCAACCTCTTTTTGGAGCATCCGTAGTAATTCTAGATGCATCAAAAGGTGTTATTACCTCAGATGATGGTTCATTTCAAATAGATGACGTTGGTGTGAACGAAACTATTCAAATTTCTTTCTTAGGATTTAAGACATTGCTCTTTAAGGCAATCGAATTGCGAAAGCTAAAAGATAACTGTAAAACGATTCTAGTATCGGAGCAAAGTGAAGTATTGAATCAGATATTGATTTCTAAATTTTTAACCACAGGTATACAGAAAGCTACAGATGGTAGTACAGTTTTAAACACTCAAAAATTTGGAGCCTTACCAGGTTTAACAGAGCCTGATATTTTGCAGTCCATTCAAGCTTTACCAGGTGTGGAAAGCGTGAATGAAAGTATTGCAAATATTAACGTGAGAGGGGGTGCCAACGATCAAAATTTAATCCTATGGGATAATATTAAAATGTACCATTCCGGTCATTTTTTCGGATTGATTTCTGCCTATAATCCATATTTGACTAATAAAGTGGTAGTCACTAAAAACGGAACTTCCAGCGAATTTAGTGATGGTGTTTCTAGTACCATAAATATGTTTACCAAAGATGAGGCTGGGACTGGGGTCTCTGGGGGTTTTGGAGCTAATTTAATTCATACCGATGCTTTTTTAGAAGTGCCTTTGGGTAAAAAAGTGGCGTTGCATGTTTCTGGAAGACGATCGTTTACCGATGTGTTTTCGTCACCTACCTATGACAATTATTTTGAACGTTCTTTTCAGGATAGCGAAATCACTACGAATAGTGATAATATTAGCGAAAGCAATAGAACCTCAGATTTTTCATTTTATGATTATACTGCTAAGTTGTTATTCGATTTAAATGAGAATCACAAATTTAGGGTTAATGTTATCGGTATCAATAATAATTTAGATTATATCGAAACATTTACCAATGCCGATGGCGAAACCGAATCAAAAACCAGTAACCTAAAACAGGAAAACCTTGGGTTTGGAGGTAGTTGGGAAGCTAAATGGAGCGATAGGTTTTTAACATTTGTAAATGGGTTTTATTCAAAATATAATGTGGATGCGGTGGACTACCGAGTTGAAACCGATCAAGAGTTGACACAAGCTAATGAGGTTTTAGAAACGGGCTTTAAATTTAAAACCAACTTTAGGGTAAACACGAACTTAAACTTGTTGAGTGGCTATCAATTCAGTGAAATTGGTATTTTGAATGCGACCGAAGTTAGTGCTCCCGCCTACGATCGAACCAAAAAAGATGTGTTATTGAACCATGCAGGATTTGCTGAATTGGAGTTTAATAAAAATGGAACGTACGTAAGGGTAGGCGTTCGAGGTAATTATTTTCAGAAGTTTAGCAGACTTATTATAGAGCCCCGTTTAAATTTAAGGCAAAAATTATCCAATCAATTTGCAGTTAAACTTCAAGGGGAGTTTAAAAACCAATCAGCTACCCAAATTATCGATTTTCAAGATGACTTTTTAGGAGTTGAAAACCGACGTTGGATTTTGGTAAACGAGCAAAATATTCCTATTGCCGAAAGTAAGCAAGGTTCATTTGGCGTTGAATTCAAGCATAATAATTTTGTGATAGATATTGAAGGGTTTTATAAAACCGTTGATGGTATTACTGTTTCTAACCAAGGGTTTTATAATAATTTTCAGTATTTGAATGCTACCGGAAGTTATGAAGCAAAAGGCACGGAATTGTTAATCAATAAAACCGCTAAGAATTACAGTACTTGGTTGAGCTACACCTATGCTATAAACGATTACGAGTTTGAAACTTTATCACCACCCAAGTTTCCTAATAATGTAGATATTAGACATTCTGTTTCCTTGGCTTTTAACTACAATATTTTAGAAAATTTAGAAGTATCTGCAGGTGGTATTTGGCGTACAGGAAGACCCTTTACAAAACCAGTTGAAGGTAATGAAACTATTCAAAACGGAAATAATACGGTGGTGAACTATGATTCACCGAATAGTGAAAATTTAGATGATTTTATGCGTATTGATGCATCACTAAATTATACGTTCAATGTGTCATCTTCAGTAAAATCTTCTTTAAGAATAGGTATTATTAATCTGTTGGACAGAAAAAATAATATAAATACCTATTACGAGGTTGATCCAAGTGATTCTGACAGGGCAATTGCTATAGAAAACAAGTCTCTCGGATTAACACCTAATATCAGTTTTAGATGTAATTTCTAATTATGATATTCGTTTAAAAGCATTTTTTTTCGATAAAAAGCATTTTTGTGTGATTTTTTTCTTATGTTTGTGATTCCAAATTTATAATAATGAAAAAGTTAACCTTACTTATATTACTCGGTTTTGTAACAATAACTTCAAAAGCCCAAGATATTGGTAATTTGTTTGCTGCTGGTGAGGAAAGTGCAGAACGCTTTACTAATGATTATTTAAAACCAGGAACAAATGGTTTAATGCATAGTATGAATGCTGGTTGGTTTAATACTGCAGACGCTAAACCTTTAGGAGGTTTTGAAATATCATTAATAGCAAATGCTGCAAGTGTTGCTGATGAACACAAATCATTTTTGATGAATTTAGATTCGTATGAAACAAATGACTTGTCGTTTGAATTTGTTGATTCTAACGTAAGATCAAGAGATGTTGCAACTGCCTTAGGAGAAAACGATCCGGATATTAGGATTAGAGTAACCGATAATTCGACTACGCTTAGTGAAGAAATAACATTACCTTCAGGAATAGGTGATGCCAGTGCTAATTTATTGCCTACAGCTTTCATCCAAGGCGCATTAGGTTTAAGTAGTGGTATAGAACTTAAGGCACGATTTGTTCCAAAAATCAATACAGATGATTTTTCGTTAAGTATGTACGGAGCAGGTTTACAATTTGAGGTTACCAAATGGTTGCCAGCAGATAAACTATTGCCAGTAGCTATTTCAGGATTAGTGGCATATACAAATTTGAATGCTTCTTATGATATAACGGAGTCTTCTGGAGTAGATGGTAGTGATCAGCGTATAGAAAGCGATACAAATACATGGTTGCTTCAAGCAATAGTGTCAACTAAATTACCTGTAATAAACTTTTATGGAGGTGTTGGATATATTAAAGGAAAGTCGGAGTCAGATGTGCTAGGTACATATACAGTTACTTCAGGACCTTTCTTTACTGAATCGTATACAGATCCGTTTTCAGTTTCAAGTGAAGTGTCTTCAGTTAGAGGAACACTAGGATTTAAATTGAAATTAGGTTTTTTTAGACTTAATGGAGAATATCACATGTCAGAATTTAATGCTTATTCATTAGGTATTAATTTTGGTTTTAGATAATAGAATATATTAAGAAATTAATTGTTTAGTTTTAGTTAGTTATATTTAATTTTTGTTTGAAAAGCGCAGGATTTTATCCTGTGCTTTTTTCATTTACAGCATATTAATTCGTAATTTTGCTGGTATAAAAATTTCATATCTTTTTTTAGTGAAATAATAGAAGTTCATCACTTAAATCATATCACATATTTGATTTAATATTGAGTTTTGCATTGATAATGAAAACAAATTAAATACTAATATAAATTATAAAAAATGAAAGTAACAGTTGTAGGAGCAGGTGCAGTAGGCGCAAGTTGCGCAGAATATATTGCTATTAAAAATTTCGCTTCAGAGGTTGTATTGTTAGATATTAAAGAAGGTTATGCTGAAGGGAAAGCCATGGATTTAATGCAATGTGCATCATTAAATGGTTTTGATACTAAAATAACAGGTGTAACAAATGATTATAGCAAAACGGCAAATAGTGATATTTGTGTTATTACATCTGGTATTCCTCGTAAACCAGGTATGACTCGTGAAGAGTTAATTGGCATTAATGCGGGTATTGTAAAATCAGTTTCTACTAGTTTACTAGAACATTCACCTAATATGATTCTTATAGTTGTAAGTAACCCAATGGATACCATGACATATTTGGCTCATAAATCTTTAGATATGCCAAAAAATAGAATTATTGGAATGGGTGGAGCTTTAGATTCGGCGCGTTTTAAATACAGATTAGCAGAAGCTATGGAAGCACCTATTAGCGATATTGATGGAATGGTAATTGGCGGGCATAGTGATAAAGGTATGGTGCCATTAACAAGTCATGCAACAAGAAATAGTATTAGAGTTTCTGAGTTTTTAAGTGAAGAACGTTTAGAGCAAGTAGCAGCCGATACTAAAGTTGGAGGCGCAACACTTACAGGACTTTTAGGAACTTCTGCTTGGTATGCTCCTGGAGCTGCAGTAAGTGGTTTAGTTCAAGCTATTGCTTGCGATCAGAAGAAAATGTTCCCATGTTCTACATTTTTAGAAGGAGAATATGGATTAAATGATATTTGTATTGGTGTTCCTGTGATTTTAGGACGAAATGGTATTGAACGTATTGTTGATGTTCCTTTAAGTGATGCTGAAAAAGCACATATGAAAGAAAGTGCAGAAGGTGTTAAAAAAACCAATGGATTACTTGACGTATAATAGGTTAATTCCTTAAAACATAGATTTATATAAAGACTGTAGTAATACAGTCTTTATTTTTTTATATTTGACGCATGATTGCTAGATGGTACATTAGTATTTTAATATTTGGTTTAACCTTATTTGGTGTGGTTTCTCAACAGCAAATAACGTTGCCTAATCAAGAAATTGTTTTGCAATTTGAAGATGTTAATTTAACATCAAATCAAGCGCAAGAAGCTGTAGCAGCCATAAAACAACAATTACACGGTTTAGGAGTTAAAAATATCAAAGTACTTGCCCTAGAGGAAGGCAAGCTAAAAATAACATACTACAGTGATGCAGATATTGCAAGTATAAAACAGTTGTTTTTAGATCAAGAAACTTTAGCGCTTCAGTTAACTTCACAATCACTAAATAATAATTCTTCTAAATTACCACCTCAAGAATCAAACATTAATTATGATATTAATGTTTACGAAATACAAAATAGGCTAGATTCTGGATGGGATTTTGATGGTGCAATTACCTTAGATACTGAAGTAAAAAGCGATCGATTCTTAGATCCTAATTATTTCTCTACAGAAAGTACAGTTTACGATTATACAGATAACCTAATACAAATCACTTATAAAATTCGTAGAGCTATTACGATACAAATAAGTGATGCGCTACATGTAATACCAGAAGTTAGAGCTGGACCCATAGTTTAAAAGGAGTTTAAAAGAAAGATTCCTTAACCTTTATTCTCAAGGTAGAATTCATTAATAATGCAGATTCTACAAAATCATAATCAAAAAAATAAAAAATTGTCAAATCATGGAGTAAATTCTATATTTGCTCGCCTGAAATTTTCAGGATTTAATATTTGACCTAAATAAAGTACAACATGCAAAACAAAGGATTAGTAAAATTATTTGCTATTTTGTTTGGTTTGGTAAGTCTTTACCAATTATCATTCACATTCACAGCAAATTCAATTGAAAAAGAAGCTGAAGAAATAGCGATTAATAAAATCTCTGAATCTGAAGAGAATTACAGAGCGCTGCGCAGTCAAGAAGAAGCGAACTATCTTCAAGAAAAAGGAACCGATACAGTTTATAATATTGGTATTGCAAAATTCACTTATAATGAAGTGAAGCAAAAAGCTATGAATCTAGGTTTAGATTTAAAAGGTGGTATTAATGTAATTCTTCAAGTATCTGTAAAAGATATCTTAAAAGGATTAGCAAACAATACAAATGATCCAGTATTTAACAAGGCATTGGATGATGCTTCAGAACTTCAAAAAAATAGTCAAAACACCTATTTAGAGGATTTCTTTATTGCTTTTGATAAAATTAAAGGCGATACTAAATTAGCATCACCAGATATTTTTTATACAAGAGAACTTGATGGCGAGATTGATGGTAGTATGAGTGATGAAGATGTAAAGTCTATTATTGAAACTAAAATTGATGAGTCAATTGTTTCAGCTTTTGAAGTGTTACGTAAGCGTATTGATGAGTTTGGTGTTACCTCTCCTAATATTCAGCGTTTAGGTAATTCTGGTAGAATTTTAGTTGAATTACCAGGTGTTAAAGATGTTGATCGTGCTACAAGCTTGTTGCAAAGTACAGCGCAATTAGAATTTTGGGATGCTTACAAAGGGGAACAATTCTTTGGATTTATAGATCAAGCCAATGCTGTTTTAAAAGATATTGTTGAAACAGAAGATACCACAGAAGCAGAGCCTCAAGATGAAGAAGATGCACAAAGTGATCAAATTGATGATTTATTAGGTGATGCCGAAACTGATTCTACTGCAGTTGAGGAAAACAATCCGTTAGGAAAGTTAATCAGAGGAATTGGATACCAAGGAGGACCTATTATTGCTAAGTTTGAAACTAAAGATAAAGAAACGGTTCTTGATTATTTAAACAGACCAGAAGTAAGAGCATTACTTCCAGCAGAACAACGTTACGCTAAGTTTGTTTTTGGTAAGCCAGAAAAGGATAGCGAGCTTGTAGATTTATACGCTTTAGTAGGAAACAGAGAAAATATTCCACAATTAAGTGGTGCTGTGGTAACTGATGCCAGAAACCAATTTGGGCCAACAGGAAAGTCTGAAGTGTCTATGCAAATGAATGCAAAAGGGGCAAAGATTTGGGAGGAAATGACAGGTAATGCATATACTCAAGGCAGTCAAATAGCAATTGTTTTAGATGATGTTGTGTATTCTGCTCCTGGAGTTACTACAGGGCCAATTGCTGGAGGAAACTCATCAATTTCTGGAGACTTTACATTAAATGAAGCGATTGACTTAGCAAACGTATTACGTGCTGGTAAATTACCAGCTTCTGCTGATATTATTCAAAGTGAAGTTGTAGGACCATCATTAGGTAAAGAAGCTATTGAAAGTGGTACCATGTCCTTCTTAATAGCATTGGTATTAGTGTTAGTTTGGATGATTTTTTACTACGGAAAAGCAGGTGTGTTTGCTGATTTAGCAATGCTATTAAATATCCTTTTAATTTTCGGTATTTTATCAGGATTAGGAGCGGTATTAACACTTCCTGGAATTGCAGGTATCGTATTAACTATTGGTATGTCTGTGGATGCAAACGTACTTATCTTCGAGCGTATCCGAGAGGAATTGGCTAAAGGTAAAGGTCAGTTAGAGTCTATTAAAGATGGATTTAGTAACGCTTTATCATCTATTTTAGATGCTAATATTACTACAGGTTTAACGGCTTTAATCTTATTTATATTTGGTACAGGACCAATTAAAGGATTTGCAACAACCTTATTAATTGGTATTGCTACGTCATTATTCACAGCAATTTTCATAACCAGATTATTAATCGATTGGTATGCTAACCGTGGCGGAAAATTAGATTTCTCAACGGCAATTACTAAAAACCTATTCAGAAATATTAATATCGATTTCTTGAAAAAACGAAAAGTAGCCTTTGTTATATCTGGCGCTTTAATTCTTTTAAGTTTAGGATCGTTATTTACTAATGGATTGAATGAAGGTGTTGATTTTGTTGGTGGTAGAACCTATCAAGTTCGTTTTGCACAAGATATTAGCGCTTCTGAAGTTACTAATCTTTTATCTCAGCCAGATGTTTTTGGAAGTGCTGATGCTAAAACGTTTGGAGATGCAAACCAGTTAAAAATCACTACTAAATATAAAGTAAATGAGTCTGGAGCAGCAGTAGATGAAGAAATCAGAAAATCATTATATGAAGCTTTAGTGCCACATTTAGAAGGTATCTCTTATGAGCAATTCATCGATTTGAATGATGAAAACAAACAAGTTGGTTTATTAGAATCTTACAAAGTAACACCAACTATTGCTGATGATATTAAGCAAGCATCATTCTGGGCAATCCTAGGATCATTAATCGTAGTATTCTTATATATCTTAATTCGTTTTAAGAAATGGCAGTATTCATTAGGTGCAGTAGCTGCAGTATTCCACGATGTATTAATTGTACTAGGAGTGTTCTCATTAACCTACAAGTTTATGCCATTCAACATGGAAATAAACCAAGCATTTATCGCAGCTATATTAACAGTAATAGGTTATTCATTAAATGATACCGTGGTAGTATTTGATAGAATTCGTGAGTTCTTCAACGAGCACACTAGCTGGAAATTTGATAAAGTTGTAAATGCATCATTAAGCAGTACATTGAGTAGAACATTAAACACCTCATTAACCACATTAGTGGTGTTATTAGCAATCTTCATTTTTGGTGGCGATTCTATTCGAGGTTTCATGTTCGCCTTAATCATTGGTGTAATTGTTGGTACGTACTCGTCATTATTTATTGCAACGCCAATTATGTACGATACAGTAAATAAATTAGAAGGTAAAAAAGAGAAAAACTAACTCAAACTTTTTTCTTTACAAGAAAGCTCATTAATGATTGTTAGTGGGCTTTTTTATTTAGGCGTTACCACAAGGGTAGGGGGCTTTACGTTATATCTTTTTTGTGCTTAAATTATTTTGTTGTCTCATTAAAGCTTTAGTAGATTATTATTAATTTATTTTAAATAATAAAACCGTTAGGTAGGCACATAAAAGGATGCTGTTTCTCCCGATAGCTATCGGGACTAACGCAGGAAAGAGAACCTCGAAATATATTATAAGAGGTCTTAATTTTTAAAGCTTCACATAAACAAGAAAAGCATAAAGCTTGTTTTTATTTCACTACTAACTTTGTTTTTAAATCAGTAGTTTCAGTTTTAACATCAAGTAAATACAAACCTGAAGATAAACTTAATGGAATATTAGTTCGCTTTTTGAGTTCTATAGCATTTTGAAATACTACTTTTCCAGTAATATCTAAAATAGAAATTTGTGCTTTTGTTTGCTGAGATTTATTTAATAAAACCATGGAGTTCTCAATTGGGTTTAAACCAAGTGAAATAGTTTGACCTTTAGTAAAATTTGAGCTACTTAAAGTTTCTTCTCTAATTTCAGATAGAGCAAAAGCCACATTTCCGCTTGTTACCAAAACATGCTCTTCGTTGTTATCTGGAATGTATGTATTATCAAAAGGAGTTGAGTTATCAGGTAATGTATTCCAATTGTTGGTTGAAGACATAGCTAAACTACTTACAGTAGGAATAAAACAATATGCGGTTTGGTTTAAATTATTAACAAATTCATTAAGTGCAGGGTCGCTTCCATCACTAAGTGTGCTTAAACTTGTAGTACCACCAGGGGCACTGTCAACCCCATCCGTAAATGTTGGAGACTCAGCATTTGTAGTGTAATTCCCTAAAATAGAACTCACTGATAGAGCAGTGTTAGTTTGAGAAGCAGCTGGTGTAAAGTTGAGGTTAATAGTAATTGCTATTGGAGTTGTTGTAAATGTATGATTAATTACATTGGCTCCAGCTGAACCTGAAGTTATTCCTGTGCCACTGCCATTAATCATGGCAACATTACGTACATTTTGCGGGAATCCCATGTTGTCTAATTCAGTTTGAAAGGCATCTCTAAAATTAGGAGCACCACTAGGGAGATTCGAGCCAGTTTGAGCTATTGGGTCAGCTCCAATATCAATATGTGCTAAATAATGGTCTACTAACATTTGCTTAGCAGCTGCACTATTTAAATCATCTAAACCTGGTTGAAAAGCATCTAGAGGCGCTACAGGATTATTTACCATATAGTTGAATAGGTATTGAATACCGATTGGAATATTCGCACCTTGATGAGGTGAATCAAAGGAAATATAAAGTCGTGTATCATGAGTAATCGTATTTTGTTCCATATATCGTAAAGCATAACGCGCTATGAGTCCCCCCATGCTTGCACCGATAATCACATTTTCATCTGATGTAGTAGTCATCCCATTAATAAGTTGAAGTAATGCAATTACACTATACGCGTTTCGTTGAATAAAGTCTGCACCTCCATCAATTTCAGTTGTGTTGTCAGTTGAACTTATGTAAGTTGGGAAATTCACTATTATTAAGTCGTAACCTTCATCTCTAACTTCTTCTACAATATTATCCGAAGTAGGTGCATTGTTAAATGCATTAAATAATGCTGTAATGCCCCTAGAATCTCCTGGATCAAAACCATCCAAAATAAAAATAGGCTTGTCCAAAACCCCATCAATATTATCGTAGTAAATTTTATATTCCGCAGTACCTGCATGAGCCATTGCCTCTCCAAAACCTTGATAGGTAAGCGTTGAGTTTATTGTTAGTATAGCACTTTCTGTTCCAGCTTGTGAAAAAGCAATAAAAGGAAGTAGTATTAAAACTAAAATGTAATTTTTTATCATAACTTTTGTAATTATGATGTTAAGGTATTAAAATAAGTCCTTCAAATTAAATTAATTCGAAGGACTGCTTTTTTAATGGGTGTTTTACATTTTAATGATAGAAAGTAATATGATATTACTCACCCAAAAACAGATATCGTTAATTTGTAGACTAGTTTATTAATCTACAATAGGTACTTTTACTGAGGCATTAATCCAGCATCCTATTTTAATAGTTTCCCCAGATTTGCCATGTATAAATATTTCCTTTTTTGATGGTGCTTTTGCTCTGTAGCTGGCAGCAGATTGAGCTGCGTCTTTTTTTAATGTAGGATCTAGCCTTGAAGCTTTCTGAGCCTCATTAGCTGCTAACCAATAAACAACTCTTTTATTAAAATTAGAATCTCCACAGTCATTTGCACTTGCTTTGTACATTGATGCTATAGATAAATGAGGTTTGCCATTTGATGGATTAAGCTTTAATGCATGATTAAAATAAATTCTAGCTTTGTTATATTTTCTTTTATTCTTAAGGATTATCCCAATTTTATATGCTAGTTCACCTTTTTTATAGGTGTCTAATTCTAAATCAAATGCTTGCTTTAAATAATCTTCAGCTTCAGATGGCTTACCATTTTTGAACAAAACTGTAGCTACAAAATACTTAGTGTCTGCAGATGGTTCAATGTCATCAAAAGCTTTTACAATTTTTTCGTAGAGTGTATTATCTGTACATCCTTTATGATACATTTTATTTACTGCTCTTTTTAGCCAAATAGAATCATATTTATGTGATTCAAAACCCTTTTCATAAAGTGGAGTTAAGTTTGTACAATTAGATCTTAAAATTGATTTGCCAATAATACTATTTAAAATTTGGTTGTATGCTTTTAAAGAGTTTTCATAATATGTTTTGTATTCCTTTTCTTTTCTAGTTAAAGCTACTTTGTTGTCTTCTTTAATTATAAGTGCATTAAGTTTTTTTGAATATTTTTTAATTTCAATTTCAATTTTTTCAACAATGTCATCTTGTTTATTAAACAAATCTTCTGCAGATTTTATTTTTTTGTCATATAGGTTAACTATCAGGGAAAAATAGGTGTATAGACTTTTAGCTTTTGTAAAGTTTATTTTGTCATTTTTATAGGTTTCATCAAAACAGTTGTATAGTTCTAAATCTGTTTTATCAAATAAATCTTTATTGTCATATTTTAATTGACAAGCCATTGCTTTGTATTTACCTTCTTTAGTAGCGTTATGAAAATAGTTTGCTCTCTGTTTCCATAATCTTAGAAGCTTATTTAGGAAATTATATTTTTCTTCCCCTGCAGATTGTTTAATTTTTGCTTCAAGTATATCTTCTCCGTTCTTATAAATAGCAATATTTAATTCTGGACATTTATCAAACACATATAGCCATGGCTCATAAGCAGCATCGTAATTTTTGGATTTTGCATATTCATGAAATAGAGAGAGTTTAGTTTTACATTCAGTATTATCTTGAGCTAAAATTGAATTAATACCAGTGAATAATAGTGTGAAAAGCAATGCTAATTTAATTTTCATGAGTATAATATTGATTAGTAGTTATTCTATTATTTATCCAAATAATATATTTTTTAATAAAATAAATTAAGAGATATGTATGTTTGTTGTTGAATGAAATAACTCACAAAAAATACGCCAAACAATTATTTTATTGTTAGAGGATCTAGAAATAATTATTTAGCGTTTAAATTTTAGAATGATTAATTGTTTAAATGATTAAAAAAAGAGGCTTCTTAATTAAGAAGCCTCTTTTGGAATTTGTGTTATAATTTTAAAACTATTTACTCACCCAAAAACGGATATCTATAATCGGTAGGTGTAACAAAAGTTTCTTTTATCATTCTAGGTGATACCCAACGTAATAAATTTTGAGCACTTCCTGCTTTATCGTTGGTTCCAGAAGCTCTTGCACCACCAAATGGTTGTTGTCCTACAACAGCGCCTGTTGGTTTGTCATTAATGTAAAAGTTTCCAGCGGCATTTTGTAACACATCAGTAGCTTGTGTTATGGCATATCTGTCTTTGGCTAATATGGCTCCAGTTAAGGCGTATTCACTTGTTTCATCTACGAGTTTTAATGTCTCAGCATACTCATCATCTTCATAAATATAAATGGTGATTACTGGACCAAATAACTCTGTACACATGGTGGTATATTTTGGGTCTTTAGTAACTATAACTGTAGGTTCAATAAAGTAGCCTTTGCTTTTATCATAATTTCCGCCAGCTATAATTTCTGCATCAACATCAGCTTTAGCGCCATCAATATATTTTGCTAATTTATCAAATGAACCTTCATGAATTACGGCAGTTATAAAATTGCTCATGTCTTCAGGAGAACCCATTTTAAAAGATTTTACATCTTCTAAAACATGTTTTTTCACATCATTCCAAAGACTTTTTGCAATGTAAGCTCTAGATGCGGCACTACATTTTTGCCCTTGAAATTCAAAAGCACCACGAACAATTGCTGTAGCTACTTGTTTAGCGTCAGCCGATTTGTGAGCAACGATGAAATCTTTACCACCAGTTTCTCCAACAATTCTTGGATACGTTTTATAATTGTGAATGTTGTTTCCTATTTGCTTCCAAAGTTCTTTGAAAATAAATGTAGAACCTGTAAAGTGTAATCCTGAAAAATCTGGGCTTGCCATAACCGTATTAGTTATCATAACAGGGTCTCCAAATACCACATTAATTACACCTGAAGGAACACCAGCTTCTTCAAAAACATCCATAATCACTTTTGCAGAATATATTTGACTATCACTAGGTTTCCAAACAACAACATTACCCATTAGCGCCATACACGCAGGTAAGTTTCCAGCAATAGCAGTAAAGTTAAATGGTGTTACAGCATATGTAAAACCTTCCAACGGACGATATTCTATCCTATTCCAAGCATCACTTGTACTTTCAGGTTGTTCCATGTAAATATCCGTCATAAACTGAACATTAAAACGTAAAAAATCTATAAACTCACAGGCGGCATCAATTTCTGCTTGATGGATGGTTTTAGATTGTGCAATCATGGTTGCTGCATTTATTTTAGCACGATAAGGACCAGCAATTAACTCAGCAGCTTTTAAAAATATTCCTGCACGCTGTTCCCATGGCATTAAGGCCCAAGATTTTCTGGCTTCTAAAGCAGTTGATATAGCATCTTCAACATGCGTTTGTTCTGCTAAATGATAGGTTCCAACAATATGCTGATGGTCATGGGGTGGCGACATAGTTCTAGTGTTTCCTGTAGATATATGTTTGCCATTTATATATAATGGTACATCAATTTTGCTATTAAACATCGCTTTGTAAGTCTTAAGAACGGCATCACGTTCTGGTGATCCTGGAGCGTAAGATTTTACCGGTTCGTTAACCGCAATTGGCACATTAAAAAAGCCTTTTCCCATGATTTTTGAGTTTTCGTTATTGAATTTTCAGTAAATGTGCTGCAAATTTAAGAATTTTCAAATTATTAATAAGGAACATGGCTTATTAAAATGGCGTTAAATTTTGATTATTTTTCGTAAGTTGCCAATGCATTTTGAGACTACATTTTTTATGTGTACAGTTACAATAATTCCTCAAGAGAATAATGGGTTTGTGTTAACCTCTAGTCGTGATGAAGCTCCTGATAGAGTATCATTGGTTCCTGACTTTTATTCGGTTGATGGCACTAAGTTGTTATTTCCAAAAGATAAAATGGGAGGTACTTGGATTGGTGTAAGTGAAAATAAAAGGCTGGTTTGTGTATTAAATGGTGGTTTTGAAAAGCACAATCGAAAAGCAAGCTATAGAATGAGTAGAGGTATAGTTGCTAAAGATTTTATGATTGCTAAAAATGTTTTAGGAACTGTTGAAGCTTATAATCTTGATGATATTGAGCCTTTTACTTTGGTTATTGTGGATTGGAATGCTTCTTTGAAGTTTTATGAATTGGTTTGGGATGGAAAAACCAAGCATTTTAAACAATTACCTTTAGAACCAAGGGTTTGGTCGTCTTCTACGTTGTATAATGAAAAAATGAAACAAGAGCGACTGTTGTGGTTTACCGTTTTTAAAATTGATAACGTACTCAAAGCAGATTCGTTATTGAAATTTCATAAATTAGCTGGTAATGGTAATACCGATTATGGTGTAGTGATGAACCGTGGTTACGTTAAAACTACAAGTATTACACAAGTAGAAAAACTTGGTGATGCTTTAAATATGCGTTATGAAAACCTAGATAACAAAACCGTTACTACTAAAATATTCAATCTTCCTCAAGTAGTTAATGGATAATACAGGTATTATTATAACACTGGCGTATCCAGATACTATTGTTATGGTATCTGAAGAATGGTTTTCTCCTTTTTTAAGATATCTAGGTATTGGTAAAAAAAATTATTTACGGGCAGGTCATGCAGCTTTGGTTTTAATAGATAAGCAAGCTGGTGTTTTGGAATATCATGATTTTGGACGTTATATTACGTCTGAGCCAAATGGAAGAGTCCGCGGGCGTGATACCGATAATGAGCTGCATTTTCCTTTAAGTGCTGAGATTGAAAATGATACTATTACCAACTTAGACGCTATTTTAGAATTTTTAGGTACGCACCCCAAATTAACACATGGTGAAGGAAAATTGGTAGCTTCGGTTTGTAATGCTGTAAACTATAAAAAAGCTCGGACTCATATTACCAAAATGCAAAACAAGCATTTTATAAGATATGCCGCTTTTATAAAAGACGCTTGCAATTGTGCGCGTTTTGTAACTGATTCATTAATTGCTTCGGTAACTAATTATGAAATAAAAAAGAAGCTGGAAAACTCTAAGTGGTTTACACCAAGTACAGTAGGTAATGTGTTGCTTGCTGATACTGAAAATCATCCTTTTGAGGTTTCTGAAACAGGTATAATTAAGAAATTTGAAGGCTCTCAAAAAAGTGAAAACTTACGATGTTTTCTAGATAAGCTCAAAGACCATGAAGTGAATTTTAAGGGTACTTTAGAACCTAAACATAATGATGTAAAAGTAGATCATGCACAATGGCTATCTGGGATAGCGGCAGGAGCATGGTTTGAGTTACATGACTTGGGAAGCAGAACGGAATACCGATTTAGGCGCATTTCTCCTTATGGAAATGTAGATTGTGATGCTGTTTTTAGGGTTGAAGATGAGTCTTTTGCTTATAATCAGCCTTATGAATTTATACACTACTCAAATTGTAAGTTTTTCAATATTGAGCAAAATGATAAGATTTTTAGGTTTGATATTATAATCTAAATTTAGCTTAATTTTTTCTATTTATTTATAGCTATTAGTGATTGCTAACATGGCTCTATTTGTTTAAAATCTTTTAGTTTAGTTGTAAACTAATATTAAAAACATGAAGGATAGTGGCGCTTTTAGATTAACATATTTTACCGAAAAATATAATGAAACTATAGTGTTTTATAAAGATACACTAGAGTTAGAGGTGTTGCATGTTTGGGATAGACATGCTAATGATAAAGGTACTCTTTTGAAATCGGGTGTAGGAACAATTGAGGTGATGTTGAAACCAGATGAAACCTATAGAATTAAAGGACTTGATTACCGAAAACCACAAGGTGTTTTTGCTTGTTTACAGGTTGATGATGTTACCGCGCTTTACGAAAAATATAAGAAAAAAAGTTTAGTGTTTAGAGAGGATTTAGTAGACCAGTCTTGGGGGCACAGAAGCTTTTCTGTTGAAGACCCTAATGGAATTGTTTTGTTTTTCTTTGAAGAACGTTTTTGATGGAAACTATAAGCTGCGTTAGGGATTGAACGGTGTGTTTGAAATCCCTGATCCCGATAGCTATCGGGAGAAGGATTGAGTAGTGAAAGCCCGACCCATTTTGGGTAACGCACAAATAAAAAAATTAATTTATGGCAAAAGGTGCGCTTAACTTAAATAAAGGAATAGCGACTTGAAATTTTTTAGTAGTAGTAAAGTTTACCATACTGTAATGACCTTGCATAGCTCCAAATGGAGAAGTTAGTAAGCAACCCGATGTGTAGGTGTGAGATTCTCCTGGTTTTATTACCGGCTTTTTTCCAATAACACCTTCGCCAGAAACAGTTTCAATATTGTTTAAGGCATCTAGAATCTCCCAATGGCGTGCATTTAGCTGAACAGAGTCTTTGCTTTGGTTTTCGATAGTTACTGTATATCCAAAGGCATAGTGAATTTTATAATTTTTATAAAATGAGCCTTCGAAATTAGTTTCTACCGAAATTTTTATGCCTTTAGTAACCTGTTGAACCATTGATGTACAAGTGTTTGCGTGTGCTAAAATAATAAATATTAAGTGGTTAACGTAAATTTTAACGTCTTTGATGTAAAAATTAGATGAAATGCATTTTTAGCCTATAACAATTGCTGAATAGCTAGTTTGGGTTGATATTATTATGAGGTTTTGAGCTTTAGTTTGAAATATTTATGGATGATACTTCATTAAATCCAATTATTCTATCGTAACGTGTGCCTAAATCACGATAATACACTAAGACTTTATAGTTGTTTTCAGTTTGCCAAAAATCACCACTTATGGCACCTTCTTTAAGGGTTCCGTTTTTTTCAACAACAACATATTTGTAATTATAGAAGCCTTGTTTGAGTTTCATATCTGTCTCATATAGATTTCTTTGACTGTTAAAGGTCATTTTGTTATAGTCTTCTAGAGCATAATTATTGTAATTACCATACACATAAATGTTTTCACCGTTTGTTAATTCTGGAAATTGAAGCGAGAAATGAACTTGAACATAGTCAGCTTCAATAGATACGTCATCTCTATCAATAGCTACAATCTTGAATTGTCCATTTATATCTGGGTTGTAAGTATAAGGTAAGTTGGCTCTTGATACATCGGTAAACAGGTAAGAGTGATAAATATCTTCTAGTGCAATAGCTTGTACGCGCATGGTTGCTGCTCTAACATCTTTAGTTTCAAAAAATAAATACTCATTTCCGCCAGGGAAAGCAGTTTCTTTTACATAGCGGTATATAAGCTTGTTGCCAACTGTGTATTGAGGTTTTAAATTGTAAATGGCGGTATGCAAATTTCTATTTTGAATAATTAAAGCTTTTACCGTTTGAAGCGGATTATTTATTTGAGGTCCAGAAGAAATTTCGATATCAACCGTTTGCATGTAATCAATCGTGTTAACATCTCGGGATCTTTTAATACTGATTCCTGGTGTTACAATATCTTCATATATCATGAATTTTCTTGAAAACACTAATTCTCCATCTGTATCGTAAAAGGAGATGATATAGTTGCCAGAAACTTTTAAACTCTTGGTTTGCTGATTAGGAATTGACAATTTGTAATGCGAATACATTTGAAAGGTATTAAATGAATTCGTGTAGTCTTGAATTCTAAAATTATCTACCCCTGAAAGGAATTCTGGCTTTACAAGAATGGACTCTTTCCAATCGTAATCGTAATGTTCAATTTTATAATAAAAATCAGGCTCATCTGTAACTAAAGCATCAAATTCTATGTAAAAAGGTTCTCCTAACTTCATAATAGGTAGCTCGCCTAAATCACTACTGGTACTCTTAAATGTTATAGATTTGATATAATCTGGTGGGTTAACTTCTTCTACTTGCGAATAGACAGAAATTGTTAAAAATAGTAGAAGATATAATATATGTTTTGAGCTCATATGATTGAATATAAACAAAGGTAATCAAAATTCATACCTAAAAATTATATATATTGTTTATAATGATTATAAATAAAAAAGATGTCATAATTTAAAAAATATATTAGTATTAATTCGTATTTTTGCACCGATTTTTAGACAACTAATTTCAATTAAATAAATATGTCAAACGACATTCGTATTAAAAAAGGTCTGGACATTAAACTTAAGGGTGAAGCTGAAAAAACCGTTGAACAAGCGATTATCAGCAACTACAACACCTTAAGACCAGAAGATTTTCACGGAATAATACCAAAACTTGTTGCAAAAGAAGGGACTACAGTGAAAGCTGGTGGTACAGTTTTTTACAATAAAGATGTTGAGGATATGAAATTTGTATCCCCAGTTTCAGGAAAAGTAGTTGAGGTATTGCGTGGTCCTAGAAGACGCATTGATGCCATTAAAATAGAAGCTGATAAAACGCAAACTTTTGAAGATTTTGGGAAGTTTGATGTAGATGCTTCAAAACCAGAAGCTTTAAAAGCACATTTACTAGCTTCAGGCTGTTGGGCATTTATTAAGCAACGTCCGTATGATGTGATTGCAAATCCGAATAGTTCGCCAAAAGCGATATTTATCTCAGGATATGCTAGTGCGCCATTGGCAGCTGATTTAGATTTTACTTTACAAGGTAAAGAGGCTGAATTGCAAGCTGCTGTTTCAGCTTTAAGTAAATTGACTGAAGGTAAAGTACATATTTCTGTTGGTAAAGATTCTAATTCACCATTGGCTGGATTGTCTGGAGTTAGTTTACATAAAGTTTCAGGACCCCATCCATCAGGAAATGTAGGTACTTTAATTAATAAAATTGACCCAGTAAACAAAGGCGAAGTTGTTTGGACAGTTAATGCGCAAGATTTAGTTATTATTGGAGAATTACTTTTAACAGGTAAATTTAATGCAGAGCGTATTGTTGCTTTAGTTGGATCTTCAGTTGAAAAACCAAGATATTTTAAAACTCTTGTAGGAAGTGAAATTTCTACTATAATTTATGATAAGGGTGTTGCTAAAGATGGTAACGATCGTGTTATTTCTGGTAACGTATTGTCTGGTAAACAAATAAATCCAGATGGAAGTTTAGATTACTACAGCAATGTAGTTTCTGTAATTCCTGAAGGCGATGATTACGAATTTTTTGGTTGGAATAAACCAGTTTTTAATAAAATATCTACCTCTAGAGCTTTAACGTTTTCATGGTTGAATCCCAAGAAAAAATATGATTTAAATACCAATACAAACGGTGAGCACAGAGCATTTGTAACCACAGGGACTTACGAGGAGGTTTTTCCTCTGGATATTTATCCAATGCAAATCTTAAAGGCTTGTATGTACAAAGATTTAGATGAGATGGAAGCTTTAGGAATGTACGAAGTTGCTCCTGAAGATTTTGCATTAACAGAATTTGTATGTGTTTCTAAACAGCCACATCAAAAAATTATAAGAGAAGGTTTAGACTTAATGCTTAAAGAAATTGGATAATTATTCATTGAGGAACGAAATGAAAAATATCATTTTATTCACTGAAAGTGAAATGAAAAATATTACAAGATGGGTTTAAAAGAAAATTTACACAATTTTAAAGAAAAAAATAAGAATAAAAAGTGGTTGCCAGGATTTAATGCCCTTTTTACATTCTTATATATGCCTAACGAGACCACTCATAACGGTACTCATATTAAGGCAGCCGACGATTTAAAGCGTACCATGAATACGGTGATAATGGCTTTAGTACCTTGTTTAATATTTGGTATGTTTAATGCTGGTTATCAACATTATTTGGCTCAGGGATTAATAGAGTCTGCTGATGGGTTTTTAGGAGCTTCATTTTGGACTTGGGATAACCTTGTTATTGGTCTTTGGAAAGTCTTGCCATTAATAGTTGTATCCTACGGTGTAGGTTTAGCTGTAGAGTTTGTATTCGCTATTATTAAAGGACATGAAGTAGAGGAGGGATACTTGGTAACAGGTATGCTTGTACCACTAATTGTTCCTGTTGATATTCCATTATGGATGTTAGCCGTTGCTGTAATTTTTGGTGTTGTAATCGGAAAAGAGGTGTTTGGTGGAACAGGAATGAATATTTTAAATCCAGCACTAACAATCAGAGCTTTTCTATTCTTTGCATATCCTACATGGATGTCTGGAGATAAGGTTTGGGTTCATGGCGCTGTAGAAAGAGATCAAGCTATTGCAGCTGGAGCTAATTTAGATGCTATCTCAGGAGAAACAATTTTAGGTACTTATGCTGCAAATAATCCTGTTGATTACAGCTATTTGGATATGTTTTGGGGAATAATACCTGGTTCCGTTGGAGAAACGTCTAAATTTCTAATAATAATTGGTGCTTTATTTTTAATTTTTACTAAAGTAGGAAGTTGGAGAATTATTATTTCAACACTAATAGGTGCACTAACTATGGGGCTTATATTTAATGGTGTTGTAGATGCAGGTTGGATAGGAGAATCTAGTAAATTTTATGGATTGATGAGTGTACCTTTTTGGCAGCACTTAATTATTGGTAGTATTTTATTCGGAGCGGTTTATATGGCCACAGATCCAGTAACTGCTTCACAGACCAATAAAGGGAAATGGATTTATGGATTTTTAATAGGTTTTATTTCAATTATGATTCGTGTGTTTAATCCAGCTTATCCAGAAGGTGTATTCTTAGCTATTTTGTTGATGAATGTATTTGCACCAACAATTGATCACTATGTGGTTCAAGGTAATGTTAAGCGAAGAATGAAACGTTTAAAAGTTAAAACAGCATAATTATGGCAGTTAACACAGATAAAAATTCATATACTATAATTTTCGCAGTAGCGATGGTATTAGTTGTAGGTTCTCTATTGGCATTTACAGCATCGTCATTAAGACCTAGTATAGATGAAAATAAGCGTATGGAAAAGCAGCAAAACATTCTATATGCTATGGGAGTAAATGGTAATGAAGGAACAGGAGATATAACTTTTGTAGGAACAGATGTTGTGGCTGATGAATTTTCTAAATACATCAAAAAACAATTAGTAATTGAAGGTAGTGATGTAAAAGAAGATGAAGAAGCTTATTTAATAGATATTAAGAAAGAACAAGCTAAAGCTAAAAATGGAGGAACTAGAAGATTACCTTTATTTGTTGGTGAAAAAGATGGTGAAACTTTTTATATAGCACCTATAAGAGGTAAAGGTCTATGGGATGCTATTTGGGGCTATGTTGCTTTAGATAAGAATATGGTTGTGCAAGGAACATTTTTCGATCATGCTGGAGAAACACCTGGTTTAGGTGCAAATATTAAGCAACGCTATTTTATGGATGATTTTTATGGTGAACGTTTACTAACTGAAGCAGGAGTATTTAAAGGTATTACGGTTGCTAAAGGAAATGCAGATCCTAAAAATGAAATAAAAGATGATCATGAAGTTGATGCTTTAGCCGGAGCAACTATTACTGGTGATGGCGTTACTGCCATGATTAAGAAAGATTTGAAATTATATTTACCTTACTTTAAAACGTTAAAATAATATGGGACTACTTTCAAAAAAAGACGCAAAGTTAATCACAGACCCGTTAGCTGATAACAACCCAATTACTATTCAAGTATTAGGTATTTGTTCTGCTTTAGCAATTACTGCAGAATTAAAGGCTTCTCTAGTTATGGGTATTGCGGTACTCTTTGTTTTAGGTATTGGTAATGTTGTTATTTCTTTAATGAGAAATATCATTCCTTCAAAAATTAGAATTATTGTGCAACTTATTGTAGTTGCTTCATTAGTAATTATTGTTGATCAGGTATTAAAAGCTTTTGCTTATGAGTTAAGTAAGACGCTAGCAGTATTTGTAGGTTTAATTATTACAAACTGTATTATTATGGGGCGTTTTGAAGCTTTTGCTTTAGGTAATGGTCCATGGAAATCATTTTTGGATGGTATTGGTAATGCTGCTGGATACGCAGTAATTTTATTAATAGTTGGTTTTTTTAGAGAACTACTAGGTTCTGGTACCCTTTTTGGAATTCCAGTATTAGGTGACCCAATTGAGAAGACAGGTGTGTATTCTATAGGTTATGAAAATAACGGATTTATGTTGATGCCTCCAATGGCTTTGATTGTTGTGGGATTAATTATTTGGGTACAACGTAGTAGAAATAAAGCATTAATAGAAGATTAAATTGACTGGTTATCCTGAATTTATTTCAGGATTTCATCAAAATAAAAAATATGGAACATTTAGAATTATTTTTCAAATCAATTTTTGTTGATAATATGGTATTTGCAGTATTCTTAGGGATGTGCTCTTACCTAGCCGTTTCTAAGAAAGTTGCAACAGCTGTAGGACTTGGAGCAGCGGTAATATTTGTATTGGCTATAACAGTACCTTTAAACTGGTTATTAGATCAATATTTATTACAACCAGGAGCTTTATCTTGGTTAGGGGAGGAATTTGTAGATTACGATTTAAGTTTCTTATCATTCATCATGTTTATTGCAACCATAGCAACTATGGTACAGCTTGTTGAAATAGTAGTTGAAAAATTTTCACCTTCATTATATAACTCGCTTGGTATCTTTTTACCACTTATTGCAGTTAACTGTGCAATTTTAGGAGGGTCTTTATTTATGCAAGCTCGTGAAATTGAAACATTAGGTTTAGCATTTAACTATGGTGTTTCTTCAGGTATAGGGTGGTTTTTAGCCATTTTAGCTATTGCAGCTATTCGAGAGAAAATAAGATATAGTAATGTGCCAGCACCTTTAAGAGGTCTGGGTATTACATTTATTATAACAGGATTAATGGGAATAGGGTTTTTGAGTTTTGGAGGAATGCTTACTGGTGGAGATGAGGAAGAAAAACCAGCAACTGAAACCGCATTAGAAGATATAAAAATTGAAACTGAAAAAGCTAAAGAATTAGCTGAAAACACTAAAACTATAGACTAGTATGATGATTTTAGCAGCAGGAACAACAGGAACAGTTATAGCAACAGTTGCAGCGTTTTTATTAATTACGTTGCTACTTGTAAGCTTATTACTTTTTGTAAAACAAAAGTTATCACCATCTGGTCCAGTAAAGATTACCATTAATGGAGAAAAAGAAATTGAAGTAGCCTCTGGTGGAACATTATTGTCTACTTTAGGTGGAAATAAAATTTTCTTACCATCTGCATGTGGTGGTGGAGGAACATGTATTCAATGTGAATGTCATGTAAACTCTGGAGGTGGTGAAGCGCTTCCTACTGAAACGCCTCATTTTTCAAGAAAAGAATTACAACACGGAGCACGTTTAGCTTGTCAGGTAAAAGTTAAACAAGACATGGATATTACTATACCTGAAGAGGTGTTTGGTATTAAAAAATGGGAAGCTACTGTGGTACGTAATTATAACGTTGCATCATTTATTAAGGAATTTGTTGTTGAAATTCCTGAAGATATGGGCTATAAAGCAGGTGGATATATTCAAATTGAAATTCCAGAATGTGAAATTAAATACGCCGATATTGATATTACAGCTCACCCAGAAGAGCATGAAACACCAGATAAGTTTCAGGCAGAATGGGATAAATTTGGTCTTTGGCCATTAGTAATGAAGAATACTGAAACTGTAGAAAGAGCTTACTCTATGGCTTCTTATCCAGCTGAAGGGCGTGAAATTATGTTAAACGTTCGTATTGCAACACCACCATGGGATCGTTCCAAAAATGGATGGATGGATGTTAACCCTGGTGTAGCATCATCATATATATTTGCACAGAAACCTGGAGATAAAGTAACGATTTCAGGACCTTACGGTGAATTCTTTATCAACGAGTCTGATAGTGAAATGCTTTATGTAGGAGGTGGAGCAGGAATGGCACCAATGCGTTCACATTTATATCACCTATTCAAAACATTAAAAACAGGTAGAAAGGTTACGTATTGGTACGGTGGACGTTCTAAACGTGAGTTGTTCTACTTAGATCATTTCTATGATTTAGAAAAGAACTTCCCTAACTTTAAATTTTACTTAGCTTTATCTGAGCCTTTAGAAGAAGATAATTGGAAAGTAAAAGAAGATTTAGATGCTCCTGGTGATGGTTTTGTTGGCTTTATCCACAATTGTGTAATTGATAATTACTTAAGTAAGCACGAATCTCCTGAAGATATAGAATTGTATTTCTGTGGACCACCATTAATGAATAAAGCGGTTCAGAAAATGGGAGAAGATTTTGGAATCCCAGATGAGCACATTAGATTTGATGACTTTGGAGGATAAATAAGAAGAGTGATATACTGAACTTATTTCAGTATCCATATAAAACTAAAAACCAACTCAATTGAGTTGGTTTTTTTATGATATCATATTAGTATATTTAACTTAAAACATATTTTGGTTTGTCATTCTCAATTTCAAATAGTTTGGTATAATCCATGACATTTTTAACACCGTCTATCTCACATAAAAGTGAGATTACTACCGATAAACCTTCAAATAACAAATCTTTGTCAGTTGGGTTTCTAGGTTTGTTGTTTTTATAATGAAGCGGTAATTCATAGCCACATGCTTTAAGAAAAGTATGTTCAATTTTTAGCAGTTCTAAAGGTGAATAACCGTTAAATTTTCTTCCAAAAGATTGATGTACTTTTCCAACATAATTTAAAATTAAATCACCATGATTATCAGATAAATGCTTCCAACTGTCTGTTTGGTCTAATATATTTCCAACTGCACATTGCTTACAACATTCTGGATTTAAAGTATTGTTATGAAAAGCGGTGTATAATTTATGAATTGCAGATTCAAGTCGTTTTGTGGTTTTCATAAGCCAAATTTTACTTTAAATTACTAAATTTTTCAATTTCTTAAGTGAAATTACTCTTAAATTTTTCTTAAGTAAGTACGAAGTTATCTTTTTTACGCGTTAGTCAGTTATGAAAAATATCCTTAGAATAAGCCTTATTGTTATCTTGCTGGCTGCTCTGTTCTTCCAGTTTAAGCCAACAAAGCAAGCCATTAAAACTATCGCTTCAGTTATCGATACGCCTAGTTTAATAAATAAGGATAGTATTACTATAAAATCTAGAGTGATTATCCCTAAAGGGTATAAAAGAATAGAGTATCCAAAAGGTTCTTTCCAAGAATATTTGCGTAATTACAAATTGAAACCTTTTGGAAGTAAGATTATAAATTATGATGATACCGAATATTTCTGGCAAGGTGGTCATATTGGTATATTAGAGATTCCAGTACCTAAAAATGGTTTACAACAATGTGCTGATGCTTTAATTAGAATTAGAAGTGAATACCTTTGGGATAATAAAAGAAAAGATGAAATAGGATTCAATTTTACTAGTGGTCATTATTGTTCTTGGAAAAAATATGCTGAAGGCTATAGACCTAAAATAAACGGTAACAAAGTGTCTTTTCATAAAACAGCAACTAAAAATCATTCAAAAGAAAACTTTTATAAATATCTGAATTTAATTTATATGTATTCTGGAACTTTATCATTGTTTAATGAGTTACCAAAAGTAAATTCAGCTAAAGATTTAAAAATTGGAGATATGCTAATTAAAGGTGGTTCACCAGGACATATCGTTATGATTTGTGATGAAGCAATAAATACTCAAGGAGATAAAATTTATCTTCTTTTTCAAGGAAATACCCCAGCGCAAAGTGTTCACTTGGTTAAAAATCTTGAAGATTCTAAAATATCACCTTGGTATCATTTAAAAAAGGATATTGAGATACCTGTTTCAAATTATACGTTTAATAGTTCTAAATTTGTTCGATTTAAATAAGTGTTTTGTACTATGTGTAAAACCATAAGCGATAGATTTAGTAGTATTTAAGAATAATTTTCTTGTAAGTTTTATTCCTGTATAATTAAAAGCATAGGTAACTTAGAATACCATACGCCGAAAAAAGCAAACGTTACAGCTAAAAAAACGTTATTTTATCAATAATA
Source organism: uncultured Algibacter sp. (assembly GCA_947502405.1). Taxonomy (GTDB): domain Bacteria; phylum Bacteroidota; class Bacteroidia; order Flavobacteriales; family Flavobacteriaceae; genus Algibacter_B. Next base: position 68,183 of record CANMZT010000012.1, on the reverse strand, counting down.
TAAGATTTTTCCTGCTCACTTTCTTCTTTTGTTTCGATGTAGTTATATATAAACATATAAAGCTATTAATTATGAAACGAATTTTATTATTTACAATGTGTTTTGCATTCACATTTACAACTTTAATTGCACAAGACTTTAATCAGGTAGTTTTTACAGGCGATGCCGGAACTGATGAATGGGAAGACCCTGAAAACTGGCGTAGAGGTGGAGACCCATCATTACCAGGAGTTCCGGAATCTGGAGACGATATTTTAATTGATGGCTTCTTCGTGTATTTTAACGGACTTGGGTCTATTCCTTTAGATCAGGAATATGGGAGTTTGGAGTTGAGAAATGGGGCTCAACTTTTTACGCAAGGAGATTTTTATCTTTACGGGGATTTTATCGTGGATGTAACAAGTACATTTGAAGTTGTTGTACAAGACATTGATTTATTTAATGAGGTAACTTGTGAAGGTAATTTTTATTTTAATGGAACTGTTAACTTAAGTTTTTCAGGTTATGCACCACAAATAGGAGATACTTTTCAAATTATAAATGGTTTTCAAGGGTCTTGTCCTTCACCAGACTCTTATTTAAATTCTAGTTTTGATTTTGATACTATATTAACTGCACAATGTGAGTCGGATGGTTTGTATTATGAGGTTTTAGATATTAATTACACTACTTCTATTGCTTGGGATGGTGAAGGAGGCGATGGTATGTGGAGTAATCCAGCCAATTGGGATCCTAATGGTATTCCAGCTGCAGACTCAAGGGTTGTTATTAATTTGCCTGGAGGTGATTTTGTGTCTACTAATGGTTCAGGTATTACAGCTGTTGCAAATATTATTTTAGGAGCTGATAGTACTCTGGAAATTAATGGTGATTTATTATTAGATAAATTTATTTATGTGAAAAAAGGAGCCACATTCTCATGGAGGGCTGGAAAAATTTATAGTAATGATCCTAATGATCAATCGGGAATAAATGGTTATGGAAATATAAATTTAGATGGCCCAGGTACTAAAGAAATGGATACAGATTTGTATTTATGGACATTCTTTGAAGATATTAACCATAACGGAGGAAATTTAAATATTAATAATGGTACTGTAAGAGTTTTTAATGAAAATAGTTATAATATTAATGGTGATAACATTACAGTTGGTTATACCAGTGGAACCCAACACGAATTAACTGTTAGTGTAATAAGTGCTTTGAAAAAAACATCTGGAAGCGGAACATCGTCTGTTAACCTTACTACATTTATTAACTATGGCGATGTAATTAGTGAATCTGGTACATTAGCTTTTAATGAAAATTTAACTACTGGAGAATATTTGGATTGGATAGGAAGCTATGGTGGTAGTGGGAGTATCGCTTTTCCTAGTAATTTTGTTATGGAAGGTGAAATTGCACCAGGAAGTTCTCCAGGTATTTTAACGGTAGTTGGCGATTTAGTAACATCTGATACTGCTACTTTTGAAATAGAAATTGATGGACCAAATGCAGGTACACAATACGACCAAGTTTCGGTTACAAATAATGCTGCTTTAGAGGGAGAAATTAATGTAACTTTAGGATACTTACCTGCTAATGATGCAAGTTTTGAGATTATAAAATCCAATGAGATTTACAACTGTAATCTTCCTAGTCAAGTAACTGCAAGTTTTAATGGCACACCCTATACTTTTGATGTTGTTTGTCACAATAACTCTGTGTATTTAAATGGCCCAAATGCAGTACTTTCAACTACTAAAAATATTTTAGAAGATATTGCAATATATCCTAATCCTGTTAATAGTGTTTTAAACATTAAATCTAATTTAATAAGTAAAGGTAATTGGCAATTAATAAACCAATTAGGACAAGTTGTAAAAGCTTCAACTTTCGAATCTAACGAGCTTAGAATTAGTGTAAGAGAAATGCCTACTGGTATTTATTTATTTAAAATTGAAGATGATAATTTAAATGCTACAACAACAAAACGCATAATGGTTTCAAATTAGTTGCTATTAAAGAAAACTAATCAAAGAAGAAGGCTACCATTTTAAATGGTAGCTTTTTTATTTTTTGGAGGATTTTATCAAATATATAGTTGCAAAAATGAGTAATAAGGCACTCAAAATATACCAGATAGTAGTAGATGAAGAAGAAGTTAAATCAATAGGGGATGTGTCTCCAATTAAAACTAAACCAGACCAATATTGAGGTGTAATAGTTCTACCTTCAGCATTTTTAATGTAATTTAACTTAGCTTGCTGTAATGCTTTGTCTTTTGGTAATCCATTTTTTATGTTTTTATAAAACAATTCAATTATTTCAGAACTGGCTTTTTCATCTATTTTCCATAGGCTTGTAAGTATGCTTTCACTTCCAGCGTAATTAAATGCATGTGCTAAAGAAATCATCCCTTCACCAGATTGATATGTTGGTTTACCTGTTTCGCAAGCCGTTAATATGGCTAAGTTAGAGTTTAAGTTTTCGTTATAAATCTCAAAAGTGTACAAAGAGTTATCTTCTGTTTCACTACTCTTTGCAAAAATGAGTCGAGATAATTCTGGAGACACGTTGTTAGATTCAGCGTGTGTGCCTATATGTATTATCTTATGTTCGTTAGCTTCATTTTTAAAAATTTGTTTTGAAGCATTTTCATTAACAAAAAAATCGCCATTAAAAACTTTTGAATATTCTTTTGCTAAATCAACACTGAATGGTTGAGGAAGTAGTGTAAGATAGGTTTTGTCAATCGAGACAGAATCTTCAATAGCAACCTTGTAATCCTGCTTCATTGTATCATTAAACTCAGGAGCAAAGGCAATAAAGTTTTTTTGATAATTAACAGTTTTTCTCTCTTGATTTAAAAGTAACAGACTATAGTTATATGAGATAGCGTGTTTTGAAAGTAAACTGTTAGTAGCTAAATCTTCAAAAGATGAATTTTTGACTGGTGTTAAGCTTTCAAAACTTAAGTTAAATAATACACCGTCTGGAATAATAATTATATTTTCAGTTGAGATATGATTTTCAAGAGGTTTCCAAATTTGTTGATATAGTTGATGTAATGAAGTACTGGTTTTATTAAAATCTAGTTGATGATCAGATAGTTGATTGATGATCTCTCCAATATTCTCTTGGTTAACCTCAATAAGATGTTTTTTTTGATTGTCAATTACTGAAGCGTATAATGTATTGTTAATGAATATATATCGTACAATAGATGTGTTTTCGGGTATATTTTTCTTTAGGTTGTCTAGCGGTACTTCTATGGAAGCATAACGCATTTTGTAATATTTTGGATATGCTGTTTTTAAAGAATCGAGAAATGTATTCCAGTCATTTCTGGCACTAAAAAAAGATTCAATCGTATTTTCATTTGAATCATTTAGTACGTTTTCTAAATTCTTTTTTAATAAAATTTCTCTTTTTGTAGCTTTTAAGGGAATATCTGCAAATGCAATATTGGTTCTAATATTCAGTTGAGATCGTATTCTATTATAAATACTAGATTCATGAATAGATATTAGCTCATTCAAATAATACTCTTGATTAGTTAATTTATATAGGTCTAAGCATATTTGTTTTGCAAAACCAAAAAGTTCATTGTTTTCAGAGATGAATGACGAAACGTCTTCGGATGAATTAACAACCGTTTTTCTTTGTTCTAATATTTGAATGCCACTCTTAATTTGTGATAGTAAACCATTAAGGAATTCTGAGTTTTTTGAAGTGTTTAATTCGTATTTAGATTTAGCATTAATATAAAGTGTTCTTGGTTTTCTAATATTATGTTTAATTGAATCTAATACGCCATCCATCTTTAAATTCATAGCAAGTGCTTCGTTACTATATTTTAATGCGTCGTTGTAATTCCCAACAGTGTAATGAATCGAAGCTAAATTTTCAGTATGTTGAAATTTGGTTGTGGGGTTATTAAAATCACTTTTAGAGGTATGATTATAACTCTCGGTTGCTAAGCCAATAGCTTTTTCCTTGAAACCATTTTTAGCATAGAAATTAGACATTTCTAGTATGGCTTCCAAAAAGTTAAATGGGTAGCTATTTGGGCTTTGTTTTCTGTAAATGGCTTCACTCTTTTCGTAAGTCCTTTTTGCACTTTCTACATCGCCTGTATTGTCATGTACTGATGCTCTTAACATAAGAGCATAATCCTCATAATAAGGTGTTTTTTTTATGTGTTTTAACCCCTTATCAATAAATGTTCCAGCATCTTCAAAGTTTTTTGCAATAAGATTTACATGACCTAAAATTAATGTAGATATTATAACGTTAGGATCGTCTTCACTAAACACTTTTAGTTTTTCATTGTATGAGTATGTTAAAACATCTACTGCGCTTTTATTGTCTCCAATACCAGAATAAAAACCACCTAAATTATCTATTGCAGACAAACGAAACCTTCTTGCACGAATCTTTTTTGCTTCGTTATCAGAGGTGTTTAAGAATTCTTGAAATTTTAATACCGCTTCTTTTCCTGTTTTTATAGATGCTTCAATTTTCCCCGAATTAAATAAATTAAGAGCAATATTTTGTTTTACTATTGCAGCACGGTAATATTTATTGATGGGTGTATCTCCCATATTATTCAAAATCTTCAGAGATTTATTATAGTAAAACGAAGAACTATCTAGTTCTAATAAGGATGCTTTTATTCTTCCTAATGAGTTATAGGTGAGATAAAACTGTTCTTTTTCAATATCAGGATTCGTTTCTAATATTTTTTTTGATTGAAAAAGATGTTCTTTTGCAAGTTGTAAATTATTTAGGTTTATAGCTATTGTTCCTAAATTATATTCAATTTTTGACAAGTCTGAAGCCTTTTCGGGCTTAATTTTTTTAGCGTATTCTAGTGCTTCTATATTTGTTTTATAATTTCTTGTGAAATCTCTTGCATTGAAAAATAAATTTGAAAGCCCCAATAGTGCTTCTTTTATAGTCTCAGGGTTTTCAGATTCTTTTATAAACGTAACTATATCTTCAGCAACTTTTACTGTTTCGTTAAACTCTCTTTTTTGAGACTTTATATTACCCATTACACTCAAATAATCTACTAGAGTATCATAGTTTTTTTGAGATATAAAAAAATCTATTTGTTTGCTTAATTCAGTTTTAGCTTTATTGGTAGAATCTTGTTTTAAAAGCTTTTTGATGTATGATATATCAGAAATAGACTTGTTTTGTGCTGCGGCAGAGGTACTTATCAGCACTAGAAGTGAGAAAAATAAGTTTTTGATGTGCTTTTTAGCAATAAACATTTTAGTTTGTGAGTTTTAATAAAATTTCCTCACTCTTTTTGGTATTACTTAATTCGAGATTCTTTTTTGCTAACTCAATATTTCCTTCTTTCATGTAAGCCAAACCTAAATAATAGTAAGTGTCGTTTAAAAAAGCAAAGTTGTCTTCAGCTTCAGCAGCATTTTCTAAGTACGGAATAGCTTCAGGTACATTTTTATTAGCTAAAAATGCAACACCCAAAAAGTAGTTTATTGTGTCGTTTTCAGGGCTATTTTCATTCAAAGTTTTCCATTTATCAATTGCGATGTCATAATCACCATGCTTATATTTTACCATGCCATCGTAAAAATCAAAATTATTGGTGCTACTCATGGTAGTTGGTAATCCTGGGTCTGGTTTAAAATGTTTGGAATAAAGTTTTTCATTTTGTGGTGTGCTAAAAAACCAAATACTACCTACAGCTATAATTAATGCCGCTGCAGCAGCAAATTTACTGTAATATAAATACCTTACTTTTTTATCTTTAGATTTTTTAACCTTAGTTTTAGGGATGTCCTTATGAATTTCATCAAGTTGCTCTTTTAGCGATTGATTTTCTATCCCTAAAAGCATCGTTTTAACATCTTCAACTTTTGTTTTAAACTCATCATCAAGCTCGAGAAGTTGATTAAAATCATTCAATTCCCTAGTATTCATAGAGCCATTTATATAGCTTTCTATGATTTCTAATAATTCTTGTGATATGTCGTTGCTATTATTTTTCAATTTGAAATTATTTTGAGGCTAAAACCATAGCACGTAGTTTTTCCATACATCTGTATTTTTTATTGCGCGCTGTGGTTTCTTCTATTTTTAATTTTGAAGCAATTTCTTTTAAAGACTTTTTTTCAAAATAAAATGTGTTTAATAATTCTTTACATGGTTGCCCTAAATTTTTAAAGGCTAACATGGTTAATTTTAGTTTATTGTTTTTTAAATCAGCGTTTTCGTTATCTTCATTCTCTATAAAGTCTAAAATTTCATAATTTAATAGCTTAGAATTTTTAAAAGATTTAGATCTTAAAACATCCATCCATTTGTTTTTTGATATTGTATAAAGATACCCTTGTAAAGCTGTTTCATTCTTTGGTGTAAATTTATCGTTTTTTATATGGGTCCAAACCGTAATAAAAGCATCTTGATAAATATCTTTAGCGTATTCAATAGAGCCACTGTTTTTAAGAATTAAAAGTTCAACTTTTTTATAATTCTCTGTATAAAACTTTTTTATTACGCTAGAATCGTTTGATTTTATAGCGTTAACAAGCTCTGATTGATTAGAATATTGTACTGATTTCCTCATGAATTAATAGCTAGAGGAAATATACAATTATTTCATTTTACAACAAATACTTCACTGCCAAAGGATTAATTTTTCGGTTATCTACTTTTACTTAATTTTTTTCATAAAGTTTTATTAATTTATATCATATTAGCATGTGTTTATACCTTCTCATCGAAACAATTTTAAAATGTCATCATCAGTTCTTGTTTTATAGTATTTTTGCAGTATGAGTAAACCATTAACCGAACAAGAATTACATAACCTTGCAATGAATCATGTTGGTAAAGATTTGGAGCAACGTGGGTTTGAGTTTATAGCTGTAAATAGTAAGTTAAAAAAACATCCGCAGTTTGTATGCATGGATAAAAACAAACAGTATTATTTTGTTATTGTTCGAGCCGTAATTCTGCCAGAAAACCCAAATAATTATGATGTGGTTTGGATGGAATCTTTTAAAAAGCATGCAAGAGATAAAGATGCAAAGGTTTTATATGCTGGAGTTGGTATAGGGAGTACTGAAGGTGAAAAAGAACCTATTTATTTAGATCAAGATTATTTGTTAGAATACAATGGTATTCAAGTTTTAGAAACTAATTTGAATTAGAAACTGCTTTTGTTTTATGAGAATTTTAATAGTATTATGTTCCGTTGTTGCTTTATTTTCTTGTAAGCGGGAACACAAAAACACAAAAATTTCTGGAACAGTTTTCGGAACTAGCTATTCTATTATTTATGATTCGGATGAAAATTTTCAAAAGGAGTTTGATAGCTTGTTTGGTGATATTAATAAGTCCATGTCAACTTATCAATATGATTCAGATATTTCTAAACTTAATCGAAACGAATCCTTCAAAATAGACGAACACTTTATAAGGGTTTACGATGCTTCTAAAGATGTTTTTGGTCAAACAGAGGGTGCATTTGATCCTACTATAGGAAACGTTGTTAATGCATGGAAATTTGGTGCAGAACATACTATTGAAGTTGTTGATAGTTTGAAAATTGATAGCTTAATGCAATATGTGGGGTTTGATAAAACGTATAGACATGAGAATACGATAAGAAAATCTAACCCAAACGTATATTTGGAGTTTAATGCCATAGCAAAAGGGTATGGTGTAGATGTAATTGGTGAATTTTTAGAAAATAAAAATATTAGTGATTATTTAGTTGAAATTGGTGGAGAAATAAGGGTTAAAGGGATAAATGCTGAGAAACAAAGTAAATGGAAAGTAGGGGTTGAAGAACCTAATTTTGAAGGAGGAAAGTCTATATTAAAAGCAATATCATTGAAAGATGAAGCAATGGCCACATCTGGTACTTATAGAAAGTTTAAAATTGATGAAAATGGGAATCGTTACGCACATATAATTAATACTGAAACAGGTTACCCTAGTAAAACGAACTTATTAAGTATTTCAGTTATTGCAAATGATTGTATGACTGCTGATGCATATGCTACAGCATTCAAATCTATGGGGGTTGATAGAATAAAGACTTTTTTAAAGAGGCATCCTGAATTGAAAGTGTTCTTAATTTTTGAAAATGAAAATAAAGAATTTGAAACTTTAGCTTTAAACGGTTTTCCTGAAAGTTGATTATTTGTAAACCACAGGAATAATTTCACCTTTTGCTAAGCAATATTTTTCTATTTCTTCTGATGAAAGTGTGTTTGTATAATCTACTTGTTCAACTTTAAAACCTATACTGCGAAGCTTATCAAAATAATCTCGTCCATAAATGCGAACATGATCGTATTGACCAAAAATTTTAGCGCGTTCTTTTTTATCAGTTATCGTGTTGTCTTCAAAAGTTGTATTTCGATTTAAATCTTGAGGAATTTGAAATATTCCCCAGCCACCAACTTTTAGGATACGATGTAACTCATGCATAGCCTTTGTATCATCAGGAATATGTTCTAAAACATGATTACAAAAGACAACATCAAATTCATTATCTTTAAATGGAAGGTTACAAATGTCTGCTTTAACATCGGCTAATGGCGAATTTAAATCTGTGGTTACATAATCTAAATTGTCTAGCTTTCTAAAACGTTTATAAAATGCTTGTTCAGGGGCAAAATGTAAAACTTTTAATTTTTTAGAAAAAAAATGGGTTTCATTTTGTAGATACAACCACAATAACCTGTGTCTTTCCAATGAAAGTGTTGAAGGTGATAATACATTATTCCTTTGTGTACCATAGCCATAAGGTAAAAACGATTTAAAGCTTTTACCATCAATTGGGTCGGTAAATTTATTCCCTTTTAAGAAGAAAGCTAAAATAGGACGTGCTATATAACTTAACCTTATTAATAAAGGTCTTGGAATTGTATTTAGTATGAGTTTGAAAAAACGTTTCATTAAAGCACTAAAGCTTCTTGACGAAACTCATCTTCTTCATCACTTTCAATACCCAAAGTATCATATATGTATGCAAAAGTAGAAAGTAGTTCTGGCTTTCCGTCTAGTAGAGCAACATCATGTTCAAAATGCGCAGACGGTTTATTGTCTTGGGTGGTAATTGTCCAGCCATCTCTATGTTGTTTGATGCGATGCGTACCCATATTTATCATAGGTTCAATGGCAACCACCATGCCTTCAACAAATTTCTTTCCTTTTCCACGCCTACCATAATTTGGCATTTCAGGGTCTTCATGCATTTTACTGCCTAATCCGTGGCCTACAAGTTCTCTAACAACACCATAACCATGAGCTTCACAATATTTTTGAATAGCATAACCTACATCGCCAACACGATTATTAGCTTTAAATTCTCTGATACCAACGTATAAAGATTCTTTTGTTACTTGAAGTAGTTTTTCTGTTTCAGGGTCAATTTCACCAACAGGAAATGTGTAAGCATGATCACCATAGAATCCATTTTTTAAAGCACCACAGTCTATAGAAATAATATCGCCTTCAACAAGAGGCTCTCCATTAGGGATGCCATGTACTACTTGAGAATTTGGACTCATACATAGTGTATTAGGAAAGTCGTATAACCCCAAAAAACCTGGAATTGCTCCATGATCTCTAATGTATTCTTCAGCAATTTTATCTAATTGAAGTGTCGTAACTCCTGGTTTAATAGCTTTGGCTAACTCACCTAAGGTTTTAGATACGATTAATGCACTTTCGCGCATTAATTCAATTTCCTCTCTTGTTTTAACAATAATCATAAAAATAGTAATAGGGGAGCAAAGATACTTAAAAACGCAACTTATTTAAACAACCCAAAAAAGCCTTTCTTTTTCTGTGGTATTGGAGGTTCTGAATTTGTTAGCATTTGATATACTTCTCCCCAACCAGGGAAACCACCAATATTTCTATCGTCAATAAATAAATCTGCATTTATTTTTCTGCTAATATCATTTGTGTATTCTTCTTCGGCAAAACTTTTATTAACAGCATAAAAACGAATACCATTATCTTCACAAAATTTAACAGCTTCATCTAGTTTATCACCACATCTATAGGTCCACAATATTAATCGATGTCCTTCTTCTTGTAACTTTTTTAAAGTTTCAAAAGCAAATAAAATAGGTTTGCCAATTTTCGGGTAAGCATCTTCAACAATAGTACCGTCAAAATCTACAGCAATAATAAGTGTATCGTTAAAATTCATTTAATTTAAGGCATTAATCTATTGTAAAGTTACACTAATTTTTTAATCATAACTAAACTAAAGGATGCTGAGTCATAGCTTCTGGTTGCTCAACATTCATAAGCTTTAGAATTGTAGGTGCAACATCTCCTAAAACACCATCTTTTATTTCAGTAAGATCGTTGTCAATTAAGATAATAGGAACTGGATTTGTTGTATGCGCCGTATTTGGTGTGCCATCAGGATTAATCATGGTTTCACAATTTCCATGGTCCGCAATAAGAAGTGTTGTATATCCATTATTTAAACCTGTAGTAACAACATTCTTTACACATTCATCAACAGCTTCACAAGCTTTTATGGCTGCTTCCATAACACCTGTATGTCCTACCATATCACCATTTGCAAAGTTTAAACATACAAAATCAACTTCTGCTTTTTTTAATTCTGGTATCAGGGCATCAGTTAGTTCATAAGCACTCATTTCTGGCTTTAAATCATAAGTAGCTACTTTTGGAGAGTTTTTAAGAATACGGGACTCACCTTCAAAGGGAACTTCTTGTCCTCCAGAAAAGAAAAATGTGACATGCGGATATTTCTCAGTTTCAGCAATTCTAATTTGCTTTTTTTTGTTTTTTGCTAAAACTTCACCTAATGTTTCTGTAATATTATCTTTATTGAATATTACTTTAATACCTTCAAATGCATCACTATAATTAGTTATAGTTACATAATATAAATTTAATTTTTTAGTGCCGTAATCAGGGAAGTCTCTTTGATTTAACATTTCTGTTAACTCTCTACCTCTGTCTGTTCTAAAATTAAAGAAGATTACCACATCATCCTCTTTAATTTTTGAAACTGGTTCATTATTGTTATCGGTAACTATTAGTGGTTTAATAAACTCATCAGTAACATCGTTATTATAATTCTCTTGTATGGCCGATGAAAGATTTGTTGTTTTTGTGCCAACCCCACTTACAATTGCATCATAGGCAAGTTTAACACGTTCCCAACGTTTATCTCTATCCATAGCATAATATCTACCTGTTACAGTTGCTATTTTTGCATTAGTGTTTTTAATGTAACTTTCTAAATCTTCAATGTAACCTTTACCAGATTTTGGGTCTACATCTCTTCCATCAGTAAAAGCATGGATAAAAGAATTTACCCCAGCTTTATTAGCAGCATCTATAAACCCTTTTAAATGACTGGTGTGAGCATGAACCCCACCATTACTTAATAATCCTAAGAAATGAACATTTTTATTATTATTTGAAGCATATTTTAAAGCGTCAACTAATACTTTTTCATCCTTTAAAGTATCTTGCTGAATAGCTAGGTTAATTTTAGCTAAATCTTGATAAACAATTCTACCAGCACCTAAATTCATATGTCCAACTTCGCTATTTCCCATTTGCCCTTTTGGTAATCCAACATGCAAACCATCAGTTCTGAGGGTAGCATAAGGGTAATTTTTATAAAGGGAATCTATAAAAGAAGTATTGGCATGATCGATAGCTGAAACTTTAGGATCTGGAGAGTTTCCCCATCCATCAAGTATCATTAAAATTACTTTTTTGTTCATTTTTTGTTAAAATTTTAAACTAAGCAAAGATACATAAGTTTAAATAAAATGGTGCTAAAAAAAACTCTGAAAACCCTTAATTAATAGGGATTATGTTAGTATTTATGAAAGAAAACGTTTTCGTTAATATTTGTTTAATAAATGTTAAAAATGTGTTATAAATATTTTTTTGTGTAACAGATTGAAATTTATATCGTCTATTTAGTATATCAAAAAACGTAAATCAATAATCAAATTAAAATCTTTCATCATGAAAAAAACAATCATTATTTCCGCAATCGCATTATGCTTTTCAATTGTATCAGTAAATGCAACACCAACGAACACTACTGCTAACTATGAAGTTGAAGCTTTTTTTAAAGTGAATTCTTTCTGTGTATCTATCGCTAAAGGAGATTTAGAAACTGTACAGAAATTAATCAGTAGAGGGGCAGATGTAAATGCAAAATCTAACGGAATGACACCATTAATGTATGCTGCAAAGTTTAACAGAACAGATATTCTAGAACTTTTAATTGTACATGGTGCTAATTTAAAAGCGAAGTCTGATAAAAAAATGACTGCTTTAAAATATGCACAATTGCATGGTGCGAAGGATGCTGAAACTATTTTGGTAAAAGCCTTGGCTGACGCAAAAGCTAAAAAAAGAAATAAATAATTATGATATTAAAATAATTATTTGAGTTAGTCACTCACAAAAAAAGCCTCGTATAACGAGGCTTTGTTATTTTATTGATTTCGATATTTTTCAATCGCAGCTTCAATTTTTTCAATTCTATTATCGGGGTCAGGATGTGTGCTTTGGAATTCTGGTACACGATTAGGACCCGCAGCGGCTTTTAAAATTTCCATAACACCAATCATTTCTTCTGGGTTATATCCCGCCTTAATCATAAACCGTACACCTAAGTCGTCACTTTCTAATTCATCATCACGTCCATTAGTTAGAAGGGTTTGTTGGCCAATACCACTTACTAAACCTCCCATGTCTGCACCAACAGAGCCTGCTGTTGCTAATCCTTGCCAATATTCACTTTCTGCTATACGTTCTGCACTGTGCCTGCCTAAAACATGTCCAATTTCATGTCCTAAAACACCAGCTAACTGGTCTTCGTTTTCTAATTTTGAAAAAAGTGCGTGAGTTATAAATATTTGACCTCCAGGTAAAGCAAATGCATTAATAGTTCTTGGGTCTGCTAACAAGTGAAACTCGTACTTATATGGTGTTTGTCTTGCAATACTGTTGTTAACTAATTTATTTCCAACATTATCAACTAATGCTTGATATTGATTATTTGGATGTAAACCCCCATGTTGTTGAGCCATTTGTGGAGCACTTTGTAAACCTATGGCAATCTCTTTATCAGGAGTCATAGATATGGTTTGCATCCTGCCTGTATATGGGTTCTCTTCTCTTTGGCTACATCTTTTAAAAACAAAAAACAGAGCTATAGCAACTCCAATTAGTAGCCTAAATTTTAGATTTCTTCCTCTCATTATAAAAAAATTAGTAACTAAAATTACAAAAATTTAGGTAATAACAATGTGACACTAAATTTTTAATTAAGTCACTTGCTTTAATTTAGGCTTACAGGCTTTTATGCATAGTGTAGTGTAAGCCAATATCTTTTATGATGAATGCCTCTCCAATAATTTTGTAATTGTTTTTCTTATAGAAATTAATGGCTACTTCTCTGGCGTTACACCATAATATTTTAATGTGCTTTTCTTTTAGTAAATTTTCTCCATGTTCTAAAAGTATATGCCCCAAACCTTTACCTTGAAAAGTTTTTAAAACAGCCATTCCTCGTAATTGATATTGTGCTGTTTTTGCAGAAATAGCTGGGTTTGATTTTTTAAAAAAAGAACTTATTCCTACCAAACTGTTATTAATAAAGAGGCCTAAGTGTACTGTGGTTTCCAGATCATCACCATCAAAAACACATGATTCTATAGGTTTTTTAGTTCTTAAAATGGGGTGCCTTACAGTGTGTGTTTCATTAGATGCTATCTGTTTTATTATGTAGTTTGAAGTTTTAATGAATTTTGATTTTATGCTTTTCAAACTTAAAATATTTTTAAGAATTATTACCTTCACTTAAAACTTATTTTATGGCGATTGAATTTAAAATCATAGAAAAAGAACATATTAACTTGGTAATACCTTTGGTGCAAAAGTTAAATGATTTTAAAGTATCTGAAGCTATACTGAAGGAGCGTTTTGCAGAAATGATAACTCAAAACTACGAATGTGCTGTTATTTACGATGGAAGTAAATTGATTGGTGTTTGTGGCTTGTGGTACTGCACCAGACACTATTCTGGAAGAAGTGTTGAGGCAGATCATGTTTTTATTGATGATGGTTATAGAGGACAAGGTTTAGGTAAACGTTTTTTTGATTGGATTTATAAATATGTATCTAAAAAAAACGTAGAGACCATAGAACTAAATACTTATGTGAGTAACCACCCTTCCCATAAATTTTATTATAACGAAGGCTTTAATATTTTGGGGTATCATTTTTTAAAAAAGCTGTAATTTTTTCTTGTAGAAGCAGAAACTGTTTATATATTTGCAACGGAATTAAAAGGCGGGAGTAGCTCAGTTGGTAGAGCGTCAGCCTTCCAAGCTGAATGTCGCCAGTTCGAACCTGGTCTCCCGCTCAAAAGCTTCATAGAAATATGAGGCTTTTTTTATGCGGATAAGTTTTGCCTTAATTTTATGTTTGCTGCTAGCAGATATGCCCGCGTGAGGGATAGTAGTGGAAAGCCCACAGCGAGGTACGAGCGAGGACTTGTAGCGGAAAGCCCGACCCTTTAGGGGCACGCCCAAATTATTTTAGTTGAGTTGGTTTAGCTGTGTGCTAGAATTGATTTCGTAAGGCGGTTTGTTGTATTCAAAAACACGGGCGCTTAGTTTACCTTTTAAGATTATGGAGTTATTATTAACGTGTAACCAGCTGCCTTCTCTAAGACCAATAACGGGTTGGGTGTTGTAGCAATGGAATTCTTTAATTCTTGTTTCTCGGGTTTCGCCCATGTGAGTGCTGTTGGTATCGGGATCTAAATAATGGGGGTTTATATTGAAAGGAACCAGCCCAAGTGCATTGAAACTTGGTGGGTAAACGATAGGCATATCGTTAGTAGTTTTTATAGTTAAACCGCATATGTTACTCCCGGCACTTGTGCCTAAATAGGGCGTGCCGTTTTGTACCGTTTCTTTTAATGTAGTAATAAGATTGTTTTTATAGAGTTGAGAAATTAGTACAAAAGTATTGCCACCGCCTGTGAAAATGCCTTCTGCTTTTTTTATGGCTTCTAATGGGTTTTCAAACTCATGAATGCCTTTTACGTTTATATCAATTTTATTGAAAGCTTTTTTTGCTATAGCTGTATAATCGTTATGCGAGATGCCGCTTGGTCTTGCATAGGGAATAAAAAGAATGGTTTTGACGCTTTTGAAAAATACTTTTAACTCTGGTAAAATATATTCTAAATACCCGCTTCCGTGGACTGTTGAGGTACTAGCGATAATTATATTTTTCATAAATTTAAGTTTGTATAAAACTAATTAATTACTAGCATTAAAAAAATTGATGACTTTTACTTTAGATTAAGAAATTAAAGTAGTAATTTGAAAATAAAAAATATGAAAAAATTTATTCTTCTATTATTGTTTGTTTATTCGGTTAGTGCGGTGTCACAGTCTGTGACTAGAGTAGAAGTTTCGGGTAAAATTATTGTTGAAGGTAGCGATATCTCTGGTATAACTATTTTTAATACTTCATCTAATCAGGGTACTATTTCAGACGATAATGGTGAGTTTAAATTAAAAGTGACTCTAAATGATAATATTGAAGTTAGCGCTTTACAATATCAAAATATTAGTTTTAAGGTTAATAAGGACATTCTTAAATCAAAAAAAATGAAGCTCTTTTTGATTGAAGAGATTAATAAATTAGATGAGGTTATTGTATTTACTAAAGGGTTGACTGGGAATTTAGATACCGATTTGGAAGCTACTACACCTTTTAAACCCAAGTTAGATGCTTTGTATTTTGGTGTTAAGCATAGTAAGGAATATGGTTTTGAAAAAGATTATAAAACTGAAGTTGATAACGTTACTATTGATAGACAACACCAACCAATGGTAAATGGACTAAATATTGTTAATGTAGTAGACCAATTGTTACTGCCTTTATTTAGGTCTGAAGTAAAGGATAAAAAGAAAGTTGGTGTGCCTGATGTGCCAATTGAATCGATAAAATATTATTTTGGATCAGAATTCTTAGTTGATAATTTTAATATTCCAGAGCATAGAGTTGAAGAGTTTATAAGATTTGTTGAAAGTGACGATTTTGACTTTTCGTTACTTAACTATGGCAAGGAAATGGAATTTCTGGAGCTTCTAAATAAAAAGAGTGTTGAGTTTCTTCAAAGCTAAAAGCAAAACTGCTAAAACGCCCTTTTAACAAAACATTACAAGCTATTTACGTTTTCTTTAAGATTTGAAATACGTTCTTTATACTCTAATTAAACTAATTTGAGGAGCGTATTTTTATTTGCAGGTTTGTTTTTGCTGCCTTTGAATATATTTGGTCAATCTGTTAATAGAGTTGAGGTTAAAGGCATATTGTTTTCGGATAAGAATGATGTTGAAGCGGTTACAATATTTAATAAATCGTCAAGTAAAGGAACTATTACAGATGTTGATGGAGAATTTAAATTAATGGTAGCTTTAAATGATGAAATACAAATTTCGGCATTACAATTTCAAACAGTTAGTATTACTATTGATGCCGACATCATAGCTTCTAAAAAACTAAAGATTCAATTAATTGAAAAAGTAAATCAACTGGATGCTGTTACACTTTCTTCTGGATTAACGGGTAATATTGAAACAGATATTGCAAATGTAAAAACTGTAAAACCTATTAGTATTGACATGGGTAATATGGATGTGGATTTTGAATATAATGATGATAAAGCCTTTGATAATTCGGTTGTTTCAGATCATCTTACTTCTATTACAAATCCTAATGCCCGTAAATACATGCCTAATTTATTGAAGATTGCTGGTTTACTAATTAAATCAAAAAAAAAGTTAAAACTTCAAAAAGATATTTTTGTAGGGTATACGTATAAAAAACCAAAAGGCTTACTAGATGTTTTTACTTCAAATGATATTAAGGAGCAGTTTGATATTCCGGAGGAAAAATTACCTCAATTTCTAGTATTTATTGAAAACAATGGTATTTCAGAGGAGCTTTTTAAGCCAGAAAATAAAATCTACCTGATAGAATTTTTAGTAAAACAAAGTAAATTGTTTTTAGAGCGTCAAGATGAAAAAGAGTAAGCGTCTTTTTTTAATATTTATTTTGATTGGTTTTAATACAATTTATGGGCAATCTATAGAATTATTCGGAAGTGTAAAAAGTAAAACCAATTCAGAAAATATTCATGTAATTAATAAGGGTGCTCAAGTTTTTACTATTACTGACGAGGTTGGTCGTTTTACAATTACTGCAAAATTAAATGATACTTTGTCTTTTTCATCCATACAGCATAAGCTAAAAGAAGTTATTGTTACAAAAGAAATGATTTCAAATCAGGCTATTTTAGTACAGTTGGATAATCAGATTAATGAACTAGACGAAGTTATTGTGGGTAAGGTTTTAACTGGAGACCTATTATCAGACATACAAAATGTTGAAGGTAGTCCACCAATTAATTTCTACGATGTTGGTATTCCTGGTTATACAGGTAAACCTGCCACGCAAAGTGAACGCCGTTTGAGTGAAGCAGGAGAATTTAAGCCTAAAATGTTACTTGGAGCATTAACAGGAGGTATTCCATTAAATCCTATCCTTAATGGTATTAGCGGCAGAACAAAAAAACTTAAAAACCGAGTTGAAATAGAAGAAAGAGAAAAGTTAATGCAAAGTATAAAAGCAAGACTCTCCCAAGATTTTTTTGCTTCAAACCCTTTGAAAGAAGATTTAAAGATGGATTTTTTCTATTTCTGTGCTGATGATGAAAATTTTATTAAGCATTGTAAAAACCAAACTGATTTTAAGGTTTTAATTTTTCTTAGAATGAAGTATATACAATACTTGGATAATATTGATTTTGAAAAAAAATAATCATTTTGGAATGCTTTTTGAAAACCAAAAGGAGTATTTTAGTAATCTTTAAATCATAATAATGAAGTCTTTAAGAGTTTTTTTGTTAATTCTAGTGTTGCCGCTTTTTGCATTCACCTCGATGCATAAATATTATGTAAGTGTTACTCAAATTAATTACATAAAGGAAAAGCAATCTCTTCAGATTACGTCTAGATTATTTATTGATGATTTTGAAAATGTGCTTAAGCAAAATTATGATGAAGATATTGTGCTTGTTGATGAACATAATCCCGAACAGGTTGATAATTATATGTTTAAGTATTTGAAAAACAGCATAGAGTTAGTTGTTAATAATGAAGCTGTTACATTCAATTTTATTGGTAAAGAATATGAAGGTGATATTGTAAAATGTTATCTAGAAGTTGAAAATATAAAAAGTATAGAGTCTTTTCAAGTTGCAAATCGTGCTTTATTCGATTTACAAAAGGACCAGCAAAATATTATTAAAACAAAAATAAACTCTAAAAATAAAAGTGTCATTCTTACTTCTGAAAATCCTAATGCTTTGTTAAAATTTGATTAAAAGCTAGTATACTCATTATGTAATTTAGTATTTTCGATAACTTTTTATAACAATCTTCTAACGAAAGTTGTAAAAAACATATTTTTTTCTAAAATCAAATAAAAAAACAACTATGAAAAAACACGCTTATCTGTTCTTATCATTTGTATTTCTTTTTTCTGGAGTTTTTGCTCAAGAGCAAACCAAGGAAAGACAACAAGGTCACACAGACCAGAACAAATTTAGACAAATGAAAGATGTTTTGGCTACGCCAAATGAAACTAGAACAGCTTCAGGTGCTCCTGGTCATGCCTATACACAACAACAAGTTGATTATGTTATGAATCTTCGTTTAGACGAAAATAAAAGTCAGATTTTCGGTGATGAAAAAATAACATACCACAATAACTCTAAAGATTATTTGGAATATTTGTGGGTTCAGTTAGACCAAAATATGAGGGCTAAAGACTCAAAAACACCAGATATTAATTCTGAAAGTTTTAATGCTGCCTTTAACGGTCCTAGTTCTTTTACTAAAGCCAACTTGAAAGAACGTTTTGATGGTGGTTTTAATATTGAATATGTAAAGAATGAAGATGGTTCAGATTTACCATTTATGATAAATCAAACCATGATGCGCATAAACTTAGCTAAACCTCTTGCACCAGGAGAGATTTTTAAATTTGAAATTAAATGGTGGTATAATGTAAATAATCATATACTAGAAGGAGGAAGGTCTGGTTTTGAAGCTTTTCCTGATGGAAACAATACTTATGTAATAGCTCAGTTTTATCCAAGATTATGTGTTTATGATAATGTTGAAGGATGGCAAAACATGCAATTCTGGGGTAGGAGTGAATTTGCTTTAGAGTTTGGAGATTTTGATGTAAAAATTACAGTGCCAGCAGACCACATGTTAGAAGCTACAGGAGAGTTGCAAAACAGAAAAGAATGTTTTACCAAAGAGCAACTTAAACGCTACAATAAAGCTACAAAAACGTTTGATAACCCAGTGTTTATCGTAACGCAAGAAGAAGCTGAAAAAGCAGAAACACAAAGAAGTACGAAAGAAAAGACATGGCATTTTAAAGCTAAAAATGTTAGAGATTATGCTTTTGCTACCTCAAGAAAGTTTATATATGATGCTATGGCTGTTGATATAAATGGACGTTCCGTAATGGCTATTTCTTTATATTCAAAAGAAGGTAACCCATTATGGGAAGAGCACTCAACACGAGTTGTAGCAAACACACTTGAAGAGTACTCAAAATTAACCTTTGATTATCCTTACAGTAAAGCCATCTCGGTGCATGCTCAAATGGGTATGGAATACCCTATGATTTGTTTTAACTTCGGACGCCCAAAACCAGATGGAACCTATTCTGAAAGATTAAAAAGAGGTATGATTGGGGTTATAACACATGAAGTAGGTCATAACTTCTTTCCAATGATTGTAAATAGTGATGAGCGCCAATGGACTTGGATGGATGAAGGTATTAATTCGTTTGTTGAAACTTTAGCGGAGTTGGACTACGACCCTAATTTTATCACAGGAAACCTTCCAAAAGATATTGTGCCTTATATGGGAGGAGATCAAAATTATCTCTCACCTATTATGTCTCAAGGAGATTATGTACATAAGTTTGGACCAAATGCATATACAAAACCAGCTGCAGGTCTTTATATGTTGAGACAAACTATTATGGGACCAGAATTATTTGACTATGCGTTTAGAACATATTCACAACGTTGGATGTTTAAACACCCAACACCAGCTGATTTTTTCAGAACGATGGAAGATGCTTCGGCTATGGATCTAGATTGGTTCTGGAGAGGATGGTTTTACACAACTGATTATACGGATATTGGAGTTAAAGACGTTAAGCAATATTACTTAACAGATAAACCAACTGAATTAGCTAAAGAAACAGCTGAAAAGTATAGAATGAATCTTGATGATTATAAAGACAAATTAGTTTATTATGCTGAGGCTAAAGATGGAAAAATACCAGCTGATGCAAAAAGCGTTTCAGATTTTAAATTTTTAGAAGCGTATATTAATAGTCTTCCAGAAGAAGATAAAGCTCGATTAAAAGGAAAAGCACCTAATTATTTTTACGAGGTAACTTTTGAGAAACCAGGAGGTTTAGTTATGCCAATTATTCTTGAAATAGAATATGAAGATGGTTCAAAAGAAAGAAAAACATATCCAGCACAGATATGGAGATATAACGAGCATGAGGTTAAAAAAGTTTTTAGATCAGATAAGCCAATTAAAGGGTTTATGGTAGACCCAGATTTAGAATTGGCTGATGTTGATATGTCAAATAACTCATGGCCTAGAAAAGTTGAAGATAGTGAGTTTGATAAGTTTAAGGATAAAGTAAAAGGTTAAAAACCAACACCCAAATAAAAAAGCCGATTGTTAAAATCGGCTTTTTTATTTCAATAATTTCATTTGATAATAAAACAACTCACTATATTTGTACTGTGATACAGCAAGCAACATTTTTATTTATTAGTGGTGGTGAAATAGCGTTTATACTATTTATAGCCATTATGGTATTTGGAGCTGATAAACTTCCTGAAATAGCCCGTGGATTAGGTAAAGGCATGCGCACACTTAAAGATGCTACCAACGATATAAAACACGAAATCACTAAAACTGCTGAAAATAACGGTATAGATACCAGCATAACCAAAGATGTAAAAAAAGAACTCGATAAAGTAAAAGACGATATTGATGATTTTACAGGTTCAGTAAAACGTAGATTTTAAATTTTTCTACTAATCGTCAAACCATCTCGAACAGGTAGCAAAACTGTTTCTACTCTTTTATCCTCTTTAAGTAACTTATTGTAAGCTATTAAAGCTGGTGTAGAAGTATCCTCTTTTTTAAATTTAGTATCTAAAACTTTACCACTCCAAAGTACATTGTCTGATAAAATAACTCCGTCAGAGTTTAATTTATCAATAATAATATTGAAATAGTTTGAGTAGTTTTCCTTATCGGCATCAATAAAAACTAAATCGAAAGTCGTATCTAGTTTGGGAATAATATCTAATGCATTTCCCAGATGTTGATAAATTTGTTTTCCATAGCCAGATTTATCAAAATATTTGCGTTGAAAATCAACAAGTTCTTCATTAATGTCTATGGTATGGAGTATACCATTACTTTTTATACCTTCCATTAAACACAATGCAGAATACCCTGTGTAAGTGCCAATTTCTAAGATGTTTTTTGGATTTACTAATTTTGAAATCATACTTAAAAGCCTACCTTGGTAATGACCACTTAACATCCTAGGTTGTAAAATTTTCTGGTATGTTTCTCTGTTAAGTTGTTGTAATAATTCGGGTTCATTCTCAGAGTGAGAAACCACGTAGTCGTCTAATTCTTCTGGAATAAAGTGCATAGTTCTTATTTTAGGTCTAAAGATCTTATTTGTAAACCAAAAATATTACTTTTTTGAGCAACTTGTAAATCCTATTTGCAGTTCGTCAGAAATTAGTTTTACCAACCAATATTTAAAAGTTTATTTAGGGTGTTTTAATAGTTAAATTTACGGTTATGAAGAAAATTGTGTTGTTATGTCTTGTTCTTATTCTTATAGCGATTCCAATCTTTGTGATTTCGGGTTCTATTAAAAGTCAAAATAAAAAAATAAAAGTCATTAAATATGATCCTGAAAAGCGATTTCCAGATTTGTCTAAAATTGATAAGTGGGAATATGTAAAAGAACGTGTTTTTGATGGCGAAACAGAAAAGATAAATAAACATTCAGGCCCAATATTAATAGAATTGTATAATGCTAAACCTATTGATAGAAAAGCAACCGAAAATGTTTTTAAAGAATTGAGGGAGATAATACCTAACAAAATAGATTTTTTTAGAAACTACACAGGGTTAGGGTTGTTAGTTTCAAATACGTTAGAAAATAAAAAAGTAAGGGGTTACAAGTATTCTTACTTGTCTAGTCGAGCTTTTTCTTTATATATTATAGATGTTGATTCTTTAGATGAGGCCTATAAATTGGATGATAAAAAGTTTTTAGAAATATTAAGTCCAAAAGGGCTGTTTAAATCTAATACTTATCAATTCTCGTTTAAATTTCATAAAAGTCAAACTCAAAAAGAAAGGCAAGAAATGATACGGCTTTATTTAGTTAGGAGACTATCTTACGCCCATCTTTTTAAAGAACGAATAAATGACGAGTTCGATGTAAAAGGCGCTATGCTTAATGGTAACAAGCCTTCACCAGAACATCTAGAGTTTACTGAATATGATGAATTTTTATTGCAGAAATTATATTCTCCAACTTTAATTCAAGAATATAGAGCATATATGCATAAAGCGTATCCAATGGAGGTTGTTAGTATTTTTGAAAAAAAAGAAAGACCAAAGCTACTGGCAAATTGGACATGTGCTTTTTTGGTTATTATATTCTTTTTTCTAGCTTTTAGTACTTTATATAAGCGGCAATACAAAATAAAATATTTAAGTTATTTTGTGCCGATTATCATTACCTTAATATGTATTTCTAATATTAAGTTGATTTATAATTATTTTAATACGGGGATTCATTTTTATATAGAATCTTATACAACTACATTCTCTCGACTTATAAGAGACGCTTTAATTATCTCACTGTTGTTATGGGGTTTCGATAAATATATTATTAAAAAAAACATGAGTTTTGTTCCACAACTTGTGTTAAAAACGAGTTTTACATTATTGGCTTTTTTAGCTCCAACAATTTTATACAATATTTACAGCAAGGAAACTCATTTTTTAATAACTACAACGTCTCCATCTTTTTTGTGGTTTTTATCTTCCCCACCTTTCATAATAGCTATTCTTTTGTCACTTGGACGAGGTGTTTTATTATACCTTGACCACTTCTCAGAAAATCTAATAAAACAAAAAAACATCGAATTAAGTCAGCTAAAAGAAATAAATGCGCAAGCCGAAATCAAACTATTACAATCTCAAATAAACCCACATTTTTTATACAATGCCTTAAACTCTATTGCTAGTTTAGCACAAATTGATGGAGCAAAAACAGAAAAAATGGTATTATCGTTATCTGATTTGTTTAAATATTCTATAAACCGAAAAAGTAAAAAGAATAGTACTATTGGTGATGAGGTCGATATGATTAAAAACTATTTAGAAGTGGAGCAAGTCCGTTTTGCAGACCGTTTAAATTTTAATATTGAAGTAGATAAAAGTTTGAAAGAGATCGAAATCCCTATGTTTCTTATTCAGCCTTTAATAGAAAATGCTGTAAAACATGGTATATCCAAAATTGAAAATGATGGTGAAATTGAATTAAAAATTATTAAAAAAAAATCAGATATCACTATAACGGTTCGTGATAACGGTCCTGATTTCCCAGATAGTTTAGTTAGTGGACATGGATTACAAACCATTTATGATTTACTTCGATTAAGCTATGGAGAAAACGCTACATTAAGTTGGGCAAATACACCAAAAAAAGAGATATTTATCACAATAAAAAACATAAATTAAGATGAATAAAACCTATTCAACCTTAATAATAGACGACGAACCCTTAGCCAGAACACGTCTAGAAACATTGCTTTTAAATTTTCCTAAAACGATTAATATTATTGGTTTTGCTAAAAATGGAAATGACGCAAAACAACGGATAGAACTTTTAAAGCCAGATTTAATATTTTTGGATATAGAAATGCCTGGATTAACAGGTTTTCAGCTTATTGAACATTTAGAAAAAATCCCGTTAATAGTATTCTGTACGGCACACGATGAATATTCGTTAAAAGCTTTTGAAACCAATAGTATAGATTATTTAGTAAAACCCGTGAGGATAGAACGTTTAGAAAAAACCATCAATAAATTAAAACAGTTTAATATAAACCAAAGACCACAGAATATACTGGAAGTTATAAAAACCTTAAATGAAAGTAGAGCCGCTGAAATGATGACTTCCATAACAGTAAAAAAGGGAGACAGCATTATTTTTATAAAATTAGATGATGTGTTTTACTTTGAAGCTACCGATAAGTATGTAACTTTATTTACTAATACGGACCATTTTATAACCGAAAAATCTTTATCGCAATTAGAACAGAAATTACCTAATCATTTTTTAAGGGTACACCGTGCTAATATTATAAACACTAATCTTGTAGAAGAGGTTAAAAAATATTTCAATAGCAGATACCTTGTCATATTAAGTAATAATAAAAGAACACAAATAACGACTGGTAGAAGTTATTTAGAAAAAATAAAAAACTGGATAAACGTGTAACTTTTATTACAATAAATACACTAACTTGTAAGCTCTTAACGATGGAGTATTTAACTTACCAAAAGCAACAATTAAAATAAACATGAAACAATTATTAGCCTTATTCCTTTTATTAACTACCACATTAGTATTTTCTCAACAAAACTCACAAAATAATTCTTTTGAATACGATTTGGAAAGCAAAATCCCAAAGGATACTTCTGCTATAAGAGGTCAATTACAAAACGGACTCAAATACTACATAAAAGAAAATGATAGACCAAAAGAGATTGTAAACATTCGCTTAATTATAAAAGTAGGCCATTTGCAAGAAGATGATTCTCAACAAGGTTTAGCCCACTTATTAGAACATATGGGGTTTAATGGTACCAAAAACTTTAAAAAGGATAAACTTATAAAGTATTTAGAAAGTATTGGTATGACTTTTGGCGCAGATTTAAATGCACATACGGGCATTGAAGAAACGGTTTATAAATTGAAAATACCTAGCCAAGATTTAAAAAAGGTTGATAAAGCATTTCAAATTATTGAAGATTGGGCGCATAATATGTTATTGGAAGACCAAGCTATTAATGACGAACGCCCTGTGGTTTTAGAAGAATTTAGAGCCCGACTTGGCAGTAGTAACCGTGTTGGTACTGAAAGTGTAAAGTTTATTTACGACGGTATGCCACAGTTAAGATATTTTTCTGATGAAAAAATAGAAAGCATCAAGAACTTTAAAACTGATGATTTACGTAGGTTTTATAATGATTGGTATCGCCCAAATTTAATGGGCATTGTTGTGGCAGGAGATATAGATTCTGACTATGCTGAGAGCAAAATTAAAAAACACTTCTCAAAATTAACCAATCCAGAAAACCCAAAACCGTTATTTGCTTATGATAGTGTGCCTTACCATAAAGAAACCCGTATAAAGGTTATTACAGATCCTGAAAAAACAATGACTTCTTTAAGTTTTGATTTTATTAACCCAAGGCCAATAAAACATAAACATTTTTTACTAAAGAATCAAAAAGAGAATATTATAAAGCGTATGATGCTTTCTATGATTAATAGAAGGCTAGTGGAGTTATCTAATAGTGATACACCGCCATTTATTGGTGCAGGTTCTAGATTAGGAGGTACTTTAAGTAAATATCATGGTAAATTTTCTATCTCAGCTTCTTCAAGTGAGGCAGGTGTAAAAAACACGTTAAAGCATATGGTTATGGAGCTTGAGCGTGTTAAACGTTTTGGTTTTACAATTGATGAGCTTGATCAAACAAAAAAAGATATGCTTGCTAGTAATGAAACCTTTTTAGAGAGTAAAGATGATTGGTACTCTTCAAGGTATTTAGGTCTTTTGGAGCAGGAATTTAAAAACGATTGGGTGCTATATTCTAAAGATTGGAGATATAATTTTTATAAAAGTATTATTCCTCAAATTGATTTGAACGATGTAAAAGTTATGTTTGATAAATATTATCATAAAGATAACAGGGTATTAATACTTACCGCACCAGAAAAAGAAGATTTGGTATTACCTACAGAAAAGGAATTACTTCAAACAATACAAGAAGCAGAGAAAGATAGCACGATTACTAAATATATTCCTAAGGAATTAGGTAACCAATTAATAAAAAACTTAGCGCCAAAAGGGAGCATCGTTTCAGAAGAAACAGAATTATACGGTATTAAAAAAATAACATTAAGTAATGGTGCTAAAATTTACTATAAAAAAACAGATTTTGATACAGAGAAAGTAACATTTAGAGCTTTTAGCTATGGCGGTAACTCATTAATGTCTGATGAGGAAATTAAGAGCGTAGGGCAGTTAATGCCTATTGTAAGAGTTGCAGGTATTGGCGGGTTTAAAAGTCATGAGTTATCTAAATTTCTTGCAGGTAAAAAAGTAAGAGTTACTCCTTCAATTTCTACTTACGACGAGGGTTTAAAAGGGTCTGCAAGAGCTGCAGATTTAGAAACCATGTTTAAATTAATCTATTTGAATTTTACAAGTCTTAATAAAGACGAAAAAATGTATGCTACTTATGTAAATAAAATTAAAGAAGCATCTAAAAATAGAACCTTAAGCCCTAGCGTTATTTTTTCATCAGAGATTAGTAAAATAACTCAAGCAGGAAACCCCAGATATGTAAACATGAACGACAATGAGAAGGTCATACATTTGCTAGATTCAGTACCTTATACTTCTTTATATAAAGCATATACAGAGCGTTTTGAAAATGCAGGAGATTTTAATTTCTTCTTTGTTGGCGATTTTGACGAAGATTTACTAAAAGCATTGGCCGAAACATACATAGCATCATTACCAAGTACTGATGAAAGAGAAGATTATAAACTGTCTTCTTACAAAAACATACTTTCAGGTGAGCGTGTAGAAGTGCAAAAAGGTTTGGAAGAAAAAGCTACATTAGTAATTAAATTTGAAACAGAAGCAAAACATGTAAAAAAAGAAAGTGATGCTTTAAAAATGTTTGGTCAAATATTTAAAACCAGATTACGAGATAAAATTCGAGAAGAAAAAGGAGGTGTATACTCTGTAAGAGCAAGTATTAGGCATATAAGAAGACCATACTCTAAATACTCAGCATCTATTGACTTTACTTGTTCTCCAGATAATATAAATGTTTTAGAAGAAGAAAGCTTAAAAGTGTTAAACGAATTTTTAAAAGAAGGCCCAACAAAAAAAGAAGTAGCTGGTGTTAAAAAGAATTGGGTTTTAAATAGAAAAAAAGCATTGGAAACTAATAGGTTTTGGCTTACCCATATGTATAATAAAATTTACTGGAATCAGCCTTTTAAAGATTTAAGTGATTACGAAGAGAAGCTATCTGAAATAACTCCAAAGTATATAAAGAAAATAGCAAAAAAATATGTTGGCACACCAAGTTTAATTGCTAAACTATTAACAGAATCAAAGGAATAGTCAGAAAATAAAATTACACCTCAAGCTATAGTTCATAAAGTCCTTTTTTTATAGTTAAAATAGGACTTTATGTTTTTTTAACTTAAAACCCTACTAATAAACTTTTGTTTAGCAGCTTCGTTATCACCACACAACCACTGTATCACATTATCTTCCCAAATAGCATCATATTCTTTTTCAGTAATAATATTGCGTTCAATAGCCAAATCTAATAATTTCCCTGGGTAAGATGATTGGGGTTCGCTCTCCATTTCACCTAATGGATAAGGGTCGTCCAATCCCATAATAACCTGTTTAGAGCCATGATTTCTAATTAGTAACTCTAAACCGCCAGTGTCATGTACCAAAGTGTCAAAGAAAATATTTTTATGTCCCACGGCTTTTCTAGGGTGGTGTTTACCTTCAAATAAATCTGGCCTACCATCAAAACCTTGAATACGGCGTCCTAAATTAATTTGTGCTAGTTGTCCACCATGAGCAAAACAGGTACGCATATTCGGAAACTTATCCTGATACCCATTTAATGTTAAAAAGTGATAGGCATCAGCACATTGCGCCAACATCCAAATTAAATGAAAACGCCATGAGGTATTTTCAAGTTTTATAAATTTTTCACCATCATAAGGATGTATTTCAACAGCAAGATTGTATTTGTCAGCCAATTCAAAAAGGGGTTCATTTTCCTCATCAAAAATACAGCGCCAAGTACCAATAGTGTCCATATAATGCGTAGGTAAACAGAGGAGTTGTAAACCATGGTTTTCTACACAACGTTCAATTTCCCAACAAGCACTTCTAATAAACGCAGGGTGTACTACAAAACCACAAGTAAATTTGCTTGGGTGTTCATGCTGTATACGCGCATTAAAATCATTCTGAAAACGTAAGGCTTTTTTCATTTCCTCAACACGCAAACCATTACCGTATAATTGTGATAAATTAAGCACAACAGCATGGTCTAGTTTGTTGCGCTCCATCCACTCCAATTTTTCATTTAAGAAAAAACTAGAATCCGTAACAGGGCGTTTCCACCCTTTTTGTAGCATGAATTTCCTATCCTTATCTACCCAAAAAATACCTTTTTCACGCATGAATTCAGGTATTTCTTCAGGGTAAGGCAACAAGTGAGAATGACCATTAATTCTAAGTTTGCGTTTTTCCATTTTTGTCATTCCTGCTAAGGCAGGAATCTATTTTTTTAAAATTAAGTTGTTATGTCTAAGGTTCCTGCTTTTGTAGGAATGACAATGTTAATCTATTTTAACCTTCTTTGGAGGCTCCATAATTTCACCACAATTTGGGCAACTACGTTTGGTTTTATCACCATAGTACTTATCAAAAATTTTAGGCATATCAGTCTCAATATTATCCAAGGTAAAATCCTCTTCGTAAAGTTTTGTAACACAATTTTCACAAAACCAAAGTAACGCATCTTTAACACCTTTCTCTCTAGGATATTCAATAACCAAACCTACCGTATTAGCACCTCGTTGAGGAGAATGTGGCACTTTTGGTGGTAACAAAAATATCTCGCCTTCTCTTATATGAATGTCTTTCGGAGTCCCTTTATCAATAACCTTCAAAACAATATCACCCTCAACCTGATAGAAAAACTCGGGGGTCTCATTGTAATGATAATCCTTTCTGCTATTCGGTCCACCAACAACCATCACAATAAAATCCCCATCCTTCCAAACCACTTTATTACCAACAGGAGGCTTTAAAAGATGCCTGTTTTCTTCAATCCAAGCTTTAAAATTTATCGGAGGAAATAATGTACTCATTGTTTCATGTTTTGGGCGTTACCCCGAAAAGGGGTCAGGCTATCCGCTATATCTTTTTTGCAGAAAAAGCAAAAAAGGATGCCGCTTCTATCCTTAACGCAAATTCCTTACTAATATACAAACACCTTAAATTCTATTAAAGTTATCATAGTTAAATTATTATAAAGATTTGGTGCGTCCGCCATCCACAGGAATATTAATTCCATTAATATATCCAGCAGCCTCACTAGCTAAAAATGTAATAGCATTGGCGGTTTCTTCAGGTTTGGCAAAGCGTTTTGCAGGCGTGTAATTTTTCATTATCTCTGTCATCTCCTCAATAGATTTTTCCTCAATATTCGCTTTAATATTAATAATTTCAGTTAAGCGTTCTGTATCTGTAAAACCAGGAAGCACGTTGTTTACTGTAATCCCAAACTCTGCAACTTCTATAGATAAGGTTTTGCTCCAATTTCCAACTGCACCTCTAATAGTATTACTCACACCAAGTCCCGGTATTGGTTCTTTTACTGATGTTGAAATTACATTAATAATTCTTCCAAAACCTTCTGCCTTCATAAAAGGAATAGTAGCTTGTGCTAAAAGGTGGTTACATTTTAAATGCATGGTAAAAGCATTTTCAAAAGCTTCCAAACTTGCAGTTAAAATATTTCCACTTCTGGGGCCACCAGTATTATTCACTACAATATGAAAGCCATGTTCTTTCTCAATAAATTTTATAATCTGTTCTTGCAGTTCTCTAGGGTTCAAAAAATCTGCAACAATATAACTATGGTTTCTATGGTCTGGTAATTCAGCTAAAACTGCTTTAAGTTTTTCTCTGTTTCTCGCAACAAGCGTTACGTTAACACCTTCTGCAGCTAATGCCATGGCAGTGGCTTTTCCTATACCTTGTGTACTACCGCAAACCAAGGCGTTTTTGTTATTAAGTTTTAAATCCATAATTTTTTCATTCTCGCGAAGGCGTGAATCTTTTTAGTTAATACTTATAATTCATTTTATGAGATTCCCGCCTTAGCGGGAACTAGTATTTTATGCAAACATTTTTAGCTTCAGTAAAAAACCGTAAAGCTTCAAAACCGCCTTCACGACCAATACCAGAAGCTTTTATACCGCCAAATGGTGTTCGTAAATCACGAAGCATCCAAGTATTTACCCAAACAATTCCTGCTTGTAACGCATTACTCATTCGCATGGTGCGTTTCAAATTGTTTGTCCATAACGTTGCAGATAATCCGTATTTCACTTTGTTTGCCATGGTTAATACATCTTCTTCAGATTCAAAAGGCATAATAGTAACAACAGGTCCAAAAATTTCTTCTTGATTTATTCTACATTCGTGTGTTTCTACTTCAATAATGGTAGGTTCAAAATAATAACCATTCTCAAAACCCTCGACAGTGACTTGTTTTCCACCATAAAGTATTTTTCCACCTTCTTCTTTAGCAATCTCTATGTAATTTATAACCTTTTCTAAATGTGGTTTTGAAACTAAAGCACCAACATCAGTATCTTCATTAGACGGGTGTCCAACTTTTAAAGCTTTTACTTTTTCAATAAAATCAGCTTTAAATTTTTCATAAATAGAGGCTTCAATAAAAATTCTACTACCACATAAACATATTTGTCCTTGATTAGCAAAAGAGGAACGCACAGTAGTAGACAACATATCTTCATAATCACAATCAGCAAAAATGATATTTGGATTTTTACCGCCTAACTCTAAAGATAATTTTTTAAACATTGGTGAAGCAATTTTGGCAATATGTGCTCCGGTTACTGTTCCACCGGTAAACGAAATGGCTTTAATCTCTGGGTGTTCAACAATAGCTTGCCCTGTTGTGTTTCCTAAGCCATGAACAATATTTAAAACACCTTTTGGTAATCTAGCTTCATTACAAATTTCTCCAAGTAAAAAGGCGGTTATAGGTGTTATTTCACTAGGTTTTGCAACTACGCAATTTCCAGCAGCTAGGGCTGGAGCAATTTTCCATGTAAATAAATAGAGTGGTAGATTCCAAGGTGATATGCAACCAACAACGCCAATAGGCTGACGTAAGGTGTAATTTATAGCGTTCAGGCCTACACTTTCATGACTCTCACTAGCAAATTGAGTTATAGCATGTGCATAGAAACGAAAGTTACTTGCTGCTCTCGGAATATCAATTGCTTTTGCTAAACTGATTGGTTTACCATTGTCTTTACTTTCTGCTTCAGCAAAGCGTTGTAAATTCGATTCTAATAATTCTGAGATTTTAATTAATATGCTACTACGTTTTTCTAAAGTGGTTTGAGACCAATTAGGAAAAGCTTCTTTTGCAGCTTTAACCGCATTTTCAACATCTAATTTTGAAGAGTTTGGTGTTTTTCCGTAAACTTCACCGTTTTCAGGACAATAATTGTCTATCCATTCATTTGAGATTGGATTTTCGAATTTGCCGTTTATGAAGTTTTGGATGTCCATTCTATATTTAATTCTATACTTTTCTCAAATTACTCAATGCTTGTCTGGTCGAGCGCAGTCGAGACCTATTTATTTTCTGGCTTATATTTTGAATGTGTAGCATTTCTGCATTCAGCTAAAATCTCTAACATATCAAAATTGTCATTTGCTAAAGCTAATTTTTTCTTTCCACTCTATTTTTTAATTTTCTTTTCAAAATATATAGCTTGATTTGCATTATTAAATTCTTGTCGAAAAATAAGTTCTAAAGGTCTTCGTTTAAAAGTAAAAACAATTTTTATTTAAGCCATTTTGATGTTCTTCAAATCTTCTAGAAATATTATTTGTTATTCCTGTGTATGTTAGTCCATCAGAACATTTTAGTATGTACACAAAATAAGTCTTCATAAGAAACCTCTCGACTGCGCTCGAGGGGACAGTTTAGTTAAATTCATGATTTTTTATAAGCCACAACCTTAATCTCAACAACCAAATCTGGATGCGGTAATTGATGCACAGCAACTGTGGTTCGTGTAGGTCCTGTTTCCTTGTCAAAAAATTCTGCGTATGCTTTATTATAACCAGCAAAATCATTCATGTTTACTAAAAAAGAAGTAACATCAACCACATCTTTTAAAGTGGCACCTTCATTGGCTAAATTCTTTTCAATATTCTTTAAAACCTCTCGAGTTTGAACTTCAATATTTAAATACTTGGTACCCATCTCGTCGATAATATCAACACCAGCTATGGTATTATCTGCTCTTCTTGAACTGGTTCCAGATACAAATATAAAATCGCCAACCCGCTTTGTGTGGGGATATGCACCTCTTGGAGTTACTTTGTCGCTCATAATTATTATTTTAACCCAGCAATTCTATCATCTTCAAGAATTGCTTCGGTTTCTTGTTTTACCTTTTCTAAAACCTCTTTTAGATTACTGTCCGTACTAATAATGCCATCAGTAAGCATGTTTAAAATGGCTTTATCTTGTGCACGACCTCTTAACATCGCTTCTCTGTAACCTATATCTTCATTAAAAGTTACTAATGAATATTTAGATGAATACGCATTTGGAAATTTCTTTTCTAAAGCCATCTCTAATTTACGCTTTTCTTGGAAAACAGTCTGATTTACATGGCCTTTCATTTCATGGAAATTGTCAATAGCCAAATCAGCAATAGCATCTGTATCTTTTTTACGCTTTATTTCATAAGCTTTAAAAGTAGCTTCCCAATCGTCTAAATTTTTATCTAAAATGGCATCAAATTCAGCAACATCTTCAAAAGAAGCATTCATACCTTGTCCGTAAAACGGCACAATTGCATGTGCTGCATCGCCCATTAAAAGGGTATTACCCTTATAGTGCCAAGGTGAACATTTTATCGTGCCTAAAGGTGCTGTTGGATTTGTAAAGAAATCGTCTAATAAATTAGGCATTAAAGCTAAAGCATCTGGAAATTCTTTTTTAAAAAACTCTAAGACAATGGCTTTAGTTGTTAGATTATTGAAGTTGTATGTGCCTTCATCATAACTAAGAAAAAGTGTAACCGTAAAGCTGCCATCTAAATTTGGTAAGGCAATAAGCATAAAGCTTCCTCGAGGCCATATATGAAGTGCATTTTTATGAGTTTTATAATCTCCATTGGGTTTAGGAAGAATACTAAGTTCTTTGTAACCATGGGTTAGGTATGCTTGCGAAAAACTAAATAAAAACTTCTTTCCTAAATAATAACTTTTTCGCATTGCAGAACCTGCGCCGTCTGTTGCGATAATAATATCGGCATCTTCAATAAACTCATCCTTGGAATGGTAATCTTTAAAAAGTGCAGTGGTGTTTTCAAAATCAACCGATTTGCATTTTTTATTGAAATAAATATTAACGTTCTCGTGTTTTTCAGCTTCATCTAAAAGTAAAGCATTTAAATCTCCGCGAGATACTGAGTTGATATATTCATGGCTTCTTCCACTATAATTCGATTGAAATGTATTACCATGTTCATCATGAATCATTCTACCATGCATAGGAATACAAAGAGCATTTACTTTCTCTTCTAAACCAACAAGTTTCATGGCTTTATTACCACGGTCTGAAAATGCTAGATTTATGGAGCGTCCTGCACTAATATCGGTTTTCCGCAAATCAGGGCGCATTTCGTAAACAGAGACATTGTAACCTCTTTGTCCGAGTCTCAATGCAAGTAGAGAACCACAAAGTCCTGCGCCAATTATTAAAATGTTTTGTTGTTTTTTCATGTTCTTTTGTCTGGTCGAGCGCAGTCGAGACCTTTAAAATCTCTCGACTGTGCTGGATGAGACATTCAAGTTTTAATTTAGTATGCTTTTCAACTTCTCAACCAATCGATATACATCCTCAAAAGAATTGTATAAGGGAACAGGAGCACACCGAATCACATCGGGTTCTCTCCAATCACTAATCACATCTGCTTCAGTTAGCTTATCATGCAAAGATTTATCTGCATGTTTTACTTGAATGGATAATTGGCACCCACGTTCATCTGGAGAATTAGGTGTTATGATTTTTATAGTATCTTCTCCTAAAGTGTTTAGTAAAAATTCAAAATAGCCTGTTAACTTTTTAGACTTTTTGATAAGTTTTTCTATGCCAACTTCAGCAAATATATCTAAAGAAGATTTAATTGCCGCCATGGATAAAATAGGAGGGTTGCTTAATTGCCAACCTTCTGCACCTGGTAACTGATCAAATTCACCACGCATATTAAAACGCGTTTGTTTATTGTGGCTCCACCAACCAGCAAAACGGTTTAGGTCTTTACGATATGCATGACGTTCATGAACGAAACAGCCTGCTAAACTTCCAGGGCCAGAATTTAAATATTTGTAAGTACACCAAGCTGCAAAATCTGCTCCTGAGTCATGTAAATTCAGTTCCACATTTCCAGCGCCGTGAGCACAATCAAAACCTACAATACACCCATGATTGTGTCCTAATTCTGTAATGCGTTTTAAATCGAAAAACTGCCCCGTATAATAATTAACACCACCAATCATGATGAGTGCAATCTCGTCGCCATGAGATTTTAAAATGGTTTCCAAAGTTTCATAATCCAATAATTCTTTACCCTTTCGTGGTTTCCAAAGAATTAATCCTTCTTTATGGTCAAATCCATGATGTCTTAATTGCGATTCTACAGCATATTTATCTGATGGAAAAGCATCACTTTCAATTAATATTTTGTAGCGCGACTTGGTGGGTTGGTAAAACGATGCCATCATAAAATGAAGGTTCGCTGTAAGCGTATTCATTACAATAACCTCAATAGGTTTTGCACCAACAATTTTAGCCATATTTTCAGTTAAAAACTCGTGGTAAGCTAACCACGGGTTTTTTGCTTCAAAATGTCCCTCAACACCTAAATTTGCCCAATCTTTTAGCTCCTGGTTTACATAAGATTTGGTCTGCTTTGGCTGTAAACCTAAGGAGTTTCCCGTCATGTAAATCAGTTCGTTTCCAGAGTTATCTTTTGGAATGTAAAATTGATTTCTATATGCGTTTAATTCATCTTTCTGGTCTTGTTCTAAAGCATAATCAAGACCTAATTTATAGTTGGACAATGTGTGCAGGTTTTCGGTTTCTAACAAAAATAAGCAATATAAATTTAGAAATAAAGCCTAAAAAAAGCCCCTATAAGCACTTTTATTTTTTTGTATCTTTAGTAAAAACTTAAAGCTATGGCAAAAATTAAAGAGTATTCAAACGGAGAAACAACAGTAGTTTGGGAAGCAGAAAAATGCATTCATTCTGCTATTTGTGCCAAGGGATTACCAAAAGTTTTTAGACCCAGATTAAGGCCTTGGGTTAAAATGGATGAAGCTAAAACGGAAGCTATTATAAATCAAGTAAAGCAATGTCCATCAGGAGCTTTACGTTATTATATGAATGATGAAAGCGATAAATCTACAGAGGTTTTAGAAACTAAAGTTGAGGTGTTGGAAAACGGTCCGTTATTAGTTTATGGTACTTTAAATGTTGTGGCAAAAGATGGTTCTTCTGAAATTAAGAATAAAACCACAGCGTTTTGTAGATGTGGCGCTTCTAAAAATAAACCTTATTGTGATGGCGCACATGTAGTAAACGGATTTACTGGCTAAAAGTTTAATAAGATTACAATGAAAAAGCGTTTAAACCATTGGTTTAAACGCTTTGATATATATAGGCGCATAATGCGGAAAAAACTATACTTTATATACGGTATTTGGTCGGTGTTTAGATGTTTTACTTACACATAAATGAAAAAATATTAATTTATTTTCACACTAATCTCTGAAAGTGTCAAATTCCAATCACCTTTATTTCTTTTATGGTCTTGTGCAATTTTTATGCCGTTAAAATCTTTGTAGTTTTCAAAAGTATTTGTTAATCCAGCTTTGGGTTTATTTCCTTTTCTAAAGGCCCATTCTTTAATCATGTAATCATCTTCAAAATAAATATCATAAGCATCGCCGGGGGTATAACCGCCTTCAGAACCATAAAGAAGTGTAATTTTATTCATTTTAATTTTACTTATAGGCGCTATCTCTTTAATAGGTTCAGAAATAGTAGTGCCAGCATCCCAAACCAATTGGAATGGAATTAATAACCAAAACTTATCATTTATAAAAGCACGGTCTGCTTTTTTTGATAAACTGTCTATTGATTTTCTATTATAGCTTATGGTGTCTTTTTCTGTTATTAGGGTAACATCTTTTGTTTTTGGATGCCATGTCCAATTCCTTTTTTTGTTGAACGTAAATTGAATTTCAGAAACGTTTTTCCAATGTTCAAAACCGTGTGCGTTGGCTATTTTTTCAGCAATACTTAATTTAGGTTTACTCAATACACTGTCTTCTTTTTGTTTACAAGAATAGCTAAGTAATATTAAACCAATAACGACTAGTAAATTTTTCATAATTTAGATTTTTTACAAAGATATCATTTGGAGATGACTAATAAGAGCAAATATTTTGAGACTAACAAAGTAACTTGGAATAACAAGGTAAAAGTACATGCCAATAGTGATATGTATAATTTAGAGGGGTTTAAAAATGGGAGTTCTTCTCTAATGCCTTATGAGTTGGATGCTTTGGGTGATGTAAACGGGAAATCGTTGTTGCATTTGCAATGTCATTTTGGTCAAGATACATTGAGTTGGAGTAGAATGGGAGCTAAGTGTACAGGTGTAGATTTAAGTGATGAAGGCATTAAATTAGCCAAACAATTAAATGATGAGTTAAAGCTTGATGCTGAATTTGTGTGCTGTAATGTTTTAGATACTTCTAAACATGTAAAAGCCGAATTTGATATTGTTTTTACCAGTTATGGTGTGATTGGTTGGTTACCCGATTTAAAACCTTGGGGTAAAATGATTGCTGAACGGTTAAAAAAAGGCGGTACATTTTTTATGGCTGAATTTCACCCGATAGTTTGGATGTTTGATTATTTAGAAGACAAACCCATTATGAAATATGGCTATATGCAGGATGAAGTGATTTATGAAGAATATGAAGGTACTTATGCTGATGAAGAGTCAAAAATGATAAGTAAGGAATATGGTTGGAATCATGGGTTAAGTGAAGTTGTTAATGCTTTAACTGATGCAGGTTTGCATATTGAGTATTTAAATGAATATGATGAAAGCCCTTATGATGTGTTGCCTAATTTGAAAGAAACGGATTCTGGGATGTTTGTTACAAAAGATAAATTATATCCTTTGATTTTTACTTTGAAGGCTGTGAAAATTTAGATTTTTTGGGAGGTTCGTTTAACGGTCTCGTATAAGAATAGTGCGGTTTTGTGTCCGAGGATTTTCCGCAGGAAAATCAGAGTGACCAAATACGCACTAACCTTTTGATTTAGGATTAAATTTAAGCATTATTTTTATACAATGTTGTAGGTAGTTTTTTAATTATCAATCATAAAATAGAATGAAGCAAACAGTAGAAAAGTCAAAACTCCACTTGTCACATATTCCAATGTTTTAAATTCAGTTAACGACTTTTTGATTTTAGTTAATCCAATTATAATCGAAATTGGTAGTCCTAAAAATAGAATTCCCCACAAAATATCAACGAATTTGATAGAGGATATTCCATTACTAAAAGTTGTCATATCAAGTAATGTAAAAATCAAAAAACCGATGGCTATTGCGTAGCCTAAAATAATTCCGATTTTTTTGTTTTTAATAAGTCCAAAACTTGCTATAAATGAATAAATTGAAATCAGAACAAAGCCTTTCCATTTCCAAATTAATTCCAATATTGTTGTTTTTCCGCCACTCCAACCAATTCCGAATGCGGTTATCCAAATCAAATAAATTGCTCCAATTAAAGCCCCAATTCCAATTAAGATGAAAAGGGCTATTAAAATCAGTTTGATTATTTTCCTGTCGATTGTCATTCCTCAAATTACCTACAATGCATAGATAAGTTTCCGTTTCAATGAAACTTATCGGTTGTTAAACGAAGTTATCGTTTTTTTCTGACAAAGTCAAACTTTAGAAGTTGAGTCATTTCGACAACAGGAGAAATCGCATAATCAAGCTAAAGACTATGAGATGTCTCAGTTGTTACTCATTTCTACATGACATACTATAAAAAGGATATTTTAAAAATCTTTATTCTAAAACAAGTTAAGAATGGTAGGTATTACTAATGCGCTTCGTCTTTCAAAAACTTTTTAGGAAAAATAGCCTTAAACCTGTTTAATCTTGGGATAGATACGTTTTGAATATACGGATGATTTGGGTGCAGTTTTTCATAATCTTGATGATAATCTTCAGCTACCCAAAACTTTTGGAATGGGTAAACTTCGGCAGCAATTTTAACATCTAATTGTTTTGCTAATGCTGCTTTCTTTTTTAAAATGATTTGCTTTTGTTCCTCATTTTGATAAAAAATAATAGAGCGGTATTGCGAGCCTCTATCATTGCCTTGACCGTTTACTTGCGTTACGTTTTGTGATGCAAAATATACATCTACTAAAGTTTCAAAACTTACAATTTTAGGGTCGTAAATAATTTCTACAGCTTCTGCGTGTCCTGTTCTACCTGTATTACTTGAGCTGTATGTTGGCCTTTTTGTATGCCCACCAGAATACCCAGAAATGGATTCTTCTACACCTTTTACACTTTCGTAAATGGCTTCTACACACCAAAAGCATCCACTTGCAAAATAGGCTCTGGCTTTTCCATTTTTTATGGGAACTTCAACAGGGTCTGCATTTATAACAGCTTGTTGTTTTTTATTTGATTGTGCGTTGTTTTGGCAACTGAATGCTAATACAATAATTAGTAGGGTGATATAATTTTTCATTGTTTTTCTTTTTCTAATAGACGTTTAAAAATACAAAACCTTAAATGGTTTTATGTGAAAGTTTTTTTAAATTCTTAAAAGTAAGATTGGAATTCCCCTCCTTGGAGGGGCTAGGGGTGAGTTTTTATGTTAGTCCCAATTGCTATCGGGAGCAGTTGCATCCTTTTTAAAAGCTTGAGAAACATAAACAGATTGTTACGGTTGTTCCGCCCTCACAATGACGTTTTAAAAAAATATAGTGGAAAGCCCTCCCGATAGCTATCGGGATTGTGGTAGCGCCCAAATTATGTTGCATAAAAAAAGCCTCCAGATTTCTGAAGGCTTTAGTTGTATGATTGAAAATGATTTCCCGTTTTTATGGGAATGACAGTTTAATGGAAACCTTTAGTAGCCTAAAGGAGTTTTTGAAAATTATAGTTTTGCAAACATTTTTTCCATTTTGGCTTTTTGTTCTTCGGCTAAGGCTGCATCTACTAAAATACGACCACTGTGCTCATCAGTAATTACTTTTTTACGTGATGCAATTTCTACTTGAACTTGTGGTGGAATAGTGAAAAATGATCCTCCAGAAGCACCTCTTTCAATAGGTACAACCGCTAAGCCATTTTTTACATTAGTTCTGATTCTGGTGTAAGCTGCAACTAAACGCTCTTCAATTTGCTGTTTGTAAGCTTCAGATTTTTCGATTAAAGCTTGCTCTTCTTTTTCAGTTTCAGCTAAAATAGCATCAAGCTCGCCTTTTTTATGTTTTAAGTGATTTTCACGCTCTTTTAAACGTTCTTTAGTTTCAGAAATCACTTCTTTTTTCTGCTCGATTTGAGCTTTAAATTCTTTGATGTGCTTTTCAGCTAATTCAATTTCTAGTTCCTGAAACTCAACTTCTTTAGTTAAAGAGTTAAATTCTCTATTATTTCTAACATTTTTTTGTTGCTCGCTGTATTTCTTAATTAAAGCTTTAGATTCTTCAATTAAGTTTTTCTTTCCAGCAATATCGTTATCAATAACTTCTAAATTAGCAACAAGTTTTTCTAATCTGATGTTTAATCCAGCAACTTCATCTTCTAAATCACGAACTTCTAAAGGAAGTTCTCCACGAACATTTCTAATTTCATCTATACGAGAATCGATGAGTTGTAAATCGTATAAAGCTCTTAAACGCTCTTCAACAGTTACTTCTTTCTTTTTAGCCATACTTTAAAAATACTTAACAGGATTGGTATTTGTCTTTGATAAAATGATTGCAAAATTAGTAATTTTTTTTGTAAGATAGGCTACTAAAAGGTTTTTTGTGAATTGCTCACTTTCGTAGTGTCCAATATCTGCTAAAAGGATACGATTTTCGGCTGTAAAAAAGTCATGATATTTTAAATCGGCAGTTACAAAAGCATCAGCAGCATGAGCTATAGCGGCTTGAATGGCAAAACTACCCGAGCCACCTAAAACAGCTACCTTTTTTATTTTTTTATTCAAAAATGATGAATGTCTGATGCCTCCTGTTTTCATTTTAGTTTTTAGGTGGTTTAAAAAACTGGATTCGTCCATTGCATTTTTAAATTCTCCTATCATACCCATACCAATATTTTGGTTTTTGTTCTCTAGGGTAATAGTTTCATAAGCAACTTCCTCGTATGAGTGTGTTTTAAACAGTGTTTTAATAACTTGCGACTCTAAATGTTTAGCGTAAGTAATGGTGATTTTGGTTTCTGTCTCAGTATGGGTTTCGCCTTTTTTTCCTTTAGTTGGATTGGAATCATTATTTCCTTTAAATGTGCCGTAACCTTCTACGTTAAAACTACAATCAGAATAATTACCAATATGTCCTGCTCCAATTTTAAATAACGCAGATCGTAATTGTTCTGCTTCATCTTTTGGGACATAGGTAGTTAATTTTTTTATGGTTTCGCTTTGCGGAATTAAAATACGTTTGTTAGTCAATTCTAACTGATTACAAATCATATCATTTACACCCTGTAGTGCGTTATCTAATGCGGTGTGTATGCTAAAAATAGCAATATCATGCTTGATAGCTTTCATTACCACCCGCTCTACATAATTTTTTCCTGTGAGTTTTTTTAAACCTTTAAAAATAATAGGGTGGAAGCTTACTATAAGATTACAATTAGCATCAATGGCTTCATCAACAACGGCTTCAAGCGTGTCTAGTGTAACTAAAACCCCTGTTACTTCTTGAGTTTTACTGCCAACTAACAAACCTACATTATCAAAATCTTCAGCGTAAGCTAAAGGAGCGAGTTCTTCTAAATGATTTATAACGTCTTGTACAATCATATGTATTTTGTTTAAATTCAAAGATAAAATAATTACTTTCACAAGTAAATTATTTATTACGCATAAAGTGGTCTGGTGTAATCTTTATGATGTTATAATTATTATATTGGGCGTTTGTAAATATTAAGTCATAATGATTTCGTTGCTGTGAAGCTTTTAAGAAAAATATTATTCCCCATAGTTCCTATTTATTTTTTTGTGACTTGGTTACGAAATAAGCTATACGATTGGAAGATTAAAAAATCGACTTCTTATAGTTTACCTGTGGTTTGTGTTGGAAACTTAAGTGTTGGCGGTACAGGAAAAACCCCAATGATAGAGTATTTAATCAGGCTTTTAAAAGATAATAATAAAGTAGCCATATTAAGTAGAGGCTATAAGCGTAAAACGGAAGGGTTTCAATTAGCTGATGTAAGTGCTACTGCTGAAAGTATTGGAGATGAGCCTTTTCAATTTTATTCAAAATTTAAAAATGATGTTCTGGTAGCTGTAGATTCTGATAGGCGAAACGGTATTGAAAATTTAAATGAAAAACAACCGAATATCATTTTGTTAGATGATGCTTTTCAGCATAGAAAAGTAAAAGCAGGTTTGAATATTTTATTAACTACTTATGATAATCCATATTTTAAAGATATGGTTTTACCAACGGGTAATTTGCGTGAGCCACAACAAGGTGCAAAACGAGCAGATATTATTGTAGTAACTAAATGCCCTGAAACTTTGAATGCTTCTGAAAAGGTAGAAATAATAAAACAGATTGATCCTAAACCACATCAACAGGTGTTTTTTAGTTCTATTGCTTATTCAAATACATTGTTTTCTGCTACAAAAAGTAAGGTTCTGGACAGTTTAGAATCTTTTACTTTAGTAACTGGTATAGCAAATGCAATGCCTTTAGTTAATTTTTTAAATGAAAAGCAATTAAGCTTTAATCATTTAAATTTTAAAGATCACTATGATTTCACAAAAGATAATATAGCTGACTTAGAGAAAAAAGACTTAATTATTACCACTGAAAAGGATTTTATGAGATTGAAACAGTATGATACATTGAGTGAAAAGCTTTTCTACTTACCCATTACCGTAAACATTGATAATCCTAAGAAGTTTAATAAAATTATAACTGATTTTATTAAGCACTAGTTGATGACGCTTTACTTTTACCAGCTAGAGCATTATAAAGTTTTTTCTCAAACTCTTCTTGTTTAAAAGGCTTAGGGATAATATCTGTAAATCCAGCTTCTTCAAACTCATGCATTTTATCTTCAATGGTAACTGCAGTAAGTGCAAATATGGTAAGCTCTTTATCAAAAGCTCTAACCCTTTTGGTGGCTTCAATACCACTTATTCCTGGCATATGGATATCCATTAATATAATGTTGTAGTCATTAGCTTTTATGCTTTCAACAGCAGCTTCGCCATTATCAACAATATCGCAATGAAGTTCCATTTTAGTTAAAATCTTTTTGGTAATCATTTGGTTAATCTTGTTATCCTCAACTACCAATATTTTAACTTTACTTAAATCTATATCTTCTTTATTACCTTCAAAATAAGCAACTTTGTTTTCTTTAGCTTCTTCTATAGTTGTATGCTCAAGAGGTATTTCAAAGTAGAACGTTGTTCCTTTTTCTAATTCACTTTTTACGTAAATTTTACCTTTTAAAATATCAATTAAACCTTTAACAATAGAAAGTCCTAAACCAGTACCACCGTATTTACGGTTAATTTGAATAGATCCTTGAGAGAAACTCTCAAACATATGGTCTTGTTTTTCTTGACTAATACCAATACCATTATCCTCTACTTCAAAACGCAATGTGTAGGTTTTGCCTTCTTCTTCAATTTTATAAACACGAATCCAAATATCACCATCTT
This sequence comes from uncultured Algibacter sp., assembly GCA_947502405.1. Lineage (GTDB taxonomy): Bacteria > Bacteroidota > Bacteroidia > Flavobacteriales > Flavobacteriaceae > Algibacter_B. The sequence goes on along the minus strand of CANMZT010000012.1, from coordinate 24,778 downwards.
TGGTAAACTTAATGGAGTTACCAACTAGGTTAATTAAAATTTGCGAAATCTTTAATTGGTCAGCTATAAAATTTTCAGGTAAGTCTTGGTCGTATTCAAAATGGATTTTAACATTATTATCTAGGGCTTGATTATTAAGCGCTAAAATGATGTTGTTAATTTTCTTTTTTAGATTGAAAGATTCAGGCTCAACGTCAACTTTATTAGCTTCAATTTTATTAATTTGAAGGATATCGTTAATAAAAGTTAATAGGTAATCTCCAGAGAATTTAAGTGATTTTAAATGTTGTACTTGTTCTGGTCTTGGGTTTTCATCTAAAAGCATATTACTTAAACCAGTTACAGCATAAAGCGGTGTACGTAACTCGTGCGTAACTGTAGATAGGAAATTGGCTTTTGTTTTTGAAGCTAATTCAGCTTTTTCCTTAGCAATAATAAGTTCTCCATTCTTTTTATGGAGCATGTTATTGGTCTTTAATCTAATATTGTTGTTCTTATAAAGTGACAAGGTTAAAAGTGATAAAATAGTAATTAGCGCCACACTTAAAATAGAGATTAAGGTACCTAGGTTTTTATCATCCTCAGCTTTCTCCAATTTCTGTACAACTTCTTTATTTTTCTCAATTTCTTCGTTTAAGCGAAATTCAGTTTCTTGATTTCTTGAAGAGTTAATCCGAGTTAAACTCCTTATAGAATCAGAAAGGTTTAAATGCGTTTGTAAGTACTCTCTAGAAAGTTTATATTCTTCTAAGTTATGATATAAATCACTAACCACTGCATAACCTTCATTAAGCGTGTTAGTAAAACTATTAGTTTTAGCAATTTTCAAACCAGCCAAAGCAACTTCGAGTGCTTTTTCGTTATTACCTAGTTTGTTGTAAATTTTAGCGTGATTAATTAATGCTTCGCTCTGCGTTTTTAAATAATCATACTTTTTAGAAATAGCTAAAGATTGTTCTACAACATCTCTTGCTTTTTTGTAATTTTTTAATTCACTATATGTTTTACCTTCTTGTAGTAAGGTTTCGGCTAGTTCTTCATTTAAATCTTCTTCTTCAAATTTAGATTTTGCAGCCGTGTATGAGTCTAAAGCAGAATAATAATCTTTTTTGGCTAGATAAACATCACCAAACGTCTTATAAGAGTTCCCTAAATTTACGTTATCATTAATAATACGTTGAATTTCAATAGCCTTATTTAAAGATTTTATGGCCTTATCCTCTTCCTCTATAATCAGCTCTAATCTTCCTTTTATGGCATAAATAATTCCAAGACTTTTTTTCTTGCCAGCGTTTTCAGCTAATTCTAAAGCTTCATCAAGATTCTTCTTGGCTTTATAGTAATTATAATTCTCTAACTCCGTTTGAGACTGTGCAATACGGTAGTTAATATTGTTTTGTACCAATTCAGGGTCTTCATCAATAGCTTTCTGTGAAAAAGCTGTGATGCTGATTAGCATAAAAACAATCAGTATGTAGTTTTTAATCTGGGACATTTTAAGATAATGTTGCGGACAAATATAATTATTTTATCGACAAAAGACACTTTTTTTCCGATAAATTACACAATAAGTCAATTATTCGTGTAGAATACCCTGTTTCATTATCATACCAGCCAATAATTTTTACCATGTTTCCTATAACGGAAGTCATTTGTGAATCGAAAATACAAGAATGGGAGTTTCCAACAATATCAATTGAAACGATAGGATCTTCAGTATATTCTAAAATTCCTTTATAATTTGTTTCAGAAGCGTGCTTAAATGCTTTATTTATATCATCTATTGATACCGTTTTCTTAACATTAAATGTAATATCTGTTAACGATCCGTTTATTACTGGAACTCTAATACCGCAACCACCAATAACTTCAGAAAGTTCTGGAAAAATTTTTGTTAGAGCCTTTGCTGCACCAGTAGTAGTGGGGACTATAGATTGGCTTGCAGCTCTTGATCTACGTAAATCTCTATGTGGCTGGTCGTGTAAACTCTGATCTGTAGTGTAGGAGTGTACCGTTGTAATATACGCTTGATTAATACCGCAAAGTTTATTGATAATATCAATCATGGGAGCCGCATTATTTGTAGTACAAGATGCATTAGAAATAATAGTTTCTTTACCATCAATACTCGCATCATTAACACCTAAAACGATTGTTTTAATATCGTCTTCTACTGGCGGAACACTTAAAATCACACGTTTAGCTCCATTATTTATATGATGCTGTAATTCTGAGGCTATTTTAAACTTACCAGTAGACTCAATAACAAAATCAACTTCAAAAGAGGTCCAATCAATATCTTTTGGATGGTTTTTGTTTAAAAGCGGGATACTAATTTCATTGGCAATAATAGTTTGCTTACTATGTGATACATCACCATTAAAAATACCATGTATACTATCATATTTTAATAAGTGGCTCAGTGTTTTGGCATCCGACAAATCATTAATAGCAACAACCTGCATGTTTTCATAGTTTTGAAGGAGTCTAAAAACACGTCTGCCTATTCTACCAAAACCATTGATAGCAATACGTATCATAATTAGTTTATGTGTTTTTGAGCTTTATATGAAGATCTAACCAGTGCGCTACTTTCTACATGGCGGAATCCTAATTCCAATCCAATCTCCTCGTATTCCTTAAACTGGTCTGGGTTAATAAACTGTTTTACAGGTAAATGTTTTTTACTGGGTTGTAAATATTGACCAATGGTAACTACATCAACATCGTTGGCTCTTAAATCATGAAGCGTTTCTATAACCTCCTCACGTGTTTCGCCTAAACCAAGCATAATACCAGATTTAGTACGTCGTTGCCCTTGTTGTTTCAAATATTTTAAAACACCCATACTTCGGTCGTATTGTGCCTGTATTCTAACTTCACGAGTTAATCGTCGTACCGTTTCAATGTTATGCGATACAACCTCTGGAGCTACATCAATAATTCTATCAATATGTTTTTCAATGCCTTGAAAATCCGGAATTAAGGTCTCTAAAGTAGTCTCAGGGTTCATTCGTCTCACAGCTTTAACCGTTTCTGCCCACATAATACTTCCCATATCCTTCAGGTCATCTCTATCAACACTAGTTAAAACCGCATGCTTAATTTTCATAATTTTTATCGAGCGTGCCACTTTCTCAGGTTCATCCCAATCCACAGTTTCAGGTCGTCCAGTTTTCACACCACAAAACCCGCAAGAACGCGTACAAACATTACCCAAAATCATAAACGTTGCAGTACCCTCACCCCAGCATTCACCCATATTTGGGCAACTCCCAGACGTACAAATGGTATTCAACTTGTATTTATCCACTAAACCTCTAAGTTCAGTATATTTTTTTCCCGTAGGAAGCTTAACACGAAGCCACTTTGGTTTCGCTTGTCGCTCTGGTAATATATTCGAAGCTGTTTCGCTGTTCATATCTCTAAAATATTGAGTGCAAAGATACGCATTATTTAAAAAAATTTGGGCGTTACCACAAGGGTCGGGCTTTCGGCAGTCGCTTTTTTGTGTTGCATAGGTGCAACAACACAAAAAGAGCTTCAACAAATGCCTCTATCCCTAACGCAATGCAGAATTTCAACTCATAATTGCAATAAATTAATCAACCGTTTGTTAAGCTAAAAAATACAGTAAAAACTAAAGTGTTGTTAAAAACCAAATGCTAAATGCTATTAAAAAAATAATACCAGAAACACTTAAAATATGTAGTGTTTTGGATGGTCGCCAATGTTCTGGTGTGTGCTTACTAGAAATTAATAGGTAGTTAATAATTGCATAAAAAGGAGCAGTTATAAACGATAAAATAGTAGCAATCTTAATTAATAAACCCATTTCTGAGGCTAAAAAGAAAAAGATACCAATGGTACCAATAGTAAGCAAGCCAACCCAAAAACCATAATTAAGTTTAGTGGCCTTTTTAAAAAGAAGTTGTGTGGTTTTGGCCATGGCTCTAGGAGAAGCATCTAAAGTTGTTAAAGTTGTACTAAACATGGTAGTAAAAGCGGCAATACCAATAATAATATAAGCCCAATTTCCAAGACTAGATGTGTACATGTTTATTAACTGACCAGAAAATACAGTAGTCTTATTGCTAAATGTTTCACCACTATTAAACATAACTAAAGTTCCTAAAAGTACAAAGCCAATACCAAGAGCAATGGTTCCGATGTATCCTACGTTAAAATCAAATAAAGCCGATTTTGTATTGTAATTATTAGTGGCTTTTTGTTTTTCAACAGACCATAACGATTGCCATACTGCTATATCCAGTGGAGCAGGCATCCATCCCATAAAGGCTATTAAAAAGGCTATTTCTATGCTGTTCTCAGGTAATATTTGCCTTAAAGAAACTGCATTTGTATTATTAAATAACGCCATTGTCACAGCCACTAGTGTGCTAATTGTAAGGATGATGATTATAATTTTTATCATCCTATCTAAAAGTTTGTATTTACCAAAAATTAGTAAGCTTAAACATATAGCAAGAATTACAACCGTCCATACTTCAATACTTATAAAATCTCCAAATAATGAAGAGGCTAAACCCGCTGTAACTATGGTTACTGCAGTTTGAATAGTAAAAATAGTGGCAAAACTAATAATGTAATATACTAATAATACGCCCTTTCCTAATTTAAGATAACCGTCCAATAGACTTTCTCCTGTGGCCGTTGCATAACGCGGGCCAAACTGGAAAAACGGATATTTAAAAAGGTTTACTAAAAGCAACGCCCAAATTAAGCCTAAACCAAAATCTGCACCAGCGCGGGTAGATTGTACCAAATGTGAAACACCTATGGCTGCACCTGCAAATAAAAGTCCTGGACCTAGAATTTTTAGTTTGGCAATCATATTATTTGTCCATAATAATTTCAGCCAATAGTTTTTTAGCACGAAGTAATTTTACTTTGATGTTATTCATGGGTTCGTCAAGCTCTTTAGAAATTTCTTTATAGCTCAATTCTTGAAAATACCTCAAGTTGATAACTTCTTGATAATGGGGTTTTAGCTTTTTAATGTCTCTAAGTAATTTAGCTAAATGTTGTTCTGTTATTAATTTATCTTCAGCAGATGGTGACTCGTCTAAGACTTCAAAAGCTTTACGATCATCCTTTGAGAGCACTTGGGTAATCGAATTTTTTTCCTTCCGTAATAAATCTATATGTATATTTTTAGAAATGGTAATTAACCACGTTTTAAAGGTGTAGGATTCTTTATAGGTTTTAATCTTATCAAAAGCTTTAGAGAACGTTTGAATGGTAATATCTTCAGCATCATTTTCATTATGAGTACGTTTCAATTGAAAACCATAAACATCGTCCCAATAAATATCTAATAAATAATTAAATGCTTTTTGGTCGTTTTCTTTAGCACGCTTAATAGCTTCCTCTATTTCCAATGGTTAGGTTTTGAAATAAGATTATTTATAAAGATAGTTAATTGCGCTATAATGAGAAAAACTTCCAAAAACGGAATAAAAAAAATCAAATCGGTCTCATTTAGCTTCTTTGAGGATATTCCTATAATGCTATATTGAAGAATAAGTCTTAGGATAAATAGTCCAAGAACTATTTTCCATTTAAAGAAATTGGCAAGAAGTATAGCCCCTAAAAACCAAAATAAGAAGTTTGATACATATAATAAAGCAAGCAAAGCTTTATGTTGTTTCTTATAATGAATTGCCGTTGAAACATGACGTCTTTTTTGCTTAAACCAGTCTTTAAAAGTTTTTTTAGGCGTAGATTCTGTAAAACTATCTTTTGAGAAACAAACCGATGTATTTTTATGTGTTGCTATTTGATTTATAAATAAATCATCGTCTCCAGAGCGAAGTTTTATATGATTTATAAAGCCATTAGCATCAAAAAACTCTTTTCTAGTATATGCTAAGTTTCTACCAACACCCATGTATGGTAAGCCAAATTTAGCAAATGAAAAATAGTTAACCGCAGTGATAAGCGTTTCAAAACGAATAAGTTTATTTAAAAACGATTTTTTAACTTTTGAGTAAGCACCGTAGCCTAAAACGATAGATTTTTCATTACTAAAATGCGCACTCATTTCTTTAATCCAATGTTTTGAAACAGGCTTACAATCTGCATCAGTAAACAGTAAAAAATCATGTTTAGCGGCTTTAATACCTAATGTTAATGCGTATTTTTTATTACCCCAAAAGGCTTCAATAGGTTTTACATTAACAACTTTTACATTACTGTGCAGTTTGGAATATTCTTGAATAATATTTAACGTATCATCTTTTGAAGCATCATTTATCAAAACAATTTCAAATTCAGGATATTCTTGGTTTATAACTGATGGTAGAAAAAGTTCTAAGTTTTCAGCTTCATTTTTAGCACAAATGATAACCGAAACCGCTATGTTTTTTGAAACTACATTTTTGGACTTTGAAAATGCAAATTTCCCAAAGAAAAGAATATAATAAACAACTTGAATAATAACTACAGCAATATACCCGTAGAATACAAAATCAAGAAAAACCATGCAAATCTATGAGTGTTGAGGTTCGTTACAATCACTAAATTGATCTGGAGTTTTTCCACAAAAGCCACAAGCTTCCCCTTCTTTATTAAGCATAGGATTTTGGCTAGCACAAGTTCCAGCAAATTTACCGTCTTTTTTCGCCCAAATTTTAATAGCAATTCCTGCTATACCTATTCCTAAAAGCACTATGGTTATTAATAGAAGTTTCATGGAGAGTAAATAATTATTTCTACAAAGATAGGGTTTTAGTTCATAATTATTAAAAGCAAAACCATCTAAACTTGTGACTAATTTTCCGTTTAGGGTCTAATATTTATACATTAAAATACTAACCGATTAAAACTATTTATTATGAAAAAATTATTTGCAGAATTTTTTGGAACCTTTTGGCTTGTCTTTGGAGGCTGTGGTAGTGCTGTTTTTGCAGCGGGTTACCCAGATTTAGGTATTGGCTTTGTAGGTGTTTCATTGGCTTTTGGTTTAACAGTTTTAACCATGGCCTATGCTGTAGGCCATATTTCTGGAGGACATTTTAATCCAGCAGTGTCTTTAGGCTTATGGGCAGGTGGTAAATTTGAAGCTAAAGATTTAGTAGGATACATTATTTCTCAATTATTGGGTGCTTTTGCTGCAGCTGCAGCGCTGTATTTAATCTTAACAAATAAAGCTGATTTTGTTACAATTGGTGGTTTTGCCGCTAATGGTTATGGTGATTTATCACCAGATGGCTATTCCATGACCGCAGCTTTAATAGCAGAGTTTTTGCTAACTATGTTTTTCTTATTAATTATTCTTGGTAGCACAAATTCTAGAGCCCCTAAAGGGTTTGCGCCAATTGCAATTGGATTGGGATTAACTTTAATACATTTAATTAGTATTCCTATAACAAATACTTCTGTTAATCCAGCGCGATCAACAAGTCAAGCTTTATTTGCAGGAGGTGAGTTTACCGCTCAACTTTGGTTGTTTTGGATTGCTCCAATAGCTGGTGCCATAGTAGCTGGATTTATTCATAAAACCCTTTTTGATAAATAATAGTGGTGTAATATAGTAGAAAGATTGAAAAGTAAACTATAAAAAAAAGCCTCATTTTACTAGTGAAATGAGGCTTTAAATTTTTTTTATAAATAATTAATTATTGTAAACTAATCTGTGCTACAGCGTTTTGTGTAGATGCAATAGTATTACCTCCTTTAGGTTCTATAGTTATACTTAATGCAAGTGCATCTTCCATGTAAGGAATGTTTCTAAGCTTTCTATCAGCTTTATCTAAAATACCTAAATTAACCATTTTACCTTGTAATTCTGCCCAAATTTGATAGCACTGTTCTTCTGGTAATTCTGGAAGAGAAACCACATCAATCATAGATGTTTTCTCTTTAGGGTTAATATATGCAACTGTTTTTAAGTCTTTTGCACGCTCGTTTCCTTTAATGATATACTTCTCAGTTTCAGGGTTATTTAACTTTAAAAGCTGTCTCATAACCTTATCAAGCATTTTGTTATTCTGCTCGATATCACTACGTAAATCAAATAATTCATCAACTACAACTTGATTTTCGTTTGCAAGTTTTTGGTTGTGATTATAATAAAAGTAAGATGTACCTGCAAAAATTAATGCTGCAATACTAGCGGCAACACTAAATTTATACCACTTCTTGTACTTTATAGAGGTGTTTAATTTTACAACAGGTGCATCATCAAGCTCATCCAAAATATTATTTAAAATATGTTTTGGTGCTTCAAAAGCATTAGTTTTTGCAACCACTTCTAGGTTGTGCTGCATCGTATTGTAGGCGTTTTCGATTTCTGGGTATCTTGCAATGTGAGACTCCACCATTTCATTTTCAGCAGTAGTGGTGTCACCTAAAAGATATTTTTCTAATAGGCCAGAATTTAAAAAAGTAGTTATTTTCTCATTCATGACTGTGTTTATTGAGGGTCGTAAATCTTTTTCAATTCACGTAATCCAATTTTTAATCTTGATTTTATTGTTCCTAACGGAATATCTAATTCATCGCTAGCTTCTTGCTGCGTCATGCCCTCAAAAAAGAGTGCATTAATCACTATTTGATATTTCTCATCTAAGCTACTTAGATGTTTTTTTATATCTAAAACATCCTGATTTAATTCGTTGGATGTTACTTTATATACGGCTGAAGTCTCCATTTGGACTTCGTTGTTACTTTTATTTTTTTGAGACCGTACTTTATCAATAGCGGTATTATAGGCAATTCTATACAACCAAGTGAATAATTTTGCTTTACTAGCATCGTACTTTTTAGCATAGCGCCAAATTTTCACAAAAGTTTCTTGTAGAACATCTTGTGCAGTATCATCATCAGAAATCACTTTTTTAATAACTCCAAATAACGCATCTGCATAGTTTTCATAAAGTAAGCTAATAGCTTTTTTGTCGCTATTTTGCAATAAAGTAACTATTTGCTTTTCTATTGGTGATATCAAGTTAGGTTAGTTTTTTCTGTGTTTAGTTGATAATTCTTTTTTATCAAAGTTAGAAATTTCTTTTAGATTATAATATGTTTACTTCAGCTTCAATAGAAATTCCGAAAAGACGATGAACTGTTTTTTGGATTAATTTTGAAAGGTTAAGAATATCAGTTCCATTAGCATCACCGTAATTTACAAGTACTAAAGCTTGGTTTTTATGCACACCATAATTTCCAAAGCGTTTGCCCTTGAAACCAGCTTTTTCTATAAGCCAACCGGCAGGAACTTTTACTTCTTGTTTTGACACAGGATAGCAAGGGATATCTTCAAAATTTTTTAAAAGATTGTTAAAAAGTGTTTTTGAAATAACAGGATTTTTAAAAAAGCTACCGCTATTGCCAATTTTTTTGGGGTTTGGTAGTTTGCTTTCCCGTATACTGATAACAGCTTTTGAAACATCTTGGATTGTTGGATGACTCACTTTCATCTGATCTAATTCAGATGAAATAGCACCATAATTAATATTCAAATTATGGTTTTGTTTTGAAAGTTTAAAACAAACACTAGTTATTATAAACTTACCTTTAGCTTCTTGTTTAAAAACAGAATTTCTATATCCAAAATTGCAATCAGATTTAGAAAATGATTGTAGTGATTTTGTTTCTAAAGATATAGCTTCGCAAGACTCAAAAACATCTTTTAGTTCTACGCCATAAGCACCAATATTTTGAATTGGAGCAGTACCAACATTACCGGGAATTAAAGACAAATTCTCAACTCCGCCATAGCCATTTTCAATACACCAAAGTACAAAGTTGTGCCAGTTTTCACCTGCATTAGCCTTAATTATTACAGTGTTATCATTTTCAGAAATTATAGAAATCCCTTTAAAATTGATGTGTATAACTAACCCATCAAAATTTTTAGTAAGTAACATATTACTGCCACCGCCTAAAATAAGTTTGTTTGAATATTTACTTAGCGATAAAACCTGTTTTAAATCATCAATGTTATGTACTGAAACAAAATGTTTAGCTTTTACATCAATGCCAAAAGTATTGTAAGGTTTTAAAGATATGTTTTCTTGAATAATCACTTAGTCTTTATAAACTTTTAAAGCTTCTTTCAAAATATAAACAGCCCTAATTAAGCTCTCTTTTTTAAGTACGTAAGCTATTCGTATTTGGTTTAAACCAATACCTGGTGTGGAGTAAAATCCACCTGCTGGAGCCACCATAATAGTTTCATTATCAATGGAGAACTCTTCTAAAAGCCATTGTGCAAATTTATCAGAATTTTTAATTGGTAATTCTGCTATACAGTAAAATGCGCCTTTTGGTTTAACAACTTTAATGCCTTCAATTTTTTTTAATTCTGATATAAGTGTATTTCTTCTAGCTACATATTCTTCAATAACATCATTAAAATAACTTTGAGGTGTACTTAAAGCAGCTTCGCTAGCTATTAAAGCATACGTAGGAGGGCTTAACCTAGCTTGAGCAAATTTTAAAGCAGTTTGGATAACATTTTTATTTTTGGATACCAAACAACCAATTCTAGCGCCACACATGCTATAACGCTTAGAAACGGAATCAATCATTATAGCATGATCTTCCAATCCGTTCTCTTGCATTACAGAATAATGTGTGTTTCCATCATAAGTGAATTCTCTGTAAACTTCGTCAGCAATTAAAAACAAGTCATGCTTTATAGCAATAGCAGCAAGTTTTTGGATTTCTTCCTTAGAATATAGATAGCCAGTAGGATTACCTGGGTTACAAATTAATATAGCTTTGGTTTTAGATGTAATTAGTTTTTCAAATTCATCAATTGGTGGCAATTTAAAATTATCTTCAATTTTAGATATTACAGGAACTACTTTAATTCCTGATGCTTGAGAAAATCCATTGTAATTTGCATAAAATGGTTCAGGGATAATTATTTCATCACCATCATCCATCACACTTCCAAAGGTGAAAAGAAGAGCCTCACTTCCTCCAGTAGTAACAATTATATCATCATAATCAACTCTTATATTATTATTTGAATAATATTTGGTTAGCTTTTTTCTGTACGTTTCAGAGCCTTCAGATCTTGAGTAAGATAAAATTTCTATATCATTTTCTTTAACTGCGTTTAGAGCTATTTCAGGGGTTTTTATATCAGGTTGTCCAATATTTAGATAATAAATGCTTTTTCCATTTTTAGTAGCTTGTTCCGCATAAGGAACAAGTTTCCTAATAGGGGAAGATGGCATATCATGCCCTTTTTTTGATATAGCTGGCATTTTATAAAGTTTAAGTTACAAAGTTGAGAAAATTATCTTAAAGTTTTTTTAAAATAACCAGCTAAATAATTAAAGCTGAGGAAAGATTTGTAAATTGATTAAGCAATAAATCTTTTTTTTAAAATGAATAAATGGTTTTCTTTCTTATTCCTTTTTTTCTTTTTTAGTTATTTGGGGTTTTCTCAGGATAAGTTTGTTGTTCAAAATAAGAAGCAATCGGATAAAATAAGATTTAAGTTAATCAATAATTTAATTATAATTCCTGTTGATATTAATGGAGTAACCTTATCATTTTTGTTAGATACAGGTGTGAGTAAGCCAATCATTTTTAATTTTTTAAATGTTTCTGATACACTACAAATAAAAGATACCGAAACCATATTTTTAAGAGGTTTAGGAGGAGGTGAGTCTGTGGAAGCATTAAAATCCACAAATAATATTTTTAGAGTAGGAGATGCTGTAAAGCTTAACCAGGATTTATATGCTGTATTCAACAATAATTTAAATTTCACGCCAAGGTTAGGGGTTCCTATTCATGGTATTATAGGTTTAGATTTATTTAAGGATTTGATTGTTGAAGTTAATTATTCGGCAGGATACATAAAGCTAACTAATCATGATGTTTTTAAACACAAACCATGTAAGAAATGTGAAAAAGTTAACTTAGAATTCTATAATGGTAAGCCCTATTTGAATGCTAGGGTAGAAATTGCAAATAGAACAATACCTGTAAAACTATTGATTGATTCCGGTGGTAGTGATGCCTTGTGGCTATTTGAGAACGATACCTTAGATATTAAGCCAAGTGATAAGTTCTTTAACGATTTTCTAGGACATGGACTTAATGGAAGCGTATACGGGAAAAGGTCTAGGGTACAAGCATTAGCATTAAAAAGTTTTGTGATTGAAGATGCCAATGTGGCATTTCCTAATAAAGAGAATGTACTTTTTGCAACAAAAATTAGAGATAGAAATGGGAGTATTTCTGGTAACATCTTAAAACGATTTAATATAATTTTTGATTACCAACGTGCTACAATGATATTAACCAAGAACAAGAATTTCAAAGAAAAATTTAGTTATAACAAAAGTGGTATCGAACTTGCGCATAACGGTGTTCGTATTGTTAAACAAGTTAAAAGAAGTTTAAAAACACCAAGAAACGATACACAAAATAAGTATAATACTATAATTTTAGATCCTCAATATAAACTATCGTTAAAACCTGCTTACGCTATTGTTGAGTTAAGAGAAGGTTCACCTGCTGAACAAGCAGGATTAAAAGTTGGAGATGTTATTTTAACAATTAATGGAAAAGAAACTTATCAACTTTCGTTACAAGAGGTTATGCAAGTGTTTTATGATTATCATGGAAAGAAAATAAAAATGAAAGTTGATAGAGATGGTATAGTACAAAGCTATTATTTTCAGTTGCAGAAACTCTTCTAAAAAAAAGGCTCAAACATTTGTTTGAGCCTTTAAATTATTTGTTAGTAATTAACTTACTGTTGCATTACACTTTTTTCTTTTTTATCCAATACACTAACTTTACTTGGGTCGATAACTAAGCCTTTAATCTTTAAAGCAACCGTAGGTGTTTCCGCATTAGACATAACTGTAATTGTTTTTCTAATTGGGTTTACTCTTTTAGTATCGTATTTTACCTCAATCTCACCCGTTTCACCTGGCATAATAGGATCTTTAGGTTTCTTTGGAATAGTGCATCCGCAGCTTGAAGATACTTTGGATATTATTAAAGGTTCATCTCCAGTATTAGTAAATTCAAATACGCGAACCCCATCAGCTCCTTTTTCTATTGTTCCGTAGTCAATAACTTCAGACTTAAATTCAATTTTAGCTTGTGCGTTTATTGAAAAACTAACTAAACCAATAAATAAAATAGTAATTAATTGTTTCATGATTCTATTTTTTTGTTATTCTTCTTCGTTTTTTAAACTCCTTACAATTCAGGAGTTTATAGTTGTTTTTAGTGTTTTAACCAAGTCAAACATAGTCACTTTTTCTACAACCTGCAAAAATAATAGACGTAATGCAGAGATATTAACATATTTAACTCAGATGAAAGTACGTACTGTTTCCTTTGGTTTTCTTCAAAAACTATAAAAAACTCTCATTTTCTTAAGTTTTATAAACCTTTTATAGTTTTTATAGAAAAAGAAATATAAGTACTTTTGCACATCATTATTCAAAAACTATTCCAAAGCATGCAAATTCCATCAAAATATGATGCAAGTCAGGTAGAAAGTAAGTGGTACGATTACTGGATGAAAAACAATTATTTTCATTCAGAGCCAGATGAAAGAGAGCCTTACACTATTGTTATTCCCCCTCCAAATGTTACAGGAGTATTACACATGGGGCACATGCTTAATAACACTATTCAGGATGTTTTAATTCGTCGTGCACGCTTATTGGGTAAAAATGCTTGCTGGGTGCCCGGTACAGACCATGCATCAATTGCAACTGAGGCAAAAGTAGTCGCAAAACTAAAAGATCAAGGTATTGATAAAAATAATTTGTCTCGTGATGAATTTTTGAAACATGCTTGGGATTGGACTGAAGAATACGGCGGCGTTATTCTAGAACAGCTAAAGAAATTGGGATGTTCTTGTGATTGGGATAGAACAAAATTCACTATGGATGATGACATGAGTGAAGCAGTGATAAAGGTTTTTGTTGATTTATATGAAAAAGGCCTTATTTATCGCGGTTACAGAATGGTAAACTGGGACCCAGAGGCAAAAACAACCTTGTCAGATGAAGAGGTGATTCATGAAGAGCGTCAAGGCAACTTATACTATTTAGAATATAAAATTGAAGGAAGTGATGATAAACTAACTATAGCTACAACACGTCCTGAGACCATTTTTGGAGATACAGCTATTTGTATTAATCCAACAGACGAACGTTTTATACATCTTAAAGGAAAGAAAGCTATTGTGCCTATTTGTAATCGAGTTGTACCGATTATTGAAGATGATTATGTTGATGTTGAGTTTGGTACAGGTTGCCTAAAAGTAACACCAGCCCATGATGAAAACGATAAAAATCTAGGTGATAAGCATAATTTGGAAGTTATTGATATTTTCAATGAAGATGCATCTTTAAATAGTTTCGGATTACATTATGAAGGGAAAGATCGATTTGTAGTAAGAAAAGAAATTGTAAAAGAATTAGAAGAAAACGGTGTTTTGGTAAAAACTGAAACACATGTTAATAAAGTAGGGACTTCAGAGAGGACTAAAGCAGTTATAGAGCCACGGTTAAGTGATCAATGGTTTCTTAAAATGGAAGATTTGGTGAAGCCTGCCATTAAAGCAGTTTTGCAAGATGAGGACATTAAGTTATTCCCAAAAAAGTTTGAAAATACGTATCGCCATTGGATGGAAAATATTCGCGATTGGAATATATCTCGCCAACTCATGTGGGGACAGCAAATACCAGCATACTATTACGGTAATGGAAAAGAAGATTTTGTAGTAGCTGAAACTATAGATGAGGCTTTAGAAAAAGCTAAGCAGAAAACAAACAATAAAGAACTTACTACCACTGATTTAAAACAGGATAAAGATGCTCTTGATACTTGGTTCTCATCTTGGTTGTGGCCCATAAGCGTTTTTGATGGTATACGTAATCCTGAAAATGAGGAAATTAAGTATTATTATCCAACCAATGATTTAGTAACAGGGCCAGATATTTTATTCTTTTGGGTGGCACGTATGATTATTGCTGGATATGAATATAAAGATGAAAAACCTTTTGAAAATGTTTACTTAACAGGTTTAGTGCGTGATAAACAGCGTAGAAAGATGAGTAAGTCGTTAGGAAACTCACCTGATGCGCTAAAATTAATAGAAAAATATGGAGCAGATGGTGTTCGTGTTGGATTATTATTAAGCTCAGCGGCAGGTAACGACTTGTTATTTGATGAAGCGCTTTGCCAACAAGGAAAGGGGTTTGCTAATAAAATTTGGAATGCCTTTAGGTTAATACAAGGTTGGGAAATAGATGAAACAATTTCACAACCAGAAACTGCAAAAGTAGGTTTGGAATGGTATGAAGCTAAATTCCAAAAAACTTTAGTTGAGATAGAAGATCACTTTAGTAAATATCGATTAAGTGATGCTCTTATGGCAATCTATAAATTAATCATGGATGATTTTTCATCATGGCTATTAGAAATAATAAAACCAGCTTACCAAAAGCCTATTGATATAAAGACTTACAAAGCTGTTATTCAATCTTTCGAAAATAATCTTAAAGTCTTACATCCGTTTATGCCATTTTTAACTGAAGAAATATGGCAATACATGTCTAAAAGAAAATCTGATGACGCATTAATTATTGCTAAATGGCCAGAAAGTAAAGCTATAGATGAAGCTTTAATTACTGAATTTAATTTTGCATCAGAGGTTATTTCTGGAATAAGAAACATTAGAAAGCAAAAGAATATAGCATTTAAAGATTCTATTGGGTTTTCAATGATAAATAATGAAAAAGTAAGTTCAACCTTTGACGGTGTTATTTCTAAGTTAGGAAACTTAGAGAGTATTGAAAACATATCCGAAGCTATTGAAGGGGCTTTAACGTTTAGAGTGAAATCGAATGAGTATTATGTTCCTATGGTTGGAGCGGTAGATGTTGAAGCTGAAATAAAAAAACTTACAGAAGAGTTAAACTATACAGAAGGTTTTTTAAAATCGGTTCAGAAAAAACTATCTAATGACCGTTTTGTTAATAATGCACCAGAACAAGTTGTGGCTAGCGAGAAGAAAAAAGAAGCAGATGCTTTGGCTAAAATTGATACGTTAAAAGCTAGTTTAGCTAGCTTGAATTAGGCGAATAATTTATTCTCTGTATAAGAAATAATTATTAACTAAGTTAATGTATTCTCGTTTAGCTTTGTCTTCGCTAATATCTTTAACTTGAAACAAAGCATTAGTTTTAAAGGCGTTTATAATTGCCTTTTTTCCTCTAGGTCTGTTATAATTATTTGTAGCTTTTTTATAGTAGGCATAGAGTTTTAGAAGTGTATCAGCAGGAAACGGATCAGTATATGCACTAACACGATCAACTGCTTGTTGAAACTCTTTATCTAACTCCTTATTACTCATTGGTTTTCAGCAATAACGCTTTCGCCACCACGTACCTTTTGGTTTAATTCAACTTTAATATTAGTATCCAAAGGTAAAAATAAATCCACTCTAGAACCAAATTTGATAAATCCAGATTCGCTACCTTGAATTGCTTTCTCATCAACTTTAGCATAATTAACAATACGCTTCGCTAAAGCTCCAGCAATTTGTCTGTGAAGTACTTTACCGTAAGTCTCATTTTCAACTACTACCGTGGTGCGTTCATTTTCTTCACTGGCTTTAGGGTGCCATGCAACAAGATATTTCCCCGGATGATATTTGCTAAATACAATTTTACCACCAATCGGGTAGCGTGTAACATGCACATTTAATGGCGACATGAAAACACTAACCTGTAATCGTTTTTCATTAAAATACTCTTTTTCAAAAACTTCTTCAATTACAACCACTTTTCCGTCTACAGGTGAAATAACTTGATTGCTATTGAGATGTGTATTACGTTTTGGGTTTCTAAAAAATTGCAATATTAAAATTAGAAAAACTAATAAAGCTATCATAACAATGGTTCTTAACCATGTGATATTAATAAAGCTATCAACTAGTAGAAAACAACCAACAATTACAACTAGTGTTATAATTATAATTTTATGACCTTCTTTATGAAACATAGTTCAAAATTCTTAAAAATAAATATATAAATGGTGCCGCGAATATAATACTATCTAGTCTATCCATTAATCCGCCATGACCTGGCATAATAACACCACTATCTTTAACTTTTGCTTGCCTTTTAAACTTAGACTCTATTAAGTCCCCTAAAGTTCCAAAAACGCTAACTATTATACTTAGTATTAGCCAACTTGTAAAAGTTAAGGTTGCTGTAAAGGTAGCTATAAAATAACTTGCTACGCACGAAAAGAATAAACCACCCAGAAAACCTTCAACTGTTTTTTTTGGGGAAATAATTTCGAAAAGCTTTTGTTTGCCAAAGTTTTTACCAACTAAATAAGCAAAAGAATCATTTACCCAAACCAAGATAAAAGAACCTAGCAAAATATTTGGATTGTAGTTCTCAAAATAATTCGCAATTAAAATTAAAAAAACAAATGCACTTGATAAGTAGAATGTAGTAAGTAAAAATCGTTTAGTACTAAAAAGAGGAATAGTTTTTCCAGAAAACAAGTCTTTTATTAAAAATAAATTCACAAAAATGGAGAGTACCATAAGTATTTGAGTCGCTTCATTTAGCCCTTTGTTAGTGTTTAAAACAGCTTGCCAATAACCAAAAACAGCGTAAAGTAGAACAAATATTAAGTAAGGAATATTGCTCTTAAGTTGGATTAGTTTTTTGAATTCACCAATGCAGATTAAACCAAATACAAAAAAAAGCGCAATCAATGTCTGTTCGAAACAAATACAAATGAGTAATAAAGTAACATAGATTAAACCAGAAAGTGATCGCACAAATGTTTCTTTCATGTTACAGGTCTTCTAACAGCAAAAGGTATAGGTTTTTTGCACTACTACCATAACTTAGGAAATCTTTTTCATCTCCAGATTTAAAGTGCTTTATGGTCGTGATATTTGTTGGTATTCTTTGTCTGTTTTTAGATTTTATACCACGTAAACCTTCTCCAATATTATCAACAATTTGACTTGTTGTAGCAAAAACAATGAAGTTAAAAGGCAATTCTGGTAGTTTTTTTTCAAAAATTTGTTTTGATGAGATTAACAGCGAACCATCATTAGCAATTAAATTTTCACAAGTAGTTAGGAAATAAGTAGCTTCGCTTATTTTTTTTGTAGAAAGTAGATTTGAGTTTTTAAACTTATCTTCTAATTCCGAATCTAGCAACAAAACTAGTTCTTCCTCCCAGTCATTTTCAGCAAGAATATGACCTAAATTTTTATAAATTTCATTTAAATTTTCGCAATACAAGAACTTCCCACCATTAGCCTTAAAGTTTATGGTAAACCTTTCATCTATTGGCAGCTTGACTTCAGGCATGTATTTGCCACGGTCATTAGATTTTAATTCTTCACCCGATCGATCAGATTTCGAACCAAAAATTTTTCTAAAAAGACTCATTTATTGTAAAGCTATTAACCGAATTCCCTCCGATGTTCATCAAATATAAAAAATCTTAAATTAACCTTACGATTAATTTAAGATTTTTACCATTTGCTTAACAAAACACAAAAGTTTTAGATTATTCCTCCTCGTCTTTTAAGGCTATTTCTTTATTTTCAGGTTGTTCTTTTTCAAATGGACGTTTCCCAAATATTTTTTCAAGATTATCCTTAAAAATCACTTCTTTTTCCAATAAAACTTCAGCCAGTTCTGTTAGCTTATCTTTATTTGCTTCTAGTAATTTTATAGCCCTTTGATATTGCTCTTCAATAATACTAGATATTTCTTTATCTATAAGTTCTGCTGTTTCTTCGCTGTAAGGTTTAGTAAACCCATATTCACCTTGTCCCGAAGAATCATAATAAGTGAGGTTACCTATTTTATCACTTAAACCATAAACGGTAACCATTGCACGGGCTTGTTTAGTAACCTTTTCTAGGTCGCTTAACGCACCTGTTGATATTTTATCAAAAATCACTTTTTCAGCAGCTCGACCACCCAAAGCGGCACACATTTCATCTAGCATTTGTTCAGGTCTAACTATTAATCGTTCTTCTGGTAAATACCAAGCTGCTCCTAATGAGCGCCCACGAGGTACGATAGTAACTTTAACCAATGGAGCTGCATGTTCTAACATCCAGCTTGTAACCGCGTGTCCAGCTTCATGAAATGCTACTGCGCGTTTTTCACTAGGTGTAATAATTTTGTTTTTCTTTTCAAGACCACCAATAATTCTATCTACAGCATCTAAAAAGTCTTGTTTATCAACAGCTTTCTTTCCATTTCTTGCAGCAATTAGAGCTGCTTCATTACAAACATTGGCAATATCTGCTCCCGAAAATCCAGGGGTCTGTTTTGATAAGAAATCTAAATCTAAATCTTTTGCTTTTTTAAGTGGTCTTAGGTGTACTTCAAAAATCTCTTTACGTTCTCTTACATCAGGCAGATCTACAAAAATCTGTCTATCAAATCGTCCAGCACGCATTAAGGCTTTATCTAAGATATCTGCCCTATTGGTAGCTGCTATTACAATAACATTTGTGTTTGTACCAAAACCATCCATTTCTGTTAATAACTGGTTTAGGGTATTTTCACGTTCATCATTACTACCAGACATGGCATTTTTACCTCTAGCACGACCAATAGCATCAATTTCATCAATAAATATAATTGATGGCGATTTTTCTTTAGCTTGTTTAAATAAATCTCTAACACGAGAAGCTCCGACTCCAACAAACATTTCAACAAAATCCGAACCAGATAAGGAGAAGAAAGGGACTTTAGCTTCACCTGCAACAGCTTTTGCTAACAAGGTTTTTCCTGTTCCTGGAGGGCCTACAAGTAGTGCGCCTTTTGGAATTTTACCACCGAGTGTAGTATACTTTTCTGGAAATTTTAAGAAATCTACAATTTCTTGAACTTCTTCTTTTGCACCTTCAAGACCAGCAACATCCTTAAAGCTTGTTTTTACTTCAGTATTCTGATCAAAGAGTTTAGCTTTGGATTTTCCAATATTAAAAATTTGTCCGCCAGCACCACCTCCAGCACCACCAGACATTCTTCGCATGATAAATATCCATACACCAATCAAAAGAATAAAAGGTAAGATACCCATCAATAAATTACCCCAATCGTTGGTTTCTGTATCAAAGGTAACAATAGGTTTTACCGATAAATCCTCAGTCATTGCATTGAGTTGATTTTCAAAATTCTGAAGATCACCAAATTCAAATCTATAATTAGGTAAAGCTGTGGCTGAAGGAATAAATGTTTGTGGTTTTGAACCTTTATGGATCTCTTTAGCTTCAGCATCTTTGGTTAAATATACTTTAGCTACGCGTGTGTTTTTTACAATATCTACACGTTCAACATCACCAGCCTCAAGATACTTAAAGAAATCAGAGGGTGTTGTTTTATTTGCATCTTGATAGTTTCCACCACTAAACAATTGATAACCTAGAAATAGGGCTATTAATATACCATAAATCCAATATGGACTGAATTTTGGTTTTTTGTCTTTTATATTTTTCTTTTCGTTTGCCATTTGTTTTTTTAGTAACTCGTTTCTATTACTGTTGTTTTTGCATCACCCCAAAGGCTTTCAATATCATAATACTCTCTAATATGCTTTTGAAATACATGTACAACAACATTTACATAATCAATTAATACCCATTCAGCATTATCTGCCCCTTCAGTGTGCCAAGGGTTGTCCTTAAGTTCTTTACTTACTTTTTTCTGAACAGAATTTACAATGGCATTTACTTGTGTATTTGAAGTTCCTTCACAAATAATAAAGTAATCACAAACAGTATTATCAATATCTCTTAAATCTAAAATGTTTATTTCTTTACCTTTAACATCTTCAATCCCACTGATTATAACTGATATTAATTGGTCTGCGCTTATTTTTTGTTTCGCCATTAATTGAATTTAATTTATTGCAAAGTTATTATTTTTTTAGTTCTTTATACTTTAAATTATTCATAAGATTTTAGTGTAAGATAATAACCTTTCCATGCGTATAATCAAACTTGATGCCACCGATTCAACAAATAGTTATTTAAAAAGGCTTTATTCTACAGAATCAATCGATGATTACACGGCTATTTCTTCTAAAAGTCAAACAGAAGGACGTGGACAAATGGGAACTGTTTGGGAATCTGAAACATCTAAAAACCTAACGTTTAGTGTATTTAAAGGATTAGCGGATTTTGAATTAGAAGAACCATTTTATGTGAGTATGGTAATAAGTTTGGCGCTTATTAAAACTTTAAACAAATTATCTGTGCCCAAAATAAGTGTTAAATGGCCAAACGACATTTTGTCAGCAGATAAAAAAATATGTGGTGTTTTAATTGAAAATGTCATGAAATATGGCAAGATACATGGCACAATTATAGGTGTTGGGTTAAATGTAAATCAAACGGTATTTAAAAACCTTCCTAAGGCTTCATCGTTGAAATTGATTTCAGGACAGCATTATGATTTAGATGAACTAATCATTATGATTATTAATAACCTTAAAGATTATTTTTTATTACTTAAGGAAAAAAAATACCAAGAATTAAGAACAGCATACGAATTACATCTTTTTAGAAAAAACAAGCCTTCAACATTTAAAGATGCTGAAGGTGTTATGTTTTCTGGTATTATTAAAGGTGTTTCTGAAACAGGAATGCTTAAAGTGCTGTTAGAAGATAATCTTTTAAAAGTATTTAATTTAAAACAAATTACACTACTTTATTAAATTACATTTGGAATATTAGTTGCCAGTGTTTCAATAAATTTACTAATAGGGCTTTTAATCATCATAGCCATCATGGGGTTAAAATCACCAGAAAAATCTAGTTTTACCTCACTAGATGTGTCGCTAGTTTCAGTGATAGTAGCAATCAAAGAAAAATCAATTTTCCCGCCAGCTGCACCTAAAACAATTTTATTTGGTGCAATGACTTCTTTCTTTTTTAGAACAATTTCTGGCATGCCTTTTAAAGCAAAAAGAAACTTGTCTTCATCCAAAACTTCAAACTTGCTAATATTTTCAGGCATTAAGGATTCAAAGTTTTTTATATCTGCTAAAAAGTTGAAAACATCTTGAGGAGATTTTTCAACATTAATTTTTGGAGATTCTAAATTCATAAAGTTTAAAGTTGTTGTTTATTAAGTTGCTTAGTTGTGAATATTGACAGCTATATAACTAAACAGCAAACATTTCATATCAATTAGCGTTCCATTCACTGGGATTAGTATTCCACTCTGATAATGTTTGCAATTGTTTTTCAGATATATAATTAGTCTCTAAGGCTTCTTCAAGTAAGTTTTCGTAATCGCTTAAGGTGTTTAGATGGATGTTTTCTTTTTTAAAGTTATGAGCAGCAACATCAAAACCATAAGTAAAAATAGCCACCATGCCTTTTACGTTAATACCAGCTTCTTTCAAAGCTTTAACTGCATTTAAACTGCTTTTTCCAGTACTAATTAAGTCCTCCACAACCACTACATTTTGACCACTTTCAATAAACCCCTCAATCTGATTTTTACGTCCGTGGCCCTTTGCGTCTGGCCTTACATATATAAAAGGGAGACCTAAATATTCAGCAACCAATATACCAATACCAATGGCACCTGTTGCAACACCAGCAATTACATCTGGTTTTCCATATTGTTTTTCAATATGTTTGCCCATTACTTCACGAATATAGTTTCGGATTGGTGGGAAAGAGAGAATAATTCGGTTGTCACAATAAATAGGAGATTTCCATCCTGAAGCCCAAGTAAAAGGGTCATTTGGTTTTAGTTTTATTGCATTTATCTGTAATAAAACTTCAGCTGTTTTCTTTGCAGTGTTTTTATCAAAAATCATGATGTAAAATTAAACATAAATTTATTTTAAAGTAATTGTTTAATGACTTAAATAATTTTTTTTTAACAATTATATGTTTTTTTTGAAATATTAATTTTATTAATAATTCGCTTATTTATTGGGAAACTCACTACATTTTTAGTGTTTTTTTCGATAAAAGGAATATATTTTTTGTTTAAATAAAGAAACAATAAGTTAAACAAACAATTTTTTTGTTTAACTTTGTAAAAAATAATTTAAACAAAAGTATCATGAAATTAAAACTACCTTACCAATTTCCCAAATCAGGATACCTACTTTATTTCTTTGTTCTTTTATTTTCATTCCAATCTTATGCTCAAATTAGTTGTGGGCATATTGAAGGACTTGAATTTACGAATGGGCATGAATCATCTACTTTGTCAGATGGTGGATTTTACAGCATTGAGGATTTACCCAGTAACTTTTACATCAACACTCACATTGATGGTCATTCCCAAAGTGCAAGATATGTAATCGAGAATTTGGATTCGGGAGCAACTTATAGTATTACTGAAAATATTTTACCCTATACATTTCCAGCTGGAAACCATCCTTGGAATCTTGGTAATGGAAGGTATAGATTAACAGTTAGTTTATTTAGATTTGATTTTGCGATTGGTCATTGTGATACTGAAACAATAACTTTCACGTTAGGTGATACTGTATGTTCAGCAGATGCAGGTACTTTTAGTGGAATATCAGCCACAGTAAGTGGAGGTGTAGGCAACATAGAAGCTAATCCAAATGATAATGTAGTAGTGCCAGATGGCTACAGTAAAATATTTGTATTAACTTCAGGAGATGATCTAGTTATAGAGCAAGTAAACGGAACACCAAATTTTACTGTAGAAGAAGGTGGAAAATACACTGTTCATACTTTAGTCTATGATGGAAGAGAAGATAGTGCAAACTTTTTAGATTTAAGCATAGTAGATTTTGGAGTAACTACTGGTGGTGATGTTTTATCACTAGTAACAGCAAATGATTTGTGTGCGTCTTTAGATGTAACAGGAGTTTCGGTTACTTTAGAATTTTGTTCAGCAGATGCTGGGACATTAACAGCTGACGCTTCAGAAGTAACATTAGTAGGTGATAGTGCTACAATAAGTGCTACACCAGATGGTAACATCAATGTACCAGCAGACTACAGTCAGATTTATGTATTAACTTCAGGAACAGGCTTAGTAATAGAAAACGTAAGTGCTACACCAGAGTTCACGGTAGAAGGTTCAGGATTATATACGATTCACACATTAGTTTATGATGGAAGAGCAGATAGTGCAAACTATTTAGACTTAGGCATTGTAGAGTTAGGCGTAACAACAGGCGTAGATGTATTAAACTTAGTAGGTGCCACAGGAATCTGTGCCTCATTAGATGCAGCGGGTGCGCCAGTAACGGTAGAAGCTTGTACAGCAGATGCAGGCACAATTACAGCAGATGCAGACACGGTAGTATTAACTAATGGAAGTGCTACAATAAGTGCTACACCAGATGGCAACATTAATGTGCCAACTGACTACAGTCAGATTTATGTATTAACTTCAGGAGCAGGCTTAGTAATAGAAAACGTAAGTGCTACACCAGAGTTCACGGTAGAAGGTTCAGGATTATATACGATTCACACATTAGTTTATGATGGAAGAGAAGATAGTGCAAACTATTTAGACTTAGGCATTGTAGAGTTAGGCGTAACAACAGGTGTAGATGTACTAAACTTAGTAGGTGCCACAGGAATCTGTGCATCATTAGATGCAGCGGGTGCGCCAGTAACGGTAGAAGCTTGTACAGCAGATGCAGGAACAATTACAGCAGATGCAGACACGGTAGTATTAACTAATGGAAGTGCTACAATAAGTGCTACACCAGATGGCAATATTAATGTACCAGCAGACTACAG
>CANMZT010000011.1 GCA_947502405.1 uncultured Algibacter sp. | reverse complement strand
AGAAGAGGCAAGAGTAAAAGCGGAACAAGAAGAGCAAGCACGAATAGCTGAAGCTGCAAGGTTGAAAGCTGAAGAAGTAGCTAAGGCGAAATTAGCAGAAGAGGCAAGAGTAAAAGCGGAACAAGAAGAGCAAGCACGAATAGCTGAAGCTGCAAGGTTGAAAGCTGAAGAAGCTGCTAAGGCAAAATTAGCAGAAGAGGCAAGAGTAAAAGCAGAGCAAGAAGAGCAAGCACGAATAGCCGAAGCAGCAAGGTTGAAAGCTGAAGAAGAAGCTAAGGCAATTGAAACAGGGCTTTCTAATGAAGATATTCAATCATTAAATAATCTTAAAAAATCTGCTGATGAAGCTAATAATGCACAGAAATACTTATTAGATGAGTTAAGCAATAAAATAGCTGGTAAGCAGCAAGACTTAGACGATTTAAAAGAAGAAAATGATTTGCGAGATAAAGGGATAGTTAAAGCTCCAAAAGCATTTAAAAGTGTTTCGGCTGAAAATGCTGCTATAGAAAGTTTAAAACTTAAAATTGATAATTCGGTTGTTCAGCAAGATGGTAAAATAGCAGAAATTGAAAAGCTTTATAGACAGCGTCTTAAGAAAGTAAAAAAGAAAAATGATGCTACAAATCAAGCTTATTTAAATACTATTGAAACATTAAAATCTGAAAGAGAACAAGCTATTAACATAAAGAAAAATTTGGTAGCTAGCTTAGAGGATATCAAAGTTGCAACAGCATATGAGAGAAGTAGAAGAATTAAGAAAGCTGCTTATGATAATGATGATGATAGGTATAACAAAGATAGAGCAGCTTTAGAACGTATTAAAAAGTTTACAGAGCCAAGTACAGAACCATTAACAGAAAAAGATTTTGATTATGGAGAGCCACTGAGTAACATCCAAATTGTAAAAGATGTTAGTAATGCAGAAGCAGGCTATTATCTGGTTGTGGCTGTGCATTCAGATATTGATAAACGTGATGAATTCTTAAAAAAATCTGTTGCAGCAGGCGAGGAGAATATCAATTTCTTTTTTGATGTTAATACTAGTAAATACTATATCTATTATGAGAAGTTTGATAATATTGGTCAAGCAAAAGTGTCTTTAGATAATAGTAAAGGAAGTAAACCATACAACAGTAAAATGTCTATGGTAAAAATTGAAAACTAATGAAGTAAAACTAAAACTAATGTTTCTTTTTGAAAAGCCCCAAACAAAATGAAACGTATAAATATAACTGCCATGATAAAGCCTACTTTAATTAAAAAAGGACTCGCACTTTTGCTGCTTGTATTTAGCATGCAATTGTTCGCACAAAACTATGTTCCTTTTACACCAAGATTTAATCAGGATTTAAGGGGGGATATTCAATTAATAGGTAATAATATCTTAGGGCCAGATAACAATCCTTTTAATGATGGTACAGTATATAATCATACTGTGAATATGCAGTATATAGATATTGATTCTGATCCTTCAACATTTAACTCATCCAGTGCCGATTTAACAGTTCCTAACCCAGGGTGTTATCGAATAATTCATGCAGGTTTGTATTGGGGAGCAGTAACTGAAGGGGCAGAACCTTTTACAAATGTTAAGTTTAGAGGTCCTTCAGGTGGGTATAATGATGTTGTTGGTACCGTGATTTTTGATGCAAATGGAACAACAGTGGATGGTGGTGATAGTTTTCCTTATGCATGTTATGCTGATGTTACATCAATAGTTACAAGTTTAGCGACCGATTTAGGTACGTATACTGTAGCAAACGTATCTAGTGCTCAAGGGAGAACACAAGATTTTGGTAATAATACAGGGCATTCCGCAGGTTGGTCTCTTTATATTGTTTATGAAGATCCCACTTTACCTGGGAAATCAATTACAAGTTTTGATGGCTTTAGTGCTATTAGTGTTCCTGGGGCTAACCCCACATTGGATATTCCAGTTTCTGGATTTAGAACATTACCAGTACCAGCACCAGTTAGAGCAAATTTTGCCTTTGCAACATTAGAAGGTGATAGTCCAATTTTAGGAGATCAATTATTACTAAATGGTTTAAATTTATCTACCACAGACAGACCAGCTACCAACTTTTTTAATAGTTCGGTTACCCAATTAAGTGCATTACCAGTAAATAATAGAAACCCGAATAGTACCAATACACTAGGTTTTGATACGGGTGTTATAGTAGTTCCAAACCCAACTAATTCTGTTATAGCTAATGACGCTACATCAGCTACCGTACGTTTAGAAACCAGTGGAGATACTTACTTTCCATATTTTTTCTCTTTAGCTGTTGATATTATTGAGCCTAATATTGTACTCACTAAAATAGTTGAAGATCCAGCAGGGAATGATATTGGAGGGCAACTTGTAGACTTGGGTGACGAATTAAATTATGTTATTGGTTTTCAAAATACAGGTAACGATGATGCAACCAATTTAATTATTACCGATATTTTACCAACTAATATTGTGTTTAATTATCCTGCTGACCTAGGAGTATTACCATCGGGTATTACGCATAGTTATAATCCAGCAACACGAGAACTTATTTTTAATATTGACAATTCACTTGTAGAAGAGAATGATCCAATTCAAGAAATCCGTTTTAAAGTTACAGTAGTTTCAACCTGTAGTTTGTTGACGGATGCTTGTTCTAATATTATCAGTAATCAAGCGTTTTCTTCATATCGCGCTGCAACAAGTTTAACTTTTGAAGTAAATGAAGATCCTAGTTTTAATACTAATACGGGGTGTTTATTAACTCCTGGTGCAACAAATTTTTTAGCAGATATTGATTGTACTTTTGAAGAAGAAGTAATTCTTTGTGGAGCAAGTACGGTTTTAACCTCTGGTAGTGGTTATGATTCTTACTCTTGGTCTACAAGTCCTACGGGAACTCCAGTAATTGGAACTACACAATCTATAACTGTAACATCTACAGGTACGTACTACGTTGAAAATACGGCTGTAGCACCTTGTCAATCTACAAGTCAAGTTTTTGAGGTAGTAACTTTTGGAGCTGGTGTAACTAATCCAGTAATTCCATTTGCCGACCAAGTTGTTATTTGTCCGAATGATGGAAAAGAATTACCATATATATTTTTATGTGGTGGTAACGGCCCAAGATTGATAGAAACTAATATTACAGATACAACTTCTATTATTTGGGAGCAACTCGATGAAGTTAGTTGTACTGCTGTTGCTAATCCAAATTGTGCAAATGAGGATGCTTCTTGTACATGGAACCAAGTAGCTACAGGTCCAAACTATATGGCGGATACTGCTGGTCAATTCAGATTAACATTGAATTATGATGGTGGATGTTTCAATCAGTTTTATTTTAATGTTTACTCTAATTTACTTGTCCCAACTGTAACATCTAGAGATATTTATTGTACAACACCAGGAGAAATTACTGTTGGTAGTGTACCAAGTGGTTATGAGTTTAGTATTGATGGTATAACATATCAAAACAGTAATGTGTTTTCGGTAACAACACCAGGTATTTATACAGTATATATCAGACAAATAGGAGTAGACCCTAATCCATGTATTTTTACGGTACCAGATGTACAGATAAGACAAACAGATTTTACTGTATCTACTTTAGTTACGCAACCACTGTGTTATGGTGATTTGGGAATTATCTCTGTAGCGGCAAATGATGTTCGTCCACAATACTTCTTTTCAATTTCTCAAGGCGGAACTATAGTAAATAGCGTAGGGCCAATAAATCCTAATAATTATACATTTTCAAACTTAAATCCAGGAATATATACAGTAGATGTTTCTACGGAAGACGGATGTGTTTATACCGAAGATGTTGATATCATAGAGCCACCTTTACTTGAAGCTACTTCAGCATTAACTACACCTTTAACGTGTACAGATGGTGAAATAACGATATACCCAACAGGAGGAACACCGCCGTATTTCTATTTTATTAACGGCGATACGAGTTTTCAAACAGTGCCTACTATACCAGTTTCTGCTCCAGGAACCTTTAATATAGAAGTTGTAGATTCTAATAACTGTTCTGCGTTAACATCAATAAACGTTGATATTATTCCTGCTCCAGATTTTACAGTTACAGCAACAGATATAGCATGTTCTGATACTGGAGATGTTGGTACTATTACAGTTAATGTTACAAACCCAAATGGTAATACCTTAGAGTATAGTATTGATAATGGAATTACATTCTCAAACTCAAATGTATTTACTGGTCTTGCTAATGGCAGCTACGAAGTGGTTGTTCAATATAGTTCAGGTGCTGGAGATGTATGTTCATCTTTACCGCAAACGGTTAATATAACAACTTTGGCTACGGTAACAGGAACAGCAACATTAACTACACCTTTAAGTTGTACATCAGGTGGTATAATAACGGTTTCAGGGGTTTCAGGAGGAAGTGCACCTTACAGTTACAGTATCGATGGTGTGAATTTCCAACTAGGAACAACATTTACAGGATTAACAGAAGGAACTTACACAGTAACTGTAAGGGATTCTAGTGGATGTGCTTTTATAGCAGCTCCAATTACTATTGATGCACTGAATCCGCCAACTGATATAGATTTTAGTAGTACGCCATTAAGTTGTCCTGCCATTACTTCAGATGTTACCTTAACAGTCACAGGAGGTTTAGCACCATTAGAATATCAAATTATAGCACCAGCAAGTGCTACAACAGCTTATCAGAATTCGAATATTTTTTCTGGATTAAGTCCCGATACCTATACTTTTCAAGTTAGAGATGTTAACGGGTGTCTTTATACTGAAAGCTATACAATTGCACCTTTACCACCAATTACTTTGAGCACAGTTGTTACAAAAGATATAGATTGTACAGTTTCACCAGATGGAATCATTACCGGAACAATTTCAGGAGGAACAGCACCTTTTAATTATGCAGTATCCTTCAATGGAGGTACTTATAGTGGTTCAATTGGAATAGTGGGAACTACATTTACACATACAGCAGCTACAGACGGTACATACCAATTCCAAATTACAGATGCTAATGGCTGTATTGCTGAATCTAGTATTCAAACATTAAGCACACCAGTTGCTGTTACAGCTTCTGAAGCTATAACAAACCCTACATGTAATGGGTATAGTGATGGTTCTTTTGCTTTAACACCACTAACTGGTCTAGCACCGTTTACTTACAGCATTGATGGAGGAACAACTTTTGTAACTTCAAATATATTTGGAGGGTTGGCAGCGGGTACATACAACTATGTAGTCAGAGATAGTAAAAATTGTGATGTATCTGGCTCAGTTAGTTTGATTGACCCAGCACCGATTGATGTTTCAATAGTTAGAAATCCTGTTCAATGTATTGCAAATGCAAATGCACCAGGGAGCTTGGATGTAACCATTAATTCTGGAGGAGTTGCACCTTATATTTATACATTATTTGATAATACGTTTACTCAAATAGGACTTAGTATTACAACAGCTTCCACGACTCAAACTTTTTCAGGTTTAAATTTTGGAGAATATTATGTTACTATTACAGATGCTAATGGTTGTGAATATATTAGTGATGTACAAAGAATAGAAACACCTCCAAGTATTAATTTAATTGGAAATGCCACAACAGGCTCTTGTGCTACAGGTGCTACAGTTGATATTTCAGTTGTATCTGGAGCGGGTCCTTTTACATATTCTATATTTGGTCAGCCAGCTACAAGTTTTGGGCCAACACCTTCAACAACACATACATTTACTGGATTGAATCATGGTGTAACATATCAATTTCAAGTTATAGACTCTGGTGGATGTTTTTCAATATTAGAGGTTACAACCCCAACTCTATCTGCTATAGATATTGATGCGCTAACACCAACTGACGTAAGCTGTAATGGCGATAACAATGGTACACTTGATTTTACAGTTTTAAATTATGATTCTTCTGTAACAAGTATATATTATGAAGTTCAAGATGAATTAACAAATACACCTATAATTCCAGCTCAAAACGGAACGTTTACAGGTTTAACAGGAGCTGCTGTTAATGCAACTATAACAGGTTTGCCGGCAGGAAATTATACATTATTTGTTAGAGAGGTTGATGGCACTTTATGTACAGTATCAGAAACATTTCAAATAAGACAACCTATTCAACCCCTTGTAGCTGCTATAACTGCTAATCAAAATGCTAATTGTAATGTTGGAGCACAAGTCATTGTAACCGCAACTGGTGGAACAGGACCTTACAGATACGCTTCTGGTGCGGTTGGATTTATACCAACACCAGCAGATTTTGGAACAAACCATGTTTTAAATTTAGACTATGCAGTAAGAACCAATTGGGATATTATAGTAAGAGATGTTAATGATTGTGAGGTAAGGATAAATGAAACCATAGATATAGATCCAGAACCAGTAATTTCAGCCACTTTGAATAACCAATGTATAATTACTGAAGGGAATTTTGAAATAGATGTTACATTAACTACATCTGGAATTTTACCTTATACCTACAGTATTGATGGTGGTGCATTCCAAAACTTAACAGCACCTTTTACAGTTTCAAACTTATCATCAGGAACTCATACTATAGAAGTGCAAGACGCCAATGGATGTGGTAATTTAGTTTCTGTAGACATTGAAGCACCAATAGATTTAATACCTAGTATTTCAGCTTCACCCTCGTGTAATAATGATGATGGCGAAATTACTATAACCAGTTCAGGAGGGTCAGGTTCTTATTCATATAGTATAAGTCCAAACCCTGCATCAATAGTATTAACTAGTAATGTGTTTTCTGGTGTACCATCTGGAACTTATACGGTAACCATAACTGATACAGTCACTACTTGTTCAGAGAATATTACAGTAGTTGTGCCTGAATCAGCACCACCTACACTTGAAACAATTCCAACACCAATAACGTGTTTTAGCGATAATAATGGGGCTTTCGAGCTAAGTATAAATGGATATTCAGGACCATATACTTATGAAGTTTTTGATAGTGCGTCTACATCTGTTTTTGGAGTGGTAGCAGCTAATACATCAACAAACCCCATAGTAGTTTCAGGGCTTTCTGGTGGAACATATTCTGTGGTGGTTACAGAAACTGCTAGCCCATTTTGTAATGCTACATCAACTGTTATAATGCCATCACCTTCAGAACCATTAGTGCTAGTAGCTACTGAAACATCTAATGTAAGTTGTGATGATGATAAGGGAACTATAACTGCAGTTGCATCAGGTGGCTGGGGGACTTACGAATATGAATTAACAGGCACATCAACCGTTGCCTATTCACCAAATGGTACATTTACAAACTTATCTGCTGGAAGCTACACTGTTAATGTAAGAGATGCTGGAGGATGTATTGTTTCAGAGAATGTGCCACTAGATATACCAACACCAATCGACGCAACTATTACAGCAACTCCTAGTTTATTATCGTGTTTTGGAGATGCTAATGCGACTATAACTGCAAGCTTAGTCTCAGGAGGGCAAGGGACTAATTATACTTATACACTGAATATGCTTACACCAACAGTAAGCACATCTGGACCTCAAACATCACCAATATTTAATAATTTAAGTGAAGGAACTTATAATGTGGTTATAAGCGATGGCTATAATTGCGAGTTTACTTCTGCCGATGTTATTATTACAGAGCCTACAGAAATTCAAGTAAGTTTAGTAAAATCTATATCACAAACCTGTACCACGCAAACGGAATTAACATTAAGTGCTTCAGGTGGAACAGGAACTTATGAGTATAGCGATACAAGTTCTTTTTCAACTGTTTTAGGAACATTTACAACCTCAGTAACATTACCAGTTTCAACAGGAACATATAGGTATTATGTAAGAGATGCCAATGGATGTATTGCAAATGTTTCAAACGATGTTATCATAGATCCATTACCAGTACTGACAATGAGTTTAGATACAACTAATACCACTATTAATTGTGCCGGGGATGACAATGGCGTTATTATCGCTTCCGCGGAAGGCGGACTAGGTAGTTATGTTTATACATTGCAAGATACTTTAGGCAACCCAATTACACCAGTAACTCAAGATAGTCCAGGAGTTTTTACAAACCTACCTATTGGTAATTATCAAGTACAGGTAAATAGCGGAGATTGTTTAGAAGTTTCAGCTACAATTCCAATTACAAACGCAGCATCACCATTGGATGTTACCTTTAACCCTATTGATGTTACGTGTAATGGCGAGAATGATGGTATGTTAGAAATTACGGCTAGTGGAGGTTCAGGAACAATTAAATATGCGATTTCCCCTCGATTAGACCAATTTTTCGATTTAGAAACAATTGAAAATTTATCACCAGGTAATTATGACATTGTTGTGCAAGATGAATTAGGCTGTTTTGTAACTTATAATTTTGATATTGATCAACCGCTTCCTTTAGGATTTAATTATACAATTATTAGTGAAGCACCTTGTGATGGTGATTCTACAGGTGAATTTACTATAGAGATTTTAGGTGGTGAGGCTCCATATAGTGTGAGTCTTGATGATGTAACTTATACACCACTTCCTATGGGGGTAACTACTTATACATTTTCTGGTTTAGAGGGAGGTGAGAAAATGGTTTATGTTTTAGATTCTAGTAATTGTGGTGGCGATAGTCCGTTTTCTATTCCGTTACAAGAACCCGTAATTCTTGAGCCATTAGCAAATATAGATTACGAGTGTATCAATGATTTTACAAACAATACCAACACAGTTACCAATAGAGTAACAGTAACTGTAGATTCAAGTATAATTGACACATCAGTTTTAGAATATTCGCTAGATGGTGCTCCATTTTCAACAGGAACGGGTGTTTATGAAAACTTGTCACCAGGACCTCATAGTATAGAAGTACGTCATCCTAATGGCTGTGTTCAAATTACTGATAATGGTATTCCTTTCATAATTGATACGTTCCAACCTTTAGCTTTAGCTTTAGATGATGGTGGATTAAACGAAATTATCGCTAATGCCTCTGGAGGAGCAACGCCTTATGAATTTAGGCTAAATGACGAATCTTATGGAAATGATAATACCTTCTTAATTTTTGAATCTGGTGATTATACCGTTACAGTTATTGATGCTAATGGTTGTGAGGTATCAGCAACGCGATTTTTTGAATACGTAGATGTTTGTATACCTAATTATTTTACACCAAATGGTGATGGTAATTTGGATGGTTGGGGCCCAGGTTGTGCAAGTCAATATAGAAATTTAACCTTTGATATTTTTGATAGATATGGACGAAAGATTGCTACCTTAAATATAGGGGATAAGTGGGATGGTAAATACAGAGGTGTTGAGTTACCTACTGGAGATTACTGGTATGTTGTAAAATTAAATGAACCGAGAGATAAACGTGAATTTGTTGGACACTTTACACTTTACAGGTAATTAAAAACCTTAACGAAAGCATTATGAAAATAATAAAATTACATATTAGTCTGATTCTTCTCTTAGTTGTTTTTAATAGCTATGGGCAAGAGTTAAACTTACCTGTTTTTACACAATATTTAGCTGACAACGATTTTGTGGTCTCACCAACTTATGCAGGTATTGGAGATAATTTAAAAATTAGAGCAAATGGCCTTACGCAGTGGGTTGGAATTAAAAATGCTCCTGATAATCAATCTGTTTATGCAGATGTTAGAATTGCAGATCGTTCTGGATTGGGTATGTCTTTTTATAACGATAGAAACGGAAATACCATTCAAACAGGAGGAAAAATATCCTTTGCGCATCATTTAGTTTTAGATTATTATTCCAAACTATATTTATCTTTTGGTATTTCTTATAACATAAACAATTTTAGAATAGATATTGATAATTTTGATAATGGCTATGATAACCCAATCATAGATCCTTTTGTAACTGATGATAGGCGCACTACCAATCATAATTTTGATGTAGGTGCATTATTGCGATATAAGGGCGCTTTCTTTAGTTTTAACGTAAATAACGTACTTGAAAAAAAGTTAGACGAAACCGTAAGAGTTTTGGAGCCTAATTTACTTTTAAACTACCAAATATATTCTGGTTACACTTTTAGAGGTCCTAAGAAAAGTGGATTAGAATTTGAACCCTCTGTTTACTATCAAATGTTTAGCAGTGATAAACGTTCAAGCACTGATATTAACTTTAAGTTTAGAAAATATAATCGTGATTATGATTATTTCTGGGCAGGAATTTCGTATCGCTTCCTTAATGATCAATTTTTTAAACCACTAAATATTGGGCCTATGGTTGGTTTCCAGAAATCCATTTTCTATTTTGGGTATGCTTACCAAGTAACTACAAACGATTTATCGGCATATAACTCAGGAACTCATGTTGTTACCATAGGATTAAACTTTTTACAAGGTATTAGTAATTGTCCTTGTACACAAAGTGCAGTGCGTAAATAGTTATTGCGTTTTGTTAGAAATCATTTCATTAAAATTGAAATACTTCACAGATTGTATATGACCATTAACTGAAACAGCACCAATATAATTTTCTATTGGTGAGAATGAAAATAGTTTCCATAAATCTTTTTCGTTTTTATCCCATTTAGTTTCTAGTAACTCCGTTTCTTCATCAGATTTTATATCCACAGAAAATGAATCAAGAGGAAAAGAAAGTCCTTTAGCTTTTGCTTTTATAAAAGATTCTTTTCGAGTCCAACACCTGTAAAATCCATTTGTTTGTTCTTCAATTGGTAGTTTTTTTAGGGTTTCTATTTCATGTTGGGAGAAGTAATTATTAACAATATCCATAACTTCAAAATCGTATTTCAATTGTTCAATATCAACACCAATATCATTTTTTAATACAAAACCGATGACTGCTAAATTTCCCGAATGTGATACGTTAAATTTTAAGTCAGTTTTCATATCTAAATTTGGTTTTCCGTGGTCACCATATTTAAATATAATATTCTCAGGATTCATTTTTAAATATTTTCCAGACAAATATCTCAAAGCACCGCGGGTGATTATTGAGCAGTTTTTATCTTTTTCAAAACGGAATTTAGAAGCTTTTGATATTTCATTTTCAGAAAGAAATTGCTTTAAACTATCAATAACCTCAATAGTTTTGTTGAGGTTAATAAACCAAATATGTACTTCGGTTTTTAAGATTTCAAATGAATTATCATTAAAATGATTCATGATATGTTTAAAGCTTACTTTTTTTATTTAAAGAGGTGGGCAAAATATCCGAAATCTTTTTTTCTCTATATTTTTGATACAGTTTATGAAAATCGTTCATTTTATCTTGAAATTCACTTTCATTAAAGATTCTACTAATTTTTTGCCTTATTTGCTCTGGAGAATCTTTGTCTTTATCTCCCATAATTCCCATACCATGATAATGTACACGGGCAGCACATCCATTTTGGTCAAAGTTTTTACCAGAATAAATTAACATAGGAACTTTAAAATGTATGCACTCATTGATACTGTTTATTCCTGCATGGTTTATATTAATATCTGCATTTTTTAATACTTCTAATTGTGGTACCCAATTGAATAGAAAAACATGCTCTGGAAGGTTTTTAAAAGTAGTTTTATCAATTTTATCTCCTAGCGTAATTATTAAAAGCCATTCTTTTTTCATACGAATAGCTTCAATTAATTTATTTAAGAATGTTATATCTCCAGGAACTAAAGTGCTAACTGAACAAAAGATTAATTTTTTATGTTCTTTTAGTTTTCTCTGGAATATTACCTCTAAACGCTTTTTTATATTTTCTGAATAGACTTCATCTCTAGATTCAAAAACCATAGGGCCATAGTATTTAAACTTTTTGTAAGGTTTATGTTTAAAATCCATTTCAGACATGGTCATACTTAATGTATTAATATTGGGGTAAGTAAACAGGTTCGGTAAATTACTAGCCACAATTTCCTTAACAGGGAAGCCAATTTTTTTAGCATACCTTAATAATGCTTGACGTCTATAATCTTTAAAAAATATTTTGTTTACAAAAATTCGTGCTTTTACTTTTAGCTTAATTAAAGTCCAACTTAAGAAAATAAACGGGGGGCTTCCTTTTGTTCCAACTCCTGGAATAATATCAGTCCTTATTGGAGGGTTTTTAAGACCATTACCCATTTTATTTGAAAACCATGTTGTGCTGATAATAAATGGGATTTTAAGAGAAAATATGGTAAAAATAATATCATGTAATTCTCTATCTACAATTGCAATATCTGGATTGACTGATGAAATCACACTATAGTGTTCTTCAAGTTTTAAAATTTTTTCAGATTCGTCATATATCTTTTTTTTATTATTGGTATGATACATTAGTTTTTTTATCCAAGACTTCTCATTAAACCCAATATCTTTAATTGAGATACCGTGTTTTATTTCTGGTAGTTGGACATATTTAAATCCATAAGATTCTACTTTGCTTTTTACATCTCTAACTGATAGATATGTAATGTTATGACCTTCATTTTTTAGACGAGATGCAACTTCTAGACTAGCATGTAAATTACCTGTTAAGCCAGTCATTATAATTGCTATATGAGCCATTTAATTGTAGTTTTTTAGAAGTTTAAGAGAAATTTAGTCATTCTCAATAATTGCTTTTTCAATTTGTACAGCCATTTTATCTGCATAAGGCGATTGAAATAATTGATAATGCAAGCCTTCAGTTTTAAGTATATTTATTTGCTGTTTTGTAATACCTTCCCAAGCTTCAATATAAGTTGGATTTAATTTTTTATCTGGTTTATCTGTTAAAATTAACGTTGTATTTCCAGGGTGTTTTTTATCCCATTCGTAGGCTTTATATATATTTACTAGGTTCTGTTTTATTTTAGTTAATTTTTTTTCAGTTGACGAGCCAAAAACACGTTTTAATTGCGGTTTTATTAATTTATCAAAATTATTTAGATACATTAATTTTATCGCTTTAAATGGGTTGTTAGTTAAACGCTTTAAAAATCCAGAAATCCGCATTTTCATTCGTTCTGGATCTGTGAAATCTTCCTGCTTTATAATACTATCTATTACAATTAAGTTTGTTTTTTCACCTAAGGTTTCATAAAAATTTGCAATTTCAATACCAACAGCTGGACTAAAACAATAAACTAATAAGTTGTAAGGACCATTAGGCTGAATTTCCTTAATCTCTTTGGCATAATCTATAGCCATTTCTTGAATGCTTTTATGCATTTTTCCTGAAGTGGAAGGTTGAATGGCATAAACTGGCCTGTCTTTATTTACTGCATTGGCTATAGGGTTAAAAAAGAAAACAAAACCTCCGCCACCATGAATACAAAAAAGAGGTTTTTTGTTACCACTAGCTTTTAGTGGTACAGTATATTTCCAGGTTTCCTCTTTTTTATCGTCAAGTATAAACCTTGATAATGCCTCAATTGTAGGATGCTCTAAAAGCGTAACAGGCGATATCTTAATTTTTAATTTTTTCTCAATAAGTGTAAACATTTTTATAACTAAAAGAGATTTTCCTCCTATTTCAAAAAAGTTTTCTCTGGTACCAATATTACTTTTGTTTAAAAGAGTTTCCCATATTTTCAGTAATTCAAGTTCGGTTTTGTTTTTTGGAATTTCACGAGCGGTATTTTCTGTTGTATCATCAAGCTGTTTTTTATTGAATTTTACTTCTATAGGATTTATTTGATGTAGTAATGATTTCTGGTCTATATCTGTATTACTATATACAGCTTCTATTATGTCTGCAAAACTATTTAAAATCCAATCGATTGTCTCTTCTGTAAAAATATTAGAATCACTTATTAAATGGACATCAATGTCATCTTCAGCTTTTATTATTACTGTTAAAGGGTAAGTTGTAGTGATACTACTTTGAGAGCTATGAACTTTTACCTCACCTGCATTAATATCTTCCCAAGGATAGTTTTCAAAAATGAAAAGACTATCAAATAAAACAGGAGGTTTACTTTGTATAAATTCAGTGATTTCAGAAATTGAAAAATGTTCAAATTTTCTAGCTTTTATTTGTTGTTCTTGAATGCGTTTAAAACATTCTTTAATATTAGTTTCAGTCTTTAATTCAATACGTAATGGCAGTACATTAGAAAACATGCCAGACATCAAATCTATATTTGGGAAATTCCCAGACCTACCAGAAACAGTATTTCCAAAAGTGATATCTTCAGAATTTGAATATTTAGACAAAATTATTGCCCAAATGCCTTGAAATAATGTATTGGTTGTTATTTGTAACTGTTTGGTTATTGTTTTTACTTTATTTGTAGCTTCAGTTGATAAAGAAGTTTTATGCTTAACAAAGCTATTAGTTTTTAATTGCTGTTGATTTAAAAGAAAAGGTGTATCAAAACCATTGAATGTATTATTCCAAAACGCTTTAGCTTCATCTAAATCAATTTGTTTTATATAATTTAGATAAGATTTGTAAGAAGGAATAGATTCCAAATTTGGAGTTTCATTTTTAATAAAAGCATCGTAGTATGTAAATACATCCTTTAAAATAATACTAGTAGACCAACCATCTAATAGTAAGTGATGACAGCACCAAATTAGATAATGGGATTGGGTTTTTGTTTTTATCAAACTTATATTTGACAATGGATTTTTTTCAAAACTGACTCCAGTTTTCTTATTCTGAGCTTTAAAAGCTATTAGTTTTTTTGATTGAATATCTTCTGAATCAGCAGTCCAATCAAAATAAGACCATTGCATAGATCCATTTGGTTTAACAATTTGTACAGGACTTTTAATCTTTTTCCAATGAACTGATGTTCTCAAAATAGGGTGCCTCTTAATTGCCAAATCCCATGATTTTTTTAAAACCTCAATATTAAGTTCTCCATCAATAGTACATTGCACATTTAAAAAACCTTGATCATCATGAATAGTTAAATGATGAAATAGTACCCCTTGCTGCATCGTGCTCAGTGGGTATATAGCTTCAATTTTTGGTTTTTCTTCCTTGGTTTGGTGCATCGTTAGGTTTTTCTCTGTAATTTATTACTTTTTTATAAATCAATATCACTTAGTAAAGTGTCTAGGTCATCTTGATCTAAATCTACATCTTGGAAATCTGAAGGTGTATATTTAGTGGTTTTACTAATAGTACAATGATCAATTATCTTATTTAGTTCTTCTTTGAATTCTGAAATTAAAGATACAATTGTTTCTTGTCTAAACGCTTGCTTTGAAAATTGCCAACTCATTTCCAAAACACCATTTTTTATTAAAGAATTTATTTCTAAAAAATAATATCTTTCACTTAGTGGGTGCCTCATATTATCTTGAATAAATTCAGTTTCGTTTTGACTTATTGCTTGCTTGCCTAAAAAGTTAAAAACGATATTAGGATAAACTATACTCTCTAAAGATAATTTTAAATAGCGTAAAATACCAAATCCAATTCCTCCATTAGGAATAGCTCGTATTTGTTCTTTAATTCTTATAATGCTAGATTCTATATCAGTATCTGAACTCATATCGAATAATTGCGGAAAAAAGGAAGTAAACCAGCCTACTGTGTTTGATAAATCTATACTAGTATTATTAGTTTCTCTTCCATGACGTTCCAAAGTTAGGGCTATTTCTTTTTTACCAGACCAATTTGAAATTGCCCTTGTAAAGGCTGTTAATAAAAGCTCATCTGTTTTTGTATTATAAGTTTGGTTAGCTTTATTTAAAGTTTCTTCGGAAAAAATAGAATTAATTTTGATTTTTATTTCATCAATATCTTTCTCTAAAATAGGAAGATTGCATTTAAAATCTAAAGGTAGATTATTCTCTTTAGAGATTTGTTTTTCCCAGTAATTTTGCTCTTTTAGTATTGCCTTAGATTCTTTTAAATGGTAGAGGTGATTTGCCCAAGAATTTAATGAAGTTGTACGATATAATATATCGAATTCAACTTTTTTTGAGTTAATACCTTCAATATATTGTTCTAAAATAATTTGCCATGACACAAAATCTATAACTAAGTGATGCGCCATAACTATTGTTATACTATTTGAAATTGATCCTGTATTAAAAAAGATACACTTAAAAAGAGCTCCTTTATTTAAATCGACTTCATTTTGGATTTTTGTCAATATTGCATTAATCTCAGAGTTATAATTTTCTGGTAATACATTTGAAATATCAAAAACAAGAAATGCTTCAATGTCTTCTGGTTTTAAAATATTAGCAACCCATTCGTTATTTTCAAATTTAAAACTCAGCCTTAATGCATCGTGAGTATTTATAATATTATTTGTTAATGTTGCTAATTGTTTAATGTCGGCTAATTCAGATAAGTTGTTAATTCTAAACCCTTGATTCCAGTATTCAGGAGCATTTTTATGGGTTTTAAAAAACCATTTTTGTATTGGAGTGAGTGGAATTTTTCCATAAAAGCTTGTTTCTGTATGATTTAAATTTTTTTCTTGAGGCGAAACAAACATAGCCAATTCAGAAACTGTTTTATGCTCAAAAATTTGACTGGGCGCAATTGATATACCGCTTTTTCGAGCTTTAGAAATAATTTGAATACTTAGTATAGAATCTCCTCCTATTTCAAAGAAGTTATCTGTTGTACTTATAAGTGAAATATTTAAAGTTTCTTCCCAAATTCTTAGTAATTTTTCTTCTATATCATTTTTTGGAGCTTCAATATTTTTAGAACTTGTGTTTTTAAATTTTAATTCCATTTCACTTAACACTTTTCTGTCGATTTTCCCATTAGGAAGTATAGGGAAGTCATCCAGAACTATAAAGCTAGTAGGAATCATATAATCAGGTAGCTCCTTTTTAAGGGTTATTTTTAAATCATCTTCATTATAAGCTTCATTAGGTTTTATAAATGCTACTAAATATTTTTGTTTACTTGCATTGTCTTTAGTTAAAACAACAGATTTTTTTACATAATTGTATCTGTCTATTGTATTTTCAATATCATCAAGTTCAACACGGAATCCTCTAATTTTTATTTGTTGATCTGTTCGCCCTAAAAAATCAATACTTCCATCATTATTAAATTTCCCTAAATCCCCAGTTTTATATATACGTTCTTGATTATTAAAAGGCGATTCAATAAAAACAGTATTAGTTAACTCAGGTTTATTTAAATATCCTTCAGATAAATTACCTTCTACATAAATTTCGCCAGAAACACCAATTGGAACAGATTCTTTTTCAGAATTTAGTATATGGATTTTTGAATTAGCTGTAGGTATACCTATACCTATCTGATTGTTTTCAAGATTTTTTTGTTCTATTTTGTTAGCGGTACACCATACGGTAGCTTCAGTAGGTCCATACTCATTATATAATGATGCGTTTGGAAGATGTTTAAAATGTGAGATGCATAATTCTTTTGGACATGCTTCACCAGCAACCATTATAGTATTTAAACTTTCTAATTTTGAAAACGCTATATTATCTAATATTACGTTGTATAAAGATGGTAGCATTAAAGTATGGCTTACTTTATTGGTTTGAATAAGATTTGCGATTAATTCAATATCTTGCTCAATACGTTTTTGGGTAATTACTAAATTCCCACCAGTACAAAGTGTCCAAAAAATCCCAGCTTTAGAACTATCAAAAGAAATTGAAGACATTAATAGAAAGGATGTTGGATTATTATCATAAAAATTTAATCTTCCAGCTGTAGATGTTATAATGTTTTTATGACTTATAGGTACGCCTTTAGGTTGTCCAGTACTTCCAGAAGTGTAGATTATGTAAGCTAGATCTGTTTCCTTAATTTCTGGTGATTCTGTGTTATAGTTTACACTAATGTCATCAATTTTATCAATTAATATTGGATTAATCTCAAAACCAGACAAACGTTCAGAAAGGTTACTGTGAGTAAGGATATTTTCAACTTGCGCATCGTTTATAATGTAGTTAATACGTTGCTCTGGATATTCAGGATCTATTGGCAAATAAGCACAGCCAGACTTAAGTATTCCTAAAAGGCCAATAATCATTTCTAAAGAGCGTTCTAAACATAGTCCAACTATTTTACTTTCAGAAGAAAACTCTAAAATTTTATAGGCAACACTATTTGCTCTTTCATTTAACTCTGAGTATGTAATGTGTTCATCTTTAAAAGTTAAGGCTATTTTGTTTGGAGTACGCTTCGATACTTCCTCTATTATAGTATGAATACTTTTATGTTTAGAAAAAACATTTTGCTTATCAGTATTTATATCTTGAATTATATTTTTATCGCTTTTTGTTAAAGCAGGTATATTGGCAATTTTGCTATCAATATTTTCAACTAAATAGTTTATGGTTAGTTTTAAATAGTCTTGAAGGCGTATAATTGTTTGTTCTTCAAATAAGTCTGTTGCATACTCAAATGTTGATGATATTTTACCATGATCATCTGTAATAAATAGTGTTAAATCAAATTTTGAAACTTCTGCAGTAAAATCTGCAGTTTCTGTTAGGCTAAGATTATTACCAAAATCTGGGTTTTTAGACTTGGATGTATAAACAAACATAACCTGAAAAATAGGGTTTGTTGCCAATGACCGATCTAGGTTTAATTCTTGTACTAAATCATTAAAAGATACATCCTTGTTATTAATAGCCTCAGAAAATACTTTTTTAACCTCATTTATAAACTCAACTATTGTAAAAGATTTTTTTACTGAAGTTCTAATAACCAACGTGTCTATAAATAACCCAAAAATATCTTCTAGACTTTGGTGGTTTCTATTGGAAATTGGTGTGCCCACTAAAATATCTTCTTGTTGTGAGAACTTCTGGAGAATGATAAAATAGATGGATAAAAACAATACAAAAGGGGTTACCTCAAGTTGTTTAGCTGTATTTAAAATTTTTAAAGAAGCTTCTTCAGAAAACTCAAAAGTATTATAACTTCCTTTATACGTTGGTATATTAGGACGCTTAAAATCTAGCGGTAGGTTTATTACAGGTGAGTTATTAGGTAGTTTATTTTTCCAATAGTTTAACTGATTTTCTGTGTTTTGTTTATTGTTTAGCCAGAATGCGAAGTCAAAAAAATTAATACCTTTTTCTTTTTTCTTTAAAGGCTGATTATTTAAAAGTGCTGTGTAATTTTTCGCTATAGATTCTCTTAATATCTTCATGGACCATTGATCTGCGATAATATGGTGCACAGTAAGAAATAAGATGTACTCGCTTTTAGTCTTTTTAATTAAAGAGGCTTTTAATAATGGGGCAGAAGATAAATTGAATTTAAAATTGGCTTGTTTTTTAATTAGACCAGAGATTTCCTTTTCAGATTCATTAATAGAGGATTCACTAAAGTCAAATTTTTCAACATTTAAAGTAATTGAATCATCAATATCTAGTCTAGGTTTTCCATTATCTGTTGAATAATAAGATTTAAATATATCTTGATCTTCAAAAGCAGACTGTATACTTTTTTCCAAGGCAGTTATTTCGATATCTCCTTTAAAATCGTATCGCTCAGAAAGATTATAAAAAGGGCTTTCAGGATACATTTGCTGCAAAAACCAAAACCTTTTTTGCGCGGGAGATAATGGTATCAGAGTCCCTTCAGGTAACTTATTTATAGCTGTTGATAAGGAGCTAACATTTTTTTGCTTCTTTTTCCACTTGGATAATAAGGAGTCTTTATTAAACTTGTTTTCCAAAATTTCTTATTTGTATAAACTAGAAAATTAATATGATAGTGTTATTTAAGACCAAGCCATTTAGCCGTTTCATAAATAAATTGAAACAGGTAATCATCAACTTTTAGATTGATATCAAAAACACGTTCTACAAACCAATATAAAGAAACAATGATGAGCATTATAGACATGTAAACTAAAAATTTAGGATATGATTTGTGGTTTCTAAACACATATAATATTGGAAAGATAGCAGCAATAATAACTAATTGGCCAACTTCTACACCTATATTAAACCCAAGGAGTGATAAGGTTAAAAACTCTCCAGTAAGACCCAAATCTCCCAAGACACTTGCAAAACCAAAGCCGTGGAATAAACCAAATATAAACGCTATAACCCAGTCTTTCATTTTAAAAATGGGTTTAATGTTATGATATGCAGCTAAACCAATAGAGAAGGCAATTATAGATTCTACAATTTGTGAAGGTAGGTTGATAAGGTTTAAAGATGCTAATGTTAGTGTGATGGTATGTGCTATTGTGAAAAACGAAACAACTTTAATTATATATAAAAAAGCGGCTTTAAAAGTCATAACAGGTTCCCAACCAAAAGCAG
Organism: uncultured Algibacter sp.; assembly: GCA_947502405.1. Lineage (GTDB taxonomy): Bacteria > Bacteroidota > Bacteroidia > Flavobacteriales > Flavobacteriaceae > Algibacter_B. The sequence continues at coordinate 113,865 of CANMZT010000011.1, read as the reverse complement.
TATTATTTTTTCTTCTAACAACAGACGGTAGTATAAGTGCAAGTAAAAATAATATATGATCTAATCCAATCCATATATGCCATACACCTTGTTTAATCATAGCCATAAAACCTGTGAAAACAGTTGACTCATTTAGTGCCAATGAAGTTGTAGTATCATTTGGTCCAAAATCTTCTATAATGTTAGTATAACCATCAATAACTCCAGCTTTCCAGTTATATTCCATAACTAAAAAACCTTTATGTTTAGGGTCTTTATGGAATGCTAAATTGTAATATATATCTAATTTATCTGGAATGTTTTCAGAATTTTTTAGTTTGAATTGGTACTTTATATAATTACCCATTCCAGTTTCGGTAATGCCTAAATCTGTTAAGATCAACTCATACTTTGTATTTCCAGAACTAAAATTTGAGTTTTCTAAGATATACTTCTTTATAGCATTTAAGAATGGTTTGGTGTCTTCTACATTGGCATTATCAGGCAGGTTAAAGTCAAAAACTTTATTCAGCTCTTTAACATTAATTTCAAAGCGCCCTTGAATGCCATCTGTTTCATAAATTCTTAAAAACAAATAACTTTGATTTGGTTCATGCGAAAAAGAAAAAATAGAGACTAGTAAGCAAGAGAATAAAATTAATTTACGTAGATTTTTTTTCATACCTGTTTTTTTTATAAAACACCATTTGTTATAGATAAACTAACTGAAACATTCTAAATCTAAAATTTAAAAATAGTAGGAACTATTTTAGTTTTATCAATGTAAATAAGATTAGTAAAACAATAATAAAGGTGCTTTAATTAATACAATTTTTTCAAAATATATTATTAATTAAGTTAATACAACAATAAAGTATTTATTTGTTCGATTTTGTCGATAAACTGTTGCTTATTAATTTTTAATCGATATAAGTTGTGACATATCGATAGTTTTTGTCTAATACATTTTATTGAGGTTAATTGAAATAAAAAAATTGAATTTTTCATATACTAAAGAGCAATTAAAGCTTAAAGAAGATTGCATAAATTTTGCAAAACAAGAGCTTAACGAATCAATTTATCAAAACGATAAAACTTGTACCTTTTCAAAAGAAAACTGGATTAAATGTGCCAATTTTGGAATTCAAGGTATGGCTGTATCACCAGATTATGGCGGACGAAAAGAGCAATTAAATTTGTTAAGCGCTACCTTAGCTATGGAAGGTTTAGGTTATGGTTGTAAAGATAACGGTTTACCTTTTGCTTTAAGTGCTCAAATGTGGACGGTACAACTCCCAATAGCAGATTTTGGTTCGGAATTACAAAAACAAAAATACTTGCCAGCTCTTGCATCAGGAGATAAAATAGCATGCCACGCATTAACTGAGCCAGAAGCAGGATCAGATGTGTTTAGTATGCAAACTACAGCAAAAAAAGTTGATGGTGGTTACATTTTAAATGGAACAAAATGCTTAATAACATTAGCTCCTGTATCAGATTTAGCATTGGTATTTGCTACTATAAATCCAAAACTTGGTAAATGGGGAGTTACTGCATTTTTAGTTGAAACCGATGCACTAGGTTTTTCCGTAAGTAAAAATAAAGACAAAATGGGTATGCGAACAGTTCCAATTGGAAGTTTAAATTTTAAGGATTGTTTTGTGCCAGAAGAGAATAGGTTAGGTAAAGAAGGAGCAGGATGGAGTATTACTAATCATTCTTTAGAGTATGATCGATGTAGTATTTTGGCAAGCCAACTTGGGGCTATGGAATGTCAATTAGAGGAGTCTATCAAATTTGTAAAGAACAGAAAACAGTTTGGAAAGTCAGTGTCAGAGTTTCAATCAGTTTCAAATAGAATAGCAGATATGAAATTACGTTTGGAAAGTTCTAGATTATTATTATATAAAGTAGCTTGGATGAAAAGTGAAGGTAAGTCTGCAATGTTAGAATCTGCATTATTAAAATTACAATTAAGTGAGAGTTTTGTAACATCCAGCATAGATGCGATTCGTAACCATGGTGGATATGGTTATTTAAGTGAAAATGAAGTTGAACGTGATTTGCGTGATGCTATTGGAGGTGTTATATACGCTGGGACTTCAGATATACAGAGAAATATTATTTCTAAACTACTAGGACTTTAAAATCAAAAAAAGTGGTATACAATTTAGTACATATAATAGAACAATCTGCTAAAGAGTTTCCTAACAAAGTTGCGTTTAGGTACATGGAGGACTCTATAACCTATAAAGACCTTGATGTTAAGTCTAATCAATTGGCTCATTACCTCATTACTCGTGGTGTAAAAAAAGGTGACCGAGTTGGTGTTTTGATGCATCGTTGTTTAGAAACTAGTATTGCTATTTATGGTATTTTAAAATCTGGTGCAGCGTATGTTCCAATAGATCCATTTTTACCTAATCAGCGAATTAAATTTTTAATAAATGATTGTGGCATAAAACATTTGGTTTCTACCGATAAACAATCCAAAAAAATAAGAAAGGTTCTATTATCAAAACACAACCTTGAAACAATAATAGGACTTTCAGACTTACAAAATATTGAAACTATATCATGGAAAAGAGTTTATGAAACTCTACTAAAAGAATACAATTCTGTAAATATACTATCAGACGATTTATCATATATTCTTTATACATCGGGTAGTACAGGTCTTCCTAAAGGTATAATGCACACGCACGCAAGCGCATTGGCTTTTGCCAAATTGGTGGTAGACTTATATGGGTTTAAGCATACCGATATTGTTGCAAACAGCGCACCTTTGCATTTTGATGTGTCTATACTTGGTTATTGCTCAGCGCCACTAGCTGGAGCTACTACAATTATTATTTCAGATGCTCATTTAAAATTTCCAATAAGTTTAGCAGAACTAACCGAAAGAGAAAAAGTAACCATATGGTATTCAGTACCATTATTATTAATAGAGTTACTTCATAAAGGGAGTATTCAAAATAAGGATTTTAGTAGCATGCGCTGGGTACTATTTGCAGGAGAAGTTTTTGCAACTAAACAATTACGAGCTTTAATGCAGTTGTGGCCACACGCAGAATTTAGCAATATCTATGGCCCAACAGAATTAAATCAGTGTACCTATTACAATTTAAAAGTTCCTCCTAAAACTGATAATCCAATTCCTATTGGTACAACCTGGAAAAACACAGAATATAAAATATTGGATGATCAGGATAACGTTGTTGCAGCTGGAGAAGAAGGTTTATTAGTTGTAAGATCTGCTACCATGATGAAGGGGTACTGGAATAATAAAGCACTAACAGAAGCATCATTATATAAACATAAAATTGCTGAAGGATTTGAGCATGTTTACTATAGAACTGGCGATTTAGTTAAGTTAAACAATAATGGTGAATTACTTTTTTTAGGAAGACAGGATAGTCAAATAAAATTAAGAGGTTTTAGAATTGAAATAGGAGAGATTGAAAACATCCTTTTAAACTATCAAGGCGTTACTGAGGCAGCAGTAATAATTACAGATGTTGAAGATAACAAGAGTTTAATAGCAACTGTTTTAACTGATGGAGTAACTCTAGTTACTGAAGATAACCTAAAAGCACATTGTAAAAATAATTTACCAATATATACTGTACCCGAACAAATACTTATACTAAAATCTTTTCCGAGAACAAGTTCTGGAAAAATTAATAGGAGGGATATAGCAACCATGATTAAATCATTAAATTAAATGGAAAAAACGATTATAAAGCATATTGAGAACGAACTAGCTGTTGAGGAAATTGAAGATGGATTAGAAGCCTCAGATGATCTTCTGGGTAGTGGTATTGTTGATTCCTTAGGAATGATGAAATTAGTTTCCTTTATAGAAGAACAATTTGCTATTGAGGTAGCACCTGATGAAATGGTTATAGATAATTTTATGACTGTTGAGAATATTTGCGAATACATAAAAACCAAATTATAAACTCAAATTTTTAGATAGATATCTATATATGGAAGTCACTCATTACAATTACTTAACACAAAACCAAAAATTATTGTGGATAGGGCAGGAGTTAAATCCTAGGTCGCCTATGTATAATATGGTTATGGTTTATGAAATTTCAGGTGCGGTGTCTTACTTTCATTTTAAAAATGCTTTTGAGAAGTTAGTAGAACAGAACGATGTTCTTCGTTCCGTTTTTGATTTTGAGAATGGAGAGCCTATTCAAAAATATTTATCCAATATAGAATATCAGGTTGTATTAGAGGATTTTTCTAATCATGAAGATTCAAAAAAAGTATATTTAGAATGGCAAAAAGAGAGGGTTTCTAAATTATTTGATATTAAAAAGTGCTTGTTTGATTGTGCTCTTATTAAGTTGTCTGAAGAAAATTTTATATGGTACATAAATCAGCATCATCTTATAACAGATGGATGGAGCACGACCATTATGCTTTCAAAAATGTCTGACTTATATAGTCAAGCTTTGTTAAATAGTTTTGATGATACAAAATTATATTCATACAAGGCATTTATAGATATTCATAACGAAAACAGTAATAACAACAAATACAATCAAAACAAAATATACTGGGAAGAAAAAGTAAAAGAATACCCCAATGTACCCTTACTTTATCATAAAAAAGTTGAAAATTTAAATACAAGTTCAGAGCGATTATTTGTTAGTTTAGGTAAAGAACGTTCAGAAAAAATTAGAGCTTTAGCAAACCATAAAGATTTCAAAGGATGGAATTTAGACCTAACACTTTATAATATATTTTTAACAGCATTATTTGCCTTTGTTTACAGAGTTACGGGGCAAGAGCAGTTAATAATAGGTTCACCAACACATAATCGAGTAAAAAAAGAATTTAAAAATATATTAGGTTATTTTGTTGAAACATTTCCTTTATTTGCCCAAGTTGATGAAGAAGAAACTTTCATTTCTTTATTTAAAAAAGTACAAATAGAGAGTAATAACTTTCTTAAAAAAGCACAACTAGGAACTTCTAATGCAGAATTAAATAGAAGTTTTAATGTGTTTTATAATTATATAAACTCGCATAATTCAAGCTTCAATGAGTTTTCTGTTAAAACGTCTTGGGTTCACTCTGGGCATACAGATCCTAGACACCATATTCGTTTTCATGTACATGATTTTGATAATACTGGTAGTATTAAATTATATTTTGATTTAAACACGCAGGTTTTTGATGATGAAAAGCGAAAATATGTACCAAATCACTTTTTAAAATTACTTGATGCTTTTTTAAATGACCCATCAATTGTATTGGAGCATGTTAATCTAATTACAGAATCTGAAAAATTACAAATAAGTAAATGGAATGACACTGTTGTTAATTACCCTGAAAATGAAACGCTACTCTCAAAATTTGAAAATCAAGTTTTAAAAACACCTAACCAAGTGGCTTTGGTTTTCAAACAAGACTCTTTATCGTATAAAGTATTGGATGAAAAATCCAATCAAGTTGCGCATTTTTTAATTAGTAAAGAGGTAAAGAATAATGATGTTATAGCTGTTAGTTTAGAGCGCTCATTAGAAATGATGATTATTATTTATGGAATCATTAAAGCAGGAGCTGCATATTTACCTTTAGATACTAACACCCCTAATGAACGGTTAGACTTTATTTTAGAAGATGCTAATACCAATATTTTATTTTACAACCATAATAAATTAAAGGGTACTGATTTTAATGGTGTGGATTGTTTTGATGTTCATGATACTTTAAAGCAAATTCAAGTAAGGAGTACATCCAAATGTGAAGTAAAAATAGCTCCTAACGATTTAGCTTATGTTATTTACACTTCGGGTAGTACGGGATTACCTAAAGGAGTGGAATGTCATCATGAAGGTATTTGTAATAGATTAAATTGGATGAATGAAAATTATCCAATACAATATGATGATGTGTTTATTCAGAAAACCCCAATTACTTTTGATGTTTCAGTTTGGGAGTTATTTTGGCCATTACAATTAGGCTCAAAATTGGTTGTAGAAGTTCCAGATGCGCATAAAAACCCCGAGCAACTCGTGGAAACAATATGTAATTATAATGTAACAAATATTCATTTTGTACCCTCGATGCTTAATGTTTTTATTCAAAATGAAGCTGTAAAACAATGTATTAGTTTAAGGAAAATATTTTGTAGCGGTGAGGCTTTATCTGTCCCTGTTGTGGAGAAAACTTATGATACTTTAGCAGTTGAAGTGCACAATTTATATGGACCTACAGAAGCTTCTGTAGATGTAACTAGTTGGCATTGTAGAAAAGAATCTTTAAATATAGGAATTCCAATTGGGAGACCAGTAGCTAATACTAAGCTTTATATTCTTGATAAGTATTTTAACCAACTACCAATAGGGGTTATAGGAGAGTTGTATATAGCAGGTAAGCAAGTTGCTAAAGGATACTTAAATCGTAAAGATCTAACAAAACAACGCTTTGTAAAAGATATATTCTCAAGTAGCCTTAATTCCAGAATGTACAAAACAGGAGATTTAGCTAGATATAGAGAAGATGGAGCAATTGAGTATCATGGTAGAGTAGATAACCAAATAAAGTTGCGAGGCCTAAGGATAGAACTTGGTGAAATTGAAAAAACTATTGAAAAGCATCCAGATATATTACAGGCTATTGTAACAACAAATTCAAAAAATAATTTAATAGCTTATTATGTAGGTCAAACCACAGACGAAAATTCAATTATCAGTATCCTTGAGTCTTATCTGCCAGATTATATGATACCAAGTTTTTTTATGCAAGTTGAGGATTTCAAGTTGTTATCAAGTGGTAAGGTTGATAGAAAACAACTGCCTGATTATATTGGTTTTAACACTAATAAAGAAAAAGCAACTAAAATATCACCAAGAAATGAAATAGAGGAATTGGTATATGCAATATGGAAAGAGGTTCTTAGCATTGATAAAATTGGTGTTAATGAGAATTTTATTAGAATTGGCGGGAATTCGCTAAATGCTATATCAATAACATCGCGATTAAAACAAGAACTTGAATTTGATATTTCAATAATTGATGTATTCAATTATCCAACTATAGAATCTTATTCGAAACATATAGAAAAAACTATTGTTAGTTTACTAAATGAGTAGGAATATTAAAAATGGCTGGGAGCCGTTTGTATTAAAGATCATGGTTGTTGCTATGAGTATTTGCTATGTGTTTGGGTCATCACATAAAGAGGTAAATAAAGCATTACATTACCTTTTACATCAATTAGAAAAACCTGGAACCGTATTAGTACATACTAAAGTAAATGAGACAGAACATAAAAATCATTCTACTTACGTTTTGCAAAATCAAGAAGTAAATCATCAACATACCCTTTTAGAAGCATTAAATGAAATACTTAAGGTTTGTGGTCTAGACGATAGTTCTGAAAACCAGAATATTAAATTTAAAAAAATAGATAAACATTTACGGTTTAAACAATCAAATAAAAAGAAAAATTTAGTTTTTGGATTATATATAAAACACCGATTTTTATATCCAAAGGAACTTATCCATCAAGGTTATTTAGAAACTAATCTTCAACCTCCCCAATTATTCTAGTATTTCTTCAAAATAAAATTTGAATGCATAATGTTATTGACACATGTTTTCAAGTTATTAAATATCATATTATACACACAGATAGAATCCTGCATAATTTTATGCTTTGATATATCTGTGCTATAACTCAAACTTAAAAAAAATGAAAAAGCATATTATTTTATATTTATTTATGGCTGTTTTTGGCAGTATAAATGCCCACGAAATCAGTGGAACAGTAATTTCAGAAGACAATGAAAAGCCCTTGCAAGGAGTTGGGGTATACAACAACAATACAGGAGCTTATTCCTATACTAATGTTTCTGGTTATTTTGAATTGGATGATATCTCTTTGGGAGATGTTATATCTTTTTACCAATTAGGTTATGAAAACCAAGAACTTATTATTGACGAATCTCATTTAGATAGCACAGTAAAAATATACATGATTATATCCTCTGCGTCTTTAGACCAAGTATTAATTGTTTCAAAAGTGAATGTGCTTAGTAATTTTGTAAATGTGGATATTAAAGCGAGTCCGGTAAAATCATCTCAAGAAATTTTAAGAAAAATACCAGGATTAATTATAGGCCAACATGCTGGAGGTGGTAAAGCAGAGCAAATATTTTTAAGAGGTTTTGACATTGATCATGGTACCGATATTGCTATAGATGTTGATGGTATGCCAGTAAATATGGTGTCTCATGCACATGGTCAAGGTTATGCCGATATGCACTTTATAATTCCTGAAACTATCGAGAATTTAGATTTTGGAAAAGGATCTTACTATGCAGATAAAGGTAACTTTAATACAGCCGGTTATGTAGATATTCAAACCAAGAAAAAAATTGATAAAAACTTAATTTCCGTTGAAGCTGGTCAGTTTAATACAGTTAGAGCAATGAGTATGCTCAAAATTTGGGATGGCGAAAATAGTAATGCTTACATTGCAAGTGAGATGAATTTAACAGATGGGGTTTTCGATTCACCTCAAAATTTTAATCGTTTAAACGTTATGGGGCGTTATAATTATAATAATTATAACGATCAAGAGTTTAACTTATCGCTTTCACATTTTCAAAGTAAATGGGATGCCTCAGGACAAATACCACAACGTGCCGTAGACCAAGGATTAATAGGTAGGTTTGGAGCTATTGATGATACAGAAGGTGGTAATACCAGTAGAACTAATATTTGGATGAACCACATTCAACATTTTGATGAGCATACCAGTTTAAAATCATCAGCTTATGTGTCGCAATATGATTTTGAATTGTTTTCAAACTTTACCTTCTTTTTAGAAGACCCTGTAAATGCAGATCAAATTCGTCAATATGAAGATAGAACCATTATAGGAGCAAAAAGTGTTTACGAAAAGTCTTTTCACTTAGAAGATCATGATAAACAATTAAAATATCGTGTTGGGATTGGATTTAGATATGATGATGTAAACGATGTACAGTTGTCAAGAACTAAAAATAGAAAGGAGCTTTTAGAGCGTTTAGCATTTGGAAATGTGGATGAATTGAATGCCTTTAGTTTTGCAGACTTGAATTATAAAGTTAATAAATGGACATTTAATCCAGGTTTGCGTTTAGACTATTTTACTTATGACTATGAAGATTTATTATCTGAAACTTATGATAGTAAGAGTGAAAACAAAGTATTATTAAGCCCTAAAATGAATCTCATTTATGCGGCATCTCCTAAAACACAACTTTTCTTAAAAACAGGTTTAGGGTTTCATTCTAATGATACAAGAGTAGTAACAGCAAATAATGGAGAAAGAATATTACCAACAGCCTTTAGTACAGATTTAGGAACTGTTCTAAAACCAACCGATAAATTAGTAGTTAATGCGGCATTTTGGTCGTTGTTTTTACAACAAGAATTTGTTTACGTGGGTGATGCAGCTATTGTAGAACCAAGTGGAAAAACATCAAGATACGGTTTAGACTTTGGTTTAAGATATCAAATTGCTGATTGGTTATATTTTAATACAGATGTAAATTATACAATAGCCAGAAGTACAGAAGAGCCAGATGGCGAAGATTTTATACCATTGGCTCCAGATTTAACATCGGCTGGAGGATTTAGTTTTAAAGATTTAGGTAAATTCTCAGGTGGTTTAAACTATCGTTATATCAAGGATAGACCAGCTAATGAGGATAATTCTATTGTAGCTGAAGGCTATTTTATAACAGACTTTAATTTAAATTATACTCATAAAAACTGGACCTTTGGTTTGATTGTTGAAAATTTATTTGATAGCGAATGGAACGAAACACAGTTTGCAACCGAAAGTAGATTATTAGATGAACCAGATTCTACTGAAGAAATACACTTTACACCAGGTGTACCTTTCTTTTTAAGAGGTAAAGTTTCAGTGAGGTTTTAGAAAATTAGTAAATCTTATATTAAAGCGCGCCTTAGTGGTGCGCTTTTTATTTACATATTACACAGTAATATACTATATTTGTAAGAATATTACTTATTTAAAAATCATGAATCGTATGGAACCTTTTTTACCTTATTTAGCCCTAGCTTTTTTGGCTTTAGGTACTATTATTTCAGGTGTTTTGACAGTAAGATATAGAGATGATGCAACTAATAGTAGAGATAAGATAGTTGAAATGAATAGAGCTATCGATTCTAGTGTTAATAGAGTAGAAAAATTAAATATTAAAATTAAAAAGTCTACTGAGAATACTGAAAAACTTGCAGTTGAAATTGATGAAGTTACAAATCAAATTAAAGATGCTCAGCTAAAAATAAAGTTCATTACAACTGAAACTCGAAATCTTGCAAAAAGTAATAATGATTTAAATAAAATGTCAATGAAAATGACTGATAATTTAATGACTGTACAAAATGAATTAAAGCAGATTTCGGAAAAAAATTCTGAGATTACAAATAATAACCTAAAAATCTCAGAGGAATCCAAAAAAATAGTGAATCAATTAGCAGATTTTCAAACTGGAGGGGATAGCTATTTGAAAGGAAATCTTATTTATGATGACCAAAATAATAATGCTTTTCTTGTATTTACAGTCAAAGGAAATAATTCAATGCGAAATATTAACATTTCAATATTGGATAATATGATAAAAAAAGAAAAAAGAAAAAAATTTTTGGTGCCTACTATACTTGAAAAGAATGTTATAAATAATAATTGGATGAGTTTAAATATTCAAAAAGAGAGTATGACGCTTTATGAAAGATTATTATTTAAATTAGATGCCAATAATTATGAGAATGATTTAGATTTTACTGTCATAGTTCATTCTGAGAACTTTAGAACACAACAAAGCCTGATGTTTTATGATTTTAAAGCAGACACTAAAGATCGAAAATTTTACAGTAAAATTGTTTATCAGGGTAAAGATTCTGAGTTAAGAGGAAAGACATTATCCAAGAGAATTAATAACTTTCCTATGAATGAATATAATCAGCCTATTAGAAAAGAACGCGATAAGTAATTCATAATTTTAGTTTTTTTGATTAATGTATCCGTTATACTCTAACATTTTATTAGTAAGGATAATTGTGTTTTATTATCTCTTAAATTAAAAACAAAGTGTCTTTCTTACTATTTTTGTTCCAACTATTTTTTTGACGTTGAATGGCCGTTAAAATAAGAAAGCGTTAAATGAGTTAATTATAAGACTTAATGATATAAATAATAATTATTTATGAAAAATATAGTTTCTATTGTATTCCTATTAATTACAGTAACCACCTTTTCTCAAATTTTAGAGCCAGTTAAATGGTCAACTTCAATAGAAAAAGTTTCAGAAAATGAATATAATTTGATTGCTAAAGCTTCAATACAAGACGGTTGGCATTTGTATTCTCAAAATGTTCCCGAAGGCGGTCCTGTAGCTACACAACTTTCTTTTGAAGGCAATAATAAATACCTTAAAAAAGGAAATACTAAAGAAGAAGAAGGCGTAACAGTTGATGACTCTACATTTAATATGAAAGTTAAATATTTTGAATCTGAAACTAAATTTATTCAACGTATTAAACTTAAAGATAAACTGCCTTTTACAATTAATTCTGAAGTGCATTATATGGTTTGTGATAATTCAAAATGTATCATGCCAGAGCCAGCCATACTTACTTTCGATTTAAAATAAATTTAAGTTAAATGAAAAAAAATTGTATTCTCCTTTTTGCTCTATTCATTTACACGCTTGGATATTCTCAAATTTTAGAACCAGTAAAATGGCAAACTTCAGTTGAGAAAATTTCTGAGAATGAATATGATTTAATAGCTAAGGCTATAATTGAATCTGGTTGGCATTTATATTCTCAAGATGTTCCAGAAGATGGCCCTATACCAACAACGTTTAGTTATGATGATGCCAATGGTGCACTTAAGTTTATTGGTAATACTGATGAAAGTGAAGGACACGTTGTGGATGATCCTGTTTTTCAAATGAAAATTAAATTCTTTGAAAAAGAGGCTGTATTTAAACAAAAGGTTGAGTTAACTGATGGTGTTAAGTCTGTTAATGGGGTTGTAGAGTTTATGGTGTGTGATGATGCTAGATGTTTACCACCTACAGAAGTAGATTTGGTTTTTAATATTAATGCAAACCAAACATCAGCTAATAAGAACAGTATTTCTAATGAAGACACCAATATTGATAATAGTTCAGTTAATAGAGCGCTTTATGGTATGAATCCAGAGGATATTCAGATGTCTGATGTTAAGTGCAAAAATGAGACTTCTAGTACTGCATCAGAATTACAAGAAAGTGGAAAATCATTATGGAGTATTTTTGGTCTTGGTTTTTTAGGTGGCTTATTAGCATTATTAACGCCATGTGTATTTCCAATGATACCCTTAACGGTTAGTTTTTTTACCAAAAGTAGTGGGCAAAATAGAAGTGCTGGAATATCAAAGGCTTTGCTTTACGGTTTTTTCATATTTGCAGTATATATCATTTTAAGTGTACCATTTCATTTAATTGATTCTGTTAATCCAGATATCCTCAATGAGATATCAACCAATGTGTGGCTTAACATCATTTTCTTTGCCATTTTTATGTTTTTTGCATTCTCATTTTTTGGTTATTATGAGTTAACATTACCTGCAAGTTGGACAACAAGAACAACACAAGGGGAAAGTTCTGGTGGCTTAATTGGTATCTTTTTTATGGCTTTAACATTAGCCATTGTTTCTTTTTCTTGTACAGGGCCAATTCTTGGGTCATTATTAGCAGGCTCATTAACTGCTGATGGTGGCGCGTGGCAACTTACAGCAGGTATGGCTGGTTTTGGTGTCTCATTAGGATTGCCATTTGCCCTTTTTGCAATGTTTCCAAACATGATGAATGCCTTACCTAAATCAGGTGGATGGTTAAATACAACCAAAGTTATTTTAGGATTTTTAGAATTAGCTTTAGCTTTTAAGTTTTTATCAAATGCGGATTTAGTAGCGCATTGGAATTTATTAAAAATTGAACCTTTCTTAATAATTTGGATAATAATTTTTGCAGGATTAGCACTTTACTTATTTGGAAAAATAAAGTTTCCACATGATTCTCCTATCAAGAAACTGTCTTTTTCAAGAATAGCAGGAGGTATTTTAGTAGCTTCTTTTGTTATTTATTTAGCATCTGGTTTTAGAGTAAATAAAGAAACAAATACGTTTACACCGCTTACACTACTTAGTGGACTTGCACCACCAGTGGGTTATAGTTTTTTGTATCCTAACGATTGTCCTAATAATCTAGAATGCTTTAAAGATTTAAAAACTGGAATAGCTTATGCAAAAAAGGTAAATAAACCCATTATGCTAGATTTTACAGGTTATGCTTGTGTTAACTGTAGAAAAATGGAAGAACATGTTTGGCCTCTTAAAAGTGTAGATAATTATTTAAGAAATGATTATGTATTAATATCGCTGTATGTTGATGATAAGAAGGTATTGCCGGAGGCGGAACAAGTTGAAGTTAATAGAGTTAATGGAGGTACAAGAAAATTAGAAAGTTACGGACACAAATGGGCTAATTTTCAAACTCAGTTTTTTAAAACAAATTCTCAGCCCTATTATGTGTTATTGAATTCAGACGGAACACAAATACTAAATCAAGCAGTTGGTTATACACCAGACGAGTCAGATTATACTAAGTTCCTAGAATGTGGTTTAGAGGTTTTTAAAAGTAAGGATTTGGCAAGTAAATCTAATTAGTTTTTGATTAACTTAAGATTATGGTAGATTCAGCAGTTATAAAGCCTATACATCTGGAAGCTTATTTTAAGCAATTCAGGAAAAATATTATAGGTATAGACGAGTATTTTGAATCGCCCTATGGAAAGAAGAAAATAATTTATGCAGACTGGACAGCAAGTGGGAGATTGTACAGACCTATTGAAGAAAAAATTTTAAATGAAATAGGGCCTTTTGTAGCTAACACACATACTGAAACATCTATAACAGGGTCTGCGATGACACACGCTTACCATGATGCCAGAACAATTATTAAAAAACACGTAAATGCTTCAAGTGATGATATTTTAATAACTGTTGGTACAGGTATGACAGGGGCTATAAATAAGTTTCAACGTATTCTTGGGCTTAAACTCTGCGAAAATTTAAAGGATAACACAGTTGTTCCTGAAGAAAAACGCCCTATCATTTTTGTGTCGCATATGGAGCATCATTCTAATCAAACCTCTTGGTTAGAAACTATTGCTAATGTAGAGGTTGTTCCATCAAATGAAGAAGGTTTGCCGTGTTTAGAAAAGCTAAAAGCTCTTTTAGATAAATATAAAAGTGTGCCTATAAAAATAGCAGCAATCACAGGCTGTTCTAACGTTACGGGTATCAGAACAAATTACCATGATGTTGCTAAAGTAATGCATCAAAACAACGGATTATGTTTTGTAGATTTTGCATGTTCTGCACCTTATGTTGATATTAATATGCATCCAGAAAATGAAGATGAATATTTAGATGCTATCACATTTTCACCACATAAATTTTTAGGAGGTCCTGGTTCATCAGGAGTTTTAATTTTCAATAAAAAACTATATAAGAATTTGGTACCAGATAATCCTGGAGGCGGTACAGTTAATTATACAAATCCTTGGGGCGATCACGACTATATTGATGATATAGAAACCCGAGAAGATGGTGGTACCCCAGGTTTTCTTCAAGCAATAAGGGTAGCTTTATCAATACAACTAAAAGAGGAAATGGGGGTTGCTAACATCTTAAAAAGAGAGCATGAACTCAATAATATAGTTTTTGACAGACTTTCTAATATTGATAACCTTAGTATTTTGGCGCCCAAACACAAAGATCGGTTAGGTGTGTTTTCTTTTTTTATTGATGATGTTCATTATAACCTTATTGTTAAATTGTTGAATGATCGTTTTGGTATACAAACACGTGGTGGCTGCTCTTGCGCAGGTACCTATGGACATTATTTATTGCACGTAGACCAGCTAACCTCCAAAGCTATAGAAGAAAAAATTCTTGAAGGTTGTTTAATGGAGCGTCCTGGTTGGATTAGAATGTCTATTCATCCAACAATGACCAATGATGAAATTAGTTTTATTTGTGACGCTATTAAAGCTGTTGCTAAAAATTATAAAGTTTGGGGTGAAGATTATGAATATAATGCTTTCAAAAACGAATACATACATACAGGAAGCTTAAATACAGAAGCAACTATAACTAAAAACTGGTTTAAGCTTTAAAGCTTAAACCAGTTTTTAGTATTTTATTAAGATTATATTACTTCTCTAAAATTTCAACCTCAAATAACTTGTCCCAGCGTTTTCCTGTTACAAATATGGTTTTGGTTTTTGGGTTATATGCAATACCGTTTAAAACGTCTAAACCGTCATGTTGAGTCACTAACTTCTTTAGTGGCTTAAAATCTACCACACCTATAACAGCACCATTTTTAGGATTAATGATAGCTACACCATCTTTTTGATAGCGGTTCGCGTATATTTTACCATCAATCCATTCCATTTCGTTAATTCCAATTATTTTCCCTTTGTTCGTATATACTTGAATATACTCTTGTTCCACCAAAGTTTCAGAATTCAAAAGCCATATTTTTTCAGTACCATCACTCTTATAAATAATATTATTGTAGTTACACAAGCCCCAGCCTTCTTTACTATTACCATACCTAAAACTACTTAGTTTTTCAAAAGTATTCACATCGTAAACAAAACCAGTACCTTTTTGCCAAGTGAGTTGGTATACTTTATTATTTAAAATAGTAAGTCCTTCTCCAAAATATTCATCAGCTAAATTGATATTTTTAATAATCTTTCCCGTTTTATAATCTACTTTTCTGAGTTTCGATTCTTTATGTTGCCCTGTGCTTTCATAAAGTGTATCATTATAAAATTCTAACCCTTGCGTGTAAGAGGTAATGTCATGAGGATACTCATTAATTATTTTATAAGTATATACTTTTGGTAATTCGCTATTTAAAATGGTTACTGTAGACGTTGTTGTTTGTTTTTCGCCTTCAAAAAATACAGTAGCTTCAAGCGTATGTTTACCTAATTTAAAATCATCTAAATCAATATTTTCCTTAATACGAATTCCATTTAAAGTATATGCAACCGAATCAATAACATAACTCTTTTTGTTTTCTATGGATAGATTTAAAGTTTCGTTATTATGAATATTTCCTTTAACAGCATTAGTTTTTATTGTAAAATCACTTTTTTTATGATTCGAACTAGAGCCACAAGATACTATTAGCAGACCTAAAAAAATGAATATGAGTGCTTTGTGTATGTTCATTTGAAATTTAAAATTTAAAGCAAGATATTTATTTAAAATCGGTTCAAAAAATTATTGTGAAAATTTTAAAAGGTTGTATCTTTGCAGCCGGCAAGTCCTACACAACCAGCTCCTGTTGAATCCTCCAGGTCGGGAACGAAGCAAAGGTAAATGGTCGTAGCGGTGTGATGTAGGTAGCTTGCCTTTTTTTGTGCGCTAAATTTAAGGATTCTTATCATTTCTATTTTGTAATTTGGTGTTTTGTATTTGTAATTTCAATCCATATGTCTAAAGTTGTATTAATAACAGGAGGTTCTTCAGGTATTGGTAAATCTATTGGGGAATTTTTATCGGAAAAAGGGTATGTTGTTTATGGAACCAGTAGAAACCCTGAAAAATATCCAGAAAGTAAGTTTACTATTTTACCATTAGATGTAAAAGATGAAACTACAATTGTTAATACTGTAAATACTATAATAGATAAAAAAGGTAAGCTAGATGTGGTTGTAAATAATGCCGGTGCTGGTATTACTGGGCCTATTGAAGAAATACCAATGACTGAGATTAAGAACAACTTTGAAACTAATTTCTTTGGTCCAATACGTGTTATAAATGCTGTATTGCCGCAGATGCGAAAACAACATTCTGGATTAATTATAAATATTACATCCATTGCGGGCTATATGGGTTTGCCTTACCGAGGTATTTATAGTGCAAGTAAAGGAGCTTTAGAGCTATTGACTGAAGCTTTTAGAATGGAAATAAAAGATTTTAATATAAAAATGACGAACGTTGCTCCTGGAGATTTTGCAACTAATATTGCTGCGGGTAGATATCATGCGCCTTTGTTGAAAGATTCACCATATAAGAAACCTTATGGGGATACTCTTGATTTGATGAATAGCCACGTAGATAATGGAAGCGACCCAAATCTTATGGCTAAAGCTGTACATAAAATTATAAATACTAAAAACCCTAAGGGGCATTACAAAGTAGGGGAGTTTATGCAGAAATTTTCAATTGTATTAAAACGAATTCTACCCGATAAGGTATATGAAAAGCTTTTGATGAATCATTATAAATTATAGCTTATCTATTTATGAGTCCCAATAACTGTTCTTCAAAATGAACTGAAAAAATATTAGTATTACTATTCACTATTTTCTTGCTTTTATCAACTAAAATGGTTTTGGTCATAGGATATACAGCGAGTATCTCTAGGGATTCTTCAGGATTTTTAAATTTAAATTCATTGACATTAAAAAAACCATGATTTTCTAATAGCTTTCTTGATTTTTCAACACTATAATCGTCAATATTAATAGTAATGAATCTAACTTCAGGGTATTTTTGCTTTAACTCGTTTAGCTTGTAATGACTTTCCTTAAAATGCTCATAGTAAACATGAGACCAAAAGCTTAAGACTGTTGGAGAATTAATAATATCATTAATTTCAATAAAATCATGATTGTATGTAGCAACGTTAATCTCAGGAAATTTCAAGCCCTCTTTAAGTCTGTTTACAGAGCGTGTATAGCGTTCCATTTTATTTTTCCCCTTTTCACTCTTACTTTTACTTAAGTAAGATTTAAGAAGTAAATTATTGTTTTTTTCATTTTTGCTTTTAGATAAATATCCCATTGTAAAATGATACAAAAGCTCATCTTTTATTGTTGGATTAACTATCAAACTATCAATTAGTTTTAACCTATCCATATTATAACAAAGCGATTCACGATCAAAGCAAGCATTAGTTTCATGTTGGTCATGTGTCTTTAGAGAGAGATTACTAAAGTGATACCTCAAAAACTTAAAGTAATTATGATAGCTGCTCAAAAACTCATCGTTATAATTAATTTCGTTTCTGTATTCATAAAAATTATTAGGTAAAGATTTTAAAATGGCAGCTTTATTTTTTCCATAATGCATAAAAGGATAAACTTCTTTACTGGAGTAATACGAGTAATCGATGTTTGCTTTGGCTATCTTTAAGAATAAGTCTGAAGGATTGTGTTTTTCACTGAATCTATTTAGAGCATTTAGTTTATGTGCTCTTAGGGAATCTACTTTTAATTGAAACGTTTTTCCATCAAACTGAGACAACTTTACAACAAACTTTTCTTCCTGCTCGTTGCCTAAAAATTCATTGATAAAATAATTGTTTTTTTTATCACCATTACCAGTGTATACAAGGGATTCGTCAAAATCTAGAGTGTTTAGCCTAAACAATAAACTGTCCTCAGGTTCTAAAAGAATAAGTTGATATTCACCACCATGGCTAAAAGTATATAAACCTTCAGTTAAACTATCAATCTTATATAAAAATCTATTCCTATTATCTAATTCTACAGTGTCTATTATGGCATCATTCTTAGATAAAACTATATAATTTGTATTTGGATTAATAATTTCTCCGCCAAGGTAGGCGTAATCAACAACACTTTCGTTGCCTTCTTTTTTACAGCCAATAAAAGTGATAAGAATAAAAATAAAAGTAAAGTATAACTTCATAAATCCCCCTGAGTCATTTCTGTAAACAAAAATATGGCTTGTTATTATAAAGTCTTGTTAATGCGCTGTTAAATATTTACTAACCAAAAAACGTGTTTTAAAGTTCTTAAATATGAAAAATAGAGAGGCTAAGTTTCGTGTAACCAATGTAATTTTCTACTTTTGCAAAAAATTTAAATTGGCTATATGTTATCAGTATCAAATCTTTCAGTTCAGTTCGGAAAACGTGTCCTTTTTGATGAAGTAAATACCACATTCAATAATGGAAACTGTTATGGGATAATTGGAGCTAACGGTTCTGGGAAATCAACATTCTTAAAGATTCTTTCAGGAAAGCAGGAGCCTACTTCTGGTCATGTTTCACTTGAAACAGGGAAGCGTATGTCTGTTTTAGAGCAAAACCATAATATATATGATGAACATACTGTATTAGAAACAGTTTTAATGGGAAACAAGCCTTTGTTTAAGATTAAAACTGAAATTGATGCGCTTTATGCAGACTATACTGATGAAAATGCTGAAAAAATTGGAGAGCTCCAGGTTACATTTGAAGAAATGAATGGCTGGAATGCTGATAGTGATGCTGCTGCAATGCTTTCAAATCTTGGTATTAAAGAAGAGCACCATTACACAATGATGGCAGACTTAGACGGGAAGCAAAAAGTACGTGTTTTATTGGCGCAGGCATTATTTGGTAATCCAGATGTACTAATCATGGATGAGCCTACCAATGATTTAGATTACGAAACTATTTCTTGGTTAGAGAATTTCTTAGCTAATTATGATAATTGCGTTATTGTAGTGTCTCACGACAGACACTTTTTAGATGCGGTTTGTACACATATTTCTGATATTGACTTTGGAAAGATTAACCACTATTCAGGAAACTATACGTTTTGGTATGAATCTTCGCAATTAGCAGCAAGACAACATGCGCAACAAAACAAGAAAGCTGAAGAAAAGAAGAAAGAATTAGAAGAATTTATCCGTCGTTTTTCTGCCAATGTTGCCAAAAGTAAGCAGGCTACTAGTAGAAAGAAAATGATTGACAAACTTAATATTGCTGATATCAGAAGAACTAGTAGGCGTTATCCAGCAATTATTTTTGAACGAGATAGAGAAGCAGGAGATCAGATTCTAAATATTGATGGATTAGCTTCATCAATTGATGGAGAAGTGTTGTTCAAGAAGATTGATTTAAATTTAGCTAAAGGCGATAAAGTAGTTGTGTTTTCTAGAGACTCTCGAGCAACAACTGCTTTTTACCAAATAATTAATGGAAAAGAAAAGGCTGAAGCAGGTAAATATGCTTGGGGTGTTACAACTACGCAGTCTTATTTACCATTGGATAATAGTGAGTTTTTTAATAACGATTTAACTTTAGTCGATTGGTTACGCCAGTGGGCAACTACAGAAGAAGAGCGTGAAGAAGTTTATTTACGTGGCTTTTTAGGTAAAATGATTTTTAGTGGAGAAGAAGCCCTAAAGAAATCGAATGTGCTTTCTGGAGGTGAAAAAGTGCGTTGTATGTTAAGTAGAATGATGATGACAAGAGCAAATGTATTAATGCTTGATGAACCTACTAACCACTTAGATTTAGAGAGTATTACTGCATTTAATAACTCTCTTAAAAACTTTAAAGGTACTATTTTGTTTACTACACATGATCATGAGTTTGCACAAACTGTGGCAAATAGAGTAGTAGAGCTAACACCAAATGGAGTTATTGATCGTTACACAACGTTTGATGAGTATATGCAAGATAAGAAGATTAAGGAGTTGCGAGATAAAATGTATGCTATAACAATTTAATTTAAAATAATTTGGGCGTTACCCGAAAAGGTTCGGGCTTTCCATTACAAGTACTCGCTTGTGCGCTAAGGCGCAAAAGCTGTGGGCTATCCATTTCTCGCGATAGCTATCGGGACTAGCACAGTTATAATCATAGTTACGACTGTAATTCAGAAGTTAGATTTTTAATAATCGGAATTGTTCTTTCTAGTTCTTCTTTATGAACAAGTATTTCTTGTAAACCTTGAATAGAAGCACCAAAACCAGCTAATCTTCCAGATTCTGATTCATCTTTTATAATAGCACAAATGTTTAAATTTTGAAGCTCGTTGAAAATTCGTTGCACTTCAATAAAATTCCCTGAAAACACTCTAATGTAATTTGACATATCGACAAGATTTAAAGGTTATATCTTAAATATACAAATTTTTGAGCATTAATAGTGAGTAAAATTTAAAAATATACCATATTTTTTATATATATGATATTTTTTTAAAATGTAATTTACACAGTGTTTTTATCTCAATTCAGCACCAAGCTGTTTTTCAAAATTACTTTGCAATTTGTTCATAATCTTGTCTATCTGCTTATCAGTAAGTGTTTTATTTTCATCTTGAAGTGTGAAACTAACCGCATAACTCTTTTTGCCTTTGGGTAAGTTTTTGCCTTGATAAACATCAAACAGGTTTATAGCTTTTAATAGCTGCTTTTCACTCTGTTTTGCTATTTTAAAGATAGATTCAAACGTTACACTGTCATCCAATAGCAACGCAAAATCACGACGAACCTCAGGATATTTCGGAATCGCTTGAAATTTAATCTTGTTATGTTTACAAAAGTCTAGGATAGCATCCCATTTAAAATCTGCATAAATCACTTCTTGGGCAATATCAAAATGTTTTAAAACAGTTTTTTTAACCAACCCAAAATCAACAAGTTTATTTTTACCCAAACCTAAGCTAATACCTTCAGCAAATAAATCATTTTTTAAAGGTGATTCTTGATATCTAGAAATACCTAAACGATCTAAAATTGAAACTATAATACCCTTCATTAGGAAGAAATCACTTTTCTTAGGGTTTTCGTGCCAATTTTCCGAACTGTCATTACCAGTTATAAAAACTGATAAATGCTTAAATTCTTCACGCTTATCATTGTAACCATGATAGGTTTTTCCAAATTCAAACAATTTCAAATCCGAGCGCTTTCTATTAATATTAAAGGATATGGCTTCTAATCCTGAAAATAATAAAGATTGTCTTAAAACAGATAAATCATTACTCAATGGATTTAACATAGTTATGTTATGCTCTTCTTTTAACTGTTCGCTTAAAGCTACATAACTTGGTGTGGTAAGTGAGTTAGATAGGATTTCAAAAAAACCTTGTGCCACTAATTGGTTTCCAACCACATTTTGAATTTTATAATCCTCAAAACGAGACGTTGAAGAAATTGATGCATTAAGTTTTTCTGTAGTTTTTATATTGTTATAACCATATACACGTAAAATTTCTTCAATAACATCGGCTTCACGCTCAACATCATTTCTGTAAGCAGGTACGGTTAAGCCTAAACCAGCCTCAGTAACATTATTTACTTTAATATCTAATGAGGTTAAAATTTGCTTTATAGTTTCTTTCGGAATTTCTTCACCTATAAGTCTTTTAGCGTTTTCAAAACTTAAACGCACTTCAAAGTCCTTAATTTTATTGGGGTAAATATCAATAATATCACTTGTTATTTCACCACCTGCAAGTTCTTGTATAAGCAAAGCAGCACGTTTTAAAGCATACTCACAAATGTTAGGATCAATACCACGCTCAAACCTAAATGATGCATCTGTATTTAACCCATGACGTTTAGCCGATTTTCTTACACTTACAGGATTAAAATATGCGCTTTCTAAAAATATACTTGTTGTATTTTCAGTAACTCCGGAATCTATACCTCCAAAAGCCCCAGCAATACACATTGGTTTTTCGGCATCACAAATCATTAAATCGTCTTCGTGTAATTCACGTTCAATACCATCTAAGGTTATAAATTTTGTACCAGCCTTTAATGTTTTTACTTCAACTTTATTACCAGCAATTTTTACGGCATCAAATGCATGTAAAGGTTGCCCCAAATCATGTAAAACATAATTGGTAGCATCTACAATATTGTTTATGGGGCTCAAGCCTATAGCTTTTAAACGATGTTGTAACCATGCTGGCGATTCAGCAACTTTAAGTCCAGTTATGGTAACACCACAGTAACGTGGCGCCAAATCTTTATTTACAACATCTACATCTATCTTTACAGTTCTATTATCAACTCGAAAAGCACTCACTGAAGGGGTAATCAATTCAAGCTTAATATCTTTTTGTATCAATCCAGCTTTTAAGTCGCGAGCAGTTCCTAAATGACTCATTGCATCTGCTCTGTTTGGAGTTAATCCAATTTCAAAAACATGATCATTTTCAATATCAAAAATTTCAGCCGCTGGAGTACCTACTTTGGTTTTATTATCTAAAACAAGAATACCGTCATGTGATTTTCCTAAACCTAATTCATCTTCAGCACAAATCATACCGTGACTTTCTTCACCTCTAATCTTACCCTTTTTAATTTTCCAAGCTTCACCTTCTTCAGTATAAAGCGTTGTCCCAATGGTTGCTACAGGAACTTTTTGTCCAGCATCAACATTTGGTGCGCCACAAACTATTTGCAAAGGAGTATCTCCTCCAATATCTACGGTAGTTACTTTAAGTTTATCTGCATTTGGGTGTTTTACACAGGTTAAAACCTCTCCAATAATTACGCCGTCTAATCCACCTTTAATAGATTGATAGGTTTCTAAGCCTTCAACTTCAAGTCCTAAATCCGTAAGTAATTCGCTGGTTTGTTCTGGTGTCCAATCTGTTTTTATAAACTGTTTTAACCAGTTATATGAAATCTTCATAAATCAATATCCTATTTAAGCAACAAAGATAAAATATTGAAGCTAGCATTCAAACAAAGCCTAATATTTTGTTAGTATATTGCTGTTGTTTCGATTAATAGATTTTAAGTGTCTTTTTATGAAATATTTAGTGATTTTAATGTTTGCTGTTTTGTTGGTTTCTTGTAAAGAAGAAAATAAAGTACTTAAGTTAGAACAGGCTAAGTATAGAGCTGAATTGAAAGTGAATGACACTTTGAATTTACCTTTTAATTTTGAAGTGGTTTCTGAAAATGAGTTGCTAGTTTTTAATGCTGAAGAGGTTATAGAAGTTAAAGATATTGCCTACAATAATGATTCTGTTTTAATACAAATGCCAGTTTTTGAAGGTTTTTTAATTGCAAAAATTGAAAATGAAAAGTTAAATGGTCGTTTTGTTAAGCCAAGTTTAAGTAGAATTATGGCGTTTAAGGCTGAAAAGAATGCTACTCGATTTGAAACTTACGAGCGACTTTCAAAATTTAATATTTCTGGAAACTGGGAAACCGTGTTTAGTCCAAATTCTGATGAGAATAAATATATAGCTAAAGGCATTTTTAAACAAGACGGTAATCAAGTTAAGGGAACATTTAGAACTACAACAGGTGATTATCGCTATTTGGAAGGTGTGCTAAATGGAAATCAATTACAGCTATCAACCTTTGATGGCGCTCATGCTTTTTTGTTTACTGCTGAAGTTAATGATAGCACCATGAACGGTATGTTTTACTCTGAAAACCATTGGAAAGAACCTTTTACCGCTAAGCGAAACGAAACATTTGAGTTGCCTGATGCAAACACACTCACATATTTAAAAACTGGCTATGATAAAGTTGAATTTTCTTTTCCTGATTATGATGGAAATATAGTGTCTTTAAATGATGAACGATTTAAAAATAAGGTAGTTCTTATTCAAATTATGGGAACTTGGTGCCCAAACTGTTTGGATGAAAGTAGATATTATGCTGAGTTTTATAAGGCCAATAAAGATAAAGGTTTAGAGATTATAGCGCTTGCTTTTGAGTATGTAAAAACAGAAGAACAAGCTTTAAAGAACATCAAACGATTAAAAGAAAATGTTGGTATAACATACCCTGTATTACTAGCGCAATATGGTTCTGCGAGTAAAGTAAAAGCTAATGAAAAACTCCCTATGCTCAATCATGTTTTATCTTATCCAACAACTATTTTTATTGATAAAAAAGGTGGAGTAAGTAAAATTCATACAGGGTTTAATGGACCTGCAACTGGGGATAAGTTTATTGATTTTAAAAAAGAGTTTGAGGAGTTTGCCTATGGGTTGTTAAGCGAATAGTTTTTTTAATGTTTTTCTGTGTTTTCGCTGTTCAAAGCGGTTTTAACTCTTTTCAATATAAGCTGATATTTATCATCTTCTAAACACCTATTCAGGTGTACTTTTGCTTAAATAAAAGTTGTAAGAATATGTCTAGATATAATGTTTGCGTTGGAAAGCAGTTTAACTTTTTTAAGAGTTTAACAAAAAGTGAACTGGCACTCATAGAAGATGCAACTTCATCTATTGAAATTATAAAAGGTGATATCGTTTTTCTTGAAAATGAACTTTTGCAAAAGTTATATTGTATTGAAGAGGGTGCTTGTAAATTCTCTTTAATTGATGATAATGGAAAAGAGCATATTACCAAATTACTAGGTAAAGGTGATATTATGGGTAGGCGCTCCGTAATTACCAATAAAGGCGCTTTGGTTACTGCTACGGCTATAAAAGATACTACACTCTGTTTATTAGATAAAACTCCAATAATAAATAGTTTAAAAAAGAATAATGATTTTTGTCAAGATATCTTGATGGGGTTTATTGGAGATATGGAAGATGAAACTGAAAAAATCATATATTTTCAAAATCATGCTACGGTTAAAGTAAGACTAGCTGGTTTATTACTGTATTTGAATGATAAATTTGGTTTAGAAAAAGAAGGCTGGATTAGTGTGCCTTTAAAGCGTCAAGATATGGCTAACATTTTAGGAACTACTAGCGAGTATGTTATTTCTTTATTGGCTTCATTTAAAAGAAAAAATCTTATAAGCTTTAAACGCGAGAAAATTAAAATCATATCTGAACAAGAACTCAGAAACTTCATAAAAGCTTATTAAACCTATAATATTATAGGTTTCAATTTTTTTCCATCATGTATCTTTATGACTTCAAAAGACTAACACCTTAATGAAGCAAGATAAAAATGCTAACCGTTGTGAAAACTGTATTGTAAGACAGTTTAACGATTTGCGAGCATTAAATAGAGATGAACTTAGTGAAGTGTCTCAAGCAAAAGTGTCTAAAATCATAAAAAAAGGTGAAACACTTTTCGAGGAAGGCGAAAAATTAAATGGTGTATTTTGTATTAGGGATGGTATTTCAAAACTTTCTAAGTTAAGCTCTAATGGTAAAGATCAAATTGTAAAATTAGCTGCCAAAGGTGAAGTTATTGGGCAAAGTTCGGTGATAGCTGACGAGAAAGTAAACTTAAGTGCCACAGCTTTGAATGATATGCGAGTTTGTTTCATTCCAAAAGAAAAAATTGTAAACCCTTTAAAAGCAAATCCAAAATTTACTTTAGAGGTATTAAAAACAGTAGTTAGCGATTTAAAAGATTCTAATAATAGTATTATTAATCTTTCTCAAAAAAGTGTAAAGCAAAGAATTGCTCAAACACTTATCTATTTAAAAAATAATTATGGAGAAGATAGCGATGGTTATCTAAATATAAACTTGTCTAGAGAAGATTTAAGTAGTGTTGTAGGTACTGCAATAGAGTCTTGTATAAGGAGTGTTTCAGCATTAAAAAAAGAAGGTTATATAACCATAACTAACAAAAAAACTAAAATTATTGATGTAAAAAAATTAGAGCAGTTTATTAATGATTTTTAGTTTTAAATCTTACACTTTTTTCAAAACCTAACAAATATCACATTTTGTATAACTTTTAGTTTTTAAGTTTATGGCTTAAAGGCTAAATGATGAATACCATTGTAACTATAGATGCTATAACTTGTAATCATTGTAAGGATTTTGTTCTTACAAATTCACTAACGGTTGCTGGTATTTTCAATATTAAAATTGATGTAGAAACTAAACGTTTAAGTTTTAGCTACAAAAGTCACAATGCAATTGAAGGTTTAAGAATACTTCTTAAAGAGATAGGTTATCCTATTACTGAAGATTCTAGATTAATTATTAAGCAAGATACTGTTGATGATGACTTTAAAGGTGAATTGGTTTATTAGTGCTTTACATATTTAAAGCTCTTCCAACATCAAATTATAATCGTACTGTAAATCTTCGTGTAGTTTAGCAACTGTTTTTTTTACTAAAACAATTTGCCTGTTATACATGTTATAGAGCTGGGTACTACGCTTCATACTTGGTTTAAAGCCTTTTAGTTTTTTGCAAAAATAGAGTAGGAGTTCTACCTCGGTTTCTTTTTTTTGTGAGTAGCGAATAAACTTTTTAACGTTTCTAAGTATTTTTCTAACACTTTTTCTAATATAGAAATAGCTATTGGTGTTTATTAATTCAAACTCATCATCCATATAGTTTTTAACGGTTTCTATATAACCACTTTCGTTATGAGATTCAAATAGTAAATAGGTAAGAAGTTCTTTGTTTTCTTTTTTAAAACGCGCTAAACGCAAACACAGGGCTTCAATCTCTTGACTAGAAAGCGTTTTTAATTCTTTTTTAATTTCTGGTAATGCAAGAGCTTTCATCTAAACTTTATAGTGTTTTCTAATGGTTCGTTTTACCGAAATTAAACGCAATAAGCCAATAACTAGAATGATTGGAGATATGATTAATAAAACAAAGCCAAAGGATTTCATTTCAGAGAAAAACTCTAATTTAAGTAACGTGATGCCTGTACCTAAGAAAACAACAAAGGTTCTAAAATAGGCTAAAAATGTACGTTCGTTAGCTAGTTTGGTGCGCTCTATAGCCAACCAATCTCTTGTTATTAATGGTGATTTGTCTTCCATAATTGGTATTAGTTTATAAATATAAAAAAACCATTACTAGTGTAATGGTATAATTTCTATTTTATAGAAAAACTCTGGAATATTATCTCAGTTTAGGAAAATCATTAGGACTCAATTCGTGCATCACATCATAGATAGCTTCAAAAATATCTTCAGCTGATGGTTTTGAGAAGTAATCACCGTCATTTCCATAAGCTGGTCTATGTGATTTTGCAGTTAATGTTTTAGGAGCACTATCCAAATATTGAAAAGCACCTTGTTCATTTAAAATCTTATCTAAAATATAAGCAGAAGCACCTCCAGGAACGTCTTCATCAATAATCATGACTCTATTGGTTTTGGCTACACTTTTTAGTATGTCATGGTTTAGATCAAACGGCATTAACGATTGTATATCAATAACTTCAGCATCAATACCAACTGCTAATAAATCTTTAGCTGTTTGCTCTACAATACGCAATGTGGAACCATAAGACACTAGTGTAATATCTGTGCCTTCTTTTATAGTTTCAACAACACCAATTGGGGTTTTTAGCGCTCCAAGATTATTTGGCATTTTTTCCTTAAGTCTATAACCATTTAAACATTCAACAACTATAGCTGGATCATCACCTAATAAAAGCGTATTGTAAAAACCAGCAGCTTTGGTCATATTTCTCGGTACTAGTAAATTTACGCCTTTTGCAAGATTGAGTATACCTCCCATTTGAGAACCAGAGTGCCATATGCCTTCAAGTCTATGTCCACGGGTTCTGATAATTAATGGTGCTTTTTGTTTTCCTTTAGTTCTATAATGAGTAGTGGCTAAGTCGTCACTAATGATTTGTAATGCATATAAAATGTAATCCAAATATTGAATTTCAGCAATAGGACGTAACCCACGTAATGCCATACCTATACCTTGTCCAATGATAGTAGCTTCTCTGATGCCAGCATCAGCAACACGAAGCTCTCCA
Source organism: uncultured Algibacter sp. (assembly GCA_947502405.1). GTDB lineage: Bacteria > Bacteroidota > Bacteroidia > Flavobacteriales > Flavobacteriaceae > Algibacter_B. Next base: position 85,334 of record CANMZT010000011.1, on the reverse strand, counting down.
TATTTTTCTTGTAAGCCTTCTAGACCTTGATTAACATCCCCAATATTTCCTGTATCTTCTCCAAAAACTAGCGCTTCAGGATAGGTGTTAAAAATAGTATCGAAATTATCACGTATGATAATCCTACCATCAACTGATTGCGGGTTGTCATCATAGGTTGGTTTTACTTCACTAACTTTTGTGTTTGAACCTTGAGTTTCTGAGTATAAATGTGAACTGAATTTGGGCTGTGCATTTTCAAACACATCATTAATCCAATTGCTTAATATGTTTTTTTCAGGAAAAGACTCACCTACAATAAAGCGTAATGATTTTCTAGCACGGGATAAGATGTCTTTTCGAGTTGGTTCATCTATAACATTCAAGCTGTCTTTCAATTTAGAAATGAATGCACGATTAACACTTTTTGATTCAATTTGTTTAAGAATAGAAAGTAATTCTTGCTGTTCTTTTTTTATGGGTTTTAAAAATGTGTTCCAAGCATTTTTTTTGGCCTCCCTAACATCGCGCTTAGCGGATCTATCAATTTCAGTAAGTGTTTCATTGGTAGCAATTCCGCTTTCAATAATCCACTCTCTAAATTTAACATTGCAATCATGTTTTGCTTCCCAATCTAATCGTTCAGGAGTTTTATAACGCTCATGAGACCCGGAAGTAGAATGCCCTTGTGGTTGTGTTAATTCTAAAACATGAATTAAAACGGGTACATGTTCTTCTCTAGCAATAGCACCAGCTTCTTGATAGGTTTCTATTAAATTGGCATAATCCCAACCCTTAACACGTAAAATTTCGTAACCTTTATGGTTTTTATCACGCTGAAACCCTTTTAAAATTTCAGAAATATCTTCCTTGGTTGTTTGGTGTTTAGCATGTACAGAAATACCATATTCATCATCCCAAATACTAATCACCATAGGTACTTGTAGAACACCAGCAGCATTAATGGTTTCAAAAAATAAACCTTCACTTGTACTAGCATTACCTATAGTACCCCAAGCAACTTCGTTTCCTTTAACAGAAAAGTTAGTTGTGTTTATACCTTCAACTTCTCTGAAAATTTTCGAAGCTTGAGCTAAGCCTAATAGACGTGGCATTTGGCCAGCAGTAGGCGAGATATCAGCACTAGAATTATACTGCTTGGTGAGATTTTTCCAGCTGCCATTGTCATTTAAACTATGCGTTACAAAATGCCCGCCCATTTGGCGGCCTGCAGACATGGGTTCTTTTTTAATATCTGTATTTGCATATAATCCCGCAAAAAACTGTTCAGGAGTTAATTCGCCTATAGCCATCATAAATGTTTGGTCTCTGTAGTATCCAGATCTCCAGTCGCCTTTCATAAAAGCTTTGGCCATAGCCAGTTGCGGAACTTCTTTTCCATCACCAAAAATTCCAAACTTAGCTTTACCTGTTAAAACTTCTCTACGCCCTAGTAGACTACATTCGCGACTTATTACAGCTGTTCGATAGTCATTAATAACTTCAGCTTTGAAATCTTCGAACGATAAATTGTTTTTCAAGTTGGTTAAGGTTTGCATAGGTGTATGCTTTTGTTTTGCAAAAATACTCAATATCTATCATTTTTGCAATTTAAATCCTTGTTAAAAAAATGAAAATAATATAAAAAAAATACATAATCGTTGTTAATTTTTAAATTAATTCATTTTTAATACCTTTTTATTATGAATAATTCAAAAACAGATTTAAAACCATCGCCTTCTAAATAATCCTAAAAGTGCTTGAGGGTCTGCAGTAAATTTAAATCTGATGCGTTGGTCATAATTAGGTTGACCAACTTCCCAACCAAGATTGGAATACATAGGGAAGTAGACTTCAAAATAATCAGTTACAAGATTGATGCGGATTCCAGAGTCATAGACAAAATGTGAATTATCAAACTTATTTTTTATAAAACCAATATCTCCGTAAGCTAAGATATATCGCCATAGGGTAGTACTAACATTCAATGTGGTTATCCATTGGTTTGCAAATCGTGGTTCTAGTTGTGACTTAAAGCCACCTTCTGCTTCAATAAATTGTTGGCTAAAGATTCCTGATGCTTCAGAGCGTCCAAGGTAATTGTAATCAAATAAATAATCCGTTGGTCTATCCAAAGCAAAACTAAAAAAGTTAGAGTCGGCATCGGTATCATTTCTTAAAAATAGTCCTGCAAATGCTCTTATATTTATCTGTCTATTGCTTTCAAATAAGCGCCTGAATTCGTAATTAAATGATAGTTTACTAAACTTCTCAGCAAATTGTAAATCTGTACTCCATTTATTAAAATTTATAAGGTTATCGTTAGAGTTGATATACCTTAAATTAAGAACGCTATAGTTGGGTTCATTTGTAGTCAAGATATTATTAACGTCACGGTCTCTATTGATAATTACGTGTCTTAAACTAATTAGTTGTCTTTTATTTGATCTAAAGTCTTTATTTTCTCGAAACAAGAATTGAACAGAAGGGGTAATACGTCTAACAAATAAATCTTCAGCAAAAGAATTATAACCTCCCGCAACTCCATAATTAATTGCATAAAGGTTTTTATTTTGAATGTAATGTGTTTTAAATATTGAAGCTGAGCCAGTTAAAGTCTTAGATCTAAAAGCATATCTCGGTTCAATTTTATAATTTAAAAGCTTTCTTAAAACTGTTTTATTATAAGCTTTTAGCCCTAGAGTAAAACCATCATAAATATTATTAAATTCAAATGTTGGCATAAAAAACACTTGATTATAATACGGGTCTTCTATATCCTGAAATACTCTAAACTGAAGCGGTTTATTGTTAAAAAAGAAGCCTTTTAAAGATTTCCAATTATCTCTTAAATTGAATTCAGGAATGGCATTATTATAATTTAAAACCAGTTTATTAGCATCTAAACGCGGAATAGTAATAGTTTTATTTTGGTTTATATTCTCAACCCAAATTTTTGATACAATGCTATCGTTATTTAAGCTGTATAACGAAATAGGCATGTTGTGATCACTTTTATTTTTAATAGTGAGTGTTATTGAATCTTCTGTTTTCTTTACTTTTTTTATTTTGAAATCTATACGTTTTCTTGTGCTTAGATAATCATTAAAAAACCAGTCAATATTTTTATCTGTTTTAGATTTTATAAAGTTTTCAAAAGCTTTTGCGTTAGTAGGTTTAAGTTGATTTTGCTTTACAAAGGATTCAATACTTGTCTCAACAATATCTTTGTTTACAAAGTCGTCTAAGTATTTCAATCCAACTCCAGCTTTGTATTTATTTGCAATACGCTTATTAAATTTTAAAAGCGAGTCTTTTGCCATAGTTAAAGGCTGATCTCGATTTGTTCTCGCCATAATCATGAATGCCAAAACATATTTGTCATTAAATTTCATGTCGGCCGCATGGAATGAACGTACACCCCAAAAATCTGCAAGATTACCCAGAAATTTCATATTTGGGTAATGCTTATCAACGTATTTCATAAGGTAATAAATCTGAATACCGTCAAGTAACCATTGGTCTTTTCTAGGGTTTATTAGTAGGGTATTTTCTAAGTGATTATGTAAGGTTGTTTTTAATAGTTTTAATTCATACTTAAAACTATTAGGGTATGTTTTTATAAAGCTTGGTAAAATATTAAGTCCGTAAACAGGATCCTTATCGTAATCTATCTGAGATATGAGTAGTTTTTTGTGTGGATATTCCCCGAAGTTTTTAAAGATGAAATCGGTTACTTTTTCAGTAATCAATACTTTGTCAACTACTTCTATACCTTCATCATTAATATTTGAAACTATTGAGAAATTTCCATCTTGAATGGTTTTAAAATCAGAGTTTTTGCTTATGAATAATTTAGTGTTAACTCTGTTTTTTCCTGATAGTTTTACCACTTGTTTGTCAGGGAGTTGATCTATTTTATCTAAATCTAATTCTGAAGTTAGGGTGTAGCCGTTTGGGTGCTCAATTTCTAATGAAACATCTGACTTTGGAACGAATAAATCATCTAAATTTTTATTACTATAATACTGCCAATTGCCATTATAAACAGCAGGCGTAATGTACCAATACCTTAAGTTAATTTTTCCTTTATTAGTAAAACCATATTTGGTGAATTTTGCATTAGGAATTTTAACTATATAGTTTAATTTAATTTTGTAGGATTCATTAGGTTTTAAAGGGCTATTTAACTCAACTTTTATAATATCTATTTGGTCTTTTAGTTGCGTATAAACTAAGTCTTCATCACCTTGTTTTATAGATGTAATCACTGAATACCCTCTATCTTCATTTTTGGCCAGATGAAAATCATTAATGTATTCATCAGCTATCCTTATAGCCAGAGGTGTATTTTTTGTGGAGAAACTATTGTTCCAATCATTTAAATAAATGGTATTTAGAACATCTTCGCTAGTATTGAAATATTCAATAACTTGAGAAATCTTAATTGTTTTATTTTCTATATCAAAAGAAGCTTTAACGTCAATTTTATTTTGACCAAAAGCTGTAGCATAGATTGATAGAACAAAAAGATAGTTAAGAAAAGAATTTCTCAATTTCAATAGCATTAATGGTTAATGATTTCATGTAAGGCGCCACAATATAAGAAAATATGATGGCTTAGGGTGTTAAGAGTCTGATATTAAATGAATATAGCGATTTCTGTTTTTTTATAAAGTTAGAAATTAGGACTTAACCCCGAATTCTTATAGAATGTATCTAATATATCTATAACTTCTTCAGGGGTATCTACTAGATGAATAAGATCGAGGTCTTTAGGACTAATATTACCAAACTCTTCTAGAAGAGTTTGTTTAATCCAATCCATTAATCCTGTCCAGAAATCTTTTCCAACGAGAATAATTGGGAATTTTTCACTTTTATGAGTTTGAATAAGCGTCATAGCTTCAAAAAGCTCATCAAGTGTGCCGAAACCACCGGGCATAACAACAAATCCTTGTGAGTATTTTACAAACATAACTTTTCTAACAAAAAAGTAGTCAAAATCTAAGCTTTTGTCACTGTCTATATATGGGTTATCATGCTGTTCAAAAGGTAAATCAATATTTAAACCAACAGAAGTTCCACCACCTAAATGAGCACCTTTGTTTCCAGCCTCCATAATACCTGGGCCACCACCGGTAATAACGCCATAACCAGCTTCTACAATAGCTTGTGCAACTTGTTCGGTAAGTTTGTAATATCTATGATCTGGTTTTGTTCTAGCAGAACCAAATATAGATACACATGGTCCAATTTTACTCATTTTTTCAAAACCTGTGACAAATTCGCCCATAATTTTAAAAATAGCCCAAGAATCATTTGTTTTTATTTCATTCCAACCTTTATGGCGTTGTTCTTTTCTCATTTACTTTGTATTTATAATATGTAATTTTTCTTTTTAATTTCTAATATCTACCAATGCGTAGATGCTGACCTGCGAGCTAATTTAGTTCTTTTTTCAAAAACTTAGCGGTATAGCTTTTTTTATGTTTTATAATTTCTTCTGGAGTACCTTCAACAATTATTTGTCCGCCACCTTTGCCACCTTCGTAACCAATATCTATAATATGGTCAACGGTTTTAATAACATCAAGATTGTGCTCAATAATCAATACTGTATTCCCTTTGTCTACAAGTTTATTTAATACTAACATAAGTACTCTTATATCTTCAAAATGAAGTCCTGTAGTGGGTTCGTCTAAAATGTAAAAGGTGTTACCAGTATCTCTTTTTGAGAGTTCGGTAGCTAGTTTGATGCGTTGAGCTTCGCCTCCAGAGAGTGTTGTACTTTGTTGTCCAAGCGTGATGTAACCAAGACCAACATCTTTAATTGTCTTAAGTTTTTTATGAATCTTTGGGATGTGCTCAAAAAACTCTACAGCTTCATTCATAGTCATGTTTAAAACATCACTAATATTTTTTCCTTTGTAGCGAATTTCTAAAGTTTCACGATTAAAACGTTTGCCTTGGCAAGTTTCACATTCTACATAAACATCAGGAAGGAAATTCATTTCAATAACTCGTAAGCCACCACCTTGACAGGTTTCACAACGCCCCCCTTTAACATTAAAACTAAAACGACCTGCTTTATAGCCACGAATCATAGCTTCAGGGATTTTAGCAAATAAGGCTCTTATCTCACTAAAAGTACCGGTATAAGTTGCAGGATTACTTCTAGGTGTCCTTCCAATTGGAGATTGGTTAATATCAATAACTTTATCAATATGCTCAAGCCCTTTTATACTTTTGTATGGCATGGGTTTTTTAACACCATTAAAATAATGTGCATTTAGAATGGGGTAGAGGGTTTCATTAATCAATGTAGATTTTCCACTTCCAGAAACCCCAGTCACGCCTATCATTTTTCCTAATGGAAATTTAACTGATACATTTTTTAGATTGTTACCAGTACAGCCTTTAAGCTCTAAAAACTTACCATTACCTTTTCGGCGCTTTTTTGGAACTTCAATTTCTTTGTTACCGTTTAAATAATCTGCCGTTAGTGTGTTATGGGATTTTAATTCTTCTGGGTTGCCTATACTAATAATATCCCCACCATGTTTTCCGGCTTTGGGGCCAATATCAATTACATAATCTGCACGCTCTATCATGTCTTTATCATGCTCAACAACAATTACAGAATTACCGATATCACGAAGTGAAACCAAAGAGTTTATAAGTTTTTCATTATCACGTTGATGCAAACCAATACTTGGTTCATCAAGTATATAAAGCACTCCAACCAATTGAGATCCAATTTGAGTGGCTAATCGAATACGTTGTGCCTCACCACCAGAAAGTGATTTGGAACTTCTGTTTAAGGATAAATAATCCAGCCCAACATCTAATAAAAATTTTAAACGCGCTTTAATCTCTTTTACAACCTCTTCTGCTATTTTAAGTTGTTTTTCTGATAGATGCTTATTTAAATCATTAAACCAATTAGCGAGTTCAACAATATCTGTTTCAGCAAGTTCAGCTATGTTTTTATCGTTTATTTTGAAGTAAAGTGATTCCTTTTTTAAACGAGAACCTTCACAAATAGGGCATTTAATTTTGTCCATATAGTCTTTAGCCCAACGTTTTAAAGACCTAGATTCAGCATTTTTGTATTGATTTTCAATAAAGTTGGCAACACCTTCAAAATCAATTTTATAATCTCGTGTAACTCCCAGTGTTTTACTTTCTACTGAAAACTTATCATTACCTCCGTAAAGAATCATGTGTTTTGCTTCCTCAGGAATATCTTTGTAAGCATCAGTTAATTTGAAATTGAAACGTTGTGCTATGGTTTCAAATTGTTTAAAAATCCAACTGTTTTTTTGTGGACCATGTGGTACCAATGCACCAGATTTTATTGATAATGAGTCGTCTGGAATAATTTTATCTTCATTAACCTGATAAAGTGTTCCTATACCATTACAATGGCTACAAGCACCTTTTGGTGAGTTGAATGAAAAGTTATTTGGCTCTGGATTAGGATATGAAATCCCTGAAGACGGACACATTAAACTTCGGCTAAAATAACGTGTTTCTTGAGTGTCTTGATCGATAATTAAAAGCACGTCTTCACCGTGATACATGGCAGTGTTTATGGTTTCAGTAAGACGTTTATCATTATCTACATCATCATTAATAACCAGTCTATCAATAACAATTTCAATATCGTGTGTTTTGTAACGGTCTAATTTCATACCCTTTACAATATCACGAATTTCACCATCGGCTCTAACTTTCACAAAACCTTGCTTGCCAATTTGTTCAAATAATTCTCGATAATGGCCCTTTCTAGAACGAACAACAGGAGACAATACATTTATACGCTTGCCTTTAAAATCTTTTATAATGAGTGCTTTAATTTGCTCGTCACTGTAGCTAATCATTTTGTCTCCAGTGTTATAGCTGTAAGCATCACTGGCTCTAGCAAAAAGTAAACGCATAAAATCGTAAATCTCGGTAATGGTCCCTACTGTAGAGCGTGGCGATTTACTAGTTGTTTTTTGTTCAATAGCAATAACAGGAGAAAGACCGTCAATTTTATCAACATCAGGACGTTCTAAACCACCCAAAAATTGTCTGGCATAAGCAGAGAATGTTTCAATATATCTCCGTTGTCCTTCAGCATAAATGGTGTCAAAAGCTAAAGAGGATTTTCCACTTCCAGATAAACCAGTGATTACCACTAGTTTTTCTCTAGGAATAGATACATCAATGTTTTTAAGATTGTGTACCCTAGCACCTTTAACTTCGATAAAATCTGTGAATTGGCTCATAAATTGGCAAAGTTGCAAAGTTACGAGTTTTGAGTTTAAAAATGAAGTTGGGTTAATTTAGAGTTTTGTTAAATATTTAGCCTATAAATGTTGATAACTAGAAATGTACTATAAATTTTTTTGGTAGGAAAAATATTAATTTTGTTTTGGAGTATAAATCAGTTTTATGGAAAATAACGATGAGTTTGAAGCTCAAATAATAGAAATAAATAAACAAATAAAAACGTTTAAAACCATGTCTTGGACATTTATTTGGGTTGGTGTCTTAGTTTTTATTATTGGCATATTTTATTGGTTTGTTGACAAAAATAATTTTAATGAAGTTGGAGATTTTATTGGTGGAGTTGCAGGTTCTTTATGGGCTTTAGCAGGGTTATTTTTTATATATATTGCATTTTTAGGTCAAAAAGTTGAAATTAAATATCAGCAAGAAGACTTAACTTTAACTAGAGAAGAATTGAAAGAAACTAAAGAAGTTTTCAAACAACAAACCAAAGTAATGATTAACCAACAGCTTGATAATACTTTTTTTAATTTGTTAGATAATCATAGAAAAGTTATAGATAGTTTTAAGAAAGGGGAAAAGAATTATCGTAATGGAGTAATTAGTCCTACATTTGGTGGTTATGCCGCAGATAATTTTACAATTGAAATAGTATCAGGTTATGAAGTTTTAGAATTAATTTGTTTAAAAGTTAAAAGTATTTACATGAATATTCAGAATATTTAAAAACCAATAATATTTATGATTATGAGTTGACTAAGACTAATCCGAAACAATATATTCAGAGTTTTCCAGAAATAAAAATGCTTTTTGATGAAGTGATAAATATTTTAGTTTTTCTTGAACAAAGGTTTAATGATGAAGATCAAGAGTTTTATTTCAGAACACTCTCAGGAAATTTAAGTGTAGAAGAGAAATTTTTAATAGAGGTTTATAATGTAAATTTTATAAGAAATTTATCTCCACTAATTAATTTTAATACTTATGATCAAAATCAATATTCGAACTTTAACTTAAAAGATTATATTACTCCAAAGTATATTAGATTAAAAGGGAATTATTATGGTGTTGAAAGTTATGATAAAACAAATAGTAAAGATAACATAAGAATTATTTTAGATGATGAAAATATATATTCTTTGATTGAACTATATTTCGTTGATTCTGATAACAAAGAATTAAAACTATACAGCACTATAAAAAAGCTTAAAAAGGAAATTGTTATTGATGAAATATTAAAGGAGTCTATCCATGATAATCTTGGTAAAGAATTTCTTTTTAGTATTGTAGAGAGCAAACAAAGAAAAGAATTTAAACTATTATTGAAAACTACTTTGAAAGCAAGCAAGACTAATATTTTTTATATGCATCGTTTAGGGGTGATGTGTAATGAAGATTTAAGTAGGTATAATTTTTATCATGTTAAATTTGAACAAAATATAAATGATTGGATTAAGAATTATTTTAATTAGTTCCTTTAATATCTCCAAATTCAAATCCCAGAAATAGGAGTTTATGAAACGTTGGTAATTGTGCGCCACTTTCGGTAGTAACCCAATCGCTCCAGGATGCTTCTAAACCATCTATTGGTAGAATAGATGTCCACATCTTAAAGGCTTTAGGTTTTCCATGGTCTTCAAGTAGCCATAAATACGAATCACCTGGTGTAATACCGCCAGAAGTGTAAGTAACTAAAAGTGCATCCTTATTATCTTCTGTTTTTACTAAGCGCCTTTCAACACCATCATCAAAAACTTTGTAGGGAGCTACTAGCCAAAACGAATCATTATAAAAGTAGTTGGCTGCCTTATTAATAAGTTCTTTAGCCATATCGCTCTCGTTTTTAAAACTATGAATATAGACTTTACTTTCAGAGATGTTATTTAAATTTAGGACAACTTTATTTTCTTTCCAAAACACATTACATGAGTTGTTTTTTTTATCCCATTCGTAATGACGTCTTTTTTTGTAAGTCCATTCAATATAGTTGGTAGCTTTATAAGCTTCATAATCTAACGCATCAAGCATTTTATATGCCAGAGCATCTGCTTGCTCACCTTGAATTCCTGTGGGTAAATCTTCGTTATACTTAAAATAAAGGAAGCCAAAAAACAATAGGCTAGGGAGTGTCAAAAAAATAATGACACCAGTAATAATTTTTAATATTTTCTTAGGGCTAACCGTCATAAAAACGGAATTTAGTTTATAGTTTGTTGACCTCTAAAGTATTAAATGTGATGGTTTTAGAAAAAGAAAATGATTAAAAACCGACAGCAGTATCATCCCCTCGGTAATCTGCACCACCCTCATACGTGTTATCATCCAAAACAAGTATTCCGTCGACCTTACCAATTACAGGAGAATCTTTTTCGTTTATTGAATACCCTAAATTTTCAAGTTGTTTGATTAGATTTCTGTCAAATAAATTAGGCTCCATTCTAATTTCATCTGGGAGCCATTGATGATGAAATCGTGGAGCATTTACAGCTTCTTGCATCATCATATCAAACTCATGAACATTTAATATAGTTTGCATAACAGATGTAATTATTGTAGAACCTCCAGGAGTTCCGAGTGTCATATATAATTTTTCATTTTTTTCTATAATTGTTGGAGTCATAGAACTCAGCATACGTTTTTCGGGAAGAATACTGTTAGCTTCAGCTCCTATGAGACCAAACATATTAGGAACCCCGGGTTTACTACTAAAATCATCCATTTCATTATTTAAAAAGAAACCAAGTTCTGAGCAATATAACTTGGAGCCATAGGCGCCATTTATTGTTGTAGTACAAGCTATGGCATTACCGAATTGATCAATGATGGAGTAGTGTGTAGTCTCGTTACTTTCAATAATTTGAATATTGCCATGTGACACATCACTCGATAATGTGGCCTTTTCAAATGAGAAATCTAACATTCTTCCGCTTAAATAATCCTCTTTAATCAGTGTTTCTACTGGAATTTTAATAAAATCGGGGTCGCCTAAATAAAAACTTCTATCCGCATAAGCGCGTCGTTCAGCTTCAGTTATAGCTTGAATGGTTTTTAATGAGTTATGCCCATAGTCATCCAAATGAAATGGCTCAAGCATTTTCATAATTTGGGCTAAACACACACCGCCACTAGAAGGTGGAGCCATTGAAATAATGTTTAAGTCATCATAAGTGAAAACGATTGGCTCCCTCCATTTTGCTTCGTAAGCTGCTAAATCATCTTCTGTTAGAATACCTCCGTTTTCTTGTATAAATTTAGCAAGTATTTGGGCTGTTTCACCTTTGTAAAATTCGTCTCTTCCATGTTTTGCAATGCGTTCTAGAGTCTTAGCCAGCGCGGGGTGTTTTATAATGTCGTTTTCTTTCCAAGCTTTGTCAAGAGGAATAGTTTCCCTATTCACTCTAGAAAATAAGGGGCGGTATTTTTTGATAGTTTCTTCCTGTTTTTTTGTAACTACTACACCTTTGTATGCCAATGCAATAGAAGGATTTATAATATCTTTTATAGGTAAAGATCCAAGTTTTTCGTGTACTTCAAAAATACCGGCTATAACTCCAGGAACACCAACAGCCATAGCGCCTAATGTACTTTTCTCTGGGATAACATCACCGTTTTCATCCAAATACATATCCTTAGTAGCTGCTTTGGGTGCCTTTTCTCTAAAATCGATTGAGCCAATATCTCCATTTGTTTTTCTGTACACCATAAATCCGCCGCCGCCAATATTACCTGCGTATGGATATGCTACTGCTAAAGCCAATTGTGTAGCGCACATAGCATCAAAAGCATTACCGCCTTTTTTTAAGATATCACTACCAATTTGTGAAGCTTCAGCTCTGGCAGAAACTACCATAGCTTGTTTTGTTATGAGGCCTCTGTTTGAAGGGTTTTTAGCTTGTTTACAGGAAAGTATAACACATGCTAAAATGCAGGATAGAAAATATTTAATCACGTAATTCTTTATTTAAAGTGTTTAATTTCTTTTTTGATGATGCTATGAGTTCATCAAAAAAGCTAGAAAATTCATTTTCAAACTCGGAGTAAAATGCTTCCAATTCAATAACAGCCTCGTTCATACTAGAACGGTTTTTTGTGCGCCGGTTCATACCTTCTAAAACTCGTGTTATACCTTCAATTGAAGCGTAACTCAATAACCAATTATCAGCAAGCATATAGGGCATCATTTTTTGAATTCTACTGGGTAATATATCATAATGTGCTTCTAAGGAATCATAAAAATGCTCAGTGTACTCTTCTAAAGGTATATTGCTGTAGTGTGCCCAATTTTTTGCTAGAAAATGGTCGTAAAGTATATCTACAATAATTCCAGAATAGTGCCCGTATTTCTTATGCAGTCTTTTAGTGCTTAGCCTTACGGTTTTGTGCGCATCGGTATAAGTATCAATATGTCTATGCAATAAAATACCAATTTGAATATCCCTTTGGTAGTCTCTATAGCTTTTTCCTTTTATACCATCTGCAATAAAATTACCAATAGTAACTAAATCGTTATCTCCAGAAAGATATATATGTGCTAAATAGTTCATTGGTGAAATTTACGAATTCCGTTTTAAGAAATCCGATTTCGAAATACTATATTTGCGTTTTAATTCAAAAATATATTATGACACTTATAAAATCAATTTCAGGAATTAGAGGAACTATTGGCGGTCAAGTAGGCGAGAATTTAACACCTATAGATGCTGTTAAGTTCGCTTCTGCTTATGGCGTATGGTTAAAGCAGCAACGCAATAAGGATAACCATAAAGTGGTGGTTGGTAGAGATGCTCGAATTTCTGGAAAAATGATTCAAAGTTTAGTCATGAATACGTTAATAGGTATGGGGATAGATGTGGTAGATGTTGGTTTATCAACAACACCAACGGTTGAAGTTGCTGTACCTATGGAGCATGCCGATGGAGGTATTATTTTAACAGCAAGCCATAATCCAAAACAGTGGAATGCTTTAAAACTATTAAACGAAAAAGGGGAGTTTCTAGATGCAGTTGAAGGCGCTAAAATATTATACATAGCAGAAAGTGATGATATGTTGTTTGCAGATGTAGATAGCTTAGGGGAAATTACCAAAAACAAAGCCTATATCGATTTACATATTATTGAAGTTTTAGATTTAGATTTAGTAACAGTAAAACCTATTGAAGAAGCTAGATTTAGAGTAGTAGTAGATGGTGTAAATTCTACAGGCGGTATTGCTATACCTTTACTTTTAGAGCGTTTAGGTGTAGATGTTATAAAAATTCACTGTGAGCCAAATGGGCACTTTCCACACAATCCAGAGCCTTTAAAAGAACATTTAACAGATTTATCTGAAGCCGTTAAAAAGCACAAGGCAGATTTTGGTATTGTTGTAGACCCAGATGTAGACCGTTTAGCCTTTATGGATGAAAACGGTGAGATGTTTGGAGAAGAATATACTTTAGTAGCCTGTGCCGATTATGTATTAAGCAGAACCCCAGGAAATACGGTAAGTAATATGAGTTCTACTAGAGCCTTGAGAGACGTTACTGAAAAACACGGCGGTATGTACGAAGCCAGTGCAGTAGGCGAGGTAAACGTTGTAAAACTCATGAAAAAAAATAATGTAGTTATTGGTGGCGAGGGTAATGGCGGCATCATTTATCCAGAGGCACATTACGGGCGAGATGCTTTGGTAGGTGTAGCCCTGTTTTTAAGCCTATTGGCAGATAAAAACATAAGTGTTAGCGAACTCAGAAAAACGTATCCTAACTACTTTATGAGTAAAAAGAAAATTCAATTAACACCAGGCTTAGACGTTGATGGTATTTTAAAAACCATTGAAGCGCGTTACCAAAACGAGCAACTAACCACTATTGATGGTGTAAAAATCGATTTCTCAGAGAGCTGGGTGCATTTACGTAAAAGTAATACAGAACCCATAATTAGAATTTATACCGAAGCAAAATCTCAAGAAGAAGCTGATACTTTAGCTGATAAATTTATTGCCGAAATTGGAGAAATTGCTGGAATTTAAACTGTCATTGCGAGGAGTAAGCGACGTGGCAATCTCTTAAAACTTAGTAATTGTTTTTAGAAGCTATTTCCCGCTTTCCGTTATATCTTTTTTGTGCCTAACATGTTAAGTTTCTCAATATGTTTTGTGCTTAAATCTAATGTTTAGCCAGATTTAAATTTGGTTTAAGCACCAAAAAGGATGCCACTTCAATCGGGGCTAAATCATCCGCTAAAGTTTGTTATTCCTGCGAAATCAGGAGTCTTATCAACAGAAGTTACAACTTTTCAATGAAGCTGAGTATTCCATATATTTGTTAGAGTCAACTAACTAGTATAAACCAAACACCATGAGCAAACTGCAAGACACTATGTTTCAAGAAATTAGAAACAAAGATATATTTAAACAATCTCAACAGTATGCTTTTGAATATTTAGAAGAAATTTTTAATAGAAACATCTATCCAACAGAAGACGCTGTAAATGATTTGTCAAATTTTGATGAAGATTTACCAACCAATACAACAAAATCAGAAAGTGTTTTAAAACAATTAAATGAATATGGTAAGGATGCAACAATAGCAACCTTAGGCGGAAGATATTTTGGTTTTGTTACTGGCAGCGTTGTTCCTATTGGTTTGGCAGCAAAACAGTTAGGGACTTTTTGGGATCAATCTTCAGCATTATATGCTACTTCTCCAATAGGAAGTAAATTAGAAGCGGTTGTTGAAAAATGGTTTGTAGATATTTTTAATTTACCAAAACAAACATGTGCTGGTTTTGTAAGTGGGACTTCAGTAGCAAATGTATGTGGTTTAGCAGCAGCAAGATATCGAATCTTACAAAAAAATAATTGGGATATCAATAAAAAAGGATTAAGAAATGCTCCTGAGATAAGAATTGTATCAGGTAAACATGCACATTCTACAATTTTAAAAGCCGTTAGTCTTTTAGGGTTAGGACAAGATAATATTGAATGGGTAGATGTAGATAATCAAGGTAGAATAATCCCAGAATTAATTCCAGAATTAGATAAAAACACGATTTTAATATTGCAAGCAGGTAATGTAAATAGTGGTGCTTTTGATAATTTTGATATGATTTGCGATAAAGCAAATAAAGCAGATGCTTGGATTCATATTGATGGTGCTTTTGGACTTTGGGCTGGTACCGTGGAGCAATTAAAACATTTAACAAAAGGTATGGAAAAGGCTTCGTCTTGGGCAGTTGATGGTCATAAAACTTTAAACACACCTTACGATAGCGGTATTGTTTTATGTGCAGATCAAGAAGCATTAACTTCTGCGCTTCATGCGTCTGGAAGTTATCTTATAGAAAGTAAAGCAAGAGACGGCTTGTTTTATACTCCAGAAATGTCTAGAAGAGCTAGAATTATTGAACTATGGGCCATTATGCGATACCTTGGAAAAAATGGTATTGACGAAATGATTTTGACCATGCACTTAAGAGCTAAACAATTTGAAAATGAAATCAGTCAAATTTCAGGGTTTCAAGTTAAAAACGATGTGGTTTTTAATCAGGTTGTAGTTAAATGTGAATCGGATGAGTTAACTGATAAAGTTTTAAATACTATTCAAAATCTTGGAGAATGTTGGTTAGGTGGCTCTGTTTGGTTTGGAAAAAAAGTAATGCGTGTTAGTGTATGTTCTTGGGCTACAACTGAAGCTGACATTTCTAGATCGGTTGCATCTTTTGAAAAGGCTTTAATGATGAATAAATAACATTAATATAGTATAATTTATAAAGTATAAAAATACTTATCTTGTTCACAACTATCACAGACTAATTAATAGCATATGAAAAAACTAGCATTGCATTGGAAGATTATTATAGGAATGATTCTCGGAATCATTTTTGGTTTTATAATGAATACCGTTGATGGTGGAAAAGGTTTTGTTACCGATTGGATTGCACCGTTTGGAACCATATTTATAAACCTTTTAAAGCTTATAGCGGTACCGTTAATTTTGGCGTCTTTGATAAAAGGTATATCAGATTTAAAGGATATTTCTAAAATAAAGTCTATGGGCTTACGCACTATAGGGATTTATGTTGCAACAACTTTAGTAGCTATAGTTATAGGTTTAAGTATTGTAAATATTGTAAAACCAGGAAATGGAATGCCTCAGGAAACCATTGAAAAAATAAAGCTTAAATACGAGAATGATGCAGGAGTAACAGATAAATTAATGAAAGCTTCTGCGCAAAAAGAAGCTGGTCCGTTACAAGCTTTAGTTGATATTTTTCCGAGTAATATTTTTAAATCTTTTGCAGAAGCCTCTATGCTTCAGGTGATATTCTTTGCCATATTTGTTGGTATTTGTTTACTGTTAATTGGTGAAAAGAAAGCAAAACCTTTAGTGAATTTCTTTGATTCGCTAAACGAAGTGGTGATGAAAATGGTAGATTTAATTATGTTATATGCACCGTATGCGGTGTTTGCACTTTTAGCAAATGTGATTATTGCTTTTGATGACACAGAAATATTAATCAAATTACTTTATTATGCATTTTGTGTTTTGGGCGGCTTACTATTAATGATTGGTTTCTATTTAATACTAGTTAGTGTTTACACTAAAAAATCACCGATGTGGTTTTTACAGCAAATAAGTCCTGCGCAATTGTTAGCGTTTTCTACCAGTAGTAGTGCTGCCACACTTCCAGTAACCATGGAGCGTGTTGAGGAGCATTTGGGAGTAGATAAAGAGGTCTCTGGTTTTGTGCTTCCTGTTGGTGCAACTGTTAATATGGATGGAACCAGTTTGTACCAAGGGATTGCCGCGGTGTTTATTATGCAGGTTATTTGGCCAGAAGGCTTAACATTTACTAACCAATTGGTTATTGTGCTTACAGCATTATTGGCATCTATTGGTAGTGCTGCTGTACCTAGTGCAGGTATGGTAATGTTGGTTATTGTTTTAGAATCTATTGGGTTTCCTGCAGAATTATTGCCTATAGGATTAGCCTTAATTTTTGCGGTTGATAGACCTTTAGATATGTGCAGAACCGTTGTAAACGTTACTGGTGATGCTACGGTGTCTATGCTAGTGGCTAAATCTTTAGACAAGCTTCATGAGCCTAAGCCCAAAGAGTGGGATGACCATTATGACGCTGTGAAGTAAGCATTTTTGTTGGCAGATAAGCCCGCGTTAGGGATTGTAGTGGATAGCCCACAGCTTTTGCGCCTTAGCGCAGAAGCGAGGACTTGTAACGGAAAGCCCGACCCTTTAGGGTAACGCCCAAATAACTTATTGTAGAATTTTGGGATGTACTAAAAATCTTTTAAATTTAACTGAAACTAAAAATTACGATATGAACGTTTGTTTTATAATGTACCCTTGGGAGCAAATTGACCCCGATAATGATACGACATTGGCTTTAATTAAGGAATGTGTAAAGCGCAAGCATGGTGTTGCCATGTGTATTCCGGCAGATTTAACAATTAGGAATAGTGTTACATCGGCTACTTGCACGGTAATTGGGCGTATGGAAAAAACACCAAGTTCGTTAAAATCGTTTTATAAAAAAGCACAGTTGCGAGAGGAAATGCTGCCACTTGCTGGGTTTGATGTAATTTTCTTTAGGGCGAATCCGCCGTTAGACCCCATTATGTTAAACTTTTTGGATTCTGTTAAGGATGATGTGTTTATTATGAATTCTTTAGAAGGCATGCGAGAGGCTAATAATAAGCTATATACAGCTGCTTTTGGAGATGCGCATAGCAATATTATTCCGGCAACTCATGTATCTAAAAGCAAGCGTTATTTAATTAAGCAAATAAAAGAATCTGAATCGGATAAAATGATTTTGAAACCGCTGAATGGTTTTGGTGGTTCGGGTGTTATATTGATTGAAAAATCGGCGATGAGCAATATTAATTCGTTATTAGATTTCTATATTTATAATAATGATGGTTCGTCTAGCTATGTAATACTTCAAGATTACATTGAGGGTGCAGACCAAGGCGATGTTCGTATTTTAATTTTAAATGGTGAGCCTGTTGGCGCCATGAAACGTGTTCCTGGAAATGATGATCACCGTTCAAATGTTTCTGCTGGTGGTAGTGTACAAAGACATTCGCTTACTAAAGAGGAAAAAGCATTGTGCAAACAAATAGGACCGAAACTGGTAAATGATGGTTTGTATTTTGTTGGTATTGATGTTATTGGAGGTAAGCTGGTAGAAGTAAATGTGATGTCGCCAGGTGGTATTACATACATAAACAAAGTATACAAGCTTAAAACTAAAATTGAAGAAAAGGTAATTGACTTTTTAGAAATGAAAGTTATAGATAAACTTCAAGCTTTTGATAGACGAACTAGACTACGGAAAACTGTGCAAGACGCTTAATTAAAAATCTTTGTCATATCGAAATGAGGTGCGATTGAGATATCTCATAATTAATAGTTTTTAACAAATGATTTCAAAAATAAATTTTACGTCTCCAATAGTTTCAGTCGAATGGCTTAATGCAAATTTAAATGCTGAAAACCTTATTATTCTAGACGGAACGATTAATAAGGTTTTTGATATTACCTTGGAACAAATTCCTAATGCGAGACTTTTTGATATTAAAAAGAAGTTTAGTGATGTGTCTAACGATTTTCCTAGTGCGTTTCCTTCTGTAGAACAATTTCAGAAAGAAGCCAGAAATTTAGGCATTAATCAAGATAGTGCTCTTGTGGTTTATGATGATAAAGGTATTTATTCTAGTGCCCGTGTTTGGTGGTTGTTTAAAGCTTTTGGGTTTAATAATGTTGCGGTTTTAAACGGTGGTTTTCCTGCATGGAAAAAGGCTGAATATCATACTGAACTGATGCAGAATTACGATGGCGAAACGGGGGATTTTATAGCAAATTTACAATTTGGTTATATGCAGTTTTTTGAGGATATACTTTATGCATCAAAAAACGAAACACATAAAATAATAGATGCACGTTCTAGGGCTAGATTTAATTGCGAAGTTCCAGAACCTAGAGCGGGTTTGCGTAGAGGAACCATTCCAAACTCTGTCAATTTACCATTTACAGATTTGTTGGAAGATGGTGTTTTAAAACCCAAAAAAGATTTGGCTAAAGCCTTTTATATGGTTGCTGAAGAAGATGAGCCCATTATTTTTTCATGTGGTTCTGGAATAACGGCCTGTGTATTAGCCTTAGGTGCTGAGATTTCAGGCTATAAAGATATTTCAGTTTATGATGGATCTTGGACTGAGTATGGTGCCTTAACAACTGGCGATATGGAAAACCCGAAAACATGGACTAAAGATGAATTATTAGCTTACATTTTAATGTATGTTTCAAATTCAGATTTAAGCGAGACTAGAAAAGAGCAAAAATATATTTTAAGTCGGGTTGATAAGCATGTTTACGAGCGTGTAAATGCGCAATTTGAAATGGACAATGATTATCAAGTACTTCAAAATATTATTGAAGGTGTAAAAGCACACGATTATTACCGTAATGATTTAGCAGACTTATTTGCTGATATTAAACTTATGGCTTTTGTTGATGATGAGTACGACCCTATGGAGCAAATGATTTATACCCATTTAAAAAAGATTCTCAAGGATGGTTAGATTAAGTATTTCAGACATAATATCTAAGATTGAGGCTGGTGAATGTTTTGAAGCTGTAGCTTCAGATTATTCTTTAACCATTAAAATTGATGAGTTTGTGCCTTATGCTTGTGCTGCTGTTCATAATGGGCACCAATTTAGAAAAGAACTCTGGGATAATTGCATCCATACTGAATACGAACGTTGGTATGAGGAAGATCCAGAAACTAAAAACATGATACAATCACACCCCATTGTTATTGCAGGCTGCGATTCCCGTTTTGAATACGATTTAAACCGCGCTCCTGAAGATGCGGTTTTTGTTACTGCTTGGGGTAAACAATTATGGAAAGCACCACTTTCTGAAGCTATGAAAACCAAAAGCCTTGAAAAGCATGCAAATTTCTATAAGATTGTGCATGCTTTAATTAAAACTTTAGAATCTAAATTTGGCTTCTGTACCGTTTACGATATGCACAGTTATAACTGGAAACGTTGGGATAGGGAAGTGCCTACTTGGAATTTAGGAACGAGTAATGTTGATAATGAAAGGTTTGGAAACGTTATTGAGTTATGGCGACAAAGTTTATCGGAAATTAAATTTCCTAACGGGATTAAATCAACTTCGCTAATAAACGATACATTTCAAGGTAATGGTTATTTTTTAAAATATATTACACAAAACTTTAAAAATACCTTAGTTTTGGCAACCGAAATAGCCAAGGTGTATTGTGATGAGTACGAACAAATTATATTCCCTGAAGTCGTAAAAGCAGTTGAAAAGGAATTGATTACCCGTATTCCAGAACATGCAGAAAAAGTATATAAGACGTTCAGTTAGATTTTAAATTAGTTAAACGTTTTGTTATTCCTGAGAAGGCAGGAATCCAAATTGAAAATATAATTCTTAAAATAGATCCCTGCCTTTGCAGGAGTTACAAAGTAAGTATTAAAGTTAGTTTATGAAGATGGATAATGTGGCTACCAAAGCACTTTTAGACATAGATAAGCATATTGATGCGCTGGTTAAGCAAATTGAACTGCTTAGTTATGTAAATCCTTTAAATATAGAAGAAGAGAAAACGCGTTTTTTTTCATCTAAATATTTAACAGACCCTGTTTTTAATTACCCATCCATTGATTTTGACCGTTTTAAACTTCACAGAAAGTTATTTGAAAGCGATTTAGAAAGTATTGATGATGCTCAAATTAGTAAACTATACGAAGATATTATTTATCAGTACTCAGGTTTAATTCAATGTATAGAAACGGTTGGTAGCGATAAAAAGTTTTACTACAACTGTTTACACTGTTTTGGTACACCAACCGAGAATGATGTTGAGAATGCTAAATTTATTTTACATTTTGAAGATGAAGATAAAGGGATTCCAAAATTTCAACCAAAATATAGTGCTTCAGAAGCAGAGGTGTTTTTTAAAAGCTTTTCTGAACATTATGATTTTAGTTACAGCATAAAACATTCTGATAAAATTTCGGCTATAGCCATGGTGTTGAATAATATTAAAACCTTGGTTTTAAATACCAATCACACCTATTCTGATAATGAGATAGCCGTATTAACCAATCATGAAATTGGTGTGCATATGGTGACCACTATGAATGGCTTGTTGCATCCTTTAAAAATATTTTCTCATGGTTTTCCTAATAATGAAGAAACCCAAGAAGGGTTAGCGGTTTTTGCGGAATATATGAGTAATAACCTAACCATAAAACGTTTAAAAGAATTGGCATACCGTGTTATAGCGGTTGATAGTTTAGCAAAAGGCTACTCGTTTTCCAGAACCTTTAGGTTGTTGCATAACCAGTACGACTTAGACCGCGAGGAGGCGTTTTACATCACCGTTAGAGTACACCGAGGTGGTGGATTTACAAAAGATTATTTGTATTTAACAGGACTTAAAAAGGTTTATGATTATTACCACTCTGGTAAAGATTTAAGCCTGCTTTTAACAGGAAAGGTGTCATTAGAGTATGTTGATGATATTGAATCGCTAATTACAAAAGGTTTAGCGGTACCTGCAAAACATATTACTGATGCTTATGCTGAAAATAAAAACACCAACAAAAAGGTAGATTTTATTTTACGGAGTTTGAAGTAAGTGGTTTTTAGTATTTTGCTTATTGTGTTTGTTTTAAGGATTGGTTAGGTTTAAGCTAGTGAAAGAAAACGTATACGCACAGAATGAGTAATTAATTATATAGGTTTTTAGGTAACGTTATTTTCTCCATAATAGTAATTTCGATTCTCTCTTTTATCAATTTCAATTTCTCCTTTAGGTTCAAGTACTCTTGAACACCAAGCAGAAACTTTTTGCCTAGTGCAACCAACTGCATTTGCGACTTCAACGGCAGACATCGCATCATCTTTTTCTAAGGTTGCAATTAATCCTAAAATTTTCACTTCTACTTCAGCAAGATTTCCTCCATATACTTCAAATTCTTGATGTATTACTTCTTCCAATTTACTATCATCCTCAAAACAACGCTTTACTTTAGCAGGTGGAAGTTCATCTTCTTGATATATTCTATTACATTCAAGACACTTGTAACTTTTTAATTTTGAATCGGTAAAGTAACTATCAAACTCTGATAATACAGTATCATAAACAAATCTGATAGCCGTATATTCATCCTTGTTTTCTGCATATTTTATATTGAGATCTAAACAAATATCATAATCTATAGAATACAAATCATAGTGGCCACCATATTTTGAAGATCTTCCTTCTTCTAAAAGATGAATTAAAAAGTTTTCTTTAAAAACGTTAAAATATTTACTCCTGTTTGGGTCAATCAATATATGACTAGCAGGCCTGTCTGGGTGTTTGTTTTTCTCTGAAACTGCTTTGGTTATAATGGCATTCCATATATCGTTGTAAAACCCTGGAATTAACTTTCTTTTTAAAGCTCCTGAATATTGTTTTTGATAAGTTTTACGTGCAGATCTTATACCATAGTTTAATTCAGATAAACCAAGTTTATAATCATTCACCTCTGCTTGTTTCCAAGCATTTTGAAGAATCAAACCTATTGTTCTAGTAACTCCAATTGATTCTCTGGCTATTCTTGCAAAAAATTCAATTTTATTACCTTTTAATAAACTATCCAATGGAATATTATCTGCATAAATTTCTAATCTTTTCTGAATTAAGTCTGGTATAGCATTTTCTAATTTTTTTAATGTTGGTGATAAACCACCAAGCCTTTCAACGTGTTCATTTAAATCCAGTGGAATAGGAAAAATATCTCGACCAATTATTATTTTATCACCAAAGTCAAATCTATCTGTAATAACACCCACTTTGACAAAAAGGTTGGTCTTTGAACCTAAAAAACTTTTTAATAACTTAGAAAATTTTGCTTGATATTCTTGATTTAAATCAGAGTATTCATCAAGGAAAAGATAGACTGAATCAATTTTGGCCTTTTTTAAAATTTCATTGATTTTATTTAAAAATTCTTGAACATTCAAACCTTTAGTTTGAGAATAAGTTTGAGATTTTTCTTTAGATACTTCGCCTTTACTTAGCATAGAAAGTCCTAATGACTCTGGCGAAATGCTCAATCCTGCTTCGTCAGTTAGATTAGAAGCGTTTTTGTCAGTTATATCAGTTGATTTAGATTGAAAAACTGTTTTACCTTCAATCAATATTTTTTCAATGTATTCCAAATCATCAATTGCAGGGTTATTTTTTCTGAAAATCCCATATGATTTAGCGTCATAAATTGATTCCAATTGTCTACCCAGAGAATCAATAATTTGTCTTACAAAATGTATTTCAAATAGTTCAAAATTATCTTTATCAAAAATATCTCCGCAATTACTTAAATCAATATAAATAGGGAGTACTTTTCTATCTAAATATTCTGACTTTTCTTTACCTTTGATTGTTTTTAAACATTCAAAATATCCTTTTAGTAAAGCTGTCGTTTTTCCAGTACCTCTTCTTCCTGAAATATAATTATCTTGTTTTTGTAATATACTACCTATAGAGTTAAAAAAATCTACAAAATAGTTACTCAAATTTTCTAGTTCATCAAAATCATCTAAAGAGAGATAATCGGCTCTTAATATTGAATCAAACGCATTCTTTATTTTAGTCTTTACTTTTATTTCCATAGTTTGTCTTTCAATTTAGCCGAACGACTTTAAATGATATTGTTATAATGTTTCATATCTGATGATACTGAAATAAGTTCAGTACAAGTCAACAAAGTTAGAATTTTCTTACTAAAAAAACAATACGTATTTGTACTTATTTTTAGAGTAGTTTTATAAAGAAACAGTAAGCGTGTTATCCTCGACGCTAAAGGTGTTATCAGTTACTTCTACATCAATAAGATTACCAAAATCACAGCATTTATTAGCATTAGGTGTTGATGTGTTGTAAGATATACTGGTAATGATTTCAGAATCTATGCGTATTTCTAAAAAGTCTGATGGACCTTTTTTTTCAATATACAGGAAGCCTGATGAATTAATAATAGTAAATTGAAATGGATTTCCAGAAGCGTCGCTTAGCATAATAGCCTCCTCTGAAATACTATCTTGAAGAATGATGTTTTCGTTTGTGGTGCTATCAACTAAATCTACAAGAAAAAATGGAGCTGCACATGAAATGTTTGAACAATCGGGTAGCCCATCATCCGTTTTACAATTAGTACACAGTGTAATAATTATAACTAAATAGGCTAATTTCTTTATCATGGCTTAATAGGTTTATTACTAGATGAGTAAAACTTAGATTGGTTGCGTATTAGAAGAAGAAAAGCGCTAAACTATTTTTAAACACATATTATTCTAAAAACTTACTCTTCAACTCTGGTGTAGGAATCATACAAGCGTCTTTTTTGCCATACCATTTGTAGCGGTTTCGGGCAATAAAATCATAAACCCAATTACTTATAAAACTAGGTATTATAAGAAAAATAGATAACAAATTAGTTGGAAACCCTAATTGCGACCCTATTTTTAAAGCGGCTCTGCTTTTGTAGTTAATTTTATCTTTCTCTGGATGGTATAAAAGTATAGAATCCGTTTTAGTAGTATCTATATTAAATTTTTCTATAATGTGTTTACCAACGTTACTTTGCAAGGGCGCAAACATAAACTGGTTTTTTTTGTCTCGCTTTATAACATACAAAACAGAGCTGTTGCAAAGGTTGCAAACACCATCAAAAAGGATTAGTTTTTTATGTTCTGGGATATTTATCATTTTAGTCATTACTGCGAAGGCAGGAATCTATATCTGAGTATTATTTTTTCTTGTGGATTCCTGCCTTCGCAGGAATTACAATGTAATACAAAGATACTACTTTACAGTGTATTCAAGAATTGATTTAAATCGGTTTCTTTATTCAAATTAAGCTTCTTTTTAAGTCGGTATTTGCTTTTTAAAACACTATCTGGTAAAACATTAAGCATAGAAGCAATTTCTTTAGTAGAAAGGTTCATTCGTAAAAACGATGCTAATCGCATTTCCTTTTCAGAGATGTCGTTTGCGATAGCTTTTAACTTATTGTCAAAGTTGTTATGCACTTCAGAGAAGTAGGATTTAAATACTTCCCAGTCTTTATCTTCGGCTGATTCTTTTTTAAGAAGCATAACTAGTCTTCTAAATTCAACCTTAAACAATTCAGGCGATTTTTTGATTTTTTCTAAGTTCTCTTTAAGTTCTTGTATAAAAGTGTTTTTTTGAACTAAATGCAAGGTTTGTGAGGCAAGTTCTTTCTTTTTGAATTCAATTTCTTGTTGGTAAATGGCTTCTTGTTTCTCGCGTTCAATCTTATTTTTCTTAATGCGTTGTTTAAAACTAAAAAAGATTAGTCCAGCAATGGCGATAAATGAAAACATACCAATACCATATAGTGTTTTTGTGAGTTTATCGTTTTTGGCTTGTATGTTAAGCGTTTTAATTTCTTCATCCTGTAAAGCAATAGCTGTCTCTTTTTTTTCTGTTTCGTAAATGGTTTTTAACTCTTCTATTTGTTGTGACTTTTTTATACTAAAAAGGGAATCATTAATACTTTGCGATGCTTTCAAATAGAAAATAGCTTCTTTGTTTTTATTAATGGATTCTAAAATTTTGGATTTATAATCATACAAATCTCTTAGGCTAGGTAATGCGTCTATGGTTTTGGCTATAGAAATGGCTTTTTCAAGTTTTTTTAATGCTTCATTTGGTTTATTGTTCTTATGCATAACTTGAGATAGCCCTAAATAACTATAAATAATATTTTGTTTTATATCTTCTTCTTTACTTAGTTTATTAGCTTCTTCTAAAACCTCATTTGCTTTTTTAAAATCGTTTTTTATAGCAAGTAATGCACCTAAATCTATTAAAGCCCCACTTAAGGATGATTTATCATTAATCTCTCGGGCTAGAGCTACTGCACGATTTTGATCTTCAAAAGCACTATCAATCATACCTAATGATTTATTGGCTTGTCCTTTCGAGTTATATGCATAGGCCATATACATTTTGTCATCAAAATCTTCATATATTTTTATAGCCTGATCAAAATATGTTTTAGCTGAAGAGGGATTGTTTAGTATCAGTTCAATATCTCCTATTTGTTTTAAAACATCAGCTTTTCGTGTTAAATGATTAATTTCTTCAAAATACTTTAAGGCAGTTAAAGCTTCGGTTAGCGCTATATTGTAATTTCCTTTTTTTACATAAATGTTTGAAACTAGTGCATGTTGCCCTCCAATAAGCTTAAATTGTAGTTTTTTGGGTTCTGGATTGTTTAAAATTAAGTTTAAATTATCTTTTGCTAATTTGATGGCTTCATCATAATTACCTTTAATTTTCATGATGTCAGACAAAGAATGATTTATAAAAATAACACCTCTGGTGTTTTTTAAATCAGTAAATTTTTCTTTAGCTTTCTGTAAGTAATATAATGCTGAATCATTTTTACTTCTATTACTAAAATAATGTCCCAAATGCATATAGCCTTTAGCTATTCCTTGATCGTATTTAATTTTTTTTGATATTGATAAAACTTGGTCAGCATAGGATTTTGCTTCTTCTGGTTTTGAAAACATTAATTTTTCATGTAACCAAGTTAGCGTATTTACTCTCTCAATTGAATTATCCTTTTGAGTTGAAAGTTGTTGTTTAAGGCTATCAATAAATCTTGTATTTTGTGCATTAAGTGGATAAATAATTAAAGCAAAAAGTAATAAAATAGAGGTTGGTTTTTTCATAATTTAATCAATTAAACTATTACTAAGATAATTATTAAAATTATTGCATATAGTGTACATCTATGTTTTAAAACGTGTTATGTCTATACTTTGTCTATGGATTAATTAGTATTTAGAGTTTTAATATTTTTTCAATTAACTGATTGTTAAATAATTATATGTCTATTTTGTGTTTGTAGTTTTCAGTTTGTCCATAGCAGTATATACAATCTTGTCCATACTTTGTCCATACCAAAAATTAGTTTTCAGCTGCATTCCTATCTAGTTTTGAAGTGTTGAATCACAAAAATTAGAAATTATGAAAACAAAGCTATTAACAATTAAAAAAAGTATTTACACGACACTTTTTGTTATTACACTATTTTCTTGCACAGGATGTAGTGAGGAAAGTGTTGATAATGGAAAGGCCTCAGATGAAACCATACAAACTATAAACAATCTTTTGGCTAGCTTAAGCAATTTTAGTCAGTCAGAAGAAATATCTGTAGAGAAGTTTATTGAGGAGGTAAGTAAAGAAAGAGAGGGGCAAACTAATGAATGTGTTGTAAATAAATATAAAATGGCACCTGGGTTTAGTGAAATGATATTGTTAGACCCTACTAGCGATGTTATTTATCCTGGCGCTATGTTAAAAGGAGAGTCTATTCCAACAGGAGAATATATCGGAATAACAGGGAACAGGTCACCTATTACCTTGTCGGTATCTTTAGAAAATTTAAATGGTAAACCTTCAGCGTACATTGAAAATCCTAATATTAATACGGTTAGAACAGGTGTGAAAGATATGCTACAGCAAGGTGTTACAGGTTCTGCTTCGGCTAAAGTTAATTTCACTACAGAAGAAGTGTATTCCGAAGAACATTTAAGTTTGGCACTAGGAGCTAGCTATACTAAAGGAAAAAACAGTGTGTCTGGGGCATTTAATTTTAATAGTTCAGAGAAAAAGCATAAATATGTTATTAAGTACCTACAAGTGTATTATACTATTGATTTAACGATAGAAGATAGCCAAAACCCAGGAAAACTTTTTTCTTCTAAACCTAGTTTTGATGCTACAAGCCCAGTTATTGTATCGTCTGTAAAAT
Source organism: uncultured Algibacter sp. (assembly GCA_947502405.1). Taxonomy (GTDB): domain Bacteria; phylum Bacteroidota; class Bacteroidia; order Flavobacteriales; family Flavobacteriaceae; genus Algibacter_B. The sequence goes on along the minus strand of CANMZT010000011.1, from coordinate 57,190 downwards.
ACGGGCGTATGTTATTATATACTGTTGAGACTAACTCTAAATATGCAGATACAGAAGCAGCATTTAACGCGGCTTTTAAAGGAGGAGAAGTAAACGGACAAGGTGAATATCAGAGCTTTTGGAATAGTTCTACTGTAAGAGCACTAGTGGTTGGTGGCTCATCTGGTGATGCGGCACAAGTTGTTACTGGACCAGAAGGCGTATATAATTATATTACTGAGGGAGGTGAGTATTCAATTGATTCACCTGGTGCGCCATTAGGATATACACTAAGGTATATTAGAAAAGGGTTTCCAGTGGCTAACGTGGTACTGTCTAGTGAATATAATATAAGAACCTGTTATGAAGCATATCAAAGATTTTATATAGGGTTACATGGCATTAAGCCTAAAAAACATGAAGGTGAAAACAATTTAGAGATTTACGGCGACATAGAAATTGGTATCTATCAAGGAGGGAAGGTTGTTAAGGAATTTAAAAAACACTACAACTCAGATCCGGCATTAGAGGTTGAAGAAGATGAATTTGTGGGCATTAATAATAAGTTTGCAGAAGTAGAACTCTATAAGCCGGATGTTAATAATGATTATATTAAGCTATACGCAGAGTTTTATGAAAGTAACGGGGCTTTTGATCCGGAATATTTTGGGAAAGAAACGAGAAAGGTTTATTTAAAGGATGTGAATCAAATAATGGATATAAATAATGATGGTGATTTGGATAAAGATGATATTGATTATGTACGTGTAGATTTAAAAGAATTACCAGGTAGTGAGTTTAGAGCCTATTATTATTTCTGGAGAATTCATTAATATGTACATTATTTTTAATTAAAACAGCTGGCACCTTAAGTTGTGATTCAGCAACTTGGTGTTGGCTGTTATGTTTTTGGGCGTTACCCACAAGGGGTTGGGCTTTCCGCTATATCTTTTTTTAACGTCATTACTAGGAACGATCGACGTGGAAATCTGCCGGAATCTAGTTCAAAGTATAATTTTAGGTTAAAAAAAAAGGATGCCGCTGCAATCCCTAACGCGGGCAAATCCGTTAAAACCATTTCTTAATGATAATAAAAGCAAACTTAACATAGTATGCTTTTTTTAGAATATTGCTACAGAAACTACTTTTTAACTGTCTCAACCAATTCCAATAAATCTAAAGCCACATTAGTAGTAAACATACCATAATTAACGTTAGCTTTATTTTTCTCAATACTATCAATACTACCAATAGCTCTACCATCATGCATGCGTACACGATCGCCAACCTTTAAAATAGGTTTTGGTTTAGGTGGTGCTTCAGCAGCTTTTTTCTTTTCAGCCTTTTTCTTTTTTCTAATAACGTTTACCTTCTTTTCTGCTTCCTGCTTTACTTGTTTTTCTTTAGCTTTTCGAGCCTTCTTTTGTTTAGCAGATACTTTATTACGTTTCGAGTTTTCAATCTGTACCAATTTGAATAATTCTGCCATCAATTCGCGTTTACGCTTATTGTCAAAATATTTTTCAGCAATATCATTCACTTTTTGGCCTAAGTAAATTAGGCGTTGGTTGCTATCATAAAGTTCTTGATAACTCTCAAGTTTTTTCTGAATTTTAGCGTTAATTTCTTCTAATTTATCAGCTTCCTCTTCTTTTTTCTTTTCGTTTTGTTTAAGGGATTGTCCTGTTTTTTCTAATCGAGAGCGTTCTTTCTGGAGTTTTGCAATAGTAGCATCAAAACGTACTTTACTACGTTCAATTTTTTTCTTAGCACGATTAATCAAACTATAAGGAATCCCATTTTTTTGAGCCACCTCAAACGTGAAACTACTTCCAGCTTGTCCAACTACAAGCTTAAACATGGGTTCTAAGCTACGCTCATTAAACAGCATATTAGCATTAATCATATGTGGCAACTCGGTAGCAAGAATTTTTAAATTTGAGTAGTGTGTCGTTATAATGCCAAAAGCTTCCCGATGATAAAATTCTTCCAAAAACGTTTCAGCTAAAGCGCCACCAAGTTCAGGATCGCTACCAGTACCAAATTCATCAATTAAGAAGAGTGTGTTTTTATTGCACTTCTTTAAAAAATAATTCATTTGTTTTAATCGGTAACTATAAGTACTTAAATGGTTTTCTATGGATTGATTATCACCAATATCACTCAAAATTCTATTAAATAAACAAACGGTACTACGTTCATGAACAGGTATTAACATACCGCTCTGAAGCATGACTTGCAGTAAACCTACGGTTTTAAGTGTAATACTTTTTCCTCCAGCATTTGGGCCAGAAATAACAATAATTCTACTGTCTTGTTTTAATTCAATCGTCTGCGGAAATGTTTTTTCTTTCTTTTCTAAATTGTTTAAGTAAAGTAGTGGGTGATAAGCATCTCGCAAAAACATGCTCTTATCCTCTGAAAATTCAGGAAGAATAGCCTGCATAGATTTGGCGTATTTAGCTTTAGCAGAAATGACATCCACATCAATTAAAAAACTTTGATAATCTTTCAATAACGGCAAAAACGGACGCATTAAATCCGTAACCTCTTTTAAAATCCTAATAACTTCTTCCTGTTCTTCATATTCAAGGTTATTAAGTTCTCTGGTGTGTTGTAGTGTTGTTTCAGGTTCTATATAAACAATACTCCCTGTTTTACTACCACCCATAATGGCGCCTTTTACTTTCCGTCTATACATGGCTTTTACAGCAAGTACACGTCTATTTTCTACAACAGATTCTCGAATATCATCTAAATACTCAAGATTATGGTAGGTGTTTAAGGCAGAACTAAAACTAGAATTAATTTTTCCCTTTACTTTATTAATAGATTGCCTGAGGTCAAATAGTAAATTGGATGCATTATCTTTTATATCCCCAAAACGGTCAACAATAGCATCAACTTTTTCAATTAATATTTTAGTTTCTTCTATGTGAGAAGCAAATTCATTAAGATTTGGATAGTAGTCTTCAAATTTTTTGAGAAATTTCACGATAGCGTTCACGGTAATCGACATGGATACTATTTTCTTTAATCCATGAACTTCTAAATACGTATTTTCAATATTTAAAAGTTTAATTTCTTTTGTTATCGTATCAAAACCGTGGTTAGGAATTCTATTATCGTTGTAAAACGAAGACAAATACTCATTAGTTAATTTAAGAGCAATTTTAAGATCTACCTCATTTTTGTAAGGTAGAATCTGTAAAGCTTTTTCATTTCCTAGTGGCGTTACGCAAAGTTCGCTTACTTGCTGTAAAACCGTTTGAAACTCTAAATCTTGTAATGTTTTTTCGTGGATATTAATCATTCCCAATAATAGACTCTAAAATAAAAGAAATGCAAAGTTAAGCAATATACAAGTGATTTGGACTATCGTAATTTTTAAGTGTTAAAATGTTAATTAACAAACTGATAAAGGTTTTTAACAAAAAACTAACACCTGTTGTTTTTATTCTGCATAATTTTAATCATCAACAGAAATCAATCAAACTATTAGCAGTAAATAAAGCCTAATACTTTAAAACGGTATTAGGCTTGTTTATAAATGTTACTGTTTTAGCTAATATAATTCCAAATATTCTTGTACTTACTAAGCTGTTTATAGGTATTTAAAAACACTTGGTTTTCTGATAATGATAACGAAGGGTCAATTTTTAATATTGATTTTGCATGGTGTCTAGCTAATTGTAAAACGTCGCTATCTCTTATTATGTCAGCTATTTTTAAATTTAAAACACCGCTTTGTTGTGTGCCCATAATATCACCTGGACCTCTTAATTTTAAATCTACTTCGGCAATTTCAAAGCCATCGTTGGTTTTTACCATAGTTTCTAAACGCGTTTTGCTATTTGCACTTAATTTATGGCTCGTCATTAAAATACAATAGCTCTGTTCTGCGCCACGACCAACACGACCACGTAATTGGTGTAGCTGTGATAATCCAAAGCGTTCTGCGCTCTCGATTATCATAACAGAGGCGTTTGGTACATTAACACCAACTTCAATTACTGTGGTAGCTACCATGATTTGGGTTTCTCCTTTTATAAAGCGTTGCATTTCATAGTCCTTGTCTGCAGGTTTCATTTTACCATGCACAATTGATGTTTGATATTTAGGCATGGGGAAGTCTCTGGAAATACTTTCATAACCATCCATTAAATCTTTATAATCCATTTTTTCATTTTCTTGAATTAATGGATATACAATATAAATTTGTCTTCCTTTTGAAATTTCATCACGAATAAAACGAAAAACATTTAAACGATTTTTATCATAACGATGTACTGTTTTTATAGCCTTTCTACCGGGTGGTAATTCATCAATAATCGAAATATCTAAATCGCCATAAACTGACATGGCTAAAGTTCTAGGAATTGGTGTTGCAGTCATGACGAGAACGTGAGGAGGAAGCGTGTTTTTCTGCCACAATTTACTTCTTTGCTTTACTCCAAAACGATGTTGTTCATCTATAATGGCAAGTCCTAAATTTTTAAATTTCACCTTGTGTTCAAGTAGGGCATGGGTGCCTATTAAGATTTGTAATTCGCCATTTTCTAAAGATTCATGAATAACTCTTCGTTCTGAAGTTTTAGTTGAACCTGTTAGTATTTTTATGCTGATATTCAATTTGTTACACCATTCTAATAATCCGTTATAGTGTTGAGCTGACAAAATTTCAGTCGGGGCCATTAAACAAGCCTGAAAACCGTTGTCAAGTGCCATGAGTATTGACATGAATGCTACAATAGTCTTTCCAGAGCCTACATCCCCTTGTAATAATCGATTCATTTGTGCATTACTGCCTAAATCTGCTCGAATTTCTTTTAAAACTCTTTTTTGTGCATTGGTTAATTCGAAGGGTAAATAGTCTTTAAAAAAGGAATTAAAATAATCTCCAACTTGATTGAAAGTAAAGCCTTTAATTTTAGATTTATGAATAAAATTTTTAAGGATTAATTGTAATTGAATATAAAATAATTCTTCAAATTTCAATCTGAATTGAGCCCTAGAAAGTAAGTCTTGGCTCTTTGGGAAATGCACATTAAAAAGTGCCGATTGTTTACTGATTAGTTTGAGTTCGGACCTTAAATTATCCGATAAAGTTTCATTAAACTTTCCATTGGTTTCAATAAAAAGCTGTTGAATTATTTTACTGATTACTCGATTTGTAATGCCTTTATTGGATAGTTTTTCAGTAGAAGGATACACGGGCTGCATAACAGAACGTAAGTTTTTCTCGTGATCTTCTTGCAATTCTAGCTCAGGATGTGCTATGTTAAATTTACCACCAAACCAATTGACTTTCCCGAAGGCTACATAGGTTTTGTTCAGCTTTAAACTTTCTCTAATCCACTTTTGCCCACGAAACCAAACCAATTCCATGGTTCCAGTATCATCTTGAAAAGTGCCAACTAAACGTTTTCCTCGTTTTTGGGCAACCTCTTTAAAGCTTGTTATTTTACCAATTATTTGAACATCTGAGTTGTTACGTTGTAATTGATTGATTTTGTAATACTGAGTCCTATCTATATATCTGTTTGGGAATAAGTTAATTAAATCTTGATACGTATGAATTCCCAATTCCTTGCGCAGTAAATCGGCACGGTTTGGGCCAACACCTTTCAAATAATCTATAGGAGTTTGGAGGTTAACAGACATAGAAGCGAATTTAAGCAAATCAATTAAAATTTGGTATTTATTGAATTCATAATATCTGGTTTGATTTGGATTATTTTTATCGGTAATTAATTAATCTTTTTAAAATTTATTTAAAACCCTAACTTTTTGTCAAATAGTTCTATTTCAATCCTTAAATTTGGTATTCTTAAAAGGATAATTTAACGCAAACGGATTGATGAGAAAACTCAACGAATTTATTTGGGAAACGCATGGTATTCATGCAGGTACAGAACAAGATCATGTAAAGCATGGGATTGATAAATTAGAGGATATAGTTGATAAGGCTGTTGAGGCTGGTAACCCAAGTATTACGTTTATTATACATTCACCACGTCTTACTAATTTCCGTTATATTGCAGAAAGAGAGACCAATGTAAAATTTATTCGTGGAAATAAATCTTACTTAAATTATCCAAAACGTATTGCAAATCTTCGCAAGCAATACGAGGGAAAAATAAATATTAAATATGGTGTAGAGTTAGAGTGGATGGGGCCAGATATTGGTTTGCAATGGAGTCGTTCTAAAATATTTCAAGCTGAAGATGCCGATTATGTTATAGGTTCTGTGCATTTTGCACCAGAAGGATTGCCTTATGATGGTTCAAAAGAAGAGGCTCAAGAACTATTAAAACTTAGAGGAAGCCTTGAAGCTTATTGGGGTGGTTATTTTGATGAAATGACTCAAATGATTGAGAGTTTTGGTGATATGATTCAAATTATTGGGCATATTGATTTACCAAAATTAAATGTAGATATGCCAGATGCTTTAATAAATTTTGAAACCAGTGCACATCCTCTTGCTAATAAATTTAGAACACTTTTAGAGCTTATAGCAGATAGGAACTTATCCCTAGATGTAAATATGGCAGGTAAGTTTAAAGGAGTAGGAGTCTATCCAACTCAAAATATTTTACAATACGCTAACGAATTGCAAATACCAGTATGTGTTGGTACAGACACGCATCATGTGCGCTATTACGGACTAAACTATAAAGAAAGTTTAGAGTATATTCAAAAGGCTGGTTACGAAAACTATGTTAGTTATTCAAAGCTCATCCCAGAGAATCGTACGATTTATGACGACCATGATTTGAAAGTTAAATATACCATCTTGAATAAAGGTATTGAGCTGTTAAACCAAAGGTTAGATGACCATCAAAAACGAATAATACCTGACTTTTCTTTTGGAGGTTCCTTTTCTGAGTTTGTTGATTTATATAGAAGCGCTACGAGTATGGGCGATTACAATGCCATAAGAATTCGTAAATGGGGTAAATCTATAACAGTAACCAACGAAGTGCCTAAAAACACACAAACAATTGTAAATGGCTTGTTTTCTGAACATTTGGACGAGCCTGGTGTAATTTCTTCTTTGTTTAATACTTTAGCTTCTGAAGGTATTAATGTTGAAACGGCACGTTTAAAATCTAATAATAACGGAACTGCGGTAGCGTTCTTGTCCATTGATAATAAAAATGGAAAAGTGCAAAGTGCTATTGATTTTATTAACGGAACAGATGCTGGTCTATTTACAAATTTAACGTATCAAGAAGATGCCGCAATGCCCAATTATTATGATGAAGGGGTATATTTACTAGAAATGGATGGTGTTAAATTAAACTTAGCTTTAAGCGATAAAGTCATTTTAACAAAGCATCATAATGCTCCCGGAGTTTTATTAATTTTATTATCAGCCTTAGCTTCAAAAAATATCAATATCAAAGATTTACGACTTGGTAAACTAAATAATGTTGGTTATTCTGCATTAGCTATTGATGGCGATAGTAATGTGATTAGAGATTTATTGACAAAACTCGGAACACAGTATTATGAAGCTAATTTAATTGAGTTTCATAGTTTTTAAAAAATGAGTAGTTTAAATACTCATTTTTAGTGTAAATAAATACAAAATAAGACATTAGGTCGGTTTTTGTGAGTTTTTATCATCAAATTCACTACTTTTCTAATACGAATAAACCTGACCAAATTTCTTTAAGTGAAGCAAAACTTTGTTTCTTTTTTATTACATCCCTATGTTATTGCATTTTATATCACGTTTGCAATAGTTATATTTCTTCCTGAATTATTTTTAAAATATGAAGTAAGTATTGAGACATTGCTTCATTCAAAACTTGATGATAGTAAATTATATCATCACGATTTTGATGGTGATGGTATAAGTGAACGTATAGAAGCTCAAACCAATACTTTAGGGAACTCTAGTTTCTTATTTTACCATTCTAATGGTGATTTTGGTGATCAAGTTAATTTTAACTCCCATTGGCCCAATAAAACAAAGGGTATTTGGTTTAGTGACGTTGATAAAAATGGTAAAAAGGAACTTTTTTTGGTTACCCAAAGAGCTGACTCAGCATTTTTACATATCGTAGATCCTTTTTCCAAAAATGGAATATTCCTTAAAGATATATTTGTTGATACTATAAGTGAATTTAATGGAACTTACAATTTTCATATAGCGTCATCTCAACAGCGACTGGGTTTGAACCTAAACAATAATGAAGTTATATTTAGTATAAAAACAGGTTTTGCTGCTAACCCAAGGCATATATATAAGTATGATTTTGATAAGAAGCAGGTTTTAAAATCTCCTCATTTGGTTAATTCTGGGAGTTTTGAGCAAGCAATTGATATTGATAAAGATGGCGAAAGTGAAATTTTATTTAGAAATTATGCTAGTGCAAATAACATTGATAGAATTTATACGCATCGATCAGATAAGAGTACTTGGTTACAAATTTTAGATGATGATTTGAAGTTTCTTTTTGAGCCTATTGAATTTAAAGCAATAGGCGGGATTTATTTATATCCTTATAAAGAAAATAGTGAAACAAAGCTTATGGTTTACTTTAGATCAAATCAGAAAAATAAACTTAAACCAAAGTTAATGTCAGTCAATATTGAAGGTGGTATAGAAAAAGAAATGGAATTGCCTTTTATGGAAAAAGGGGAGTTAAGGAAAATTGATAATAACACATTCTCTCTTTTTCGAAAAGTAGATAATTCGGTAATTCTTTTTGATTCAGAATTAAATGAAATACAGAATTTAAGAATCCCATTGTCTAATGCCATTTATCAATTTGATATTTTGAATAATGAAGCACCTGAATGGTTAATCTTACCTAAAGATGCATCTAAGACTACTATTTATGATAGTAATTTTCAACACCCTGTTACTTTTTTTACCACAAGTGATTCATTACAAGGTGATAATCTCAATGTTGGGCTAAAGCTATTAGTTAATGGCCGCAAACAAATCTTTATTCAAAATGGCAATTATGTAGATTACATAAGCTACAAAAAAAATCCTTTGTATTATTTTCAATATGGTATTTATGCTGCTATATATTTTGGTGTTTTAGGTTTAGTGCTATTGGTATTAAAAGGGCAACGTATTAGAGATGAAAAAAGACGTGCAATCGAAAAGCAAATTTCAGAATTACAGATAAAAACTATTAAAAATCAAGTAGACCCACATTTTGTGTTTAATGCAATGAATACAATAAGTGAGATGACCTTGATTGATAATAAGCTTGAAGCTGATAAATTTATAGGTCAGTTTTCTAATTTTATGCGAGATACTTTAAAACATTCTGATAAGATTACCACCACACTAAAAGAAGAATTGGCTTATACAGAAAACTTTATTAAACTTCAGCAAATCCGATTTAATCAAAGTTTTAAATATACTATTAATATTGATGATGAAGTAAATCTAAATAGTAAAGTGCCTAAACACGTTTTATTTACCTATGCAGAAAATGCTATAAAGCATGGTTTGAGTTTAAAAGAAAATGGCGTTCTAAAAATAGAAGTAAAGCAGACTAATGAGATACTTTTATTAAGTATTGAAGATAATGGTGTTGGTATCGTTGACCAAGGAGAAAGTAAAACCAATTCAACTGGTAATGGTTTACTGATCATGGAGCAAATTTTTGAATTATGTACAAAACTTTATAGGAATAAGATAAAACATCGTGTTGTAGAACTAACTGATAAGAAAGGTGCTAAAGCTGGGATAAAGGTGGAAATAGAAATTTTAAACTAATATAATTATGAGTGATAAATTAATCAAAGTCATAGTTGTTGATGATGAAACAAGGGCATTAAATCGCATGAAAATATTGCTTAGTAATTTTGCAGATATTGAGGTTTTGGGTTTATTTGACAAAAGTGAAGATGCACTAGGAGCTATTTTAAGGCATGAGCCTAATTTGGTTTTAATGGATATAGAAATGCCAGGGAAATCTGGTTTGGAGTTGGCAGAAGACATTAATAAAAATAGCCTTAATACAAAGATTATATTTATTTCTGCTCATGAGCATTATGCTATAAAAGCAATAAAAAATCAAGCTTTTGATTATTTACTAAAACCTGTAAATATAGACGAGCTTAAAGCATCTTTTGAGCGTTATAAAAGTCATTTATTATCCAATTTAAGCAAGCGCGAATTTGAAATTATCCGTTTAATAGGTAAGGGGATGAATAGTAAAACCATTGGAGAAAACTTATTTATTAGTAGACATACAGTTGATACTTATCGTCGCGCTATTCTGGAAAAAACAGGTTGTAAAAATGCTGCGGAGTTAATTAGTTATGCTACGCGGAATAATCTTATATAACGTCATTGTGAGGAGTCTCGATAGCTATCTGGACGACGTAACAATCTGTTTGTAAATTAATAGAAATAAGAATACTATCTATCTCTCGTCTATTATAAAATAAAAAGTCATATTGAGGTATTTTTTTTAGTAATGTAAGTATTATTTAAATTGTATCTAAATCTCAATTTGCACTTCATCAGAATAATTAAACACTTAAACTTTCCTTTTATCTTGATTTTTTAGCGGTTAGTCTTAACTCTTGTAATTGAGGTTGTATGCTATGAATATTGAGTATAAGGATGTTGTTGCCCATATCTACATTTATTTTATCAATTTAAAAATAGTAAATCATGAAAAAAATTATTTATGTTTTGTTTGCAATATCCATCATTGCTGTATCGTGTAGCGAAGATGAAGTTAGCTCGGAAATCCAAAAACAGCCACTTCCAGAATTCAGCGTTATTAACGTGAGTCAAGATAGTAATTGGGATTATTGGGTGTTAGGAAAAGAAGATTATTATTTAATAGAAGCCAATGCAAAGAAATCTTTACCTAAATCTGCAGTTTATCATTCTGAAAGTTTAGACGAGAATTTCACAATACTCTTCAATGATCAAGGTAATTTAGACAAGGTTTACTTCAATGAACATATTTTTATCTTTAAAAACTTTAACGGAAACTTTGTAGATTTAGGAGTTGTTTATCCTGATGGTACTGTTGAAACGTTTAAGAAACTAGAGACAGAAAATTATAATTGGGATACCACTACCTTAAGCTCTAAAAACAGAAATAGTAAAAATTTCGAGAGAGAATTAATTAGGTGGACTGGACATACAATTGCGGGTATTCCATGTGCACTATCTGTAGCTGCAGCTTTACCTACAGGAGGCTTATCCTTACTTGGGGCAGGGTTTACTTGTGGGCTGTTCTTAAACAGACTGGTAGGTGATATTTTAGAAACGGATTTTAATATCGAGAACGATTTAAATGAAGTTTTGGAAGTATATGATTATGGTGCTACTGCGGGAAATTGTTTAGCACTGAATGCTTTTGATTGCGCCTATGGAGTTCTCTCTATTGCGTATGATGAGTTGGCAGAAAGGCTAAATGAAATTGAAACTAATGAAAATGAAATTGAAAGCGTAATTGCCTTGCTAGAAAGTATGACTGTTTTAGTTCAAAATATCAACCATAGCTCGTTTACTGAAATTAAAGGCATTATAGAAAACGAAGGTTTTGTATTAAACTCCATCGATCATTCTGATGATTTTGAAATAGCATATTTGATAAATTCAGATGTTTTTGCCATGTTTGACGGCAGCCAGACTTGGAATGGAAATCAGAATTACTCAACTGAAGATGCTAATGCAATTATAGATTTTGTAAGAAATGGGGGTAAACTGTACATCCAATCTAAACGAAGGTATGATAATATATTATCACAACTGGGTGTTACTACTTATGGAAATGATGGTGGAAGCTCAGGGTTTGATTGGGGATTGATTAGATCTAGCGCAACAATTTTATTTAGTCATGAAATAACAAATGGATTGTCTAGAATTGTTGGTGATGTTGGCGCTGAATTTGATTTGGATTCAAATTGGGAAATTCTTGGTAAGTCCACCGAAGGAGAAAATTTACTAGCAAGAAGAGGTTTTGGAGATGGAGAAGTTGTTCTTTGGTATGCACAGCGTTCTTACCGAAACGCTGGCCCATCAGGAAATGTATATGAAACTAGTCTTTCAGAAGGCGATAATCGTCAATTTTACAAGAATATATTCAACTATTTTTATTCTATGAAATAATATGCATTATGAGTTGGTTATAAGTATAATTATAAGAAGCCGTTTGAAGAGATTCAAACGGCTTCTCTCTTAAATAAATTTTTTCAATAGATACACTTTATCGATAAAGTAAAGCAGTTTGGTTGTCTGCTTATCTAAATTTTTTAACAGTTAATCTAAACTCTCAATATTGAGTATCAGACAACTCATAAATATATATATGTGCTATTGATTTCTGATTTAAGTTTATGCTACAATAAACTAATTATTATGAGAAAACTAATCTTATTATTATCATGTTTTACTTTTGTTACTTTTACTTTTAGCCAAACATCTGGAATTAATTACAAAGCTTTAATTAAAGATGGTTCAGGAAACACCTTATCAAATCAGGGCATAACTATCCAGTTTTCTATTTTGCAGGGGGCAGGAATGACTAGTGTATATCAAGAGATCCATACACCGACTACCGATGCTAATGGGATTGTTATTGTAAATATTGGTCTTGGTAGTATTGATAGTGGGGTTTTTAATGATATTAATTGGGGTGGTGATGATCATTTTTTAAATGTACAAATCAATACTGGCTCTGGTTTAGTAGATATGGGTACTACCCAGTTTATGGCGGTTCCTTATGCATTGAGCTCACAAAGCATAAAAAGTGAGACTATTAAATTAAATGATTTGTTTGATGTAAAATCTGATAGTGATGGAAGTAATAATGGATCTTCAGTTTTTATTGGAATTAATGCTGGTTTAAATGATGACGCTTCAGACAATAATAATGTAGGAGTAGGGTATAATTCGCTTAGCAAAAATGCTTCTGGTACAGGAAATATTGGTCTAGGGTATCAATCCTTATTTAATAATATAGATGGTAATGTAAATTTAGCTATTGGCCTTAATGCCATGTACAATAATACTAGCGGTCATAATAATGTTGGTGTAGGGTTTAGATCATTGTGGCAAAATACAATAGGTAATGGAAATGTTGCAGTAGGTAATTACTCATTGGCAGACAATACTGAAGGAATTCAAAATACAGCTCTTGGTTATTTTTCACTTTATAATAATATTAATGGTTTAGCTAATACCTCTGTAGGTAGAAATTCATTGTATAATAATACAGAAGGAGACAATAATGTGGGAATTGGATCCCAAACTTTAGAAAGTAATATATCTGGTGATGAAAATGTTGCTATAGGATCTAATGCAGGTCAAAATAATGAAATTGGGAATAATAATATATTTATTGGTGCGTGGGCTGGAGCTCAAGAAACTGGAAGTAATAAACTATATATTGAGAGCCAAATTTTTGGAGAGCCATTAATTTATGGAGAATTTGATAATAATGTATTAAGGACTAATGGTGAATTCCAAATTGGAAATCCAAGCTCAGAGGGGTATTCTTTTCCAAAATCAGATGGGAGTAACAGCCAAATATTGCAAACAGATGGAAATGGCAATGTGTCTTGGGTTGATAATTCGAGTAGCTTCAGCATAGATAAACTAAATGATTTAGCCGACGCTAAGTCAGATGATGATGGAAGTAATGATGGATCTTCAGTTTTTATTGGAATAAATGCAGGTTTGAATGATGATGGAACCGATAACAAAAATGTGGGAATAGGATTTGAATCACTCAAAAATAGCAATGGATTATTGAATGTAGCAACTGGTTATAAGTCTTTGTCTAGTAATACCAATGGCTTTGCTAATATTGGGTTTGGCGCAAACACTTTAGAGGAAAATACTTCTGGAAACTATAATACAGCGGTAGGAACTTCTGCTTTGAATAAAAACACTGAAGGAGATTCAAATACTGCAATTGGTCAAGGCGCATTATTTAATAATACTTTAGGATATTTTAATACAGCTATTGGTAATGAATCTTTATCTGATAATACTATTGGAAATAATAATTGTGCTTTTGGCTGGCAAGCACTAGACAAAAACATATCAGGTGTTAACAATATTGCTTTTGGTAACCAAGCACTTCGGTTTAATGAAGTACAAAACGACAATACGGCCGTAGGAGTTTATGCTTTGAGAGATAATGTAAATGGAACTGGAAATACAGCGACTGGATATAGTGCGCATTTTGAAAATGTACATGGAGATTACAATACAGCCGTTGGATTTGAGGCTTTGAAGAATAGTTGGTTAGGAAACAATAATACAGCATTAGGCTATAGAGCGCTTTATGGAGTTACTACTGGTGAAAACAATATTGCAATTGGAAATGATTCTCAAGTTCCAAACGCTACTGGTAACAATCAAGTAAGAATAGGCAACACAGATATTACGTATGCTGGTATACAAGTAGCTTGGACAGTAACTTCAGATAGTCGTTGGAAAGAAAATATAAGAGAATTGCAATACGGGCTTGATGTAGTTAAACGACTAAAACCTGTGGATTATACGCGTAAAAACAATGAGAATAAAACCAGAGAAATGGGTTTTATTGCTCAAGACCTTGAAGTTTTACTGGATAAAATTGGTTACGAAGACCAAGGCTTTTTAACTAAAGATGATAAAGGCTTTATGAGTGTACGCTATAATGATTTTATTGCTTTATTAACTAAAGCTATACAGGAACAACAAGCTATTATTGAAAATCAGAATAGTGAAATTAAATCTTTAACCGCCGAGTTGGAGAGTGCCAGCACAAATCAAGAGGAATTAAATAAGAGATTAATTCAAGTTGAGAAAATATTAAATACATCCTCGCAATGAGACTAATTTTATTAATTGGAACTATATTTTTGAGTCATCCTTTTATGGCTCAAACTATTGAAAAATTTAGTATAGATAATGGAGGAGGAATATTTTCAAATCAAGATATTCAAGTATTATCTTCAATAGGTGAAGTGTATGTTAACGAAGTAATAGTAAGTGATATTTCTATATCTGGAGGTTTTATAAACCCAATGATTGAATCGACACTGTCTTATAATCGAGTTTTGGAATCTAATATATTTATATATCCTAATCCCGCTAAGAATATTATATTTATATCAGGCAATTTATCTGATATAAGATCAATAGACGTCTATTCCTCCTTGGGTCAGCACTTACAAATCATTGAAACAAACTTTAACAAAATTGATTTATCAAAATTAAAGTCTGGTATTTACTTCATTGTATTTAGAACTAACAATTCGTCTAAAACCTGTAAAATTATAAAAGAATAACAAATTAGCTATTAATCAATTCTCTGAGGGTTTTAAGGAGTGGTAGGTAAAACTGTCACTTCTTTTTTATGCTTTCAATTTTACCCCAAACTTTGCTATCTTCACTTTATGAAATTACCACAGCTTTTTGCATTTTTATTTATAAGTGTTTTTTCCTTTGCGCAACAAACCGAATTCGTCGACTTTAAAAAAGTAGAATCAGTACTGCTTTTTAATCAAATGAAAGTGGATAGTACGGTTTTTAATTCTTACGAAGTAAAGTTTGATATTCTTAAACAAACAGACTCTATTTATTTGGATGCTATTAACATGAAATTCTTAAATGTGGCACTAAATAAAGCTAAAGTAGACTTTAAGAATGATGGTAAAAAACTAATTGTTTATAGTGCATTTGAAGCAAATAAAACCTACACACTCAACTTTCTGTTTTTTGCTTCACCTAAAAAGGCCATGTATTTTATTGATTGGGATTTTGAAAATGGCAATAAACAAATCTGGACACAAGGGCAGGGGAAGTATACAAGCAATTGGTTGCCATCTATAGACGATATGAACGATAAAATAGAGTTCGATTTATCTGTTGTTGCTCCTAAAGGCTATCAGGTTATTTCTAATGGAAAGATGGTTTCTAAACGAGAAACTCCAACTTATAATTTATGGCAATTTGATATGCAAAAACCCATGTCTAGTTACTTAGTAGCTTTGGTTATTGGGAAATATAACAAAATAGTAAAGCATTCTAAAAGTGGAATTCCTTTAGAGATGTATTATTACCCTCAAGATCATTCAAAATTTGAGCCTACTTATCGCTATACCAAGCGTATGTTTGATTTTCTTGAAGAAGAAATAGGTGTGCCGTATCCATGGCAAAACTATAAGCAAGTGCCAGTTAAAGATTTTCTATATGCAGGTATGGAGAACACAAGTGCCACTATTTTTGCGGATAGCTTTGTAATTGATTCTATTGCGTTTGTAGATAAAAATTATGTCAACGTTAATGCTCATGAATTGGCACACCAATGGTTTGGTGATTTAGTTACTGAAACTTCTGGTACGCATCATTGGTTACAAGAAGGTTTTGCAACCTATTATGCTTTGCTAGCTGAACGAGATATTTTTGGAGATGATTATTACTATTGGAGATTATATGAATATGCTCAAGAATTGTTAGAACAGGACAAAGCAGGAGGAAGTACATCGCTACTTAATCCAAAATCTAGTAGCATAACATTTTATAAAAAAGGAGCTTGGGTATTGCATCTATTACGAGAAAAAGTAGGAGGTGAGGCTTTTCAAAAAGGTGTGAAGCAGTATTTAAAAAAACATCAGTTTAAAAATGTTGAAACTAAAGATTTTATTAATGAAGTTGAAAAGACTAGTGGAGTGGATTTAAGTGATTTTGTTAATAAATGGTTAGAGTCTCCAAGTTTGAATTATGAAGATATGGAGGCGTTTTTTTATCTGACTTCTAAAGCTTATAAAGGATTTTTACAATTAGATTGTAATAGTTTAAAAGCTGCTT
Source organism: uncultured Algibacter sp. (assembly GCA_947502405.1). Classification (GTDB taxonomy): domain Bacteria; phylum Bacteroidota; class Bacteroidia; order Flavobacteriales; family Flavobacteriaceae; genus Algibacter_B. Next base: position 40,404 of record CANMZT010000011.1, on the reverse strand, counting down.
GTTTTGAGTTCATAAAATCTACAGATAACAAGTATTTAAAGTCAGAAGTTATTAGAAGACTAAAGGGAGATTTGCCAAAAGATATATTTGACAACAGAGGTATAATGATTAGGCAGACTATCGCTCAAACACTAACAGAAATCCCGATTGAATTAAAATCAGATTACGAATCTCTTTTAGATGATGAATCATACATTACCATAGAAGCAGCTTTGTTTAATTTGTGGAAAAATTTTCCGCTTGAGCGAGAAAAATATTTTAATAAAACTAAAGATATTCATGGGTTTGGTGATAAAAATTTGCGGATACTTTGGTTAACCCTAGCCTTGATTACGGAAGATTACAAATCAGAAAGTAAACAGATGTTTCTTAACGAACTTACAAATTACACCAGTCCGAAATATGGATTTGAACTTCGTCAGAATGCACTATTTTATCTAGACCAAATTCAAGCATGTGAAGAAGTGTGTAAAGAAAACTTAAAGCAAGCTACAACACACCATAATTGGCGCTTTAAAAAGTTTGCAAAAACTTTGTTGGAAAAAGAAAATAACAAATAGATTATAATCTAGAGTATTGTTACTGAATTCAATTTAAAAAGATTGTTACATCGTGTCTCCTTGCAATGATGCTATTTTCTTCGCTCTGTATTGGCTGGGTTTTGACAGATTAAACAACGTGACAAATAGGTGAGTGATAACTCGTAAACACCATCTGTTCTTCCTATGTTTGTTGTATTTATATCATATGAAAACCCAAATCGCAATTGTTCAAACTCTAAGCCAACAAAAGCATTAATCGAGGTTAGTAAATGACTATTGGAATTGTTTTTAGCTGGATTTGTTACAGCCATAGCTCCAAGCATCAGTTTGTCTATTTTAACCATGGCTCCTAAGTCTAACCTATTGTATTCCCCTTGCTGCATGTAGTTTGCAGAAAGTTGCATGTCATTTCGATTCAAATAAGGAAATTTATAACTCGCATGTAGCGAATAGAAAATATCTAATGGAACATTGCCATTTTCAACAAAAGAAATATTAGGTTTATTTAGGTGTCTTACAGCAGCACCTAACCACAAATCAGAGTCATTACGTGGATTTTTTTTATCTAATACAAAACCTGCAGTGAAATCAACAAAATTAATTTTTCGATTGGCATTCATAGCTAAAGGATCCGACGAATTTGGGTTTATGGTTCCGGAATTGATATTTATCTGATCAGCCAAAACAAGATTTCCAAAATTAAAAGATTTTGCGCCAAAACCAACTTCAATAGCAGGTCTGAAAAACCAATCATTGGATAATTCAACATGATAAGCAAAGTTTACATTTCCTTGTAAATGGTTGTAATTCGTGTTGTTTTCATGCTGATTAACGATACTAAAACCAATACCGCCAACATCTTCAATCCAAGAATTGAAAAATACGTACTCTGTATCTACTCTTAAATCTAGACTGGGCCACTGTGTTCTGTGTATAAGTCCAAAATATGAAGCATCTTCAAATCCTGAAAATCCTGGGTTTAGTGTTTCAGGAACTAAAAAGTATTGCGTAAAAATAGGGTCTTGTGCTTCCATTTTAAATGATAAGCAGCATAAAATCATAAAAGTGTATAGTTTTATCTTCATCTTACTAACTGCTTATTTAATGGATGCAAATGCGCCTTTTTGTGTAATGGTTTTACCATAGAATGTTTTTGCGGTGAGCGTAAAATAGTAATTACCGTTTTCTGCCTCAGCATCATTAATTTTTCCATTCCAGCCTTTTATGCTATCACCTTCTTCAGAATAAATTAGGCTACCCCACGTATCATAAATATTTAAGGATATACTATTAAGTGCTATGGATTCTGGTGTAAAGTAATCGTTTAGATTGTCTCCATTGGGAGTAAAGGCATTGGGCATAATTAAACTGTATCCTTTTTCAATAACCATGGTCATTTGTTTGGTATAAACACATCCAAATGGGTAAGTTACTGTTTGAATTACGTTATATGTACCTTCATTTATATAGGTGTGTGTAGGGTTTTCTTCTGAAGAAAAATTGCCATCTCCAAAGTCCCAAGATATATTAGTATAATCACCTGTAGAGCTGTTTGTAAATTGGATAGGGTCTTCAATAGAATAAAAACCAAAGGTGCTAAATGCACTCGATGTTACCGAGAAATCGGCATCTCCCAAAATAGGGATATTAACATCGTAGGATAAACTTGCAGTACAACCTATACTATCAGAAACATCTATAATAACTAAGCCGTCTTGCGACGTATTCATAATTTCACCATTAGTACCACTAACAGTGCCGCTAGACCAATTAATGGAATAAGGTGGTACGCCTCCTGTTACTTCTGCAATAAAGGATTGGTTTACTAATCGTGTGTCGCAATTAAAATCCGTTTGAGTATTAATGTTTATGGTTAAAGGGTCAAATCTATTAATATCCCAGCTTTCGGAAATGGTACAATTATTAGCATCAGTAACTTCAACTGAGTAACTTCCGGGAGGGATATTGTTTAAATCTTCAGTAGTTTCACCATTGGACCAAGAATAAGTTAGCGGAAGTGTACCGCCAGTTACAATTAAGTTTATTGAACCACTATTCGCATCATTACAATCTAAGGCGTCTGTAGTATTTGCTGAAAGGGATAATGCAAGTGGCTCAGTAATTACGAAAGTCTCAGTTATAACACAGGGTTTTCCATCAGTAATTGTTACGGTATAGGTTCCTGGACCAATGTTGTTTCGTTCAACACCTGCAGAAGCATCATCATCCCAAACTAGTGTTACGGGATCAATACCACCTACTAGATTTAAAATAATTCGTCCATCATTTTCTCCAAAGCAGGAAATGTTTTCTACAACAGGATTTATAGTAAAAATTGGAGGTTCTTCAATAGTAACAGTTACAGATTTTTGGCAATTAGTATCATCAGTTATTGTTATGGTGTAATCTCCGGGTGATAAATTGGTTTGCGATAATCCTGACCCTAAATTACTCCATGTAATGGTATATGGGGCGTTACCTCCAGAAATGTTGTTAATTATAATTGAAGCATCATTATCGTTATAACATTCAATTTCTGTAGCTGTGTAATCAATTATAATTTCATCAGATTGGTCAATTATCACTTCCAAGGTATCCGTACAATTTGATCTGTCGGTTACGGTAACATTATAAGTGCCTGCTATTAGTCCTATAAGGTTTTGAGAACTGCTTATAAATCCATTAGGTCCAGTCCAAGAATAACTGTATTCAAAAACCCCTGGAGATGTTTCAGTAGGTCTACCACCAACAATATCAATATAGATTTCCCCAGTTGCTTCACCAAAACAAATAACATCCACTTTATTGTTCAGGCTTACATTAAGTTCTGGTGGTTCCACTATAGAAAAACTTTGAACTATAGAGGGGCAATTATTTGCATCGGTAACTGTAATTTCATAATCGCCAGGACTCAGATTAATTAAATCTTCATCATTTGAATAGGGTGTTCCATTTCTAGTCCAGCTATAGGAGTAAGGTGTCGTGCCTCCAGTTACTTCAATACCTATAGAACCATCATTAGCATTAAAACAAGAAATTGTTTCAGGATTGAAACTAATATTTGAGAATACAAGTTCATCTGGTTCAGTAATTATAAATGTTTCTGTAAATGGACAACCTCCATCGTCTAAAATAGTAACTGTATAATCACCAGGTTCTAAGTTAAAAATATCTTCATTATTGCTAGAAAAACCATTTGGACCAATCCATGAGATTTGATAAGGGTTTCCTCCAGAAAAAGGAACACCACCAAAAATCTCGATATCTAAAGCGCCTGCATTGGCAGAAAAGCAATTACTGTTTGTTTGATTTAAAGTAATACTGATAGATGGATTTACGGTAACAACCGCTTCAAAGGTATTGCCAACACATATTCCAGATGTAGGTGTAACGGTATAGGTTACTGTTGATGGGTTTGTGGTATTGTTTGTTAAGGTTTGCGAAATATTATTTTGTGGCGTGTTTTCATCTGAAGAACCAGTAATAGTTCCTGCGGGCACAATTGTAGGATTAGTCCAAGTATAAGTTGTGCCTGTTGGAGTAATATCGCCTCCTAAATTATCTGGTGTTATAGTGAATGCGTTTCCGCTACAAATAATAGCTGTTTTATCACTAATATTAGGTGTTTGGTTTATAATAATTTCAGCAACATTGGATGTGATTTCAGTACATCCTCCTGATGAAAATGTAATAACAACGTAATAATACATTGTGCCAACAGTTGTTGGTGGCGGATTGTAAGTTGAATTTGTTTCTCCCGCAATTGGAGTACCCGTTGTAGTATTGTTTACCGTGTTAGAATACCATTGATAGGTTGGTGTACCAACACCATTAGCATACGATACTGAAAGTTGATTTATTGAATCTCCTAAGCAGTATGTATTAGATATTGGTTGATTTGTAAAATTTGGTGCTGCATTTATATTCACTTCTGCTGTATTACTTATAACACTGCAATCTACCGCCATTTGCGAGACTACCACATAGTAGTAAGTTGTTCCAACAATAGTGGTTGGTGGTGTAAAAACGGCAGCATTAGCTCCAGTTATAAGGGTTCCTCCGGTATTGGAATTTATGTTATTGCTATACCATAGATATTCATAAGTACTACCAATACCTCCAGATACTGATACCTCTAAGTCTTGAGGTAAAGTTCCTTGACAAAGTGTTTGTGTTACTAAAGGTTGCGTGGTTATTACAGGGTCTTCAACAGCAATAATTTCTGCAACCTCGCTGGTAACTCCGCTACACCCACTTCCGTTAAGATTTACAACTACATAAAAATAATAATTACCAGCTGTATTAAAAGTAGTAGGTGTGTAGTTTGAATTTGTTGCAGTTGCAATTATGGTTCCGCCAACATTAGAATTTACTGTATTACTATACCATTGGTAAGTTATCGTTCCAGTGCCACCAGAGTGAGATACTGATAATGCTGATGGTATATCACCACCAACACAAATACTTTGAGTAGAGGTTGGGTTGGTGTCTATTTGAATGTTCTCAACAATTTCAATTCTAGCGACTTCGGACGTAATTTCGTTACAACCAGCACCCGATGTAAATGATACTACACAGTAATAATAAGTAATGCCAACAGGGTTGTTTAGAGGGGTATAAGTTGCGGATGTTTCACCATTAATTAACGTGCCACCAGTATTAGAATTGACGGTATTACTATACCATTGATAGGAAGGTGTGCCAGGGCCATTTACAGATACAGATAATGGTGTTATGGCTCCGTTAATACATATAGTTTCTGATATGGGTTGACTTGTAAATGCTGGTGCGGGGTCAACAGTAATAATTAAATTTACAGGAGCGCCATCACAACCATTCAAAGATGGTGTTATAACAAATGTAACATCTTCAGAAGTTGTATTAGAATTAACAATAGTTTGTACAGGAATGGTATCAGTACTACCAGATGCAATAAATCCTGTTACACCAGCAGGTGCAGTGGCAGTCCAGCTATATGTTGTATTCGTAATATCTGAGGTTAAAATAACTTCTGCAGTATCGGTTCCAGAACAAATAGTTTGTGTAAGATTTGTGTTTGTTATTGAAGGAATTGGATTAACCGTAAAGTCTTCTGTTTCTGTTGTAGTACCACAATCATTTGTAACGCTAAAGGAAACCTGATAATCTCCGGGTGTCGTATAAGTAATTGTACCTGGGTTTAAAGTATTAGAAGTAGCTGGTGTACCTCCCGGGAAACTCCAAGAATACGTAATTGTTTCAGAAGCGGGTGCACAAGTATCAACATTTGCAACGGGATTAATTGAAGCCGTTCCACAGAAATTATTTATGTTATTAATGGTTGCTGTTGGCGGTCTTTTAACCTCAATAGTTTGAAAAGTACTATTACTCCCGCATGAATTTGTAGTTGTTAAAGTTAAAGTATAGGTTCCTGCTTTATTGAAGCTAAGTGAGGGGGCTGCTGAATTTTCATCTGTTCCATTTGTAAAACTCCATTGTTCTGGTAAGGTGTCGCAAAAACCAGAAGTATAAGCAACCTCCCATAAATAAGTCTCGCCACCACAACTTAAACTTAAATCTGTTGTATTCGTAGTTTGAATGGCTAATGGAGAACATCCATCATTTGCGTTTAAAGTAAAATTTGGTATTAATTCGGGTTCAATACAAATTGTTTTTGTAACAGTATTTGTAACTCCACAGGAGTTTTCACCATATAATGACACCGTATAGGTTCCAGGAGTAGTGTAAACATGGCTAGGGTTACGCATATTTGAAGTTGTTGAATCTCCAAAATCCCAGTAATAACCATCATTAATATTACAATCATTACTATAGCCATCTAACGATGTGTTATTAAATTGCACAGCAGTATTTACGCAACTTGTAGGAGGGTCTTCAAAATCAATTTCTGGTTTTCTAAGAGTAATTATCGGTCCAGCGGTTAAGTTAGTTTGTCCACAGGATGTAATAATGGTTAAAATAACCGTATATGAACTAGGGCAACTTGTTTCTGTGTATATATGAGGAATTGGAAAATTTTGAGAATTTATAGGGTCGGCACCATTAAAATATGGAGAGGCTTCTAGTTGTGCTTGTGTATAGTTTTCAATAGTGCCATCCCCAAAATCAACATTATAATTAGTATCAGGTGGATTTGTTGCCCAAGACCCAATAGCGAAATCTAGTGCTGGTACTGGTGTACATAAATTCACGGTATTTCCAGGATTTACTATAGAACCTGTTGGATTACTAGAATTTTTTATTAAATAGGTTACTGTATTATCACAGCTATTTCCAAGACCTGTAATTCTCATATTAAAAGATCCTAGCTGAGTGTAAGTATGTGTTGCAGGAAACGTAGCGTTAGTTACAATCGCACTTCCATCACCCCAGTCAATATTATATGAAGTAACGCATGGTGATACATTATCAATTCCAACATTAATAGTGTATGATGGATCTGTTGTATTATTGCCACAATTATTAAATGGGTCAAACCTACTATCTATATCTTCAAATTCAAGGAGTGGCTTTTCTTGTACAGTAATAACTTGAGTGATAGAGTTTGTGCATCCATTGGTGTCTGTAACCGTGAGTGTAACATTGTAATCTTCGGTTCCACAGCCCAATGCAGTAAAAATATGCGATGGGTTGTTATTTGTACTTGTGCCTCCATCTCCAAAATTCCAACTATATGTAAATGGACCATTTCCTGATATATTAGAAGTAAAATTCACAGAAGTGCCAGAGCAAGCTCCTGCGTTGTCAAAAGAAAAGTTTACAACGGGTAATTCTCTAACAACTACTGTTGCTATGCCAGTAACCGTTTCGGTATCATTTGCATTATCTGTTACAGACACCAATTCATATACAAAAGTGCCTGCAGTATTAGTGTTTACATTTACTAATGCTACATCTCCTGTTGAAACTACGGTTTGGGTTGTTCCGTTTAAAGTATAAGTAAATGTATAGGGAGCAGATCCGTCAGACCCAGTAAAAGTTATTTGTGGGCTAGCGTCATTTCTGCAAACCGTTGTTGAACCTGAAATACTCGCGTCTGGAGGAAGTAATAGATTTGCTTTTCTGTTTGAAGCTTCTGTAAAGTTGTTTTGGTTTGCTTTTCTTGATTCAACTTTATTTAAGGAAAATAAAGATAACGTTATTACAAAAAACGAGAAACCTGTAAGAAAGTAGTTCTTTCTCATGTAGAAGAGTTTGGTTATTAATAGCTGATACTAAAATAATTATTCTTTTGAATGCAGCACTATCAGTTGCTTATATATATTGAATTTTTCTACAAAATACCTAATATTGGGTATGTAAAACACTTGGTTTAAAAATAGAATGTTTTAGTTGGTTCAGATTGTATTTAATATTCTACTTCTTATTATATTTACCTTAGGAATAAAAAAAATGAAAGCATTAGTAATTTCAGGAGGCGGGAGTAAAGGCGCCTATGCAGGTGGTGTTGCCGAATATCTTATTAAAGAAGAAGGTCGGGATTATGATATGTTTTTGGGTACCTCTACAGGAAGTTTATTAATTCCACATTTGGCAGCAGGAAAGATTGATAAAATTCATAAGGTATTTACCAACGTTAATCAAAGTAATATTTTTAGTGTTAATCCATTTGTAGTTCGCAAAAAAGGAAATAGAGAGTTTGTATCTATCGATTTTTTGAATTCACTATGGCAGTTTATTAAAATGAAACGCACCTTTGGTGAAAGTAAAGCACTTCGACGTTATTTGAAAAAGCATTTTACCTATGAAGAGTTTCAAATGATAAGGGAAACTAAAGATGATGTTGTAGTTACAGTTTCCAATTTATCTAAAAATATTGTAGAATATAAGTCGATAAAGGACTTTAGTTATGATGAGTTTTGTGATTGGATTTGGATTTCTTGTAATTATATTCCTTTTATGTCTTTAGTGAAAAAGGACGGATTTGAATATGCTGATGGGGCATTTGGTTGTGTAGTTCCCATTCGTGAAGCTATATTACGTGGTGCTACTGAGATAGATGCTATTATTTTGGAGTCGGAAAGTATGCAGTATAATAAGGTTTTAGGGAAAAACCCGTTTTCTTTAATGATAAATCTATTTGGACATCTTCTGGATCAGGTGGAGCGAAGTGATATTTTAATTGGAAAGTTAGCAGCTAAAAATAAAGATGTTAAGCTTAACTTGTATTATACACCTTCAAAATTAACAGAAAACTCATTGGTATTTAATAAAAAGTTAATGACGTCTTGGTGGCAACAAGGATACTACTATGCAAAACAAAAGTGTGAACAATCACGCTCTAATGAGTTACGAGACGAATTACCACCATTACCATAAATCAGATACTTCTTCTTTAATAAAAGAAAGCGCTGCATCACTAGGAGAGGGGCGTTCCATCATTTCGGTTAAAACAACTTCTCGTAATTTATTTGCTGTATCTGTTTTTTCTAACATACCAGCTTTTCTTATAAGTTGAATTGTGGCGTTTTTAGCTGTGGCAACAATACTCCAACATTTATCACTTATATATATTTGCTGAGATAAATTATGCTCAAACTCTTGCTCAATACTTTGTATAAGTAAGGCTTCATAATCCTCTTTAATTGAGGAGTTTGGTGTTACTCGTATTAATAATTTAGCAGGAGAGATGCGTTCTAAAAAAAGTGCCATACGTTCATAAGCTTGTAAACGTAGTGGCATCGCATTTACTTGTAAATCTTTTTTTAATAAAAATCGGCGTCTACCATCTTCATTTTTTGTGTGTTCTCTAAAAAAGTAATAAGCAATTACACCTGTAATTACTGAGGGAATTATGTAAAAGAAAAGATCAATAATTCGACTAACGTCCATAGTTTAACTTTGTTTAATTTAATTTGGATGACCTCCCAAATATAAACAATCTTTCAAATCTTGCATACTAGCAAATGGTACTGGTGTTTTTGAGTACATGTAAGTACCATCTAATTCTTTAGAAAGGTTATGGTCACCAACATTCATTTCAATATCTTTCATGGTAAATTGACAAGGGTGCTCATGACCAGCTGCATGAGTAATCTCAATAAATTCTTTTTTAAAGGTTCTAAAGTATTGAGCTAAACGCTCAGACTTTAAAGGAACATTAATACCATTTTGAAGCCATTTACTTTGGGTTGCTATACCTGCAGGACAGCGATTAGTATGACATATCTGCGCTTGAATACAACCAATACTCATCATAGCTTCACGAGCTACATTAATACAATCTGCACCCATAGCAAATGCCATGGCAGCTTTAGCGGGAAAGCCTAATTTACCACTAGCAACAAATACAATACGTTCTGTTAATCCTTTATTTTTAAAAAGTTTATATACATCACTAAAGCCATAAACCCACGGCAGGGAAACGTGATCTGCAAAACTTGGTGGTGCAGCTCCCGTTCCGCCTTCACCACCATCAATGGATATAAAATCTGGTCCTTTACCAGTTTTTACCATAATATCAGCAAGTTCTTCCCACTGGTCTAGTTTTCCAATTGCTGCTTTAATACCAACCGGTAATCCCGTATTTTCTGCAATATCTTCAATAAAACTCATCATTTCAGGTACATTAGAAAACGCTTTATGGTTTGGAGGAGACAATACATCTTTACCAACTTCAACACCTCTAATTTCAGCAATCTCTTGAGTTATTTTAGCACCAGGTAATACACCACCTTTTCCAGGTTTAGCACCTTGAGATAATTTTACTTCAATAGCTCGAATAAAAGGATTTTCTTCAACAAGTTTTATCAATTTTTTCATAGAAAATCCTCCATCTTTAGCACGAACCCCAAAGTAACCTGTGCCAAAATGAAAAACTACATCACCACCATTTCTGTGGTAAGGGGATAAACCACCTTCACCTGTATTGTGGTAGGCACCAGCAATCTTTACGCCTTTATTAAGAGAATCAATAGCTTTTGCTGATAAGGAGCCATAGCTCATAGCAGAAATATTAATTATTGATGCAGGTCTATATGGCCTCTTCCGCTTGTTAAATTTACCCATAACTTTGGCACAAGGTAAAAAAGCTTTGTCTGTTTTATTAGGATGGTTTTCTGGTAGTTTATAAGGCATCATTGCATTATTTATAAATATATGCTGATGCTCGTAAATATTTCTATCGGTACCGAAACCTTCATAGTTATTTTCTTTTTTAGCTGAAGCATATATCCAACCACGCTCAATTCTGTTAAATGGCAGTTCTTCACGATTGTTGGCTACAAAATATTGACGCATTTCAGGACCAATACTTTCTAACCAATATCGTAAGTGTCCAACTATAGGAAAGTTGTGGCTTATAGTATGTTTTTTCTGAAAAAAAATATCGCGAATAGCAATGAATATAAGAAAAATAAGAATCCAGCCCCACCATGCTATATTCGATAAAAAATCTAGTATTGAATCCATGTTAATTATTTAAAAAATCAAAAGTTATTTGAGTTAATGCTTTAACGCCTAAAAGTAGTCCACCTTCATCAATCATAAAATCTGGTGTATGATGGAGTGGTGGTTTAGTAGCGTTTTTTGGTTTTCCGCCTAAGTAGAAATAAAACCCAGGTATTTTCTCTTGGTAATATGAAAAATCTTCACCGATGGTTTCAGCTTTTATCTGAGTTACATTTTCTTTTCCCGCGGCTAGTTCTAAAGATGGTAACATCTTAGTTACCAATTTATGATCGTTATAAGTTACAGCAGTAAAATTTTCAAAGGTAACTGAAGCTTCCCCGCCATAGGCTTTGGCTATTGTGGTAATCATTTCCTCCATGCGCTTCATAATATGCTTTTTCATGTCTGGGTCTAGTGTTCTAACCGTCCCAATAAGTTCTGCATGTTCTGGGATAATATTAAACCTTACCCCACTTGTTATTTTTCCAATACTAATAACAGCAGCTTCGTTAGTAAGTTCAGATTCTCTACTTATAATCGTTTGAAGTCCATCAATAATTTTTGCTGAAATAAGAATAGGATCAACACCCAACCAAGGCTCAGAACCATGGGTTTGTTTTCCTTTTACATTAATTGTAAAACGTTCAACAGCTGCCATAGCGCCTCCGGGTTTGTAATGAATTTGTCCTACATCAACACCAGAACGAATGTGCAATCCGAAAATAGCATCTACCTCTGGATTTTTTAGAACACCTTCTTTTATCATGAGTTTAGATCCGCCTTCTTCTCCGGGTGGAGGACCTTCTTCTGCAGGTTGGAAAATAAATTTCACAGTACCTTTTATTCTGTCTTTATTTTTTGAAAGGATTTCTGCAACTCCCATTAAAATAGCTGTATGGGCATCGTGTCCGCAGGCATGTGAAACACCAGTATTTTTGTCTAAAAACACAGTTTCTAAAGTAGATTTAAATGGTAGACTATTGCGTTCAGTAACTGGGAGTGCGTCTATATCTGCTCTTAGCGCTATGGTTTTTCCTTCTGAATTTCCTTTTAAAATAGCAACTACACCTGTATGTGCAACCTTTGTTTGCACTTCTAAGCCTAGAGATTTAAGGTGTTTCGCAATTTTTTCTGAGGTCTTAAATTCTCTGTTAGACAACTCAGGGTTTTGATGAAAATCACGTCGCCATTCAATAACTTTCTGTTCAATATCTGCAAAGGCTTTTTCTAATGGGTTCTGTGCAAGCATAGAAGCTGAAATACATAGAAAAAGAAACAGAAAGTATAGGTTTTTCATTGAAAGATTATTTTTTTGAAGCTTAAAGATATTCAAATTTTACTAAAGATTAATATAACATTGAATTGTTTATAATTATTGATAATTCTGAAGCAAAAAACGCGTAACATTGGTTATTTTCACGTGATAAAATTGAAGATGATTTGGAAAAGTATTTAAGCCAATTAAATGATGCGCAGTTAGAGCCTACAATTCAGATTGAAGGTCCTATGATTGTTATAGCAGGAGCCGGTTCTGGAAAAACACGTGTGCTTACTTATAGAATTGCATACATGATGAGTAAGGGTATCGATCCGTTTAATATCCTATCGCTTACATTTACTAATAAGGCAGCGCGCGAAATGAAAGAGCGTATAGCAACTATTGTTGGAGCTAGTGAAGCTAAGAATTTATGGATGGGAACGTTTCACTCCGTATTTGCTAAAATCTTGCGTATTGAAGCTGATAGATTAGGGTATCCAAGCAATTTTACAATTTACGATACCCAAGATTCTGATCGATTAATAGCATCTATTATCAAGGAAATGAAGCTTGATAAGGATATTTATAAATACAAGCAGGTAAGGTCAAGAATTTCTTCATATAAGAATAGTTTAATCACAGTTAGAGCATATTTTCAAAACCCTGAACTTAAAGAGGCTGATGCTATGGCTAGACGTCCTCTTATGGGCGATATATATAAAGAATATGTAGAGCGATGTTTTAAAGCTGGCGCAATGGATTTTGATGATTTGTTGTTAAAAACCAATGAATTACTAACGCGATTTCCGGAAGTTTTAGCAAAATATCAAAACCGATTTAAGTATATTTTAGTTGATGAGTATCAGGATACTAACCATTCACAATATTTAATTGTTAGAGCACTTTCAGATAAATTTCAGAATATTTGTGTGGTAGGTGATGATGCACAGAGTATATATGCTTTTCGTGGCGCCAATATTAATAACATCCTTAATTTTCAGAAAGATTATGATGATGTAAAAGTTTTTAGGTTAGAGCAAAACTACCGTTCTACCAAAAACATAGTCAATGCAGCAAATTCCATCATAGATAAAAACCAAACAAAACTTGATAAAATTGTTTGGACCGCTAATGATGAGGGTGAAAAAATAAAAGTACATCGTTCTTTAACCGATGGTGATGAGGGGCGTTTTGTGGCCAGTACTATTTTTGAAACTAAAATGAATAATCAGCTTCATAATAGTGATTTTGCCATTTTATACCGTACCAACTCGCAATCAAGAGCTATGGAGCAAGCTTTGAGAGATAAGGATATACCTTATAGAATTTACGGAGGCTTATCTTTCTATCAGCGTAAAGAGATTAAAGATGTACTGTCTTACCTGCGCTTAATTATTAATACAGCAGATGAAGAAGCTCTAAAAAGAGTCATTAATTTTCCGCCTCGTGGTATTGGGCAAACCACTATGGATAAGCTTATAGTGGCAGCAAATGGTTACAAGAAAACCATTTTTGAGGTGATGAAAAACATTGATAAAACCGATGTTAAAGTTAATTCAGGCACAAAAATAAAGCTCCAAAATTTTGTAACACTTATTGAGAGTTTTCAAGTGATGAATCAAACAGCAGATGCTTTTGAATTATCCGAATATGTGACTAGAACCAGTGGTTTAATTAGGGAGTTTAATAAAGATGGTACGCCCGAAGGGGTTACCCGAATGGAAAATGTTGAAGAACTTTTAAATGGGATTAAAGATTTTGTAGAAAACCAAAAAGAAATTGCTGATACTACCGGATCTTTAGCTGAATTTTTAGAAGAAGCTGCGCTTGATACCGATTTAGATGCAGATAAAGGTGATCCAAATCATGTTACTTTAATGACCATACATTTAGCAAAAGGGTTGGAGTTTCCTAATGTGTTTGTTGTAGGTTTAGAAGAAGATTTATTCCCTAGTGCTATGAGCATGAATACACGAAGTGAACTCGAAGAAGAGCGCCGATTATTCTATGTAGCCTTAACAAGAGCCGAAAAACAAGCCTATTTAACCTACGCATTATCGAGATACCGTTGGGGTAAATTGATAGACTCTGAACCTAGCCGATTTATTGAAGAAATTGATGAACAATATCTAGACATTATAACTCCTGTTGAAGAGCGACGGTTTAACCCGATGCTATCGGCTGATATTTTTGGTGATGTTGAACCTAATAAAATTAGGTATAAGCCAGCTAAAAAGCCCATATTTAAAAAAGGAAAAACAGCAAAAAAAGAACCAGAAAAGTTTCAAGTTACTACACCTAAAAATTTAAAGCCAGTTTCCAAAACAAATGGAAGTTCTGCTAGTAATACCAATTTATTTGATAGTAAATTGGCTGTTGGTAATATTGTTAAACACATTCGTTTTGGAACCGGAGAGGTTATGAAAATTGAAGGTACAGGAGCTGACATAAAAGCAGAAATTAATTTTCAACATGGTGGTGTGAAAAAATTATTATTACGATTTGCAAAACTTGAAATTATAGGCTGATTTTTTTATCTACTATGTTGCAATTTTTTTTTTTTTAAATTCCCTGTAAAGCGCGCTAGTTTTTTTAAAAGATGGCATCTAAATCATAAATAAACCATTAGATTTTATGAAAAATATTCTTTTAATACTTTCCGTTTTTAGTTTCAGTTTAGCTTATGCACAGCGTGGTGGCGGTCAAGGAGGAGGCGCTATGGGCGGACAAAATCGTGGAGGAGGCCAACAGCAGCAACGTCAAGAAAGGCCTAAATTTGATGCTTCAAAATTTGCAGGTGTGTTTAACTATGATATTGATAAGGCCATCAAGAAAATAAAGATTAAGAAAAAGAATGAAGCTTTAGTTACAAATGTGAGTTCAGAAATTGCAAAATATAATAACGCCATTAATGAAATTGCACTACTAAATAAAGAAAATTTTGATACTCTTAATGTGTATATGAATGATGTTATGAAGTCCATACAAGCTAGCGGAGATAGGAGTAAAATGAAAGATATTCGTGGTTTAGTTAGAGAGAAATTGCAACCCGTAATAGTGTCTGTAATGCTAGAAGAAACAAAGCTTAATAAAAGTTTAAAAGTATTGCTAGATGAAAATCAATTAAGACGCTGGAAGAGCTATCAAAAAGAAATCAAAATCGAACTAAATCCTGGTAGAGCAAATAATCAAATGCGACGCAATGGTAATAGACCAAATGGAGCAGGTCAAGGTATGCAAGATGGTAGGGCAGGAGGTAGAAGGCGATAACTATTTTACCATACAAACCGAATTAATATGCCCATTGCCGTCATATTCTTTCACGGTATTGTTGGGGTCTGTAATCCACTCTCCATCAACAATAAATTTGTAATGATGCTTCCCACCCGATAATGGAATAACATATTTCCAGCCATAATCCATTTTTCGCATTACAAACTCTTGTTCATTCCAATTGTTGAAAGAGCCCGTAAGAATTACTTTTTCTGCATCAGTATAGCCTCTTAGTTTAAAAGCGGTGTATTCTTTTATGTTTATTACAGAGTTGTGTTCTCCAAATTCATTCTTAGTTTTATAGGGGTTACCTGGATCTTCTATCCATTTACCATCAACAATATAGCGGTATTGATATATATCTGGTTTCATTTGTAAATTCAGTTGCCAGCCAGTTTCTGTTTTATTCATTTTAAAAAGATTCTCATTCCATTTGTTAAAAGAACCAGCTAAAATAACTTCTTTAGCATCTTTAAACCCTTTTAATTTAAAAATGGCATTTCCTGTTTTACTTGGGTAGGCGGTGTACATTTTTAGATTATAAATACCTCTAATGCGTTTACCGTTTTTTACAGCTTTAGCTGTGTTATAATCATTTTTGGAAGGCTCAGCCCAAAGAGAATTGTTAATAACAAATTTAAACTCCCATGAAAATTCATCTGTAAAATCTGAAATACTCTTCTTTAATTCATAGATATAGTCATCAACTTTTTTCATTTTCCAATGGTCTCTAGACCAAAGGTTGAATTCTCCTGAAACCACTACATTTTCTATTTCTAAATCTCGAAAATCATGAATTTGTCCTGTATGTTCTTGAGTGAATTTATTATAATCTCTAGCATCAAAAGTAAATACCACACTATCGCTTTCAATTCTGTAACCCTTAAAATCTTTCTTCTGAGAAAAGGTATTAAGGCTAATAAGAGCAATAATTGTATAGATAATATGTAGTTTTATCTTTCTCACTTGTAATTCAATGGGTAATTTATAAAGTACAGTTTTTCTTTTTTATAATTTATGATGGTTCTTTTTTGTACAAAAAACTCATATCCCAAAATACCATCCAAATGGGTCCCGAAGGCTTCGTTCATTTTACTTAAATTAGTTAAAACAGTTAACATGGGACCAAAATAAGTAGATTTGCTCAGTTTAACACGGTGCAATTTCCCTGCCAAAACTTCAATCTTTTTATTGCTTATTCCTCTTAGCCTAAGCCGTTTTTTAGGAATAAAGTACTTTAAAGCCTTTTTATTAATGCTCTTATTAATCTGGTTAAATTCTGCAGCGGTATCCAATCCTAGTTTAACGCTATGATTATTAATAGTGCCGTTAACAACTATAGTATGTTTTTTTAGCTTGAAGTCTAGACTGTCAATAATTTTTTCTAAATATACTTTTTTATCTAGCTTTTTACCTAAAGCATCAACCTTACTGAGCGTAATCTGGTTTAAGTGAATATCAATAAAAACCTCATAATCTTTTAGTATATTATAACCAATAACACCTAGAAGCTTAATTTTTTTACTCCTTTCTATATGCGATAAATTTACAACATGAGACTTTTTATTCTCTAGTTTAAAATTTTGAAGTACAAATTCTTTTATCTGTTTATCATACGAGTTCTCGACGGAATGTAGTACCCCAGAACTTTCTTGGTTGTTTTTTTGATAATTGTAAACATTAGGAAAATGAACTTGATTTAAAATAAGTGTTTCAGAACCTGTATCAATAATAAAATTTCCTGATTGGTTTAAAATTTGCGCTTTTACAACTATTAGGTGGTCTATTAATTTGAAAGGAATTCGTGTGGTGTACTCATTTACTACTTCCGCTTGAGTAAAAAGTATGGGGTTTTTTGTATCGTTTGTAGCAAGTACAAAATTGATACTTATAGTGAGAAATATAATATTGATGAGTTGCCTTAGCATATTATTAAGACTAAATTAAAAACGAAATGTTACAGAATAATACTCACAGTCTAATATTTATGAAAACTTTATGCTTTTTTAAGAGGACTATTTTACTAAAACTAAATTTTGAAGCACAAACTTTATCAATCTCGCAAAATAAAGATATATTTACTTTGTAACCATTAGATAAGTTGAATTGCTATGGCTGTATTTTTAAAAATTTATGAAGAAAACCCAAATCCAAAAGAGATAAGTAAGGTGGTTGAGGTTTTAAAAAGAGGCGGATTAATTATTTATCCAACCGATACGGTTTATGGTTTAGGTTGCGATATAACCAATATAAAAGCTCTGGAGCGTGTAGCTAGAATAAAAGGTGTTAAGGTAGAAAAATCTAATTTTTCTTTTATTTGTCACGATTTAAGTAATCTAAGCGATTATGTAAAGCAGATTGACACCTCAGTATTTAAAATTTTAAAACGCGCACTTCCTGGACCATATACGTTTATTCTTCCAGGTTCAAAATCGTTGCCTAATCCTTTTAAAAAGAAGAAAACTGTGGGTATTAGGGTGCCAGATAATAACATTGCGTTAGATATTGTAAAACAATTAGGAAACCCTATAATTTCAACCTCAATACATGATGAAGATGAAGTTCTAGAATACACCACAGACCCCGAACTTATTTTAGAAAAATGGGCAGATTTAGTCGATTTAGTTATTGATGGCGGTTACGGCGATAACGAAGCATCAACGGTTATCGATTTATCAACAGATGCTCCAACCGTAATTAGAGAAGGCAAGGGGAGTTTAGAGATTTTTTAAATGTTTTGGGCGCTACCATCCCGATAGCTATCGGGAGGTCGGGCTTTACGCTAATAGTTTTGGCTTCCCGATAGCTATCGGGACCACCTCGCCAAAAGCTGCCGCTGCAATCCCTAGCGCAGGTTTGTTAGCTATCAGAGTTTTTAATTCATAAAAATTCGATTTTTTGAGAAGTTCGTTTAACGTGTTTGTGTGTGATTTCGTTACGTGTTTAACTTTTCTTGACATAAAAACACCCTCAAATAGGGTCTAACTTTTTGGGGGCAGTGCAAAGTCCGCGAGGACTTTCGTAAGTAGGCTCTAACTAGCAATGAATTATACACATCTTAAGTTTACAATCTATTAAATTAGATAAATAAATAGAAAAGACAAAAGAGAGGAATAAGGTTAATATACACGCAGAAGCTTAAGACTTGGTCAACATTGAAAATCCCTTCTCTTTTACTACACAGATTTCGTACGGTTCTATGAGGCTTTTTAGACCTCGATTTTAAGTCGTAGAAACTCGTTTAGCTTGTCCTTTCGTAAAACATTTTGTTATGAATAAAGATATTAAATATTTTGGAATCGACATTAGTCATTTAGTATTCGATGTTACAGATTCTGATGGTAATTACTATCAGTTTAAAAACACATTAACGGGCTTTAAAAAGTTCACAAAACTCTTAGATACTACAAGTCATTGTGTAATGGAAGCTACAGGTTATTATCATTACCAGTTGTCCTATCATTTACTTGAATCAGGTATAAAAGTATCTGTAGAAAACCCATTAGCAGTAAAACGATTTATTCAGATGAAGCTATCTAAAATAAAGACAGATAAGAGTGATTCAAACTTAATTTGTGAGTATGCAAAACAGGTAGATTTAAAACCTTGGAAAGGTAATTCAAAACATCAAAAAGCATGTCTTCAAATAGCCAGAGCGCTATCAGTATATACAAAACAGAGCACTATGCTAAAAAACAAAATACATGGCGAAGAAGTTTTGGGTAAGCCAAGTATTGATGTTTTACGCTCATTAAAACGTAGCTTAAAACATATTGAAAAAGAAATAGAGACATTAGAAGATAAGTTGTTGAAAATGGTAAGGGAAGTTTATAAAGATGTTTTAACAAGAATAGAAACCATTCCAGGAATAGGTAGAAAAACAGCAATAGCTTTAATTGTTTTGACAGACGGATTTAATCGTTTTAAAAGCGGAAGTGAGCTATGCAGTTATGCTGGATTAACACCAATAATTAGACAAAGTGGAACGAGTGTAAATAGTCGCGCAAGAATTAGTAAAATAGGAAACCAAAAGCTTCGTAATTTAATGTTTATGTGTAGTCTAAATGCATGTAAGTACAACAAAGCTTGTAAAGAAATGTACGAGCGTTTAGTAGCCAAAGGAAAGCGTAAAAAACTAGCACTAATTGCAATTTGTAATAAGCTGTTAAAACAAGCTTTTGCAATTGCAAAATCAGGATTAATATATGATAATACTTATAGAAGTGTGTTGGCTAAAAATTAAGTGAATTTTACTTGATTTTTACCACAGTACTTTGTTAGGCAATGGCTTTTAGTTCTTATTCTCCAAATCAGAAATCAAATTGAACGTTTTTCTTCTGTTGACATCTAGATTTCTTTTATTATTGATATAAGCTATAACAAAAAGAATGACTGTCGCTAAATGAAAAAATATTCGATTTTCGTTGTTAATCTCAAAATTAAATATTGTTCCATTTTCGTTTAGACCAAGCAATGCAATATTTATCGCTATTATTATTACTGACATATATATTAACAAATGTTTAGTGCTGTAATCCATTTTTTTAGTCAAGTTTTTTATGAAGTCACGATTGTTAAAATCAGATTCATTAGAAATAATTTCATATTTGTTTTTATAAAGAGGTATTAGTTTTAATGAAACACCAATTAATAACATTGCAAAGGATACTAAATAATAGGTGTTTGCTAATAATTCAGATATTCCAATTGAACAAGCCGTAATAAGAATGATTGATACAATTACTAACTTTGTTCTTTGATTTTTTGCATTTCTTTCCATTTGATTTAACCTTTCAATAAGTTCATTCGATTCAAGTGTATTTGATTTTTGTTCTTGCCACATATTTTTCCATTTTATTATTTGTGTTTCCATTTCCTTAAATTCTAGTGATTAATTTTTTCTTAATTCTGTTTATTCTTGCACCTACATTAGATATACTAATACCTGTTATTTCCGCTATTTCTTTGTAGGTATTATCTTCTAATAGTAAGCTGATTATTATTCTGTCAATTTCTTTTAAAGTTGAAATAGCTTGATACAATTTTTTAATCTGGTCTTGTTTTTCAGATTCGACTACTTGAGTAGTTTCTATTTTTAAATTATTGGGTAATAGGTTTGTTTCCCTATATTTAGATTTATTGATTTTATTTATTGATAACAGAGCAGTATTTGTTGTTATTCTATAAACCCAAGTATTAATTGAACTTTCTTGTCTAAAATTGTCTAAACTTTTCCAAATTCTAATTAAAACTTCTTGAAATAGGTCATCAGCATCAGTTTTATTTCCCATAAAACCCAAGCAAAGACGATAGATTTTATCTTTTAAATCTACATAGATTTGGTCAAAATATTTTTCTTTATTTTTCATAAAATTCAGCAAAAGTACTATGGTAAATCGAACTGATCTTATGAGAAGTCTGAAATGATTTTTGTGTAATTATTGTTGTTTTCTTCATCTAATTTTTTGAATGATTTACTCTTTAGATTAGCAGATGAAGTTTTTATTACACTTTTTTTTGAAGTTTTTTATTCGAGGTGGTTTTCAGCTTGTGCCTAATACATATATAAGTTTCCGTTTCAATGAAACTTATCGGTTGTTAAACGAAGGTAGCAGAATTTTTTTATAAAATCAAGTAATTGCTTAAATCATAGTTGCTAATTTAAATGGAGTTTATAAGACCGCGCTAGTCCCGATAGCTATCGGGAGAAACGGCATCCTTTTTTAAAACTCGAAAACATTAATTTTTGGTTTAGAACTATAATTTAACAGATTACCACGTCGTTTATTACATGCAAAGACCTTTAAAAAAGATATACTGGATAGCCTGATCCTTTAGGGTAACGCCCAAAGTTTTAAAAACAAAAAAGCCCAACTTAGTAGTTGAGCTTTTTAAAATTATATTTTAAGATTACTAGTTGTTACCAGCAGCTAAGTTTTTCATTTCTTTTTCAATCATGTCGTAAAACTGATCGATTTTTGGAAGTACAACAATACGTGTACGTCTGTTTTTTGCTCTGTTTTCTGCAGTATCATTATCAACTAACGGTACAAATTCTGCACGACCTGCTGCAATAAGTTGTTTTGGGTTTACACCAAGCTCTTGCAATACTCTAATAATAGATGTAGAGCGTTTTACACTTAAATCCCAGTTATCAATTAACGGCTCTTTGCTGTATGGTACATTATCTGTATGGCCTTCAACCATAGCTTCAAAGTCTGGTTTGCTGTTTACTACTTTGGCTACTTTAGCTAAAACCTCTTTTGCTCTAGTAGTTACATTATAGCTTCCGCTTTTAAATAATAATTTATCTGCAATTGAGATAAAAACAACACCTTTTTCAACATTAACTTCAATATCTGGGTCGTTAATACCAACTTCGCGTTTTAAGCTTGTTACTAAAGCTAATGTTACACTGTCTTTTTGAGTAAGTGCATCTTGTAAACGCGTTATTTTAAGTTCTTTTTCTTTAATGCTTTCTAATGTTTTTTCAACATTACTAGCGCCTTTTGCAGATAACACAGTTAGGTTGTCATTACTTTTACGTAAATCTGCTACTTGCTCTTCTAAAGCTGTGGCTCTTGCAGATGCAGAAGCTCTATCTTCTAAACAGGCATTTAATTTTACCGTTGCAGAGTTAAGTAAATCTTGAGTTTCTTTTTGTTTTGCTTGAAGATCTGTGTATAATTTTTTAGATACACATGAACTTAAAAACAACATGGCAGATACACTAAGTAATAGAATTTTTTTCATGATTATTATTAAGGATTAATTTTTTCTAAAATATTAGTACAAAAGTATATAAAAATCAGTGTTTTTAAACATTTTAACAAAACTTTTACTAACGAGTTATAAACTTTTGTAATTCGTTTTTTTACTTACGAAATAATCGAACACTATAGATGTTCTTTGATAGTATTTTATTTTGCTTTTGAAGATACTTCTTTGACTTAATAGCCTGTTTAAATGCGAATAATAACTGAAATGTGCTTTTAAGATTGCCCAAGTGTGTTTTGGTTTAAATTCTAGCAGAAATTTTAAAGCAGCTATACCATCTAGAATGAGGCGAATAAATACTTTTCCTAGTACAAATCCATTAGCATTTTTTGTAAGTGTAAAAAGGCTATTTCTGAAATTTAAGAATGTTTTTTTGGGGTTGGTGTTTTTTAATGTTGCACCTCCAACATGGTAGACTGTTGATGCACCTACATATTTTACATGGTAGCCATTGTTTTTTGCACGCCAACACAAATCTATTTCTTCCATGTGTGCAAAAAAGGATTCATCAAAACCATTTAGTGCTCTAAATAATTTTGTTCTAATAAATAAACAAGCACCTGAAGCCCAAAAGATTTCTGAGGTATCGTTGTATTGCCCTTGGTCTTTTTCTAGAGTATTAAAAATTCTTCCTCTGCAATAAGGGTAGGCATATTTGTCAATAAAACCGCCTGCAGCTCCTGCATATTCAAAATACGATTTGTTTTTGTAATCTAATATTTTGGGTTGAATAATAGCAGTATTGTCATCATTATTAAAAGTTTGTATGATAGGTGATAACCAATTTGGAGTCACTTCCACATCGCTATTTAAAAGGCAAAAAATATCTGCTTCCACATGTTTTAATGCATCATTATAGCCTTTTGCATAACCGCCATTTTCTTTGTTTTGAATAATAGTAATTATAGGGTATGTGGTTTTTATGAAATTTACAGAGTCGTCCGAAGATGCATTATCCGCAACATAAATTGCTGCATTTTTTGAATATTCGATAACCGAAGGTAAAAACTGTTCGAGTAGTTTTTTTCCATTCCAGTTTAATATGACAATGGCTATTTTCATTTTATATATTCTGGAATATCTTTTAAAAATTGATAGCGTTCATTCTCAAAATCCATTTGGCAATAATAATGATTTAATCCATTGGTTACCATAAGAAAAGATGCATTTAACTCTAAATTATAACGCGCTATTTGATCGAATGTATTTTGATTAATACTTATTTTTGGTGCCTTACATTCTACGATGATATGTATACTGCCATCTGGATTAAATACTACAATATCGTAGCGTTTTTTTAAACTGTTTATAGTGAGTTCTTTTTCAACATTAATTAAAGATTCTGGATAGCCCTTTTCTTGAATTAAGAATTGAACACAATGCTGACGTACCCATTCTTCGGGTTGTAAAACCACAAATTTTTTGCGAATACTATCGAAAATAGAAACTTTATTTTCGTTATTTTTGAATCGAAATGTGTATGTTGGAAAATTCAAATGCTGCACTTCACAAATTTATCATTATAATATCACATCATGTGATTTTGAAAGAAATTTTTATTCTGATTTGGACAACGTCAAACAATTAGTTACCGATATTAAAAATAAAAACCTGAAACCTATCTATTTTTTGATGGGAGAGGAGCCTTACTATATTGATAAAATTTCCGATTTTATTGAGAGTTCGGTTTTAGCTGAAGAAGAACGCGGTTTTAATCAAATGGTATTGTATGGTAGAGATGTTTCGGTTGAGGATATAATTAGTAATGCTAAACGATTTCCAATGATGGCAGAACATCAGGTGGTTATTGTTAAAGAAGCTCAAGATTTAGCGCGTACCATTGAAAAGCTTGCTAAGTATGCAGAAAATCCGCAGCCTACAACCATTTTGGTGTTAAATTACAAATACAAAAAACTTGATAAGCGAAAAGCATTATATAAAACACTAAAAAAAACAGGTATTGTTTACGAAAGTAAAAAGCTTTATGAGAATCAAGTGGCTGATTGGATTCGTAGGGTGTTATCTCCAAAGAAATATACGATTTCTCCAAAAGCAGCTCAAATGCTAGTTGAATTTTTAGGTACTGATTTAAGTAAAATAAATAATGAGTTAGAAAAGCTTCAAATTATTCTGCCTGAGGGCACTCAAATATCACCCGATCATATTGAGGAAAATATAGGAATTAGTAAAGATTATAATAATTTTGAGTTACGAAAAGCTATTGGAGCGCGCAATACGGTTAAAGCATATAAAATTGTAAACTATTTTGCTGACAATCCAAAAGATAATCCAATGGTTGTTACGGTATCGCTTTTGTTTAACTTCTTTTCGCAATTACTTCATTTTCATGGATTAAAGGATAAGTCGCCAAGGAGTGTTGCTTCTGCTTTAAAAATCAATCCATATTTTGTTAATGAATATATTGGTGCTGCTAGAAATTTCCCTATGCGAAAAGTGAGTTCGGTAGTATCGACTCTAAGAGAGTTTGATGTAAAGAGTAAAGGGGTGGGCTCAAACTCAGTTCCGCAAGGAGATTTATTAAAAGAATTGTTGGTACGAATTTTTAATTAGGAATTTTATATGGAAGTTGATATTCATGATAGTTGGAAACAACATCTGAAAGTAGAATTTAGTAAGCCTTACTTTATTGATTTAGTTAATTTTACTAAGTCTGAATATAAAAATCATACTTGTTATCCTCCAGGTAACGAAATTTTTAATGCATTTAATCATTGTCATTTTAATGATTGTAGAGTAGTCATTATTGGTCAAGACCCTTACCATGGACCAAAGCAGGCCAATGGTTTATGCTTTTCTGTGAATGATGGTGTGTCTCATCCACCTTCTCTTATCAATATTTTTAAAGAAATAGAAAAAGATTTAGGTAATCCATATCCAAAAAGTGGAAATTTAGAGCATTGGGCAGATCAAGGCGTATTATTACTAAATGCAACACTTACAGTTAGAGCGCATCAAGCTGGAAGCCACCAAAAAAGAGGATGGGAGGTTTTTACAGATGCTGTTATTAAAACAATCAGTAATAGAAAGGAAAATGTTGTATTTCTATTGTGGGGCGGTTATGCTAAGAAGAAAGTAAAGTTAATTGATGAGAGCAAGCACAGGGTCTTTACTTCGGGACATCCTTCACCATTAAGCGCTAATAGAGGTTATTGGTTTGGCAATATGGCGTTTAGTAAAACCAATGCATGGTTGGAAAGTCAAGGACAGAATTCAATAAACTGGTAATTGCTTACCGATTCTTATTCCTAACACTTACGTGTAAAAGAAAAAATAGTGTAAAAGTTATTGACGCAACTAGAAAAATAAGATAAAGCATAGTATATATTTATTTCAGGTATTTGTAATTAAGACCCGAAGAAAATAATAAAGTCACCTTGATTTTTTAACTACCTGTAGGAGCTAATGTTTGCGATGCAGTTGGCATTGTAATACGTGTTCTTAAAACAACTGGTTTTTTATCATTTTTTGATGATTTAACCGTTTTGTTACAACTGTATTTAAGTAGTAATAAGTTGATAATTATAAGTCCAGAAAGAATTAGAGTAATTGTTAATAACATAGGCAATTGGGTTTAAAAGTTCGACAAAATACATTTTTATTCGATAAAAAACAAATATTTGTCAATAACATGTTAATATCTGGTTATTTTAGGACAAAATTAGTAATTATTGTATTACAGACAATACGTACTTATACCTATTTTATATTTTTATGGTATATTCAATTTGAGACTTAAAAAAATACCTAAAGCATAAATATTTATAATTTTTTTTATTGGTTTTTTAATAAAAACAAATAATGTTTGAATGGTTATCTTATTAAAATCACTTTATATTACTGAAAAAGTTTTGATATGAAATCGTTTGTTTGACGAAATAAATTTATTTTTGACTAAAACAAATTAGTATGAATCAACCTGAATGGGTAGTTGTTAAAGAATATACAGATATTACTTATAGAAAGTGTAATGGTGTTGCAAGAATAGCTTTTAATAGACCTAACGTTCGAAATGCATTTCGTCCGCAAACTACAAGTGAATTATATGATGCATTTTATGACGCTAATGAAGATGTAAACATCGGAGTAGTATTACTATCTGCTGAAGGGCCATCAACAAAAGATGGTGTTTATTCATTTTGTAGTGGAGGCGATCAGAAAGCAAGAGGGCATCAAGGCTATGTAGGTGAAGATGGCTATCACCGTTTAAATATTTTAG
This sequence comes from uncultured Algibacter sp., assembly GCA_947502405.1. Taxonomy (GTDB): domain Bacteria; phylum Bacteroidota; class Bacteroidia; order Flavobacteriales; family Flavobacteriaceae; genus Algibacter_B. The sequence continues at coordinate 13,928 of CANMZT010000011.1, read as the reverse complement.
AAGTTCAAAGATTAATTCGTTTTATGCCTAAAGCAGTAATTGCTGTGGTTCCGGGTTGGGCTGTTGGTGGCGGACATAGTTTACATGTTGTATGCGATTTAACACTAGCTAGTAAAGAACATGCTATTTTTAAGCAAACTGATGCAGACGTTACCAGTTTTGATGGCGGTTACGGTTCAGCTTATTTAGCAAAAATGGTAGGGCAAAAAAAGGCTAGAGAAATATTTTTCTTAGGCAGAGATTACTCTGCTCAAGAAGCCTACGAGATGGGAATGGTTAATGCTGTTATACCACATGAAGCATTAGAAAGTACTGCTTATGAATGGGCTCAAGAAATATTGGGAAAATCACCAACATCTATAAAAATGCTCAAGTTTGCCATGAATTTAACAGATGATGGAATGGTTGGTCAACAAGTATTTGCTGGAGAAGCAACACGTTTGGCTTATATGACCGATGAAGCAAAAGAAGGTAGAGATGCTTTTTTAGAAAAGCGTAAACCTAATTTTGATAAAAAATGGATTCCGTGATGCAAAACATTTCTATTTGGATTTCTGCAATGCGGTTAAGAACTTTACCACTTTCATTAGCAGGAATAATATTGGCAGCATGTTTAGCTTATTATGATGGTGTATTTCAATGGGATATATTTTTACTAGCTATACTAACAACATTGAGTTTTCAAATCCTTTCTAATCTTTCTAATGATTATGGTGATGGTATGAAAGGCACTGATAATGATGAGAGAATTGGACCTGAGCGCGCTATTCAGTCTGGACAAATTTCACCAGAAGAATTACTAAACGCTATCAAAGTAAATATTGTTATTTCAATAGTGTGTGCTTTTATGCTAATATTTAGCGCTTTTGGAGTAAAGCACTTTTTTTACACCTTATTTTTCTTTGTACTTGGAATAGGGTCAATTATTGCAGCTGTTAAGTATACAATGGGTGATAATGCCTATGGCTACAGAGGTTTAGGTGATTTATTTGTGTTTGTTTTTTTTGGTCTTGTAAGTGTTGTAGGTTGTTATGTGTTATTTGCAAAAGAATTTAACCATGTTACGTTATTGCCAGCATGTACAATAGGACTTTTAAGTACTGCTGTTTTAAATTTAAATAATATGAGAGATAGATTATCTGATGCTAAGTCAAACAAGATAACTTTAGCTGTTAAATTAGGTGAAAGAAAAATAAAATTATATCATAATATTTTGGTTATTGGGGCTATTCTATTATCTGCTATTTTTGCTGTTTTTTACTATACATCTGCATATAATTTAATTTTTACGATAACATATATACCTTTGCTTCTTCATTTAAAAAGAGTAAATAACAATATAGACCCAAAATTATTAGATCCGGAGTTAAAAAAATTAGCACTAACAACTGTACTATTGGCTATTTTAATGGGAATTGGACATTTACTTCCGTTTTAGTAAATTTACTAAATAACATATTTTACCTTTTTAACAGATGAAAATTACATTCTACGGTCATGCAAGCCTAGGTATTCAAATTGATGATATCAATATAATAGTCGATCCTTTCATTACAGGAAATCCGAAAGCTTCTGAAATAGATATAAATACTTTAGCAGCAGATTATATAATGGTTACGCATGCGCATCAAGATCATATATTAGATGTTGAAAGCATAGCCAAAAGAACAGGAGCAAAAATAATTTCTAATTACGAAATTGTTTCGCATTATGAAAAATTAGGTATAACTGGTCACCCTATGAATCACGGGGGACAATGGAATTTTGATTTTGGAAACGTACGGTATGTTAATGCTATACATACATCGTCTTTTCCAGATGGAAGTTATGGTGGACAACCAGGGGGATTTGTTATTAAAACAAAACGAAAAACGATTTATATTGCTGGTGATACAGCTTTAACGTACGATATGAAATTAATTCCTAAAGCCTATAAATACGATTTAGACTTAGCAATTTTACCTATAGGTGATAATTTTACAATGGGCGTCAATGATGCTATGATAGCATCAGATTTTTTAAAATGTGATAATATACTTGGTTATCATTATGATACCTTTGGTTATATAGAAATTGACTCAGTTAATGCAAAAGCAAAGTTTGATGCAGAGTTAAAATCACTTACCCTTCTCAAAATTGGCCAATCTATAGAGATATAGTTATTTATTCCCTTTATTTAATTTATCTATTTCTACATAAGCAAAAGAAATAAGGGGATTTTTATTTTTATATTTAATAGTATTACTTTTACAATAGAGATTAAAACAATTAAAAATGAAATATAAACTATTATTATTAATTGCGTTGTCAAGTTTTATTTGTCAAGGGCAAATAGATCAATCAAAAACAGGTGCATGGTATATGTACTTCTTCAATAAACAGTTTGAAAATAGCCAATTTGGAATACAAGGAGATTTACAATATCGAAATTGGAATACTATTGGTGATTTAGAGCAACTATTATTAAGAACAGGTTTAACATACACTCCAAAAGATTCAAATTTATTGTTAACATTAGGTTACGCTAACATTACAACTGGAACTTTTGGTGATAGTGACGATACAACAAGTGAAAATAGAATTTATCAAGAAGCTCTTTTTCCACAACGTTTGCTTAGTAGAGTTTTATTAACTCATAGGTTTAGGTATGAGCAACGATTTGTAGAAAATCAAGATTTTAGAACACGTTACAGGTATAATCTATTTATAAACATACCTTTTAATAAAAAGGATTTAACCAAAGATGCTATTTATGCTGCTTTCTATAATGAGCTTTTTATTAATGGACAAACTAACATTGGTAATAATCAATCAGTAGAATTATTTGATAGAAATAGAACATATCTAGGCTTGGGTTATGTTTTAAAACCAGGACAAAGATTCCAGTTAGGTTGGATGAATCAAAAAACGGTTAACTGGGGAAAAGGGCAATTACAGCTAAGTTTTCATCATAATTTTTAAAAATTTAATATTAACCTTTAATATATATAGCTATGAAAAAGAGTTTAAAAACAATGTTAATGGCATTAATATGCCTCAGTTTTATTTCTTGTGAAGAAAACAAAAAAGATGTAGTATCTGAATCTAAAATTGTAGAGCCAGAAATTGAACAAGCAGCTGTTAAAAGTATACTTACAGCAGAGGAGCAAGCTAATATGTCGCCTGATGAAATTATTGGTCGTTTAAAAAAAGGTAATGAAAACTTTATGACTAATAATTTAACTCGTCGCGACCATTCCGCGCAACGTAGAAAGGCAACCATTGGTCAATATCCAAAGGCTATCGTGTTATCTTGTGTAGATAGTAGGGTTCCTGTAGAAGATGTATTTGACTTAGGTATTGGAGATATTTTTGTGGCTCGTGTAGCAGGAAATATCGAGAATAAAGATATTGTAGGCTCAATGGAATTTGCTACTGCTGTTGCAGGATCAAAATTAGTTATAGTGATGGGGCATACAGCTTGCGGAGCAGTTAAACACGCTATTGATAATACAGATGCGGCTTCAATGAATATGAATGCTTTAAATGATTTATTAAACGAGATAAAGCCATCAGTAGAAGCTACAGATAAGCAGGGTGAAGTATCTTCTAAGAATACGGCTTTCACCAATAATGTTATTCAAAATAATGCCATAAAAACTGTAGAGGATATTAGAAAAAGATCACCTAAAATGGCTCAATTAGAGAATGAAGGACAAATAAAAATTGTGCCAGCAGTTTATGATATGGAAAGCGGTAAAGTTGATTTTATTCAGTAATATTTATAAAAAGTAGTTTTAGTTTAGTTTTAGATTTTAAAAAGGGTGTCTTAAACCTAAAAAAGACACCCTTTTTTATTAGTAATGCTTATTTTTATAGCCCTGATTATGAAAGCATCTTACAAAAAGTATATTCTTAACTTTAAACAACCTAGCGGAACATCTCGTGGTATTCTTAAAACTAAAGAAACTTGGTTTGTTATTTTAGAATTAAATGGAAATCAAGGTATAGGAGAATGTGGGCTATTTAGAGGCTTATCTATTGATGATAGACCAGATTATGAAGATAAGTTAAAATGGGTTTGTACAAATATTAATTTAGGACTAGAGGTTTTACTAGAAGAATTAATTGAATTTCCTAGTATCCAATTTGGGTTAGAAATGGCTTTTAAATCACTGGAAAGCGAAAATACTTTTGAATTATTTCCTTCTAAATTCACAAAATCAGCAGATTCAATTTCTATAAACGGTTTAATATGGATGGGAAGTGAAGATTTTATGAAGACCCAAATTGCAGACAAAATAGATAGTGGCTTCAATTGTATTAAAATGAAAATAGGAGCTATAGATTTTGAAAGTGAAATCAATCTCTTAAAATCTATAAGAAACCAATTTACATCATCAGATATTGAGTTGCGCGTTGATGCTAATGGTGCTTTTCATCCATCAGAAGCTTTGGAAAAATTAAAAATTTTATCGGATTTTGATTTGCATTCCATAGAGCAACCTATAAAACAAGGTCAGCATGATGAAATGGCTTCACTTTGCAAAAAAACACCACTGCCAATTGCTTTAGATGAAGAATTAATTGGTGTTTTTGATGTAACAAACAAACAAGAATTGTTACAAACTATAAACCCTCAGTATATTATTTTAAAACCTAGTTTGGTTGGTGGGTATAGAGGTACTAACAAATGGATTGAATATGCTGAAAACCAAAATATTGGCTGGTGGATAACAAGTGCTCTGGAAAGTAATGTTGGGCTAAATGCTATTGCTCAATATACTTATATTAAGCACACTAAAATGCCGCAAGGGTTAGGCACTGGCGGTTTGTTTTCTAATAATTTTGAGAGTCCATTAAAAGTAAAAAATGGTACATTGCAGTATAGAAAAAATGTGAATTGGAAATTTAATTTATAATATGGGTTATATACAACAAGCTTATAAAGGGTTATATGATATTTGGAGATATTTAATTGGTATTGTTATCGTATTTTTTGCGTGGCAATTAGTAGGTATGATTCCGCTTGGGGTTATGTTAGTAATAAAAATATTTGGAGATAGCTCTATAAATATGCCAACAGATATACCTCAAATGATTGATATACTTGGAAGTAATTTATTTCTTTTTCTAATGCTATTGTCTTTTGTTTTTGGACTAATAGGAGTGTTTATTTCTTCAAAAGTATTACATAAACAATCAATTACTCGCTTGACTACAGTTAGAAAAAAAATAGATTGGAAACGTTTTTGGTTTATATTCATTTTATGGGGTGTAGTCTCAAGTAGTTTTGTTCTTATAGATTATTATATGACTCCTGAAGATTATCAGTTAAATTTTAAAATTGAACCATTCTTAATTCTCGCAGTTATTGCAATTTTGTTAATACCACTGCAAACAAGTTTTGAAGAGTATTTTTTTAGAGGCTATTTAATGCAGGGGTTAGGAGTTCTTTTTAAAAATAAATGGTTGCCATTGCTAATTACATCGGTAGGTTTTGGTTTACTGCACATCGCAAATCCAGAAGTAGATAAGTTAGGTCCTGTTATTATGGTGTATTACATAGGAACAGGATTATTTCTTGGTATTATAACCCTTATGGATGATGGTTTAGAACTGGCGTTAGGCTTTCATGCGGCCAATAATTTATTTACAGCGCTTTTGGTTACAGCCGATTGGACGGCTTTTCAAACGGACTCTATATTAAAAGATTTATCTGACCCAACAGAAATGGGAATTATGGAAATATTTGTACCTGTATTTGTCGTGTTCCCAATTCTAATCTTTATACTTGCAAAGAAGTACAATTGGACTAATTGGAAGGATAAACTTTTAGGAGCAGTTGTTGAGCCACCAAAAGAAGATTATAAAATTTTAGAATAATTATTATGGCACCAAATTATAAAAACGTTCACCGTAGATTTAAACTCGATGGTTTAAAGTATAAGTATGATGACCTTATGGAAATTGCTTATAGTTATGTAAAAGAAGGCTTGCCTTATCAGCAAGAACTTGGTAATTTTCTTTTAGACTGGTTAGATGCAAAAGATTATGTTGTTGTTAAAACGTCAGGTTCTACAGGAAAACCAAAAAAAATAAAAATTAAAAAGCAAGCTATGGTAAACTCTGCTATAGCAACAGGAGATTTTTTTAATTTAAAGCCAGGTAGTAAAATATTACATTGTTTGCCTTCAAATTTTATTGCTGGTAAAATGATGATTGTTAGAGCTATAATTTTAGGTTTAGAATTAGATATGGTAGAACCTGCAGTTCAGCCTCTAATCGATTATGAAAAAGATTATGAATTTTGTGCTTTCACACCAATGCAACTCAAATTCTTTGCTAAGTACCTCAAGAATATTAAAACTGTTATTGTAGGAGGTGGCAGGGTTTCAAAGTCTATTGTAGATTTAATAAAAGATAAAAAACCTCATGTTTATGAAACCTATGGGATGACAGAAACAGTATCTCATATTGCTATTAAAAAGCTAAATAATTTTAAAGATAAAGAAGGCGAAACATATTTCACGACTCTTCCTGATATTGCAGTTTCTCAAGATGAAAGAGGTTGTTTGGTTATTGATGCACCTAATTTGGTAGCAGATAAAATTGTAACAAATGATATTGTAAACATTATTTCTGATTCAAGTTTTGAATGGTTAGGTCGTTATGATAATGTTGTTAACTCTGGAGGTATTAAATTATTTCCTGAGCAAATTGAAAGCAAACTTCAAGATAAAATTTATGGAGAATTCTTTTTAGCTTCAAGACCTGACGATACTTTAGGAGAAAAGTTAATTTTGGTTATAGAGAGCAAAAGTAATAACATAGACGAGTCTATTTTTGATGGTTTGGGCAAATATGAAAAACCAAAAGAAATTTATACTACACCAAAATTTAAAGAAACAAAATCAGGAAAAATTCATCGAAAAAAAACGTTGGAAGCTTTAAAAATTGACTAATTTCTTTCAATACAGATTAAAAATACTATGAGTTTTATAAAACGTGTACTCTCAACGGTAACAGGAATTTTTGTATTCTTATTTATTTGTCTATTCGGATTAATTATACTTGGTGCACTTTTGGGGCCAGATCAAGATGATTTAGTTAATGTAAGACCCAATTCGGTTCTAGAATTTAGTTTAGATTTTCCAATTAGGGATTATGCTGGTAAAACTGAATTTAAAGAGTATCCTTTTCTAAATGAAGATGACAAAAATGGATTATTCAATATAATAGATGCCATAAATTATGCTGCTGTAGATTATAAAATAAAAGGTATTTCAATCGATAATAACTTTATAAATGCTGGAATATCTCAAACAAAAGCACTCAGAAGAGCTTTATTGAAGTTTAAAGAATCTGGTAAGTTTATTGTTTCCTATGGCGATATATATTCTCAAAAAGATTACTATTTAAGCTCGGTAGCAGATACTATTTATTTAAACCCAGTAGGGGTAATGGAGTTTAAAGGGCTATACACAGAGCGTTTATATTTTAAAGATTTTCAAGAGAAATCTGGTTTAAAAATGGAAGTTATTAGATTAGGAAAATATAAAAGTGCTGTTGAACCTTATTTAGAAAATGAAATGAGCGATAATAACAGAGAACAGATCTCTGTGTATTTGAATTCACTTTGGGATGAAATTAAAAACGATATTTCTGATAGTAGAAATATTTCGGTTGAAAGATTGAATGTAATAGCAGATAGTTTATTGGCTAGAAATCCTGAATTAGCCAAATCATCTCATTTAGTAGATAAATTGGCTTACCATGATGAATATGTTAGTGCAATGAAGTTCGCTATGAATGTTGATTCTAAAAAAGATTTAAATTCAGTAAATATTGCAGATTATGCACAATATGCTGCAAATAAAGTTGGTTCCGGTTATAATAAAAATAGAATTGCTGTTATATATGCTGAGGGTAATATCATTTATGGTGAAGGCGAAGTGGGCGTTGTTGGTCAAGGCGCTATGAATAAATCTTTAAGAAAAGCCAGAAATGATGATCGTGTAAAGGCTATTGTATTAAGAATAAATTCACCTGGAGGAAGTGCTTTGGCAAGCGAGCTGATTTGGCGTGAAATAGATTTAACTAAAAAAGTAAAACCTGTAATTGTATCTATGGGAGACTTGGCAGCTTCTGGCGGTTATTATATCGCTTCAAGTGCATATAAAATCATTGCTGAACCTACAACTATAACAGGAAGTATTGGTGTGTTTGGTATGCTACCAAATGGAAAGGAGTTCGCAGAAAATATTGGTATAAATGCAGAACAAGTTACTACGAATCAAAATGCTGTCACTTACAGTTTTTTTGAGCCTTTGAATGATAAACAACGAGAATATATTAAAGAAGGCGTTTTAGATATTTATGATTTATTTTTAACTCGTGTATCGCAAGGAAGAAATATGACTAGAGAAGATGTTGAAAAAATAGCGCAGGGAAGAGTTTGGACAGGTTCTGATGCTTTAAAAATTGGTTTAGTTGATGAATTAGGTGGTTTGGATATAGCGCTTAAATATGCTGCTGAAGCTGCTAATATCAATGAATATTCCATACGCGAGTTTCCTGTTTTTGAAAAAGATTTGGATAAAATGCTTCAAGATTTTGGCTTAGTTAAAACAAAGGAAACTATTCTTAAGGAAGAATTAGGAGAAGAAAATTATAAGATTTTAAAGGAAATAAAAGCAATGAGTCAAAAAAAGGGGGTTCAATTGCTGTTCCCTTTTAACACAGAGATAAAATAGGATTATTGATTAACTATGAAGGTTTCTCATTGAGAAGCCTTTTTCATGTTTACTCAATCAAAATTGTACTTCACTCATTATTGGTTTTTAGAAATGTAGGTTGGCTGTAGTTTTATACTAAACCACTTAAAACCAATATTATGAAAACTATTTTAAAAACCACACTAGTATTTGCGTTATTCCATTTCAATCTTAGTTTTGCTCAAGAAAAGAATATTGAAACACACTCTATAGACATTGAAAATTTCATATCTTATTTAGTGGAGCATTATGAACGAGATGGGGATGATATTTACAATCTATTCTTTTTGATTCAAGCTTCTCAAAATGGCTTCTCTGTTGAGGATAAAGTAGTATTACAGCAAGCTTTTAGTTTAATGTCTAAGCGTCTCTCTGAGGAAAATTCCATTTCAATATTAGGGTATTCAGGATTAAACGGAGTAGCTTTAGAAAAAAGCTCTATAATAAAGACCAAAAAAATCATGTACACTATAGATAATTTTAAGTCGAGTATAAAAGAGTTTCAAGAGGAAGGTATCGCTTTTGCTTATGAATATGCCGATAAAAACTTTGACTATGAAAGTATAAATAGAGTGGTAATGATCAGAGTTCCAAATTCTGTAAGTGCTGATCACATGGTTAAATCAAATCAGCAAACCAAGAAAAAGAAAAATAATGCTGTAGTTCTAAAGGCTATAGCACTTTTACCAGAAATTATTTCAGTATTAAAAGATTAAACCTGCAAAACCCCCAAATTAAAAGGTTTTTCAATAGGCGCATGATTTGCAGCCTCAATACCCATACTAATCCAAGTTCTAGTATCTAGCGGATTGATAACTGCATCCGTCCAAATTCTAGCAGCAGCGTAGTAGGGCGAAACTTGGTTATCATAACGGTCTTTAATATTGTTAAATAATTCCTCTTCCTTTTCAGGAGTAATTTTTTCACCTTGTTTTTCAAGAGAAGCCTTTTCAATCTGTAGTAACACTTTAGCAGCAGAGTTTCCACTCATAACAGCAAGTTCTGCACTAGGCCATGCAAAAATCAATCGTGGATCATAAGCCTTACCACACATGGCATAATTGCCAGCGCCATAACTATTCCCGATAATAACCGTGAATTTTGGTACAACCGAATTACTAACCGCATTTACCATTTTAGCACCATCCTTTATAATGCCCGAATGTTCACTTTTACTGCCTACCATAAAACCAGTAACATCCTGTAAAAACACCAACGGAATTTTCTTCTGGTTACAATTCGCAATAAACCGCGTAGCCTTATCGGCGCTATCATTATATATCACACCACCAAATTGCATTTCGGTAGGTTTAGTTTTAGAGCCTGTAGTTTTCACAATTTGTCTCTGGTTTGCAACAATACCAACTGCCCAACCATCAACACGCGCGTAGCATGTAATAATGGTTTGCCCATAACCCGCTTTATATTCCTCGTATTCCGAATTATCAACCAAACGCTTAATGATTTCAAACATATCATATTGGTCCGCACGACTTTTAGGCACAATTCCAAAAATATCTTCAGGATTTTCATTAGGCTTTTTAGCATCTATACGGTTAAAACCAGCTTTATCGTAGTCGCCAATTTTATCAACAATGTTTTTAATTTTATCTAAAGCATCCTTGTCATCTTTCGCTTTATAATCCGTAACGCCCGAGATTTCGCAGTGTGTCGTCGCGCCACCCAGAGTTTCGTTATCAATACTTTCGCCAATAGCAGCCTTCACTAAATAGCTACCCGCAAGAAATATACTTCCCGTTTTATCCACGATCAACGCCTCATCACTCATAATAGGGAGGTAGGCACCACCCGCAACACAACTACCCATAACAGCCGCAACTTGCGTAATACCCATGCTGCTCATTTTAGCATTATTCCTAAAAATCCGCCCAAAATGCTCTTTGTCAGGAAAAATTTCATCCTGCATAGGCAAATACACCCCAGCCGAATCCACTAAATAAATAATAGGCAATCGATTCTCCATAGCAATTTCTTGCGCACGCAAATTCTTTTTCCCAGTAATAGGAAACCACGCCCCAGCCTTAACCGTAGCATCGTTAGCCACCACAATACACTGTTTCCCTTTAATATACCCAATCTTTACAACCACACCACCCGAAGGGCAACCACCATGTTCCGCATACATATCTTCCCCCGCAAAAGCACCAATTTCAATAGACTTAGCCTTAGCGTCCAACAAATAATCAATCCGCTCTCTCGCAGTAAGTTTGCCCTTACTGTGCAGCTTTTCAATACGTTTCTTTCCGCCACCAAGACTCACTTTTGCAAGTCGTTTGTTCAGTTCAGAAACCAGTAATTTATTATGATCTTCATTTTTATTGAAGTTAATGTCCATAGGTCTATTAATTTGTACACGAAGTTACAAAACCATTTTTGCTCCCAAAAGCGAATAATTTGTAAAAAGCATAATATTAATTTGGGCGTTAACCTCCTTTGGTCGGGTCGGGCTTTCGGGAGTCGCTCCTCCTGCGTCGGGAGCTTCAACAAATCCCTCAATCCCTAACGCGAGCTAATCCGCAATCTATTAGCTCAAACCTTACACAGTTACCTTCTGTAAAGTAGTTTAAAAACCTACAAAATCTTAATAAAATCATAAAAATAAATTACATGGAAATATATTCCTTGGAATATAAATTTATTTTACGTAGTTTTGTCATCTAATTAAAAACAATCACCATGAAAACAAATAAAATCATCTATTATATAGCAACAGCCTTATTAACAGCTGTAATGCTATTTTCAGTCAGCATGTACTTTTTTCAACATGATATGATAAAAGGCGCATTTGAGAGTTTTGGGTATCCAACCTATATAATCTACCCGTATGCTATTATAAAACTATTAGGTTTAGTAGCTTTGTGGATACCTGGGTATAAAACCTTAAAAGAATGGGCGTATGCAGGGTTCTTTTACGCATTTGTATTAGCATTTTTTGCGCATTACATGATAGGCGATGGGCAACAAGGTACAGCGGTAGTAGCGTTAATAGCATTGGCTGTTTCGTATATATTTTACAAAAGAATAAATAAGTAGTTTAAAAAAACAAGAATTGAAATGAAAAACATAATAGCATTTGCAGGTAGCAATAGTAAAACCTCAATAAATAAAGAGTTAGCAACTTATGCATCAAGCTTAGTTGAAGATGTAGCGGTAAACATATTAGATTTAAACGATTTTGATTTACCTATTTATGGTATCGATTTAGAAAACGAAAAAGGTATTCCAGATAATGCGAAAACTTTTTTAGAGCATATAAAATCATCAGATGGTATCATTTTATCTCTTGCAGAACATAATGGTGCTTATGCTACGGTATTTAAAAATATTTTCGACTGGATGTCTCGTATAGACGGTAAGCTCTGGAGCGAAAAACCTATGCTTTTAATGGCAACCTCGCCAGGAGCTAGAGGAGGCGCTACGGTTTTAGAAATCGCCAAAGGACGTTTTCCTTTTATGGGCGGAAATATAGTTGCAGATTTTAGTTTTCCATCGTTTTTTGATAATTTTTCAGAAGGAAAAATTTCAAACGAAGATCTGGATAAGCAACTAAAAGCAAAAGTAAAAACGTTTATGGCAGCACTATAACTGCTTACTGCGACTGTAAACTGTAAACTGAAAAATGGGAGATATTTCAAAAGACATAAAATCTAAGTTTGTAAATAATAAAGTAAAAGCGATGCTAAATATTATTTACACCGCTAACTGGATAAATAGTATCCACAATGAGTTTTTTAAACCTTATGGCTTATCTCCGCAACAGTTTAATATTTTAAGAATTCTTAGAGGCGCAGGAGAGCCGCTTAAAGTACAGGAAATAAAAGCACGTATGATTGAACGCGCTCCAAATGCTACAAGGCTTATGGATAAACTTTGTGATAAAAGTTTAATACAACGATTGCCTTGTCCTGGAGACAGACGCGTTGTGCATATAAAAATAACAGAAGTTGGCCTAGACTTACTTAAAGAGATTGAAGCAAATTTAGAAGATGACTCATTAAATAATTTATCCGAAGAAGAAGCAGGTACTTTAAGTGATTTACTAGATAAGATTAGATAAAAAAATTTACACTAATAGTTTCCATGGAAACTATTACAAAAGAAAGCATTATGAAACTAAATACAATAAAAACAGTAGGGCGGAGCGATTTCGTTAACATGGGCCCCATACAATTACGGCAACCCATACCCACAAGAACCATAGATAATATAGATCCGTTTATATTATTGCATCATTACGGACCTTATGACATTTCGGAACAAAACAATCCGTTTGATTTAGGGCCACATCCGCATCGGGGTTTTGAACCTATTACATTCTTAATTCAAGGTGAGCAGTTGCACAGAGACTCTTTGGGCAACGAAAGTGTAGTAAGTGCAGGCGATGTGCAGTGGACTACAGCCGGACGTGGCATTATTCATGCCGAAGCACCAACAAAAGCTTTTGTAGAAAAGGGCGGCGTGTTGGAAGGTATTCAATTATGGTTGAATTTGCCCGCTGAAAAGAAAATGATTGAAGCCAATTACCAGCATGTAGCCAATGACGATTTTAGAGTAATAACCTCTGATGATGGAAAAGTAAACGTTCAAATTATAGCTGGGGAATTACATGGTGTTTACGGACGCATACAAACGCAAACCCCTGTAAATGCCTTTATGATAGATGTTGAGGAAGGTGGACATTTTGATATTAAAGTACCAAAATCGCATCAATCTACCCTGTATTTATTAAAAGGAGCTATTACGGTTAATGCTACAGAGACTTTAAAGTTAGATTACAATCAGTTAATTGAATTTCATCAAGATGGCGATGGGTTTTCAATTGAAGGTAATGCAGCAAGTAAGTTGTTGTTTTTATCTGGTGAACCGTTTAATGAACCTGTAACAACTTACGGACCTTATGTGATGAATACGCAAACTGAAATTATGGAGGCGATGCGTGATTTTCAAATGGGTAAAATGGGGTTTTTAGCGCCATAATAGAAATTTGATAAAGACCTGTCAGGTCTAAGTAAAAACATAAGAGAAAGCGTTCCTCTCCTTGGAAGGGTTCGGAGAGGGTTTTAGAGCAAGAGTGGCGCGTATTCTATGATTAAACCAAATAAAATTTAATTTTTTTTAAGCAGCAAACTTCATGGTATCCACATATGGGGA
>CANMZT010000010.1 GCA_947502405.1 uncultured Algibacter sp. | reverse complement strand
CTAGGGATAAAGTTCACTCCGTTCTTTTTAAATTTAAACATTAATTTTAATCTGATGCTAATCTAAAGGTTAGGGATAGTAGTGGATAGCCCACAGCTTTTGCGCCTTAGCGCAGAAGCGAGGACTTGGAACGGATAGCCCGACCCTTTTCGGGTAACGCCCAAAAAACATTTATATAAATTCATTTTTTTACCTTATTTTTGGAATTCAAAAAAAAGAGATTAGCTAATGCCCGACCACAAAATTGATCCAAATAAATGGATAGACTTATATTCTGACTACCTCTTTAATTATACCATTTCGCGTGTTAGTGACCGAGAGATTGCCCAAGACTTAGTTCAAGAAACATTTTTAGCTGGTTTAAAGTCAATGAAAAATTTTAAAGGAGAAGCCAGTGAACGCACATGGCTTATTTCTATTTTAAAACGAAAAATAATTGACCACTACCGCAAAATTAATTCTAACAAGGGAAAAGCTGAAGTAAGGATAAATTATAATGATGCTGAAAGCGAAGGTGATTGGTTAGAAGAACGTGTTGCAGACCCTTTTGATAAAACTGCAGAAGATACTTTGCAAAACAACGAATTAGGAGATGCTATCCATAATTGTTTAAGTAAGTTACCACAAAAACAGGCTGAAGTTTTTAAAATGAAAACCATTTTAAATCATGAAACTGAAGCAATTTGTAATGAATTAAATATTACAGCGTCTAACCTATGGGTAATTATCCATAGAGCAAGAACAGCTATGGCAGATTGCCTTAAAGCAAATTGGTTTTAAGATATGAGTAAAAAAAATAAAATATTTATACCCTGTGATGAAGCAAACCATGTATGTGATAAAAATCAATACAAGGAAGCTTCGCTATGGTCATTGATTAAATTAAATATTCATTTGATTTATTGTAGAGCCTGCAGGAAATATACCGTAAACAATACAAAACTTACTAAAGTAATGAAAAAAGGAGAGGTTGAATATCTAGATACTTCAACAAAGAATGATATGAAAAAAGAGTTTGAAAAAGCTCTAAATGACGTTTCTAATTAAAATATATCATAAGAATCAGCCATAAAATTGGCAAACTCTCTACCCAAAACGCGCTATAGTACTTATTTTGCTCTATTTTACTAAAACAAACCAATAATCCTGTAAGTATAGATACAATTAACATTGCTAGAATAAAGCTAAATTGCGTCTCATCTTTAAAAAATTCTAACAAAAAAAATATAGTTAGAAGTGCTATACCTAATAATTTAGTTTTTCCTAAACCTAGTTTTTGTGGAAGTGTTGATAATTCAGGTTTATCAAATTTTAAATCCCTTATTTCAAAAGGTAACATCAATACGATAATAAATAAAAAGCGTTGAAACCCTAATAGAACAGCATCAGTATTAAGCTTATAATCTAATGCTATCAAGGGTAAAAACACCGTTACTCCTGTCCATACCAAAGCTATAATGTAAACTTTTAGTCCAACAACGGTTCGTAGTGTATTCTTTTTTGAGAATAAAGGAATTGCATAAAAAAAAGTTACTATCGCTAAACCTATATTAAAAATATGCGCTTTCAAACTCATTTTGGTTGCATAAAAACACATTAAAACAAAACAAATAAAAGACAGTATTTGAATTAATTTTAGCCAATTGGCCAGTTGCCTGTGATGAAATTTTGCAATAGCAAAATACTTCACAAAATTATAGCCTGTAATTGTGCCATAAAACACAAAATACAGCACTGATTCTGTATAGCTTATATTCAAACTTAAAAGCGTAATCCATGTTAATGAAAATACTGATAAAGCCACATGAATACTGCTATTTATATAAAAATTAAAAAGCTGCCTCAAAAATGTCATAGCGCAAAAGTAATTAAAGTGTTGATAACGTTTATGATTAGTTAAAAACTTTCAAAATAACTCAATAAAACACACTAAATATTGCTTATTTTTGCGAATTATATAAAAAAGATTTGCTAGATGAATACTAATGCTTTTGCTCTTCGTCATATTGGTCCTCGAGAAAAAGACCAAAAATTAATGTTAGATATATTAGGTTTAGACACCTTAGACCAATTAATTTATGAAACTATCCCAGATGATATTCGTTTAAAAAATGGTTTAAATTTAAATGCACCAATGACAGAACATGAGTACCTATTACATATTCATGAGCTATCAAAAAAGAACAAAGCACGTAAAACATACATTGGTTTAGGTTATCACCCAACTATCATGCCTGCTGTGATTCAAAGAAATATTCTTGAAAACCCAGGTTGGTATACAGCTTATACACCTTACCAAGCTGAAATTGCTCAAGGCAGATTAGAAGCTCTGTTAAACTTCCAAACTATGGTTATTGATTTAACTGGGATGGAAATTGCAAATGCATCTTTATTAGATGAAAGTACTGCAGCTGCTGAAGCAATGAGTTTGCTATTTGCTGTTAGAGAACGTGATCAGAAAAAATCTGGAATTAATAAGTTTTTTGTTTCAGAAAACATCTTACCTCAAACACTTTCATTACTTCAAACTAGAGCAAACCCAATTGGCATTGAACTTGTTGTTGGCAAGGAAGAAACATTTGATTTTTCAGAAAAATTCTTCGGCGCTATTTTACAATACCCAGGAAAAGATGGTCAAATTACCGATATAAAATCATTTATTAATCAAGCCAATAATTCTAGAATTAAAGTAGCTGTTGCTGCAGATATTTTAAGCTTAGTTAAACTAGAAGCTCCAGGTAAATTTGGAGCTGATGTTGTTGTTGGGACCACACAACGTTTTGGTATTCCTATGGGGTACGGTGGTCCACATGCTGCATATTTTGCAACGAAAACAGCTTATAAAAGAGATATTCCAGGACGTATTATTGGTGTAACAAAAGATGCTAATGGTAACCGCGCCTTACGTATGGCACTTCAAACTAGAGAGCAACATATAAAACGAGATAAAGCTACATCAAATATTTGTACTGCACAGGTTTTACTTGCAGTTATGGCAAGTATGTATAGTGTTTATCATGGGCCACAAGGCTTAAAGTTTATAGCAAATAAAGTACATAATAAAGCTGCAACGCTTGCTAATACACTAGAAAAATTGGGTTACAATCAAGTAAACACATCTTACTTTGATACGCTTCAAATAAAAACCAAGGCTAAAACAATTAAGAAAGTTGCTACCGAAAAGAAAGTAAACTTACACTATCCCAACAAAAATACGGTTACAATTTCAATTAATGAAACTACCTCTATTAGAGATATTAATTATTTAATTTCAATTTTTGCTGAGGCTGCTAAAAAGGAAACGATTGTTATTAATTCAATTGAAAAAACAAATCAAATTTCCGAACCATTACAAAGGCAATCTGATTTTTTAACCGAACCTATTTTTAACACTTATCATTCTGAAACAGAGTTGATGCGCTATATTAAAAACTTAGAGCGTAAAGATTTAGCTTTAAATCATTCCATGATTTCATTAGGATCTTGTACCATGAAGCTAAATGCAGCTTCTGAAATGTTACCCTTAAGTTGGTTTAAGTGGGGAAATATTCACCCATTTGCACCACTAAAACAAGCTAAAGGCTATTTAACAGTTTTAAAAGAATTAGAAGATCAGTTAACAGAAATTACAGGTTTTGGGGCAACCTCGTTACAACCAAACTCTGGTGCGCAAGGTGAATTTGCTGGACTCATGGTTATTAAAGCATACCATGAATCTCGTGGTGACCACCATAGAAACATTTGTTTAATCCCTTCTTCTGCTCATGGTACCAATCCTGCAAGTGCGGTTATGGCTGGTATGAAAGTAGTGGTAACAAAATCTACAGAAGAAGGCAATATAGATGTAGATGATTTACGCGAAAAAGCAGAATTGCATAAAGACAACCTTTCTGCATTAATGGTAACCTATCCATCTACTCATGGTGTATACGAATCTGCCATAAAAGAAATAACGCAAATTATTCATGATAATGGCGGACAAGTATATATGGATGGTGCCAACATGAACGCACAAGTGGGTTTAACTAACCCCGGAAATATTGGTGCAGATGTTTGTCATCTTAATCTTCATAAAACTTTTGCAATTCCTCATGGTGGTGGAGGCCCTGGTGTTGGTCCAATTTGTGTTGCAAAACAATTGGCTCCATTCTTACCAGGGAATCCTCTTGTAAAAACGGGTGGTAAAAAAGCTATTACAGCTATTTCTGCAGCTCCATTTGGTTCATCTTTAGCTTGTTTAATTTCCTATGGCTATATTAAAATGCTAGGTGCGCAAGGTTTAACGGAGTCTACTAAAGTAGCTATTTTAAACGCTAACTATATTAAACACCGTCTTCAAGGAAGCTACGAAACGTTGTATTCTGGTGAACGTGGACGTGCTGCGCATGAAATGATTATAGATTGCCGCCCATTTAAAGCCCATGGAATAGAGGTTACTGATATTGCTAAACGTCTTATGGATTACGGCTTTCATGCACCAACTGTTTCTTTTCCTGTAGCTGGAACTATGATGATTGAACCTACAGAAAGTGAAAGTAAAGCAGAAATGGATCGTTTTTGTGATGCCATGATTTCTATCAAAAAAGAAATAGATAGCATATCTAAGGAAGATGATAATAATGTTCTTAAAAATGCACCGCATACATTACCAATGATTACGGCAGATGAATGGCAATTTCCTTACTCTAGAAAAGAAGCTGCTTTCCCATTAGATTATGTTAAAGACAATAAATTCTGGCCAAGTGTAAGACGTGTTGATGATGCTTATGGTGATAGAAATTTAATTTGCTCTTGCGCACCTATAGAAGCTTATGCAGAGGCTTAAAATAGCTTTTGAACATCGTAAAACATCTTAAAACTAGATTTTTATTTTTGCAAAAGATTTTATATTGCTATTGTTGAATCATATTAAAGGAATTGCTCTTATATGAATATTAAAATTACTGGCACAGGAAGCTACATACCTGCGGAAATTGAAAAAAATGAAGACTTCCATAATCATGAATTTTTAAATAGTGACGGCTCTAGTATAAATGCTCCTAGCGAGATTATAGTTAAAAAATTTAAAGCTATAACAGGTATTGAAGAACGTCGTTACGCTAAAAAACATTTAAACACTTCTGATATCGCTTCATTTGCTGCTGAAAAAGCACTTGAAGGCGCTAAAATTAATCGAGAAGATTTAGATTACATTATAGTTGCTCACAATTATGGAGATGTTAGACATAATAGCCAACAGAGCGACACCGTTCCAAGCATAGCTTCAAGAGTTAAGCATTTATTACAAATTAAAAATCCTAAATGTGTTTGCTACGATTTACTTTTCGGGTGCCCTGGTTGGGTTGAAGGCGTTATACAAGCCCATGCCTTTATAAAATCTGGAATTGCAAAAAAATGCTTAGTCATTGGAGCTGAAACGTTATCTCGTGTTATTGATCCTTACGACAGAGATTCTATGATTTATAGTGATGGCGCTGGCGCTGTGATAGTTGAAGCCTCAGAAGATAATTCTGGTATATTAGCCCATGAATCTGCTACTTTTGCTTTAGACGAAGCTCATTTTATATTCTTCGGAGAAACTAATAACCAAGAATCTGATGACACACGCCGCTACATAAAAATGTACGGTCGTAAAATATATGAATTTGCATTAACCAATGTTCCGCTTGCGATGAAATCTTGCTTGGATAAAAGTGGTATAGATATTTCAGAAGTAAAAAAGATTTTAATACACCAAGCCAATGAAAAAATGGATGAAGCTATTGTAAAACGCTTTTATGAGCTTCATGATATGGATATGCCTGAAGGCGTTATGCCTATGAGCATTGGAAAACTTGGAAACTCAAGTGTTGCAACGGTTCCTACCTTATACAATATGATTTTGAATGGTGAGATTGAAAACCAAGAAATAAACAAAGGTGATGTTATTATTTTTGCGAGTGTTGGTGCTGGTATGAATATTAATGCTATCGTTTATAAGCAATAAGCATGTACGAGAAAACCTTTCCGAATAAACGTTTTAAGCACACCATTGAATTTCTAGAAAAACATGTTTCAAATACGGAATCTATTTTAGATTTAGGTGTAATTAATCCGTTTACCAAGACTATGCAGGAGCATGGATATTCGGTAGAAAACACAAAAGGGGAAGATTTAGATATCGATATTTCTAATATTAAAGCTTCTGAGGCAGACGTTGTAACCGCTTTTGAAATTTTCGAACATTTACTTTCTCCTTTTACTGTTTTAAAATCGATTAAATCTAACAAACTTGTTGCCAGCGTCCCTCTTAAACTGTGGTTTTCATCTGCTTACCGAAGCAAGACAGATATGTTAGATAGACACTATCATGAATTTGAAGATTGGCAATTCGATTGGCTTTTAGAAAAAGCTGGATGGAAAATTATTGATAGCCAGAAATGGACTAATCCAACAAATAAAATTGGAATCCGACCTATTTTAAGATGGTTTACCCCTAGATACTACATTGTTTATGCTGAAAAAGTTTAATTTAGTTTTTTAAACTCTAAAAGCTTTTGAACTTTTATATCGTCATTCCTGCACATAACGAAGCGGATTCTATTGGGCTAACGCTTAACTCCTTGGTAAATCAAACTTTAACACCAAGACAAATAGTTGTTGTAAATGATAATTCAACAGATAATACACAAGCTATAGTTGATGGATATGCCGAAGTTCATCCTTATATCTCTCTAATAAATAATAAATCATCAAACGAGCACTTACCTGGTTCAAAAATCATTAATGCCTTTTACAAGGGCTATAATACTCTGGATGAAAATTACGATGTGATTTGCAAATTTGATGCTGATTTAATTTTCCCTGAAAACTATTTAGAGCAATTAGCGTCTCATTTTAAAAAAAACGAATCACTAGGTATGGCAGCAGGGTTTTGTTACATTGAAAAAAATGGTGATTGGGTTTTAGAAAATTTAACTCGAAAAGATCATATCCGGGGCGCTCTTAAAGCTTATAGAAAAGCATGTTTTGTTCAAATTGGAAAACTAAAATCATCTATGGGTTGGGATACCGTAGATGAACTTTTGGCAAAATACTACAAGTGGGAAATTTTAACCGATAAAAAGCTGCATGTAAAACATCTTAAAGCTACAGGAATTAGCTATAATAAAACCTCAAAATATTTACAAGGTGAAGCGATGTACAAAATGCGTTATAGCTTTTTTATCACTTTAATTTCTGCTTTGAAGCTGGCTTTCAAAAAAGGTAAATTAAGCTTGTTTAAAGATTATATGGCTGGCTATTTTAAAGCTAAAAAACAAAAAATAGACTTTTTAGTTTCTGAAGAAGAAGGTAAATTTATTAGAGATTTACGTTGGAAAGGAATGTTAAATAAGTTTAAACTATAGATTCAACTTCGCTCAACATGACATGAATGATGCTATTTATTAATTAAAACTCCAGTCCTTATAACTATTAGAAGCCTCCAACCTATTCTCAACAGAGTCTTCTAATTCTGGAAAAAAATCAATTCCTGTTAATTTTTCTATAGTATCAACAGATACAACAAATTCATACAATGGCTGTCTAGAATCTTTATGAGGCATTAAAAACCCAATCATCTTAGTTTTACCTGTATTATTATCAATCAAAACTTTATAAAACTGATTGGGAACAGCCACATCTTCTTTTCCAATAGTCTTCATAGATCCTTTTAGCACACCACCAGTTACAACAAATACCCCATCATCCTTTCTAGCCCAATACCTAACTTTTTGTTCTAACCTATTCCAAATTCCTGAATTAAACTGATGTTCTTGCGGTGAAATATTGCTAGTAAGAAAAGTTTCATCATGTGCTTCTTTTGTGTATCGTCTATCTCCTGCAGGACATAAATGTCCACGATCGTAACCAGAATTTTTATAATTTCTCCAACTGGCAGCACCAGTTTTTACTGCCTTATCTATTTCAAAATAAGGACGTTTATGGTTTGTACTTGAAAGGTGTGATTTCTTTAATTCGTAAGCAACCCATTCAGCTTGCTCATGAGTTTCGCTATAAGATAAGGAGTAGCCATTATGATGGACAATTTGACCTGTTGTACTTGTTGGTAAAAAATATTCGTTAGTATCAGACTTAGGTATATTACCCTCATTAACAACTTGAGTTCTTACTTCTTGATTTAAAAAATAATCGTAAGCATAAACTACCAAAACAATAGTTATAGCCACGATTGAGTATACTGCCCGTTTATTCATTATTTAAAAACAAACTCTAAAGGTTGACCTATAGCAAAATTTGGAAAGCTAACTCCTAAAAGTGCTGAAATAGTAGGAGCAATATCTGTGATTTCTGTTTTGCTATAAATATGTCCTGACTTGATACCTTTTCCGAAAAACAATAACGGTACATGAGTATCATAATTTAAACCACTACCATGTGTGGAACCTGTTTTACCATAGCTTATATAAGATGGGTCGTCGACTATAATAACATCTCCAGAACGTTTTTGATTATACCCCATTTGCAACAAGGATTCTATACCTGTTGTAAAATTAAGAGAACTCATTGTTGTAGCTGTGTAAGCTTTTGAAACATGCGGATAAGTAATTTGCTCATCAACTATTGCGCGTTGAACATCTTTCACGTTTAAAGCTAAAGCCTTAAGCTTATCTCGGTTTAAAAAAATCTGATTATTACTTATATCTTCAACAATTTCGGTGGTACCGTAGGTATCAGTTAAAAACTTATTGAAGCGCTTTTTTCGTTCTGGAAGTTCTAAATAACCTGCAGGTATTTTAGCAGACTGCAAATAGGCAGGAACTTCAATAGCGCCATGATCTGCAGTTAAAAAAACGGTGTACTCGCCTTCTCCAACTTCAATATCTAATACATTAAAAAAACGCTCTAAATCTTTATCCAATCTTAAATAAGTATCTTGAATTTCTTTAGAATTTACTCCAAAATTATGGCCTATATAATCTGTACTGGAAAAACTCACTGCTAAAACATCTGTAATGTCATCTTTTCCAAGTTGTTCCGCTTTTACAGTTCTAATTGCAAAGTCTGTTACAAGACTATTACCATATGGACTTACTTTAATTATATCATAACCCATATTGGTCTTAGAAAGTTGTTTCAAATCATAAGGGAAAGTAGCTGTTTCTTTTCCTTTAAACCCTTTTTCAAAGGCATTTAAATCATCCCCGCTTTCTGAGTAACTCTCAATATCATAAAGCGTGTTCCATTCTTTTAAATAAGACTCAACAACTTTTGAATCATTAAATTTCTGTACCCAATCTGGTAAGGTTTCCATGTAATAAGTACTCGACACAAAACTACCCTCATCCCTACCTCTGAACCAATAGGCTGCATTTGCTGAATGACCTGCAGGTAGAATTGCACCACGATCCTTGATAGAAATACCAATACTTTTTCCACGCATTTGCGTAAATAATCTATTTTCATCAGCAAAAGTTGTAGTTTTCATCCTGTGAGGAGACATACGTTCAAGTTTTGGATTTGTACCTACGCCCATTACCGAATCATCTCCGGCGCAATAAACCATTTCTTTTTCTTCTTTATCATACCAATAGTTTCCAATGACTCCATGATACTTAGGAGTAGTCCCAGTAAATACAGACGCATGCCCGGGACCTGTTTTAGTAGGTATATAATTAAAATGATTGTTTTTACAGTTAAACCCCTCATTTATCATACGTTTAAAACCACCTTCACCATATTTTGATTCAAATCGAGTGAGATAATCATAACGCATTTGATCCACAACAATACCAACAACTAATTTTGGTTTTTGGTTTTGTGATAAGCAGGACAATGACATAAAAAAACCGAAAAGTAATGATATAAAAAATCTCATTTTAGTATAATGTTTATAGTAATCAAAAATACGCTTTTTAAAACATCATAATTTAAATTTAAGTCTAAATTGGTATAAGTTTTTTTTACTTTAGCACTAACAAAAAAGTATATGACATACCTACACAATATAGGCACTTATTTTTTGATGATTGTTGAAATGTTCCGAAAACCAACCAAATGGAGCGTTATGAAACAACTCATTCTTAAAGATATAGACGACCTAATTATTGGTTCTTTGGGTATTGTAGCATTTATATCATTTTTTGTGGGTGGTGTAGTAACTATACAAACGGCACTTAATATTGATAATCCTTTGATTCCTAAATACCTTGTTGGATTTGCAACAAGGCAATCTATTATTCTTGAGTTTGCTCCCACTTTCATGTCTATTATTATGGCAGGTAAAGTAGGGTCGTTCATTACATCTAGCATAGGAACTATGCGTGTTACAGAGCAAATTGATGCTCTTGAAGTTATGGGAATAAATTCTCTTAACTACTTAGTTTTTCCTAAGTTTATTTCCATGATGCTATACCCATTTGTTATATCTATAGCCATGTTTTTAGGAATTCTTGGAGGAATGGCAGCTTGTGTATATGGAGGTTTTAGCACACTTGAAGACTATGTAACAGGAATTCAAACAGATTTTGAAACATTTCATGTTACCTATGCTTTTATAAAAACCATTGTATTTGCTTTTATTTTAGCAACAATTCCATCTTTCCATGGTTTTTATATGAAAGGTGGCGCATTAGAGGTTGGTAAAGCGAGTACCACATCTTTTGTTTGGACAAGCGTTGTTATTATCATTTTAAACTATTTCCTAACCCAAATGTTATTAAGCTAATGATAGAAGTTAATAATCTACATAAATCATTTGGAGACGTAGAAGTTTTAAAAGGAATAAGTACCTCTTTTGAAAAAGGAAAAACTAATCTTATCATTGGACAGAGTGGCTCAGGTAAAACGGTATTTCTAAAATGCTTATTAGGTCTTTTTGAATATGAAGAAGGTACTATAGCGTATGATGGGAAAATATTTTCTCAACTTTCTGAAGATGAAAAGCGAAATATAAGAGCACAGATTGGTATGGTATTTCAAGGTAGTGCACTTTTTGATTCGATGACGATAGCTGAAAATGTAATGTTTCCGCTTAAGATGTTTACTAAACAAAGTAAAAGTGAAATGGAAGATCGTGTTGATTTTGTTTTAAAACGTGTAAATCTTCCTGATGCTCATTCTAAAATGCCAAGTGAAGCTTCTGGAGGCATGCAAAAACGTGTTGCCATAGCACGTGCTATTGTAAATAACCCAAAGTATTTATTTTGTGATGAACCTAATTCTGGTTTAGACCCCAAAACGGCCATAGTTATTGATAACTTAATTCAAGAAATAACTGATGAATACCAAATAACTACTGTTATCAACTCTCATGACATGAACTCTGTAATGGAAATTGGAGAAAAAATTGTTTTTCTAAGACATGGATTGAAAGCTTGGGAAGGTTCTAACAAAACCATTTTTAAAACAGATAATGAGGTGGTAACAGACTTTGTTTATTCTTCAAACTTATTCAAAAAAGTACGTAAAATGTATCTAGAAGAGCATGATTAATTAACTCGATTAACTACTAAAGTATCTAAATCTAATTTATATTTTAACCATTTTTCAAGTCTTACTTTATCTTTCTTTCTTATTTCTTCGTTCGCTAAAGAATCTACCCATTTAACTGTAAAGACTGAAAGCGTATCCATTTTAGAAAAGTTTGAATTAATAACATTCGCATAAGAAAACTGTTCTACTGTTTCAAATTGAATCTTTATTTCTTCTAAAATTTTATCAAGTGCTATATAATTCTTTTCAAGCTTAGAAAGTTGTAAAACACGACCTTCCAAATAAGCAATTTTTTGAGTTTGTGATAGCAAATCTAAAGAGTCTCTTGATCTAAGCTGCTCCATATATTTAAAGTTATCTAAATTTTTTGAGCGATTCTGATTAACAACTAGTTTACTATTTACCAATGCACCATAATCTGCCATTCTACTCTGCAAAACCGCAATTGTAGATTCTGGAATTTCATCCAAACCAAAAGTATTTAACTCAATTCTACTATCGTCATTTCCCCCATACTTATAAATTGCATTATTCTTAATGAATGCTGCATGCGGTAATGCATTTAATTCATTATCAACAAATAATCCAGCATCACGTTTAAAGTTGCTCTCTCTATAAACATCTACAAATGTAAAACCTGCCGGAATCATAACTACAATGGCTAAAAGTGTTGCCATTCTTGATATGAATAATCGTTTTTTTGAATTGGCATACTTCAACATTGGGAATCTTAAAAGTTTAAGAACCAAAAATGTTGCTAAGGCTATAAAAATAGTATTGATTGTAAATAAATACATCGCGCCTCCAAAGTAAACAAAGTTACCTTTAGCCAAACCATAACCTGCTGTACAGAGTGGTGGCATTAAAGCTGTAGCAATGGCAACTCCAAAAATAACGGAAGCTATTGTACCCTTTTTTGTTCTAGCAATAATTAAAGCTAAACCACCAAAAAAGGCAATTAAAACATCTCTAATATCTGGCTTTACTCTACCCAAAAGTTCGTTTGTATCTTCACTCAATGGAAAGAACTTAAAGAATAAAAAAGCAGTTAATAAACTCAACACAATCATTGTAGCTAGGTTTATTAAAGAGCGTTTAAGCGTATCAATATCATTTATTGCAATGGATAAACCAACTCCTAAAATTGGTCCCATAAGTGGAGAAATTAACATGGCACCAATAACAACAGCTGTTGAATTGGCATTTAATCCAACAGACGCCACAAAAATAGAACATACTAAAATCCATGCTGTTGCTCCTTTAAAAGGAATATCCCCTTTTATGGCTTGTACCGTTGCTTCTCTATCGGTATCATCTCTAAAATCTAAAAGTTCTCTTAAAAACTTCCTAGTGCTAGCTAAAAGCCCTTGAGCTCCTTTTCTAACCTCCTCTTTAGATTGCTCAACGTTTTGTTCTTTTTTTAATGCTTCAGCTTTTGATTCATCCTCATCGGAAAAATTAAACTTACTTTCTTCACTCATAATTAGCCATATTGTTCTCCATACTTATCTTTAACTTGTTGGAGTGTTTTTTTAATATCTTGTTCCTTTGACTTAGGAAAGATAAGCAAAACTTCTTCTTTATCTACAATGATATAATCTTTGACACCATCGACAACAACAATTTTATTGGTTTGAGTACGTATCATATTACCTGATGCATCCTCGGTTAACGTTCGTGCATTTACAACAGCATTATTTGATTCATCCTTATCCAATTTATCATATAAACTACCCCATGTCCCTAAATCATTCCAGTCAAATTCTGCAGCAATTACATAAACATTAGTAGACTTTTCCATAATAGCATAATCTACCGAAATATTTTCTGCCTTGGGATAATTATCTCTTATAAAGTCATCTTCAAACTCAGTGTTATATAACGAAATTCCGTTTTTAAACAACTTAAACAATGCTGGTTGGTTATTCTGGAATGCTTCAACTACACTTTTTACGCTCCACATAAAAATACCTGCATTCCATAAAAAATTCCCTTGTTCAATAAATGCTTTTGCTGTTTCGTAATCTGGCTTCTCTCTAAATTGGTTAACAAACTTGATGCTTGAAGAATTTGATTTATCAAATTCGATATAGCCATAACCTGTATTGGGAAATGTAGGCTGAATCCCTAAAGTCATTAAAGCATTATTTTCAGAACAAAAATTGAAAGCTTTCTGTACGTTTTTTGAAAACGTTTTTTCATCTTCAATCCAATGGTCACTCGGTGCCACTATCATAACTGCATCAGGGTTTTCCTTTTGGATTTTTAAAGATGCATATAATATACAAGGCGCTGTATTACGCATTGCGGGTTCTAAAACAACTTGACGCTGCTCTACCTCTGGTAATTGTTCTAAAACTAAATCATTATAGCGCTCATTAGTTAAAATAAATATATTTTCTTTTGGAATTAAATCTGCTAAACGATGAAATGTTTTTTGTATGAGAGTATCTCCCGTTCCTAACATATCATGAAATTGCTTTGGAAAATCCTGTGTACTAACTGGCCAAAACCTTGAACCTACACCTCCTGCCATTAATATAGCGTAATAATTTTTATTCATTTTTTAAATTTATCAATTCTACTTCTGCATTTGGGTTAAACAAATATAACTTTCCTGTTTTCACTTCTACACACTCATAACGCTTCACTCGTTTTTTTCCCATTTTAAAAACTTTATTGTTATGCAACTTAAATGTTTGCCCCAAAGGTATTTGAAAAATAAATGTTTTATTATTTGGTTCGTCGAACTGCTTTAAGGCTAAGGTTAATGGCGCATCTGTATCGCTAGATGCCTTTGGGTTTATAAAATGATTTGCTAATAAAGGTAATATGGCATTTGGAAATACACTTGGATTTAAAAATGGCAACATTAAATGTTGGAAGGTTCGCTTCCATTCTTTCCCATGAGGCTTAATAAATCGTCCGTAGATTTTGTACGCTTCAAAATGCGCAATTTCGTGAATCAAAGTAATTAAAAAACGATATTTATTTAAATTTGAGTTTACAGTGATTTGATGCTTTCCATTAGAAAGTGGTTTATAATCACCATGGCGTGTTTTACGTTCTTTTTTAACTTTAACTATAAGATTATCATCTTCTAAAAGTGAAATAACTTTTGGAATGGCTTGTTCTGGGATATACGCTTTAAGTTGAGCTTGCATTACAACGAAAATAATGGTTTTCTTGAGAATAGATAATTCACTTTATTATAAATTTTAAGCTCTATAACATTTCTAAAAGTTTATCCATTTTATCAAAAGTTTTGGTTGCTAAAGCTTCCAATTCATTATTATAGTCATGCTCAGTATACCCAAACACATCAAAACCGCCAGTTTTGGCTGCCATAACTCCAGACACACTATCTTCTATAACCAGACATTCACTAGGTTTAAAACCCATAGTTTTAGCTGCCCATAAAAATATATCGGGTTCTGGTTTCCATTTTTGGATAGCGTAGCAACTAAAAATATTTCCCTCAAAAAATGGTAATAATCCTGTGATTTCTAAATTAAGACGAATCTTATTTTCTGGTCCACTAGATGCCACACAGAAAGGAACATCTAAGTTTTGAAGAACATCCTTAATCCCTTTTATAGGTTGAATATCTTTACGAAATGCTTCAAAGCTGTTAATTCGATAATCTTGTTCAAAGTGAATTGGCAGTGAGGTTTTGATTCTTTCTGAGATGATATCCATGCACAAACTCAAGGATTTTCCTTTTAAATTAATGAGTGACTCCTCAAAGTCCATATTTGCACCCAAATCATTAGCCATATCTACTAAAACTTTTATGGCTATAGATTCACTATCAATTAAAACACCATCACAGTCAAATATGATGCATTTGTATTTACTCATAAATTAAGGTGTAGAATTTGAAACCTGTAGTAATTTCCCGTTATAATATTTATTTCCATTTAACGAAAAATTAAAAATATATTGTGCCATTTCTAGGGCAGTTGTTGGGGCTTTGTAACCAGGAAACGCTTCTTCTAGCATTTCAGTTTGTACGGCACCTAAAGCTAATACATTAAATGAAATACCAGATTCTTTATATTCCTCAGCCAACAACTCTGTTAAAGTAATTACTGCCGCTTTACTAGAACTGTAAGCCGCTAACCCAGGGAATTTCATACTGCCTTGAACTCCACCCATTGAACTTATAGTGACTACATGACTATTACTTTTCATGAAAGGCAAAACAACTCTTGTCAATTCTGCAACACCATAAACATTGGTTTTGTATACGCTTTCAAAATCAGTCATAGAAGTTTGAGCAAATGGCTTATTTAAAAGTGCCCCTGCATTATTAATCAAAATATCAACATGTTGCCAATCAGAATTAATAAAATCTTCAACCTTTTTATAAGCTTCATTATCATTTAAATCAAAAGAAAAACAAGTCACGTTTTCTAAATTCAAATTTTGAATTGGTTTGTTATTCCGCGAAAGTGCTAATACTTTGTTTCCTGCTTTAGCAAATAGTTGTACTAATTCAAAACCAATACCTCTACTCGTTCCTGTGATTATGATGTGTTTACTCATTGTTCATTTTAATTTCCTTGGAAGAAGCGTTAATCATACCTTCTAGTGCAGGAATCATTTTATTAATAAAGCTTGTCATGTGATTGAAGTCCATTTTATCTGCCTCGTCATCCACATGATGATAATAATCAAAATTAGTAAAATCGAAAGTAGAAATCGCATGCGCAGGCACTTTAAATTCTTTATAAAAAGGATAGTTATCTGAGCGCATAAATAAATTAAACTCTTTTGCTTTTGGAAAGAAACCTATCATTTCATTGCCACCGTAAACATTTAGTTGCTTAGCTAAATTAGATTTTTCGTATCCAGACATATAAGCCATAATTTCGTTTTCTGCCCTTGGCACCCCAATCATCTCAAAATTAATCATAGTATACAAATCTATATTTTCCTTTTTGAGGCGTTTAGCTAAATGTTCTGAACCTTTCAATCCCATTTCCTCAGCAGAGTACAATGTAAATAACATACTTCTCTTATTACTTTTAGCTTTAGAAAAATATTTTGCCCACTCCATAACCGCTACAGTCCCTGAGGCATCATCATTAGCACCATTGGCAATAACATCACCATTAACTTCTTTTGCTGTTCCTATATGATCATAATGAGCACCAAGAATAACAAATTCATCTTTCAACTTAGGATCATTACCTTCTAGATATCCAACCACATTATAGCCAATTATTTTTTTGACATTAAAACTATCTCTGTAAGTTTCAAAATAAGGTTTAATATTATGCTTCTTAAAAAATGCTTCAATGTAAACAGCAGCTTTTTCTATACCTTCTGTCCCTGTGTTTCTGCCCTCTAATTCGTCAGAAGCTAAGTATTCTAGACTATTCTTCACATCATTTTGATTAATGTGATTTACTATTTCAATTGTTTTTTTATAATCTATTTCCGCTTTTGTGTCAGAAGTGTTTTTTGCATCCTTTTCAACTGTTTCTGGATTGGTTTCAATGATTTTTTTTGGTCCGCCACAACTTAAAATAAGAACTAAAACGAATAAACTGAATATGCTTTTCATAAATATTAAATATTAATTTTTAAAGATAAAAAAAACCTGCTTCAATCCCGATAGCTATCGGGAGAAACAGGTTTGATTTACAACACCTTTTAACTCCGCTGAGAGTAAACTTTTAAGTATATTACACTAACATCGTCACAGGATTTTCAATATATCCTTTTAAAGTTTGCATGAATTGTGCTCCAGTTGCACCATCAACCGTTCTGTGGTCACAAGCTAAGGTTAATTTCATTGTATTTCCAACAGCTATTTCACCGTTTTTAACTACTGGTTTTTGAACAATTGCTCCAACAGATAAAATGGCTGAGTTAGGTTGATTGATAATGGATGTAAAATAATCGATACCAAACATTCCTAAATTAGAAACTGTAAAGGTGCTTCCAGACATTTCATCTGGTGTTAATTTTTTATTTCTTGCTTTTCCAGCTAATTCTTTAACCTCAGCTCCAATTTGTGGTAAACTTTGCTCGTTTGCAAAACGCACAACAGGTACTACCAATCCGTCAGGAACAGCTACTGCTACCCCAATATGCACATGATTATTCAAACGCATCTTATCATCAAACCACTGCGAATTAACCTGTGGATGTTGTTTTAATGCTAAAGCACAAGCTTTAACCACGATATCGTTAAATGATATTTTAGTATCTGGAATTGAATTGAACTGTGTTCTGAACGCAATCGCATTATCCATGTCGAATTCAACCGCTAAATAATAATGCGGCGCAGAGAATTTAGACTTTGTTAAAGACTTAGCAATAGCCTTACGCATTTGCGAATTTGGTACCTCATCAAAATCTTCTTGACCAGATGGTACAAATTTGCCAACCGCAGTTGCACCGGCAGCTGGTTCGTAATTTTCAATATCACGTTTTATAATACGGCCATTTTCACCAGAACCTTGAACTTTAGTTAAGTTGATGCCTTTTTCCTCCGCTAATTTTTTAGCCAAAGGAGAAACATAAACTCTTCCATTTTCAGTTACAGGCGTTGGTGCTGGGGCTTTTGCTTTATTTTCTGTTTTAACAGGTGCAGAAGCCTTTGGTGTATCTGACTTGGTTTCTGCTTTAGGAGCTTCCTCCTTTTTGGCAGGTGCAGAACCTGCATTAAAGTTGGCTGCTACTCCTGAAACATCAGTTCCAGCAGGCCCAATTATAGCAAGAAGCTCATCTACTTTCGCAGATTCACCTTCTTTTAAACCTATTTCTAGCAAAGTTCCCGATTGGAATGATTCAAATTCCATCGTCGCTTTATCAGTTTCTATTTCAGCTAGGATATCACCCTCTTCAACCGCATCTCCTACTTTCTTTAACCACGTAGCTACTGTGCCTTCTTCCATGGTATCACTTAAACGTGGCATAGTTACTACAATGACACCTTCAGGTAAATCAGCAGATGCAGTGGCTGATTCATCAGCAGCATCAGAACTCGAACCATCGTTTGATGTATCGTCTTCTTTTTCCTCTTTAGCTTCCTCCTCAGCAGAAGCACTTCCTCCACCATTCAATAAGTCCGAAATATCTTCTCCTTCATCTCCAATAATAGCTAAAAGCTCATCTACTTTTGTAGTTTCACCCTCTTGAACACCAATATGAAGCAAAGTACCTTCGTTAAAAGATTCAAACTCCATAGTCGCTTTATCTGTTTCAATCTCAGCTAAAATATCTCCTTCTTCAATTTTATCTCCTACTTTTTTTAACCAAGTAGCGACTGTTCCTTCTTCCATGGTGTCGCTTAAACGTGGCATATTTACAACTATCGCCATATCTTATAATTTGTGTTGAATAAATGGATAATCTTCTTGTTCGTAAACAACATCGTATAGCTGTTGTTTTTCAGGAAATGGTGATTCTTCAGCAAATTTTTCGCATTCAGAAACTTTAGCCTTAACACGCTTATCGATTTCTTTAATCTCATCCTCGGTAGCGTATTTCTTTTCAAGAATAACATCTTTTACTTGCGTAATAGGATCTATTTTTTTGTATTCTTCAACCTCATCTTTAGTTCTGTAATGCTGTGCATCAGACATTGAATGTCCTCGATAGCGGTATGTTTTTAATTCCAAAAATGTTGGCCCGCCACCTTTTCTAGCACGCTGAATCGCTTCATCAAACGCCTCAGCCACTTTTACAGGATTCATACCATCTACTGGGCCAGAAGGCATCTCGTACCCTAAACCTAGTTTCCATATATCATCGTGATTTGCTGTACGCTCAACCGAAGTTCCCATAGCATAACCATTGTTTTCACAAACAAAAACCACTGGTAAGTTCCAAAGCATTGCCAAATTAAAAGTTTCGTGTAGCGACCCTTGTCTAGCTGCGCCATCTCCAAAACAACACAAAGTCACACCATCAACGCCATGGTATTTGTCTCCAAACGCAATACCTGCACCTAAAGGAATTTGACCTCCAACAATTCCATGACCACCATAAAAACGGTGTTCCTTTGAAAATATGTGCATAGAACCTCCCATACCATGAGATGTTCCAGTAACTTTTCCAAATAATTCGGCCATAACACGTTTAGGATCAACTCCCATTCCTATTGGCTGAACGTGATTACGGTATGCAGTTATCATTTTATCTTTAGTCAAATCCATAGCATGTAAAGCTCCTGCTAATACAGCTTCTTGACCATTGTACAAATGAAGAAATCCTCTTACCTTTTGTTGGATATATACTGCAGCCAGTTTATCTTCAAACTTTCTCCAGAATAACATGTCTTCGTACCATTTAAGATACACTTCTTTAGTTATTTTTTGCATCAGCTACTATTAAGTTTTTAATTTCGCGGATTACAAAAGTAATACATTGCGATGTATTGCAAAAACACAACATCATTAAAGTATAAAAAATATGAAAAAAAGTGCTCTAAACCTGTTCGATTAACTAATTAATAATTTTTATAATAAATATTTAAAAATTAAAAAGTAGAATCTCTTAAAGTACAGACTTATCAAACCCTAATGGCAACAAATCTGAAAGTGAATTAGACTTCATTACCTGCCCTATTTCTCCCATAAAGTAGATTTCTATAGATGCTTCTTGTTTTATTTCATATTCCGCTATGGATTGCCTGCATGCACCGCATGGAGGAATAGGCTTAGTTGTTTGGCTTTTTTGGGAACCTGCAGAAATAGCCATGAGTAATATTTTAGCATTAGGAAATTGAGATCCTGCATAATAAACAGCTGTTCGTTCAGCACATAAGCCTGAAGGGTAGGATGCATTTTCTTGATTATTCCCTGTTACTATTTCATCATTATCCAATAGAATTGCTGCCCCAACATTAAAATTGGAATAAGGTGCATACGCCTTTTTTCTTGCCTTTATAGCCTCTTGCATTAGCAAAAAAGCTTTCTTTGGAAGTGCTTCTAAATTTTCATAGAGATAAAGCGTAGACTCAATTTTTATTTCTTTCATACCCAAAATGTATTTAATAAATATAAGAAACCCTTATAAACAAAAAAACTATCGCATGAGCAATAGTTTTTTTTTACTTGTATCTCTTAATAATTTTAATACTCTACGTATTCTCCTGCACCAATATTAAAAGTTAAAGAAAAACGCAATGTATTTTCTAGAGGGCTTTGTACCTTGGATGCTGAGAATAAATATGACAAGTCTATATTTACCACATTAGCTTTAAATCCTGCTCCTAGAGCTAAAAATTTTCTAGCACCTTTATCTTCACTTTCGTTAAAATAACCAGCTCTGAATGCAAAAGAATCCTGATATAAATACTCTGCACCTAAAGCCCAAGTAAACTCTTTAAGTTCTTCACTAAATCCATCTGGTGCATCTCCAAACGACTGAAACATACCTGATAAAAAACTTACATCTGGATCTTTACCTTCTACAATAATTGTTTCCTCATCACTGTCTTGATTTTCGTTACCGTTGGTATCAACATAACCTAAAACTGGTGGTGTTGGTACTAACAATTTTGCCACCTCAGCAGTAACTGCTATTTTGTTATAGTCATCAAATATAAAATCGAAACCTGCTCCTAATCTTAAATTAGTTGGTTGAAAGTTTTCTTGTCCACCTTCATCATATTTAAACTTAGGCCCTATATTTTGAATTGCAAAACCTGCTCTCCAACGTCCATTAAAATCAGCATATGCCTCTTCTTCACTTTGGTAATACCCTGAAATATCAACCCCAAAAGTACTCGCTGGTGTTGCATCTCCATCCACGCCATCTAATCGTAAATCTGAACGCAAATAACGCATAGCTACAGACATAGCAAATTGATCTGATAAACGAAGTGCATAAGATGCATCAATAGTTAACTCATTAGGTCGTTGGATTAATGCTTCAGAAAACTCATCATTAACAAACTCAATATCACCTAATGAAAAATACTTTAAACTAGCCGCAAACGCACTTCTATCATCAATTCTATTAAAGTATGTTACATTTCCTAAGAAAATATCATTAACTAACTTGCTTAAGTATGGCGTATAACTAACTCCTATTCCTGACTTGGTTTCAGAAAACGCATATTTAGATGAATTCCACTGTTGTGAAAAAGCATCAACAGAAGTAGCAACACCCATATCTCCCATAGCTGCTGCACGTGCATCAGGAGCAATTAATAAAAAGGGAACTCCTGTTGTTATAACTCTTCTATCTTGATTAGGAAAAACTATGGTTTCTTGTGCGCTTACTTTTAAAATAAAAGCAAAAGCTATTAATAGCAATATTCGGTTCTTCATGAATTCTATTTTAATTTGCAAATATAATTTTTATTTTGAGACTTATTTTTTATTTCTTTAATATGCTAAAATTTTCGACTACAAACATTTAAGTAATTATAGTATCACAAGTTTTTCTATCTTCTCAACTGTTTTATTAAGTAAGCTAGAATGCACTTTAAGCTTATAAACATATACACCTTTTCCTATTTTATCTCCAAAATCATCTCGCCCATCCCAAACTATATCTCTTGATAATGAACTCGTTGCCTTAACACCACCAGAGGTTTGTCCATTTAAGGTCCTGACTAATTTACCTGAAACAGTGAATATCTGTATAGAAACGTCTAAAGGTTCCGAACTATTGTGATTGAACCAAAATTCTGTATAGTTTACAAAAGGATTTGGATAATTTAAAACATTATTTACAACTAGAGTTTGGTCTTTATCAAAAACAACAAACTGTATTTCTGAAATAGAAGAATTATTGTAAACATC
Organism: uncultured Algibacter sp.; assembly: GCA_947502405.1. Taxonomy (GTDB): domain Bacteria; phylum Bacteroidota; class Bacteroidia; order Flavobacteriales; family Flavobacteriaceae; genus Algibacter_B. The sequence goes on along the minus strand of CANMZT010000010.1, from coordinate 125,242 downwards.
CCATGCTTTTAAAGTTAAGGTGTGTAACCCCGATTCTAAATCTCTAAATGGGAAACTTAATGTACCCTTAGTGTAATCATCCACATCGGTTTGATAATAATCATTTAAAACAATTGGATTTGTTTCATCCCCATCAATTATTGCAACAATATCATGACCAATTCCACTAGCTGTATTTATACCGTTAGTATCTTCCATTTTAGCTAATAATGTTGGAGACTCATTGGTAATCCCTCCAGTAACAAAATTTTCATCATTCATAAATAATGAAATAACAGGACCTGTATTATCTTCTGGTGCATTTTCATTTAAACCTCCAATCCTTACCGAATTAATATTTGCACCTGCTTGATTTTGAGTTAAATCTTGATTTTTTGAATAAAAGCTAACTTTACCTAATCCTACAGGAATACCAATATCTTTTGGCACTACAAAATCAAATTCAAACTGGCCATTTTGAACTGAAGCTTGTCCTCTAAAAATAATTTCGCCGAGTGTTGTAAAGTCTAATATAATAACACCATTATTATCTTTTATACCATCATTAGCTAGTGTTTGTCTATTAATAACTTTATCATAGATAGTAGTAGATAGTGTTCCTGTATAATTATTTAACAGATTACCTGCTTCATCTGTAACTTCACCTGCTAACTTAACATAACTTAAAGCCTTAAGTGTATCAGTTGCTGTTTCTATAGGGGTGTCATTAATTTTTGTTAATCTTACATTTGGTCTAGAAAATGCTAATTTCATAGCTGGATCTCCTATAAAAAACACTAAGTTTTTTTGAGGATTACCTGAAACCGAGGAATCATTTTTTGCTAATCTTAAAGCCTCTGCTATTGTAGGGTACTCATTATCTCCATAGCTATCGGTATCACTATATGAAAACAAGTATTGCCCAAGCTCTCTATTAAATGTAATTCCAAAATTTACAAAAACTTGCCTTGTGGTTGTAATTAAACCTACTGCACCAGTATCTTTATTCCAAAATGTAAATTCTCCTGCAGTTTCTCTAAACGGGTTATCAAATCTAGTAAACTCACAAGTTACCGTTACAAAACAGTTTAGTTTACAAAAATTACGAAGCCCTAAAATATCTGGCTTAACAAGAATACGTTCCTCAGCAAGACCTTCCTCTCCACCATGTCCAAAATAATTAATCACTAAAGCACCATTATCAATAGCATTAACTATTTCGTTGGTAACAATAGGGTATCTATTACCTCCAGCTGAAGACTCTTGCTGAAAAGCATCTGTATGAATTTTGGTTACGTTTAAAAAGGGCTTTTCTTGAGAAATTAAATCACCAATATCATTAGTAGTAAATTGCAAATCCCCTCTTAATTTATCATCATTATCATCAGATATAACTACTACATTATTTCGCCAACTCCCAAAAGCTTCTTTAATATAGTAAGATTCAATTTTATCAACCATCTCTTTAGCTCTTTGTGGCGTATCAGCTAAAATTCTACCTACAGCTATGTCTAGCTTATTACTAGCATTCATATTACCTTCATTATCATCCATCATTCCATAAAAATCATCCGAAACAAAAGAGGTAGCTAAACTAAAACTGTTATATGAATACCAAGAAGGCACAATATTGGTATTATTTCTAATTCTATCTTTATAATCATAAGAACCATCACCGAATAAACACAGATACTTTATTCTATTTTCTGGTGTACTTGCATTATCATAAACATATTTAACCATATTTCTAATAGCTCCAATGTCTTGGTTCCCAGTACTAAACTCATTATAAATTTCATCTAAGCCAACAACCTTTACATTTAATCCATATTGATTTCGATTGAGTTGCGCTAAACGTTCAGCATGATTAAACATGTTGTTTGGGGTTACAATAATGTAATCGATATCTTGAAAAGTTCCTTGTGAATTTTGAAAAATTGTCCCTTTTATATTTTGATTATTAACAACAGTTTTTGAATCAAATTTAGGTGAAAAGTAATCTGACGGAGATACAGCAACATAGCTTTTAAGTGTTCCGAGTGCCGAGGTAAAACTTAAGGTTGAAGCCTCTTCAGTATTTATATAATTAGACACATTATACAAATCTGTTACATCCCATACTTCTGAAAGCTGACCCGCATTAGCTATGTTATATTGCGCAATACCCGATGCCAATGCCACATCATTATTTTTAAATAAAAACTGTTTACCATTAAAATTTAGTTGACGCCTAGCTTCAATAGAAATATAGTCTAAATAGCCTATAGTGCTTGGATTTCCTAAATTATCAAAATCTAACCCTATTTTAATCTCAGGAGAACTTACATTTAAATTCCCAACATAGCTACTCCCATTAGCCAATGTTGGCCTAGAAACACCTGACACAAATATTGATGAGACTTCTACACCATTGACCTTCACATCCATTTGACTATTACTTTTTGAAGCTGTAGCAACTAAAACAGAAAGCCGTATAGGCTGAGATGTAATAATATCTGGAAAATTAAAGTTAAATTCTTTAGAACTATCAACATCAAATTTATCTCCAAACCAACGCCTTCCCAAAGAAATAAGGTTATAAGTATCAATTTCATGAAATTGATAATCATCGAACGTATCAACCACCATATCAACAGCACCTGTGGGTTGATTAAATTCTTGTATGCGCTTACCATTACCAGAACTTACATTTATGTAGTAATATGTTTTATCTGTATAGCAATTAATATGAGTTCTGCTCTCAGCATTATACTCCTTTGGTCCTTGTCCATAAAACAAAATATAATCGTTATCATCAAACGAACCATCTTCTTCCCCAACAAGCTTTATAGCATTTTCTGGCACATCATAAGGATAGGGCTCAGAATTTGAATAAGGTATCATTCTCCCACCATGACCAAATAACTTAATCGTTCTAGGGTCTACACTATTTACCTTAACCCCCAAACGCTTTAAAAAACTTTTAGACAACCTAAAAACACCTGTAGTATCAACATAAAACCGATACCATTCCCCAGAGCTTAAAACTGAACTTGAAATAACTTTTGAGCCAGTATTTCTTTTAAGTAATTTTGATTTACTGCTGTAGTTTATTTGAAAAGACATTACTTTCTTATAATTACCGTTTTCATCTTTTATAATTGGTGAACATTTAAAGAAAGTATAAATCTTATCCCTTGCTATTGAGTTTTCTAAGCTATATTGAAGTTTGTTTGGAATTATATTTAAGTCTAAATCTTTTAACGCTGTTTTAGAGATAGACTGATAAGTAACATTGCTGACTTCAATCGAAGATTCATTAATCAAACTTTTGGATTCCCATTGGTCAATAAACAAAACACCCTCATCCCCATCATAACTAAAATTCTTTTTGTTGAAAGCAGGAACTTCTAGAGAAAAACTATCTCCAGAAAGTGTTTCAACTCTATCCCAAACTAGGTTATATTGCTTTTGTTGCGCAAACAATCCTGTTGAAGCTATCAACAGTAAAAATAAAATCTTCTTTTTCATTGCTTAAATAACGTTGTTAATGCATTGTTATTATTAAAAAAACAACAATTTTAAAAACAGTTTCAAAAATACAATAATAAATTAGTAAAACACACGTTAATACAACACAAAACTATGGTTAAATTCATCAAAATCATCGTTGAAGTACACAAAAAATAGGTTGAAATACACAATTTTTTGGTTAAAATGTAAAAAACAGCTTGCGTTATTGGGTTTAATTCTTATATTGCAGCTCCAAAATTAATTAGCTTACTTAAAAGTATGGATATGAAAAAAGTAGTAGCATTCAAGGTTTTATTAGTTTTAGCACTTACTGTAGCTTCAACTAGTTGTAAAAAATCTTCGAGTTCAAAAAATAGCTCCAGAGCTACTGGATGGGACATCAACTCTAGAGAAGGTGGTTTCCAGTACAATACCGATTTTAAAGAACAAGAAACAGCTCCTGGATTAGTTTTTATAGAAGGTGGTACGTTTACTAAAGGTCGTGTACAAGATGACGTGATGCATGATTGGAATAATAGCCCAAATCAACAGCACGTTCAATCTTTTTACATGGATGAAACTGAGGTTACTAATGCGATGTACATGGAGTACTTAGATTGGATAAAACGCGTTTACCCACCATCTGACGAAAATTTCAGAGCCATTTACCACGGTGCTTTACCAGACACACTTGTTTGGAGAAACCGTTTAGGGTTTAATGAGGTTATGACTGAAAATTATCTCCGTCACCCTGCTTATGGTGAATATCCTGTTGTAGGTGTTAGCTGGATTCAAGCAGTTGAGTTTGCTAATTGGCGCTCAGATCGTGTAAATGAATATAATTTAGAAAAAGCTGGTTACTTAAAACGTGATGCAAAAATCGTTGATGTTAATGCTGACCAAACTTTCAATACAGATACATATATTAACGCTCCTACATTAACTTACGGAGGTAATGAAGAAATTATCAACCCTGAGGGAGGAAGAAGAAGAAACGTACAAGTAGATGCTGATGGCAATGAAACAGGTATTTATGCAACTAGAGCAACTGGTATTATTTCTCCTAAATATAGACTACCAACTGAAACTGAGTGGGAATATGCCGCTTTAGGTTTGAGTGAACTAAGAAGTTTCAATCTATATCGAGGTAGAAAAAAATACCCATGGGATGGGCAATACACACGTTCTGGAAAGCGAAAAATACGTGGTGACCAATTAGCTAACTTCAAGCAAGGTAAAGGTGATTACGGAGGTATTGCAGGGTGGTCTGACGATGGAGCAGATATTACTAATGCTGTAAAATCTTATGATCCAAATGATTTTGGTTTATATGATATGGCTGGTAATGTCGCTGAATGGGTAGCAGATGTTTACAGGCCTATTGTAGATGATGAGTTTAATGACTTTAACTATTACCGTGGTAATGTTTACACTAAAAATGCTTTAAATGAGGATGGTACAGTAAAAGTTGTAACATCTGATGATATTGTATATGACACTTTATCAAATGGAAAAGTAGTTGCTAGAAATTTACCTGGTGAAATTTTACAAGTACCTGTTGATGAAAATGAGACTTATTTACGTACTAATTTCGATAGAAGTAATCAAAAAAACTTTAGAGATGGTGACAAACGTTCCTCTCGTTATTTTGAAAGTTTTAATGATGATGAGAATGAAGAAGGTGATGTATCTTCTGAAACCAGAAAAATGTATAATTCTCCAAAGCACAATATAACAAGAGATTCATTAGGAAATATTGTTAGAGAGTACGACAAAGGAAATAATAGAACCTCTTTAATAAACGATGAAGTAAGAGTTTACAAAGGTGGCTCTTGGAAGGATAGAGAATACTGGTTAGACCCAGCTCAGAGACGCTACTTCCCACAAGATATGGCTACAGACTATATTGGATTTAGATGTGCAATGTCTAGAGTAGGCTCAAAAAGCAAAGAAAAAAACAAAAAGAAAAACTAAATATTAGTTTGTACAAACTCAAAAAAAGGTTCTAAATATTTTAGAACCTTTTTTTATATATTTATTTTTATAAAATATAGAATTTTTGAAAACAGAAGCACTCCACAAACTCTTTTTAGAATGTCATTCAGTTTCGACTGATACCCGAAAAATTAAAAAAGGTGACATATTTTTCGCTTTGAAGGGAGATAACTTTAATGGTAATGAATATGCAGAAACCGCACTACAAAATGGTGCGAAATTTGCCGTAATTGATGAAGCTGAATTTCTCACCTCTTCGAAAACAATATTAGTAGACAATGTCTTAGAATCACTTCAAAAGCTCGCTACTTTTCATAGAAATTATATTAATAAACCTATAATCGCTCTAACTGGTAGTAATGGTAAAACCACAACCAAGGAATTAATCAACGCTGTTTTATCTAAGAAGTATATCACTACCGCTACAAAAGGCAACTTAAATAATCACATTGGAGTCCCATTAACACTTCTATCTTTAACCCAAGAAACCGAAATTGGAATTATAGAAATGGGAGCAAATCATCAAAAGGAAATTGAGTTTCTATGTAAAATCACTCAACCTGACTATGGCTATATCACCAACTTCGGAAAAGCTCATTTAGAGGGTTTTGGTGGTGTTGAAGGTGTAATTAAAGGTAAAAGCGAAATGTATGATTATTTAATTTCAGCCAATAAACAGATCTTCATCAATGCAAACGACCCTATTCAAACAGAAAAAACTAAAAACTCTAAAGTATTCTCTTTTGGAAATCAAATTGAAGAAATAGATGTACCTGTTAGATTCATCGAAGCGCTTCCTTTTGTAAAATGCAACTATAATAATTTACACATACAAAGCCAGCTTATAGGTGATTATAACTTTAACAATATTGCAATAGCCATAACTATTGGAAACTATTTTAAAGTTAATGACTCTAAAATAAAACAAGCCATAGAAAGTTATATACCAACTAATAACCGATCTCAAATCATAGAAAAAAATTCTAACAAAATAATTCTTGATGCTTACAATGCAAACCCAACTAGTATGCGTGCTGCTTTATTAAATTTTGAAAAGCAAGAAGGTTATAAAATAGCTGTTTTAGGCGACATGTTTGAACTTGGAGAAGATGCTAAAATAGAACATCAAAACATTACTAATTTAGCACTTTCGCTAAATATAGATAACATTATTCTAATTGGAGAAAACTTTTATAAATCTAAAATAGACTCTAAACAAAAGGTACAATTCAAATCTTTTGAAGCATTTAAAAACACTTTTAACTTTCATAATATAAAGAGAAAAACTTTATTAATTAAAGGTTCCAGAGGAATGGCACTTGAACGCATTTTAGACTTATTGTAAATTAAAGCATAAAAAAAGTGCCAGCTTAAAAAAACCGACACTCTATTTAATATAATTCTCCCTAAGAACTAATTAATAGCAATGTAAAGGTGCGTAATTAATTCCATATATACAATACTCAAATTGAGTATTTTAATACTTTTAAATAAGGTTTTTATTTATTTTAAGCATTCCTATAAGCTCTCCTGTTGAGGATATACTTAATTTTTTAAGAATATTTCTCCTATGTGTATCTACGGTATTTACTGCTATACCGAGCTTTTCAGCAATTTCCTTACTAGAATAATTTAACACTAGAAGCCTAATAACATCACGCTCCCTATTGCTAATACCGCTTGAAAGTAATTTTTGAGAAAAATTATTAAAATAAACGGTTTCATATTCGTTATTAGTATTTAACAATTTTGCAGAAGCACAAATTTGCATTTCTATATTAGGAGATAGCACTGTGTAATGTGCTAACCCAATAATAGGTTTGTCATCACTATCAAATTCTAAAGGTGTTGTATTTTGAATTATATTAACATATTCTTCATTTCCATTTTTCAATCTATAATTCCAAGTATAGCTCATTTTATCTCTATCTTCAACAGTTATTTCCTTTAATGTAAAGTCCATGAGTTCGTTAAGAGCTTTTAACCAAACATCCAAGTCCTCTGGATGCATTCTACTCCATAAATAACGCATGCCCTTACTTTGAAATTCTTTTTTATCTAAACCAAGACAAGCCGTCATATTTTTACTAACATATTCAAAAGATAGTTCTTGTGTATTTGTGATACAGAAAAATGTAGAACTATAAGGTAAGTAGCTATCTAATTCTATTATTTTCTCAATGTGCTTTTCTAAGGATGGATTGTCGTGAGATTTAAATATTTCTTTGTAGGCTTCTTTAATGGAGCTATTAGTCATAGATGAGAGATTTTCTTAAAAATAGCAAAAAAAGTTGAAAAAAAGTCGTTAAATTTTACGCATAAAAAAATCCTGATAATGTTATCAGGATTTTTTTGTGGGCGCGAAGGGATTCGAACCCCTGACCCCTTGGGTGTAAACCAAGTGCTCTGAACCAACTGAGCTACGCGCCCTCTAAATTGGACTGCAAATATAACCTAGTTTTTAATATTGCAAAAACTTTTTTAATAAAAATTTAAATTATTTCAGCTACTACAAATGTACTGCCGCCTATGAAAATAAAATCATCTTTTTTAGCGTTTTTTAAAGCCATTTTATAGGCTTCATTAACAGAATTATAGGTCTCTCCTTTCAAATTATAATTAGCAAAACTTTGTTTCAGTTTATTGGCATCTAAACCTCTTGGAATATTTGGTTTGCAGAAATAATAAATTGCTTTTTTTGGTAATAGATCTACGATAGACTCTAAATCTTTATCACTAACAACACCAAAAACAACATGCAACACTTTAAAAGTTTCATTTGAAAGTTGTTCCATTACATAGGTTAAGCCTTCCCTATTATGCCCTGTATCACAAACTACTTTTGGTTCTTGCCTTAAAATCTGCCAGCGCCCTAATAATCCTGTATTTTTCACAACATTTAGTAAGCCAGTTTTTAAATGTTTTTCTGAAATCTTACAACCAGATGCTTGAAGTGTTTTTATAGTTTGTACAACAGTTTTTATGTTCTTTGATTGGTAAGTTCCTAACAAATCAGATTCGTAATCCGCTTTAATAGTTTGATCTGCAAATACTATTTCAGAACCTTTATTTTTTGCTAAATCTTTGAAAACAGAGGCTGTTTCTTTTTGAGTTTCACCAACTACAACTGGGATTTTGGGTTTAATTATACCGCCTTTTTCAAAAGCAATTAACTCTAAAGTATCCCCTAAAAACTGTGTATGGTCTAATCCTATATTTGTAATTACTGAAACTATAGGAGTAATAATATTTGTGGAATCTAATCGTCCTCCTAAACCCACTTCAACAACTGCAATATCAACCTTTTGTTTTGCAAAATGATCGAAAGCCATACCTACAGTCATCTCAAAGAAAGATAGTTTGTTCTCTTCGAAGAAAAACTTGTTTCGTTTTATAAATCCAATAACAAATTGTTTGCTTACTTCTTGTCCGTTTATTTTAATACGCTCTCTAAAATCTTTTAAATGCGGTGATGTGTATAAACCAACCTTAAATCCTGCCTCTTGCAATACAGAAGCTATCATATGACTAGTAGAACCCTTTCCATTGGTTCCCGCTACATGTACTGATTTAAACTTGTTTTCTGGGTTTATTAAATGACTAGCTAACTTAATAGTATTTGATAAATCTTTTTTGAAAGCCGATTTCCCTTGTCGTTGATACATTGGGAGTTGAGAAAACATCCAATTAAGTGTATCTTGATATGTCATTGTTACTATTGACTTAGTTTGAAGTTAACACTAACAAAACCTATTTGTCTTGTAGGTGCTTTTGAATCGGAAGGCCATTTATGAGATAATGCAATTTTTTTTGCTGGCTCTAATAAGCATTGTGCTGTATTAGTGGTTCCACGAACCCCAGGAGTCGCTTCAATAACATTACCACTTTGGTTAACAACAATTTTAACGATAACCATCCCTGATTCGTTACAATCTTGCTTCAATCTTTTAAAAGAAGCTTTTCCTCTTCCATTAAGACCATAACCAACACCACCACTACCAGTACCTTGACCACCAAAATAACTTGGAGCATAAGGATTGCCATCTAATTGTCCCTTGTCTCCTGATTTGTTATCGTTACCCTGGCTTCCTGTTTCTGTTCCATCAGACTTACTAACACCACCAATTAAATCATCAAGCCTTCTTTTCTTTTCTTCTTGTTCTCGCTTTTCTTTGGCAATTCTATCTGCTTCTGCTTTGGCTTTGGCTTCTTCTATAGCCTTTGCTCTAGCCTCTGCTTCTTTTTGCTTTTTAATGGCAATTTCTTCAGCATTGTCTTGAGTTAGCACTTCCTCTTTAACTTCAGAGTTTTTAGCAAGCTCAGGCTCAGATTTAGAAACATCAGGTTTAGGTGGCTCTTCAATTTCCCTAGGCTCAGATTTCACCGGTTTTAATGGTTGCACATTACCTTTTCCAAAATCTGAATTACCAAAATTAACTGCCACACCATATTCTTCTGGCGGGTCCATATATTTAGTACCTACTACAAACAACAAAAGCAACAAAATTATAGCAATTAATGCCGTTAATTTTGCTGAATTCCTTTCGTGCTTTGTTTTAAAGTACTTCTTCATTTTACTTTGGTTTTACCGCTAAAATAACTTTAAACTTATTTCTATTGGCAATATCCATAACCTTTACTACATTTTCTACAGGCACTGATTTTTCGGCTCTTAAAACGATGGTTGGTTTTTCTTGTGATGATAAAGCTGCCAGCAATTCGTTTTCTAAAACACTAACACCAACACGTTTTTGATCTATATAATAGGTTAAATCTTTTTTTATACTTACTGCAACAGATTTTTTGTTTTCTGTTTTCCCACTTGCTTTTGGTAACAAAATATCAATAGCATTTGTGGTTACCAATGTAGATGCAATCATAAAAAAGATAAGCAACAAGAAAACAATATCCGTCATAGACGACATATTAAATTCTGGTGTAACCTTATTTCTTCCTCTAAAATTCATACTACGTAGGCTCGTTTAAGTGATCTAAAAATTCTAATGAATTGGCTTCCATTTGATACACCACTTTATCGGTTTTTACAACTAAATGGTTGTATGCCATATAAGCCACAATACCTACAATTAAACCCGCTACAGTAGTTGTCATTGCTGTATATAATCCACTTGCTAAAACATCCATTTCGATAGTTCCGCCTGCATTAGCTAATTCAAATATTGCTAATATCATTCCAATTACCGTACCAAGGAATCCTATCATTGGGGCTGCGCCCGAAATAGTAGCCAAAATACTTACGTTTTTTTCCAATCCGTAAATTTCTAAGCGCCCTGCATTTTCTATGGCTGTATTGATATCTGCAAGTGGTTTTCCTATTCTAGAAATTCCTTTTCCAATTAATCTTGATACAGGTGAATTTTGTTGAGCACACAACATTTGAGCTGAATCAATTTTACCATTACTAACATGGTCTTTAATTTGATTCATAAAATTTGCATCAACTTTTGAAGCTGCCTTAATGGCAAAAATACGTTCAAAGTAAATATAAATGGCTCCTACCAATAATAAGAAGAGTACGGCGATTATAACTTGACCAGCAACACCTCCGCTACTAATTAACTCTATTATTGAGAGTGTTTTTTCTACAGATTCATCATCAGTTAGTACTTCTGTACCTTCTTGTGCGTTTTGTATTAATGTACTTAGCATATAATATTAATTTATTGCAAATGTATAACGTTTCTTTTTTAAATAAAGTATAGTGGTTTCTTTTTAATGTATACTATAAACATTATCTGTTATTACAAGTGTTTAATATACGTTTGCCTTTGGGTTAGTCCCGATAACTATCGGGAGCAGCGGCATCCTTTTTTTTAATACTAAGAATTAAAAGCATAACTAAGTTTTAGCGGATTACTAGGTAACCACTCCTTACAATAAGGTTAAAAAAGATATAGCGTAAAGCCCGACCCTTGGGTAACGCCCAAAACCATTTATTTATATTTTAAAACATAGTTCTGGTAACCATAAATGCTGCTGAACCTACTAGAAAGCCTACTAGTGCTAACCAAGCAATCTTTTTTAAGTACCAGAAGAAATCTATTTTTTCCATACCCATAGCTACAACTCCGGCAGCAGAACCGATGATTAACATACTACCACCTGTTCCTGCTGAAAAGGCTATAAAATGCCAAAGTTCGTGATCGGTTGGCTCTGAAAACATCCCTAAACTAGCTGCAACTAGTGGTACGTTATCAATTACAGCAGAACCCACCCCAAGTAATAGAACTACTAAATCTGACACGCCTCCAGAATGTAACTCCGTACCTAATTGTGGCATTGAATCTTGTAATGATGTGGCAAAATTGAATAAAATTCCTAACGACTCTAAAGCTGCTACTGCCATTAAAATTCCTAAGAAAAATAGTATGCTGGGTAATTCTATTTTAGCCAAAGCAGTATGTACTGGACTGTGGTGCGCATGTGCATCACTTTCTTCAAAATCATGACCAGACATACTGAATTTGGAGCTACTATATATTTCTGCAAACGTTGCTACAACTCCTAAAGACAGCATCATACCAACATAAGGAGGCAAATGTGTAACCATTTTGAAAATAGGCACAAAAACAATAGCTCCTAAACCTAAATAAAGCATAGTACCACTGAATCTTGACTTGGATTTATCATCTGTTTCTTCCATTTCTAGATCACCTTTAAAAGCAGGTAAAAACGATGCAATCAGGGTTGGAACTGCCATACATAAAAATGAAGGCACTAATAAATAACCAATTAAATGACCTGTTGTAACTTTTTTACCAATCCATAGCATAGTGGTTGTTACATCTCCAATAGGCGACCAAGCACCACCAGCATTAGCAGCAATGATAATTAAACCTGCGTACCAAATACGAACATTTCTATCCTTTACTATTTTTTGTAGAATCGAGATTAAAACAATTGTAGCTGTTAGGTTATCTATAATTGCTGATAAAATGAATGCTAGAATAGCAAATATCCAGAGAATTTTGGTCTTCTTTTTAGTTTTAATAAAGTTTTTAATTGTTGAAAAGCCATCAAAATAATCAATGATTTCAACGATAGTCATTGCGCCCAATAAAAACACTAGTATCTCTGAGGTCTTACCTAAATGATGTAAGAGTGTTTCTTCCATCATATGCATTTTTTCTTCATGCCCTAACAGCCCAAAATTTTCTAATAATGCATGCTTTCCCGAATCAAACCACTGTGAAAAAGTTTCTAAACCTAAAGCTATTAAAGCCCAACAAATAGCCATCATGACCAGTGCTGGTATAAGTTTATCAATTTTTATACTATGCTCTAGGGTAATGGCTAAATAGCCCATTACAAATACTAAAATAATTACTGTTTCCATATATGGTTAAATTAGTTGTTTAAGTGCAATTTCAAATGCGGTTGCACTAATTTCTGTTTTTGATTTATTTTTATTGTAAACTTTTTGCAAAGCATCTTTTATTCTATTTGAGGTATCATTAAAAATAGCTTCATCTGTCATTTGCACTTTACGCTCCATGAAATACGCAAAAACTCTAGCCATTCCACAATTTGAAATAAAATCTGGAATTAAACTTACTTTGTAATCGGTATGCTCCATGATTGGCCCAAAGAAAATCTCTCTATCAGCAAAAGGGACATTAGCACCACAAGATATAACTTCTAATCCACTATCAATCATTTCGTCAATTTGATGAATAGTTATTAATCGTGATGCTGCACAAGGCGCAAAAATTTCCGTTTTTAATGCCCAAATCTTTTTATTTATTTCTTCAAAAGGAATTAAATTATCGGCCACTAAGGTATTACCATTCTTAGCAAGAAAAAAATGACTTATGTCATCAAAAGTAAAGCCTTCTTCATTTATAACACCTCCTCCAATATCAATAATTCCAACAATTTTAGCTCCCATTTGAGACAAATAAAAAGCGGCTGCTGCACCAACATTTCCAAAACCTTGAACAACAGCTCTCTTACCTTTTACAGAACCACCATAAATATTATAGTATTGTTTTACAGCTTCTGCGACTCCAAAACCTGTAATCATATCAGCTACAGTATATTTTTTTGAGACGTCTGGAGAGTAATCTGGATTTTCAATAACTTTTATTACGCCTTGGCGCAACTGCCCTATTCTATTAATTTTATCGGCTTCTGTTGGTTTAAAATGCCCATTAAAAACCCCTTCTTGCGGATGCCAAACACCACTTTGCTCTGTAATTGGTATAACTTCATGTGTTTCATCAACATTCATATCGCCACCTGTACCATAATAACTTTTTAGTAAAGGAGATACTGCTGCATACCAACGTTCTAAAACACCTTTCTTTCTTGGGTCTTTTGGGTCAAAATTAATACCTGATTTAGCGCCACCAATAGCAGGACCAGAAACCGTAAATTTAATTTCCATAGTTTTTGCTAAAGATAAAACTTCATTCATATCAAGCCCTTTACGCATTCTTGTTCCTCCACCTGCAGCTCCTCCTCTTAAAGAGTTTATTACTACCCAACCTTCAGCTTCTGTTTCTGAGTCTTTCCAGTTAAAGACAATTTCTGGCGCTTTATTTTCGTATTTCTTTAATAATTCTTTCATTTTTTCTAATAGATTCGTTTTTATAGCTTTCTTATCATTTATCCAGAGGTAAGTCTAAGTGAAGTTATAATTGAGTCATAGAAAAAATATTTAAAAGGTTAATGTAACAAATATAAAAAACAAAAAATCCTTAGAATATTAATTTTTTGTGAATTTTAAGGTAGATATATTTTACCTGAACTATGATTTTTTGAAGCCCCCGTAACACTTTGTAAGCAGTTCACCTCATTTCTAAGTTTTAACACACCCAGAAAAGCAAAAATGAGTGCTTCCTTAAATTCTATAATACTTTTTGAGGGGATTACTATTCTCCCTTGAGAATAATGCTTTATTCTATTAACTAAGTAATCATTATAAACCCCTCCTCCTGTTATCAAAACCGAAGATTTATTTTTTTTGTTTATCTCGGAAGAAATCTGAATTCCAATATGCTCAATAACCGTTTTTAGAATATCCTTGATATCGAGATTGAAACTATTAATTAGCGGAATGACATTTTGATTAACCCACTCTAAACCAAGCGATTTTGGATATGTTTCTTTATAAAACTCTAAACTATTTAATTGATTTAGCAGACTTATATTTAATTTACCCGTTGACGCTAGCTGCCCTTTGTCATCATACTCTAAACCCACACTATTTACATAATAGTTTAAAACAATGTTAACTGGACAAATATCATAAGCAATTCTTTCATTATTTAAATCCATCGAAATATTAGCAAATCCTCCCAAATTCAAACAAAAATCATATTCAGAAAATAATAATTCATCTCCTACAGGCACCAATGGCGCGCCTTGACCTCCTAAAATAACATCTTGTACTCTAAAATCACACACTACTTTTTCGTTCAATATTTTAGCCAATGATGATTTATTTCCTATCTGATAAGTTAATTGTTTTTCTGGTTGATGGAGTGCGGTGTGTCCATGAGAACAAACTGCATCAATATGATCTATTCTATTTTTAACTATGAAATCTTTTATGATGTTACCAAGATATTCAGTATAATCATTATCTATTTCATGTAATTTTTCCAACTTAAAAGTCACTAAAGATTTTAAAATGTCGTACCATTTTTGACTATATTTTATGGTTTCGGCATATACAATTTCAAAATCCCAAAACACATCCTTAAAAAAATTAACCAATACCAAATCTACACCATCTAAAGATGTACCAGACATCACTCCTATTACCTTATACTCTGATTTCGTCATATTAAAGTAAAAGTAATCATCTTAAGTAAGACTATAAAAAATTCCATAAACGAAATTCAACTCATGATATTTAAGAATTCACAATTAAAAGCTATATTTGTAAACATTTTTTACCAAAACAACATTTTAATTACGAAATATGAATTTTAGCCTTTCAGAAGAACATATCATGATTCGCGATGCGGCTCGCGATTTTGCCAGAACAGAATTACTTCCTGGAGTAATTGAGCGTGATGACAAACAACATTTTCCTAAGGAATTAGTTAAGAAAATGGGAGATTTAGGATTTATGGGCATCATGGTAGATCCCAAATATGGCGGAAGTGGTATGGATGCTATTTCGTATGTGCTCATTATGGAAGAACTATCAAAAATTGATGCTTCAGCTTCTGTAATTGTTTCTGTTAACAATTCACTTGTTTGTTATGGCTTAGAAGCTTATGGAACTGAAGAACAAAAACAAAAATATTTAACCAAATTAGCAACAGGTGAGTTTGTTGGCGCCTTTTGTTTAAGCGAACCAGAGGCTGGTAGTGATGCTACATCACAACGAACAACAGCTATTGATAAAGGTGACCATTATTTAATTAACGGCACAAAAAACTGGATTACAAGTGGTGGTAGAGCTGATGTTTATTTGGTAATAGCCCAAACAGATAGAGACAAAGGATCTCATGGCATTAATGCTTTTATAGTAGAAAAAGGCACCAAAGGTTTTGATGTTGGTCCAAAAGAAGACAAACTTGGAATCCGTGGAAGCGACACGCATACACTACAATTTAACGATGTAAAAGTACCTAAAGAAAATAGAATTGGTGTTAACGGTTCTGGATTTCGTTTTGCTATGAAAACACTTTCTGGAGGGCGAATTGGTATTGCAGCCCAAGCTTTAGGTATAGCTTCTGGCGCTTACGAATTGGCGTTAAAATACTCTAAAGAGCGAAAAGCTTTTGGAACAGAAATTTGTAACCACCAAGCCATCGCTTTTAAATTAGCAGACATGTACACAGATATTGAAGCTGCAAGAATGATGGTCATGAAAGCTGCATGGGATAAAGATCAAGGCAATAATTATGATAAGTCTAGTGCCATGGCTAAATTATATGCTTCAAAAGTTGCCATGGAACATACCGTGGAAGCGGTTCAAATACACGGTGGAAACGGATTTGTTAAAGAATATCATGTAGAACGCCTTATGCGAGATGCAAAAATCACACAGATTTACGAAGGCACCTCTGAAATACAAAAGATTGTAATTTCAAGGAGTTTAATTAAAGAATAAACATATAGTTTCTCCATAAACTATTATCTACTTTATAAAAAATCGCCATTTAATATATTATTTGGCAATTTTTGTTAAGTTGCGTTAAACCTTCCGACTTAATAAATTAGATTTCTATCTTTAGACAAAAATATTTTCAATGTCAAAAACATATTACGATCCAGCCGACTTAAGAAAGTTTGGAAAAATAACAGAATGGAGTGAAGAATTAGGTAACAAATTCTTTGATTATTACGGCAAAGTTTTCGAAGAAGGCGCGCTTTCGGCAAGAGAAAAATCGTTAATAGCACTAGCTGTTGCTCATACCGAACAATGTCCTTACTGCATAGATGCATATACAAAAGATGGTCTGCAACGTGGCGTAACCAAAGAAGAAATGATGGAAGCCATACATGTAGGTGCAGCCATAAAAAGCGGCGCAACTTTGGTACATGGCGTACAAATGATGAATAAAGTCAATAAATTAGATGGGTAATATTTTGGGCGTTACCACAAGGGGCGGGCTTTCACTACTCGCTCCCTCCTAAGGTCGGGGAGCTCAAACAGACCGTTCAATCCCTAACGCAAAACCAGAACTCAATATTTACCTTAAGAACTAAATATTAGTAAAAACAATTAATGGCAACAAAGTCTCTACATAAACGCGAAAGCGACTTAGCAAACAGCAACAGGCAGTTAGAAATTCTATCTAATGGTATTTTCCAAAACGGAGAATTACCCACTTTCAAAAACAAAATTGCTGAAACAAATCAATTTCCGCTTAAAGCAAAAAAATTAGAAATTCTACAAATTAATGTAGGCTACATGTGTAATCAAGTTTGCGAACATTGCCATGTGGATGCTGGTCCAGACCGAAAAGAAATCATGACGCGTGAAACCATGCAGCAATGTTTGGATGTTATAAAGAATACGGGCGCACACACTTTAGACTTAACCGGAGGCGCTCCAGAGATGAATCCAGATTTCCGTTGGTTTGTTGAAGAAGCTGCAAAAGCTGGGGTTAAAGATTTTATAGTACGCTCTAACCTAACTATTATAAGAGCCAATAAAAAATATTACGATTTACCAGAGTTTTTCAAAAAACACAATGTACATGTGGTTAGTTCAATGCCACATTGGACACGCGGAAAAACAGATAAACAAAGAGGAGAAGGTGTTTTTGATATGTCAATAAAGGCATTACAAGAATTAAACGCTGTAGGTTACGGTATGCCAGACAGTAGTTTAAGACTAGACTTGGTTTACAATCCTTCAGGAGCCTTTTTACCAGGAGATCAAATGTCTATGGAAAAAGATTTCAAGAAAGCCCTAATGGAAGATTTCAATATTCAGTTTCATAATTTGTTTGCTATTACAAACTTACCTATTTCTCGTTTTCTAGACTATTTAATAGCCTCAGAAAACTATGAAGACTATATGTACGCCCTTGTTGAAGCTTACAACCCTGCCGCCGTTGAAAACGTTATGTGCACCAATACTTTATCCGTAAGTTGGGATGGCTATTTATTTGATTGCGATTTTAATCAAATGCTTGAACTTCCTGTTAATAGCAAAGTAAAACACATATCAGAATATAACGAAGATTTATTAGAAGGCAGAAATATCGTTATTTCGCAACATTGTTACGGCTGTACAGCAGGTGCAGGAAGTAGTTGCCAAGGCACAGTAGCATAAAACAATAAAATGAAAAAGGTATTATTCTTTATTTGTATTGGGATTTCAATTTCAGGATTTGCTCAAAAAAAGCTTTCTAAATTATTGAAGCAGCAAAATACAGAAAGTATTCCCTACATCTCTGTTGAAGATTTAAAAACCAAGAAAGAAGATATTATTCTTCTAGATTCAAGAGAACAAAAAGAGTTTAACACAAGTCATTTAAAAGACGCCATTTGTGTGGGCTATGATTCTTTTAACTTGGAAGTCATTAAACCTAAATTACCAAATAAAGACTCAAAAATAGTAGTGTATTGCTCTTTAGGTATTCGCTCTGAAGATGTAGCAGAAAAGCTAAAAAAAGCCGGATATACCAATGTTTACAACTTATATGGTGGTATTTTTGAATGGAAAAATAATGATTTAGAAGTCTTAAATTTACAAGAACAGCCAACAGACTCCATTCACACCTTTAATAAAGCATGGAGCAAATGGTTAAAAAAAGGCGTAAAAGTATATGAGTAAAGCATTAGTTATTGTTTTTGTAAAAAACATAAAACTCGGCAAAGTAAAAACCAGACTTGCCAAAACTATTGGTAATCAAGGTGCTTTTGAAGTTTATAGCGAGCTTGTAAAAGTTACCGAAAAAGCCACAGAACAACTTTTAGCAGACAAGCGTATTTATTTTTCTGATGCTATTGTTGAAACAAAATGGCAAAACAATTATAAAGCAGTACAACAAGGCCTAGATTTAGGAGAACGCATGAAAAACGCCTTCAAAAAAGGTTTTGATGATGGTTATGAGCGTATTGTTCTAATAGGTTCAGACTTACCAGATATTACTGCAAATCATATAAATAAAGGGTTAGATGCTTTGAAAGAAAATGATATGGTTTTTGGACCCGCAGAAGATGGTGGCTATTATTTAATTGGACTCTCAAAAATGAACACCTTTGTTTTTAAAAACAAACCTTGGAGTCAAACACATTTACTAGAGGAAACACTTCAAGAATTAAATAAAAAACAAGTTACATTTACTACTTTAGAGACTTTAAATGATATTGACACCTATGAAGATTTAATAGCTTCAAAGTTTTATCAATCTAACGTACAATTACAAGAAAAAATTAAACAATTACATGATTAAGTTTATAGAAGAAACGGTTGATTATTTAAAAGACAAAGGTTTTGATAATCCAGAAGTAGGTATTATTCTAGGCACTGGGTTAGGACAATTAATAAACGAAATAGAAATACTAAAAGAGGTTAGTTATAACCATATTCCTAACTTTCCAACGGCTACTGTTGAGTTCCATAAAGGGAAACTCATTTACGGAAATATGGCTGGTAAAAAGGTTATTGTCATGCAAGGGCGTTTTCATTTATATGAAGGTTATTCGTTGCAAGACGTTACTTATCCAGTGCGTATAATGGAAAAATTAGGCATCAAAACCCTTTTAGTCTCCAACGCTTCCGGTGCTATTAACCTCAACTTTAAAAAAGGCGAACTCATGCTAATTGAAGACCATATTAATCTTCAAGGCAGTTCTCCACTGGCATTTAAAGGCGTTGAACTTTTAGGCGAACGTTTTACTGATATGAGTGCTCCTTATGACGCTGAAATAAACTCAAAATTTAAATCTATAGCTAAAACCAACAACATTAAATTGCACGAAGGTGTTTATGTAAGTGTAGTTGGACCGCAATTAGAAACCAGAGCAGAATACCGCATGTTAAAAATTATGGGGGCTGATGCTGTAGGAATGAGTACTGTTCCGGAAGTTATTGTTGCCAACCATTTAAATTTAAAAGTAGCTGCTGTGTCAGTTTTAACAGATGAATGCGACCCAGACAATTTAAAACCCGTGGATATTAGCGAAATTATAGCAATGGCAGGAAAAGCAGAACCAGATATGGTAAGCCTTTTTAAAGAATTAATTAAAACACTTTAATTATGTAATATGGGTTACATACAACCCTTATAAAACAACTATTTTTATACAGATAAATTTTACTGAAAATATACCATGAGCACATACTTAGAAACAACCCACGACGTATATAAAGAAGCAGCATTAACACCAGATGTAGGGCTATGTTGCACCACAAATCCTATTTGGGAATTACCAGGTTTAAAAATCCCTAAAATCATGCAAGAAATGAACTATGGTTGTGGTTCAACTGTTCACGCTCGAGATTTAACAAATAATCCAAAAATGCTTTATGTTGGTGTTGGTGGGGGTATGGAATTGCTTCAATTCGCATATTTTAATCGTCAAAAAGGTGGTGTTGTAGGTATTGATGTGGTTGATGAAATGTTAGAAGCATCAAGAAAAAATTTCAAAGAAGCAGAAGCACAAAACGATTGGTTTAAAAGTGAATTTGTAGATCTTAAAAAAGGAGATGCTATGAATTTACCTGTTGAAGATAATAGCATTGATGTGGCTGCTCAAAATTGCCTATTCAATATTTTTAAAGCTGATGACTTAAAGAAAGCTATTGCTGAAATGTATCGTGTTTTAAAACCCCATGGACGTTTAGTTATGAGCGATCCTACTTGTGAGCAACCCATGAATGACACATTGCGTAACGATGAACGTTTACGTGCTTTGTGTTTAAGTGGAAGCTTACCAATTGCTGAATATGTAAAAGCATTAACCGATGCTGGTTTTGGCACTATTGAAATTAGAGCCAGAAAACCTTACCGTATTTTAGATCCTAAAAATTATCCAACTGACGAATTAATCTATATAGAATCTATTGAAGTAGCAGCTATTAAAGACCCTATGCCAGAAGACGGCCCATGTATTTTTACTGGTAAAGCTGCTATTTACTATGGTTCTGAAGATTATTTTGATGATAAAAAAGGGCACGTTCTATTAAAAAACCAACCTTTAGCCATTTGTGATAAAACAGCTGGAGCAATAGCTGAACTTAATAGAGATGATATTTACATTAGCGAATCTACTTATCATTATGATGGTGGTGGATGTTGCTAAACAACTCATTACAAATCAATTAAAAAGAGCAACCTTTGGTCGCTCTTTTTTTTAGCATCTATTTATTTAAAATAATAGTAAGAAATTATAATTATTATCGTCCAAATGAAATAAAAATATTTTATGGTTCTAGTTCTTCTATTTATTTCCGCTTGTTTTTTAGCTTATAGTAATGGCGCCAACGACAATTTTAAAGGTGTAGCAACACTATTTGGTAGCGGAACAACCAACTTTAAAAAAGCAATAAATTGGGCAACAGTTACCACTTTTTCAGGTTCAGTTGCTGCTATTTTTTTAGCTAATGAATTGGTCAAGAATTTTTCAGGAAAGGGGTTAGTACCTGACACTCTTATTTCATTGCCTATTTTTGCAATATCCATAGCTTTTGGAGCCGCATTAACAGTATTTTTAGCCACAAAAATAGGCATGCCTATTTCTACTACACATAGCTTAGTAGGTGGTTTATTTGGTGCTGGAGTCATGGCAGTTGGATCTCAATTTAATTTTGAAAAATTGGGAAGTACTTTTTTAATGCCCTTAATTGTAAGTCCACTGATGGCCGCCATTTTAAGTTTAATAGCATATCTTATATTTAAGTTCTTTAGAAAGCAATTAGGTGTCACTAAAAAGACACAATTAAACATTCACAAAAAACAAGAGTTAGAGAAATCTACATTAAATTTAGACAACACAATAACTTTAAAGGCAACAACAAAACTCAAAGCAACTATAACAAATAATATAGAAGCTTATGACGGTGAAATTTTAGGGTTGAGTTCTCAAAAAGTATTAGATGCATTGCACTATTTAAGCGCGGGAATAGTTAGTTTTGCTAGAGGATTGAATGACACACCAAAAATTGTTGGATTATTATTAATCATCAATGTAATTGATATAAAATGGAGCATGATTTTTATTGCTTTAATCATGGCTTTTGGTGGATTAATGAATGCGAAAAAAGTAGGTATCACCATGAGTAAAAAAATTACACCAATGAATTCAGGCCAAGGCTTTACTGCAAATGTTATTACAGGTTTATTAGTTACAACGGCTAGTATTCATGGTTTACCTGTATCAACCACGCATGTATCTGTTGGCTCAATTTTTGGAATAGGAACTGCCACTAAGAAAGCCGATTACAAAATGATTGGCAAAATATTATTATCTTGGTTACTTACGCTACCAATAGCAGCAATAATAAGTGGTTTACTATTTAAATTACTAGAAACTTTATCTTAATCAAAACATCGAAAAATATATTAACATCATAAAAAACTCCTATTCTGGTTATTGGAATTATCTTAAAAATGAGATATTCTTCCAAAACCATTGGGATAATTATTTTTATGGTTTAATTATTATTTCACTTTTAGTGTGGGGTTTAGAAATCATATTTCCTTGGCGAAAAAAACAATCTATTTTCAGGAAAGATTTTTGGCTAGACACCTTTTACATGTTTTTCAATTTCTTTCTATTGAATCTTATTGTTCTTATTGCGCTTTCAAATACTGCTGCCCAATTGTTTAACGATGTTTTGGGTGCTCTAGGTTTATCCATTAAAAGTTTTCAACTTTTTGATGTAGATAATTTACCAAAATGGTTAGGCTTATTCGTGTTCTTTATAGTTTCAGATTTTGTGCAATGGAACACACACCGTTTATTACATCGTGTGCCTTTTTTATGGAACTTCCATAAAGTCCATCACTCAGTTAAAGAAATGGGGTTTGCAGCACATTTACGCTATCATTGGATGGAGCCTGTGGTTTATAAATCTCTACTTTATATTCCTATTGCTATTATAGGAAACTATGATGCCAAAGATGTGGCCATAGTTTACTTTTTCACTATAACTATTGGGCATTTAAACCATGCTAATTTAGGTTGGGATTACGGTTTTTTAAAATATATTTTCAATAATCCGAAGATGCACATTTGGCATCATGCCAAAGCTTTACCCAAACATGTTAGGTTTGGCGTTAATTACGGACTAACTTTAAGCATTTGGGATTATTTATTTAAAACAAATTATATCCCGCATAGTGGAAAAGATATCGAACTGGGTTTTTCTGGTGATGAAACCTTTCCCAAAGATTTTATAAAACAAGAACTTTATCCTGTATTTTCAGAAGACAAATATTCTGATTAATAGAAAACTTAAAATGAGATACCTACAACTTTTGTTCATCCTACTTTTTATTAGCTCTTGCTGTAGCACAAAACGCATTACTGAAACATCATCCAATAAACCAAAAACTGAAATAGTAGAAATATCAAAAGATTCTATTGTTCCTGAAACTGAAACCACTAAAACTATTGTAGAAACTGATACTATAAAAGTTTTACAGCCAGAAACTAATGTGGTAACAAATATAGAAGAAGAAGAAGAAGAAGAAAAAAAGGTGACTACCACATTTAACCACGATAAATGGAATAACCTACTTAAAGATCATGTATCAAAACAAGGAAATGTTAACTATAAAGGCTTTAAAGCTAACAGAAAAGCGTTATTAAATTATATAACAAGTTTAGGCCAAAATCTACCAACTGATGCTTGGACTAGAGATGAAAAGCTTGCCTATTGGATAAATGCATACAATGCCATGACTGTAGATTTAATTCTACGCTATTATCCCATAGAAAGTATCAAAGGCATAAAAAAGCCATGGCACCAACGCTATTGGAAACTTGGAGAAAAATGGTATAATTTAGATGAAATTGAACATAAAATCTTGAGAAAAATGAATGAACCACGAATTCATTTTGCCATTGTATGCGCCTCTTTTTCATGTCCAAAACTACAAAATGAAGCTTTCAATGCTTTAAAACTGGAATCACAACTTGAAAATGCAACCAAAACTTTTATTAATGACCCTAAAAGAAACTATATTACTCCAACTAAAATAGAAATATCTAAAATCTTTGCATGGTTTGACAAAGACTTTTTGGTTAATAACACAGGAAGCATCATTCAGTATATCAATAGATATTCAGATGTGAAAATCTCACAAAAAACACCAAAACGTTTTATGAATTATAATTGGGATTTGAATGACTAAAACCAAATCTTCTATTTTCTCGTAAGCATTTATATGATAAGTATAATAATTCCTGTTTTAAATGAAGAAGCCTTTATAGGTAAACTATTAGAGCATTTACTTGCAAACTCATCTTCTAAAAACATTTCAGAAATCATTATTGTTGATGGTGGTAGTTCTGATAATACTAGAACTATTACTCAAGATTTTATTACCATAAATAACAATGCTGAAAAAGAAGCTTATCATTACATAAAAGAAAAAAGTACAAATACTTCTTTTTCTTACCCTGAAGCAAAGCAAGTCAAAATAACTCTTTTAAGTTCTGACAAAGGGCGTGCTAAACAAATGAATATAGGGGCTAAATCTGCAACTGGAAATATTCTTTATTTTCTACATGCTGATTCGCTTCCTCCTAAAGGTTTTGACCAATTAATTATTGATGAAGTTGAAAAAGGGAACGAAGCAGGGTGCTTTAGAATGCAGTTTGACAGTAACCATTGGTGGTTACGTTTAGCAAGTTGGTTAACACAATTTAGATGGCGTGCTTGCCGTGGAGGAGACCAAAGTCAGTTTATCACAAAATCTCTATTTAATGATATTGGTGGTTTTGATGAAAATTATACGATTTATGAAGACAACATTTTAATCAATGCATTGTATGCCAGAAATAAATTTGTGGTTATTAATAAAAAACTAAAGTCATCTGCAAGAATGTATAGAAAATTTGGAGTTTGGAAACTCCAATATATCTATTGGTCTATTTATGTAAAAAAATGGTTTGGAGCAGATGCCAACAGCCTACATAAGTATTACAAAAACAAACTAGGTTAATTCTACTTGTTTCTTCCTTTTTCATTAGGGTATAATATTGGCAAATTATCACTCTGGAATACTTCTTTAGTATCTATATTAATTCCAGAAATTTTTCCTGTAAAAGCAGCTCCTGTATCTATATTCCAAACATTAATGGCATTCATTGGAATGTCACTATTAAAATTAATTGTAGGTGTATGGCCAATATAAATCTCTTTGTAGTGCTTAAGTCTGTTTGGATAAATAGCTGAATCTTTTTCAATACGTTTATCCATAGTAAGAGCCATTTCCCAAAGGGTTCTATCAAAATAAAATGTAGTTTCAAAAACTTCCTTTTTTACACCATGCATAGACGTAAATCCTGCATGAAGAAACAACCTATTTTCTTCATCTAAATGATATAATGGCATGTTCTCAAAAAACGCTAAATGTGTGTTTCTATCTTCTTTCGAGAACCCTTGATAGCTTTCCATAGTTTCTTTTCCTCCGTGCATATACCATGTAGGATTTACATCATCACTTCTTAACCACTCTTCGCACCAAACATCATGATTTCCTTTTATAAATACGCAGTTTATTTTTTCTGAAAGCTCTATTAAAAACTGAATTACTTGTGCAGATTCACTCCAACCGTCTACGTAATCACCCATAAAAATGAGTTGGTCTTCATCTTTTATTTCCAATATGTTTAATAATTGGACGAGGGCTTTTAGCCCTCCGTGAATGTCACCTATTGCAAAAGTTCGCATTTAATTTTTTTTTTATAGTTACGGATTATATTAAAGCTAAGTATAAATCAAATAAAAAAACCACCTTAAAAGATGGTTTTTCATTTATACAATGTAAATAGTATTAGTTTCGTTTAACCAATCTAATCTCCGTATTTATTGTTGTGGTTTCTTCATTAAAGGTTTCGACAATTTCAGCTGTAAGCACCATCTTAGTACCATCAAAAGAAACAATATTTGCCGGTTCACCATCAATTGTAATGGTTTTATTTGAAGCATTTAAACTATAAGTTCCAGCATCGTTCAAAGTTACAATTTCACTGTCAGTTTCAGAATCCCCATTAACGGTTAAAGTATAAGTAGCCCTGTAGCCACCTGATGTCGTATATGTCCCATTCGTATTAAAAACAAAAATAGCATCTGTAAATGTATCTCCTTTCTCAATTTCTGTTTCTATTATAACTTCACTTCCATTAGAAGCTACTCCTGTTACAACATATTCCGTTTCTAAAAATGTAATTTCGTAAGTGCCTGCAAAATTTTCATTTGTGAGCTCAATAACAGATGGTCCGTCATCATCATTACCACATGAAGAAAACGCAACAGCTAGTGTTAGTAAAAAAAATAATTTAAAATTTTTCATTATAGATTTGTTTGAATTAGAGGCAAAGATAAAAGAATCCAGCACTAAAACACAAACATTACTGACATTTTAAAACTGTAAATCTTCGTAAATAAAGATTTTATAAGTACAGTTAAATTTGCTCGTAAATTCACATATATATGTATATGTAATTACTAATACTTTAAAAATACTGCCCAATACCAAACACAAAACCTTTACTTGAATTTGGTGTTATTCCAATACCATAATCAATCCTAAAAATAGCATTGTAAATCTTTTTATGAATAAAGCGCAACCCCAACCCAGGATACACTTTTACGTTATCTTTTTTGCTAAAATCACCAAAATCGCCTCCTGGATTTCGCCATGTGCCAGCATCTACAAAAGCATTACCTTGAAGCACAAACCAGTCTTTTTCATAGAGTGCATGACGATATTCAGTATTGATTACGATAACGCCCGTACCCCTATCAATGGTATTACCTACACCACGAATATTAAGGTTATTATCTACGGAAAAGGGCGCAAAAGGTGTTTCATCATTTGTGGAAAGCCCCATACGCAATCTGTTAGCCCAATTGCCGTTTTTACCTATACGCTTAAAATAGAAAAAATCGTTCCAACCTATAAAAAAATCTGGAAGCATATCGTTTGTAGATGTTACATATTGAAAATTAAAAATGCTTCTAAACCCTGAGACGAAATGGTAAAAATAATCTAGATTATTATACTCGTAAATGCCTTTTGCTAACCATTTATGAACATTTAGCTCTGGTCTGTTATTTATATTTCCTCCTCTAAATCGATAATCTTCGGTAAAATAGTTTACACCAAATTCTAATCTATTATGAAAATCGAACCTATGCAAACCAAGTATTTCATAGCTTTTGTTGTTGTATCTGTATTGCGCTGTTTCATTATCAAAAAAAACAGGTTCTAGCGTTGTTAAATCCTGATAATTAACTGCTAAACCCCAACGTCTTGAAAAGAGAAAAGGAGCTCTTATGTTAATGGCATGAGAATCATAAATATCCTTTTGATAAAACCCTCCAAGGATGATATTTCGTCCAAAAGCATTAAATTCATAAAGCCCCAAACGATATGCAAATTCATCATCATCAGTGGTATAAAAATTCACAGAAGGGATAAGTGTAAAATTTTCTTCTATATTGTAAAACACATTATACGTATTATCTCCTGCTGAAAAAACTTGATAAGAAGCATGAGATACGGAAGGCAATCTCTTAATGAGTTTAATATCTTCTTCTATGGTTAGAGAATCTAAACTTTCTCCTGATTTTACCGCTGCAATTTTTTTTAAGAAAGATGATTTTATCTTTTCATTACCTTGAATTTTTAGGTCTGCAACAACTGCTTTTTGAGCAAAAGCAAAATAACTACAACATAAAATTAAGAGAGAAGTTGTAACTTTTTTTATCATTGAGAAGTGAAAGATTTAATAATTACCAAATTTACCCAATTATCTAGACTTACGTCCATTAAAGTAAAATTATAATCGTTTCCAGAAATTAAACTTGGAGGTGGCAATTGTGTGGTAACATTTAACACAACATTGTTAGTATTGTAATACTGAAACATGCTTTCATAGGTATAAGTACCCGAGAGCAAATTATTCTGTGCATCAGAAATAACCTGAAAATAAATAGCATTATCTCCTGCAGCATTGTCTTGCCATGAAAAAACTGGCATACTTGGGGTCGCTTGATTTATGGTTACCTCATCAGTCCAAACTGTAGGCCTGGTTTGATGTTTAATACGTATTGGGTTTGAAATTTTTATTTCATTATCTAGCTCAAAAGTGATAATCACCCATTTTTCTTTTGATGAAGATGCTTGAGTAAACTTCCTTAGGTGACCGTTGAAAAAAGGCTCGCTTTTTATAAAAATCCGCTTGTAATTTGAATAATCCTCATGGTCTTGTAGTTCGTTTTCAATTTCATAAAACCTGATATTAGTGGCACCTTCCTCGGGATAAAAAAAAGTAAGCACATCTCCTGTGTCCTTTTCACTAGCGGCACATGCAATAACGGCACCTGTTTCAATAGGCTTACTTAAAGTATATGACTCTAAGTTTTGCTCAATATCATCGTCGTTATCTTTTGTACAGGATAACAAAACCATAAAACATACTATTAGATATTTAATTTTATTCATATAATTTATAATGTTTACCTAATACTATTTCTGCTGGCTTGTTTTGGGGCGTAAACATAGGATTATCTTCACCGCCTACTTTATCATGCTCGTGAAACCACTTCCAAATAAAACCACCAGCAAACCAATCTTCTTTCCAGAAGGTCTCAAATAATGCTTGAGTTGTATTAATTTGTGCTTCCAGATTCACTTGATTCATACTTCTATCGCTTACCCAAGGTTTTTTACCTGCATAATCTACACTTCTATAGCCATATTCAGTAAACAGAATGGGTTTATTGTGTTTCTGAGACATATTTTGAATCACTTTTTTATGCGTTTGCCAACCTTTTAAACAATCATCAACTGTTGGTGTTTTTTTATCACTTACGGGGAAGTAAGCATCCACTCCTATGTAATCTAATTTATTCCAAAACGGGGTGCGTTTAAATTCGTCCCAATTGGCTGCATAAGTTAGTTTCCCTTTAAACTTAGCTTTTATTTTTTCAATTAAACTATTCCAATATTCAGGTCTGTTTTCTATAAATTTTTCTAACTCTGTGCCGACACAAAATAGTTCTGCATTAACCTCGTTAGCCAAATCGGCATATTCTAAAATAAAGCTTGAATAAGAATCTTCTAAAGTTTTCCAATCGGCTTCGTTTTTCATTTCAATATAGCCTGTAAACTCACCATGCCAAACCCAAATTTGGGGTTTAAGCATTATTTTAATATTCTGTTTTCTTAGCTCTTCAATATATTGTTTAGCTCCTTCCCGGGTTTCCCCAAACCACTGTCTGTCGGTGTTATGAATGATTTTAGGATTATTCAAATTCCTAATAAACCCAAAAGGCATAATAGCAGCATAATTTGCATTTACTTTTACAACTGGTTTTACATCGGCTTGGGTTATGACATTTCCAGACGCAACAAAACTCACCCCATTAATCTTTTTTGGTTGAGTCTCACATGACTGAACTGCAAATAAAAAAATAAAAAAAAGAAGCTTAAAAGGTCGCATATAACACTCTTTAAGCTTCTAATTTACTATTATATTCTGATTTAATTTAAAACAATGCCCTTAATCCGATGTTAAATGTTTGTCCTAAACCAGAATTTTTACCAAAAAGAAAATTAGAGTATAAAAATTCTGCATTTAATGTTTTTGTTAGTTGATATTTTGCACCACCACCAAGTATAGTTACACTTTGACTAAAATCATTTTCTCCTGCATCGTTAGCTCCAAAAGATATTAATTCTATATGTTGAGCTAACCCTAAAACTGTAAATTTTGAACTTGGAAAGTAACTTAAAAACACACCTGGTGTTAAACGTAGACTGTTGTAAGCAAAACTTTCTTGTTCGCCAAAATTATATTCTGTATTTAGCTCTGTAAATAATTGCCAATCACCTCCTGCAAAACTATAATCGTAGAAAAATCTATTTTGAAAAATGAACCCGTCTTGATCTAAAAATACGCCATCTTCAGTTTCATTATCTATTAATGGAATATGGAATGCGGTTTGTATTGTAAAATTACCAACACTCTTAATAGGGTTAAATTTAATAGCTGGTGCAAAAGAAGTTAAACCAGAACGTGCTGTACCTCTCTCGCCATCAAAAGAAAATACGTCTAAAGCATCTCTTCCACCTACAGCGTTAGATCGTACTTCAAATAACAAACCTAAATTAAATCTATTGTTATCTGACACACCTGTAAAAATATCAACGCTTGAAGTAAAAAATGAGTTTCTTGGAATATCTTGTTTTTTTGTTCCTTCTGAATTCCCAAACAAATCTTTAGTTTCAGTGTACAGGTTATTAAACCATTTAATATCCCACTGTCCCTTTTTAAGTAATATAGATGGTGTGTATGTTTGTATTACACTGCGCTCTTGCTCTTCTTCTTGTGCAAACCCTGTAAATGATAGTGCAGCTAGTGCTATTGTTGCTATAATTCGTTTCATATTTTTGATTTTTGGTTTATTAGATACCATTCTTCTATATTTTTATGGAATGATATGGTTTGTTTTTATTAATTATTGTTTATTTACATTCCAGTTATATGGAAAGTAACTTAATTTGTATTTACCTTCTAATTTTTCTGTTCTGTATTGGTTTATGAAGTCTATTTCAGATTTCCCATTCATAGTAAAATCCTCTTTATACCATTCCATAATTTGTGATGCCTGAACACGTTTCTTTTTTGCATTTACTCTTATAAAATTACCGTTAATAGCTTTTTTCGTTTGCGCTTCTAACTGGGCATCTAAAGTATTTGGCAAATATGCTTTATTAATTAAAGGCGGGCACCCCACTGCTCCGCATACTAATACAAAATGAAAGCGTGCATCATTAAATTGCCCTCTTAATAACTTATGTTCAATATCGTTTAGGGTTATATTTTTACCTGCTAAACTATAAGTAGTTTTATCAAAAAAACCAGCATTATCAAGTGGCGAATTTGTTGGATAGTTATCAATAATCCCTTTTATCACAGATAAATTATATGCATTAATCCAAAAGGCTTGATAATTA
This sequence comes from uncultured Algibacter sp., assembly GCA_947502405.1. Lineage (GTDB taxonomy): Bacteria > Bacteroidota > Bacteroidia > Flavobacteriales > Flavobacteriaceae > Algibacter_B. Next base: position 94,136 of record CANMZT010000010.1, on the reverse strand, counting down.
TTTGCATCGCTTTTTGAAACTGAAATTCCCTCAGCTATTTTTAGTAGCTCGTTAAGTGATGATTGGTCTGTGTGAATTTTAGAATAAGCAACCTTTCCGTTAGATACATTGGTCTTAAAAAAGGCATCTGCTTTACCAAAAAAAGTATTTAAATCTTGAGAAATCCCTTCAAAAGATATAAGTGCTATTAATATGATTATAAATTGTTTTTTCATTTTTTCTATTGTTTTCTTAATTGTCTTATTTCAAGATAAGATATATTTTCAAAATTCTAAGCTTTGCAAAGTAACTGCCATTAGGTCGAATAAAAATTCAAGTAATTACAAAGCAATTAAAAGTTTTTTCGTGTCTAAAACTTCAATTCAACCTTACATACGTATTTCAATTTAAACCCATTCTAAATTAATAGACTAGATATAAGTTATTATCTTTAGCTACGACCTAAACCTTTATAACAATCAAATTATGAAAGAACACATCGTCATTATTGGAAACGGAATTTCTGGTGTAACAGCAGCAAGACATATTAGAAAATTGTCTGACAAAAAAATTACCATTGTATCTGCTGAAACTGAATATTTCTTCTCAAGGACTGCACTCATGTACATATATATGGGACACATGAAATTTGAACACACACAACCCTATGAGAATTGGTTTTGGGAGAAAAACAGAATCGACCTGAAAAAGGGTTTTGTAAAACAAGTTGATACTAAATCTAAAACGCTTCATTTTGCCGAAGGAGACACGCTTAAATACGATAAACTTATCATCGCTACTGGTAGTAAACCTAATAAATTTGGTTGGCCAGGGCAAGATTTAGATGGTGTTATGGGCATGTACCACAAACAGGATTTAGAAAATCTTGAAAAATATGCTCCTAATAAGGAGGTTTGTAAACACGCTGTAATAGTTGGTGGGGGATTAATTGGTATTGAATTAGCTGAAATGCTAAATTCCAGAAGTATTCCTGTTACGTTTTTAGTAAGAGAAGATAGTTTTTGGAATGGTGTTTTACCATCTGGTGAAAGCGAAATGATTAATAGACACATAAAAAACCATCATATTGATTTACGCCTTGGAAACAACTTAAAAGAGATTGTTTCTGATGAAAACGGAAAAGTAAAATCCATTATAATACAAGAAACCGGAGAAGAAATTGCTTGCGATGTAGTTGGATTAACCGCTGGAGTATCTCCTAATATAGATTTTATAAAAGATTCTGATATTGAAACTGGTAGAGGTGTAAAAGTAAACCGTTATTTAGAAACTAATGTTGAGGATGTATATGCTATTGGCGATTGTGCAGAACAACACGAAGGTATAAATGGCCGTAGACCTATTGAGGCTGTTTGGTACACTGGACGCATGATGGGAGAAACTTTAGCACAAACCATTTGTGGAAACAGAATACAATATAATCCAGGGCATTGGTTTAACTCTGCTAAATTTATGGATATCGAATACCAAACCTATGGTTGGGTATTTGCAAAACCTAGAGAAAACGAAGCGCATTTTCATTGGAAACATGAAGATGACACCAAATGCATAACCGTTTGTTATGATAAAACTACAAACACCTTTTTAGGTATTAATACGTTTGGGATTAGAATGCGTCATGAGACTTTTGACAAGTGGTTGACTGAGAATCGCGATGTAAATTATGTAATGAATCATCTTTCTGAAGCAAACTTTGATCCTGAATTTTATAGTCATTATGAAGCTGAAATTCTTTCAGCTTATAACCAACAATTACAAACCGTATAACCATGAGTAATAAAATAAATCACAGCATGTCTATTGCTAAACCAGACGCTTTAGACATCACCAACAAACAAAAAATTGCTTTATCAATAGGCATTATTGGGCTATTCATTTTAACATTAGCTCTTTTTAACACAGACTTCCCAAACAAAGGACTATTCTTAACACTTGCCTTAGGATTAATTTCTGGCGGTATAACATTTTACTCCAGAGAAGCCTATTTAAATAAATTAGAGGGCATAAAAAACGATGGCGTTTGGTTTAAATCCATTTCTTCTAGAGGAGTTTGGGGATGGATTGTAGGTGTTATATTAACCACATTTTACATTGTACTTTACTTTTTTCCAAAATATTTAGGTCTTGGAACAAATGGAGCAGAAAACACAGGTTTAATTAGTTTATTTGATCCTTTAAGTAAGCTTCTAAGTGGCAGACCCGCTAGTCAATGGTTTGTATATGGTACGCTTTACACTGTAGCTATTTTAGCTTTTGGCTATAAATTTATATTGAAATACAGACACAATCGTTATCAACAAATACGTACAGTATCGGTTATGTTCTTTCAATTAGGTTTTGCATTTTTAATTCCGGAGTTCATGTACGTCATGAATAACGACTTACCATACTATGATTTAAAAAGTATATGGCCGCTAAACTACTATATCTTTGACGAGTGGTCTGTAAACGGATTCCTCTCAAACGGCAACATTGGTTTAGCTTTAATCTTATTTGGCATCATATCTATATTTGTAATCACACCCATTTTAACTTACAAATTTGGAAAACGCTGGTATTGTTCTTGGGTTTGTGGCTGTGGCGGTTTAGCTGAAACTGCAGGTGATTCTTTCAGACAATTATCATCTAAAAAAATGTCTGCTTGGAAATTAGAACGTTGGTTAATCCATACTGTTTTGGTATTCTCCGTAGTGATGACAACAGCCATGGTTTACACCTATTTAGGTTATGACAAAAACGACTTCTGGTTAACGCGAAATGTATTTATCACTTTAGTTATTGTATTTTTAACTTTAGTCTTTGCTGGTGTTATGTTCTTTAAAAGACAAGAACTTGGAAAAGATGCAAAAATGGGTGCTATTGGTTTCTTTGTAACCATAGCCTTATTGCTAATTATGCATTTTACAAGTACAACAGACCATCTTTTTTATGTAAAGGGTAGTGCTCTACGATCAGCTTACGGGCTTTACATTGGTTCTATCTTTTCTGGTGTTATCGGTACAGGCTTCTACCCTATTCTAGGTAGCAGGGCTTGGTGTAGGTTTGGATGCCCAATGGCTGCCATACTTGGGTTCCAACAACGTTTATTCTCAAAATTCAGAATTACAACCAATGGTGGGCAATGTATTTCTTGCGGAAACTGCTCAAATAGTTGTGAAATGGGAATTGATGTGCGTGCCTATGCACAAAAAGGCGAAAACATTGTACGCTCAAGTTGTGTAGGCTGTGGTATTTGTTCTGCAGTTTGCCCTAGAGGTGTTTTAAAATTAGAAAACGATAGTATGGAAGGACGTATAAACCCTACCGAAATACTATTAGGAAATGATGTAGATTTAATGGATTTGGTAAACAAAAAATAATCGATTTGAAATATTCTAGTTTAGCATTTACTGTTTTCCTATTTGTTTCAATTAGTGTTTTTGCTCAAAAAACATATCAAAGAAATTACAGCAAGAATCATGATTTAATTTCAGAAGGTTGGATAGAGAACAATCAAAAAGTTAAGTTCTGGAGGTTCTATTACAAAAATGGAAAACTTGAAAAAGAAGGCCATTTTTCAAAAAATCAAGAAACCAAGTACTGGAAATTTTATTCCACAAAAGGGCGTTTAGTTAAAGAAGGACATTTCAAAAATGGCAAAAAAACAGGTTGGTGGTTATTTTATGATACTAACGAAAAAGTGAACCATAAATGCCAGCTTAAAGACAACCAAAAAAATGGATATTGCCTAATCTATGAAAATGAGGAACTGATAGCAGCCTCAAAATTTAAGGCAGGAATAAAGTTAAAAGAATGGACTACCTTTGCATCCTTTAAAAAGGAAAACAAACTAAGCGACCTAAAATGACCCATATAAAAGTCATCATTCCCGCTTTTAACGAAGCTGATTCAATAGCACATGTTATTAATGATATTCCTAATATTGTTGATGAAGTCATTGTAGTAAGTAATAATTCTACTGATGATACAGAACTAAATGCTAAAAATGCTGGAGCCACCGTTTTAACTGAACACAATAAAGGTTATGGTTATGCGTGTTTAAAAGGTATGGAATACATTGCTAATCAAAATAAAAAACCAGAAATTATTGTTTTTCTAGACGGCGATTATAGTGATTATCCAGAAGAATTAACCAAAATTGTAAATCCAATAATAAATGATAACATTGATTTTGTTATTGGAGCCCGCACAAAAAAACTCAGAGAACAAGGTTCCATGACGGTACCACAAATCTTTGGAAATTGGCTTGCAACAACTTTAATGTCCCTTTTTTTTGGAGCAAAATTTACTGATCTAGGTCCTTTTAGAGCCATTAAATACCAAAAGCTAATAGCACTCAATATGGAAGACAAAACCTATGGGTGGACTGTTGAAATGCAACTCAAGGCGCTTAAGCAAAAACTTACATATACAGAAATACCTGTAAACTACAGAAACAGAATTGGCGTCTCAAAAGTTTCTGGTACGGTAAAAGGTGCTATATTTGCAGGCGTTAAAATCTTAGGATGGATTTTTAAATACAGTTTCAAAAAATGATTTTAGAAACAATAACCATAATCATTTACAGCGTTTCGCTTTTGCTTATATTTATGTATGCTTTAGCGCAACTCAATCTACTATTTAATTATTTATCTTCTAAAAAACAAAAGGATAATTGCCCAAAATTTGATTTATCGAATCCTGAAGAAATCCCTTATGTTACTATACAATTACCCGTTTTTAACGAGATGTATGTTATGGAACGTTTGTTGGATAACATCGCCAAAATAGACTACCCAAAAAACAAATTAGAAATTCAGGTTCTAGATGATTCTACAGATGAAACTGTTGAAAGTACACGCAAGCAGATAGAAAAAATTCAAGCCACTGGCTTAGATATAAAACACATTACCAGAACAGACCGCCAAGGTTTTAAAGCTGGTGCTTTAAAAGAAGGATTAGAAACCGCAAAAGGCGAAATTATTGCCATTTTTGATTCAGATTTCCTTCCAAAACCTGATTGGCTAAAACGTACAGTGCCTTATTTTAAAGACGAAGCTATAGGTGTTGTTCAAACCCGTTGGGGGCATATTAATAGAAATTATTCTATACTCACAAAAATTCAAGCCTTTGCCCTCGATGCGCATTTTACTTTAGAGCAAGTAGGCAGAAACAGTAAAGGGCATTTTATAAACTTTAATGGTACCGCAGGTCTTTGGCGTAAAACATGCATTATCGATGCTGGAAATTGGGAAGGCGACACCTTAACAGAAGATTTAGACCTAAGCTACCGCGCACAACTAAAAAACTGGAAATTCAAATATCTTGAAGATGTAGAAACACCAGCAGAACTCCCTGTAGTTATAAGTGCAGCACGTTCACAACAATTCAGATGGAATAAAGGTGGAGCCGAAAACTTCCGTAAAATGTTAAAACGCGTTATAAACAGCGGCAACATATCTGCAAAAACAAAAATACACGGTTTACTACATTTACTAAACAGCACCATGTTTTTAAATGTGTTAATCGTAGGTGTTTTAAGCATCCCCATGCTATATATTAAAAACGAGTACGCCCATTTACGCCCTTATTTTTACATCATGAGTTTCTTCGTCATGAGCACAATCATATTTTTTATATGCTACTGGTTTATGTACAAAAATATTTATGGTGGTGGGTTTAAAAACTTCATCAAATACATTGGGATGTTCTTTGTATTTTTCTCAATTGCTATGGGCTTTTCACTCCATAATTCCATCGCCGTTTTAGAAGGGCATTGGGGTAAAAAATCAGAATTTGTACGTACACCAAAATTCAACCTTAGCAAATATAAAGACAACTGGAAGAATAACAAATACATGAAACGCACCATATCTGCTCATGTTATATTCGAGGGAATCCTTATGCTATACTTCGGCTTCGGCATGTACAGCGCCTTTATCGTAGGAAACCAAGGTGGCGATTTTGGATTGTTCCCATTCCACCTCATGCTATTTGTTGGTTTCGGCTATGTGTTTTTTAAGTCTCTAGCATCTAAAGTTTAAATTTTTAAGGCCGTTACCCTAAAGGGTCGGGCTATCCGCTACAATCTTTTTAAAACGTCATTGTGAGGGAGGAACGACCGTAACAATCTGTTAAATTATAGTTTCCTAAGCAAATTGTTTTTTCTAAGGTTTTAAAAAGGATTTCCACTGCTATCCCTAACGCGGGTCTATTTGCTTACTTTGTTATAAACCGAAAATTAAGGTTTTTTGAGAAAGTTCGTTTAACGGTTAGTATATGGAAAGTTTCGTGTTTGTTTGGGGCGAGGATTTTCCGAAGGAAAATCAGACGTTACAAACACGCAACGACCTTTGATTAAGCACTAAGGCGCAATTATTTTTATATGGTGTTGTAATTTCGTTATGAAACTTTTAATTAAGCGCATTTTTATTCCGTTTCGGTTTATTTTCTGCAAGAGTAAATTTCCACATTCTTAATTGTCAAAACAATCTTCGCTAAATGGATATGGGTATGCATAAGGAAAACCAAAGTCCATCCAATTTGTTCTACTATAATTCACATCATCTACCTGAACACAACTAAGATTTATATTGTTAAGAGCATCAAATAAAGTAATGATTATGTTATTACCATTTTTAACATTCAATTTTTCCATAGTAATATTATCAGAACATATTAAACTTTCTAAAGCGTTATTGTTACTAATATCTAAAATTTTTAAAGTATTGTTTGAACAATTTAAAGATTTTAAAAAAATATTGGTACTGACATCCAAACTTGTTAAAAAATTATTAGAACAAATTAAAAGTCTTAAATCAGTATTTTTACTAACATCTAAGTTTGTTAGTTGACTAAATGAACACCATAAACTTTTTAAAGCATGATTTTTACTAACATCTAAAATTTTCAAATTATTTCTACCACAATGTAATATAATTAAATCTGTATTTGTACTAACATCCAAACTTGTCAAACTGTTAGAAGAACAATCTAAATCCACTAAAGCAGTATTTTTACTAACATCTAAAATTTTCAAATTATTTGAAGCACAATTTAAAACATTTAAAGCAGAATTGGTACTAACATCCAAACTTGTCAAACTGTTAATAAAACAAGTTAAATCTGTTAAAGCAGTATTAGAGCTAACATCTAAATTGGTTAGTAAATTCCTAGAGACATTTAAAGAAGTTAATGCTTTGAAATCTTGAATACCTGTTAAATCTGATATGTTTTTATTAACTAAATTTAATTTTTTAACGAATTTTATATTATCAGTAATTACATAATCATCTAAAACATTATCATAACCTAAATCTATTAAAGCTAGTTCAAAATTATTATCTGGGACATAAGTAGTTTGTTCTGTCTCTAATTCTGTTAAAATGATAGTTTCTTCTTCTTCTTTATTACAACTTAAAATAAATAGGAAGAGACAAGCAAAATATAATAATTTACTTTTTAAAGTTGTTTTTTTGATTTGATGTAGTAATCTATTTAATATGTTGATATGCATTATTTTGTGCGTTAGGATTTTTTTTCTAAGTTGTATTATTCTAATGTATAAGTTCTTTTAAGGAAAGTATATTTATTATGTAAGTATTTCCATTTTGCCATACTTTTAATAAAGTGAAATTTAGCAATTATTTTCATGTTATGTGGCATTTTTCAGTTAAAAAACACGTTTTTCATGGGTTACAACTTTTTCAGCATTTGAGTGATTTCAAGTTTAAATTCACGGATTTTATTCATTTTTTTTAGCATATCGATTATTCCGAGCAATGAATTAAAATGTTTTTACGATATGCGTCGTTTTAATGATTTATATCCGACGTTAAACGAATTTATCGTTTTTTTCTGACAAAATCAAGTAAGCTTCTTTTATAAAAAGCAACAAACAAATAGTATTATATTTGGTTCATGCTTTTAAACCCAACGTTTTTAAAACTTAATAGAATACCATTACTCATGGTATTAACTAGTGCATTATTCTATTGGGCATTTGCATACAATTTAGTTCGGACAGATTATATAAAACTCATAACGCTATACAGCGCCTTGTTTTTTTTGTTCTACAAATTGGTGCATCGTTTTAAAAGTAATATTCCTTTTTTAACCTATTTAGCTTTTGGTTTTCGAGCCATTTTTATCCTGGCTATCCCAAATCTTTCTCAAGATTTTTACCGTTTTATTTGGGACGGACGCATTATTTTAGAAGGTATAAATCCCTATTTATTTACTGTAGAGCATTTTATAAGTCAAGACCAATTTCCAGTAGCCGAAGCTCTGGAATTACGTGCAGGTATGGGGGATTTAAATGCAAGCCATTACACCAATTATCCACCTATAAATCAACTTTGTTTTATCATTGCTGGACTATTTTCTAACAAAAGCATTTTTGGTTCTGTAGTTGTTTTGCGATTACTCATTATTGCAGCCGATTTTGGAACACTCCATTTCGGAAAAAAGCTTTTAGAAAAATTAAAACTTCCAGCTTATAATATATTCTGGTACATTCTAAACCCGTTTATCATTATCGAACTTACTGGAAATTTACATTTTGAGGGTGTTATGATTTTCTTTTTAGTTTGGAGTTTATATCTACTTTATTCTGGGAAATGGCAATTTGCTGCTGTGGTTTTAGCCTTATCCATTTCAGTAAAATTGATACCGTTAATCTTTTTACCTTTATTTTTTCAGTGGTTTTTTAAACATGATAAAAACAAAAAGGAGGTTTCGACTGCCCTTAACTTAACAAAGCTCATTGGATTTTATGCAATAGTTACCATAACTACCTTATTGCTTTTTCTTCCATTCTACTCCTCAGAATTCATAAATAACTACTCGCAAACCGTAGCACTTTGGTTTCAAAATTTTGAGTTTAATGCCAGTATCTATTACATCGCCAGAGAAATAGGATATCTTTTTAGAGGCTATAACGAAATTGCTACCATCGGAAAAATTATTCCAATAGTCGTTATACTAGTCACGTTAATTATTACATTCTTCAGAAAAAACAAAACCATTGTAGAACTTATAACAGCCATGTTATTTGTACTCGCATTCTATTACTTTACAACTACAACCGTTCATCCTTGGTATGTCGCCACTCTATTAATACTATCGGTTTTTACAAAGTATAAATTCCCTTTAGTTTGGAGCTTTGTAATTATTTTAAGCTATCTCGCTTATGTAAATATTAACAAAGCAGATAAATCTGAGAATCTATGGATAATAGCAATAGAATACATTATAGTATATAGTGTATTTATCTGGGAAGTTTTCTTTAAAAAACCTAAATTAAACTAAAGCAATTTTAAGCTCTGAACGCGATAAATTTCGTCCTCTCCATCAAAATCTTCAACAAAGGTTATCCTAAAATCTTTATCAATTAAATCTTTGTTATTCTTTAAATCAAATTGTTTTAAAACGCGAGGGTGCACTTCCTCAAAAGCCAATTCTTCACCATTCTCAAACCAAAAGGTAAAGTAACCGTTTTCATAAGACTTAAAAACAGCTGTTCTCATAATATATAAAGTAAAAAGTATTAATCATTATTAGATCCGTGGCTTAATCGTCCATTTTAGGAGGCTGTACAGCATCAGGATTGTTATTATCAAATTCTTCATAGTCATCTTCATCATAATTTTGCATGGTAACCGCTAGTTTAGAGCTTACTTTTACCAGATATTTTGTATCGTGCGTAGTAACTTCAACAGCCTCAATCAAATCATTATGGTGGTTTCTAAAAGAAATAATATGGTCATCATCATATCCATCAGGATATTTTTCAACCAATAAAGAGAGAATTTCTGGGGTTAATTTTTTAAAATCAACAATAACCCGCTTTAAGTTATCATTATTATTTTTCATTGTTGGTTAAATTTGGGTTTGGTTATTTTTTCAGCCTTCAATTTAATATTTTTTTTAAAAAAATAAAACTATCAAGTAAAGGTTACCCCTGCATTACCGTAATAATGAACAAATGATATATGATTTTTGTATTTGTTTTCAACTTTATATCTGGAATTTGCAAACTAAATCTTCGTACAAATCGAGAACTCACAAAGCGCTTTTCGTTGCACTCAATAAAATAATAAAGATGAGAGTATTCAATAAGTTTTTATAGACATCTAAATAAGCACCTATAACATCCTTAAAGTATTTAACTCTTGCTCTGTTAAATGTTTCCAGTGGCCTCGAGGAATATCTTTTTTGGTTAAATGCCCAATAGCTACACAATCTATACTTAAAATATCATAGCCAAAATGCTCAAAAATGGTTCGTATTACAGTGTTACCTGTATTTTTTATTTTTAAGCCTACTTCTTTCTTACTGGCTCCATCTATATAACTTATTTCTTCTACTTCAACTAGTTTACCTTCATACTTAAACCCATTTTGTATCTTTTTTAGGTCTTCTAACTTTAAGTTTTTATCGAGCTCAATATGAAACAAGCGTGCAACACCATTTTTAGAGTTGGTAAACTTTTTAGTAATACTATCGTCATTAGTAAATAGTAATAAACCTTTTGAGTTTCTTCCTAAACGGCCAATAGGCTTTATTCTTGAGTTGGTTGCATTTGAAACTAAATCCATAACCGTTTTTCCTTTGCCTTCGCTAGTTGTAGTGGCAAAACCTTTGGGCTTATTCAACAAAACATAAGCTTTCTTCTCAGGGTTTATTCTTGCTCCGTCGTAACGCACTTCATCTCCTGGTTTAACTTTATACCCCATTTCAGTAATCACCTTGCCATTAACAGAAACTAAACCAGTGGCTATATGTACATCAGCTTCACGTCGAGAACAAACGCCTGCATTTGCAACATATTTATTCAATCGGATTTCATCAGAATTTCCAGATTTTTTTTGCTGAATATTTGATTTTTTTACGGAAACATTTCTTTTTAAATTCCCTGAAAAACGCTTGCTTTTATTATCTCTTTCAGATGATTTCCTTTTACCTTTACCACCTTGTTGTCTGTTCATCACTTTTAATTTTGCACAAAGATATACCTAATAATTTACGATTGAAGATTTTTAATAAACGATTTACTTATTTATTAAATTTCACAGTAGACTGACGCTCTGTATTCACATGCAACTGTGTAATATCTGGTCTAGAATAATGTCCAACTGAATCAAAATTCTGGCGTTCTTCATATACCCGATTAAAATCAATAGTTTCTATAATCAATCCGTATTTATGTAAAACAGGGGCAACTATCCACTCGCCATCTGGTCCAGCAATACAACTTCCACCATTTGCTAAAACATCTGGGGCTTTTACAATTATTTCATCTAAATGCGGTGTGTCTTTTGGAAAATCATTTTTAGACATTAAACTACTTACCGAAATGACAAAAGATCGCGATTCCCTTGCTATAAATCGTGTAATATCCTTGGTATTATGATCGCTCCCAGGCCATACAGCAATATGCAGATTTTCACCCAAGCCATAAAGCGCAGCTCTTGGTAAGGGCATCCAATTCTCCCAACAATTTAAACCTCCAACAGTAAAGTCTTTTAGATTATGAACTTGTAAACCATTACCATCCCCAGGAGACCACGTTAAACGTTCGTCGTAAGTAGGTTGTAATTTTCGGTGTACAGACTTCACCTCTCCTTTCTCATTAATGTAAACCAACGATGCATAAACACTATGACCGCCTCTATCTAATGGGCGTTCAATCACACCTAAATAAACGGCTATTTTATGCGTTTTAGCTAATTTACAAATGGCATCTAAATCCCCTTTTTCAATAGTAATAGCATTCCTTACATAATGTGCATGTAGCTCTTTATTTATCTTAGTATTCCACTCTGCGCCTCCTGTTAGAGTCAACCAAAACGGGTATCCAGGAACTAGCCCTTCCCCAAAAATGATTAACTCACAATGCTCTTTTGAAGCGTCAAGTATTGAATGCTCAACTTTTTTTAGGGTTTCAACTTTATTCAACCAAACTGGTGAAATTTGTGCCAAAGCAACTTTAAGTAAATTTTGCATTTAAATTCGATTTAAAATAACACTGACGTCAATGAGTAAAATACTGAAAACACCAGCAAGAATTATAAATTTTAAAATATTATGAAGTATAAGATACTGTATTTTGGTTTTGGATTTCCAAAGCAACATTAAAAAGACTAGCAACAAGAAAATGCTTAGATAAAAGAAAAGATACATGTAACCTACTTCAAAATAAAATAGGAGCAGGTATATGGGTATTAGGGTTATTATAGCTAAAATAGTCAGCATTATTTTTGAAGCTTTTTCACCGTAGGCCACTGGAATAGTAACATAGTTCTGGGTAATATCACCTTTTATATTCTCTAAATCTTTGGTGAGTTCACGCATGGAAATCATAATGAATAAAAATATGGCATGTACAAAAATTACCGTTTCAAAATTCTTGTAGTACATGAAAATAGCGAAGAATGGTGTTATGGTTAATATAGCCGATGTGAGGTTACCTATAAAAGGTAACTTCTTCAACTTGTGAGAATAAAACCAGATACCGAAAATGTAAACAGAAAAGAAAATCACGGCTTTAAAAGACACGTAACTCGCCATTATTACAGCCATAAAGTTTAATACAAAATAGAAAGACAACTTTGTATTTTGACTAACCAATCTATCCAGACGCGATTTAATTGGGCGGTTTATTAAATCCTTCTCAGAATCGTAAAAACTATTAATAATATAACCTCCTGCTATGGTTGCGGCTGATGCTAAAACCAACATTAACAAATTCAAATCAAATAGAACTTCTTTTAATGGTTTATTATAAGCTAAAATGTAAACAGCTGTAAGATATTGAGCTATTACAATAATGAGAATATTGTAACCACGTACCACAGAAAACATACTGAAAAATTTGAGCAAGATATGTTTCTGTCTTCTGGAAAGCATCAAATATGTTGTATTGATGAAATCCTGAAACAAGTTCAGGATGACATAAAATTTTTAATAAAGATACTAAGAACTTAGAAGTTATAAACTACTTCTAATTTATAATCTGAGAGAGATTCTTTTGCTTTTTTTATATCCTCTGTAAATCCAAGGATATAGCCTCCACCACCAGAACCACAAAGTTTGAGATAATAATCGTTTGTTTCTAAACCTTTTTTCCAAAGTTCATGAAACTGCTGAGGAATCATTGGTTTAAAGTTGTTTAAAACAATCTTAGAAAGCTGTTTTGTATTTCTAAACAACGACTTGATATCGCCTTTTAAGAAATCATCAACACAAGCATCTGTATGCTTGATAAACTGATTTTTCAGCATACTACGAAATCCTTCCTGTTTCATTTTTTCCATAAATAAGCCAACCATTGGTGCTGTTTCTCCAATGATACCACTATCTAGTAAAAACACACCGCCTTTGCCTTCACTTTGCTGTGCAGGAATACCAGTTGCCTCAATATTATCTTTTGAGTTAATTAGGATTGGAATACTCAAATAACTATTTAATGGATCTAAGCCTGAAGAACTTCCATGAAAAAAAGATTCCATAGCTGAAAATATAGATTTTAGTTTTAGCAGCTTTTCTCTTGTTAAATTTTCAAGAACCGTAATTTTATCAAAGGCATATTTGTCATAAATTGCTGCAACTAATGCACCACTACTTCCCACACCGTAACCTTGAGGGATAGATGAATCAAAATACATCCCAGAATTTACGTCTTCTAATAGTCTTTCTATGTCAAACTTAACAATGGCATCATCAATACCTTGGATATATTTGGTAAATTTTCTTAAACTTTCATTAGATGTTTTTGCTTCTTCAGAAGCCTTATCATCTTTCTTTAAAGCACCGTTATAAAAACTATAAGGAATAGATAAACCCTTAGAATCCTTTATGATTCCGTATTCTCCAAAGAGTAGAATTTTTGAGTAAAAGAGAGGTCCTTTCATAATAGCTATTTTGCCTGGGTGTACTTGTTTAACAAATATAATATTTTTTTAAACAAAATTATCATTGTTCTTATAATTTATTAGCCCCCAAACCAATAACGTCGCAAATATACTGTCCATTTTGGCAATATGCAACTAATTCATTCTTAATGAATTCCAAAACTGACTTGGATTCATGCTCGGGATACAAGACATGTACGTTTGCACCTGCATCTAACGTGAAACAAACTTTGGAATTTGTTTCTTTTCTAAATGCCCAAATTTTATTGATAATTTCCAGTGTATTTGGTTTCATCAGAATAAAATATGGCATACTGGTCATCATCATAGCATGCAGTGTCAATGCTTCGCTTTCAACTAGAGCAATGAATTTATCTAAATCTCCATCTTTTAATATTGAAATAATATCTGAAAGATTAGTATTAGCTTGACTAAAACGCTCTTGAGCAAATGGATGCCCAAACATTAAATTATGACCAACCGTACTACTTACCTGTTTCTCTCCCTTATCTACTAAAAGGATGGTGTCTTGATAATTTTTGAAGTTTTGATGTACATCACAAGGATATTTTACACCAAATAAATCAGAACTGCTTTGAATACTTTTATGTTTCCCCCAAACTACCAAATCGCCTTCTAAACTTCTACAAGCACTTCCAGAACCTAATCGGGCTAGGAATGATGCTTTTTTTATGAAATCTTCTTCAGAAGCATTTGGGTTTAGTTCCTTTTCAATACTCATCAAACATAAAGCTAAAGCACTCATCCCAGAAGCTGAAGATGCTATTCCTGAACTATGAGGAAATGTGTTTGAAGTTTCTATTTTAAAATGATAGCCTTTTAAAAATGGTAAGTAAGCTTCTATCCTATTAAAAAATGTTTCAATTTTTGGTTTGAAATCATCTTTCTGCGCTCCATCTAAAAAAACTTCAAAAGAGAATGTATTTGTGTTTTCTTTTTTTGAAAAACTTAGCGTTGTAATGGTTTTACAATTACTAAGCGTAAAACTAATGGAAGGGTTCTCAGGTATTTGATTTTTCTTTTTACCCCAATATTTTATTAATGCAATATTACTTGGAGAAGACCAAGTAAAACTTCCTTTTTCAACAGTATTGGAATAAGATTGAGGAATAAATTCTTTTTCTATCATCTATCTTTTTTAACTAGACAAAGATAATAACTTTAACATTGTTTTAAAGTTTCTAGCCGTAGCTATAACTTTTAATTTTCGCTCAAAGAAATTATTTCCAAGTTTTGCTTTTCCATAACCCACAGAACAATAGAAATAAATAGCATTATCAGTTATTTTAAATGCTTCATTTGGATATGACAGTTGGGAAATTGTCTCAACTAAATCATTATCAGCATTAGAATACAACATCATAAAATAACTATTTTCTTTCTTTTCTTGTTCAAAGGGACAATCGTCAAAAATTTGTTGCAATTCTTTTGGCCTTAAAACTAAAATTGGTACTTCAAAGCCAAAATGAGACTTAATAGCGTTATGAATTATGGATACCAATTTCTCCTTGTCAGCAATAGAGGATTCAAAAATAACATTACCGCTCTGTATATACGTTTGTACATCCTTTAAATCTGATTTTACAAGTAATTCCCTTAATTCCGCCATTGGAATCCTCTTATGTCCGCTTACATTTACTCCTCTTAATAGCGCAACATATTTAGCCATAGTTTCATTTTTTATTTTTGACCTCCTGACGTCTCATTGGCATTTTGTCAATAAGATTGAAAAACACTTCTGCTTTTTCAACTTGGGTAGATTTGTATTTTTCACTACCGTCTAATCCTATTAATGCAACACTAAAACCCGATATTTTTCTATTAATATTAAATGTTTTTTGCTTATTCTTAAAATCATGTAAGACACATGAATTTTCAATACATTTATAAATTACCAGTTTTCTATCAATTAATCCTTTCGTTTTTAATTTGAACAAATTGAATTGTTTTGTAGCATATGCTTTGTTGTTTTTAGCTGCAGAAATTACAATAACTCGGTTTTCCCATAAATGCGAATCTAAATTTTGAGACCACATACTTTGTGATAAAATTAATGCCAAAACTATATACTTCATTACATTATGAATTTACTATATCCTTTGCAGCAATAAACGCCCCTGTCCATGCATTTTGAAAGTTAAAACCTCCTGTTACCGCATCAATATTTAGTACTTCGCCTGCAAAATAAAGCCCTTTAACATATTTACTTTCAAAGGTTTTAAAATTGACTTCTTTAAGGTTTACACCTCCAGCGGTAACAAACTCTTCTTTAAAAGTGCTTTTACCATCCACATCAAAAACAGCTTGGGTTAATTGACTTGAAAAGTTTTCTAACTGTGTTTTATTTAAATCTGCCCAACGGGTTTCAATGCTCATATTTGAAGCCAATACTAATTGATGCCACAAACGTTTAGGCAGATCAAATTGTGTGGATTTAAATACTGTTTTTTTAGCTAAATCCTGTTTTAAATCTTTTAAAGTTTCTAAACACTCATCAAAAGGTTGCTTTATAAAATTCACTTCTATTTGAAACTTGTAATTTCGTTTTGATAATTCTAATGCTCCAAAAGCCGATAATTTTAAAATAGCTGGTGCACTCATGCCCCAGTGGGTTATCAATAAAGGACCTTCACTCCATAGACCTGTCTCTAAAACCTTAATTTCTACATCTTTTGCAGCTACCCCAGGAATACCTTTAATGCGTTCATCTTCAATATTGAATGTAAATAAAGATGGTACGGGTTGAGAAATCGTATGCCCAAAGTCTTCAAGCAGATTCCAAATTTTTGGATTACTCCCTGTAGCAATTAAAACTTTTTGGGCAGAAAACTCACCTTGTGTGGTTTTAATTTTAAAATCACTGTCTTCTTTATCTATCAATCTAACTGCATGATTATATAGCACCTCAACACCAAACTTTTCAGCTTCATTTAAAAAGCAATCAATAATAGTTTGTGAAGAGTTAGATACTGGGAATATTCTACCATCGTCTTCTATCTTAAGTGCAACACCTCTTTTTTCAAACCACTCTATAGTATCTCCAGTCATGAATTTATGAAAAGGCCCAAGTAGTTCTTTTTCGCCTCTGGGATAATTTGAAACCAATTCTTGTGGTATAAATTCTGCGTGTGTAACATTACAACGTCCTCCTCCAGAAATTTTCACTTTAGTTAAACCTTCCTTACCACGCTCTAGTATGGCTATGTTTAAATCTGGACGTTGTTCAGCAATGTTTATTGCAGCAAAAAAACCAGCAGCTCCTCCACCAACAATAATCACATCCTTTTTAATCATATTCGGTCAGGATAATCA
Source organism: uncultured Algibacter sp. (assembly GCA_947502405.1). Taxonomy (GTDB): domain Bacteria; phylum Bacteroidota; class Bacteroidia; order Flavobacteriales; family Flavobacteriaceae; genus Algibacter_B. The sequence goes on along the minus strand of CANMZT010000010.1, from coordinate 76,911 downwards.
GAAATGATAGCATCTACACCGTAAGATTGAATTCTTGCCAATGGGTTTAAATTATTTACTGTAAAAGCAAACACTTTATAATTTTGTTTTAATTCTTCTACGATTTCCTCGGTAAGCATGGTATAATTTACATGAATGGAAACTGCATTTATGCGTTTTGCTAAGACTGTAGCCTTTTCTAAATTATTTTCAGTAAGTACGCCAAGCGGAATATCTTTATTAATATTGAAAACTGTTTCCAATAGTTCTTCTTGAAAACTCGACACTATAATATTTTTGTATTCCCAACCTTTTTTTTCTACATAAAATGTGATAATTCTCGCAGCTTCTTTGGCGGTATCATGTCCTTTTAATTCAATATTTAATAAGCATTTATTATCAACTAAAGTTAAAACTTGTGCCAAGGTTGGAATTTCAAAATTCCCTTTGGTCTTGAGCTTTTTTAATTCTCTGTAGGTGAATTTGGAAACTTCTCCAGTTCCATTTGTCATTCTATCTAAAGTAAAATCATGAAAAACAACCAACTCTCCTGATGCACATCTGTGTACATCAATCTCAACACCATCAACACCCAGTTTTAAGGCTTTTTGAATAGATTCTAATGTGTTTTCCGCAAGGTGCCCTTTTGCACCTCTATGTCCAATTTTAAGCATAATATTATTTTTTTATAGGCCTTATTAAACCTTCTTGAGCTACAGTAGCCACTAATTTTCCTTTTCTTGTAAAAATATGTCCTCTGGCAAAACCTCTTGCCAAAGCAGTACTAGGTGATTCCATGTCGTAAAGCAACCAATCTGAAAAATCAAAATCTCTAAAAAACCACATGGAATGATCTAAACTTGCCGTTTGGGTGTTGCCCCAATGTGCTTTACTGGCATGCGGGTTTAGGGTTGATGTTAAAATATTATAATCAGAAATATAGGTTAAAATCTGTTGTTTTGTTGCCAAATCTAAATCTTCAACCTTACCCTTTAATTTAAACCACACTTGATGATTAGGAGGTAAATCTTTTGGTTTCAATGGGTTTGCAAAAGCAGTAGGTTTAAATTCTATAGGGCGTTTTATTTCTAAAAACGATTTTAAACCCTTTGGAAGCGCGTCTCCAAACTCTTTACGAATATCTGTCCAACTCAGTAAATTTTCTGGTTGTTTTATATTGGAAGGTATCTGTATTTGATGTTCGTAACCTTCTTCTTTTTTATGGAAAGATGCCGATAAAATAAAAATTGTAGTTTCATTTTGATGTGCAGTTACTCGCCTTACAGAAAAACTTCCTCCATCTCTTACCCTGCTTACATTATACGTTATTGGATGCCCTAAATCTCCTGCTTCTAAAAAATAAGAATGCATAGAGTGCATTATTCTATTATTTGTTATCGTTCTGCTAGCGGCATTTAAGGCCTGAGCCAAAACTTGTCCACCAAAAACAATAGGACTTCCAACAGTTTTGCTTACACCATTAAACGTGTTCTCACCAATTTTTTCTAGCACCAAAAGATTCAGTAAATCATCTACTGTTGTCATCTCATATTTTTTTTCCAAGCCTAAAACTATAAATTTAAAAAGGTATTTCCCATTTTTATAAATAGTTTATGCTATTTAATTTTCATTTAGTGCACTATATCGTAATTTTGAAAACAAAAAATACATCATGTATCGCATGCATAAATTGCTTTTATTCTTTGTGTTATTAAGCGCTTGCCAAACTGGAAAGCTAAGCGTTATTGCGGACTTACCAAAAAGTTTAAAAGAAGCTTCTGCTATTGAAAAAGCAGCAAACTCATCGTTATTATGGACCATTGAGGATTCTGGAAATAAAAACAACATTTATGGTTTAAATCTGAAAGGAGATATTATTAAAGATATTGATGTAAAAAACTCTAGTAATATTGATTGGGAGGATTTAACTTCAGATAAAGAAGGCAACTTGTATATTGGAGATTTTGGAAACAATAGTAAAAATAGGGATGATTTTACCATTTATAAAATATCTGATTTAGACAGTAACGAAACAAAAGCAGACCGCATTAATTTTATTTTACCTAAAAAAGTAAAACCTAAAGATTTTGAAGCGTTTTTTGTTTGGAACGGGTTTTTCTATGTGTTTAGTAAAGAAAATAAATCTAGCATGTTGTTTAAAATTCCCAACAAGGTTGGCCTACATACTGCAACTTTAATTGAAAAATTTAATTTAGATGGTAAAAACCACCGCATTACTGCCGCTGATATCAGTGATGATGGAAAAACCATAGTATTGTTAAACCATGATAAACTTTGGAAGATTACTAATTTTAAAGGTGATAATTTCTTTGATGGAAAAATTGAAGAACTAAAATTTGACCACAACTCTCAGAAAGAGGGTATTTGCTTTAAAGATTCTAAAACAGTTTATATCACAGACGAAAGAGATAAGGGTAATGGCGGAAATCTTTATGAGTTCAAATTCAATTAAACGGTAATACCTGAATGGGTTTTAATCACATTTAAAATATCTTTCTTTTGCAAAACACCCGATTGTCTCCATTTAGGTTCTCCATCAACAAAAAGTATCATGGTAGGCACACTTCTTACTTGATATTTCATCGCCAAAGGGTTGTTTTTATCAATATCAATTTTAACAACTTTTACAGCATCTTCCACCTCATCTTTTACCTCTTTAAGAATAGGTAATAATGCTTGACAAGGCCCACACCAAGTTGCAAAAAAATCTACTAACACTACTTTTTCTGAATTGATTATATCGTTAAAACTACTTTTCATTTATTTATATTTTTATATAGTTTCTTAGACGCAAAACACTCGCATAAATTACAATTATAATAGTTGATATCTAGAAATATTTATAGGATAACACATTCTTTTTAGAATCCAAAACCTAATCTAAAGGCTAAACGTAAACCGTCATCACTATTAAAAGCCGAAATATTTCCAGTAAGCATATTAGCCATGTTGATGAACACACCGCCACCAAAAGAATTGTTCCATTTTTTTGAATTATCATCATCCAACCAAACTCTACCATAATCAACACCTCCATATAAACCAAGATATAATGGAAACCAACCTGTTTTAACTTGAGTTAAATTTAGTCGTAAATCTGTACTTTGTGCAAAAGCTCGCTTTCCTGTAAAACGCTGGTTTCTAAAACCTCTTAAACCATTATTAGCACCTAATGTTGCGCCTTGATAAAACTCAAACTCATCACCAAAATTAATATGACCAATAAAGTTTGTTGCTAAAACCAAATTACCGCTTGGAATTAACTTATAATCAAAACCCATTTTGGGGATGACATAAGAAAACCCTTTTTCAGTAGACACATTGTTTTTATAACCTGCTTGTAAACTTAATTGAAAACCTAGAGTTGGAAATGCCTCTCTATCCTTATTTTCGTAACTATACTGTGCATCAAAACCCCAAAAATCTTGATTATCAAACAAAGGATCATCCTCAGATAATGTCTCTATAAACCTGTTTTCGGTACGCGCTACTTCATTAGATTCGTATAGTAAACTTAATTTCACTTCAGAACCAGAATAACCACGCCAAACCATGGCTGGCATAGCTCTAAATGTTCTAATTTTTACACGATTATAATCTAAATCAACATCTAATCCATCATTTTCTTCTGCCTCTGGATTTAAGGTTTCATTTCCGAAGCCAAAAAAGTTTGTAGCATAATTTGGACTATTATATTGAATATCTATTCCAAAATTTACATTTTGAAAAAAAACATTAGCAAACTCTCCACCATAATTAAAATTAAAACCATTAGTTGCAAAAAAGTATTCTGCTTTTAAACTATGCCTTGATGAAAATGGGTTACGCTCAAAATTAAAATTGGTTTTGGTAAATGCTGCACCAATTTTAAATCCATCGTCGGGGTTTGCTCCCAAACTAGGTAAAATCTGAGTGACACTGTTTTTTAGCTTCTTGTAGTTGTAAACATTTGTATAATAGTTATCTGTTAATCTACGGTTACCTTTATTTGTTTTAAAGGTATTTGGTTTTGATTTATAATCGTAGTACTTAATTTTATTACCATTTTTAATATCATAAGTGTCATTGTTTTGCCCACCTAGCAACAATATTTTTATATACTTATCACTTTTGCCGTACACATGGAAAACATCATCATCATCCAAAGCATAAATCCAAATTTCTTTGGTTTCTGATACATTATAAGTACGATCAATAAATACATCTGCCTTTTTATCATCTTTAATACGGTAACCTGTAACTTTTGTTTGCCCATTTGGTAAGCGCTCAATATCAAACCAATCGTCTTTGTTGGTGCCTTTTATAACAGCCAGTTTATTGACGAGTTTAAAATAACGGTCTGAGATTTTTTGTAGATTTCCTCTTCTAGCTTTTAATTTACTCTTAATCTCTTCAACAGTTTCATCTCTTACCGCTTCTGGCATATTTAAAAAAGATTTCTCAATAACCTCATCCGTTATGCCCTCTTGAATAATTTTTACTTGTGCATCCCAAACCTCTTTGCCAGAACGCTGTATGAGCTCCATATCTAGCGGGTATGGTTCTACATTTACACTCTTTACATCCTTAAGATCATCACTGTAAGGTCTGAGTAAACGTGCAGCTGGTATTAATGCAATGGCCGACTTTAATAATGCGCCATCTCCCATAATTGAAAATGCCTGATCCCTATCTCTTGGAAGCGGCCTATAAACTTTCTTGCCATTTTCTTTAAATTCTATCCAGCGCCATTGGTCGTGATGACGATCCCAGTCTCCTATTAGCATATCGAATAAACGTGCACGTATATAAGATGCTTCATCGATAATAATATCTTCATCTTTGTGAAGGCGTTTCATCATATCATCAGTACCTTCTATTTCATTTTGAAAACCAAAACTTGCTAAATCGCCATGTCCTTCAGAAGTATGTTCTTCAATCATATACAATTCATCACCAAAGTCCCCATTATAATCACCTAGTGCCTTTTGTTTTGGCACATAATATAAAACTGGATTTGTGTGGTAAACGCCCACAGCATCAGATAAATCTCCAATAACAAAAGGCGCATAAGGATGAGACCCTGTAAACACATCAAGCAATAGCTTTTCAATTGCTGTATCTTCAAATTGCCCTTCTATGTATTGATCTTTAAATACAACAGCCTGCAAATACTGTAACGCCTGTTTCCGTAAAGCGCGCATTACATATTGTGCTCCATTTTTATCCTCTAAGCGTAAGGATTTGGATTGATTTCCTCCTCCTTTACGTACAGGTTTTAAACCTCCAAAAAGCGTATCTAAATTTACGGTTGGTGCTTTAACTTTAGTACTAAAATATTTGCGGTAGCGTTCTCCCCAGAAAAACTCTTGAGATTTTGAGGCATTGGTCTCTTCAGGTGTATATATGGATGCTAAAATTGTTTCTGGAAAGTCGCTTTTATACGCCATTACTGGACTTAAATCTTTTCTAAAAACTTCACTCTGAAAAACTATGTTTTCGTCTGTTACAGAATAAAACCGAACATAAGAAGAACCATCCTTAAATACATCAAGTCTGGCATATCCTGGAGTGCCATACGAAAACAAACCTGCTCCAACATTTCGCGTTGGTGTTTTCTTGGATCCAGAACCACTTACTATTTGCTTTAAATTATCTTTTTCTAAATACTGTAAACTATGTTCATGCCCTGATACAAAAACTACTTTTTTATTTTCTTGTGCTAGGGTAACCAAACGCTGTTTTAGCTCATTATAATGCTTATTTTGCAAGTCTACATTAGACAAACCATTAGTTTTTCTAAACACATTAATCAATGTCCCAATAACAGGAAGTGGTTTCATATGATTTTTAAAACTAAACTGACCGCCATGTGGCCCGTTAACAAACATTGGGTGATGGATAGCGACAATAGTTGTTTTGTTTCTTGCTTTTTTTATAAGACTGCTAAACTCTGCTAGAAAAGCATCTCTAGTTTTTATTTCACATTCGTCATTTATTGTTGGCTTATTATTCCAATTTGTGATGTACCATTGGCTATCAACTAATATAAGGTCAATATCTTCAGTAACATGAATTTTCTCAATGGGACATCCATTTTCGGGTAAAAACGTATTCTTACCTAATGCATCTTCAACAAATTTTTCTTGTCGCTTTAAACCCTTAACACCGGAATACCAATCATGATTACCTGGAATAAAAACAGTTCGTCCTTTAAAATTTTTGGCTACATCAGTTTGCGCTTTTATATATCTTTCTGCAGACGCTCTATGTTTATTATCCTTATCTGGAAAACCAATAGGGTAAATATTATCACCTAAAAATATAGCTGTACTATTTTTTGTAGCTTCACTTAATTCTTTTTTAAACGTATTTAAAACTTTGGTAGACTCTCCTAATTCGTAATTGCCGGCGTCACCAATTAGATAAAATGAATGTGCTATTTTTTTATCTGGAAATTTAGCTTGAGTAGTTTCGTCTTTATACTGTGGTTTGTAAGTAGCACAGGCGTTTGAAATAAAAACAAGAACTAGTATTATTAATTTCTGAAACTTCATTGATTAGGATTAAATTAATTTTTTAAAGATAATAATTACAATTATACTTTGCTGATATAAAAACCCAGATAACCATCTCTATTTTTTTAGAGCAATGCTTTTGTATGTTTTTATAATATCCTTAAAGTTTTAGTATTTTTACTGAAAATCACATTAAAAAAATGAACACGCTCATTAGTAAATCTGAAAGCTTTGTTACCGAGTATTTGAACGACAATCTTGATTCTTCATTTGTTTACCATAACATTGCTCACACTCAAAGAGTGGTTAATAAGGTTAACGAACTTATTGAAGATAAAACTTTAGATTTAAGTGATACTGAAAAAGAGCAACTTATTATAGCTGCTTGGTTTCATGACACTGGATTTACAAAAACTATCGAGAATCATGAAAATGAGAGCGTAAAAATTGCAGAAAGCTTTTTGAAATCTGAAAAAGTTTCGAATGAGAATATTGAAGCTATATCTAAAATTATTTTAGCAACCCAAATGGGTTATGAGCCAAAAAACCTTATGGAAGGGCTAATAAGAGATGCTGATTGCGCCCATGTTTCAAGCAAAAAATATGAAGATTACTCTGCTTTGCTTAGAAAAGAGTGGGAACTCACACTCAATAAAAAAGTCTCAAAATCAGAATGGTTAGAAGAAAATATTAAATTTTTAACCAATCACTCTTTTTACTCTCCATTAGCATCAAGTAAATGGGAAAAAAGAAAGGGTAAAAATTTAGCTAACTTGATTCAAAATCAGAATAAAATTAAGACTAATACAGAAAAGCTTAAACAGAAAAAAGCGGAGCTTCAATTTAAAAAGCAAAAATTAGACTTACCTGATAGAGGTATCGAAACCATGTTTAGAGTGGCTTTAAGAAACCATATTACCCTAAGTGATATTGCCGACACAAAAGCCAACATTTTACTATCTGTAAATGCCATAATTATTTCTGTAGCGTTATCTAATTTATTACCAAAATTAGACAACCCATCCAACAGCTATTTAATCTACCCAACATTAATTTTCCTAGGATTTACTGTTGCTTCAATTGTTTTATCGGTTTTAGCAACCAGACCTAATGTAACTAAGGGTCAGTTTACAAAAGAAGATGTGGCTAACAAAAAGGTAAATCTTTTATTCTTTGGCAACTTTCATCAAATGAAACTAAATGATTTTGAATGGGCCATGGGGGAAATGATGAAAGACAAAGACTATCTATATGGCTCATTAACAAAAGACCTTTATTTTCTAGGACTTGTTCTCAACAGAAAGTATAACTTACTAAGAACTACCTACACCGTATTTATGATTGGTATTATAGTTAGCGTAATTGCCTTTGCTATTTCATTTAGATTTTTTGGAGGAATCTCTTAAGCTTTAATCTCTTTCATTAAATCATCATACGTATAAAATGCTTTATCATCTTTATTTTTATGATATAGCACACTTACACGAATAGCCTTAAGACCTGTAACTGCTTGTAAATCTTGCAACTCTACAATTTCAACATCTGTATCTAAGTAGTTCTTAGACTGTAAAAACCGAATATAACTAAGATACTCTTGCTCATCTTGTTTTTGAGAATAAACAATGCTTATTTTACCCTTTTGAGTAACCCTTTCTTTAGTGCCCTTAATGAAGGCTTTATCCACACGTTTCTTCACAATTTCATAACGCGCATTGTAAGTTCCATCAACATCAAATTGTTTCTCATCCATTCTAAAACTAATAGATAATGGTTGATTGAATACTAAAATCATTGAGGCCACATCAAGTGATACAGGGAAATCTGATTTCATCAAGTAATACGCATTTTCCATTTCGCACATCACTTGTAATTGCCATAAACGTAGATTGTATAGATAAATTTGATTAAAACTAGTTTCTTTGGTAATAGATTCTCCAATGTACATATTATGTTCTACACCATCCGTTTTAAAACGCTCAAAAAAATGAGGGTACATTTGTTGCGCCTCAACCTGTTTTTTATCTAACAAAGAAGCCATTTCAACATTTATTTTAGCAATGGTATCATCGTAATCTTTTCTGTGTCTGTAAAGAACATTTACCTCCTCATCTATACTATTATAATACGATTGAATTTCTTCTTTTAAAGCGTCAATAGAAAAAAGATGCTTCAATAAAGGTTCTATATCTTGTTTGAAAAAACTTGAAATTTGTTGCTCACTATCTACCTGAAAGTTTTCATCTAATCCTCTTTGATAATCCTTAATTTGGTAGGCAAACTGTTCGTAGATTGGTAAATTCTCAATATCTGAAGCTTTCTCTAAAATACTATTTACTGCTTTTAATTGTAATGTTAAATCTTGTCGAGTAGCCTTATTTCTTGCTTCAGATGACCCTTTAATATCAATTTGTCCGTAAAGCGGATATACATTATCAAATGCTATTTTTTTAAAAAATGCTTCTCTACCTTCTATTTCATCTTTAATAAACTCTTTTGCCTCTTTGGCAAAACGCCAATGAACACTTGGGTGTATGGATGTGCATTCTTTTTGAATGATTGCCTCTATAAGATTTTCTTCATCATTTTTAGAACGCTCTACTGCCGAAACAATAAACGGCATAACATCTACTAACTTATTAGCATTAATACTGTTAAGCATTTGGGGAGTAGAAGAAACAATTTCAATAATACCCATTAACCCTTCATCATTGGCAATAGGAGCAAAAATAGCACTTTTAACACCTTGCTTTTTTAAATTTGAAATATGTGGCGCTTTACCGTTAGATATTTCGAAATCACGATCTACATTTGAAACAGAAAAATATTTTTTCTCTTTTAAAAGCCTATTATATGACCAGTGACATAGAGAATCCGAACAGTTTCTGTTAGCAACATCTCCTAACAAATAACTATGCATTCCAACACCGTAAACACGTTCAAATATATCTTCTTCTTTATTGTAGATCGAAAACCCAACTTTAATATCATTTATACCCAATAACGATCTAAAAATTTCATGGAAGCTCTCCATAAAACCTTCTTCTTTTCGTTTGTCTTCGCCAATAAGACTAGATTTTATATTTGAAATGGATTGATCTTCAGTAACATCAAAAATATTTGAAATAACAAATCCTTTAAATATGTAACTGTTTGGTGGAAACTTTTCTTTCCAAAGTTTAATATTTTCAAAATTATCTAACAATTCGTCATAATCTTCTTTTGTGATATTTATTGCGTTTTTGGTTGGAATTATTTCACAAAAATCTGCATTGTAAAGAATTTTATAATAACGAATAATCCCATTTGAATCTGGAATCTCATAATAAAATGGACGCTTAAAATTTAAGTTATATCCATAACAAAAATTTAAAATGATGGTACATGCAATAATATACCTATCATCTTCTGGCATGTTTTTTATATTTAACTCAAATCCATCTCCAGCAATTTTAATAATATTTTTAAATCGTTCTGATGAATTAAAAATTAAATCATGAAAAGGAACAGAAGCTGTTTTAATTTCGTTTTTTGTTAAAACAGGAGCAAAAGAATCTTGTAATATTATACTAATTTCCTTTTCTCTATCATTTAATATTTGGGTATCACTAAACCCTGTTCTTAACTCTGGATATGGTTCAGCTGATTTTAGAACACGTCTTGCTTTAGCTGATATAAACTCATCATCACTTTTAGCTAAGTTTTCATAATGCTCAAGCAGCTTATTAAAACCAACTTTCAGCACCATAGGTGATTCTATATTGTCATTAATATCCATGTTAAGAAAGTTTTGATGTAACAAAATTACGAAATATTGATTTGGTCGATATTAACAAGACTTCCTGACAATAGTTTTGTTACAAAAAACATGATGTTTTTACATCTTTTCTATAAGAACCATGTTAAAATCAGAATGTATTGTAAACTTTCCATTTACAACTTCACTTGAGTGTCCTGAATAAGCATCTTTGAGCGAATCTCCATTTTCATATACCTTAGATACATCTATTACTTTTTCTCCAATAGGTAAGTTCAAACCAACAACAACTAAATCATTAAAACCACCCTTAGAATAACTTCTATAGAACGTGTAAGGTGTTTCAGTTATCATTTGATGAATTCCAGCTCCAATAGCAGGATGATTAGCCCTAAATTGTCCTAATTTTTGCCAATGCGTTAAAACAGCTTTTGTTTTAGCGTCGCTTTGAATGGCTTCCCAGTTCATAAAAGAACGTAATGTAGCATCTCCCTGAGTATCTTCAATTACTAATAAGCGTAGTGATTCATCTCCATAATACACCTGTGATGCCCCAGGACACAGTAGTAGTTTATTAGCTGTTTCAAAAGGTTTTTTTCTTGAAGGATCAAAAGGTTGACCATCATCATGAGAGCTTAAATAGTTTAAAACACCATACCCTTTTAAATCTGAATTTAAAATATCTGAATATTTCCTAAAAAACTCCTCCATGGGTAATTGTGCAGCATTCCATTTAGCTTCAAAATTGATCAAACCATTAAAAGCATTATTAAAATAATCAACTTTTTTATCGCCAAAATCAAATGCTTTTTTTGCTGATATTCCATAATTATAAACTTCACCTACTAAATAAAAGGCATTATTATCAAGAACTTTCTCAGGGTTACTCTTTTTAAATTCAGCAAAAGCGCTATCACATAACGCTTTAAACTCTTGCCAAACGTAAGGTTCGGTATGTTTAACAGTATCTACACGATAACCATCAATTCCAAATTCAGTAATGTAATCGGTCAACCATTTCATAATATAAAAGCGTGGTGCTCTTGGGTGTCCTGTTCTTTTAAAAAAAGCGTTTAATTCCGATATTTCTTGATCATACCTGCCTTCTACTTTCCACTTTTTTATTAATTGTGGAGGTAAATCAACCGCCTCATTACTTTCTGTTAAGATATCTGGCAAGTTTTTAACCAATGTACATGTTACTGTGTTTTCATAGGATTTATAATCACATTGAGGCTCTGTACGCACCCAACTTTCTGGCCACAAAGGGTCTTTTTCAGTAACAGGCCCTGTATGATTTATTACTGCGTCTAACAGAATACGAATTCCATGATTATGAGCAGTTTCAACCAATGTTTTCAAATCTTCTTTGGTTCCAAAATTCGGATCAATTGCTGTCCAGTCACTTGCCCAATAGCCATGGAATCCATAGGTTACTCCTGTACCTTCATCAGTACCCCCATGAATTTGTTCTACAACTGGAGTCATCCAAATAGCGTTAATACCCAAGTCAGTAAAATAACCTTCTTTTATTTTTTTAGTAACCCCTTTAATATCACCGCCTTTAAATCCACGAAGTTTTCCTGTTTCTTGAGTTCTATCAAAATTTATATCATTTGAAGCATCTCCATTATTAAATCTATCCGTCAATAAAAAATAAATATTTGCGCCTTCCCAAACAAATGGTACTTCGGCTTTTTCCTTTTCAACCTCTTTTTTCTTGTCACAATTAAAAAGCATTAAAAACGACAATACAATTAATAGATACCTCATAATCTTACTTTAATTTTAAAATGAAAGACTCCAATGGGTTTAAGCTTATTTTTATTTTTCCAACACCATTTTCTACTTTTAGAATAGAATTAAACTCTTTATATAATTCGTCTTTAACTTGATATTCTGATTTCGTTAATTTCCACTTTGTAATAATATCACTCGGAAGTTTTAAATCAAACTCAAACCTATTTTCATTATCAAAATTTGAAACAACAATTAATTTCTCATTAGCATTCCAACGCACAAAAGACAATACTTTATCTGTATAGTTTCCTGTATGTTCTCTATTGAATTGATGGATATCTTGATACAACCCAGTTAAAGCCTCACTTTCAATGGTGAAATTTAAAAGTCTTTTGTAAAAATCTCTTAAACTCTTTTCAGGGTTCGATAATTGGCCTCCATCAAATTGCTTGTTATTTACCCAACGCTGATGAGCTGGAACACCTATGTAATCGAAAATTGATGTTCTTGTTGGTGTACCGAAACCAGCATTTTCAGAACCATCTTCTCCTACTTCCTGACCAAAATAAATCATAGTTGGGGAAGTTGTAGAAGTTGCAGAGACCACCATGGCAGGCTTTCCTTTCTCAGCACTTCCAGCAAAATCAGGACTAGCTATACGCTGCTCATCATGATTCTCAAGAAAATGCAACATGTGATGTTCAATATCTTTTAAATCATCCAAAATTAGTGGAATATTGTCAGTTTTTCCATGACCTTGCATTACATGTTTAATGGTGTCATATAACTGTACTTTGTCATATAGATAATCCATTTTTCCTTTTTTGATATAATCTCTATACAGCCACGGATTGTAAACTTCAGCCAATAAAAAGGCCTCTGGGTTTTTCATTTTTATAGACGAATTCATGAAACTCCAAAATTCAACAGGTACCATTTCCGCCATATCGTATCTGAATCCATCCACACCTTTTTCTAACCAATACAATGCAATATCTCTAAATTTAATCCAAGAATCAGGGATATCTTTGTCTTTCCAAAAGTCAAAATGTTTTTTAAAATCTTCATTTTCAAATCCAACAGGCAATTCATCAAAATCTTTCTTGCCGTCAGGATATATTCCATAATTAACCTTAACGGTTTCATACCAATCGTTCATATCGGGTTGTGATAAACGCGACCCATTCCCCGTCCATTTTGCTGGCTGCTCGGGAAATTCACTATCCTCAAGAGGATGTTTTTCTTCACCTAAAGGAGAATACCCGTTTTTCCATTCGGGCACTTGAAACGCTTCATCAGGGTTGTAATAAAAATTATTGTTTTTATCATACATGACAGAAACATCATCATCTTCTCCAAAATCCTTCACACCTTCAGGTTTTAAAATACTTCTGTAATTTCTAGCCACATGATTAGGAACAATATCAATAATGACTTTCATTCCTACCTTATGTGTACGGTCAATTAGAGCTTGAAACTCCTGTAATCTATTTTCAATATTTACAGCCAAATCAGGATTCACATTGTAATAATCCTTTACAGCATAAGGAGAACCTGCTCGCCCTTTTACCACATCTGGGTCGTCGTTTGTAATACCGTATTTTGTATAATCATTTATAACAGCATGATGAGGGACGCCTGTGTACCAAATATGGCTTACGCCTAAATCTCTAATCTCTTTTAAAGCCTTTTCAGTAAAATCATTGAATTTACCAACACCATTTTCTTCAATAGTTCCCCAAGGTTTATTCGTTGTATTTGTATTCCCAAACAGACGTGTAAAGACTTGATACACTACATACTTTTTTTTGGCTATTTTAACCTTTTCCGTTTCTGTTTTAACCTGCGTGTTATCTTTTACACAGCTTGTTCCTGTTATCATTAATGCTATTAATATATATACTGTTGGTTTCATTTTATTCTTTTTCTAATAAAAAATTTAGAGGTACATCTAACCTTTTATTTCAAGCGTTTTCGGAATGGTTAGTGCCTTCAAATTTTAAGTTTTTAAAGTTATTCTCAGTATAACCTTTACTCATTAAAATTTGGTTAACAGTTGGGGCGTATTTGGGATAGTACGCATCCAAAGTTTCAGTACCATAATCAAAGTAAATTTTATGGTTTACTGGATCTGGCAAGTTATTTTCCATGTATTTAAAAATTGCCCATGGAAGCGGGTTATTATCTATGGGTTTTGCTCCGGGCCAATGCGTAGATATACATGCTGCTCCACCAAACACTTCAGGGTATTCGCAAATGGCATACATACTCATTAAACCACCCATACTAGATCCCATAACAAAGGTGTTTTCTTTATTTTTTAACGTTGAAAATTCTTTATTAACAATTGGTTTTAGTTCTTCAACTAGAAACTTTAAATAGCTATCGCCGTTAAGTTTACTCCCTTGCTTAATATGATTTTTTTGCTGATTAATGACTGTTTCTTCCTCCTTAGACAAATATTTAAATGCTTTCTGAGGAAATAAATCCTGCCAACGTTCGGCTTTAATATTATGAATTGCGACAACTATAAAGTTTTTTATTTCATCTTCATTCATCAATTTTGAAGCCCATTCATCTACTTTCCATTCTTGTTTATTCCATGTAGAAGTAGAATCAAAAAGCATTTGTCCATCATGCATATACAACACTGCATACTGCTTTTCTTTTGAATAATTTTCAGGTAACCAAACATCAACTGGACGCGGTGTAATATATTTTGAGGTAAAACTATCTAATCGCATTAGTTTTCCGCTAGATAATTTGGCTTGAGAATACGGTTTAAAAAAAGCGATGCTTTCATTTTTGATATCCTTAGAAACAACATTCTTATGTTCTTTTTTACAAGAAACCATAAACAGAAAAGCCAATATAATTGGAGCCCACTTCATATTTAATCTTTATTAGTCGCAAACAACCATTCTATAGCGTTCCTAAATTCTAATTTCCAAAACGATTCACTGTGTGTCCCATCAGGTACCACTTTACTAAGAATATTTTCTTTTGGAAAACCATTTTCTTGCATTAAACTCACCATTTCTTGCGTGGGTTCAACCATATTATCGCCTTCCTTACTCCCTACTAAATAATACAATCGACTTTTACTAGAACTATAATTTCCATTAGTAAATTTAAATACTGCTTGGTTATACCAAAACGAAGGCGAAAAGATGCCTGCCTTTCCAAACACATTGGGCCTTTTAGTCACCGCATAATGGGCAAACAAACCTCCCATTGATGAACCCATAATAACTGTGTTATGTGGCTCTTTTTTTGTCCTAAACGCCCTATCTATTTCTGGTTTTAGTGTATTAGTTAAAAAATTTAGAAAGAACTCACCCTCACCTTTACCATACTTTTTATTATCCCAAGCCGAATATTCATTTAGCCTCATATTTCCGCCATGATCAATTGCAACCACAATAAGTCCAAAACCTGTTTCATTAAATATCTTATTCAAGGTTTCATCTACTTCCCATTCTCCGCTATATGAAGTTGCAGTATCAAATACATTTTGACCATCTAGTATATATAAAACAGGAAATTCTTCATTTGAAGATGAATAATTAGGAGGCAAATAGACTGAAATTTTTCGTTCCCTATTTAATTGTGGAATTTTAAAATTCTCATAAAAAACCTGAACGTTATCTGCTGCAGTTGAAGGTTTATCTAGATTCTTTGCATTATTCCATTTTTCAATATCAATCCTAATAGTATCTTTCAATTTATTAAAAGAATACGTTCTATTTTCAATAGGATTACCATTTATCTGGCACTCTTCTGTACCCCACTTACCCTGTGTAAATTTAAAGTTAATCGTCTCTCTGTACTTTGGGATATCTATTACATATGAATGAGCTTTATTCTGTAATTTGAATTGCACTCTACCTCCAGACCAGCCTTCAAAATCACCAGAAATATAAATATCATCCTCAAAATTATGTTCAACAGGCAAAGCCTCAACCATAAACGTAACTACTTCTTCACCTAAAATCGGATTCTCATCTTTGTTCTTTTTATTCAAACAAGATGTACAAATTATAAATAGAAATCCTATGAAAAACTGTTTTTTCATTAGTATTAAAAAATGATTATTAAACTGAATTAATTTAATTTAGTAGTTAAAACAGTACTTCCTTTTTCATCCAGAGTGATGTTATCTCCCCAGAAAAATTGAGCATCTGTTATGATATTTCTAATAGCCTTACCTTTTAAACCTATTTCTTCAAATCTGTTTAAATCCAATTTAACCGAACTCTTATTTTTATTAATGATGTGGATAACTGTTTCATCTTCAAAAATTCTAAACAACACATAAATTCCATTCTCTGGTGCAAAATGAACAGTTTTTCCTTCGTGAATAGCTTTACTTGTCTTTCTGTAATTCAGAAACTTTTTCAAAAATGATTGCATGTCTTTTTGATTGGGCTTTAAACCTTCTCCTGTAAATGCATTCACCTTATCACCCTTCCATCCTCCTGGGAAATCAGTTCTGATTAATCCATGGTCTCCAGGTTTATCAAAATCATTCATTAAAATTTCTGTGCCGTAATATATTTGTGGAATCCTAGGCAAAGTCAATATGTAACTTAATGCCATTTTTGTATTTACTACATCTCCTTTAAGTTGAGTAAAAATGCGACTCATATCATGATTATCAGGAAAAATCATAATATCCTTTGGACTAGTATAATGAAAATCGTTTGCCAATCCTTCATATATTTTAATCAAGCCTGTATCCCATTTTTCCTCTTCATTTAATGATTCAATAATGAGTCGTTGCATAGCAAAATCCATAGGCGATTTGAGGTTGGATTTATAACCATCATTGTTTTTTGCACCATCTTGCCAATACCCAATAAGTAATGGGTTTAAACTCCATTCTTCTCCAACAATACTAAAATTGGGATATTCGTTCATGATTTCACCAGCCCATTTACTCATAAAATCTTTATCTGGATATGGATAGGTGTCTTGACGGATTCCTCCTAAATTAGCTGTTTCTATCCACCAAATACTGTTTTGAATTGTGTAAATGGCCATGAATGGATTACGTTGGTTTAAATCTGGCATTGCAGAAACAAACCACCCTACACTCATATTTTCTTTATCAGTTTTAGATGCATACATATCTTGATTTGTAGTGCGTCTGTGGTTAGTATGATTGGTCATTTTCCAATCCCAATTGTCTTTATTCTTTATATAGTCTTCTTGATGATTTATCCAATCTTTAAATGGTAAATCTTTCATCCACCAATGCTCTATACCACAATGATTTGCCACTTGATCCATGATAAGCTTCATGCCTCTGTCTTTCATTTTGGTTGAAAGGTTAATGTAGTCATCTAATGAGCCATAACGTGGGTCAACTTGATAATAATCTGTAATAGCATAGCCATGATAAGAGCTTTCAGGCATATCGTTGGTTAGCAAAGGGCAAGACCAAATGGCTGTAAAACCCATGTGGTCTATATAGTCTAAATGATTTATTATTCCTTGAATATCCCCGCCATGTCTAGCATAATTATTAGTTCTGTCAATAGTTTTTTCTTTGAGTTTATTGTCAATGTCATTTTCTGGGTTTCCATTTGCGAATCTATCGGGTGTAATTAAATAAATAGCATCGCTACTATTAAAACCTGAATAGTTTTCTGATGATTGTGTTCTTGGTTTTAACTCATAAGTTTGAATTAAATCATCTTCTCCATTTTTTTTGAAAATAATATTGAATTTCCCAGTTTTTGTGTTTTCGGAAATACTTAAGTCTATAAATAAATAATTTGGACTATCAGCCTGATGTACTTTTTTTATAGAAACACCTTGGTATGAAATTTCAGGAATCCTTTCAGAAATGTTAGGATGATGTACCAAGAGTTGCAAAGTTGGATTTTTGAAGCCTACCCACCAATTTAAAGGCTCAATACGGTTAATGTCATTCTTTTCAACCAATGTATATCCTTCCTCAACTTTACCTGTAATCATATCACTTTGTTTTTTACAAGATAAATTTAAAGCAAATACAAACACTAACCCAATCAAGATTGGTAGTGTTATCTTTTTTTGATGTCTTAAATAAATGCCCATAATAATTCTTTTATTTAATTTCTTTAATACTAATGGCATAACCACCTCCAGGGACTGATACAAGTGATAATTTAGACTTATTTGTTACTTTTTTAGTTTTAATGGAATACGCTTGAGGGTTGGTTTTGTAATGTGCATTTTTAGCATCGGAATAAATAGTTGCCATGTACTTTTTACCTTTCTCTAAGAAATCTAGTTTGATATTTGAAGTTCTTGGTTTTATTCCATTTACATTACCTACAAACCAATCATTACTAGCTTTTTCTTTACGTGCAATAGTGATATAATCTCCAGGTTCAGCTTCCAAATAAATACTCTTATCCCAATCTATTGCCACATCTTTAATGAATTGAAAGGCATCCATAGATTGCTCGTAATGTTCTGGTAAATCTGCTGCCATTTGTAATGGAGAATACATCGTAACATACAGTGCTAATTGGTTTGTAAGTGTACTATTTACATGAGAATTATTATTTGGATTCAACTTACTAATATCCATTTCAAAAATGCCTGGTGTATAATCCATTGGCCCTCCTATTAATCTAGTAAAAGGCAATACAGTAACATGATTCGGTTTTGAACCTCCAAAGGCCTGAAACTCTGTTCCTCTTGCTGATTCATTACCAATTAAATTGGGATATGTTCTGCATATTCCTGTTGGCCTTACTGCCTCATGTGCATTAACCATAATTTGATATTCCGCTGCTTTTTCAATAGCATATTGATAATGATTTACAATGTATTGACTGTAATGATGTTCTCCTCTCGGAATAATGTTTCCTACATAACCACTCTTAACGGCATCATATCCATTATCTTTCATAAACTGATATGCTTTGTCCATATGGCGTTCGTAATTTCGAACTGACCCCGAAGTTTCATGATGCATAATCATTTTTACACCTTTGGATTTAGCATACTTATGAATTTCCTCAACATCAAAATCGGGGTACGGTGTCACAAAATCAAACACATAGTCTTTTGATTTCCCAAACCAGTCTTCCCATCCTTCATTCCAGCCTTCCACTAAAACACCATCAAAACCATGCTTTGAAGCAAAATCGATATAACGTTTTACTTTTATGTTATTAGCGGCATGCGTATCGTTTGGTTTTACTTTTGAATAGTCTGTAATACCCAATTGAACCGCAGGTAATTCATCTGTATAAGCCCAAGAACTTTTACCAGTAATCATTTCCCACCAAACACCGATGTACTTTACAGGTTTTATCCAAGATGTATCCTCTATAGCGCAAGGTTCGTTTAAATTTAATGTCATTCTAGAGGCTAAAATATCTCGTGCATCATCACTAACAATAATAGTTCGCCAAGGCGAATTACATGGTGCTTGCATATAGCCTTTATCTCCATTTACATCTGGTGTTAAATGCGACTCAAAAACCATACTTTCATCATCCAAATCAAGGTGCATACAAGCATAATCGACCAATGCTGCTTCGTGTAGATTGATATACAAACCGTCATCAGTTTTTAGCATTAATGCCGTTTGAACTCCTGTTTTAGAAAAAGCCGTTTGAGATGCATTGCTTTGCCTTGAACCATCAAATTTTGCTCTAATTTCTGAAAGTCGAGATTTAGTATAATCGTATTCTTGAGAATCATAATCACCTGCAATCCAATGTGCCATATGATTTCCTGTCATTGCAAATTGTGTGCGTTCTTCCTTAATCACAAAATACACTAGATTATCTTGCTGCGGAAACTCGTAACGAAACCCTAAACCTTCATCAAACATTCTAAACCTTATAAGCATAAGCCTATTAGTTTCGTTTTGCTTTAAGGTGACTGCTAATTCGTTATAATGATTTCTAATTTGGCTTTCTTCTCCCCAAACAGGTGTCCAAGTTTCATCAAAAGTAGATGTTGATGCATCCAGAACTACAAAGTCACTTAACAATGATTTAGTATCATCTTTCAACTCTAACCCTAAATTGCTTGATTTTATTACCTCTTGGTTTTTGTATGATAATTGATAAGTGGGTTTGCCATCATTTCCGAGAGAAAACTGCATAGTAAAATCGCCATTTGGAGATTTTAATTCTTGCGCATTGCTACAATTGAAAAGCAACAGCAGCAAAAGTGTTTTTACAATAAACAAAGGTTTCATATCTGGTTATTTTTAATTTAATTATTAACTCACGGCTTTTAACACATTACTTTCCAGAACCAAAGGTTTATCATTACATAAAATCTCTAATGCTTCACCGCATAACATTTCAAAACAGGTTTGTTCTTGCGTAACATTCACTTTTAACACATGATCTCTAAAATTCACTTTAAAAGAATAGCCTTTCCATTGCTTTGGGATTTTTGTAGAAAAAGAAAGTTTGCCATCCTTAACCCGCATCCCACCAAAGCCTTCTACAATACTCATCCATGTACCTGCCATTGATGTGATGTGTAATCCTTCATGAACCTCGTGATTATAATCATCTAAATCTAATCTTGAAGTTCTTAAATAAAAGGTATAAGCCTGTTCCATTCTACCTAATTTAGCAGCTTGAATACTATGTACACATGGTGATAATGAACTTTCATGAACTGTAAATGGTTCATAAAAATCAAAATGACGTTCTAAAGATTCATCTGTAAATTGATCCTCAAAAAAGTAGAACCCTTGCAATACATCAGCCTGTTTTATATATGGTGACCGTAATATTCTGTCCCAACTCCATTTTTGGTTTATTGGTCTTTCCGATTTTGGTAAATCTTCAACTGAGATTAATTCTTTATCCAAAAATCCATCTTGCTGTAAGTACACTTGATGCTTTTCAGAATATGGAAAATACATATTATCTGAAACCGCTTTCCAAAGTGCCAGTTCTTTTTTGGTAAGCTTTACTTTTTTTGCAATTCTTGCAAAATCAGAAGCATATGCTTCTTCAACATTTTCAATTTGCTCAAGTGTATAATCAATACACCATTTTGCTAAATAGTTAGTATACCAATTGTTATTCACGTTATTTTCATACTCATTTGGACCTGTTACCCCAAGGATAACATACTTGCTTTTGTCTTTGGAGTATGTGGCACGTTTCTGCCAAAAGCGAGCGATACCTATTAATACTTCCAGTCCTTTTTCTGGAATGTAACTGTAGTCTCCAGTAAAACGATGATAGTTATAAATAGCAAATGCAATGGCCCCATTTCTATGAATTTCCTCAAATGTAATTTCCCATTCATTATGGCACTCCTCCCCATTCATCGTTACCATGGGATACAAAGCCGCACCATTTTTAAAACCTAATTTTTCGGCATTTTCAATGGCTTTTTCCAAATGATTATAACGGTATTCAAGTAATGTTTTAGCTACTTTTTGATCTTTAGTTGCCATGTAAAAAGGAATACAATAGGCTTCTGTATCCCAATAGGTACTACCTCCATATTTCTCACCAGTAAACCCCTTGGGTCCAATATTTAGTCTTGAATCTTTTCCTAAATAAGTTTGGTTCAATTGAAAAATATTGAAACGAATACCTTGTTGTGCTTTTACATCACCATCAATGGTTATATCTGCCATTTCCCAAATATTTTCCCAAGCTTTCTTTTGGTCTTCCAACAAATGTTGAAACCCCTTTTTTGTAGCTGTCTTCAATACTTGTTTTGCAGCTTTAACTAATTCAGATTTGTCATGATATCTATCAACCGTATAACCACCAAATTTTTGAATGCTATACGTCTCTCCTTTTTTCACAGGATATGCATAGCTAAACGACACATGGTTTGAATCTGCTTTAACATTGTGCTCAACTATAATCGGTTTATTTGAAATATAAACTTTCGATTCCATAAACGTGCAGGTATGGAAATCCGTTTTCATAGTTTTAGCCTCGATAAATGCCTGATTGTTTAAATGACTCACATGAGTGGTATCCCAAAACTTATCATCCCAATTGGTATCTTCATTTGTAATTCCTGAATCTAAATAGGGCTCAAAAATAATTTCGGCATCAGCGTTTAATGGTTTTATATCATAGATTATTGCGCCTATTTCATCTAAATCTAAACTCAAAAATCGTTTTGTGAATACATCAACTTTAATATTATTTGGCATGGTGGCACAAAAGCTCCTAGAGAGCCAACCTTCTTTCATGTTGAGTTCTCTTTTGAAATTCTCAACTGATTTGCAAGTGTTTAAATCAAGTGATTCACCGTTTACCAAAACGTTAATGCCTATCCAATTTGGTGCATTTAGCACTTTCGCAAAATACTCAGGATAACCATTTTTCCACCAACCTACTCGCGTTTTATCGGGATAGTACACCCCAGCAATATAACTGCCTTGAAATGTAGCACCAGAGTATTGTTCTTCAAAATTGGCGCGTTGCCCCATAGCACCGTTACCAATGCTAAATAAGCTTTCGGAAGATTTTACGCGACTTGCATCAAACCCTTCTTCTATGATGGACCAATTATCTGGTTTTATATAATCTTGGTTCATTGTTATTTGATATTTTTTCTGAAATTACCTTAGTGAAGAAATCCTGGGGTAATTCAGTTAAATTATTAAAATTAAAATCGGCTTCATGGAGTGTTTTTGCGTCTCCAATGCCGACAGATATCATATGTGCTCTATTTGCAGCTTCAACACCTGCAATAGCATCTTCAAAAACCACACATTGTTGTGGTTGTAGATTTAGTTTTTTAGCACCAATAAGAAAAACTTCAGGGTCTGGTTTTGCTTTTGAAACGCTATTACCATCAACTATTCCAGCAAATCGATTAAATAGATTTACCTGCTTTAGAATTAATGGTGCATTTTTACTTGCAGAACCTAGAACGTAGTGTATCCCTAAAGCATCCAAGGTGTCTAAAAGTTGACTTGCCCCGGGAAGAATTTCTTCGGGTCCCATTTTATAAATATATTCCAGATAGTGTTCGTTTTTACTAACTAGATAGTCTTGCTTTTTTTCTTCAGAAAGTTCAACTTTACCTATGTCTAGCAAGATTTCCAAAGATCGTACGCGACTTACTCCTTTTAGCAATTCGTTGTGTGATTCGGTAAACTCAAAACCCAATTCATCAGCAAGGTCTTTCCAAGCTAAAAAATGATATTTAGCAGTGTCTACAATAACACCATCTAAATCGAATATGACTCCTATTTTGTTCATTATTATGATTGAATTACATCGTCAACATCTTTAACCTTATATACTAAAGACGCTGCAATTAAAAAACTTACTCCACTCATTACTAAAGCAAAAATGGCATGATTACCATAAGCATATTTTACAAGCGGACCGCCAATTAAGGCATTAATAATTTGAGGGATTACGATGAAGAAATTAAAAATTCCCATATAAACTCCCATTTTCTTAGGCGAGATTGAACCTGCTAAAATAGCATAAGGCATAGCCAGAATACTTGCCCAAGCTATTCCCACAGCTACCATAGAAAGAATTAGCCAATTTTTATCAGGCATAATATAGATAGACAATAAGCCAATACCACCAATAATTAAAGAAACAGAATGTGTTTTCTTTCTCCCTATTTGTTTAGCTATGTATGGTAAAGCAAAAGCGTAAAACGCCGAAACAAGATTGTACACTCCAAATAAAATACCTACCCAATCACCAGCATCTTGATATAAAGCACTGCTACTATCAGTATGAGATAAACCGTAAGTATGTTGCGCAATAGCTGGAGTAGCAAATACCCACATTCCAAAAAGACCAAACCAAGAAAAGAATTGCACCCAACTTAATTGACGCATGGTTGCTGGCATTTTTTTGAAATCCTCAAAAATATCTAGCAAGCTTGATTTTTCTTCTCCTTCTTTTATTGCTGTATTAGAATCTGATTGATTTTCATCAAAGCTAGCAAGTTCTTCTGGTGAGTACTCTTTAGTAGTTGTAACAGTTATTAAAATTGAAACTATTAAAATGATAGCACCAATAATAAAGGATAAAATTAAGTTGAACGGAACTGCCCCCTCTGTAGTTTCATTTGAAACACCAAACCAATTGGTTAAGGCGTAAGGCAGCCACGAGCCAATAACAGCTCCAAAACCAATAAGTGCAGTTTGTACACTAAAACCTAAGGTTCTTTGGTCTGTTCTTAGATTATCTCCAACTAAAGCACGGAATGGTTCCATAGCAATATTAAATGAAGCGTCCATAATCATAAGCATTCCGGCACCTACCCAAAGCGCAGGTAAAAATGCTATAAAAATGTCGGCTTGTGGCATAAGCACTAAACCAATGGATGCTAAAATTGCTCCAACTAAAAAATAGGGTTTACGTCTACCAAATTTGCTCCAAGTTTTATCACTGTAATGTCCTATAATAGGTTGAACAATCAAGCCCATTAAGGGCGCAATTATCCAAAACCATGACAACTCGTGAACATCGGCTCCGAAAATTTGAAGTATTCTACTGGCGTTAGCATTTTGAAGGGCGAACCCCATTTGAATTCCTAAGAAACCGAAACTCATGTTCCATATTTCCCAGAAACTTAATCTACGCTTTTCCATTAAATAGTATATTAAATTAATACTATTTGATAAGCGATACTTGAGTATGTCTTATCAAAACTTATTGTGAGAAGTGAAAATATAAGTCTTGATTTCCATCCAAAGATATAAAAGAATTTCGTTTTTCCTAATACATGTTTTTTGGCAACTTAGTGCTACGAAACTATTTAGTAGATTCTCTTTCTATGATTTCGGTCTCTATTACCATCTTTATAAAGTCACGTTTTTTCTCATTATTAGTAAAGTATTGCTCGGTTTCAGCCTCTTCTGCTTCTAACCTATCAATCAATAAATTAGCCGATTGCTCACCCATTTTTTGACCATGCTGGCTTACCGTTGTTAAGCTAGGTGTAGCGTGTTTGGAAAGCACGCCATCAGTAAAACCAATAACTTGCATATCATCAGGTATTTTCAATCCTAACTTTCTTGCTACTTTCATAGCAGTAACCGCATACAGCTCGTTTACAGCGAATACCCCATCAATACTAGGATTTGATTTGAAGAAATGTGCTATTTCAGTTTCTAAAACTTCTAAATGATTTTCAACATCCAAGCTATCATCAATCTTCAAAATCATATTAGAGTTCGCTTCCATTCCACTAGCCTGAAGTGCTTCCAGATAACCTTGAGTTCTCAATCGTCCCACACTTACATAATCCATTGTGGTAATTAATGCTATGTTTTTACAATCGTTTTCAACTAGTTTCTTTACAGCTTTAACTGCACCATTTAAATCGTCTACAATAACCTTGTCGCAGTCCACTTCATTAACCACGCGATCAAACATTACAATAGGCATCCCTTGATTTATAGTAGCGTTAAAATGATGATAATCTTGCTTCAATAAGGTCTCCTTAGAAATGGATAAAATAAAACCATCAATACTACCATTAGCAAGCATTTCCATGTTAATAATTTCCTTTGTAAAAGATTCATTCGACAGTCCTACAATAACATTGTAACCTCTGCGATTAGCAACACGTTCTATACCCCTAATTACCGTTGAAAAAAAGTGATGCACAATCTCTGGGATAAGAATACCTATGGTCTTGGTTTTTCTATTTTTTAAACTAAGCGCAATATTATTGGGCTTGTAATTATAAAGTTTAGCAAATGCCTGAATCTTTTGAGTTGTATCCTCACTGATTTCCTTACTATTACTCAACGCTTTTGAAACTGTTGAAACAGAGACATCTAACTCCTTTGCAATTTGCTTTAATGTTATCTTTCTTTTCATGTTCTTAAATTCTCTCTAAAATAGCAATTATTCTCTTGTTTTCAGAAACTTATCAAATTATTTACACAGTAAATTAAATATCAATTTCTCATAAAAATGACATAAAATTAAAAAGTTGTCAACACGAAAACGTTTTCGTTAAATATTTCGTAATCTAAAATTATCTCTTAACAATTTCTTTACATAGTTTTGATGTGAGGAGTGAAAATATAACTAAACAAAAATGACTTTAAATTAAACTAATTTGTATGAAAACAACTATTAATAGTTTACTGTTTTTCCTGTTTGTAATACCAATACTATCTTTTGGTCAAACGAAAGTATCAGGAACAGTAACTGAACAGTCCACTTCAATTCCACTTCCAGGGGTTAATGTTGTTATTAAAGGTACCACAACTGGTACTGCAACTGACTTTGACGGAAATTACAGCATTGAAGTAAACAATGGAGAAGTTATTGTTTTTTCCTATGTAGGATACCAATCTAAAGAGATAACATATAGTGGTCAATCAACTTTAAACATCCAATTAATGGAAGATGCAGCTCAGTTGGATGAGATAGTTATTATTGGATATGGTAGCGTAAAAAAAGAAGATTTAACTGGGGCAGTTGATGTTATATCTTCAAAGGAATTTAACCAAGGTGCAGTAGTATCACCTGATCAACTACTACAAGGTAAAGCCGCTGGTGTAAGAATAACTAGTGCAGGTGGACAACCAGATGCAGCTCCAAATATTCGTATTAGAGGTGGTTCATCGCTTTCTGGAAACAATGCGCCTTTAATTGTTATTGACGGTGTTCCATTAGATAATGGTGGTGTTGCAGGAGTTGGAAATCCATTAAGCTTAATAAACCCTAATGATATTGAAAGTTTCAGTATCCTTAAAGATGCATCAGCTACAGCTATTTATGGTTCTCGTGCGTCCAATGGTGTTCTTATAATCACCACAAAGAAAGGAACGTCAGGTGAAGCTAAGTTTAATTTTTCTGCTAGAACATCTTTAAGCAACATAAGTTCAAAGAACCAAATTCAAGTTATGAATGGTGATGAGTTTGTACAATTTGCAGAAACATACTTTCCAAATAACTTAAGTGCTTTAGGCGTGCCTGTTGGTAGTGTAGATAATAATGAGGAAATATCACAAATTATTAGTACACCAGATGGAGATAGAGCCATTTATAATACAGATTGGCAGGATGTAATTTACAGAGCAGCCATTACAAAAGATTATAATTTTGGTGTAAGAGCTAATTTATTTGAAAAAATTCCTTTTAGAGCATCTATTGGTTATAATGAAACTGAAGGTGTTGTAAAAACTAATGACTATGAAAGAATTACAGCTTCATTAAGATTGTCACCTAAGTTTTTTGATGACCATTTAAAAGTAGATATTAATGCAAAAGGAACTGTTGTAGATAAAAACTCCATAGATGAAGGTGCTGCTTTAGGTGGTGCCATTTCCATGGATCCTACAAAACCAATTTATGATAGAAATTCTATTTTTGGTGGTTTTTACCAGCAATTACAGGCTGCTGACAATCCTAACAATCCAAATGCAAAAATTGGAGCAGGTAATCCATTAGGTGTATTGCTTCAGAGAACAAGACCAGAGAAAGTAAACCGATTACTAGGTAACATAGAACTAGACTATAAGATGCATTTTTTACCTGAATTACGTGCAGTTGTAAATTTAGGGTTAGAGGCTTCAAGAACTGAAATTACTGAGCGTTTTTCTGAAAATGCAATTAACGCTTATGCATTAGTACCATCAACAGCAACACCTGGTGGTACATACACCTATATATTTAATTCTGGAAAGAGTTTTGGTGAAAGACAACATATTACAAATGTAACTATGGAGTCTTACTTAGCTTACCGCAAAGAATTTGATAACTTCTTTATTAATAATTTTGATATTCAAGCAGGTTACTCTTATCAAAATTTTAAAAATGATGGTAATAAGGATGAATTTCTTAATGACCAAGATACCGGAGTAAGGATTCCAGATATAAATTCTTTAAATCCTAATGCTAGATATTTTAACGAATTGAATCTTCAATCGTTTTTTGGGCGTGCAAATATTAATTTAAACAACAAATACCTTCTTACAGCCTCTTTAAGAGCAGATGGTTCCTCATTCTTTACAGAAGATAACCGTTGGGGTTATTTCCCTTCTGCAGCATTAGCTTGGAAAGTAAAAGAAGAAAGTTTTTTAAAAGATTTGAACTTTGTTAACGATTTTAAAATAAGATTTGGTTGGGGTGAAACTGGAAACCAAGATGTTTCTCAATCACCAGGAATAGGTTTTTATCCTTCCATCCCTTTATTCGAAATTGGGTCACCGGATAGTCAGTACTTAAACGGTGTAAACTTATATAATGCCAAAGAATTCAATCCAGATTTGACTTGGGAAAAATCAACAACATACAATTTAGGTGTAGATTTTGATTTCTTTAATAACAGTTTTATATCTGGTTCTTTCGATATCTTTAAAAGAAAAACCTCAGATTTATTAGTTGCTACTTTTGTACCACCTGGTCAAGCTCTTTCGGATATATTAATCCAAAATGTAGGCGATACTGAAAGTAAAGGTTTTGAGTTAAATTTAAACCTAAACCCTGTACAAAATGGAAACTTTGATTTATCATTAAATGGAAATCTATCATATAATTTTACAGAAGTTACTGATTTAGAAGGAGGAGCTCGTATAAATGTTAAAGACGGTGGACTTGCAATTGGTACTGGTAATGAACTATTAAGACACGCTGTAGGTCAACAAGCAGGATCTGCTTGGGTATTCAAACAAGTTTATGATACTGCTGGCGACCCTGTACTAGGTTCTTTTGTCGATTTAAATGACGATGGTAGAATTACTGATGATGACAGGTACTATAGAGCGATACAACCTAACTGGACTTTTGGTTTTGGTTTTAATTTAAACTATAAGAACTGGGATTTCAGTGCAAGCTTTAGAGGGCAACTTGACGGAGAAGTTTACAACTCTAGACGACTTACTCATGGCGCTATTGAGAATGCATTATCTTTAGATGGTAATTCGTTTAACAATACGTTAAATTTCTTTACTGGTGCAGCAAACCCTGTGTTTACTGATATTGTAGATCCTGTTCAATATTCTGATTACTTTCTTGAAGGTGCATCATTCTTGAGATGTGAAAATATTGTACTAGGTCATACACTAAATAATGCTATTAAAAATGCTAGACTAAAAATATATGGGGCTGTTAATAATCCTTTCTTGATTACAAATTATTCTGGGCAAGACCCCGAAAATTTCACAGGTATTGATAACAACTTCTATCCAAGAGCAACAATATATAATTTAGGTGTGAATATTGATTTTTAAACTATGAAAATTATGAAAAATAAAATTTTAAAATTACTATTTGGTTTAGTAGCAATCTTTACGGTTAACATAAGCTGTACAGATGATTTAAATACTAAACCATTAATAGAATTATCATTAGAAGAACTTTTAGCTGATGACCCTCAAGCAGTTGAAGGAATTTTATCAAGACTTTATGGTTCTTTCGCACTATCTGGCGCTGATGGTCCTGAAAGTTCAGATATTAGTGATAACGCAGGAGAGTCTCCTTTTTTAAGAGGTATTATTAACTTACAAGATTTTGCTGCAGATGCTATGAAAAACAGGTGGGGAGACAATGGTCTGGACCAATTAACTACTACATCTGATTGGACTCCTGAAAATAAATTCTTTAGATATTTATATAATAGAATATTTTTTACCATTCCTCAATGTAACAACTTACTTTCTATACTCCCGAATGTAGATGTTGAAAACAAAGATATCATTATCTCTGAAGTACGATTTATTAGAGCATTGGCTAACTATTACTTAATTGATGTATTTGGAAAAGGTGTTATTCCAACAGAAAACACAGTTGGACAAACTGAATCTTTACCTGAAGCTTCACGTCAAGAGTTATTTGACTTTGTGGAATCTGAACTTTTAGAGATTGAAGCTGTATTGCCAGTAAATAATACTTATGGAAGAGCAACTAAGGGGGCAGCTCAAATGCTTTTAGCAAAATTATATCTAAATGCAGGAGTTTATACTGGTTCCACTAATTATGATGCAGCAGCAACTTATGCCAATAAAATAATTACGGAAGGTCCTTATTCTTTGGCAACAGATTTTGTTAGTCTATTTTCCGCTGATAATGACTCATCTCCAGAAATTATATTCCCGTTAATAGCAGACAATCTTGTAAGTCAAAGTTTTGGCAACACCACTTATATAGTTAATGGTAGCCTTAATGATGCCACAATACCTCTAACTCAATTTGGAGCTACTGAGGGCTGGGGTGGTCATAGATCTAGCAAAGCATGGTATGGTTTATTTGGTGATATAGAAACTTCTACAGATGTAAGAGCAAGTCTATTCTGGACAGAGGGGCATAACTTCGAAATGGAAGATTATAAAGAATGGACAGATGGTTATCCTTCAATAAAGTTTAGAAATACAAATTTTACTGGTTCATCTTTGCCTTCAGCATTTTCTAGTACAGATTTTCCGTTATTCAGACTTGCAGATGCTTACCTAATGTATGCTGAATGTGCTGTAAGAGGCGCAGCTGGAACTGATATGGGAACAGCTGTTCAATATGTAAATGCTGTTCGTAATAGATCAAATGCTACCAGTATTACTCAATCTGATTTAACAGAACAATTTATTATAGATGAACGCGGGAGAGAATTAAACCTTGAAGGTCATAGACGTACTGATTTAATACGCTTTGAAATGTTCACAGGTAATTCATATTTATGGCCTTGGAAAGGTGGTGTAAAAGATGGAACTTCTATTCCAGATACATATAAATTATTCCCTATTCCATCTTCAGCTATACAAGCTAACCCCAATTTAACTCAAAACCCAGGATATTTTTAAAAACTAAAACACAACAATCATGAAAAACATAAAAATTTTATCACTCTTATTAATAGCATTCATAGGCTTCAACGCTTGTGATCAGGATGATGATTTAGTATTCACCGCTCAAGAACCAGTTGATGGTATAGTATTCTCTAATTCATTTTTAGATGAATACGTATTAACTGTAGGCGCATCCAATAATTTAGGAGAACGATTCACTTGGCAAGATGCTGATTTTGGAGTACCAACAAATACAACTTATGAATTAGAGAATTCAATCTTAGGTGATTTTACTGATGCTACTACAGTTGGAACAACAGACGGAAACGAACTTGCAGTAACCATTGGGGATATGTTGGGTTTTGCTGAAGCTGCAGGTTTAGATAACGATCCTAACACAGATATGCCAAATACTGGAACTTTATACTTTAGAGTAAAAGGTTTTATTGGAACTGAAGGGCTTCCAACCTATTCAGCAATTCAAGAACTTACTGTTGTACTGCCTGAAGAAGTACTAGGTGGTGGTAGCTTTGAAGTAGCTACATGGGGTGTTGTAGGTTCTGGTTATAATAACTGGGGAGCATTTGCTGATGGTAAATTCTATACTACTGCGGTACCAGGTGTTATAGTATCTTATGTAAACTTAGTTGATGGTGAAATAAAATTTAGAGAAAATAATCAATGGGGTGGTGACTTAGGTGACGCTAATTTAGATGGTATTTTAGATGCTGACGATGGCAACAATATTGCAGTTACTGCTGGTGATTACAAAATTACTATAGACACTAATGACAATTCTTATACGATAGAACCTTTTTCTTGGGGTATTGTAGGCTCAGGTTATAACGATTGGGGAGCAACTCTTGATGCTAAATTATATTACGATCATACAACAGATACTTTTAAAGCTGGCGTACAACTCTTAGACGGAGAAATAAAATTCCGTATGAATAATACATGGGGTGGTGATGTTGGAGATGCAAACAATGATGGCATTTTAGACTCTGATTCTGACAACAATATTGCTGTAACTGCTGGACATTATTTAGTAACTGTTAACTTAAAGGATATGTCTTACAGTATCGAACCAGCAACAAACGTTTGGGGAGCTGTAGGTTCTGGATATAATGACTGGGGAGCTACTCCTGATGCTAGTTTAACAGAAATTCAACCAGGTGTGTTTTTTGCTGAAAACATAACCATGCTTGATGGTGAAATAAAATTCCGAATGAATAATAATTGGGGTGGTGATTATGGTGATGCT
This sequence comes from uncultured Algibacter sp., assembly GCA_947502405.1. Lineage (GTDB taxonomy): Bacteria > Bacteroidota > Bacteroidia > Flavobacteriales > Flavobacteriaceae > Algibacter_B. Next base: position 44,929 of record CANMZT010000010.1, on the reverse strand, counting down.
AATGCTGATGGTATTTTAGACCAAGATTCAGACAACAATATTGCTGTAACTGCTGGAAACTACGTCGTATCAATAGATTTTAACGATGCTAATGGACCTGTATATTATTTAGGCTCTAGATAGACCTCTTTAAAAAATAAATATTTGAATTAGAAAGAGGTTGCAGTACACTAAATGCAACCTCTTTTTTTAACCAAATAATACTATGAAAAAACTATTATTCACACTTTTACTTCTTGTCAGTTATAGCTCTATTATTGCACAGTCCGTTTCAACTACCCCGGCAATTCCAATAGCTACAAATACAGTCACAATAACTTTTGATGCTACAGGCTCTGAACTTGAAGGTTATACTGGAGATATATATGCACACACAGGTGTTTTAACCTCAGCTTCTTCGGGTAATTCTGATTGGAAACATGTTATAGGTGCATGGGGGAATAATAGTACACAACCTAAACTAACAAGACTTTCTACTAATACTTACGAATTACAAATTACTCCTAACATTAATACATTCTACAATGTAGGCTCAAGTGAAACTGTAACTGATATTGCTATTGTTTTTAGAAGTGCAGATGGCAATCAGCAATCTAGACCTGATATTTTTATTCCAATTTTTGAAGAAGGATTAAATATTACTATTACTAATCCTTCCAATAATGATGTATTTGATTTAAACGACAACATCACCATTAGTGCTGAATCTAGTAAAGCTGCAGATTTAGAGTTAAAAATTAATAACACATCCATTCAAACAGCTACAAATACTAATACTATATCTGCAAATTACATATTCACAACTACTGGTTTATTCACTATAAACGCAAGTGCAAATCAAAACTCAGAAACTAAAGAAGAAACTATTTCAATTTATGTAAAAACAGCTACTCAAAATGAAACTTTACCAGCTGGTTTAGAAAATGGTCTTAACAAAAATAATGATGGCTCAGTAACTTTTGTACTGCAAGCACCTTTAAAAAATGATGTATTTATAATAGGAAGTTTTAATGATTGGAAGTTAGATCCAGCATATCAGATGAAAAAAGATGACGATACGTTTTGGCTAACTTTAAGCGGCTTAGATCCTAATACTGAATTTGCTTACCAATATTATATTGACTACAATTTAACTATCGCAGATCCTTACTCCAAAAAAGTATTAGACCCTAATAACGACCAATTTATTCCTGAAGAAACTTATCCTAATTTGATGGATTATCCCAATGGAAAAACTACAGGAAATGTATCAACCTTTAAAATCAATGAAACACCATTTAACTGGCAAGTTAATTCATTTTCTAAACCAGATAAAGATAACTTAATTGTATACGAAATGCTTATTCGTGATTTCACAGAAAAGGATTCGTTCCTTGAAGCCATGACACATTTTGATTATCTAGAAACTCTAGGTATCAATGCTATTGAATTGATGCCCATAAATGAATTTGAGGGTAATGATAGTTGGGGTTACAACCCATCATTTCATGGTGCTTTAGATAAATATTACGGCACTCAAAACCACTTTAAATCTTTTGTAGATGAATGTCATAAAAGAGGTATTGCAGTTATTATCGATGTGGTATATAATCATGCGTTTAGCCAAAGCCCATTAGCCCAAATGTATTGGGATAGTTCAAATTCCAAACCAGCATCAAACAACCCTTGGCTAAACCCTGATGCCAAACACCCTTTTAATGTAGGTTATGATTTTAACCACGAAAGTGAGTATACCAAAACTTACGTTAAACAGACTTTAAAATATTGGATTGATGAGTTTAAAGTTGATGGTTTTAGATTTGATTTATCTAAAGGATTTACTCAAACTAATAACCCAAGCAATGTTAGTGCTTGGAGTAACTTTGATGCTTCTAGAATAGCTATTCTAGAAGATTACGCAGACTATATTTGGAATAATGTTTCATCAGATGCTTACTTAATTTTAGAACATTTAGCTGATAACTCCGAAGAAACTGTTTTAGCTAATTACGGATTTATGCTTTGGGGTAATTTGAATCACAATTTTAACCAAAACACTATGGGTTTCAGTACAGATGCTAATGTGTCTTGGTTATCCCATACAGAAAGAGGTTGGAATAACCCTCATGTAGTTGGATACATGGAAAGTCATGATGAAGAACGTTTAATGGTAAGAAATTTAAATTATGGCAATTCAAATAATGACCATAATACGAAAAACTTTCAAACAGCACTGGATAGGGTTGAAGCAGCAACAGCTATTTTTTATAGTATTCCAGGACCAAAAATGCTATGGCAATTTGGCGAACTTGGATATGATAAGAGTATAAATTGTGAAAACGATATTACAGATGGTAGTTGTAGATTAGATAGAAAACCAGTAGCATGGACTTTAAATTATGATGAAAATTCAGACAGAATAGATCTATATAATATAACATCTAAAATGATGATGTTAAAAACGGACTATCCTTCTACTTTTAACACCGATGATTTTTCATATAGCTTAAATGGTTTAGTTAAACGCATCAATTTAAATGATAATGTTGGAGATTTTGATGTTACAGTAATAGCCAATTTTGATATAACATCTAAAACCATAAGCCCCAATTTTTCTAAAATAGGTACTTGGTATAGTTTATTAAATAAAAACACACCTCTTGAAGTTACAGATGTATCATCCGCAATTACTTTGGCTCCGGGGGAATATATAGTTTACGGTTCTCAACCTATTGTAAACCCTAATGATACAGATAGCGATGGCGTATTAAACAGTGAAGATTTATGTAGCAATACACCTTTAGGAGCTACTGTTGATGCTAATGGCTGTGAAATCTTTGTATTGCCTACTAACAATTTTAGGTTGCAAATATCAGGTGAAACTTGTAGAAATAGTAATAATGGTATCATTGATATTTCTGCATTGGAAAATCTAAATTATATGGTTTCAATTACTGGTAACGGATTAAACTTTTCAGACACCTTTACAACAGCATTTTTAAAATCTGACTTTGAGGCCGGAGAATACAAGGTATGCATAACTGTTGATGGAGAATCCAATTATGAGCAATGCTTTAATATAACCATCAACGAACCTGAAGATTTAGCAGTACTCTCAAGAGTAAGTAATAGTAAAAACACCATATCCTTAAACCTTAGCGGAGGTACGTCATACACGGTAAACTTAAATGGTAATATTACAGAAACTACAGCAGCAACAATAGAGTTACCATTACAGATTGGAGAAAACAAAATTAGTATTGAAACAGATAAGATATGTCAAGGCAAATACGAAGAAACCATTTTCTATGGCGATACTATTGCAGTTTTTCCTAACCCAATTTCAGATGAACTGAATATACATCTAGGAGATTTGAAAAATAAAAGTATTGAAGTACAAATTTATTCAGTGTTAGGTAACCGTGTTTTCCATACTAATGGTTACAATAAACGTAGCCTAAACATAGATACTTCAAGTTTTTCAAAGGGCATTTATATATTGAGAGTAGAAACAGCAACAAGCAATAAAAGCTTTAAAATAATTAAGAACTAATGAAAAAGTCAATTACATATATCATCTGGAGTTTAGCTTTTTGTCTTTTTAATTTGAATTGCAGCAGTAGTGGAGGTGATGATGGACCAGACTCAGGCCCTACAGAAGTAGACCCTCCCAGTTCTGCAGTATTAGCTTTTCCAGAGCAAAATTCAGAGTGCACAACTGGCTCTAATTTAACAAGTACTGAAAGCACTATTACTTTTGATTGGAATGACTCAAATAATACCGATTCATATGAATTATTTGTTAAAAATCTAGACAACCAAACCACAGAACGTTTCACTTCTAATATTTCAGAAAGAAGTGTCACTATTCTGAGAAGCACACCCTACTCTTGGTATGTTGTTTCGAAAAACTCTGGAACAGAAACGTCTCAAAGTGCTACTTGGAAGTTTTATAATGCTGGTGAAGCAACATCTTCTTATGCGCCATTTCCAGCAGACTTAGTTTCTCCTGCTCTCTCTGAAACTTTGAGTGCTTCAATTACTAGTATAAGTTTGGAATGGAAGGGAGAAGATGTTGATAATGATATAAAAGAATATGATTTGTTTTTTGGGACGACTACAAATCTTAATACTAAAGAAACCACTACAACTAATATGAATCATACGGTTACTGTGAGTTCTGGTAATACGTACTATTGGAAAATTATTACTAAAGACAATCAAAATAACACTTCCGAGTCTCAAATATTTCAATTTAGTATTGAATAATTAATAGCATATCATTCAATTATTTAGTTTAGTTTGTTTAATTGAAAAAGCTTCTCAATCCAGAAGGAAAGAGAAGCTTTGTTTATTTTAAAATAGTTACTTATTAACTATTCCCTTTTTTGTAATCTGCTAAAAACTTAGCTAAACCAATATCAGTTAAAGGATGTTTTAATAGCCCCTTGATAGATGCTAATCCTCCAGTCATAACATCACTACCTAATTTAGCGCAATCGATAACATGCATGGTATGACGCACAGATGCGGCTAAAATTTGTGTTTTAAAACCGTAATTATCATAAATCTGTCTGATTTCTGCAATAAGATTTAAACCATCTGTTGAAATATCATCTAATCTTCCAATAAAAGGAGACACATAAGTTGCTCCTGCTTTAGCCGCTAATAGCGCTTGACCAGCAGAAAAAACTAAAGTCACATTAGTTTTAATACCCTTATCTGAAAAGTGTTTACACGCTTTTATACCATCAGCAATTAGTGGTAATTTCACAACAATTTGTGGATTGAGAGCCGCTAAAGCTTCACCTTCTTTAACCATACCTTCAAAATCTGTAGAAATAACCTCGGCACTTACATCGCCCTCTACTAAATCACAAATCTTCTTATAATGATTAATAATATTCTCTTCACCTGTGATACCTTCTTTTGCCATTAAAGACGGATTAGTTGTTACACCATCTAAAACACCTAAAGCTTGTGCTTCTGCAATATCATCAAGGTTTGCTGTATCAATAAAAAATTTCATAAAGTTTGTTTTATACTGTTTCTAAATATTTCAATACTTCTTTACTTACCTTCTCTCCTGTAAAACCAAATTTATCATCCAGCACGGTTGCAGGTGCAGAATAACCAAAATGTTCTAAACCAAATACTTTTCCATTATCTCCAACTAAGCTTTCTAAGTTTACCGGCAAGCCAGCAGTTAAGCCAAATAATGGCTTCCCTTTTGGAATTACACTATTCTGGTAATCATCACTTTGAAGCCTAAATAATCCTTCAGAAATCACTGAAGCTATATTCACTTTCAATCCATTTTCTTTCTCCAAAATTTCAGAAGCTGCAACTAATGTTGAAACTTCAGAACCATTAGCAACTAGCACTATATCTGGATTTTCTACTTCTTTTACTAAATATCCACCTTTTTCTGCAGCTAAGGCTTCTTGGTATCTTGATTCTCCATGAGCTGGAACATCTTTTATACCTTGTCTAGATAATATTAAGCCTGATGGTGTATCTGTATTTTCTAAAGCCATTTTCCAAGCTACACTAGTTTCAGCTGAATCAGCAGGACGCAATGCTAAGAAACTATTTTTTCCACTGTGATTTTTAAGTTTTTCTAACAAGCGAATTTGAGCTTCTTGTTCAACAGGCTGGTGTGTTGGCCCATCCTCACCTACTCTAAAAGCATCATGGGTCCAAACATATTTTACTGGCAATTCTTGAATACCACTTAAACGAATGGCGGGTTTCATATAATCTGAAAACACAAAGAATGTTGCTACTACAGGGATACATCCACCATGCAAAGCGATACCATTTGCTATACATGACATGGTTAATTCTGCAACACCCGCTTGTAAAAACGATCCGCTAAAATCTCCTTTTTGTAACGCTTGTGTTTTCTTTAAAAAACCATCTGTTTTATCACTGTTTGATAAATCTGCCGAAGACACAATCATGTTTTCAACATTTTCAGCTAAGTACCCTAAAACACCAGATGAAGCTGCTCTAGTAGCTAAACCTGCTTTATGTTCTATAGATTCAAAATCTAATTCAGGTAATTGCCCAGATAAAAAGAAATCTAATTTATCTGCTAATGCTTTATTATCTTTTCTCCATGCATTAATAACTGACTTCTTCTCTGCAGCTTTAGCAGTTTTTTCTTCTATTATGTTTTTATAAAAATCAGAAACATCGTTATAAATATCAAACGGGCTCTCAACACTTGCGCCTAGATTTAACAATGTTTTTTCGTAATCTGCTCCAGTATTTCCAATAGGCTGACCGTGTAATTCACAGTGTCCTTCAAACATACTACCATCAGCAGTTACACAACCTTTACCCATTATTGTTTTACCAATAATTAATGTTGGTTTTTCAGTTTCATTATTTGCATCAGTTAGCGCTTTTCTGATTTCATCATGGTTATGTCCATCAATAGTTACTACTTTCCATCCCCATGCTTCATATTTGGCTGCTGTATCTTCACTGGTTACTTCATCTGTAGATGTTGATAATTGAATGTCATTAGAATCGAAAAACATGATAAAATTGCTCAATCCTAGATGACCTGCTATTCTACCTGCACCTTGAGAAATTTCTTCTTGAATACCTCCATCAGAAATAAAACCATATACTTTATGATTCATCCAATCTCCGAAACGTGCTTTTAAAAACTTAGCAGCAATTGCTGCTCCCACACCCATAGTATGTCCTTGTCCTAAAGGTCCAGATGTATTTTCAATACCTCTAGCAACATCAACTTCTGGGTGACCTGGAGTAATTGAACCCCATTGTCTGAAATTTGCAACATCATCTTTAGCATAGTTTCCTAAAAGGTAATACTGCGCATACATTAATGTAGATAAGTGACCAGCATCCATAAAGAAACGGTCTCTAAATGGCCATGTCATATCAGAAGGATCGTAATTAAAAAATTCTGAATAAAGAATATGCATAAAATCTGCACCTCCCATTGGACCACCTGGATGACCCGATTTTGCTTTTTCCACCATAGCCACAGCTAATGCTCTGATATTATCTGCTGCTTGTAAATTAATGTCTTTGTTCATTTTTTAATTACTATTTATATTAAAGCTTTAAAATGGTGATTTAAATACTCTAAATAACTTTTAAATCACTCAAGTTTTTGCAAATATATAATCTTTACATTGCTTATGTATCCTGTACTTGAAAATATTTTAATAACAAGTGTTAACATCTAAAAAAAGATATTACTTATTGATAATTTGATAAGAAAATTGATAATATTTATTCTAATTCGAAATTCGCTTCTAAGGTCTTTATAGAGCTTCCCCCAACAAACACCTTAAAATCTCCAGGCTCAGTAATAAACTTCTCTTGATTATTATAAAAACCTAGGGTTGCGCTATTTAATGTAAAGGTTACTGTTTTTGATTCTCCTACTTTTATTTCCAGCAACTCAAACCCTTTCAGCTCTTTAACAGGTCTGGTAATGCTTCCAACTAAATCTCTGATATACAATTGTACAACTTCTTTTCCATCTCGGTTTCCAGTATTTTTAACTTCAACTGACACTTTTATATCTTCTCCTACATTAAATTTTGAACCGTTAAGTTTAAGGTTGCTGTATTCAAAAGTGGTATAGCTTAAGCCATATCCAAAAGGATAAAGCGGTGTGTTTTCTGTATCAATGTAGTGAGACCAAAACACGTTTCCTTCTTTATTTATTGGCCTTCCCGTATTCTTATAGTTGTAATATATAGGAACTTGACCAACATTTCGAGGAAAAGTCATAGGTAATTTACCACTAGGATTATAATCACCATACAAAACTTGAGCAACTGCATTACCAGTTTGCGTACCAAGTTGCCACGCTTCAACAATTGCAGGAATATGTTCATCTGCCCAAGTGATTGCCAAAGGGCGTCCGTTATTTAAAACTAAAACGATGTTTTGATTTACTTTATAAACAGCTTCTAATAGATCTTGTTGAACACCGGGTAATTGTAAATTAGTTCGACTTCTAGCTTCTCCAGACTGAAAACCATGTTCTCCTAGAACCATTACTACTACATCAGCATTTTTTGCAGCTGTAATAGCCTCCTGAAACTCACTCTTATCTGTTGTATTAATTTTCACTTCTTCGATAAAAGCTGTTTTACCTATTGAAACATCTGCTCCTTTTTTATAAACTAATGAATTGCCTTTATAACTTTGCATACCCTCTAAAACAGAAACTGCTGTATTATCATCTGAAGCCAAACGCCAACTTCCTAACGGGCTATTTTTATCTGCTGCTAGAGCGCCTATCAGCGCTATTTTTTGTCCTTCTTTCTTGAGAGGTAATAGATTTTTTTCATTTTTAAGAAGTACAATAGATTTTTTTGCCATATCCAAAACAGCTTCGTGGTGCTTAGGATTACCAACGATTTCTTTTTCTCTAACTTCATCACAATATCTGTAAGGATCATCAAAAAGTCCAAGCTCAAATTTCACTCTTAAAATGCGACGCACAGCATCATCAAGTAAGTCTTCTTCAATAACACCATCTTTTACCAATTGTGCTAATTCTTCAATATAAACATAGCCTTCCATATCCATATCAGACCCAGCTATAACGGCTATTTCAGCTGCTTGTTTTTTATCTTTTGCATGCCCCCAAGATATCATCTCTCTTATTGAAGCCCAATCTGATATTACAAAACCATTAAAATTCCATTTATCTTTTAAAATATTACGTTGTAAATAAGAACTTCCCGTAACTGGTACGCCATTAATTTCATTAAACGAATTCATAAACGTCTTAACATCTGCTTCAGCAGCTGCTTTAAATGGTGGAAGCACAATATTATGAAGTGTTGATGTACCTATATCAACCGAATTATATTCTCTACCTGCTTCAGCAAACCCATAGCCTGCAAAATGTTTAGCAGTAGCTGCAATGGTTCCTACATCCGACAAATCATCTCCTTGAAACCCTTTAATACGAGCCTTAGCAATTAAGCTACCCAAATAAGGATCTTCCCCGGCACCTTCCATTACCCTACCCCATCGCGCGTCTCTAGAGATATCAACCATAGGAGCAAATGTCCAATTAATACCAACAGCAGAAGCTTCTAATGCTGCAACTCTTGCTGATTCCTGAATGGTTTTCAAATCCCAACTTGCAGATTCTGCCAACGGTATGGGACTTAGTGTTTTGTAACCATGGATAACATCAAAACCAATGATTAAAGGAATGCCTAATCGGGATTCTTCGACAGCAATTTTTTGCACCGAACGTACTTGCTCCACTCCTCTAACATTTAACATAGACCCAACCCAACCTTTACGCAAATGCTCGTACTTTTTAGCTGCAGTACCATTTTTTGGTGACGGCCCTGTGGCATCCCAAAATCCATTATATTGATTCATCTGACCAACTTTCTCTTCAATAGTCATCAATTTTATTAATGAATCTATTTTTAATTCTACATCTTGATTATCATTATTTACAACATGCATACTACTATTCTCATTTTTACAACCTATTAAAACTGATAATACAGCTAAAGAAAGAATTATTTTTTTCATTCGATTTTTATTAATTATGCTCTAAAATACAATTTTTAATCACAACAAAAGTCTCCAAAACCCTTTCTATCACTTAAAACCCGAATACTTTTGGTTATACTTGACACTCTTGCTGTATTTATACTAAAAAATGCTTAATCTGTAATAAATACAGGTAGTGCGCCTCTTTAGTTTTATAAAAAATAAAAAATTACATTTTAAAAACTTTGACAACATATTAATTCTCAATAAAACATCATGATTAAGTATTCATATTTATTAGTAATAACATTTTTCACATTCACTTTAGCAACTGCTCAAAATGATATTAAAGACAATGAAATAAATAAAAAAATTGATAGCATAATATCACTTTTAACACTTGAAGAAAAAGTAGCAATGTGTCATGCACAATCTAAATTTAGCACTAAAGGTGTTGAACGTTTGGGGATTCCTGAAATATGGATGTCTGACGGCCCTCATGGTGTGAGAGCAGAAATCAGTTGGGATTCATGGGATTATGCGGGTTGGACTAACGATTCCATTACTGCATTTCCTGCACTTACTTGTTTAGCAGCTAGCTTTAACCCAAACTTGTCTGCCCAATTTGGTAAAAGTATAGGTGAAGAAGCTCTTTACAGGGAAAAAGATGTGCTTTTAGGTCCCGGTGTTAATATTTACAGAACACCATTGAATGGAAGAAATTTTGAGTATCTGGGTGAAGACCCTCATCTAGCCTCAAAAATGGTTGTACCATACATTAAAAATGTGCAAAAAAACAATGTTGCTGCATGTGTAAAGCATTTTGCATTGAACAACCAAGAACATTGGAGAAGTACTATTAATGTAGAAGTTAGTGATAGAGCTTTACATGAAATTTACTTACCTGCATTTAAAGCTGCTGTACAAGACGCAAAAGTTTGGGCAGTTATGGGTGCATACAACAAATTTAGAGGACAGTATACAACGCATCACGAATTGCTTACCAATAAGATTTTAAAAGGTGACTGGGAATATGATGGTGTGGTAATTAGCGATTGGAGTTCGGCGCATGATACTATGGAAGCCGCGCTTAATGGACTAGATATGGAAATGGGAACAGGTACAGACGGTTTAGGCACAACTACTTCTAACCATTATGATTATTATTATTTAGCTTCTCCTTTTTTAAAAGCAATAAAAAATGGTAATATAGAAGAATCTGTAGTTGATGACAAAGTAAGACGTATTTTAAGATTGATGTTCCGCACTACTTTGAAACCTAATAGAGGTTTTGGAAGTGTAAATACCAAAGCTCATCATGATGTTGCTAGAAAAGTAGCCCAAGAAGGTATTGTTTTATTGAAAAATGAAAATAATTTTTTCCCTATTGAAGATAAAGAAGGGGTTACTATTGCTGTAATAGGTGAAAATGCAACACGCTCTATGACTGCAGGTGGAGGTTCTTCAGAATTAAAACCTCAATTTGAAATTTCTCCACTCGAAGGTTTAAAACAACGCTATAAAAAAGCTAAAATTATTCACGCCATGGGTTATCATACAGGACCTTCTGTTTATGATAATATTATTCCATCAAAACTAAATCAAGACTCTCTAAGAGTAGAGGCTATAGAAACTGCTAAAAAAGCAGATATTGTTCTATACGTGGGTGGATTAAATAAGAGCCATTTACAAGATTGTGAAGGTGATGATAGGCAATCTTATGAGTTGCCCTATAATCAAAAAGAATTTATAAGTGAATTAAAGACGGTTAATCCAAATTTAGGGATGTTATTGGTAACTGGAAACGCTGTTGAAACGCCGTGGTTAGACAAAGTGAATGGTTTAATTCAAACTTGGTATTTGGGCAGTATGGCTGGTCATGCTATTGCTGATGTGGTAAGTGGTGACATTAATCCTTCGGGGAAACTTCCATTTTCTTTTCCTAAACAGTTAAAAGATAATGGCGCTCATTTTTATGGGGAATTATCCTATCCAGGTGATGGTGTTAATCAATATTATAAAGAGGATATTTTAGTAGGCTATAGATGGTTTGATACTAAGAAAATTGAACCTCAATATGCTTTTGGATACGGTTTGTCTTATTCAAATTTTGATTTATCTGATATTGAAAGTAACACCAACAAATTCAACACGGACGATTCCATAAAAATCTCTTGTAAAGTTAGTAATATTGGCAATGTTGACGGGGCTGAAGTTGTGCAAGTTTATGTGGGCAAGAAAAAATCTAAAGTTAAACGTGCTTTAAAAGAGTTGAAAGGTTTTGAGAAAGTTACTTTAAAATCTGGAACATCTAAAACGATAGATATAGATATTCCTGTTAGTTCGCTAGCCTTCTATAACGAAGGCAAATCTGATTGGGAAATTGAAAAAGGTGAATACATAATTTATGTTGGAAATGCATCTAATAATATTACTAAAAAAATTAAAGTGAAAATTCAATAAGCTTTAGAGTAAATCAAAACACTATTTATAAAAAGAGGATGCTTAAAGCATCCTCTTTTTTACTTACTTATATCTTTTAAGCTAGTTTATTAAAAACGACTATTTGGTTAATACTAAATATTAAATCTATTATAATTACTATTACAGCGCGAAAAAACCTCTATGAGATGAGTATGACAAACTATAACATCTTTTAATTTACTAGGGATAAACAATAAAGCATTCTAGACTAAAAATTGATGTAAACAAAAAAAGACTGCTTAAAATGCAGTCTCTTTTTTTTATATACTAGTTATTTAATTAAATAACTATCTAAAACCTTCTATTAAGCCTGTATGTGATTTTTTTGGTGTAAAATCTTCATTATAGAATAAACCCCATTCTGGTTGTCCCCAGAATGCAGGAAGCCACGATTCGCTATCTCTCATTCCCCAAAGCGTTAAAGCAAACTTATTTTCATCAGGGATTGCATTATAAATTTCAGCAACTTCTTTAGCTTTATTTTGTTGGGCTATTGCTCTTTGCTCAGTTAATGACGTAATATCATTGTTAGGATTCACTCTAATATCTAATTCAGCAAAATGCATTTTTAATCCCCTAGATACGGTTCCATCTACTACACTTTGTATTTGTGCTTTACTAGGAAAATCATACGCAATATGCATTTGAGCGCCAACACCATCTATTAGGTTGTTAGACATTAAATCATCTACAATAGCAAACATAGCAGATTGTTTACCACTATCAAAAGTAACATTGTAATCGTTATAAAACAATATAGCATTTGGATCTGCATCTCTGGCATATTGATAACATTTCTGGATGTAATCGTCTCCCATTCTAACTCTAAAAATTGAGTTCCTTAAGTTGTTACTCCCATCCTCAATAGCTTCATTTACTACATCCCAAGACCTTACTTTACCTGCATATCTTTGCATTACAGTAGTAATATAATCTTTTACTAGAGTCTCAAATTCTTCATCAGTTCCAGAAAAATTATTCATCCATCCTGGGATAGAGTTATGCCATACTAATGTATGACCATGAATATCCATATTATTAGCAACACCATAATCTACAATAGCATCTGCAGCTGTAAAATCTAAGCTACCTTCAGTTTTATAAATCTGATCCATCTTCATTTCAAACTCTGCCGTAAGGTTATTAAACTCTCGGACCAAAACTGCATTATGACTTCCCGTTAAACGGTCTGAACGCACTGCCATTCCCATAGAGAATGTATTATTTGTAGCAACTTTTAAAGCAGGCCCTTCATCAGTTCCAGTAATAATAACTGTTTTACTAACTGCAATATCTCCATCTGGAGCCTCAACAGTTAATGTAACTAAATAATCTCCAGACATTGTATAAACATGTCGTTCTGGACCAGCAACATCAGGAACAACCTCACCATTTTCGGTAAACTGCCAATAACTATTTAATCCTGTAATTCCTGTAGATGTATTATTAACTGAAATTTCAAACGTATTTGTTTCAGATACTATGATATCGAAATCAACAGAAATCGGTGTTTCTCCCTCATCATCAATAATAACAACATTAATATCATCATCACCTCCACAAGAGAGCATGAAACTAAATAGTAATAAAAATATTAATCTAAAATATTTAATTAGACTTTTTCTATTCATTGAAACAATTTTCTTTAGTAATTATAGTAAACCTTTTTGTTTGCTATAATATTACGAAACACAACTAAGTTAATATTATTATGGTTTAATAATATCGTCCATATAAAATACATTAGCTTCTGGATCTATCATTTGATTAGGGTTATTAGGGTCTGGTTTTTGAGGCCCATCTACGATAAATACAATTTGCGTATATGCTCCAATTTCATCAGGAGTCATTGGTTGAAAATTTGTTGGATCATCCACCCCGTCTATCCGTTCAAAAGCTCTTATAGCGTTAGCATAATTGAATGTTAACTCTTCCCATCCAGAACCTGTATGGTTAGCTGTTACTTGAGCAGATCTTGCACCATTTGGTGACACTTTTAAATCTACAGCGAAAGGTACTGGTATATCAGAATACAACTTAATTGTAATAATCTTTTCATCCGTAGTTAAATCTAATAAAGGTATGTTAAATCCAGATCCTTGGAATTGTCCAGCGCCCCTTTGTATTTCTAAAACTTTTGCAGAAGAATTCACACCACTTGGAAACGGATTATCTATAATTTGTATTGGTGCACCAAAATCGAATGAGCCATCTAACATTTCATTTTCAAAATCAAAAATATAAGAAGGTCCAGCAGGAACTTCTCCTAGAGCTTGAATAAAATCATCTACAAAGAAAGTGCCTTGAGTACTTCCTGGACCATCAATAAACATAGCAATAGTTCCATATTGTCCTATTGGAACAAGAGGTTGCGAATTTTCAGGATCATTTGGTATAAAAACTTTTACTGCTTCAAAAAAGTTGAATTCTAAGGTTTCCCATCCTGAACCCGTATGATTAGCAATTACTTCTACTCCACGTTCTCCATTAACACCATTTACAAACTGAAGAGTTACTGGTATTGTATTACCACTATCATTAAAAACTTTAACAAATATAGTTTTCTTGTCACTACTAAAATCTATTGGTGTAGGTATATCGTAAACAAAGCCCTCAAAAGCATTCCCTGAGTTTGTAATAGCTGCAACGTTGCTTTCTTCTTCATTTGTACCCGACAAGTTAGGATTAGCAACAATTTCAGTTGAAACCCCTCCAAAAGGATTAAATGTATAATCAGTTAAAGGGTCATCAAATGTTAATAGTAAATCTAGCGGCCCAACTTGTATAGAAACAAATTCAGTAATTTGATTCGACTTATTATTTTGAGAATTGCTAGCAACTAATTCTATTTGAAAATCGCCGCCTTCAGTGTAAGTATGCAAAACAGTCTCACCAGATCCTACTATTTCAGTAGTTCCGTCTCCAAAATCAATGGTGTAAGTATCAGCATTATCAGCTGAAGGACTTAAACTTACTTGTTTTGCTGTTTCTGATATTAACAAACCACTCTCTATGTTCAGTACAGCAGTAGTTTCAACAGATATGTCTTGAGTTATCTCTGTAGTTTTATCATTGGTAGAGCTTGCTATAATCCTGATTGTATAATTACCTTCTGGATATATGTTAGTGGCCTCTGCATTTCTAGGGCCAATAAGTGCTTCTGTATTATTCGGGTCACCAAATAAGATTTTATATGAAGCAACACCAACCCCTGAAGGCGTAACCGTTACAAGACCTGAGTTATCCGTAGCTACTTCAACACTTACCTGCAACTCGGACGGCGCATCGGCTTCAAATAATACATAATTAAAATCATTCTCCTCCTCACAAGATGTGAAAGCCATCACAATGGCCAACATAGTTAAAAGTTTTAAGAAATTTTTCATTTTTAGATTAGTTTTAGTTTAATTTATTAAGGCGTTAAGCCTTATTTGTTCAATTATTAATTTTAATAAATTGTAAAAAATCATTATTCTTTACCGATATAATGTATTCGCTATTTTTAATTTTTATAAGCGCCAGATCTTTTACATCTCCATTGGTATAAAAACCACTAAAGCTTGCTGATACAGGATTTAGATTCCCTTTACCATCGCCTTTAAGAAATAACCCATAACCTGCATCTGCTCTTGGGGTTTCAACCTCTGACGCGTAAAGATTACCGGCAGTTACAGCATCTAAATGCCCATCTTTATCAAAATCCTTTATTAGAGTCTGATTGATAGGACTAATTTGTGCTTCATTAGGTAAAACATGCTTTTTGAATGTGTTATTCTCATTTTCTAAATACACACTTGCAAAAGATTTAACTTGATAGTGTATTCCTTTTTCTAGTTTTTCCTTGTCATAAATATCTGTAAGGGTTGCTACAGAAAATTCATTATAAGTTTCGTATTTCTTTTTTATATTAGGCATTTGTTCAGAAGAACATTGTCTGCCTCTCACAGGGTATTTTTTTCCTTCATTGTAATAACTAAGTACTATATCATTGATATTATTGCCATCAAAATCATTGAAATAAATATCAAAAGTTTCATTTTCATGTGCCTTATACTTATAATTTAAACCTAAATTACCACAGATAATATCTAAATCACCATCATTGTCAAAGTCACCCGAAGACAAACTAAACCACCATCCTTCAGTATCAGCAAGACCTACCTCTTTTGTTACTTCTTTAAGGCTTCCCTTTTCATTCTTAAAAACGGTTATAGGCATCCATTCACCTGCAACGAATAAATCTTTCCAACCATCTTTATCATAATCCAACCAGAGGGATGTAGTTACTAAACCTAATTTTGAAAAAACGGATTCATTTTGCCTATTGATTTTGAACTGAGGTCTCCCTGGTTTACTTACATTTTCCAATAAGCAGCTATTGACAGGATAAGGGTAGTTGCCAGGTAATAATCTTCCTGCCACAAACAAATCTAAATCGCCATCATTATCAAAATCTTCTGCAGTTACCCTACTACCACTTGTTAACATTCTAGGTAAAGCAAATTTACTTTTAACAAAATTTCCATTACCCCTATTTATATATAAGCGATCTTGAAGCATATTAGAGTTTGGCTTAAACTCGTTTCCACCACTTACAATATATAAATCGTTATAACCATCGTTATCAGCATCAAAAATTAACGCACCTACGTCTTCATGCTGTCTATCTTGAATTAATATTTTTGTTTTTTGCTGAGTAAAACTGCCATCGGGTTCTTGAAAATACATCCCTCCAGGATATTTTGATGCTGCGCCTACATAAAAATCTTTTAACCCATCATTATTTAAATCTCCTACTGCAATACCGGGTCCAAATTGAGATGTTTTATGAGGCAATAAAAGTTCATACTTGAAATCATCATAAATATTTTCTTTATGCTTATAGATGGCCAAAGTATCTGTAAAACTGTTAAACACTAATGCGCTTGACGGCGTTACTTTATTAACATTTTGTGCATCATTATAATTTACTGTAATAAACTGATTAGCCTCTAAATCTTTTAAAACCTGAACCTTACCATCAGGCCATGTTATTTTAGCCTCATCAATACTTTTAGCACTGCCTAATCCAAAGTGGATAGTTGGAGCTACTGAGGATTGAAAACCTCTACTTAATGTTAATTCTTGTGTTTGTTGAGTTGTTTGTGTTTTTAAATCGACACGACATCCCAAACCAAATGTGTTATCTTTTTTTCCAGAAAACTGAAATACGATATAACTGTTGATTTCCGAGCTCTTATTTTCAAAAACAGATGCGTAGTCATCAATATTATTTGTTACAATTTCTAAGTCACCATCGTTATCTAAATCTGCATAAACCGCACCATTGGAGAACCCTTCGTACTCAATTCCCCAAAATTTATTTGCCTTATCAAAGGTTAAGTCTTTGTTGTTTTTAAAGACGTAGTTATCTAATTTTTCAGACGGAATTTTTAAACTTTTTGACAAAAGACTGTCTTTGTGTTTTTTCTGACCTTTTAATTTAGCGAAATAGTCCTTATTGTTAATTTCTCTCCTAGTCCCATTGGATATAAATACATCTTTCCAACCATCATTATCTAAATCTGCAAATAATGGTGCCCAACTCCAATCTGTTGATGAAAGACCTGCTAGTCTTGAAATATCAGCAAACTTGGGAAGGTTATCACCTTGATTTCCTACTCCAAGTTGTAATGTGTTTTGCATAAATTGATATTGAAAACCTATGTCTTCTATATTCTTAAACATCAATGGATTCATACTAGCCATGTTTGCTTTGGAGCGTCTGTTACTTTCAGCATCCATGTCCATTTGCAATATGTCTAGATAACCGTCATTATTGAAATCTGCAATATCTACACCCATACCATAAAATGAAGTATGGTTTGTGGTTTCCTTTATTTGATCAGTAAATGTTCCGTCCTGATTGTTGATATACATACAATCTGGAGTTCCAAAATCATTTGAAACATATATATCCTTATACCCGTCTTGATTTAAATCTGAAACAGTTACACTGAGAGATAAGCTATAAGTTTTAACATTTGCCGCTGCTGTAACCTTAGTAAATTTATTTCCATCGTTACGATATAAGTTATCAGTTTCATCGTCGGTAACACGATCCATCCTCATTTTATAGTTAAAACTATTGTAATTAAATGGGGTAATAGGATAATTAGCTACAAATAGATCAAGATCACCATCATTATCATAATCAAAAAATGAAGCGTCTACACTATTACCTATATCATCAAGTCCATACTCCTTTGCGCGTTCAGAAAATGTATTATCGCCATTATTAATAAACAATTGATTTTCTTTTGGTGTAAACTTCCCTCCAACCAAACAATAGATATCTAAGTACCCATCATTATTTACATCAGCCATGGTAGTACCTGTATACCATCTATTATCTCCGTTTAGATTTGCAGTATTTGTAACATCTTTAAACTTAAGTCCACCTTGGTTTAAGAATAACTTGTTTTCTACCATATTACCAGTAAAAAATAAGTCTATAAGGCTATCATTATTTACATCACCAGCAGAAACCCCACCTCCCATGTATAAGTATGGATAAGTAAAATAATTTAACGTATCATTCTCAGTGAGAATGTTAGAAAAAGTAATTCCCGTAAAGTCTTTATTGAGTTTATTAAAAATTATATTCTTATCCTCTTTATCTAACTTATCAGTTATAACAGTATCTTTTTTACAGGCTTGAAATAAGCTTGTAAAAAAAACTATAGTAATAATAAGCCGGTTTATCTTCATTTTAAAGTAATAAAAGGATGTTTCATCTTAGTTTTTTTATCAAGAAAAAGAGAGTAAAGTTAGAGCCTTACCCCCAATTTTCTTAACTAAAACTAAACAACTACAAAATATTATTATTTTCTTTCTAATAACCTGGATTTTGGTCTGCGGGAGTAATACCATCATTAGTATCTATCTCCACTTGTGGTATAGGTATAAGCCTATGTACATTCGGATTATATCCTCTTGAGTTACCAAAATCATCCACAGTTATTTCTTGAGCATCTAAATTCCATCTTACAAGGTCGTCATATCTTACTTGTTCTCCACAGAGTTCAATCATGCGTTCATGAACAATAGCGTCAAAGACCCCTGAGGGTGTATCAACAGGGTACCCAGCAGCATCCATTTCTGGTGTTCCATAACGCGGCATCCCAACACGATCACGTATTTCGTTTAAATAGTTAATTGCCATTTCATCGTTTTGTAATTTATGCTCTACTTCAGCCTTCATCAAAACAATATCTGCGTAACGTAACACTCTGGCATTTGTTGATCCGTTCTGCTTAATTTGAGCATTATCATAAAGCTGTGAAAATTTGAACCATCTGATATTACCTTGATTCCAAATTAAATCAAAATTAGGACCATAAGGCACACCATCTTGTAGTATAGCTAAGTTTAACCTTGGGTCGTCATCTTCAAACTCATCGATTAATTTCCTAGATGGATTTAAGTTACCCCAAGCCGTGTATTCTTGTGCATGGAACGTTACCTCTGAAACACCAATACCAGTTCCAGACCATAAATCTTGCTCTGTAGCATCTCCATTAAAGGACACTTCGAACAAAGATTCATCATTATATTCTCCAGATTCATTAAAGTTATCATGATAATCTTCTAGAGGTAAAAGTTCATATTCTGTTTCTGGAATAGCAGCAAATGCCTCTTGTGCTTCTCTATACATTTCTCTGTGTAAGTATACTTTACCCAGCATACCGAAAGCAGCACCACTTGTAGCTCTACCATTCTCGGTTGCACCTTTAGAGTACAATAACTGAGAGGCTACTTTTAAATCATCTATAATTACATCGTATACTGCATCTACAGTAGCTCTTGGTTCTGGTGTAATTGTTGCTTCAGACTGCAATAATAAAGGCACTCCACCATAACGTTTTACTAACATGTAATAATAAAGACCTCTTAAAAAGTGTGCTTGACCAACAGCATCTTCTACATCGGCTTCTGTAAAGTTAGATGTGGCTAATCTAGATCGCATAGTTTCCTCTCCTTCAATTATAAAATTACAAGCACCAATACCGTTGTAACAGTTGTTCCAAAAGCGTGTTACTTGTTCTAGAGAAGGTGTGAGTGAAAAAGTAAATGATGTCACAAAATTAGGATCTCCTCCAGATTGTGATTCGTCTGAAAATGTATCAGGCAATATATAACCATAGCGCTGATATAAACCCACATTTTGTAACTGAGCATAAGCCGCATTAGCAGATGCTTCGATTTGAGCCAATGATTCAAAAAAGCTATCTCTAGAAAGATCATTTGTGTTTTTTACAGCAACATCGTCGTTACAAGAAATAGATAGCATGGTTGCCAATATGATAATGACAACACTACTGATTTTAAATGTATTTTTCATAATATTTTTTTTAAAATTCTAATTGTAAACCTACTATAAACGTTTGTGGTCTTGGTGCTTCACCACGATCTATACTAGTTCCCTGTAAAAGACCGTTAGCGCCATAGAATGGTGCTATTTCAGGATCTAAACCTTCATACCTTGTTAAAGTTACTAAATTCTGTCCTTGTAAGTAAAGCCTAGCTTTAGAAACTACACCTCTAAATGCGTTATTTAAAAACTCTTTATTAAAATTATAACCTATGGTTAAGTTTCTTAATCTAGCATAAGAGGCATCCTGAATATATCTGGTAGATATAAAATTGTTAGGATTATTTCCTTCGAATCTAAAACGTGGGATATCAGTAATATCACCTGGGTTTTGCCATCTTCTTAACACTTCAACGCCATGGTTAGTAACATTTTCTTGACCCTGTAAAAACCAAATGTTAGCATTCAAGGCATCCACACCAGAAACTCCAGTAATCAAAAGACTTAAATCAAAGTTTTTATACTCAGCTTTAATATTTGCAGCAAATGTAAAGTCTGGGTTAGGATCACCAATTACTTTTTTATCAATATCGCTAATATCACCATCACCATCAATATCTCTATATCTTACATCTCCCGGTTGTGGCTTGTAAACAGCATTTGAATCTGGATCAAGGTTATCTGCTCCTAAATGATCAATAATTTCTTGTTCTGTTGAATATACACCTTCAAAATCATATCCATAAAAGTGAAAAATAGGCTCCCCAGGTGCTAACCTACTTAACTGTTCAGAAAATGGAGGGTTAAAGGACGCTTGTCTGAGCTGCTGAGTAACAGACCCCAAAGAAATCACATTACTTTCAGATCTAGATACATTGCCCCAAAAGCTCCACTTAAAATCCCCTTCATAATCATTATACCCTAAAGTAAGTTCTAAACCTTCTACTTCAACATCTCCTACGTTTTTAGGTAAAACAACACCTGTTTGTCCATCTCCAGGAATACCTGCTGACGGTCTTTGAGCTTCTCCTACAATTAATCCATCACTTCTATTATTAAAATAATCTGCAGCGAAGGTTACTTTATTATTCCACAAGCCTAATTCAAAACCATAATTTTGATTAATACCCTGCTCCCAAACTAAGTCTCTATTATTTGCTCCTGAAACAGTAAAACCAGGTGCTAATGCGCCATCAATAGCATAGTTAAAACCAGCACGTACAACAGGATCAAATTGATTAACTAGATTATTAGAGTTAGGCAACCTATTGTTTCCTGTTACACCGTAACTAGCTTTTAGTTTTAAATTATTAATTACATCACTATTTTCTAAAAACTTTTCTTTTGATACTACCCAACCAATTGATCCTCCAGGAAACCAACCTACACTATTTTCTGGTGCAAAAAATGATGACTTATCTCTACGAATAGAACCTTGCAACAAATATTTACCTTTATAGCTGTAGCTAAATCGACCTAAGTAAGATAATAGTTTTACAGGTATAGTAAAACTATTGGAAATTCCGTTTTGAACCTCTGGTATTTCTGAAGTAACTTCGTTATTTAAATCACCCGTTAACGTTTCTGATTTATCTTTTTGTTGCTCTGCAACTAGTGTTGCGTTAATATTATGATCACCAAAAGATTTATTGTAATTAAGCGTGTTTGTTAACACAGTAGACACTAAATTTGTTCTTCTTTTGGAGATTACTGTGTTTAACTGACCAAATTGCCCCGTAGTAACAAAGGCTCTACTAATATTGTCTTGGAATCCATATGCTGCATTTAAACCAAACTGAGAGCGAAATGTTAAGCCTTCTGCTAATTTAAATTCTGCATACAAACTACCTATTAAAGAAGTAGTTCTATTTAAATTATCTTCTGTTTCTTGCACGCGCACTTGGTTTCTAGAGTTATTTACATCGCCATCATTTGGCCCTGCAAAACTGCCATCTGGATTTCTAACTGGAATATAAGGCGCTGCTGCAATAACATTATATAAAGGTACTCGACCACCACTAGTTTGAGGTGCAATAGTCTCAGTGTATCCATAAGCAAAAGTTTCTCCTATTTTGAAGTTATCACTTATTTTAGCTTCACTATTTGCGTTAAAGGTGTAACGCTTAAAGTTAGTATCTATATAAATACCATCTTGATCAAAAGCTGAGAAAGAAAAATTATACTTTGCTTTTTCTGTACCACCATTAGCACCAAAACTATAATTCCTCATAAGTGCTGTTCTAAAAAGCGCATCTTGCCAATCCGTATCAATACCGTTACCATCAAAATCAGGATTTGTATTAACTATACCAACCTGAGTCCCTCCATCTTGCTGTGCGTTTATTTCTTTAATGTATTGCACATATTGCTCTGTATTTAAAAGATCATATCTTTGGTTAGAACTTTGAACTCCTGTATAAGTACTAAAAGTAAATGATGTTCTACCAACAACACCTTGCTTAGTCGTTACAATAATCACACCATTAGCCCCTCTAGAACCATAAACCGAAGCTGCTGCTGCATCTTTTAACACATCTATTTTCTCAATACTTGCAGGATCTATATTATTAATACTGCCTGTAAAAACACCATCCACAACATAAAGCGGATCTCCGTCACCAAAAGTATTTAAACCCCTAATACTTACTAGAGTTCTAGAACCTGGAGCTCCCCCTGCTGAAATATTTACACCGGCGGCTCTACCTTGTAAGGTTTGTGATATATCTGCTGCTGGTATCTCACTAATATCTTCAGCTTTCACAGAAGATATAGAAGTTGTTAAATCTGATCTTTTTTGTGTTCCATAGCCAATTACAACTATTTCATCCAAAGATTGTAGATCCTCTTCAAGCACCACATTAAATTCTGTTTTACCATTTACTTGAATTTCTTTTGACACGTAACCAAGAAACCCCACAGTAATGGTTGATTTACTTGATTTTAAAGTGATAGAAAAATTCCCATCAAAATCCGTTGTTGTTCCATTAGTGGTTCCTTTTTCTACTATACTAGCCCCTGGTAAAGGAACAGTACCATCTGTAACTGTACCCGTAATTGTCTGGGCAATTACCAGATTAGCGAACAACAACACAACTACTGAAAGTAGTTTTTTTAAGTAATTCATAATCATAATTTAGTTTAATTTAGTTAACTATTTAGTTTGTTTGTTAGATTAAAAAGTGGAGTGCACTTTGAAATCAAATTTAATTTTTACTCTAAGTCTTTATTAAAACAATTAAAGCATTGTTTTGTAAATTTTACGCAAGCCCCTTAATTTACTGTGGCTTAACCATATATATCAACGTTTATACACCTTTACCCAATCAACTTGCATAAAAGATGCGTTTACAAATCCGCTAGGGTCTACACCATCAAAAAAACCTCCTCCAACAGCTAGGTTTAAAACTACTTGATGTTTATTGCCAAATAATTCTGCCACAAAATTTTTAGAATCTGCATTGTAAGTATGAAGTAGCTGCCCATCAAATAAAATCTCCAAGCTATTTGCCTTCCATATTAACTCATAAGTATGAAAATCAAGAGTTAGGTTTGCATCTAACTGATGAGATTTTGACGTATCTTCATTTTTAGTTAATGGCATATTAACTTCCGTTCCATAAAATATGTTGGATTGAAATCGGTTAGTTTGATTACCCCTTGCTTCCAAAATATCTATTTCTCCCTTCGTTGGCCAAGGATCTGTGTAAGTCCAAAAGGCAGGCCACATTCCATTACCATTAGCTAATTTTATTCGAGAAAGTATCCTATATTCTCTTTCACCTTCAACATCAGATGGTCCAAATTGCATTTTAGATTCTATTCTGCCAGACACATAATCAAAATTTTTAGGCGTGGCATCAAAAGGGCTAGAATCTCCTGTTACAGATCTCTTTTGTGCTCGTATAGTAAGAAGTCCGTTTTCAATATTCAATTGTTCTTGATTATACAACTGAATCTCGTTATTAAAAGCACCTCCAAGCCAAATATTCCATTTATCTAAATTAGTATCAAATTCTTCCTCAAAAACTAAAGTCCAATCATCAGAATTAGTATTATCCCCTTCATTTTGTTCTGTATCTCCTTCAGGTGCTTCTTCTTCTCTATCAATCTTAACAACTTCTTTATTTCCATCAGAACCTGAACAAGCTACAAAACATATAAAAAAGAACACCAAACCTATATATTTAGTTAAAACCAGTATATTTTTCATTTTTATTTTTTTATGAGTGTAATTAACTTTCTTAAAACTTCAGTTTTATTAGTGGTTGCAGTACTTTTAAAATCTGGTTGACTTCCACCTGCATATATACTTATTGTACCAGCATTATTTATAGGTTTTCCTTCTAACGATATTAAAGCATATTGTTTGGGAGTTATTGTTAGCGTTACTGTTTTGGTTTCATTAGGATTTAAAGTGATTCTTTTAAATCCGACTAACGATCTTATTGGAGCTGATTCATCCTCTCCTTCATGAGACAAATAAAACTGAACGACTTCATCTCCTTTTAAGCTACCTGAGTTTTTTACATCCACTTTTACCTCAATTGGATCATTAACAATGATATTTTCTTTAATATCCAAATTAGAATAGGTAAAATTGGTATAACTTAAACCATGACCAAAAGAGAATAGAGGCTTGCCTTTGAAGTACTTATAGGTTCTATTTTCCATATTATAATTTTTAAAATCAGGTAAATCATTAACTGATTTATAAAAAGTTACAGGTAACCTTCCGGCAGGATTATAATCTCCAAATAGAATATCAGCTATAGCCTTACCACCAAATTCTCCTGGATACCACGCTTCTAAAATTGCTGGAATATTATCTGCTGCCCAATTGACTGCTAATGCACTACCATTCATTAAAACCAAAACAGTTGGTTTACCCAGAGCTTGCACTTTTTTCATGAGTTCAATTTGAGTTTTTGGTAGTGTAATATCAGATCGATCGCCTTTATCAAATCCTTCAAGTAACACAGGCATTTCCTCGCCTTCAATAGAAGGAGAAAGCCCTAAGCATAGTACTACAACATCTGATTTATTTGCGGCTTCTAATGCGGGTGTTATTAAATCTTGATCTGTTTTTGCCCAAACTAATTGTGCTTGAGGATCCGCATGATAGTTAAAGTATTCTATCTTTATATTATTTGGTTTACCCTTAACTAAATCCACATCAAAATATCTAGTTTTTGGTTCGTGGTCGTCTTTAAACTCAAACTGTAAAACATCATTAAAATATAGCTTGCCTCCGCTACTTGCTCTCAATCCAATTCTGTACGCACCACTTTCTTCAGGAACCAATTCTCCTGTCCATTTTACTGAAAAAACATCTTTTTCTAGGTTTTCCAAAGGTCTTTCACCTACCCAAGTAAAATCTACAACGCCATCGTTTCGGGTGAATTCAGGTGCACCTTCCCAATTCATGTTTTTGTAATACTCACCTTTTAACCCTTTATTACTTCCATTTTTAAGAACATTTGAAGGAATGGTATTTAACATGGGCCAGCCCACAGCAATATCACTACCTAAAGCATAGTTAACAGTAGCATTAGGTAACTTGTTTTTAATTGCCAGTAGAGGTGTAATATGATTTCTTGGTGTACCATGATAATTACCTAACAGCGATTGTTTGGAGTTTGCATTAGGCCCTATTACAGCTATAGATTTAATGTTTTTATCAAGAGGCAAAGTGTTCTGTTCATTCTTCAGCAAAACCATGGACTCTCTAGAAATCTTTTCGGATAATTGATGATGTTTTTTACTGGCAACAACACTATATGGCACTTTAGACCATTTAACTTGATCATCTGGATCAAACATTCCTAACCTGAAACGCGCAGTAAACAAACGTGTTAAGGCTAAATCAATTTTTGATTCATCAATTAATTCCTTTAAAACTGCTTCAGTTAAATTAGGATCGTAAACACTTCCACAGTTTAAATCTGTTCCTCTATCAACAGCTAGTGCTGCGGCCTCTTCAGGTGTTTCAACTAAATGGTGTTTATCAGGTTCCCAAAAATCATTAATAGCCCAACAATCTGAAACAACATAACCTCCAAAATCCCAATCATCTCTTAGAATTTTATTTAGTAATAAATTACTACCACAACAGGCTTCATCTCTATATCTATTATATGCACACATCACAGAATGTACTTTTGCTTCTTTAATAGCAGCTTCAAACGCAGGCAAATAAGTTTCGTATAAATCTTTATTGGAAGTATGATAATTATCTTGATGTCTTGATTTTTCTGGTCCACTATGTACTGCAAAGTGTTTTGCAG
Source organism: uncultured Algibacter sp. (assembly GCA_947502405.1). Lineage (GTDB taxonomy): Bacteria > Bacteroidota > Bacteroidia > Flavobacteriales > Flavobacteriaceae > Algibacter_B. The sequence continues at coordinate 18,307 of CANMZT010000010.1, read as the reverse complement.
TAGCTATAACTTTAAAATACTTATCATCATCTCCCTGAAGGCCTTTAATGTAATTAACACCTATTCTACTAGTTAAATAAGGGTCTTCACCATAAGTTTCTTGTCCTCTTCCCCAACGCGGATCTCTAAATATATTGATATTGGGTGTCCAGAAATTCAACCCTTGGTATATACCTCTTTTACCTTCTGATTTAAATTTATGATGCTTAGCTCTTGCTTCGTCAGAAACAACCTCTCCCATTTCAAAAATCAAATCTGGATTCCAAGTAGCGCCCATACCTATACCTTGAGGAAATACTGTAGCTTCTCCAGCTCTTGCTACACCATGTAAACACTCATTCCACCAATTATACTCTGGTATTCCTAATCGGTCAATTGCCGGTGCGTCATATCGCATTTGAGACACTTTCTCTTTAAGAGACATTTGCTCAATTAAATTAGCTACTCTAACTTTCAAATCAATATCTGGATTTTGAAATTGATAGTCATATTTTTTTTCTTGTGTTTTACAAGCGAAGAAAAATAATGTGCCAAATAAAACATAGACAGTAAGCTTACTAAACTTGAGTTTATTCATTTTTATATTATTGATTATCGAATTAGTCTTAAATATAAGATTTATAAAAAATATGGAGTTACAGGAATTCAATTCTACTTCGTTTGAGCCTTGAAGCCTGAAGGAAAATAACTTTGATTTTAAAAAAACCTATACTTTAATCAGAACAAAAATATATATGCACGCTACTACAGTTTGGTAAATGCGAAGCATTCGTTATTACATTTTAAGCAAAACGCTGTGAAACACTCAAAACTCTGGTTTTACATATAAAGTTATAAAAACGTTTGTCTGTATTTTAAAGGAGGAATTTAACTAAATATTGTAAATAATTTAATTGTTAACCTCTATGCTAGTAGGCAAAACACCATAGTAATTTTTAAAACATTTTGTAAAATATGATTGTGAAGAAAAACCTACCTTATATGAAACTTCACCAACTGTAGCGCTTCCAAGTTCCAATATTTGTTTTGCCTTTTGAAGTCTTATGTTTCTCAAGAATTCATTAGCAGTTTGATTGGTTAAAGCTTTTATTTTACGATAAAACTGACTTTTGCTTAAGTTCATTTTTGCCGCTAACATTTCAACATTTAGGTTTGGATTACTAATGTTATCATTAATATAATTTAAAACTTTTTCAATAAACTCTTTATCTATAGAGGTTGTTTTAACATCTTCAGGGAGCTCACTAATAACACTAAAATATTTATCAAAAATCAGTTTTCTACTTGTAATTAGTTGAGCGAGTCTTAGCTTTAAAAGCCTCAAATTAAAAGGCTTCACCATATAAGCATCTGCACCCAACTCTATACCTTCCATCCTATTATCTATTCTTGCTTTAGCGGTTAGCATTAATAAGGGGATATGGCTAGTTTTTACATCACTTTTTATTTTTTTACAAAACTCAAACCCGTCCATTTCGGGCATAATTACATCCGTTATTATTACGTCTGGTAAAATTTTAGTTGCTATTTCCAAACCTTCAAATCCGTTAGTAGCTGTAGAAATATCATACTCACTTTTCAATTCTTGTTTTAAGTATGTTTGAAGCTCTAAATTATCTTCTACAATCAATAATGTATGAGTTACAGTTGATTTCTCTTTTTGATTAGTTATTTCTTCTTTTGAACTTTTGTCTAGATTATTTTCGTTTACAAAATCATCTTCTATTTCTTTTATTTCCTCAACACCAACAGCTAATTCATTTATATTAAAATGATCATTACCTAACGGCAAATAAATCTTAAAGCTAGTGCCTTTTCCTAATTCGCTTTCAACCTCTATATTTCCTTTGTGGAGATGAACAAAACTTTTAACTACTTCTAAGCCTATGCCAGTTCCTCCATAATAAGTATTGTTTAAGTTTTCTACTTGATAGAATCTCTCAAATATTTTATTCATCTGTTCTTCATCAATACCTGGACCAGAATCTGAAATAATTACTTCAACAACATCAATAGCTTTAAATTCATCAACCAAAGGCATAACTATCTTTTCTTCTTTTAGCCTCACTTCAACATTGATTGCACCACCGTCTGGTGTAATTTTAATTGCGTTAGAAAGCAGATTAAAAATAATCTTCTCTAACATACTACTATCTGCCCACAATGGAATATCAGGAGCATCAGTATCAACAGACAAGTATATGTGTTTCGCTAATACTTCTTCTTTAAAATGACTTACTACGCTTTTAATAAATTGAACTAGATTTATTCTACTTGCTTTTACTCTTACTTTATCTAACTCTAGCTTCCTAAAATCTAAAAGCTCATTAATTAGCCTATGTAGCCTATCAGTATTTTTATGAACCGTTTTAAGTTTCGTTTTTATAATTTCAGGAAAACTTAGGTTATTATTCTGTAAAATATCCTCAAGAGGATTCATAATCAATGTTAGTGGTGTTCTAAATTCATGTGATATATTGGTGAAAAATTGAAATTTCTTTTCATTTAAAACTTCCTTTTGTTTTCTTGTTTCTCTTTCATAGGCCATTAATTGCTTTTCTTGAATACGATCTTGAACAATTTTTCTTAAGAAATACAATCCAAGTAAAAGCAAAATAGTGTAAACAAAAAGAGCCCAATTTGTTTTCCACCAAGGCGGGAGCATTGTAATCTTTATACTCGTAGGTATTTCGTTCCAAACCCCATCATTATTTGCTGCTTTTAGTTTAAATGTGTAGGTTCCATAATCCAAATTAGTATAAGTGGCATTTCGCGTGTTGCCTACGTAATTCCATGAATTTTCTAAACCTTCTAAATAATAAGCAAATTGATTTTTTTCAGGTCTTGTATAATTAATGGCTGTAAACTCAATAGTGAATACAGATTGTTTATGAGTTAATTCTATCTCTTCAGTTTCAGATATTACTTTATTTAAAGGCCCCTTTTCTTTGTTGGGAAAAACCTTTTGATTGAATAACTTAAAATCAGTAAGATATACTGAAGGCAAAGTTGTATTGGTTTCAATTTTATTGGGATCAAAGTAATCTACACCTTGGTAATTCCCAAAATACAGAATACCTCCTTCATCTTTAAATGCTGCATTAATATTATAATCATTTGACAATAACCCATCATTATAAGTGAAATTTGTAAACTTAGAAGTCTCTACTTCATACCTGTATAAACCAGAATTACTACTAAGCCATAAATCACCATGATTACTTTCTGTTATTCCAGTAATATTTTCTCCATCAAAACCTTTTTGATTATTATACCAAGAAAAAGTTTCTTGATTATAATCGTATACACAAAGACCAGCACCTCTTGTACCTATCCATATTTTCTCCTTGTTTAAGGATTCGTAAAGCGTTAAAATATGACTCGATGTTATTTGATTATCAAACTCTTGAGCCATTTCATCTTTGCATGATACGATGTAAAAATGATTCGCATCGTCTTTTATTATTTTAAATAGCCCGCGAGTGGTTCCTATCCATAGGTTTTGTCTGGAATCTACCAAAACCTTTCTTATATCAACCTCTACTAAGTTGTTTTCTATAAACGGTGTAGAATCATGTCTTTTAATAGTTTTACTTTTGGGATTAAATGAGTGAAGCCCCTTATAGAATGTTCCAATCCAAATGGTTCCTTCATTATCTTCTGTAATACTTAAAATAGTATTGGAGGCTAAATTTCCACTTGTATTTCTAGTATTATAATTTATAAATCTTTTCGATCCATTTGGTAGAAGAAACAAACCATCGTTCCAACTGCCTAACCAAATATTGTTTTTACTGTCTACAAACACACATTCAATATAATCACTTGTTAAGCCAGAATATATATTAGTGTCTTTTGTATTAATATGGATAAAACTTTGCTTCTTTATATTATATAAATCAACGCCTCCTCCATCCATACAAATCCACAAATTGTCTTGATTGTCTTTAGCTAACCCGGTAACAGAAGGATTTGACAACGAGTTCTTATTGTTTTTTACACTTTTTATATGGTTAAATTTATCATATAAATCATCATATATAGCCACACCGCTATTGTAATACCCCAACCAAATACGGTTATCATTATCTCTAAATAAAGTCCAAATGGAATTAGACAACAAGCTGTTTTCCTCTTCCTTGTTAAATAAATAGGTGTTGAGAACATTTCCGTTGGTATCAACATGTATAAGCCCATCATTTTCGGTCCCACACAGAATTGTGCCATCAGCAAGTTTAACCATGTCCAGAATCCTTTTATTGGTTATTTTAGAATCTACTACTCTATATCCAACTAAATCTGAATCTCTATATTTTAAACATATTAACCCCTCCGATTCAGTCCCAATCCAAATATCTTTATGATCAGTAAGTAACGAATGTATAGGTGTTTTTAAAGAAGAAACTTTATTATTTATCTTAGCAAATATTAGTTCATGAGTTGTTTCATCATACTCTAATAACCCCAAATTAGTACCTGCAAATACGCGTCCTTCACTATTACACTTTAAATCGAAAATGACAATGAAAGAATTATCTATTTCTGGAGAATTTGATACTTTTTTTACTTTTAATGTATTAAGATCTAGTTTATATAAACCAGCTCCATAGGTTCCAATAAACAAAGTATTTTTCTTATCACTACATATACTCCTAATGGCAAAAAACTCCTCCGCCCCAGTATCTGCATTATAAATAGGTATTCTTGAAAATCTATCTAAATCTCTGTTATACAAATTCAACCCCTCTTCTGTACCAAACCACAATTTATTTTCTTTATCTAAATACGAGCAATAAACAAGACTACTGCTTATAGAAGTAGAATCTTTTAATGAGTGTTTATAACTGACGTAATCCATCCCATCAAACCTAGTTAAACCAACACCTGCAGTTCCAAACCATACAAAACCATAATGGTCTTGAATAATAGTTGTAACAGCTACTTTAGATTTACCCTTTTTTATATTGACAAAATCTAGGTTTTTTATTTGACCCTGAGAGTATCCACTAAACCATAATAAAAAAAGACAAACACAAGTATTTAAAAACTTCATATTATTTTTAATCAATTGATTTATAAGTTTAAGATAAGATTATAAAAACTAGATTATTAATCCTAGAAAATTAAATGCAAATACAAACTCCACCTAATCTTTGGTTATTGCAATTGTGTGTTTTTGAGGGCAATTTAGTAAAAAAATCTAGCTGTTGATTAAGAATTAAACAAAGATATTTTACCTCATCAAAACTTTTTCATACAGAGAGAAAACTTTCTGTACTTTATAAAAAATAAAAAAGCCAAAGATAAATCTTCGGCTTTTCTTTTTAAGTGCGGGCGGAGAGACTCGAACTCTCGCACCTCGCGGCACTAGATCCTAAGTCTAGCGTATTTTGCACTAAAAAAAACAAATACACTCATTTTCAATTATTTAAGTGTTTGCTAATTTTCTTTAAAGTCATATAATATCAAATGATATCAATATTTGTTGTACCCATGTTGCATCTAACATACAGATAATAATTTGCATCTTTACTGTAGTACTATAACAAATGATATACTGATTTGACTCTCGCAAAAACAGGTCAACGATGTCAGCAAGTGCAAAAATAGTTTTACGCAAAAAACCCAACACTAAGGGGCTTTATCCGCTTGCGATTCGGATTACCAAAAATCGACGTTCTACATACTAACTTATTAGGTCATTACATAGATATAGAGCATTGGGATTCAAAAAATAATAAAGTTAAAAAATCCCATCCAAATTCTGAATCTTTAAATAATCTTCTGTCTTCAAAACTATCAGAAGCTAGAAAAGGTCTTATAGCTCTCCAAACCAACAATAAGGATGCATCTGTGAATCAAATTAAAAAAGAGATTTATAAACCCACTTCAAACCTAACATTTTTTTGATTTTGTTGATGAGCACCTTGAAGCTTTAGAAGTTGAGGAAAAAATGAATCGTCTTTCTACGGATTCAGCTTGGGTTAGTTGTATAGAAAAATATTGTAAGGTAAGACATTTAACTTTTCAAGAAATTGATGAACGATTTCTTAAAAAGTTTAAAATATACCTAAAAGGCAACTGCTCTCTTACCGAAACTACTGCAATGAATGTAATGGTATTGATTCGACTACTTTTTAATAGAGCGATTAAGGATAAGGTGGTTAGTAAAGAACTATACTCTTTCGATCCTGGCAAATTCAAAATAAAATTTCCTGAAACTGTCAAATTAGGGCTTTCAGAAAAAGAAATAAAAGCCATCGAGAACTTAAAAAACTTATCTAATGTAGAACGTCACTAATTTCATAGGTTCTTGGCATCATGTAAGCTAAAGCCTCTGTAAGTGATGCCATTTTATCTCCTGTCATTGAGCAAATTATTCGTGATAATTTTATTCTACTGAGAATGTCCTTTGGTATGGTATTTTGCCATGCAGATTTAAAAACAATGATTGGACTCGTAAGGCAATCCATAAATAGAATACAAAATTAGTCTTATCCTTTTTAGTTGGTTTTACTACTTTTTCTTTTGCAAATATTGGGTTACATTCAAAACCGAAATCGAACTGAACTACTTTTAAATTTTTCATGATTTGAGATTTTAAATTAAACGCTATCTAATAGTACTTGATAATTTGCAGGGTGCTTATCCCTGTAATAAGCTAAATGACTTTCTCCACTATCAAAATCGTAATTATCACTACTTAATTGATAATGTTCTTGTGCTTCTTGTAATGACATGTTAAATTTTTCAGATACTTGTTTCATAATTCTAAGATTTTTTGATTAAACAATATTTGAGCACTACCTAAACGGAAGTTAAAATCACAGCTCAAAAGGAAACGGAATAAATAAGCGTTGGATGATGCGAAGGCTTTATGTCGTAGTCTTTTGATGGGTGTATTTTACGAGTTTATCTTTGCGTTGATATTGATTGAGTACTTTCTACTTACTCTTTTTTATGAAGAACTATATAAAAAAATAAGAGCCAGCACGAATGCTGACCCTTACTTCCAACAACAAAAACTAATCGTTTAATTCCTGAATTTTCTTTTCAAGATTTCCTATTCGCTCTTTCAAACGTGCTTCACGCTTGTTTCTCTCTTCTACATATTCCTTTTCAATATTGCAATTTTGGTTTTATAATACCCTTGCATCGCATTGTAGAATGAAATGTTCGTTAGACTATTAACATGATTGCTTTCGCCAAAATGTACTTGCTTGGTAAGAATGTACCGAATCAACTTATAGAAGGTTTCCTTTTTGAAATTCTTTTTGAAATTCTCGACAGTTTCCACATCAGTCTTCTTGGATGTGTTGCCCAATAATTTCGAAAAGTGTTTTTGTCGACCTACGTAGTCCACATTATTTTCAAATAAACTTAATGAGAAAGCCACCATTTCATCAACCGAAATTGATTTCTTCTTTTCGATGTAATCAGTTCCACGAATCATCTGAACTATGTCCTCAAATTCCTTATTGTGCTCGATATGTCTCTTACGAGTTTCTCTTTCGTTGATTTTAACGATTTGTTCTTCAGGCGAACACTCTGCCATTTTTCGATTTGCAAACGGTTCTGAATACGTAGAACTTTCAGTTTTTGAACCTTCTACTAGCTTCACAAAGATTGATTTGTGTACATACGTTTTTGGATGAAACATAACACCATTTACAAATCCGTTTTCTTTGGCGGAATTATAAATTTTCAATTCTTCCTTGTAAACTTCAACCGCTTCTTCAAGTTCAGCTTTTAGTTCATCTTCAGAATAGTCGTAATGTTGGTATTCTATCTTAATCGCTTCAATTGTAGGTTTAATTGGATCTTCGATTATTTCAACATCATCCAAAAGATAAACTTTCAATCCATTTTTTCCAATTGAGATATAATGAGCTGATTATTCTCGTCATCAGCCCAATATTTTCGAATTTCAGCAATCAACAGCACATTTTCTTTCTTCGATTTTTCAATCAAGTTCAAAAATGACTTATTTTTCTTCGTTTCATAACAGGCTGATTTTGTACACACCATTTTACCATCGCCAAACAAATTACCTTGATTTGCTGCGTTGAATGGACATGTTGTACAAGCTCCAACTTTAGTAATCAATTTTTCATCGACCACATCAAAAGGTGCATTTTCCAAATCGTAGGTCTGGTTTTTAATCATCTGATTAATTTGATGGGTATTAAATTCTTCTCCCATTGTCTCCAGCATCATTTGCTGTTCCTCTGGCTCGAAAAGTGCAACACCTACACCTAACGAAATCGTCATTTCGCCATTACGAACAAAGACTTTAAAACCTTCAATTAAACCTGCTAATTTTAAGCGTTGTCTTACAAAGTTTTCTGTTCTTCCCAACCGTTTTGAAATCTCTGCTGGTGCATATTTTTCGCTTAGGAATGCTACCGCTTCGGCTTCTTCTGTAGGTTCAACATCCTGTCTTTGTAGGTTTTCGATAATTTGAATTTCCAGAACATTATTATTTGCATATTCCCTTACGATACTCGGAATTGTTTTCTTTTTTGCCAACTTACTTGCACGATACCTTCGCTCTCCCATGATGATGATGTAATCTTTTCCAGATTTTCGGACTGTATTAGGTTGCAGGACACCGTGTTCTTCGATGCTTTCAGACAGTTGCTTAAGAGCTTCCTCGTTAAAGGGTTTTCTTGGTTAATTAGGTACGGAATAAGCCTTCTGATAGGTAGTTCTTTAATTTGAAGTCCAATCATTTTTTGAGTCAATTTTTTCTTGACTTCATTTTTAACGGTGGCTGATGCCTTTACGTTTTTACTTTCAGCACTCACTTATGTTGTCATAATACTTAAATTTTAGGTTAATCACCATTTTTGTAGAACTCAAACGGAAAATAAAATCTTGGATTAAAAGGAAACTAAATAAGTTAGTATGGAAGTATTCTACGAGTTTAAATTGCGGATATATTGTATGATAATAAACCCCACGATTATAAAAAGAAATTACTATTATTCAAAAGAAAATATATGATGGTGGAGCATATTGGATAAAAAACTTCTCAAAAAAGTAAATTTTGAAAAATTTTATTGCTAATTAAACTCAATAAAGTTGATAAAACTAAATTTAAAGCTCATAATTTCTAATCATTATTTATAAAATTATTAAATTCATAATTTCATATTCAACTTTTAACTAGTTTTAAACTACTTTTGTTATTAATCATAAAACTTCCTGAAAATGAAAGAACAAGCGATTAAAGACCCAAAAGAACATATAAACGGCAATTCCAAAGACACTACATCAAAAATTGATGCTATAAAAGATCTCATTTTTGGTGAAAATATTCAGGCATACAATTCTGAATTTGAAAGTATAAAAGCAGATATTTTAGCAAAAAAAGAAGAACTACAAAACTTAATTAGCAGTGTAGAATCGGAGCTTTTGCAAAATATTGACTCACTAAGTACTGATATTAACATTAGAATTACCGATTTAGAAAATTCAATAAACGATAAATTGGATACTCTTGATAACGAAAAAGTTAATCGCAAATTATTAAGTGAACTCTTCATAAAATTAGGAGAAAGAATTAGTGAATAAATTTGTTTTCTTACATGAATCAAGATGAAAAACTAAGTATTATAAAAGATATTCTGCTTACCGATGAGCGAGAGTTTGCTTCATCTATTGAAAAAAAAATAAAGATTCTTGAAAGCACAGTTAATGAAAGGAAAAATCTATCAACCAAGGTAGATCCAATAATAAATAAAAAGTTACAACAGTTTATAAAAGAAATTCCAGACACACTTGGTCCTTCTATTACCGAGGCATTAAAAGAAGAAATAAAACATTCTAAAGACTCAGTTGTAGAAGCACTTTTCCCCATTCTTGGGCAAATGGTAAAACGTTATGTACAGCATGAGATGAAATTGTTATCTGAAAACATAAACAATCAAATTAATAAAACGTTTTCATTTAAACGCTTGTTTAGAAAAGCAAAATCTAGAGCTTCTGGCATTGAAGAATCAGACTTAATTATTCAAGATCAAACTAATGCTAAAATAGAACAGGTTATCATCATTGAAAAAGGTTCTGGAATAGTTTTGGCGAAATATTCCAAAACCAAAATGGCTGATGAAGACATGGTGGCCGGTATGCTTACAGCCATCAAAAGTTTTGTAGAAGATGCATTTAAAAAAGAAGAACAAGACCTGCAATACATTGAATACGATTTATACCATATACATCTTCAAAACTTTTCTTCATTCTATATCGCTGTTGTAGTCTCAGGAGTATATAACATCATATATAAAGATAAACTTGAGGATCAAATTCTTAAATTTGTAAATGAAAAAAGTGTAATTAAAAATTTGAATAACAAAACAAAACTAACCACAAAATTAGAGGCTTTTTTTAAAAATGATAACATCTAAAAAAATTGTTTTAATAGGTCATTTTGGAGTTGGCAAAACCTCATTAATAAGACGTTTTGTTGAAAATACATTTTCTGAAGACTATAAGGTTACAATTGGTGTTCATATTTCAAAAAAAACTATTGAAATAAGTGATAATAAAACGTCTGTTTCTCTCGTTATTTGGGATTTGGAAGGGCAGGACGATATTAAAAAAACACGAACCTCCTATCTTTTAGGAACTCATGGGTTTATTTATGTATTTGATTTATCTAGACCCGAAACGTTTAAAAATCTTAAATCTGAACTAAGTTTCTTAAGTGAAAATTACAAAAATATTCCTGTAAAAGTAGTTGGTAACAAAGTAGATTTGGTTAATAAAGCATATTTAACACAACACACCGGTACTTTTAAACCTCTTGTCGAATTTTTTGTAAGTGCTAAAACTGGTAGTAGAGTTGAATCTCTTTTCTCTAAATTAGCTAGGGAGTTATTTTAAGAGTTAGATTTGATGTTAGATAATTACAAAAAAAAATATCATAAACATAATTTTCAATATATCTTAATTGATGATTACGGAAACGTAATAGAGAGTGATGACACTTTATTTTTCATTAAACGCCATTGTAAAATTCAAAATATCCATCCATTTTTTGAAATACTTGAAAATCTAAACATAATAAAAAATGAATGCTTTGAATTTTCATGTATTCATATAGAGTTCAAAACAAATACTTTTATTACTGATATTACTATATACTCCGAAAAAAGTAATGAGAATTTAATAGTAATTGAAGATTTAACCAAACATTACAATAATTATCAACTTACTGCACAAACGAGAAACGAATCCATAATAAATAGTCAGGTATTAGAACTTAAAAATGAGTATTTATTAGAAAAAGAAGCCTTTAAAAATAACTTCATAGCTAATTTTAGCCATCAACTAAGAAACCCAATAACAGCTTCAATAATATTTAGTGAATTATTAATTGATAGTGATTTAAGCTCTGACCAGAAAAACTATATCAATATTATTAAATCTGCCAATAGAGATTTAAAAAACCGAATTGAAGATGTTTTAGATCTCTCAAAAATAGAATCTGGTAAGCTTATTTTAGTTGATAAAGTATTTAGTTTAGAAGAGCTTTTAAATGAACTGATTGAAGCTTATAAACACCTCATTACTAAAAAAAATCTTGAGTTCAATTATATTCTAGACCCAAAACTGCCAGAATATTTAAACGGAGATTCCTACAGGTTAAAACAAATTGTAGGCAACCTACTTGATAATGCTATTAAATTCACAAAAAAGGGCTCTATAAATCTTAGTGTCTCTTTAAATTATGAAAGAGCTAATAAAGCTAACATACAAATAGCCGTTAGCGATACTGGCATTGGAATTCATCCAGAAAACCATGAACTGATATTTGTTAGATTTAAAAAATTTCCCTCTGTAATCGAAAATAATAATGGTATTGGACTAGGGTTATCCATTGTAAGATATTTAGTTTTAAAAATGAACGGCAACATAAATGTTGAAAGCGAGGTTAATGGCGGCAGTAAATTTACTTGTAATATTAGTTTTAAACTTACGAGATATAATAAAAGTTTAAAAAATAAATTAGTAGAAGATTTGAAAGGTAACTTAGCTTCTAAACAGAGTATATTGTTGGTTGAAAATGCTGAATTAATTCAATTATCTGTATTAAAAATCATAGCTAATGAAGGCGGCTTTTATTTAAACATTATTACAAATGGTAATGATGTTGTTCCACATATTATTAATCATAACGTAGATTTAATATTATTATCTAACACTATTGAAGGTTTTAGTGCTATGGATATAACTACTTCAATACGTAATCTCTCGAAAGAATATAGAAAAACCCCAATTGTAGTCATATCTTCTGAAGTGTTTAAAGAAGACTTAAAACGATTTAAACAGGCTGGAGCAAATGCTATACTACCAAAACCATTTGATAAAAAAAGTCTGTTAGAAAAAATCTATAAGTACGTAAAATAAGAAGCGAGCATAAATGCTCGCTTCACTCTCTACTAAATGTTTGTCAAGAAATCGCTATTAACCAACCTTAGACTATACATAAGAGTAGATTCCCTTAAGCTTTATAAATCTACATTTTAGTAATTATAAATTCTGATCGTCTGTTAAGCTGATGTTCCGTTTCAGAACAGCTTACTCCATCGATACAATCATTAATTAGCTGAGATTCCCCAAAACCATTGGCACTCTCAATTCTTTTACCATCTATCCCTTGGCTAATTATATATTCTCTTGTAGATTTTGCTCTTCTATCTGACAAGCTTAAGTTATAAGATTGAGAATTTCTGGAATCGGTATGCGATTCAATCTTGATTACCATTTGCGGATACTGCGTCATTAACAATACAATTTTATTAAGTTCTACAGCGGCATCATTGCGTATAAACGATTTATCCAAATCAAAATAAATAATACCAATCTTTATTTTTAAAACTCCCCGTTCTTCAACTATAAGTTCGTTTAAGGTTTCTAAGCCAAGGGCAACAACAGTCTCTCCATTTTCATTTAATGTAAGTGTTGGTTTCTCCTTAAGCTCATAACCTGTTTTTTCTGCTGTAACTTTATATGGTGTTGCACAATCTAAAACTGTACTAAATGTATATGCGCCAGCAATATTGGTTTTTATAGTTTCTAACAACTTACCCGTATCAGAAAATAAATTCATATTTACATTTGAAATACGTTCGCCAGTTATGGCATTCGACACATAACCTCTAATGGCTTGTTCACAAGGTGGACCTTCTGGTGCAGGCAAGCGCACAAAGGAATAAATATCATCATCGCCCTTTCCTTCTAACCTATTAGAACATACAAACCCTCTATCTTTAGCTTCATTCACTATAAACCCAAAATCATCTAGCTTGCTATTAAGGGGTGCCCCAAGGTTTACAGGATTTTGAAATTGTTCTTCAATCACCCTACTTTCATACACATCAAGACCTCCTAAACCCAAGTGACCATCAGAAGCAAAATACAAGGCATTGTTAGTGATATAAGGAAACATTTCTCTACCAGCAGTATTCACCTTATCCCCTAAATTTCTTGGTCTGGAATAACCTGTAAAAGTGCTGTCTAGTTTGGTAGTTTCGTTTTCTTCCAAAATATCTACAACAAAAATGTCTGTAGCACCAATGGATCCCGGCATATCAGAAACAAAATATAGAAGCTTTCCGTCCTTACTCACTGTTGGATGACCAACTGAGTAATCTTCACTATTAAAGGGAAGCTCTTTTACATTTTTCCATTGAGGCAAACTATCTTCATTTTTTCGTAACTCTGCACTGTATAATTTTAAATGATTAGTGCCTTTGCCATCACGTCCTAAATCGCCATCGTAATTATTTCTGGTAAAATATACTTTAGTTTCGTCTGGTGAAAATGCTAAAGTAGCCTCATGATAGCGTGTGTTCAATTTATCTGAAAACTCATCAATTAGTTTTACGTCAGATTCTATGGCATTCAACGCTCCTAAATACATATTTAAAAAAGGTTGCTCGTTCCAGTGGTAAATTCTAGTATGAAATGTTGAACTATCTACGGCTGATGAATACACCAACTTGTCTTTATAGTACATTGGCCCAAAATCTGAATACTTGGTGTTTGTTGATATATTTTTAAGTACAAACCTAGGTTCTATATCTAAAATATCTTCAACGGTTATTTTTTCTTGACTGAAGTTAGGTGAACGATCGTCTTTATTTTTAGTTCTTTTAGAGAACTCTTTCATCCAGCGCTTAGCCTCTCTGTATTTTCCAATACCCTGCAAACTGTGTGCGTATCTAAAAATATATTCGGTATCTACATCAGAGTAAAAATCAGACACCAATTTATCATACCATCTATGGGCATTTTCCATATCGGTATTAAAATAATAAGAATCGCCAGCTCGTTTTAAAAGATTTACATAAGTAGAATCAGTAGCATTATTAAACCCCTTTTTCTTTCTTTCTGCCTTTTTCAGCTCTAATTCGTATAATGCTGATGCTTCTTTGTACCACATTCTATCAAACAACTTATCGGCTTTCTCGTTAGAGTTTTGTGCCATTGTGATGCTTGCAGTAGCTAAAAATAAAAGTGTAATTATGTTTTTCATGTAGCTTATATTTTAGAAGAATCGTGGTGATTTTAATTGTTTTTCTCTAGATCTTAATTCAAAACGTAACATAATTTCATGTGTTCCAGAGTTAAAATTGTTTAAACGTGTAGTAGTAGCATCATAAGCATAGCCTATCATTAATTTTGGACCTAATTGAAATCCTAATAGACCACTTACGGAATCGTCCCAACGGTATGCTAAACCTAGCCTAAATACATCATCAAACATTACATTTGCTGATAAATCCACTATTATTGGTGCACCAACTACAAACTTTCCTAAAAAGGCTGGTTTTAATTTTATTCTTGGGCTTAAGTCAAACACTTTACCACCAATTAAAAAGTAATGTAAACGTTCTGCAGCAACTGCATTTTGCACGCCATCGTAGTGCTCGCTTGTTAAAAAATTAGGTACAGATAATCCTAAATAGCTATTATCATTATGCCAGTAAACACCAGCACCTATAGTAGGCAAAAATCGATTATCTATATTTTGTTGAAATACATTTTCTTGTTCCTGAAATGATCCTCTAGACCAATCAACATTCAACAACCTTAATCCACCCTTAATCCCAAAAGACAGCTTGCTATCGTAATTTAGATTAATGGTATATGAAAAGTTAGCATCTAAGAAAAATTCATCTGATGGTCCTAATCTATCGTTTACCAATACAACACCTAAACCTACATTTTTACCTACTGGAGATTCCACACTAAAGGTCTGGGTTTCTGGTGCACCATCAAGACCTACCCACTGCGTTCGGTACAATCCTGTAGCGGTTAAGTGCCCTCTAGAACCAGCATAGGCAGAATTTACAGTTAATGTATTAAACATGTAGTCTGTATATTGCGGATCTTGCTGTGCATTTACATGAAAACATGTAAATGCTAGAGCTAGACTAAATACTATTTTAAATTTTAAGTTCATCTTTAAATTCTTATGTTTTAAACTATATACTGTGTTCTAAATTTATCTTACTATGTAAAGCCATCCTGCTCTTGGTTCAGATCCATCTCCGAGGTCAAGAATGTAATAGTATGTCCCTACTGGTAATTTTTTGTTTTTGTTCACAACCGCTCTTCCGTTTGATATACCATCAAACGTGTTATCGTAACCCTCTTTAATGTAAACTACATTACCCCATCTGTTATAAATTTGCAATTCATTATTTGGGTAATTGTTAATACAATCAATTACGAAAAACTCATTTTTACCATTTCCGTTAGGCGAGAACTCGTTGTAAATATGTAAACATTGTGGCTCTATTGTAGCCTGATCAGTATCGTTGTTTTCGTTACCATCTATTTGATCTAAGAATTCTAGCGATGCTGTATTTATATAATCATTAACATCTACCACCTCAACAGTAATTTCTAAAGTTTCAGAGCTACCTGCTGTAACACGAGGTATTACCCACAATCCAGTTTGCTCACTATAACTTCCTGCAGTAGCATTAAAGGATACAAACTCATATCCGCTAGGTAATGCATCAAGAATCTCAACCGATGTTGCGTCTATACCTCCAAGATTATTTGCTACTATTGTAAACACAATAGTTTCTCCTATTGATGGGTTTGTATTATCTACAGTTTTGGTTACTGCTATATCAGCAATTGGGGTATTAATAAATGCACTATCTTCATCATCTTCACTTTGATCGCCATCATCATTATCTGGTTCACTATTAGGATCGAACTGATCGCTTCCAGTAATTTGGGCAATGTTTAAATACTCACCCGCCTGTAATGTTGGCATGTTTACAGTAGCATCATAGGTAACTGTAAGCCCTGTTAAAGGCACATTCAATCCTGACCAAGTAATGATGTTTCCAATTAGTTCTCCACCGTTACTAATATTGCTAATGTTGCTGTAGCCAATTGGTAAGATATCTTCTAAAGAAACTCCAGTAGCCGCATCAACTCCTGCGTTATCTATTTGAAGTGTAAATGTTACTATGTCGCCTACATTAGCATTCATGTTGCTTACAGATTTTGATAAACTTAAATCTGCTGTTTCAGTCATTACCAAAATACTATCTTCATCGTCCTCACTTTGGTCTCCGTCATCATTATTTGGTGTACTGTTAGGGTCTATAACATCACTTGCTATAATCTCTGAAACATTTAAGTACTCGCCTGCTGTTCCTGTTGGCTCATTAATAATTACATCAATAAATAAACTTTGTGAGCTTCCGTTAGGAACGGTGCCTACCGTCCATAAACCAGTTACTTCATCATATATTCCTGATGTTGCACTAAAACGAACAAAGTCGAATCCCTGTGGTAGCAAGTCTATAACCTCTACACCTGTAGCAGCGTCTGGACCTGCATTACTTACTGTAATTTGGAATGTAATTTCATCACCTACATTTGGCATAATCTCATTATCTACAACTGTTTTTGCAAGAGATAAATCGGCCATAGCATCAACTGGAGTAACTAACACATTATCCTCATCATCTTCACTCTGGTCACCATCATCGTTATTTGGTGTAGAATCATTATCTGCAACATCTGAATTTGAGATTTGTGCAATGTTTAAATAATCACCAGATCCGTTAACTAAAGCATCTATCAATAAAGTTTCTGTTGCACCGTTAACAATGTTACCAACATTCCAAATTCCTGTTGTCTCATCATAAGTTCCAGATGTAGAACTAAATAAGATATAATCAAAACCTGATGGTAATAGATCTGTAACTTCTACACCTGTTGCATCTTGCGGACCATCATTAGTTACCGTTATTATAAATGTGATTTCTGTACCTACTAATGGGTTTGTATCACCATCCACAACATCTTTTGTTAATGATAAATCTGCCACCGAAATTACTGGTGTAACACTTGCGCTATCTTCATCATCCTCACTCTGGTCGCCATCATCATTATTTGGTGTAGAATCTGAATCTGTGGTATTAGATGATGTCACTTCTGCTATATTCAAGTAGTCGCCTGAAGCGTTAACTAATACATCTATTAACAATGTTTCTGATTCTCCAGAAGCTATACCTCCTATATTCCATACCCCTGTTGATTCATCATATACGCCCGATGTAGAACTGAATAATACAAAGTCGTATCCAGATGGTAATGCATCTGTAACAGATACACCTGTGGCATCTTGAGGCCCATCATTAGTTACTGTAATTTGAAATGTAATTTCTGAACCTACTAATGGCGTTATATCATTATCTACTACAGTTTTTACTAATGAAAGGTCTGAGATAGATTCTATAGGTGTCACTACAGCATTGTCTTCATCATCCTCACTTTGATCACCATCATCATTATTTGGAACTGAATCTAGATCAAATACATCTGAAGAAATTACTTCTGCAACATTGAAATAATCTCCTGTTGCATTCACTAAAACGTCTATTAATAATGTTTCTGATTCTCCTGAAAGCACTGTTCCTAATGTCCATAACCCCGTAGTCTCATCATATACTCCCGATGTTGAACTATATAACACAAAGTCATATCCTGATGGTAATAAATCCATCACTTCTACTCCTGTGGCATCTTGTGGCCCGTCATTAAATACTCTAATTTCAAAAGTGATTTCTGACCCTACAAGTGGCGTTGTATCTCCATCAACAACTATTTTAGTTAATGATAAATCTGCCTGCGCTGGAGCTATGGTAAGTTCATCTTCGTCATCATCATCGCCATTGCCATCGCCGTCTTCATCTACCGTATTGTCTGTAGTTGGATCACTATCTGGATCAAACTGATCGCTTGCTGTGATCTGTGCTACATT